>CAWICP010000015.1:0-304064 GCA_963834645.1 uncultured Acidobacteriota bacterium
TTCTTCCTGCACCTCGACAAGCACCTGGCCGAGGTGATCGCCAGCTACGGCGGCGTACACCTACGCGCTGCTGTTCGCCATCGTTTTCTCGAGACCGGACTGGTCGTCACCCCGATTCTGCCGGGCGACTCGCTGCTCTTCGCCGCCGGGACGTTCGCGGCGCTCGGGCGCCTCAACGTCTGGGCGGTGGTGGTCCTGCTCTCGGTGGCGGCGATCCTGGGCGATACGCTGAACTACTCGATCGGGCACTACCTCGGGCCGAAGGTATTCCACTTTCCGAAGTCGCGGTTCTTCAATCCGGAACACCTGCGGAAGACGCACGCGTTCTACGAGAAGTACGGCGGCAAGACCATCATCATCGCGCGCTTCGTCCCGATCGTCCGGACCTTTGCGCCGTTTGTCGCGGGCATCGGCGCGATGACCTACCGGAAGTTCCTCGCCTACAACGTCATCGGCGGCATCGCCTGGGTGTTCGTCTGCGTCTTCGCCGGCTATTTTTTCGGCAACCTGCCGATCGTGAAGAACAACTTCAGCCTCGCGATCATCGCCATCGTCCTGCTCTCGATCATGCCGGCTGTTGTCGAATACGTCAGGCACCGGCGGGCACAGGCGTCCACCGCCACAGAAGCCTGACGCGCGGCGACGGCCTCGCAACTAACGGTAATGCAGTTGTGGTCCGGGGCCGCGTGACCGCTCTCGGTATCGTTCGCTCGAGCAGTCGCCCGTGCAACTCTTGACGGAATATGCCGTGTGAGGCATATTACCCTCGTGGCATGGGATGTCGAGGGCACAGGCGAGTTCGCATCGTGGTTCGCGGGCCTGTCTGACGGCGAGCAGGTGGCCGTCGGCCGCATCGTCGAACTCCTCGTCGAGCACGGTCCCGTGCTGCCGTTCCCGCATTCGTCGGGCATCGAGAGTTCTCGCCACCGCCACTTGCGGGAGCTGCGGATCCAGCATGAAGGACGGCCGTATCGCGTACTCTATGCGTTTGATCCACGGAGGACGGCGATTCTCCTGGTCGGGGGCGACAAAACGGGCAACGACCGCTGGTACGAGGAAAATGTTCCGCGGGCGGACGTGCTGTATGACGAATACCTGCGGGCGCTTCAGCAGGAAGGACTGATATGACGCGTCACAAGTGGACGGACATCAAGGCTCTGGTGCGGCCCGCCACGCGCGAGCGCATCGAGGCAGAGGCTCGGGAGCTGTCCGATGAGCTGCACCTGTCCCAATTGCGGAAAGCCCGTGGCTTGACTCAAGAGGCGATGGCTGACCTGCTCGGCGTGAGCCAGGCCGAAGTGTCAAAGATGGAGCGCCGCAGCGAACTCTACATCGGCACCCTGAGGAAGTTTATCGAAGCGATGAATGGCGAACTCGTGTTGGCGGCGCGCTTCCCGGACGGCGTCGAGGTGCCGATCAAACTGACTGAGGTAGAAGACGCCGCCTGACTGCGGACTGCAAGGGGAGTCCCGTTGAGTACGGCCCTGGGGCTACGCTGGCGCGGCGCCTGTAGCCACACGTGGGGACGTCGTTCTTCCTCCCGCAAGCGCCGCCGCCGCAGGGTCTGTTTTCGAGCAGCGATGGGAGCCCGGCGGGCCGTGGGAAGGGTGACGCAGGGAAATGAGTTAACGTAAGAAGGCTCGATTCGCAGTGGTGGCCGTCAGGGGGCCGGACACACTTTCCACACCGCGCAGCTTCGGAGATGTGAATGTCGCAAAGACCGTTCAAAGGCACGATTAAGCTCGACGTCCGCGATTCAGTGGCGGACTGGGAGCCTGTACACACCGACACGTGCACCGGCGGGCGCTCCGAATGTCCTGTTCGTGCTGTACGACGACACCGGCCTCGCCGCGTGGTCGCCGTTCGGCGGCGGGATCAACATGCCGACGCTGCAGAAGCTGGCCGACAGGGGCCTGATGTACTCGCAGTGGCATACGACGGCGCTCTGCTCGCCAACCCGTTCCACCTGCCTGACCGGACGCAACCATCACTTGAACGGCTGCGCCTGCATCACGGAGGGGTCGAACGGATTCCCCGGCCACATGGCGCGCATTCCAGAACAGTGCGCCACCGTCGGACAGATTCTGCAGGATGGCGGCTGGAGCACCTTCTGGCTTGGGAAGAACCACAATGTGCCCGAGACGGACGTGGCCCTTGGCGCCAGCAAGAAGAGCTGGCCACTCAGCATGGGTTTCGACCGGTTCTATGGCTTCATCGGCGGCGAGACCAACCAGTGGTATCCCGATCTGATTGAAGACAACCGCGCGATCGATCCGCCGTACACGCCCGAGGAGGGGTATCACCTCTCCAAGGACCTCGCCGATCAGGCCCTGAGGATGATTAAGGACCAGAAGGCGGGCAACCCCTCGAAGCCGTGGTTCATGTGGTTATGCCCGGGCGCCAACCATGCACCGCATCACGCGCCGCAGGAGTACATCGACAAGTACCAAGGGCAAATTCGACACCGGCTACGAGGCGTATCGCGAATGGGTGCTGCCGCGGATGATCGCCAAGGGAATCCTGCCCGAGGGCACGCAGTTGACGCCGCTGAACCCACTGCCGGCAGATGTGGCCGCTCCGGCGGACGTGGTTCGCCCATGGGATTCGCTGACCGCCGACGAGCAGAGGCTGTTCTCACGCCTGATGGAGGTGTACGCCGCGTTCTCGGAATACACGGACGTGCAGATCGGCCGCATCATCGACTACCTCGAACAGACCGGACAGCTCGAGAACACCGTCGTGATCTACGGTGCCGATAACGGCGCGTCGGGTGAAGGCAGCCCCAACGGCTCGGTGAACGAGAACAAGTTCTTCAACGGCTATCCTGATGAACTGTCCGAGAACATGAAGCTGATCGACCAGCTCGGTGGGCCGGACACCTACGAGCACTTCCCGACCGGCTGGGCCGCGGGAACCTCGGCGCCGTTCAAGATGTTCAAGCGCTACTCGGAATATGCGGGTGGGACGTGTGACCCGCTGGTGATCTCGTGGCCCAAGGGCATCAAGGCGCAAGGTGAGGTGCGGAACCAGTACCATCACTCCACCGACATCGTCCCGACGATTCTCGACATCTGCGGGCTGGAGATGCCGAAGGTCTACAAGGGCGTAGAGCAGTATCCGCTCTCCGGTGTGTCCATGCGTTACACGTTCGACGCAAAGCCGGACGCACCGACCATGAAGAAGCGCCAGTACTACGCCATGTTGGGCACGCGCGGCATGTGGGAGGGCGGCTGGAAGGCCGCCGCGCTTCACGTCCCGTTCAAAGGCACGGGCAACTTCGACAAGGACGTGTGGGAGCTCTATCACGTGGACGTGGACCGCGCCGAGTCGAAGAACCTGGCCGGCGAGCATCCCGAGAAGCTGCAGGCGCTGATCAAGGCCTGGTTCGAGGAGGCGGAGAAGAACTTCGTGCTGCCGATCGACGACCGCTCGGCGCCGGACATTCTTGGCACTCCACGACCGAGCGAGGAAGAGCCGCGCGAGCGCTACCTCTACTACCCGGGGGCCTCGGCGATCCCGGAGGCCGTCGCCGTCAATGTCCGTGGGCGATCGTACAAGATCCTCGCCGATGTCGAGATCGGCGCGGACTGCTCGGGCGTGATCTTCGCGCACGGGTCGCGCTTCGGTGGCCACTCGCTGTTCATCGCCGACAAGAAGCTGCACTACGTCTACAACTTCCTCGGCATCAAGCCGGAACAGCAGTTCGTCTCACCTGAGCTCAAGCCCGGCAAATACACGCTGGGGATGGAGTTCACCCGTGAGAAGGCGGGCCCGAACCACGAGTCGATCGGCACGACGAAGCTGTACGTCAACGACAAGGTCGTGGCCGAAGGCCCGATGCGCGCGCAGGTCGGCAAGTTCACCCTGTCTGGCGATGGCCTCTGCATCGGCTTCGACAGCGGCGATGCGGTCAGCGCGCTCTACACGTCGCCCGGCGAATTCAAGGGCGGGACGATCCAGTTCGTGGGCGTGACCACCGAGAAGGCGCAGTATCTCGATCTCGAGACGCTGGCCAGAGCGGCGATGGCGGTCGACTAGCCGTCCTGTTCGCTCCATCTCCACAGACCGGCAGTCCCCCAGCGGGGCTGCCGGTCTCTCATTTCGATCGATGATCCAATGACGACGTCACCGACACGCCAGCCGCGGATGGTCCCGGTGCCATCATACAAGTCAGGTATCGTCAGCAGTGTACGGACGCACGAGCGTGACCCTGATCATGACCCATGAACTAGATCATGAACAGATGACATGATCTAGTTCGTGCCGAAGTCCTTCGAAAACGGCGTAATCAGCCGACACCCCTTCAACCACGGACTAGTGCAGAGCGTTCGGCTCGTTGGCGAGTACCGGGGCAAACAGGCTCTCTTCAAACAGCAACCCCCGCAGGTTCTGAAGGCGATGCGCGAGAACGCCATCATCCAGAGCACCGAGTCGTCGAACCGTTGCTGCTCATCCCAGCCTACGTGCTCGACTTCCTGTGCATTCACCCATTCGCCGACGGAAATGGCCGCATGGCGCGACTGCTCTCGCTCGTGCTGCTGTACCAGGCCGTGTACGAGGTCGGACGGTAGCATTTCTCTCGAGACCGCGATCGAGGGCACCAAAGCGGGCTACTACGACGCGTTGCAGGCGTCCTCGCACAAGTGGCACGAGGGCCAGCACTCGATGCTCCCCTGGTGGAGTACTTCGTGGGCGTGATGCTCGTGAAGGCGTATCGAGAGTTCGAGGATCGTGTCGGCACGACGAGCGCCAGGAGCGGCGGGAAGCGGGACATGATTCGCGACGTTGTCAGCCGGCTGCCTCAGCAGTTTCGCCACGCCGATCTCGAGCGCGCGCTGCCGGCCGTCAGTCGTCCCACGATCGCGCGCGCTTCGAGAGCTCAGCGCCGAAGGCGCCGTGCGATGCGTCTGACGAGGGCGGGACGCCACATGGCAGAGACTCCCCACGGGACAATCGCGCTGAGCCGCCCTGTGGCCTTCTTGGGTGCGGGGGCTCACAACCAACGACACTTGCCGTTGTGGTGGGGGGCGGCGTGACGGGTTGCGTTCATTGCCCCCACAGCCAATTGAAGGTATAATCCCTCGCGTTATGTGAGGTTATATACCGTGAAACGGCCAGACGCGGAAGAACGACTCTACAGGGTCGCCAAGCAACAAGGCGGCTTCTTCACCGCGCGCCAAGCCCGGCTGGCCGGCTACGCCGACAACACGCACCCGCGTCATGTGCGCAACGGCGATTGGGTCCGCGAGCACCGAGGTATCTACCGGCTTTCTCGATTCCCCCTGGCCACCAGACCTGATCTGATGCTGTGGCAGCTCTGGGCTCACAATCGTCGTGGGGAGCCTCAGGGCACTTTCAGTCACAACACGGCGCTGTCGCTCCACGCGCTCTCCGATGTCATGCCGGCGAAGCTCGACATGACGGTTCCTCCTGGATTCCAGCGGATGGGCGGCCATCCCGAGAGTGCTGCGCCTCCACGGCGGCCGGCTCGCCGAGGACGACATCGAGACGACCGACGGCGTGCGTGTCACGACGCCGCTCCGCACGCTCGTCGACGTCGTCGTCGAGGATCGGCTGGCTGCGGAGCTGCAGGTCCAGGCTCTTCGAGAGGCTCTTCAGCGAGGACTAGTTATGGCACGGCAGCTCGCGCAGGTGAAGACGAGCCGGCGAGCACGACAGCGGCTCGACCGCGTCATCAAGCAGGTGCCTGCATGACGGCAGCGCCTCGTCACTACGCGACGGCCGGCGCACTCCGAGACGCACTCGAAATCCGTCTGCTCGATCGCGCCAAGCGCGAAGTCGGTGACCTGCAACGGCTGCGCCGGCAGGTGGCATTTGACCGACTCCTTGCGAGGATGTTCGATCCCTCGTTGGCGGCCCGTCAGTGCTGGGTGCTCAAGGGCGGCTATGCGCTGGAAATGAGGTTCCACGAGGCGCGATCGACGCGCGACCTCGACTTCAGCGTCCGTGCTGGCGTTGGCTCGTTGCCACGCGCCGGAGGCACCGACGCGCTGCTCGATCACCTGCGCTCGGCCGCACAGGTTAGCCTGCCTGACTTCTTCTCGTTCATCGTTGGCGGGGCGATGATGACGCTGGATCAGGCTCCGGAAGGTGACGCCCGGTTCCCCGTCGATGCACGCCTCGACGGCCGCACGTTCGTCAGCTTTCACGTCGACCTCGGGGTCGGGGACGAGATCATCGAGCCGATTGACGTGCTGGTTGGGGAGGACTGGTTGGGATTCGGCGGCATCGCACCAGCCGTCGCGCCCGTGCTCTCGAAGGAGCAACATTGGGCGGAGAAGCTCCATGCCTACACCCGGCCTCGCACAGGCGCCGCCAACAGCCGCGTACGTGATTTTCTCGACCTCGTACTCCTGATCGAGCTCGGTACGCTGTCGCCCGAACGAATCCGCCGGGCGGTCGAGGCGACGTTCGATCGGCGCGCCACGCATCCCGTCCCCGACGACCTTCTTCCGCCACCAAGAGACTGGGCCAGACCGTTCGCGGCGCTTCTCACGGAGTGCGGTCTCGACCAGACGCTCGACGGAACCTACGAGCGGATCCGGGAGGTCTGGGCGGCCGTCCGGGTGCTGTGAAGATGAGGCTCGCGCCCCTGGTGAAGTCGTGTTCCAGGGGGAACGGGTGGGGGAACACCCTCCAAAGCGCACTGTTCCCCTCTCTGCCGATTCCGCGTACCCTTCGTGATCGCAGGGTGCGCAACAGCGTCAACGAGTCCTTCACTTCGGGTGCATGATGGCGAGCTTCCCCTTCGATTTTTCTGGTGCCGTGCTTCTTCCCATCGACATGCAGCGAGCGATCGATTGGCCGTGCCGACCGCGCCGAGGCAATCCCGCGCTCGACGAAAACGGGCTGCGTCTCCTCGCGTCGTGGCGGGAGAAGGGGCTGCCGATCATCCATGTGCGACACGACTCGGTCGAAGCGGAGAGCCTGTTTCGTCCCGATCACCCCGGCAACGCGCTGCGTCCCGGCTTCGAGCCGCGGGCGGGCGAGGCGCTGGTGGTGAAGTCGGTCAGTTCCGCCTTCATCGGCACCGACCTCGATCTGCGCCTGCGCCGGCTCGGGGCGAAGCGGGTGGTCTGCTTCGGCTGGGCGACCGACATGTGCGTGTCGACCACCATCCGCACCGGCGCCAACACGGGGTGGGAGATGGTGATGGTGGCGGACGCCTGCGACTGCATGGAGCTGCCCGACGCGATCGGCGGCGGGATCATTCCGGCCGGCGAGATCCACCGGGTTCACGTCGCGACGCTGGCGGCGGAATTCTGCCGGGTGGTGGGGACGGGGGATCTATGCGACGGTTGAGCCGGGCTTGCGGGAGTCCCCCCGTACATGGAGAAAGCCGCCCGGTATACCCGAGCGGCTTTCATGGTTGCGGGGGGGGCCAAGGCAACGCGCCGCCGGCAGGCGGCGTGGTTGCCGGCAAACAGAGGGTTCAAATCCCCGGGCGCAACCAGCGCCGAAACAAAAGGGCCACGGCTGTTCACCGTGGCCCTGGAAGCGCTGGTTGCGGGGGGGGATTTGAACCCCCGACCTTTGGGTTATGAGCCCAACGAGCTACCGGACTGCTCCACCCCGCGTCATCGTCGGGCGCCGAGGCACCCAACTGTTCAAAGATACCACGCCGGCCGAAGCGGGTCAAACCGCCGCGCCGCGCGTCCGGCCGGGCCAGGCGGCCCGCGCCTACTTCCGCGCGGCGCGCGTGATGTCGTTGATGATGAAGAGCCGCTCGCCGGGCCGGATCAGCCCGAGTTCGCGCCGGGCGATTTCCTCGATGGCCGTCGGGATCCTCGCCGCTGAGGCGCCGGATCTGCTCGCGCAGCCGGTCGTTCTCCCGCCGCCGTGCCGCGACCTCGGCGGCGAGGCGGTGGTGCTCCTGCCGCGTGCGCACCAGCGCCGCCAGCCCGCGGTCGCCGACAAACGCGTCGATGACCACGAAGCTGACGCACACCGAGAACACGATCACGAGCGCACGGAACCCGCCCCGTCCGCGGCGCGGACGCGTTTTGCCCGGCGGGCCCGGCAGACTCGTGGGCGTGGCGGCCATCGACCAACTGTTGTACCCTAAGTCGCCGCGTTTGTACATAGGAAATCGATGGCCGCCGACACCGCATCCACACCGTCCGATCCCGGCGCCCGCCACGGTCGTCATCGTGCTCACGACGCTCCCGGCAGACGCCGACGGCGAAGCCTTCGGCGCGGCCCTCGTGAACGAGCGACTGGCGGCGTGCGTCAGCCTCGGCGCAGAGATGACGTCGGTCTACGCGTGGAAGGGCGCGGTCGAACGCGCGCGTGAGCGTCAACTCGTGCTCAAGACGGTGGAGGACAAGGTCCCGCTCATCAAGGCGCGGCTCGCGACGCTCCATCCGTACGACGTCCCCGAACTGCTCGTGCTTCGCGTGGCCGACGGCGGCGAGTCGTACCTCGCGTGGGTGCGCGAGTCCACCGCGCTCTGAGCTATCATCCGTGCGAGGCGCATGACACCGACCGCGTTGCCCGGGCTCGCTCCCTCCGATCGGCTCCGCGCGTGGATGACCGCGGCGCGCCGCTTCTGCCTCGGCAGCCTGGCCGGCTGCCTGATCCTGGCGGGCGCGGTGCTCAAGGCCGCCACGCTCGCGCTCCGGGCCGCCGGGCTCGGGGCCGCGACCGGCGTACAGGCGGCCAGCACGCTGGGCGGCGTCGCGCTCGTCGTCGGCGCGGGCATCCTCGCGGTGCGGCTCGCGCGCCGGGCGAGATCGCAGCTGCTCTGGCGGGTCCGCCGCAAGCTGATCATCTCGTACGTGTTCATCGGCGTGGTCCCGGCCGTCCTGATCGTCACCTTCTTCGTCCTCTCGGGGCTGCTGCTGTTCGCCAACCTCAGCTCGTATCTCATCCGGGAGTCGCTGACGGGCCTGGCCGGCGAAGCGACGTCGGTGGCGCGCCTCGCCGCGATGGAACTCGAGTCGCGCGATCGCGAGGCGGCGGTCCGCGTCGTCCTCGCCCGCCGCGCGGCCGCGGCGCGGCACGGGCTCGCTGGCATCTCGCTGGCCGCCGTGCCCCTTGCCCCGGGCCGCTGCGAATCCCCGGGCGCGACGGCTGCGCGCCCGCCGGCCGCCACCATCACGGCGGGCGAGTGGCACCACGGGGCCGCGCCCTCGTTTCTCCCGGCATGGGTGCCCTGCGACGGTTTTGCAGGCGTGCTCGCGGGCGGCGCCGGGGCGGGCCTGGTGCCGGGCGCGGCCGCCGACGTGTCGGTCCGGGCCATCGTCGTGGCCGGCGAGGGCCGCGGCGTGGCCGTCGTGGTCGATATCCCGGTGACCGGCGCGGTGAAGCGTGAGGTCGAGGACGCCACGGGCATCACCATCGGCGGGGCCAGCCTCGTGCCAACCTCGGCTCCGATGGCGCAGGCCCAGTCGGCGGCCCCCGCGTCGGGGCAGTCCGGGACGCCGGCGGCTGCAGCCGACAGGCCCTGGCAGTTCCAGTGGGTGACCCTGCTGGACCACGTCGACTGGACCACCGGCAAGACCGAGCCCCTGACGATGAACATCGGCCTGAGCGTGCCGGCCATCTACAAGCGGCTCTCGGCGTCGCAGGGATCGCTGGGCGGCACGAGCAGCTTCGGCGATCTGCTGCTCCTCGGCGTGCTCTTCGTCAGCGGCCTGTTCCTCATCATCCAGGTCGTGGCCCTCGTGATGGGGCTCGCGCTCGCGCGATCGATCACGGGCGCGGTCCACGAGCTGTTCGCCGGCACCGAGCGCGTGCGCCAGGGTGATTTCGGGCACCGGATCCCGGTGCTCGCCAACGATCAGCTCGGCGAACTCGCCAACTCGTTCAACCAGATGACGGGCAGCATCGAAGACCTGCTGCGCCAGGCGGCCGAGAAGAAGCGCCTCGAAGAGGAGATGCGGCTGGCCCGCGAAATCCAGATGTCGCTGCTGCCGCGCGGGCCGCTGCTGATGCCGGGCATGACCATCAGCGCGCTCTGCGTGCCGGCCCGGGAGGTGGGCGGGGACTACTACGACGTCATCGCGCTGCCGGACGGGCGCCACGGCGTGCTCATCGCCGACGTGTCGGGCAAGGGGATGTCCGCCGCGCTCTACATGGCGGAGCTGAAGGGGCTCATCCTGTCGCTGAGCCAGATCCACCTGTCGCCCCGCGACCTGCTGATCAGCGCGAACCGGCTCATCTCGATGCACCTCGACAGCCGCAGCTTCATCACCATGACCTATGCCGTCATCGATCCGGCTGCCGGCGTGATGACCTACGCGCGGGCGGGCCACACGCCGCTGCTGCACCTGCCGGCCGGCAAGAGCCGGGCGAGCCTCCTCGCGCCGGACGGCCTCGTGCTGGGCCTGCGCATCGACGACGGCGAGCGCTTCGCCGGCCTGCTGTCGGAAGTCACGCTGCCCATCCTTCCGGGCGACCTGCTGGTGCTGTTCACCGACGGCATCAGCGAGGCGATGAACGATCGCGCCGACTGCTTCGGCGAGGCGCAGCTCGCCGAGCTGGTCGAGGAGCACGGCCACCTGCCCATCGGCGAACTGCGCGAGCGCATCCTCCGGGAGATCGCGGCGTTTGTCGGCAGCGCGCCGCAGCACGACGACATGACGATGATCCTGATGAAGGTGGACGAACCCGCCAGCGCGGAGGCCGCGGCATGAGCGAGCCGGTGGTGGTGTTCCGGACGTGGTCGGACATCGAGGCCAGCATCGTCCGCGGGCTGCTCGAGGCGCACGGCGTCGAGGTCAGCCTGGCGTCGGACGTCCCGCACGGGGTGTTCCCGCTGACGGTGAACGGCCTGGGGGAGGTGCGCATCGCCGTCGCGGGCGACATGGCGGAGGCCGCGACGCGCCTCATCCAGGACTACCGGACATCCGACGAGTCCGGCCCGCCCACGCGCATCCGGGACGAGTTCGAGACGCTCCAGGAGGCGGCCGGCTACCGCTTCCGCGACCGCGGCATCCTGGAGCACGCGCTCACGCACCGGTCGCGGGCGAACGAAGACGTCACCGGCGGCGTGATCGACAACGAATCGCTCGAGTTCCTCGGTGACGCGGTGCTGGGCTTCGTCATCGCCGAACTGCTCTTCACCCGCTTCCCGGAGCGCGACGAAGGCCAGAAGTCGAAGATGAAGGCGGCGCTCGTGTCCACGCCGGCCCTCGCGCGGCAGGCGCGCCGGCTCGGCCTCGGCGAGCACCTCCTGCTCGGCAGGGGCGAGGAGAAGACCGGAGGCCGGGCCAAGCGCGCGCTGCTGGCCGACGGCTACGAGGCGCTCATCGCGGCGGTCTACCTCGACGGGGGGATCGACGCGGCGCGGGCGTTCATCCTGCGCGAGTTCGAGCCGCTTGTCGGCGACGTCGCCGGGGCGGTGACCATCGGCGACGACCACAAGTCGGCGCTGCAGGAAGTGCTCCAGGGCCGCGGTGATCCGCTGCCGGAGTACGTGGTGACGGCCGAGGAAGGGCCGGCGCACCGGCGCCTGTTCAGGGTCGAAGTCCGCGTGCGCGGCGACGTCCTGGCCGAGGCCGAAGGCCGCACCAAGAAGGACGCTGAACGGGAGGCGGCGCGCAAGGCCCTCGACGGCCTCAGCGCGGAGTAACCGGCCCCGCCGACAGCCGGGCCACGGCGTAGCGCTGGACTTCGTCCAGCGTCCGCCCGGCGTCCGCGGCGGCGCAGCGCGAGTTCAGGCGCACCCACACTCGCAGCAGCGGGTCGGCGAAGGCGTACCGCTTCCGCTGGGCGCACACCAGGTCGACATCCTCGAGCCAGCCGAGGTAATCGCGCGTCGACCCCGGCGTGCGCTGGACGCGGCCGGCAATCTCGGTCAGCGTGAGCGGCTCCTCCTCGGCGAGGACACCGAGGACCGCCTTGAGCGCGCCGTAGCCGCGGGCCCGGTGCAGGCGCATCTCGTAGCTGAACCGGCACCGGCCATGAAGCGCACCGCCCGGCGCCAGCAGTGCCGTGAGCGCCGCGACCGGGTCCAGGTCCCGCCCCGGCCGCTCCCCGAGGGCGGCGACGATGGCCGCGACGTAGGCGGCCCGGCCGTCGGTCAGCGCGACGATGACGCGCGCCGAGTCCTCGGCCTGGTCGGAACGGATGCCGGGCAGCTGCAGGAGGTCCGCCGCGACGCCCGATGCCGCCACCGGCTCGGCGTGGACCACGAGAAACCTGTCCGGCGCCTTCCGCAGCGCGCGCAGGGTTCGGGTCTCGTACTTCGTCGCGAGCACGAACCGGTTGCCGCTCGCCGACAGCGACTGAAGCGTCTCTGTCCATGACATCCGAGAGGCCGGGGAAGCTCTCGAACAACCGCAGTTCGAGCGCTTCGTCGAGCAGGAGCGTCGCCGGCCCGCCGTCCCTCGCCCTGGCGGTCGTGAAGTAGGCCAGCGTCCGGTTGTACGCGTCGCGGGGACCGTCCGGCGGGCGCGCCGGGCGCCGGCCAGTCCAGGGGGGACTCGGATGTCACACGCCCGAAGAACTGCTCCGGCGACGACATCACGCGCTCGACGTCGATGTAGTGGCACGAGCCCGGAGGCGAGCCGTCGCGCACGCGCTGCAGGGCGCGCGTGCGGCCCGATCCGCACGGGCCGACGAGCACCGGGATTCGCGACGGTGCCTCGGCCAGCGCCGATGCGAGACGGGCTTCGATGCCCAGGAGCGGAGCCATCATGGCGCCAGCATCGGGATCTTCACGCCGCGCGCCTTCGCCGTCGCGATCGCCTCGGGGTAGCCGGCGTCAGCGTGCCGGGCGACGCCGATGCCGGGATCGCAGGTCAGCACGCGCTCGAGCTTCTCGTCCGCCTCGCGGCTGCCGTCGGCCACGATCACCATGCCGGCATGGAGCGAGTAGCCGATGCCGACGCCGCCGCCGTGGTGCACGGACACCCAGGTCGCGCCCGCCGACGCGTTCAGCAGCGCGTTGAGGATCGGCCAGTCGGCAATCGCATCGCTGCCGTCGCGCATGCCCTCGGTCTCGCGGTTGGGCGACGCCACCGACCCGGTGTCGAGGTGATCGCGGCCGATCACGATCGGCGCCTTGACGACGCCGGTGCGGACCAGTTCGTTGATCTTCAGGCCGAAGCGGGCGCGCTCGCCGTACCCCAGCCAGAAGATTCTCGCGGGCAGGCCCTGGAACGCGACCCGCTCGGAGGCCAGCTTGATCCAGCGGCACAGCGCGTCATCGTGGGCGAACATCTCCAGCGCCGCCTGGTCGGTCGCGTGGATGTCGGCCGGGTCGCCCGAGAGCGCCGCCCAGCGGAACGGCCCCTTGCCCTCGCAGAACAGCGGGCGGATGTACTCCGGCACGAAGCCCGGGAATGTCGAACGCGTTCGCGACGCCGCCCTCGACCGCCCGTGCGCGGATGTTGTTGCCGTAGTCGAAGGTCACCGCGCCGCGCGCCTTCAGATCGAGCATCGCGCGCACGTGGACGGCCATCGCCGCGATCGAGCGCTTCACGTACTCCCCGGGATCGCCGCGGCGGAGCGCCTCGGCCTCGCCGAGCGTCATGCCGTTGGGCACATAGCCGTTCAGCGGGTCGTGCGCGGACGTCTGATCGGTGAGCAGGTCCGGGACGACGTTTCGGGAGACCAGGGCCGGCAGCACGTCGGCGGCGTTCGCGCACAGGGCGACGGACCGCGCGACCCCGTCACGCCGCCACCGCCCGACTCTGGACAGCGCCTCGTCGAGGCTGTCGGTCGCTTCGTCGACGTACTTCGTGGCGAGGCGGCGCTCGATGCGGCGCGGGTCGACCTCGATGACCAGCGCGGCGGCGCCGTTCATCGTCGCCGCGAGCGGCTGGGCCCCGCCCATGCCGCCGAGGCCCGCGGACACGAACACCCGCCCCGCGAGCGAATTGTCGAAGTAGCGGCGCCCCGCCGACGCGAGCGTCTCGTAGGTGCCCTGCAGGATGCCCTGCGAGCCGATGTAGATCCAGCTCCCCGCGGTCATCTGGCCGTACATCGTGAGGCCGCGGTCCTCGAGGTCCCGGAAGTTCTCGAACGTCGCCCACGCCGGCACGATCAGCGCGTTGGCGATGAGCACGCGCGGCGCGCCGGGGTGGGTCTTGAACACGCCGACCGGCTTGCCCGACTGCACGAGCAGCGTCTCGTCGCCGGCGAGGTCTCTCAGGGCAGCGACGATGGCGTCAAACGCCGCCCAACTGCGCGCGGCCCGGCCCGAGCCGCCGTAGACGACGAGGCGGTCCGGGTCTTCGGCGACGTCGGGGTCGAGGTTGTTCATCAGCATGCGCAGCGCCGCTTCCTGGGGCCAGCCCTTGCAGGAGAGGGCCGTGCCGCGCGGCGCGCGAACGGGGCGGGCGGATGATGTCGTCATGATGAACGGGTCCAGGCGTTTTCGGTCATGCGCCCTAGACCTTAGTGAGGCCGGCTGGATCTTGTCAACCCGGCCGGACGGCTTCTTGAGGCGCTCGTATTTGCTGGATGCGTCGGGCTGGCGCGATCTAGAATGCCGCGCCCATCCCGCATACTCCGCCGCAGCCCATGGAGGAGCCTCATGGCAGTAAGAGCGGGAACGACGACCCGAATGATGCGCCGGTGACGCACGCGGAGCGAGGGCGCACCTGGCGATGACTGCGCATGTGCGCGGCGCTCGTGATCTCGTCGTGGACCCTGGCGGCCGCCGACCGTCCATGGGTGGAAGTCACGAGCCCCCACTTCACCGTGATCTCGGATGCCGGAGACAAGCAGGCGGTCAGGGCCGCATGGCAGTTCGAGCAGGTCAGGGCGGTCCTGCAGCGTTTGTGGCCGTGGGCGAACCTGGCGACCGCGAAGCCGGTCGTGGTCTTCGCCGCCGCGACGAGAACACGCTCAAGAGCCTCGCACCGAAGTACTGGGAGACGAAAGGCGGCGTGCGGCCGGCGAGCGTCTTCGTCACCGGGCCGGATCGTCACTACGTGGCGGTCCGGGTCGACCTGCCGAAGCCGGACAGCCTGGAGGCGAACCCGTACTACCAGAGCTACTGGTCCTACGTGTACATCACGCTCCGCTCGAGTTTCGAGCGCGAGCTTCCGCTGTGGCTCGGCCGAGGGCTCAGCGACATGTTCGCCAACACCATCGTCCGGGAGAAGGACGTGCAGGTAGGCCGCGTCGTCCCGTGGCACCTCGAGACGCTGCGCGAAGGGTCCCGGATGCGCCTGGCCGCGGTCCTCGCGGTCGACCAGCAGTCGCGGCAGGCGACTCGCGAAGACCAGGCGCGGCTGTTCGACGCGTCGGCGTGGGCGCTCGTGCACTACCTGGCCTTCGGAGAGAACGGCGCGAACCTGCCCAGGTTCAATCGTCTCCTCGAGCTGGTGGCGAAGGGCGGGAACGTGGAGGCGTCGCTCACCGAGGTGTACGGCCCGCTCGACCGCCTCGACGAGGCCGTCCACTTGTACGTCGGGAGGACGCTGTATACCTACCAGCTGATCGGCATCGACGTGAACGTCTCGGAGGAGGGCTTCAAGCGGCGGCCCCTGTCCGCCGCCGAGAGCGCCGGCGATCGCGCGGCGTTTCACGCGGCGATGCAGCGGCCGGTGGAGGCGCGAAAGCTCGCACAGGAGGCGATGCGGTCGGACGCCGCCCTGGCGACACCCTACGAGGTCGAGGGGCTGCTGAGCGACCAGGAAGGGCAGAAGGAGGCGGCGCTGTCGGCCTATGGCAAGGCGGCCGAACTCGGCTCGGCGAATTTCTACGCCCATTACCGCTACGCCCAGCTGCGGTGGAGCCCGGCACTCGACAACGCCGAACTCGAGCAGATCGAGCGGAGCCTGGATCACACGATCACGCTGAATCCCAACTGGGCGCCCGGCTACTCGTATCTGGCGGAGGTCACCATCGGCCTCGGCGACGCTGAAAAGGCACTTGGCCTGGCGCGGCGGGCGGTCGCGCTCGAGCCCGGCGAGTCGTACCACCACGCCACCGTGGCCCGTGCCCTCGGCCGGCTGTCCAAGGCGGACGAAGCCGTGAAGGAAGCCGAGCGAGCGCTCGCCCTCGCCGAGAACCCGGGCGAGCGCCAGAGGGCCGAGGAACTGCTCGCCTGGGTGAAACGCATCCCGAAGTAGGCCGCGGCCGTCGGCGCCGCCTGCCGCGGCGCGGGCCGGAGTGCGGGGAGTCCTGTGCTAACATCCGGCGTTGGCCGTGGGCCCGACCGCCCACACATGCGAGGTCAGGACCGTCCATGAACATCGCCGTTGTCGGCGCACAGTGGGGAGACGAGGGCAAGGGCAAGATCGTGGATCTGCTCGCGCAGCGGTTCTCGATTGTGGCGCGCTACCAGGGCGGGCACAACGCCGGCCACACCGTCCACGCGGGCGGCCGCAAGTTCATCCTGCGCCTCATCCCCTCCGGCATCCTGCACGCCGGCGTCGCGTGCGTGATCGGGAACGGTGTGGTCATCGACCTGAAGGCGCTCTTCGACGAGGTCGACGAACTCGCCGCCGCCGGGATCGACGTCGGCGGCCGCCTGCTCGTGTCCGATCGCGCGCACGTCATCCTGCCGTACCACCGCGATCTGGATCGGATGAGCGAGGCGAGCCTCGGGGCCCGGATGATCGGCACGACCTCGCGCGGCATCGGGCCGGCGTACGAGGACAAGGCGGGACGCCGGGGCCTGCGCGTGTGCGATCTCTTCGACGATGCGGCGCTCGAGGAACTCGTGCGCGACGGCGTCGCCCGCCGCAACCGTGTCGCACAGGACGAGGCGCTGCGCTGGGAGGACGTCCTCGCGCAGGCGCGGGCGCTCGGTGCCCGCGTGCGGCCGTGGGTCGGCGACGTGTCGGTCGCGCTCACCCGGGCGATGGCGGAAGGGCGCTCGATCCTGTTCGAAGGGGCCCAGGGCACGATGCTCGATCTCGACCACGGCACCTACCCCTATGTCACCTCGTCGAACGCCACCGTCGGCGGCGCGTGCACGGGGCTCGGCATCGGACCGCGATCGGTGCACGCCGTGCTCGGCATCGCCAAGGCCTACACCACGCGCGTGGGCGAAGGGCCGTTTCCGTCCGAGTTGACCGGCGCCGAGGGGGAGGTCCTGCGCACGAAGGGCCACGAGTTCGGCGCGGTGACCGGCCGTCCCCGCCGATGCGGCTGGTTCGACGCGGTCCAGGTCAGGCACGCGGTTCGCGTGAACGGCCTCGATGCCGTGGTGATCACGAAGCTGGACGTGCTCGACGGCCTGCCCGCGGTGCCGATCTGCGTGGGCTACCGCATCGGCGACGAGCGCTGCGACGATTTCCCGGCCGACCTGCGTCGGCTGCAGCGGTGTACGCCGGTTGTCGAGTCCATGCCCGGCTGGAGTGCGCCGACCTCCGGCGCGAAGAGCTTCGACGGCCTGCCGCCCGAGGCGCGGGCGTACGTGGAGCGCCTCGAGCAGCTCATCGGCGTGCCGGTGCTGCTCATCTCGACCGGTGCCGGCCGGGACGAGACCATCGTCCGCAACGCGCCGCTGGCGGCGGCGTGGTTCGGCACGTCGAAGGTGTCGATCTAGCTCGCCGACGCCTCGGCGGCCTGCTCGAGGCAGAACTGCAGGAGCGGTTCGGGGTCGGCCGAGGAGAACTCGAGGCCGGCGCGGTAGTGGGGCGCCAGCCCGCCTTTCGGGATTTCAAACAGGGCCCACGCGACGGTGCCGGTGGCCCGGATGAGATACGGTTCCACCGCGACGACCATGCGCACACGCTGGCGCGGCTTCAACACCGTCGTCGACACCACCTGGGCGCCCATCGTCGAGAGGTCGACGAGGGCGGCCGTGGCCCCGTCAATCTGCACGTCGATCCCCTGCCGCATGCGGATGCGCGGCACGCGCCGCGTGCCGGCCCCGTCGAGCGGCAGCCATGTCGGGCGCGCGCCCGGGGCGAGGGGCACCGCCGCGCCCTGGGTGTCGATGAGGAGCAGCTGCGTCCCGGCGAGCTGGGCGTCGACGGCGATGCGGTGCGTGAGCGCCGTGCCGCGCGGGCTCATCGCGAACTTCTCCGGCATGGCGACCACCCGCGGGCGCTGGCGCACCATGTGCTCGACCGCCTGGCAGACCTGGTCCTCGTCGAAGACGAGCAATTCGGTGTCCCGGATGTCTGGGTGCGTGGCCAGGGAGGCGGCCAGGAATTGCGGACCGATGAGAAGCGTGACGCCGTCGGCCATGCGCGCGAATCAGTCCTTCCCGACCGCGCGCGGCACGTCGCGCGGCTCTTCGAGGGTGAAGGCGTAGATCGCCCGCAGTTCACGCGTGCGCGGCGCGGCGGTGGCCAGTTCGATCTCCGACAGGAACTGCTCGTCGTTCACGGCCGGCTCGACGTGCAGGGCCCGCATCGTCGGGGCCTGCCGGACCGATGCCGGTGCCGCCTGCGAGCGCGCGTCGGCGGTCGTGGCGGTCGGAGGTCCCGTCAAACAGCATGCGTCCCGCGCCCAGTCCCACGAGAAAGCTCGCGACGGCCGCGGCGGCCACCCAGCGGCGGAGAATCCGCGTCTGAGGCGCCGCCTGGCCGCTCTGCGCGGCGGCGGGGAAGGGCAGGACTCGCGGGCCGGTCTGCAGGGCATCGATGCGCCTGAGGATGCGATCGCGCTGATGCTCCATGCGATCGGGTGTGCAGGCGGCGTCAGCGTCCGCGATGGCGGCCACGACGGGAGTCGTCGAACCCGGTTCGAAGCGCCTCGTAGCGCGCCTCGCACGCCGGGCAGTGGGCGAGGTGCCGCAACGGGCCTTCGTCGCCCGCCTCGAGGGCCGCCAGGCCCCGGTCCGCGAGGTACCGGCGGATGAGCACGTCATCGTCGAGGTGTCGCTTAGCGGCGAACACGGCCGGCCTCCAAGGCGCCGCGCAACTTCCGCAGCGCCCGAAACAGATGAACACGAACGGTCGACTCGGTCAACCCCGTCATCGCGCCCACCTCGCGGGGCGACTGCCCCTCGACGTGGCAGAGCAGCAGAATGTCCCGCTGACGCCGAGGCAGCGTGTCAATCGCGCTCATCAACTCCTGCCGCCGCTCGCTGCCGAGCAGGGCGTCCTCGGGGCTCGGGCCGGGCGCCTGAGCCAGGTCCACGGCGGACCCGGTACGGTCAGCGCGCTCGAAGCCGATGGTCTCCCACCGTTCCCGCCGCCGCCTCGCTTTCTGCCGATCCCGGCAGGTGTTCGCGAGGATGCGCGTGAACCACGCCTCGAACGGCAAGTCCTCGCGGTAGGACGTGATGTGCGTGAAGACCTTCACGAACGTGTCCTGCACCGCTTCATCGGCCTCAGCCGCGTCCCGCAACAGGTACAACGCCAGGCGCATGGCCTGGCGCTGGTACGACGCCACGAGGTCGGCGAACGCGTCCCTCGCCTGGTCCTGCTGGCCCGCGAGGATGGCCGCTTTGACGCGTCTGGCGTCCTCGGAGCAGCTGGCCTGGGCAGCGGGCCCGGAGCCACCCTGGCGGCTCGAAGCGCCGCCGGACCGGTCGGCGCGGACCGGTGTCAACGGCGTGCCGGAACGAGAGCCGGAGGAACCCGTCACCGCCTTCTGCCCCTGTTTACGCCACGAGATCGAGATTTGTTTACCGCCGGCGCGGCGACCCGGCGATGATCGAGATGGTACCAGATTCCCGGTCTCTCGTCGTAACGTTTTGCAGAATGGCAGGTTAGGGGCGCATTCGTCCGGCGACGACCTCAGCGGCCGAACAGGCGCTCGGCGACGTCCGGCCGGGCCCGCGTCGGCAACGCGGTCTGCAGTCGGCTGCCCGGGAAGTAGTGCGCGAGGATCTCGGCGGGGGACTGCCGGGCCTCGACGCGCCGCAGCGTGCCGGACTGGCACAGCCCTACGCCATGCCCGAAGCCCACGCCGGAGAAGCGGAGGCGCGGGCCGTCGCGGGCCACGTCGAACCACGTGCTGCGCAGCGACCGCGTCCCGAACGCCTGGGTCAAGACGGCGCGGAACACTTCGGCCCGCACCACGATCTGCGTCGAGCCAGTCAGCATGACGGCGAGCGCGCGGCCGGTCGGGGCGCGCGACGCGATCTCGACGCGGCCGAGACGACGCCCGATCCGGGTGCGCGGGTCCGCGTTCAGCGCGCGGATCACCGCGGCCTCCTCCGCCGCGTACGTCCAGCCCGACGCCGGCTGCCGCTCGCAGTACCAGTCGCCGACCGATGCGAGGTAGGGCGCGTCGGTGCCGCCCCACACCGATGCGGCGGATGCCGTGTGGCCGCCGCAGTCGGCATGAAAGAGCGCCTGAATGACGCGGCCCTGAAACGTCAGGACCTGGCCGCGCGTGGCGCTGACGGCCCTCGCGGCCGGGTCGCCAGGCCCTTCGCCGGCCGCGGGCGGCCGGTACACCTGACAGTGCGTCGTGTCGCACAGGTCGTACCCTTCGGCGGCGTGGCGGCGGAGATTGGCGACGGCGTAGGTTCTGGACACGATGGCCTGCACGTCGAGCGCCCGGCTCGCGGGTTGGGCGCGCAGCGTCGACGGCAGCATCTCGGCGCGCACGGCGCCCAGGACGTACTCGTCGAGCGGCAGCGTGACGACCCGCGCGGCGCCTGTCGTGCCGACGCGCACGCGGACAGTCGCAGGCAGCGTCTGCTCCGGCCACGCGCGGTCGCGTCCGGCTTCCATGCCGCCGGCAGGAGGCGCGCTGCCGGCGCCCGGTCCGCCCGGGACGCTCCCCGGCCGGGACGCGCACGCGGACGTCAGCCAGGCGATCGCCGCCAGTGACAGGCACCACGCGGCCGTGAGGGCTCCCCTGCGGCGACGGCTCCGACGCGGCGGCGCGACATTGCTCACAACTGCACGTATCGGTCCGCCGCGCGACGCCCATTAGTCACGGCGGCGCTCGGCTATACTGCCGGGTGGCAACCGATGACGGAACACGGCCCCGATCCCGCCGGCGCCTACGACGTGAACATCGGGCTCGAGGTGCACGCGCAGCTGCGGACCGCGAGCAAGATGTTCTGCGGCTGTTCGGCGGGCTATGGCGCCCCGCCGAATACCCGCACCTGCCCGACCTGCCTCGGGCTGCCCGGCGCGCTGCCGGTGCCGAACACGAAGGCCGTCGACCTCGCGGCAGCGGTGGCGCTCGCGCTCGGCTGCGCGGTGGCTCCGCGATCGTGCTTCGCCCGGAAGCACTATTTCTACCCGGATCTGCCGAAGGGCTACCAGATCACGCAGCACGATCGGCCGCTCGCCACCGGCGGCGCCCTGACGTGGCGTTCGGCAGGCCGGACCCGCACCGTGAGGCTGGTCCGCGTGCATCTCGAGGAAGATGCGGGCAAGTCGCTCCACGAGGGGTTTCCCGATTCGGCCGCGTCCGCCTATCTCGACTTCAACCGGTGCGGCGTGCCGCTGGTGGAGATCGTGACCGAGCCCGACCTCACGAGCGCGGCCGACGCCGCGGAGTTCGCCCGCCGGCTCCGCGCCACGCTGGTGGCCATCGGCGCGTCGGACGCGAGCATGGAGGAGGGCGGGCTCCGGTGCGACGCCAACGTGTCGTTGCGGCGCCGAGGCGACGGCCTCCTCGGCGTCCGGACCGAGATCAAGAACCTGAATTCGTTCCGGGCGCTCCAGCGCGCCCTCGAGTACGAGATCGCCCGGCAGGCCGGCGTGCTCGGCGACGGCGGCCGCGTCGAGGTCGAAACCCGGCTCTGGGACGACGCGGCCGGGCGCACGATCGTCATGCGCACGAAGGAGGATTCGGAAGACTACCGGTACTTCCCGGAACCTGACCTGCCGCCGCTCGCGCTCCCGCCAGAGCGGCTCGCGCGCATCCGCGCCGCCCTGCCTGAACTGCCGGACGCCTGCGAGGCGCGCCTCGCCGCGACATACGGGCTCGACGATGACGACGCGGGCGCGCTGGCGCGGACGCCGGGGCTGGCCGCCTTCTTCGAACGGACGGCGCAGGCCTCGGGTGATCCGGCGGCGGCCTGCCTGTGGGTGCGCGGCGAATGGCCCGGCGCCTCACCGACGCGGGGCTCGCCGTGAACGCGAGCCGCGTGACGCCGGAGTCGCTCGGTGAACTCATCCGGATGGCCGCGTCGGGTGTCGTGTCGGCGTCTGCGGCGAAGCAGATCCTGGCCGGCATGATGGCCACCGGCGGCACGGCCGCGTCACTCGCCGCCGCCGGCGGCCTGCTCCAGGAATCGCGCGCGGATGTCCTGGAGGCGCTGGTCGACGAGACGCTCGCGGAACATCCGGGCCAGGTCGCGCAGTACCGGGCGGGGAAGCGCGCCGTGGCGGGGTTCCTCGTCGGCCAGGTGATCAAGCGAAGCGGCGGCCGCGCGAACCCCTCCGCCGTGGATCGCCTCGTGCGCGCCAGACTCGACTCGCCGGGCACGTGATGCGCGCCGCGCCGGCCCGCCGGGCGCCGGCCGGCTGCATGCTATACTCGCCCCATTCTTCCAACGCCCCCTGAGTGGGGCCTTGACGGACGCGTCGCCGGGCTGCCGTGATTGAAACCTCGCACCTCTCCAAGATGTACGGGCGCGGGATCTACGCGCTGCGCGACGTGTCGCTCGTCGTCGAGAAGGGCGAGTTCGTCTTCCTCACGGGCCCCAGCGGAGCCGGCAAGTCCACGCTGCTGAGGCTCCTGCTGCGCCAGGAGCTCCCGACGGAGGGCTCGGTCAAGGTGGCCGGGCGGGACCTCGCGAAGCTCACGCCGGGCCAGGCGCAGACCTACCGGCGGGCCGTCGGGTTCGTGTTCCAGGACTTCAAGCTGATCGCGACCAAGACCGTGCTCGACAACGTCGGCCTCGTGCCGCGCGTGCTCGGCGCCACGTCGGTGCAGCAGCAGCGGCGCACGTTCCAGGTGCTCAAGTGGCTCGGGCTCCAGCACCGGATGAACGCGTACCCGCTGGAACTCTCGGGCGGCGAGCAGCAGCGCGTCGCGATCGCGCGGGCGCTGGTCAACGAGCCGGCGCTCATCCTGGCCGACGAGCCGACGGGCAACCTCGACCCGGACCTGTCGCTCGAGATCATGAACCTGTTCCGCGACATCAACGCCCGCGGCACCACCGTGCTGGTCGCCACGCACGACCGCGAGCTGATGCGGCACGTGGGCCGGCGTGCGGTCACGCTCGACCACGGCCACCTCGTGGAGACGTCGTAGGGGCACCATGACGGCACACTGGCTCACGTACTGTCTCGACGAAGCGGTCGCCAGCCTCCGGCGTCAGCGGGTGTCGGTGCTGCTCTCGGTGCTGACCATCGCGGCGGCGCTGCTCGTGCTGGGCGGGTTCCTGCTGGTGACGGTGAACCTGGACCGCGCCGTGTCGAGGTGGAGCGCGGCGGCGGAGTTCTCGATCTACCTGGCGGACGACATCTCGCCCGAGCAGCGCGTGGCGCTCAACACGCTGCTCGACGGCCACCCCGCCGTCGCGTCCCGCGAGTACGTCTCCAAGGCGGACGCGGCGCTCCGCTTCAGGCGCGACTTCCCGGACCTCGCCGCCGGCCTGGCCGATCTGCCGCAGAACCCGCTGCCCGCGTCCATCGACGTGCGTCTCGATCCCGCGAAGGCCGACGGCGCCGCCCTCGAGACGTTCGCCGCCCGGGTGACCGCGGCCGGAGGCGTGGCCGACGTCCGGTTCGATCGCCGCTGGCTCGAACGGCTCGGCCGCATCGCCGCCGGCGTCCGCTGGGCCGGCTGGATGCTCGGCGCGGTCCTGCTCGCCGCCGCCGTCCTCACCGTGGCCACCGTCGTGCGCCTCGCGCTGCACGCGCGGCGCGACGAGGTGGACATCATGCAGTTGATGGGCGCGCCCATCGGCCTGCTGCGCGGTCCGCTGGTCGTGGAGGGGATCCTGCAGGGCGGCGCGGGCGCGCTCGTCTCGCTCGGCGCGCTGTACGGGGGCTACCTGCTGGCCAGGGTCCGCATCCTCGCGGCCCTGGGCGCGGCGCCTGACGCCGGCGATCGTCGGCTTCCTCCCGGCGGGCATGGCGGCGCTGGTTGTCGTCATCGGCATGGCCGTGGGATGCGCGGGCGGCTACCTCGCCGCCCGGCACGTGCGTTGACACGCGTGCGCCACGGAACTAGACTGAAATTGCTTTGGATTTGCCGCGCCTGAGGAGCCTCATGCGGAGTTCCAGCATCAGACAACATCCAGCCTGCCCGTGCTCCTCCACCGACGTCATCGCCGATTTCTATCGCGAAGAGTTTCTGAAGCGCCAGGCGCAGCTGCGCCAGCAGCGGGAGTATTACTCCGAAAGCGCCGTGGCCGGCGCGGAAGCGGCGCTCGACCTCATCCTCATGCGCATCGAAACCCTGTGCGCGCTCGATCACGCCGACCAGCTGGTCAGCCGGCTCCTGCGCTGCATCGATGCCGCCACCGGCGGCCTGATCGCGGCAGACCCGAGGAACGTTCACTGATTGTCGAGTTGGCCGAGCTCCGCGACGACGCGCTGGCCGTCGTGCGGGCGGCCTTCGCGGCCGCCGACGCCGGGGCCTGCGTGGCGCGCGGCCTTCCGGCGATCGAGGCGGCCGTCTCGACCGCGCGGCGCTGGAACCTCGTCGCGGCGGGCAAGGCCGCCGTGCCGATGGCGGCGCTCCTGCCTGGCCGGTGTGACGGGCCGGCCGGCGCTGGCGATGGCCGTGTCGACGGGGCCGGCGGGCGCTCTCCCGGGCGGCATCGAGTACTTCACGGGCGGGCACCCGGTTCCGACCACGGGCAGCCTCGCCGCGGGCCGCAGGGCGCTCGAGCTCGCCGGCGCCACGGGTCCTGACGACGTGCTCGTCGTCCTCCTGTCGGGAGGCGCATCGGCGCTGCTCGAAGCTCCGGCCGATGGCGTCTCCCTCGAGGATCTCCAGGCCACCACGGCGCGCCTGCTTCGCGCCGGCGCCGACATCACGGCGCTGAACGCGGTCCGCAAGCACCTCTCCCGCGTGAAGGGCGGCCGTCTGGCGTCGGCGTGCCGGGGCCGCACCGTGGCGCTGGCCGTCTCGGACGTGGTCGGCGACGATCTCGCGGTCATCGCCTCGGGACCGACCGTGGGCGACCCGACGACGTACAGCGACGCACTCGCGGTGCTCGATCGTTTCGGCGGAATCGACACCTACCCGGCCGCCGTCGTCGAGGCCCTCGGCGAAGGCGTTCGCGGCCTCAGACCGGAGACGCCGAAAGCCGGCTCCGCCGGTCTCGCCAGCACGACGACGATCATCGTCGGCGCGGCGCGGGATGCGGTCGAAGGCGCGCGGCGTGAAGCCGAGGCGAGAGGCTACGACGTGCACGTCGACGCGGCGCCGTTGACCGGCGAGGCCCGCGTGGCCGCCGGGACGGTATTCGGGCGGCTCACGTCCGCCGCCGGGCTCGGCGGGAAGATCTGCTTCGTGTCGTGCGGCGAGACCACCGTGACCGTGACCGGCACGGGGAAGGGCGGCCGCAATCAGGAACTCGCGCTCGCGCTGGTCGAACCGCTGGCGGGCCTGCCCGCCGCGGCCGTCGTGGCCAGCGTCGGGACCGACGGCATCGACGGGCCGACCGACGCCGCCGGCGCGCTGGTGGACACCTCGACCCGCTCCCGCGCGCGCAAGGCTGGGCTCGGCGATCCCGGCGACTACCTGCGCGACAACAATGCGTACGCGTTCTTCCACGCCCTGGGCGATCTGGTCGTCACCGGACCGACCAGCACCAACGTCGGCGACATCCAGATTGTCATGATGCTCGGGAAGGAGCCTCGATGAACGTCACGCTGAAGACCGCTACTCGTCATGCTCGCCGCGTTGGCCCTCGCGCTGCTGGGCGGCTGGCTCTGGGGCTCGACCGGGAGATGGCGGGCCGAGGAGACGCTGACGAAGGCGGGCACCGGCCTGCACCTGGCGAACGCGCGCGGGAACATGCTGGCTGCCCGGGTGAGCCTCTTCGAGGTGAACTTCGGCGACGCCTCGCGCAGCCTCGTGAGCGCGAAAGCCGACCTGGTGACGGCGGCGGAAGCGTTCGACCGCCTGCGTCTCAGGAGCGAAGCCGCCGCCGCGAGAGAGGTCGCGGCCCGGGTCGACGACGCCCGGCAGATGGCCGGCCGTCTCGACCAGTCCGCGAACACCCGGCTGGCCGAAGCCATCCGCCTGCTGCCGAAGATGCCGTGACGCGCGAGGCGTTGCTGCAGTCGCTGCAGGGTGCGCTGGAGCGGCCGGCGTCCGCCCGCGAGCTGCAGCAGCGCCTGCACGTGCCCCGCGAGGAGCGCGCCACGTTCCGGCGCCACCTGCACGCCCTGGCGGCCGAAGGGGCCATCATCCAGCTGCGCGGCCATCGGTACGCGCTGCCCGGACGGGCGGACCACGTCGTCGGGGTGCTGCAGATGCACCCGGACGGCTACGGGTTCGTCACACCCGAACACGATCCCGCCTCGGGCGACCTCTACATCCCCAGGTCGCAGCTTCATGAAGCGCTCCACGGCGACCGGGTCGCCGTCCGGCAGGTGCCCTCCAGGGGCGACGGCCGGACCGAGGGCCGCATCGTCCGCGTCGTCGAGCGCGGGTCGTCGCGGGTGCTGGGGCAGGTCGACATCGACGCGTCGGGCCGCGTCGCATGTCGTGCCCTTCGATCGCCGCATGCGTGATCGTGTGCTCGTGCCCCCGGCCGATGCGCGCCAGGCCGCGCAGGGCGACATGGTGGAGATCGAGATCACACGATGGCCGACCGCGACGAGGGGGCCCGTCGGCCGCGTGACCGCCGTGCTGGGCCAGCCCGACGCTCCCGGCGTGGACACCACCGTCATCCTGCGCCGGCACGGCATCGCCGAGGCCCACGCTCCCGGCGCGGTGGCCGAGGCCCGCTGGATGGGCGCGGAGGTGCGCCCGCAGGACTGCGAGGGCCGGACCGACTTCCGGGGCGAGCTGACGGTGACCATCGACGGCGACGACGCCCGGGACTTCGACGACGCCGTGTCGGTGGTGAGGCGCGAGGCTGGCGGGTACGTGCTGAGCGTGCACATCGCCGATGTCGCGCACTACGTGAAGGCCGGCAGCGCGCTGGACGAAGACGCCCTCGACCGCGGGACGTCGGTGTACTTCCCCGACCGCGCGGTGCACATGTTCCCGGCCGAGCTGGCCACGGGCCTGTGCAGCCTCAAGCCCGGCGTCGACCGCCTGGTGCAGTCCGCGGTCATCGAGATTGACGCGGCCGGCGAGCCGGCCCGTGTCGTGTTTCACGACGGCGTCATCCGCAGCCGCGCCCGCCTGACCTACGCGGGCGTGAACGCCGTGCTGACCGGGCAGCGTCGCCCCCGGGACGAGATCGAGCCGGCGGTCGTCGCGATGCTGCGTGAGATGCACGGCCTGTTCGGGCTGCTCCGCGATCGGCGCCGGAGGCGGGGATCGATCGACTTCGATCTGCCGGAGGCCGAGATCCGCCTCGACGAGGAAGGGCAGGTCGAGGCGATCACCGCCTCGGAGCGCAACGACGCGCACCGCCTGATCGAGGAGTTCATGCTGCTCGCCAACGAGGCGGTCGCCACCGAGCTGGAACGGCGGCAGGTGCCCGCCATCTACCGCATCCACGAGGCTCCCGATCCGGCGAAGGTCGAAATCTTCGACGCGTTCATCTCGACGATCGGCCACCGGCTCGGCGCGCCGGCCGGCGCCGTGCGACCGCGTCACTTCCAGCAGCTGGTCGAGCGCGTCGCCGGCACGGCCGTCGAGCGGCCCATCGCGTTCCTGATGCTGCGGACCATGTCGCAGGCACGCTACGACACGGTGAACGCGGGGCACTTCGGCCTGGCCACGCCCACCTACACGCACTTCACGTCGCCCATCCGGCGCTATCCCGATCTGGTCGTGCATCGGCTGCTGCGCGCCGCCCGGCGGGGCGAGGTGAGCCCGGCGCGGCGCGACGCGCTCGAGGCCGAACTGCCGGCCGTCGCGGCGCACGCGTCGCAGCGGGAGCGGCGCGCGGCCGAGGCCGAGCGCGAGCTGGTGCAGTGGAAGCACGTCCGCTTCATGGCCGACCGGGTCGGCGAGGAGTTCGACGGCTACGTGACGGGCGTCAGCGCCTTCGGATTGTTCGTCGAACTGGTGGAGCCGTTCGTGGAAGGGCTGGTCCACCTGTCGACGCTGGTTGATGACGACTACCGTTACCTGGCGTCCGCCCACCTCATCCACGGCGTGCGGTCACGGCGCGTCTACAGGCTCGGTGATCGCGTCCGCGTGCGGGTGCTGAGGGTGGATGCCGACCGCCGGCTCATCGATTTCGGGCTGGCCGGGCAGAGTGGCGCCGTGCTGGACGGCACCGCGACCCGCCGCCGCGTCACGGCGAAGAAGGGCAGGCCTGCCTCCGATCGCCGTCGGCACACCGCGCGCCAGCCACGGAGCGGCGGAACGCGGCGGAGGCGATGACCACCATGAAGCACATCGTGATCGGGACGGCCGGGCACATCGACCACGGCAAGAGCAGTCTCGTGCTGGCGCTCACCGGCACCGATCCCGACCGGCTGAAGGAAGAGAAGGCCCGCGGCATCACCATCGACCTCGGCTTCGCCCACTGGGAGGCCGCGGGGCTGAGCGTGGCGTTCATCGACGTGCCCGGCCACGAGCGGTTCGTGAAGAACATGCTCGCCGGCGTCGGCGGCCTCGATGCCGTGATGCTCGTCGTCGCGGCCGACGAGTCGGTGATGCCGCAGACGCGCGAGCACTTCGAGATCTGCCGGCTCCTGCAGGTGCCGGCCGGCCTGGTCGTCCTGACGAAGATCGACGCCGTCGAGCGCGGGATGCTCGACCTGGTCCGCGCGGACGTGGCGGAGCTGGTCGCCGGGTCGTTCCTGGAAGCGGCGCCCGTGCTCGCCGGTGTCGGCGCGGACCGGCGAAGGCCTCGACGCCCTCCGGGCGGCGCTTGCCGGCGTCGGTGCCGCCGCGGCCGGACGACGGGAGGACGGGCCCGCGAGGCTGCCGATCGATCGCGTCTTCTCGATGCGCGGCTTCGGGACGGTCGTGACCGGCACGCTGGTCGGCGGCCGCCTCGACGCCGAGAGCGCGGCGGTGGTGCTGCCCGGCGACCGGTCCGTGAAGCTGCGGGGGGTGCAGGTGCACGGCGCGCGCGTGACCCGCGCGGTGGCGGGCCAGCGCGTGGCCGTCAACCTGGGCGGCGTCGATGTCGGCGACCTGCTCCGCGGCCAGACGCTGGCATCCGCGGGCGCGTTCTCGGCGACCCGGGTCGTCGACGTGCGGATGGAACTGCTCGGCGGGGCCAGGGCGCTGCGCCACGGCGCGCGCCTCAGG
This sequence comes from uncultured Acidobacteriota bacterium, assembly GCA_963834645.1. Classification (GTDB taxonomy): domain Bacteria; phylum Acidobacteriota; class Vicinamibacteria; order Vicinamibacterales; family JAKQTR01; genus JAKQTR01. The sequence goes on from CAWICP010000015.1 coordinate 29,149, forward strand.
TTTCACCAGGGGACGAGCGAAGTGCTCGGGCGGGTCGCGGTCTCCTCGATCGTCGCTGACGGCGGGCACGGCGGCGGCGAGACGGCGCCGGCCCCCGAGATTCCGCCCGGGCGATCGGCCTACGCACGTCTGCGGCTCGAGGGGCCGGTTGTGGTCACGCGCGGCGACCGTTTCATCGTCCGCGCGTACTCGCCGCCGGACACGATTGGCGGCGGGGTGGTCCTCGACCCGCAGCCGCCGAGGGGCGGCATTCGCACCGCGGCCGGCAGGTCCCGTTTCGCCGGGCTCGATCCCTCGACCGCCGCCGGCCCGGAGCAGGCGACCGAGCGCGCCGCGTTGATGCTGGCGGCCGAGGCCGGGCATGCCGGGCTGCCGCGCGCGGCGCTGACCGCCAGGCTCGGGCTCCTCACCGGCGACGCCAGGGAGCCGGTCGAGCGCCTGCAGGCACAGGGGGCGCTTGTCGCCATCGGCGCCGTGCTGGTGGCGCCGGCGCAGCTCGAGGAGATCGGCCGGGCGCTGGTCGAACTCGCCGAAGGCTTTCACCGCGACCACCCGATGGAAGAGGGGATCCCGCGCGAGGAGGCGCGGGTGCGCGCCTGCGGGCGCGCGGCTCCCGGCGTCTTCGAGCGTGTCGTCGACGATCTCGTCAGGAAGGGGCGCATCACCGCGACCGATCGCATCGGGGTGGCGGGCCGCCGCCCGGACGCGGGCGGCGCGGACGCGGCGGCGCGTGAGGCGATCGCCGCCCGGTACCTGGAAGCCGGCCTGCGACCGCCGGATCAGCCGGCGCTCGCGGAATCCCTCGGGATACCGCCGGCGCGAGTGTCGAACGTGGTGGCGTGGCTCGTGCGCCAGAAGACGCTCGTGCGCGTCGACGCGCTCGTGTTCCACGAGACGGCCCTTCGTGCGCTCAAAGCCGATGTGGCGTCGCTGAAGCAGGCATCGCCGGGCGCGGCGGTGACGCTGGATGTGGCGGCGTTCAAGGACCGCTACGGGATGTCGCGGAAGTACGCGATCCCCCTGCTCGAATACCTCGACCGGGAACGCGTCACGAGGCGGGTGGGGGACAGCCGGATGTACTAGGCCGTCGCTGCTGGGGCGGTTTCAGCACCCGTTCTCGCGGCGAATGCGGGCCGCCGCACGCAGGTGATGAAACCGGTCCTATTCGTGCTTCTCGCGGCCGTCGGTGGTGGCTTCCTTGAAGTTCTTGATCGCCCGGCCGATGCCCCGGCCAAGGTCCGGCAGCCGGTTGGCGCCGAAGACCAGGATGATGATGGCCAGAATGACGAGCAGCTCCGGAAGGCCTAGATTCATATGCCGGATTGTAGCACTCTTCGGCCCGGCCGGTCGTCAGGGCGCAAGCCGGAGATAGCGGGCCGCCTGGGCGCGGACCACGCGCAGGGCCGCGCCCGCCTCGAGCGCGGCCACCGCCCGTCGGCGCAGGTGATAGTAGCCGATGGCGCCGACCACCACGTCGAGGGCCATGGACCGGACGCGCGGGCTCTCGCGGAGGACGTCGATCCAGAGGCGCGTGACCAGCGGCGAGAAGAACGTGCCCCTGGCCCGTGCCGACAGCGCCAGTTCCGACACCAGCTCGGATTGCACGGCGCCGGCATAGCGCCGGCTCGGCTCCGGGGCGGTCCCCAGCAGGGCCTGCGCGGCCAGCGCTCCGGAGCGAAGCGCGTAGTAGATGCCCTCCCGGGTGAGCGGGTCAACGAGGCCGGCGGCGTCGCCGGCGAGCAGCCACCGCGGCCCGGTGGGCACGCCATCGGCCCACGCTGTCGCGGGGAGCGACGGGATCGGCCAGGAATAGGGCGTCATCGGTCGTTCGCGCGCGAGGTCCTGCCTGGCGAGCCAGCGGTCGAGATGGCCGCGCAGTTCGGCGGCGTTGGCCCGGTCGGCCGGCGCGCAGATGCCGATCGCGAGGTGGTCCGCGCGCGGGAAGGACCAGATGTAGCCGGGCGGCTGCCGGACGAATCGCACGGCGATCTCGGAGCTGCGCGGCCGTCTGCGAACACGCCGGTCGCCAGCGACCAGTGCGAGGCGGGGAGCGGCGTGTGCAGCCGGCGCCGCACCAGGCTGTTCGCGCCGTCGGCGCCGATGAGGTACCGTCCACGCCAGCGCCGCTGGCGCGTGGACACCGAGACCGAGCCCTCGTCGACGTGCACGTCCACCGCGCGCTCGGGGATCAGGTCCGCGCCGGCCTCGCGCGCGTCGTCGACGAGCGCGGCGTCGAACGCGCGCCGGCTGACGACCACGAGCGGGGAGACGGGTTTGCCCGGGGCGCCGCGAGGCACATCGACGGTGACCGAGGGCGGCGTGCGGGGCGGCGGCGGATACGGATCGCGGCCGACCGGCGGAGACTCGAACCGGACGCGCTCGATCGCGACATGCGGGACGCGCTCGACCACGCCGCCGAGCATCACCACGCAACGCTCGGTCAGGCCTCCGCCGCACGGTTTCTCGCGCGGGTGGCTGGCGTCAATCAGGCGCACCGAGGCGCCTCCGAGGGCGAGCTGCCGCGCGGCCCACGCCCCGGCTGGGCCCGCGCCGACAATCAGCACATCCGCATCGTGGTCCGGCATGGAATTGGTGCGGCTTCGCCCTTGAAGCCGCCGCCCATCAAGCTTACAGTTAGAAGAGTCCCCCTGGCGAACGAGAATCCGGAGAGCGGCATGGCCCAATTCGAATCGGCGTTGTTCACCATCGGCGTGTTCAAGGACCTCGCGTGGGCGGAGCGCGGCATCGACGCGCTGAAGGCCCAGGGGTTCGGCGCCGAGCGGATGACGGTGGCGGCGAAGGCGTCGCCCGAAGCGTCCGCGCTCATCGAACGCGCGCTGGGCGCCGCGCCCGACGCCCTCGAGCTTCCGGTCGTGGGGGCGGCCGTGGCCCGCGGCACGCTGACGGGCACGCTCGATGGCCCGGGCCGCGACCTCGCGAGGATCGGCATCGCCGCCGCCATGAGGCGCGCCGGGTTCCAGGCCCACGACGGCCTGATCTTCGAGACGCTGGTGGGGAAGGGCGGCGTGCTCGTCGCGATCGAGGACGCGCCGAGGGCGGCAGACGCGCTGGCCGTGATGCAGTCGTATGGCGGAGGCAACGCGGCCATCGGCGCCTGGGCCAACCGGGTCTGACCGGACGCGCCAGGGCCTCGCGGTGCCCTGGCGTGAAGCATCCGATTCGGGCCGTTGCGCGTCTAATCCTCAAGGGGGTGTCCAGCGGGGATGACAGCGGCGCCCGTCGGGAAGGACGAATCCCCAGCGAAGCGCCCGCGGCCGGTCGCTGTCGCGCTGCGGTTTTGGCGCAACTGGCCGGGCATCGGTATTGCAATTGCACATTGGCGGCCTCCGCGAGACAATTGTGCGTAGTGGGAAAGTCGATGGCTGAACAGGCTGAGCGTGACCAGGCCTCTCCGACCTCTGTCGGTCACGTGTCGGTGCACCTCGAGCACATGCACCCGAAGGACGTGCCGTTTTCCTTCGAGACGCAGGCGCCGCGCCTGTCGGGCGCCATGGGCTTTTCGACCGCCTTCCACGCCCTCGTCATCGTCGGGCTGATGTTTCTCGCCGCCTGGCTGCCCGAGGTGGGGCCGCTCGACCTTCGCCAGGCGCTCGAGGATACTCCCACCAACCGGATCGTCTTCCTGAGCGAGCCCGGCCCGGGTGGGGGCGGCGGCGGCGGCGGCAACAAGTCGATCGAGCCGCCGCGTCTCGCCAAGGACATCGGCAAGGACAAGCTCACCGTTCCCGTCTCCAAGCCGCCCGAGATCGTGCCGGTCAAGTCGCCCGAGGACGAGCTGCCGAAGATGGATTTCAACATCCCGGCCAAGGCGATGGCGTCGGCCGAGCAGAGCCTGGTCGGCGTCGATCGACGGCATGAAGTCGTCCAATTCCACCACGTCGCAGGGATCTGGTTCCGGGGGCGGGGCCGGGACGGGAACCGGGACCGGCATCGGGCCGGGGACAGGTTCGGGCCTCGGGCCGGGCTGGGGCGGGGGATTCGGCGGCGGGGCGTACCGTCCGGGGTCCGGCATCGAGCTGCCGCGGCTGCTCAGGGAAGTGAAGCCGCAATACACGGCCGACGCCATGCGGGCGAAGATCCAGGGGACGGCCGTGCTCGACTGCGTGGTGACCGCGGAAGGCACGGTGGGCGACTGCCAGGTCGCGCGGTCGCTCGACTCCAGCTTCGGGCTCGATCAGGAGGCGGTCAAGGCCGCCAAGCAGTGGCGCTTCGTGCCCGGCAAGCGCCTCGGCCAGCCGGTGCCGGTGCTGGTGACGATCGAGCTGACGTTCACGCTGCGGTAGGGAGCTGGGGACTCGGGTCGGGACTAGGCGCTAGTCAGACTGAACGACACGAAAACGGCCCGGCTGGCATTGCGCCAACCGGGCCGTTCTTCTTGCCGTGTATTCTGCTACTGGCTAGGCGTGACTGCTGGCTACTGACTAGTCCCGAGCCCCTAGCCCCTAGCCCCGAGCCTAGTACATCCCGCCCATGCCACCGGGCCCGCCGCCAGGCATCGCCGGTTCCTTCTTCTCTTCCGGGATGTCGGCGACGATCGCCTCGGTCGTGAGCAGCAGCGACGCGATCGACGACGCGTTCTGCAGCGCCGAGCGGACGACCTTGGCCGGGTCGATGACGCCCGCCGCCACCAGGTTCTCGTACTCGTCGGTCAGCGCGTTGAAGCCGAAGTCGTCGACGCCTTCCTTGACCTTCTGGACGACGATCGAGCCCTCCTGCCCCGCGTTCTGGGCGATCCAGCGGAGCGGCTCCTCGACGGCGCGCTTCACGATGTTGACGCCGACCTGCTGGTCGCCTTCGAGCTTGAGGCCCTCGAGCGCCTTGAGCGCGCGGATGAGCGCGACGCCGCCGCCGGGGACGATGCCCTCTTCGACGGCCGCCTTGGTCGCGTGCATCGCGTCCTCGACGCGCGCCTTCTTCTCCTTCATCTCGGTCTCGGTCGCCGCGCCGACCTTGATGACCGCGACGCCGCCCACGAGCTTCGCCAGGCGCTCCTGCAGCTTCTCGCGGTCGTAGTCCGAGGTGGTCTCCTCGATCTGCGCGCGGATCTGCTTCACGCGGCCCTCGATCTTGGCGCTTTCGCCGCCGCCCTCGACGATCGTCGTGTTGTCCTTGTCGATCGTGATCTTCTTCGCCTTGCCGAGGTCCTCGACCTTGACGTTCTCGAGCTTGATGCCGAGGTCCTCGGTGACGGCCTTGCCGCCGGTGAGGATCGCGATGTCCTCGAGCATGGCCTTGCGGCGATCGCCGAAGCCCGGCGCCTTCACCGCGGCGGCCTGCAGCGTGCCGCGCAGCTTGTTCACGACGAGCGTCGCCAGCGCCTCGCCCTCGATGTCCTCGGCGATGATGAGCAGCGGCTTGCCCATGCGGGCCACCTGCTCGAGCACCGGCAGGAGGTCCTTCATCGAGCTGATCTTCTTCTCGTGGATGAGGATGATCGGGTTCTCGAGCACCACTTCCATGCGCTCGGGATCCGTCACGAAGTAGGGCGAGAGGTAGCCGCGGTCGAACTGCATGCCCTCGACCACCTCGAGCGACGTCTCGAGCGTCTTGGCCTCTTCGACCGTGATGACGCCGTCCTTGCCGACCTTGTCCATCGCCTCGGCGATGATCTTGCCGATGGTCTCGTCGTTGTTCGCCGAGATCGTGCCGACCTGGGCGATCATGTGGCCCTTGACGGGCTTCGACCGCTTCTTGAGGTCGCCGACGATCGCCTCGACCGCGCGCTCGATGCCGCGCTTGATGTCCATCGGGTTCGCGCCGGCCGCCACCATCTTCGCGCCTTCGCGGTAGATCGCCTGGCCGAGCACCGTCGCCGTCGTCGTGCCGTCACCGGCCACGTCGGACGTCTTGCTCGCCACCTCGCGCACCATCTGCGCGCCCATGTTCTCGAGCGGGTCCTTCAGCTCGATTTCCTTCGCCACCGTCACGCCGTCCTTGGTGATGGTCGGCGATCCGAACTTCTTGTCGAGGACGACGTTGCGGCCCTTCGGGCCGAGGGTGACCTTCACCGCGTCGGCCAGCTTGTTCACGCCGCGCAGGATCGCCTGGCGCGACTGCTCTCCGTACACAATCTGTTTTGCCATCGTTGGACTCCTTGACCTCGCTGCCTCAGCCTTCGATAACCCCGAGCACCTCGTCCTCGCGCATGATGAGGTACTCCTCGCCGTCCACCTTGATCTCCTGTCCGGAGTACTTGCCGAACAGGATCGTGTCGCCTTCCTTCACGTCGAGCGGCACGCGCTTGCCCTTGTCGTCGATCTTGCCGGCGCCGACCGCGACGACCTTGCCCTGCTGAGGCTTTTCCTTGGCGGTGTCCGGGATGATGATGCCGCCGACGACCTGTTCGCCTTCCTCGATTCGCTTCACGAGGATCCGGTCATGAAGTGGCTTGACCTTCATAGTGCTCCTTGCTCCTGCCTGAAAGAGAAGACCCTGGTTCACCCAGCGCGCAGTCGCACTGCGCGCTAGCACTCGCAGTCATCGACTGCTAATTATGACGCAGCGGCCGGCTGGAGTGTCAAGACGCCGGGACTGCGGGACTGGGGACTCGGGATTCGGGGTTCGGCATGCACCGGGCGGCCCTCGACCAGCCGATGAGCGACAGCGGGTAGAACGCATCGCAGGGGCCGAAGCCGTGGGTGACGAAGTGGGCCCCGCATTCCGCCGACGGACCCCGGAGATGCGTCTTCCGGCTTGCGTGAGCGGGGACGCGCGGGGGCTTGCCCAGCCCCGAGGACGGCGACAGCGGCCCGTCAGGCGAGTTCGCGGCCGGTCAGGCGCCGGAAGGCCTCGACGTACTTGCTCGCGCGTCTTCGCCACGACGTCGGGCGGCAGCGCCGGCGCCGGCGGCTGCTTGTTCCAGCCAATCGGCTCGAGGTAGTCGCGCACGTACTGCTTGTCGTAGCTGGGCTGGGCACCGCCGGGGGCATACGCGTCGGCAGGCCAGAACCGCGACGAGTCGGGCGTCAGGACCTCGTCGATGAGCATCAGGCTCGCGGGCTTCCCGGGCGTGTCCACGAGGCCGAACTCGAACTTCGTGTCGGCGACGATGATGCCCTGCTGCTCGGCGTGCGCGGCGCCCCGCCGGTACACCTCGATGGAGAGATCGCGCACGGCGGCGACGAGTCCGGCGCCCACGATGGCCCCCGCCTCGTCCTCGGTGATGTTGATGTCGTGGCCGCTCTCGGCCTTGGTCGACGGGGTGAAGATCGGCCGCGGCAGGCGGTCCGATTCACGCAGGCCGGCGGGCAGGTCGATCCCGCACACGCGCCCGGTCTTCACGTACTCCTTCCAGCCCGAACCCGACAGGTACCCGCGCACCACGCACTCGATGGCCAGCGGGCGGGTGCGGCGGACCAGCATCGACCGCCCGTGGAGCATGGACGCATGGCGGCGCGCCGGCTCGGGGTACTCGGCAGGGTCGGTGGCAATCACGTGATTCGGCACGACGTCGGCCATCAGGCCGAACCAGAACGCGGACAACTGGTTCAGCACCGCGCCTTTGTCGGGGATTCCCGTGGCCAGGACGTAGTCGAACGCCGAGATCCGGTCCGTGGCCACGATGAGCAGGTCGTCGCCGACCTCGTAGAGGTCGCGGACCTTGCCCTGGCGGAAGGGGACGAGCCCCTCGAGTCTGGTTTCGACAATGGCGTCTTTCATGGTGTCGGTCTGGCCTCCGGATGGCGCCGATCTTACCGGCCGTGCGCCGGCGGTTCAAGTACGACGGTAACTGCCTGACATGACTGGACTTGGCGAATCAGGTGTAGTAGAGTCCCCTGCGGATGCGTGCGCACATTCGAACCGGGCTCGTGCTGGCGCTGTCGGTCGGGATGCTGGCCTGGTTCCTGCGCGGAGCCAACCTGCGCGAGGTCTGGGGCGAGATTCAGAACGGGCGCGTCGGCCTGCTCGCGCTGGCCGTCGGGGTCACCGGCATGACGTACGTCTTCCGGGCCCTGCGCTGGCAGTACCTCCTTCGCCCGCTCGGCACCCCTCCGTTCTCGGCCGTGTTCAAGACGACGGTGATCGGGTTTGCCGCGTCGACGCTGCTGCCGGCCAGGGCCGGCGAAGTGGTGCGGCCCTACCTGCTGGCGCGGCGCTCGGGCTTCAGCGCCACGTCGGCGTTTGCGACCATCGTGCTCGAGCGGCTGCTCGACCTCATCACGGTGCTCCTGCTGTTCGGCTTCTATCTGGCGTTTTCGCGTCCGGCCATCGCGGTCGAGCGCTCGGCGACGTTCGTGGCGCTCAAGTCCGGCGGCATGCTGGCCGCCATCGCCTCGGTCGCCGGACTGGCCTTCATGATGGTGGTGGCGGGGCACCCGGAGAAGCTGTCCGCGTGGGCCCTGCGGGTGGAGCGCGTGCTGCCGTCGAGAATCGCGACGGCGATGGCGCAGCTGGTGCGCACGTTCCTCGAGGGGCTCGCGGTCGTGCGGCAGCCGGGCCGCCTTGCCGTCGCGGGGCTGCTCTCGCTCCCGCTCTGGCTGTCGATCGCGCTGGGGATCTGGTCCACCTCGCGGGCGTTCCACATCGACATGAGCTATCCCGGCGCGTTCCTCATCATGGCCGTGCTCGTCGTCGGCGTCGCCGTGCCGACGCCCGGCGCGGTGGGCGGCTTCCACAAGGCCTACCAGATCGGCGCCGTGGCGTTCTTCGGCGTGGCGAACGACCGTGCGGTGGGGGCGGCCGTCGTGCTGCACGCGATTTCCTTCGTGCCCGTGACGATCGCGGGGGCCATCTTCCTCGCCCAGGAAGGGCTGAGCCTCAGTCGCGTCCGGGGCCTGGCCGCGCCGACGTCGCCGGGAGACGCGGCATGAAGTGCCCGTACTGCGGCCACATGGGCGACAAAGTCGTCGACTCGCGCGAGAGCAAGGAAGGCGACGTCATCCGGCGCCGGCGCGAGTGTCTCGAGTGCAGCCGCCGGTTCACCAGCTACGAGCGCGTCGACGACATCCCGTACATGGTGATCAAGAAGGACGGCCGGCGCGAGCGATTCGAGCGGCAGAAGCTCATCGCCGGCATGCTCCGCGCGTGCGAGAAGCGCCCCGTGACGGTGTCGGCGCTCGAGGCGATTGCCGACCGGATCGAGGGCATCCTGCAGGATCGCCCCGAGAAGGAGATCGCCACCGGCGAGATCGGCGTCATCGTGATGCAGGACCTGAAGCGCCTCGACAAGGTGGCCTACGTGCGCTTCGCGTCGGTGTACCGCGATTTCCGCGACATCGGCGAGTTCATGGTCGAGCTGAAGGACCTCATCAACGCGAAGGAATGATGCCGGGCCGCCTGATCGCGATCGTGCTGTGCGCGTTCCTCGCCGAGGCCGGCGGGGATCGCGGCGTCGAGGTGGGGGCCGTGGCCCGCGACGGCCAGGTGTATGTGTCCGCCACGGCGTCAGACGGCCTGATGGGCGACCTCGAGGAGGCCATCTCGTCCGGCCTCGCCACCACGATCACCTACGAGACCGACCTGCGCGAGGAGGTCAGCATCTGGTTCGACCGCACGCTCGCCAGCGCCACGGTCTCCGCCAGCGTCCAGTACGACACCCTGACGCGCCGCTACCAGTTGAGCCGCAGCGTCGACGGGCGGCTCGCCGACTCGAGGGTCTGCGAGGACAAGGCCGACGTGAAGCGGTTCGCCCTGGGCTTCGACCGGCTCCCGCTCTTCAGCACCGGCCGCCTCGAGCCCAACGCCGAGTACTACGTGCGGGTGCGCGTGCGCACGCGGCCGCGCGTGACCTTCTTCTTCTGGCCCTGGGGACGTGACGCGGCGAACGGCGTCGCCCGCTTCACGTTCATCCCGTAACGGGCGGGCGGCACATGGCCACCAGGCCCGCATCGCCCGCCTCGTCGCGCCCGGCCGGTTCCGCGCCCGCCGGCGGCCCGTCCCCGGCGGCCCTTCCGCGACAGCCCGCTGCAGGTGCTCCTCGGGATCTTCGCCCTCGTGCTGGCGCTCGCCGGCATGATGCTGCTGCTGAACCGGTCCAGCCAGCTCGCGCCGGACTTCCTGAGCGAGTTCGTCCTCTACGCGCTGTCGGTCGTCGACCTCACGATGCTGGTGGGGCTGGTGTTCGTCCTCGCCCGCAGCGTCATCAAGATGCTGGTCGAGCGGAAGCGCGCGCTGCCGTTCGCGCGGTTCCGCGCGAAGCTGGTCCTCGTGCTGCTCGCCATGACGCTCATCCCCGCGGTCCTGGTGCTGCTGGTGGGGAGCCAGCTCATCTTCAACAGCGTGGACCGCTGGTTCAACGCGCCGATGGACGAGATGCTCGATTCGGCGCAGCGGATCGCGAGCGACTACTACCACGACCGGCAGCGGCAGGTGTCCGACGAGACGGCGCGCCTGGCCCGGATCCTCGGCACGGCGGACCTCGGGACCTCGGACCTGCGCGTGCTGCGCGACGCGGTCGCCGGGTCGGTCACCGACCAGCGGCTGACGCTGGTCGAGGTGTACCGGCTGGCGCCCGGCGCCGACGGCCTTCCGGAACCGGTGCCGGTGGTCGACGTGGCGTCGGCGGCCGCGGGACCGGTGAAGTCCCGCGACACCTCCGAGCGGCTCGCGGCCCGCGCGGCCAGCGGCCAGCCGGACGCCTGGATGCGGGAGCCCCTCGCGAGCGGCGGCGAGCTCATCCGCGCCGCGGCCGTCGTCCGCCGCGCGGACGGCTCCGCGACGGGCGTGGTGGTCGGCTCCGTGCAGCTCACCGGCGAGATGGCGGCGCGCGCGCGGGGCATGACCAGGGCCTTCGAGTCGTACACCCAGCTGCGCGTGTTCAAGCCGGCGCTGACCGGCGTCTACCTGTCGTTCTTCCTGATGGTCACGCTGATGATCCTCGTCAGCGCCACCTGGATGGGGCTCTACCTCGCCAAGCGCATCACGCGGCCGGTCCAGCTGCTGGCCGCCGCCGCCCGCGAGATCGGGGCCGGCCATTTCGAGCACCGGCTGGAGCGCGAGACGGTCGACGAGTTCGGCTCGCTCGTCGACGCGTTCAACACGATGGCGGACGAACTCGCGGCCAGCCGCCGGGCCCTCGAGCAGTCGAGCGTCGATCTGCAGCGGAAGCACGCCGAGGTCGAAGACCGCCGGCGGTTCACCGAGGCGGTCCTCGATCGGGTCGCGACCGGCGTCATCACCATCGACGCGGCGGGGCGCATCGGGATTCTGAACCCCGCGGCGTCGACGCTGCTCGGGCTCGACGAGGGCGCCCCCGGCAGGCCGGCCGAGGACGTGTTCGGCTCGGGCGAGCTGAAGCCGCTGGCGGAACTGGCCACGGCGCCCTACGTGGCGGGCAAGGAGTGGCCGGCGCAGGAGATCGTGCTCAACCGCGACGGGCGGGAGGTGCAGCTCGCGCTGGCCGCCACGCCCCTGCACGGCGACGGCCGCGAGCTCGATGGCCGCGTGCTGGTGGTCGACGACATCACGCCGCTCATCCGGGCCCAGAAAGTGGCGGCCTGGCGCGAGGTCGCCCGGCGCCTCGCGCACGAGATCAAGAATCCCCTCACGCCGATCCAGCTGTGCGCCCAGCGGCTGCAGCGCCAGTTCTCGGGCGCGCCGGCGCCGGTGCGCGAGCTGGTCGACGAGTGCACCGGGACGATCGTCGGGGAAGTGGAGGCGCTGAAGACGCTGGTGGACGAGTTCTCGCAGTTCGCCCGCATGCCGTCGCCGAAGCGCGTGCCCACCGACGTGCATCAGCTCCTCGCCGGCACGCTGGGGCTCTACGAGGGGCTCTTCGCGCACGTGCGCATCGCGACGCTGTTCGCGGTGTCGCTGCCGCCGGTGCGCCTCGATCCCGATCAGATCCGGCGCGTCGTCATCAACCTCGTCGACAACGCGATCGAGGCGCTCAACCAGCAGGGGCTGATCGTCGTCGAAACCCAGCACGACGCCGCCGCCGGCGCCGTCCGCATCATCGTGGCGGACGACGGGCCCGGCATCGCCCCCGAGGAGCGGGACAAGCTGTTCATGCCCTACTACTCGACGAAGAAGCGCGGCAGCGGGCTCGGGCTCGCGATCGTGCGGCGGATCGTCGCCGAGCACGGCGGGTCGGTCGAGGTCGGCGCCAACGATCCCCGGGGCACGCGGTTCACGATCGAGCTGCCCTGCGGCGGCGAGGCGCCGGCCGGAACGGAGACGACGTGAAGGCAGCCGTCCTGATCGTCGACGACGAGCCGGGCGTCCGCGCGGCGCTCATCGGCGTCCTGCGCGACGAGGGCTACGACGTCGACGCCGTCGACAGCGGGGAAGCCTGCCTCGACCGGCTCACGCGGGCCGCGTACGACGTGATCCTGCTCGACATCTGGCTGCCCGGCATCGACGGGCTCGCGACGCTCCAGCGCCTGCGCGACCGGCAGGTGGACACCCCGGTGGTGATGATCTCCGGGCACGGCAACATCGAGTCGGCGGTGAAGGCGATCAAGATCGGCGCCTTCGACTTCATCGAGAAGCCGCTCTCGCTCGAGAAGACCGTGCTCGTCGTCAGCAACGCGCTCCGCCAGCAGCGCCTCGAGGTGGAGAACCGGCAGCTTCGGGCCCGCGTGGACCAGGACCTGAAGATGGTCGGCGAGAGCTACGCGATGAGCCAGCTGCGCGAGCAGGTGGCGATGGCGGCGCCCACCAACGGCCGCGTGCTCATCTCGGGCGAGAACGGGACCGGCAAGGAGCTGGTGGCGCGCTCGATCCACGCCCTCAGCCGGCGGCGCGGCGGGCCGTTCGTCGAGGTGAACTGCGCCGCCATCCCGGAGGAGCTGATCGAGTCGGAGCTGTTCGGCCACGTCCGCGGCGCCTTCACCGGCGCCGTGTCGGACCGGCGCGGGAAGTTCGAGCTCGCCGACGGCGGCACCATCTTCCTCGACGAGATCGGGGACATGAGCCTCAAGACCCAGGCCAAGGTCCTGCGGGCCCTGCAGGAGCAGGTGGTCGAGCCGGTCGGCGGCACGGCCCGCATCCGCGTCGACACGCGCGTGCTCGCGGCCACCAACAAGGACCTGACCGGGGAGATCCGGGCCGGGCGCTTCCGGGAGGACCTGTACTTCCGCCTCAACGTCATCCCGATCTTCGTGCCGCCGCTGCGCGAGCGCCAGGAGGACATCCCGCTGCTCTCGGAGCACTTCACGCGGCTGTTCGCGCGCGAGTACGGGCGGCGCCTCAAGAGCCTCGACCCGTCGGCGGCGGCGGTGCTGGCGCAGTACGCCTGGCCGGGCAATGTCCGCGAGCTTCGAAACGTGATCGAGCGGCTGATGATCATGGTGCCCGGCGAGGTGATCACCTCGCAGGATCTCGCGTTCCTGGGCGGCGGCGGAAAGCCCGCGCCGGCCGAGGCCGCCGACGACATGCGGCAGCTGCACGACGCCCGCGACGCGTTCGAGCGCGACTACATCCTGAAGGCGCTCGCGCGGCAGCAGGGCAACATCTCCCGCACCGCCGAGGCGCTGGGCGTCGAGCGGAGCAACCTCTATCGCAAGATGCGCGCCCTCGGGATCGCCCCGCCCCGCGGCAGCGAGCGCGACGAGGACGGCGGCTGAGTCTGACGTATAATCCCTTTCCGAGCACACCCGAATGGCCGACCCACGATCCCTCGACGCGCCGGGACCCGACACCCTCCAGCCCGACCTGGATCGCGACGCCAAGATCGACGAACTGCTGCTCGCCGGGCTCGAGCAGTACTTCGGCGGCCGCTACCAGGAGGCCATCAACATCTGGGGCCGGGTGCTGTTCCTCGATCGGGGCCACGCGCGAGCGCGGTCGTACATCGCCCGCGCGCGGGGCGCGCTCGCCGAGCGCCTGCGCACGACGGAAGAACTCGTCGGGGAAGGCGTGGCGGCGCTCGACCGCGGAGACGGCCCGGAGGCCCGCCGGCTGCTCTCGACCGCCGTCGCCAGCGGGGAACCGCACGACCTGGCGCACGCGTATCTCGACCGCCTCGACCGGCTGTCGCCGCCGGCCCGGGAGCCGGGGGCGACGCCGCGCGACGCGGGCGACAACCGGACCGGCAGGGCCGGCCGCGGGCTGCTGGCCGCCTCCGCCCGCCCGGTGCGAGCGCTCCCGATCCTCGGTGCGGCGATGCTCGTCGGCGTGGTCATCCTGTTCGCGGCGTCCCGCGACCTCCTGAGGCCGCTCGTGGCGCGCGACTGGCGGCAGACTCCCGTCGCCGGAGCCGCCGTGACCCCGGATCCGCTGCCGGTGCCGAGGCCGTCGGAGGTGGCGCTCGGCCGCGCGCGCGACTTGTACCAGGCCGGCCATCTGAAGGCGGCGCTCGGGGCGCTCGATGGCGTGTCGGACGCGGACCCGCTCGCGCCGGAGGCGACCAGCCTCAGGACGGAGATTCAGCGCATCCTGCTGGAATCCGCGGGCGCCGCCTACGGCCCCGCCAGCGCGCCGCCGCCCGGGGCGGGCGACGCCGGGCCTTCCGAGGTGCGCCGGTGAAGTGCCCCAAGTGCGGCTACCTCGGCTTCGACAGCGGCGAACGCTGCAGGAATTGCGGCTACGACTTCTCGCTCGTCAGTGACGCCGGGACCCGTCGCGGCCGGAACACGCCGCCGGCCACACCCGGCGGGGCCGCGCTCCGCGATCCGGGCCTCGCCCGCGGCGCCCGCTACAGGCGGTCCCCGTCCACCCCGGGCGGCGAGGGCGCGGACCGCGCGCTGACCACGCTCCCGGAAGGCATGCCCGTCGACCTGCCCCTGTTCCGCGGAGACGCGCCGGTGCTGCCGCCGCCGCGGGCGCCGCTGGCGGTGCGGCGGGCCACGCCCACGCCGACACGCATCCGCCCCCGCTCGCCGGCGCCGGAGCCCGGAGCGACTCCGCTGCCTCGCGGCTGAGCTCGAGGAGCGCTCCGAGTCCCGCGCCTCCGACGGTCCGCCGCCGGGAATGCCGCGCGCTGCCCAGCCGGACGCCGAAGCCGCCACCGCCGGGAGGCGGGCGGCCGCGGCGGCAATCGACCTGGGCCTCGTGGTCATCATCGACCTCGTCGTGCTCCATTTCACGCTGGCGTTGTGCGGGCTCACGTTCAACGACCTGCACGTCATTCCCGTCCTGCCGATGGCGGGGTTCCTCCTCCTCCTGAACCTCGGCTACGTCGTCCTCTTCACGGGCACCCTCGGTCAGACGTTCGGCAAGATGGCGGCCGGGATCGAGGTCGTCCCGGATCGGCGGGAGCGTATGGACCTGCGGCGCGCCACCCTGCGCGGCGCAGCCATGATGGTCTCCCTGCTGCCGGCCGGACTCGGCTGGCTGGCAGGCCTCGTCGGCGATCACCGCGGTCTGCACGACCGCCTTGCCGGCACGCGCGTGGTTCGCGTCGCGGACGCGTGATCTGCCGCCGGCGCTGATTCCGTGGATCGGTCACCCATGACAGCACGTCCTCTCCGTTCCCGACTCGCGGTTGCGTTCGCCTCGTTCGGTTACGTCGGCTTCGCGCCGGTGGCGCCGGGCACGGTGGGTTCGGCGGCGGCCATCCCGTTCTTCCTGCTGCTGCGCCTGGCCCATTCGGCGTGGCTCGAAATCGCGGTGTGCGCCGCGATTGTCGCCGCCGGCGCGTGGAGCGCCCGGATCACGGAGCAGGCGCTTGGCGTGGAAGACCCCGGGCCGGTCGTGATCGACGAGGTGGTGGGGATGTTCGTCAGCCTCCTGTTCCTGCCTGCCACCTGGCTGGTCGTCCTCGCCGGCGTTCGTCGCGTTCCGCGTCTTCGACATCGTCAAGCCCTGGCCGGCCAACCGGTTCGAAGCACATCCCGGGAGGCTGGGGCGTCATGGCCGATGACGTGATGGCCGGCGTCTACGCGAATCTCACGCGTGCAGCTCCTGCTGTGGGCGCGCCCGGGGCTGCTGGCATGAGCGAGGCCCGCCGCCGCCCTGCCGTGCACTGGGCGGAGATCATCGCCGTCGGCAGCGAACTGCTCGTGCCGCCGCGGCTCGACACCAATTCGCTCTTCATCACCGAGCGGCTGAACGAGTACGGCATCGAGGTCAGGGCCAAGGCGATCGTCGGAGACCGGCCCGCCGACCTCGAAGCGGTCCTGCGCGCGGCGCTGGCGCGCACCGATCTGGTGGTGCTGTGCGGCGGACTCGGCCCGACCGACGACGACCTGACGCGCGAGGCCGTGTCGGCCGTCACCGGGCGCGCGCTGCGCGAGCAGCCGGACCTGGTCGAGGCGATCCGCCGGCGATTCGCGGCGCGCGGCGCGCGCATGCCCGAGATCAACCGCCGGCAGGCCATGGTGCCCGAAGGCGCCGACGTCCTGCCGAACGGTTTCGGGACGGCGCCAGGACTGTGGCTCGAGCACGACGGGCACGTGCTGCTCCTGCTGCCGGGCCCGCCGGCCGAGCTGAAGCCGATGCTCGAGCGCGTCGTGGCCGACCGCCTCGCGCCGATCGCCGGGCGCGGCCGCCTGTCGCGGCGCGTGCTGCGCATCTGCGGGCGCACGGAGTCGGAAGTCGACGAACTGGCCGCGCCGGTGTACTCGCGCTGGGCGGCGGAGCTCCCGCCGATCGCCACGACCGTGCTCACCTCGCCGGCGCAGGTCGAACTGCACCTGTCGGTGCGCATCGCCCTCGGCCGCGCGATGCGCAGACGCGGCTCGACGCCGCGGTCGCCGCGGTCTGGCGGCGCTGTTCGGCGCGGATCTCTTCAGCGCGGACGGGCGCTCGCTCGAAGAGGTGGTCGGCGAGCTGCTGCGCGGCCGCGGCTGGCGCATCGGCGTCGCCGAGTCGTGCACCGGGGGGCTCATCTCGGTTCGGCTGACCGACGTTCCCGGGAGTTCCGACTACGTCGGGTTCAACGCCGTCTGCTACAGCAACGACGCGAAGGACGCGGTGCTCGGCGTGCCGCCGGCGACGATCGCCGCGCACGGCGCGGTCAGCGAGGCGGTGGCCCTCGCGATGGCGGACGGCATCCGCGCGCGCGCCGCCTGCGAGATCGGCATCGGCGTCACCGGGATCGCGGGGCCATCAGGCGGCAGCGACGAGAAGCCGGTCGGCACGGTGGTGATCGCGGTGACGACGGCGGACGCGCAGGTGGTCCGGACGTACCGGTTCCCGATCGGCCGGGCGCGCGTCCGCCAGTTCGCGCGCGCAGATCGCGCTGGACCTGGCGCGGCGCGTCCTGCTCGGCGTGGAGCCCGGGCGGGCGTTCGTCTACGCGCCGCCGCGCACGGGACACTCCTGAGCGTGCCGTCCCATTGGAGGTCCATCGTGCCCAGTGATATCGCGATCCTCGGGGCCGGCAGCTGGGGCACGGCGCTCGCGGTGCACCTGGCGCGGATCGGGCATGCCGTCCGCATCTGGTCGATCGAGGCGCCGATCATCGCCGAGATGCGCGAGCGGCGCGCCAACACCGTCTATCTGCCGGACGTCGCGCTTCCTGACGCCGTCGCGCCGACCACGGCGATCGAGGAGGCCCTCGACGGCATCGACGTCGTCGTGGCCGTGGTTCCCTCGCACGCCATGCGCGGCGTCGCCCGGGCGGCCCGTCCGTTCCTGGCGCCGGGCGCGACGCTGGTGAGCGCCGCGAAGGGGCTCGAACTGGACACGCTCGAGCGGATGTCGCAGGTGCTGGCGCAGGAGTCCGGCGACGGACACCCGGTGGTGGCGATGTCCGGGCCGAGCTTCGCGGTCGAGGTGGCCCGCGAGCTGCCCACGGCGCTCGCCGTCGCCAGCACGGATTCCTCCGCCGCCGAGCGCGTGCAGGCGGAGTTCCGCGGGCGCTTCCTGCGCCTCTACGCGACAACCGACGTGGTGGGCGTCGAGATCGGCGGCGCGCTCAAGAACGTGATCGCGATTGCCGCCGGCGTGGCCGAAGGCCTGGGCCTCGGCCACAACGCGCAGGCCGCGCTCATCACGCGCGGCCTGGCGGAAATCTCGCGGCTCGCCGTCGCCGCCGGCGGCCGCCGTGAGACGCTCGCCGGCCTGACGGGCCTGGGCGACCTGGTGCTGACCTGCACCGGCCCGTACAGCCGCAACCGGCATGTCGGCATCGAACTCGCGCACGGCCGCCCTCTGGCGGAGGTGCTGGCCGGCATGCGGATGGTCGCCGAGGGCGTGAAGACGACCGGCGCCGCGCTGGCGCTCGGCGCGCGGTTCGGCGTCGAGTTGCCGATCACCGAGCAGATGGCCGAGGTGCTGGCCGGAGGCAAGACCCCGCGCGCCGCGCTCGAGGACCTGATGCTCAGGCCCCAGCGGGGTGAGCCCGAGCTCGGATGATAGAATGCCGTGATGGGCGTGTTCGGACGGGTGCGGGAAGGGCTGCGGCGCACCGCGCAGCAGTTGTTCGGCCGGTTTGACGAGATTGCGCGAGTCGCCGACGCGCCCGAGCGGCGCACCAGGCAGATCGATGCCGACACCGCCGGCGCCCTCGAAGAACTCCTGATCACGGCGGATGTCGGCGTGGCGGCCGCGGATCGCATCGTCTCGGCCGTCCAGGCCCGCGTCCGGCGCGGCGAGTCCCTGCGCGACCTCGTCAAGGACGAACTGCTCGCCATTCTGGACGGATCCGGGGGCGTGCCGCCCCGGACCGGGTCCCCGACCGTCGTGCTGGTGGTCGGCGTCAACGGCACCGGGAAGACGACAACGGTCGCGAAGCTGGCCCACCTGTACAAGTCGCAGGGCGCGGAGCCGCTGGTGTGCGCGGCCGACACGTTCAGGGCCGCGGCTGTCGAGCAGTTGACGATCTGGGCGGCCCGGGCGGAGGTCGACGTCATACGCGCGCGTGAAGGCGCCGACCCGGCGTCGGTCGTCTTCGACGCCATGGCGGCCGGCAAGGCGCGAGGCCGCGACCCGATCATCGTCGATACGGCCGGCCGCCTGCACACGCGGTCGAACCTGATGCAGGAGCTGCAGAAGATCCACCGCATCGCCGCGAGGGAAGTGCCCGGCGCGCCGCACGAAGTGCTGCTGGTGCTCGATGCGACCGTCGGGCAGAACGGGCTGGCGCAGGCCCGCGAGTTCATGGCCGCCTCGGGCGTCACCGGCATCGTGCTGGCCAAGCTGGACGGCACCGCGAAGGGCGGCGTGGCGGTGGCCATCGCCCACGACCTGGGCCTGCCGATCAGGTATGTCGGCGTCGGCGAGGGGATCGCGGACCTGGTGCCGTTCTCGGCGCGGGAGTACGTCGACGGCCTCTTCGAGGAGAACTGGTAGCACCGTGCTGAGCGATGCGGCCTACATGGAGCGCGCGCTGCTGCTGGCGGGCCGCGCCCGCGGCCGGACCACGCCGAACCCTCTCGTCGGCGCCGTCGTGGTCACGCAGGACGGCGTGGTCGCCGGCACCGGGTATCACGAGCGCGCGGGCGAGCCCCACGCCGAAGTCCATGCGCTTGAGGGAAGCCGGCGCCGACGCCCGCGGCGCGACGCTGTACTGCACGCTCGAGCCGTGCAGCCACGTCGGGCGCACGCCCCCCTGCGTGGACCGCATTCTCGAGTCCGGCGTCGCCCGCGTCGTGGCGGCCGTCGAGGATCCCAATCCGCTCGTGGCCGGCCGCGGCTTCCTGCGTCTGCGCCAGGCCGGCGTGCGCGTCGAGGTCGGCGCCGGCGAATCGGCGGCGCGGAGGCTGAACCGGCCCTTCTTCAGCGCGATGCGGCGCGGCAGGCCGTACGTGATCGTGAAGGTCGCGACGAGCCTCGACGGGCGGGTGGCGGCCGCACCGGGCGCCGCGACCCGGCTCAGTTCGCCCGCGACCGACCGGCGGATGCACGCGCTGCGAGCCGAAGTGGACGCCGTGGCGATCGGATCGGGAACGATGCTGGCGGACGATCCGCTCCTGACCGCGCGCGGCGTCTATCGCAGCCGGCCGCTCTCGCGCGTGATCTTCGACCGCCGCCTGCGGACGCCGGTCTCGGCCCGGATGCTGACGACGATGGAGGCGGGCCCGGTGATCATCCTGACGGCGCCGGACGCGCCCGCCGCGGCGGCGGGCGCGCTCGAATCGGCCGGGGCGCAGGTGGTGCGCGTGGCCGGCGGCCTCACCGACGCGCTGCGCAGGCTCGTGCCGATGGGCATCCAGTCCGTGCTGGCCGAAGGGGGGCCGACCCTGCACGCCGCGCTCTGGCGCGAGCGGGCCGCCGACGCCGTTCGCCTGATCGTCGCCCCTCGCACGCTGGGCGCAGCCGGAGTACCATGGGTGGAGCGTGTCGTGGCGCCGTGGGCCTCCTGGCGCCTCGTCTCTGTGCAACCCTGCGGGACAGACGTCATCATCGAAGCCGATGTTCACTGGACTGATTGAGCAGACGGGCCGTGTCGAGGCCCTTGAACCCATCGACGGCGGCTACCGGCTCCTCGTCGAGACGGCCATTGCCGGCGACCTGCACGACGGCGACAGCATCGCCGTGAACGGCGTCTGCCTGACGGTCGTCGGCCGGGACGCGCGCCGTTTCGTCACCGAGATCGGGCCTGAAACCGCGCGCGTGACCACGCTGGGCGATCTCGCGGGAGGCGCGCTGGTCAACCTCGAGCGGCCCATGCGGCCCGACGGGCGGATGGGCGGCCACTTCGTCCTCGGACACGTCGACTGCAAGGGCGTGCTCGAGGCCGTCCGCGCCGACGGCGAGTTCTGGTGGATCACCGTCGGCTTCGACGCCGGCCTGGCGCCGTACTTCATCCCGAAAGGTTCCGTCGCGGTCGACGGCATCAGCCTGACGGTGGCGACCCTGCGCGAGGCCGAGTTCGACGTCCAGATCATCCCCTTCACCTGGGAGCACACCAACCTCCAGGGCATCCGTCCCGGCGACGGCGTCAACCTCGAAGTGGACGTCATCGGGAAGTACGTCGTCCGCGTCGCCCAGTTGACCGGCATGTGGCCGGAGGGCGGCCGCGCGCCGCTCCCGCTGCCATGAGCCGCCGCCCGACCCGCTCCCCGCGCACGGTCAGGACGCGGACGGCGGCCAGGCCGGCCCATGTCTTCGCCCGCGTCGAGGACGCCATCGAGGCCATCCGCGCCGGAGCGATGATCATCGTCGTCGACGACGAGGACCGCGAGAACGAGGGCGACCTGACGATTGCCGCGTCGGCGGTCACGCCGGACGTGATCAACTTCATGGCCCGCCACGGTCGCGGCCTCATCTGCATGCCGATGACGGGCGCCCGCCTCGAGGAACTCGAGGTGCCGCTCATGGTGACGCAGAACACGGCGCGTTTCGAGACGGCGTTCTGCGTGTCGATCGAGGCGAGGCACCAGACCAGCACGGGCATCTCGGCCGCGGACCGCGCCGCGACGGTGGCGGCCGCGATCGATCCGGCGACGAAGGCGGCCGATCTGGCGCGTCCCGGGCACATGTTCCCGCTCCGCGCGCGCGACGGCGGCGTGCTGGTCCGCGCGGGCCAGACCGAGGCCGCCGTCGACCTCGCGCGCATCGCGGGGCTGTACCCGGCTGGCGTCATCTGCGAGATCATGAACGAAGACGGGTCCATGGCGCGGGTGCCGCAGCTGGCGCGCTTCGCGAAGCGCCACGGGATCCTGATGATCACGATCGCGGATCTCATCAAGTACCGGATGCGCACCGAGCGCATGGTGCGGCGCGTCGGCGAGGCCGACCTGCCGACACGCTACGGCCGGTTCCGCGTGTTCGCCTACGAGAGCGTGACGGACCGCGAGACGCACGTCGCCCTGGTCCGCGGCGAGCTCGGCGAGGGACACGACGTGCTGGTCCGCGTGCACTCGCGGTGCCTGACCGGCGACGTGTTCCACTCGGCCCGGTGCGACTGCGGCGACCAGCTCGAGGCGGCGCTCCGGCGGATCGATGCCGAACAGCGGGGCGTGCTGCTGTACCTCAACCAGGAGGGGCGCGGCATCGGCATGTCGAACAAGATCCTCGCCTACGCGCTGCAGGAGCAGGGCCTCGACACGGTCGAGGCCAACGAGCGGCTCGGCTTCAAGCCCGACCAGCGCGACTATGGCATCGGCGCCCAGATTCTGAGCGACCTGGGCGTCCGTTCGATGCGCCTGCTGACGAACAACCCCCGGAAGTTCGTCGGGTTGGAGGGGTACGGCCTCTCGGTGTCGCAGACGGTGCCCATCGAGATCGCGGCCACCGACTCGAACCGCCGCTACCTGAAGACCAAGAGAGACAAGCTCGGGCACCGGCTGACCTCGGTGTGAAGCGGCGCCAGGCCGCCGTTGACACCCCTGCCCAAACGCCGCTACCATAAGGGTTTGCGCCATAGCGCGTGATGCCGGCCAGCGCCGGCTGGACCGCTTCAGGCGGCCCGCCGGGCGGTGGCGGTATCCGGGCGCAGTACCACTGGTACTTATGTTCGACTCGCTCAGTGAACGGCTCCAGGGGGTGTTCCGGACGCTTCGCGGTGAAGCGCGGTTGTCGGAGCCTGTCGTGGAGTCGGCGCTTCGCGAGATCCGCATGGCGCTGCTCGAAGCCGACGTCAACTTCAAGGTCGTCAAGGCGTTCACCGATCGCGTGCGCGAGCGCGCCATCGGACAGGACGTCGCGCGGAGCCTGACGCCGGGCCAGCAGGTGGTCAAGATCGTGCGCGACGAACTGGTCGCGCTGTTCGGCGACGCGCAGGGCGGCCTTCGCCCGTCGAAGTCGAGCCCGCAGGCCATTCTGCTGCTCGGCCTCCAGGGCGCCGGCAAGACGACGACCGCGGCCAAGCTCGCGAAGTGGCTCGTGCGCCAGGGGCGGCACCCGCTGCTGGTCTCGACCGACGTGCGCCGGCCGGCCGCCATCGAGCAGCTCAACGTCCTCGGGCGGCAGGCCGGCGTGCGCGTGTTCGACCCGGCGGGGGAGCTGAACCCCGTGGCGCGCGCCACCGGCGCGCTCACCGAGGCCCGGCAGCTCGGCTTCGACATCGTCATCGTCGACACCGCCGGCCGCCTGCACATCGACGACACCCTGATGCAGGAGCTCACGGCCATCCGCGACGCGGTCGAGCCGGACAACGCGCTCTATGTCGCCGATGCGATGACGGGGCAGGACGCGATCAAGAGCGCAGGCGAGTTCAACCGCCGCATTGGCGTGACCGGCGTCGTGCTGACGAAGCTCGACGGCGACGCGCGCGGCGGCGCGGCGCTCTCGGTCGTGGCGGTCGTGGGCGTGCCGATCGCGTTTGTCGGCGTCGGCGAACGCCTCGAGGACCTCGAGCCGTTCCAGGCGGACCGCCTCGTGTCGCGGCTGCTCGGCATGGGCGACGTCCTGTCGCTCATCGAGCGCGCCGAGCAGGTGGTCGATCGGGACGAAGCCGAGCGGCTCGGGCAGAAGCTGCGCTCCGACGACTTCACGCTCGAGGACTTTCTCGCGCAGCTGAAGACGCTGCGCCGGATGGGCCCGCTCGAGCAGGTGCTGGGCATGCTGCCCGGGATGGGCAGCCTGAAGCAGCTCGGCGACGCGAAGCCGGACGAGGCGCAGCTGGACGGCGTCGAGGCGATCATCAGCTCGATGACGCCCGCCGAGCGGCGGAGCTTCAAGATCATCGACGGCAGCCGCCGTCGGCGGATCGCGAAGGGGAGCGGCACGACCGTCGAGGACGTCAACCGCCTGCTCCGGCAGTTCCAGCAGATGCGGAAGATGCTGAAGGCGGTCGGCGGCGCGGGCGCGGGCGGCGGCCGCGGGCGCATGCGGCAAGCGATGGCCATGCTCAAGGGGCGCGGCCTGGGGGCCTGAGGGCCTGGAAGACGGGGCCTGACGGTCCCGCGGTGAAGGAGTGACATGCTGGTAATCCGTCTGACGAGGATCGGAGCGAAGAAGCAGCCCACGTATCGCGTCGTGGTGACCGAGGCGCGGACGCCGCGCGACGGCCGCGAGCTCGAGCGCCTCGGGTACTACAACCCGAAGACCCAGCCCGCGACGCTGAAGGTGAACCGCGAGCGCGTCGCCCACTGGCTGCAGGCCGGGGCGCAGCCGAGCGCCACCGTGAAGAGCCTGCTCAAGAAGCACAAGGAGGCGGCGGCCGACGCGAGCGCCGCGACGACCGTCGCGACCCAGTGAGCCGCGCGCGCGACGTGGCCGAGACCGTGACGCGCGCGCTGGTCGACCGGCCCGAGGCGGTGCGCGTGACCGAGTCGGAGCGCCGGGACGGCGCGGTGATCGACGTGGCCGTCGCGGGTGACGACCTCGGGCGCGTCATCGGCCGCCAGGGCCGCACGGCCACGGCGATTCGCACGCTGGTCGCCGCCACGGCCGAGCGGGACGGGCTGCGCGTGAGCGTCGAGTTCCGCGACGAGCACGGCCAGCGCTAGATGGAGGCCTGGGACGATCTCTGTCGTGGTGGCGCGCGTCGCGCGACCGCACGGCCGGCGCGGGGACGTGATCCTGAACGCGGAAACCGACTTCCCCGAGCAGCGGTTCGCCCCGGGCAACCGGGTGATGGTGCGCCGGGGCGCGGAGGCCGAGGCCCTCGTGGTCCGGTCGGTCTTCTTCATGAAGGCCAGGCCGGTCGTCGGCTTCGAGGGGTTCGCGTCGATTGACGACGCCGAGACCCTGGCGGGACTGGAGTTGCGGATCCCGGCCGGCGAATTGGCCGGCCTGCCGCCGGGCATGTTCTACCACCACGACCTCGTCGGCTGCCGGGTCGAGACCCCCGGCGGCGACGTCGTCGGCGAGGTGGTGCGGGTCGAGGGCAGCGGGGAAACGAGCCGGCTCGTGGTGGAGTCCCCGCGCGGCGAGGAACTGGTTCCGCTGGCGAGCGAGATGGTGCCGGTCATCGACACCGCGGCCAGGCGCATCGTGGTCGCGGCGCCCGACGGGCTGCTGGGGCTGAACGAGACGGCCCGATCGCGGCGTGAGCGCGGAGAGCGGCCGGCGTGAGATTCGACCTGGTCACGATCTTCCCGCGCCTGTGCGAGGGCCCGCTCGGCGAGGGCATCGTGCGGCGGGCGATCGATCGGGGCCTCGTGGACGTGCGGGTGCACGATCTGCGCGACTACACGACGGATCGGCACCGGTCGGTCGACGACGTGTCGTACGGCGGCGGGCCTGGCATGGTGTTCAAGCCCGAGCCGCTGTTCCGGGCGGTGGACGCGATCAGGGGCGACGGCGAGGTCGATGCCGTCATCCTCATGTCGCCGCAGGGCCGGCGCTTCACGCAGCGCGAGGCCGAGCGGATCGCGGGGCTGCGGCGCGTCGTGGTGCTGTGCGGCCGCTACGAAGGCGTGGACGACCGCGTACGGTCGGCGCTGGCGACCGAGGAAGTGTCGGTCGGCGACTACGTGCTGTCCGGCGGCGAACTGCCGGCGCTCGTGATCGTCGACGCGGTGGTCAGGCTGTTGCCGGGGGCGGTGGGCGACGAGGCGTCGGTCGAGGTGGACTCGTTCAGCCGCGGGCTGCTGGACCACCCGCATTTCACGCGGCCGGCCGAGTTCCGGGGCCTCCGCGTGCCGGACGTGCTGCTGTCGGGCAACCATGCCGACATCCGGCGGTGGAGGAAGCGGGAGTCGCTGGCGCGCACGCTGGCCTGGCGGCCCGACCTGCTGCCGTCGGCGGAACTGGATGACGAAGAGCGCGAGATTCTGCGCGCGTTGAAGAACGAGAGAGGAGCGGACGATGGGCGCGATTGAGACGATTGAAGGGGCGCAGCTGACCGAGCGGCCGGCGATGCGGTCGGGCGACACGGTCCGGGTGCACGTCAAGGTGCGCGAGGGCGACAAGGAGCGCATCCAGGTCTTCGAAGGCATCGTGATCGGCCAGCACCGCGGCGCGGCCCGCGCGACCTTCACGGTGCGGAAGGTGTCGTTCGGCCAGGGCGTGGAGCGCATCTTCCCGCTGCACTCGCCGATCATCGACCGCATCGAGGTGGTCCGGTCGGCCAAGGTGCGGCGTTCGAAGCTCTACTTCCTGCGGAAGCTGAAGGGCAAGGCCGCCCGCATGAAGGAAGCCCGGCGCCCGGCGTAGCGCCTCGCGGAACGGCACGTGTCCCATGGGGCGGGTGGAGGCCACGCGGCTGGTCGAAGAGGCCCTCTGGCGGGTCGGCTTCGTCCACGTGGCCGGCGTCGACGAGGTCGGCCGCGGCTGCCTCGCCGGCCCGGTCGTGGCGGCCGCGGTCGTGCTGCGCGCCGATTGCCCGATTCGCGGCCTGGCCGACTCGAAGCTCGTGCCTCCGGCCGAGCGCGAGCGCCTCGCGGAGCTCGTGCGCGCGACCGCGCTGGCGTGGGCCGTCGCGGAGGTGGGGCCGGCCGACATCGACCGGATCGCGATCCACCGGGCGTCGCTCGAGTCCATGCGCCGCGCGGTGACGGCGCTCGCGCCTCAGCCGGACGTCGTGCTGGTCGACGCGTTCCGGATTCCCGGCCTGACCGTGGCCCAGCGCGGCATCGTGCACGGCGACCGCCTCTGCGCCTCGATCGCCGCCGCCTCGATCGTCGCCAAGGTCCACCGCGACCGTCTGATGGTGGCGCTCGACGGGCAGGACGCCCGGTACGGGTATGCGCGGCACAAGGGCTACGCCACGCCCGAGCATCTGGCCGCGGTCGAACGCTTCGGCTACTCGCTCCATCACCGCCGCTCGTTCCGGCCCGCATCGCTGTTTGATAAGATCGCGTCGGGCGGCGAGCCGCCGCCCGGATTCTGATCGGCCGGCCCATGGACCGCGACGAAACCCTCCGGAGAGCCGAGAAGCTGCTGCGCCAGGGTCGCCTTGACGCGGCCATCGCCGAGTACGCCCGCCTGGTCGAGGACCAGCCGCGAGACTGGACCACGGCGAACCTGCTGGGCGATCTGTACGTCAGGGCCGGCCAGATCGACCAGGCGGTGGCCCAGTACGCGCGCATCGCCGAGCACCTGGCCCGCGAAGGCTTCGTCGCGAAGGCCTCGGCGCTCTACAAGAAGATCGTCAAGATCCAGCCGGACGACGACGCGGCGTTGCGCCG
Source organism: uncultured Acidobacteriota bacterium (assembly GCA_963834645.1). Classification (GTDB taxonomy): domain Bacteria; phylum Acidobacteriota; class Vicinamibacteria; order Vicinamibacterales; family JAKQTR01; genus JAKQTR01. The sequence goes on from CAWICP010000015.1 coordinate 55,956, forward strand.
AACGGCGGAGCTTTCGGCGCAGCAGGGCCTGTCGGCCGATGCGCGGCTGCAGCTGCAGGCGCTGTTCCAGCAGCGGCTCCGGCGCGGCGACGCGGCCGCCGCGGCCGACGCGGCGCGCGCCTACGCGGACATCGACCCCGCCGATCCGGCCGGGCGATTCGAGAGCGCCCGGATGTTCGCCGTGCTCGGCGATCCTGCCGGCGCGGCCGGGCAGATGCGCGCGGCCGGCGAGACGCTGCTCGGCGCGGGCAAGGTGACCGACGCCGTGCGCTGCTGGCGGGCCGCGGTCGAGCACGACCCCGGCGACGCCGTCTCGCGCGACCTGCTGGTGAAGGCGCTGGTCGACGCCGGCGATGTCGAGGCGGCCCGCGAGGCGGCCCGGAGCGGCGAGCAGTGGCGCGCGGTCGCCGCCGGGCTGACGCGGGCCGGACGGGACCGGGAGGCGCTCGACGCGCTCGAACAGGCGTTGGCAGCCGACCCGGGCGACCTCGAGGCGCGCGTGCATCTTGCGAGATCGGCGATGACGCACCACGATCTCGAGCGCGCGCGCGAGGTGCTGGCCCCCGTGGCGTCGAGCACCGACCCGGCCGTGCAGTTCGCGCTGGCGGAGGTCGAGTTTCGAACGGGCGACTTCGCGTCCGGCCGCGACGCGCTCCGCCGCTGTCTCGCCGGCCGCGACGACCTCGTGGCGCCGGGGATCGAACTCGGGTGCGCCATCGGCCCCGACTCGCCCGAGATCGGATTCGCCGTGGTCGAGACGGTGGTCCGGTTCGCCGAAGCCGGCGGGGACACCGACATGGCGCTCGACGCCCTCGAGCGCTTCCTGGCCGTGGTGCCCGGCCACGTCGCCGCCCTCGAAGCGCTCATCGACGCCTGCGGCCAGACCTTCTACGAGCACCAGCGTTATCGTGCCCAGGTGCAACTGGCCGACGCGCATCTCGCGCTCGGCAACTTCGAGCCGGCGCGCCTCCTCTCCGAGCAGCTGATCGAGGCGCGCCCGGACGACCCCAGCCACGTGCAGCGCCTCGGCCGGGCCATGGCGGGCCTCGGTTTCGCCGATGGCGAGGCCGCGGCGCGCTCGCGCGTGCGGCGGTTCACCGCGCCGGAGGGGATCGGCGACTTCGGCGTCGCCAAGGCGCCGCCCTCGCCGCTCGTGGAAGATCTGTCGGAAGCGGATGCGCCAGCGGAGCCGTCGGCGTGGGCCATGACCAGCGTCGGCCCGGGGCGAGGTGCTGGTGACGCCTCCGGACCACATCGGCGTCGAGCCCGAGCCGCGGCCGGGCGATCGGGAGCGGCAGCGGCGCTGCCGGAGACCACGGCGGATGGCGGGCACGGGAGCGGCTCGGCGGAACCGGCGCTGCCGGAGCGCGAGGTCTTCGAGATCGATCTCAGCGGAGACCTCGACGACCTGCTCGGCCAGGCGGCCAGCCGTGCCCCGGAGCCGGCCGCCCCGGCGCCGCCGGCGCATGCCGGGGGGCTCGATGGCTTCTTCGAGGAACTGCGGGGGGAACGCGGGCGCGACCTCGAGGGGGCTGGCGCCGCGCTGGCCTACGATCAGGCGAGCGAGCACTTCAACCGGGGCGAGATCGACGCCGCCGCCGCGTGCCTCCGGACGGCGGCGCGTGACCCGCTGTTCCGTTTCCGCGCGGCGTCGATGCTGGCGCGCATCGCGCGCGACGAGGGGCGCCTCCACGAAGCCATCGAGTGGCTCGAGCGGGCGGCCGAGGCGCCCGCGCCGACGGTCGAGGCGTCGCACAGTCTGCTCTACGAGCTCGGCGACGTGCTCGATGCGTCGCGCGAAGACGCCCGGGCGCTCGCGGTCTTCATCGAGCTGCTCGCGGCGGCGCCGGGCTACCGCGATGTCGCGGACCGGGTCGCCAGCCTGTCGCGCCGGCAGGCCGGTCCCGCCGGGCCGGAGAGGGGCCGCTCGTGAGCGTCCTGGGCCGCCTGCTCTTTCTGGCCTACTTCGTCGAGGTCGGGCTCGTGCTGCTCGTCGTGCCGTGGTCGCCGTTCTGGGAGCGCAACTATTTCCTCGTGCTCTGGCCGGCGCTCGCCGAGGTGACGCGCAGCAACCTCGTGCGGGGCGCGGTGTCCGGCCTCGGGATCATCAACCTGTGGGCCGCCATGGCGGAGCTGGCCACGCTCTTCGGCTTGCGGCCCAGGTGACGCGCGGCGCCCGGCGGCGCGTTTGACAGCGGCCCAAGCCGTTCCCTAACATGAGGCCCGATGTCACGCGACGCGCGACCGCAGAACAGACTGGCGATGACCATGGCTGAGGAACGTCCGGTCGACTTCGGCACCTTTCTGCGGCAGGCGCGCGAGCATCGCGGCGTCAGCCTGCAGGACCTGGCCGAATCGACGAAGATCTCGGCGCGGGTGCTCGAGTCCCTCGAGCGCAACGACCCCAGCAAACTTCCCGGCGGGATCTTCTCGCGCGCGTTCGTGCGGGCCTACGCCCGCGAGGTCGGCCTCGACCCCGACGTGGCGGTCGCCAGCTTCGTGACGGCCTTCCCGGACGAGTCGGGCGCCGATGAGATGCCGGCCACAACCCGCGCCGTCGAGGTGGAGAGCTTCGAACAGCGGCGGCGCGTGGTCCGCGTGCTCGTGCGGTTGCTCGGAGTGGCGCTGCTGGCGGCCATCGTCGCGTTCCTCTACTATTCGCGCTTCGGGCCGGGAGCCCCGGCGGCAACGGCCTGCCGCCAGCCAGGCGCCGGAGGGCGCGGCGAGTTCGGCGCCTCCAGCTCTGCCCGACGTCCCAGGCGCCGCCGGCCGTGCCCGCTCCGCTGGAGACGATCGGGGCGGCCCAGCCGGACGCGCCTCCGTCGACGCCTCCGGCTGCTGACCTTCAGGCCGCCGCGCCCGCGGCTGCGGAGCCCGCGCCCCGCCGCCGGGCACGCCTCCGCGCCGGCGGCGCCGCTCGTGGTCCTGCTGACGTTCGACGACGCGTGCTGGATTTCGGTGAGCGTGGACGGCACGCGCACGCCGTCGCGGACGGTCGCCGCCGGCGAGCGGATCGAGTTCGCCGTTCAGCAGTCGATCACGCTGACGGCCGGCAACGCCGGCGCCCTCTCGATGACGCTCAACGGCCGGCCTGCCCGCGCCCTCGGCGCGGCCGGAGAGGTCGTGACACGGACGATTCCCGCCTCCGGCTTCGAGAGCTTCCTCCGCTAGGCCTTCATGGAGTCGCTGTACCGCACGCCGCTCCTTGACTGCTTCAGGCGGGGAGAGGTCGCGCCGGACATCCGCATGATGGCGGCGCAGGGCGTGCTCGCGCCCCGGGCCCATGAACAGCTCGGCCTCCTCGTCCTCCTCTCGGCCGACGCCGATCCGGCGATTCGCGCCGCCACCGAGGCCACCATCGCGCGAATCCCGGCGCCGGACCTCGCGCGCTTCATCGGCCGGCCGGACGTGGCACACGAAATCCGGGACTTCTTCGCGGGCCGCGGGATCGAGCCTGTCGTCGAGGACGTCCCGGTCTCGGACGAGCCGCTGCTCGACGTCGAGGCGGACCGCCACGAGGGCGCGCCGGAGCACGAAGGGGGCGACGCCGGCAGCGGAGAGGAAGGTGAGGCCGGCGAGGCCAGGCGGCTCGCCACCATTCAGCGCCTCGCCCTGATGACCGTGTCGGAGAAGATCAAGGCGGCGATGCGCGGAGCACGCGAGGAGCGCACGATCCTGATCCGCGATCCCAACAAGCTGGTGTCGCTCGCCGTGCTCAGCAGCCCGAAGGTCAACGAGCGGGAGATCGAGACCTACGCGAAGATGGCCAACGTGTCCGAGGACGTGCTGCGCGTGATCGGCACGACCCGCGCCTGGACCAAGAGCTACGCGGTCGTCCGGTCGCTCGCGTTCAACCCCAAGTCGCCGATTGCCGTGTCGCTGACGCTGGTGAGCCGCCTCGTCGAGAAAGACGTGCGCATGCTGTCGCTCGACCGCAACATCGCGGAGCCGGTGAAGATCCTCGCCCGCAAGGCCCTGCAGGCCGGCAAGAGCCGGCGCGGCTAGCGTGCCGGTTTGCGGCCGGCCGCAGGCGGGGCCTTCCGCGGATCCGGCTTCCGGCGCACGGCGACCGGGCCGGCCTTCGCCGGAGTCACGCCCCACTCGGACCGCATCTGCGAGAGCCCGTCCATGAACACCGAGACGCGCTCGCGCTCCTCTTCGGTCTTCAGCGTCTTGAGCAGCGCGACGGCCTTCTCGAGATCGCGCTGCACGGTGGTCCGCGTCGTGGCGTAGTAGAGGCGCTTGATCTCGGCGACAGGGTCCATGCGCGTCATTATAATGGGATTCCCATGTCCTCATCGGGGTTCCGCCGCCAGCTCGGCCAGCTCGTCATGCTCGGGTTCGACGGGTTCGAGATTCCGCCGGAACTGCGTTCGCTCGCCCGGGAGTTCGACCTCGGCGGCGTCGTGCTGTTCAAGCGCAACGTCGAGAGCCCCGAGCAGGTGGCCGACCTGGCGTTCGCGAGCGCCCGCCTCTGCGAGTCGGTGCCGGCGTGGGTGGCCGTGGACCAGGAGGGCGGGCGGGTGGCGCGCATGCGGCGGCCGTTCACCGAGTGGCCGCCGATGGCCGCGCTCGGGCGGTCCGGAGACGCGGCGCTGGCGGAGCGGTTCGCGCGGGCGATGGCCCGGGAACTCGCGTCGGTCGGCGTCACGTTCGACTTCGCGCCGGTGCTCGACGTGCTGACCAGTGCCGACAACCCGGCGATCGGCGACCGCGCCTTCGGGGCCGACGCGGAACTGGTGGCCCGCATGGGCGCCGTCATCATCGAGGCGCTGCAGGGCGAGGGCCTCGCCGCCTGCGGCAAGCACTTCCCCGGCCACGGCGACGCCTCGGTCGATTCGCACCACGACCTGCCGGTGCTCGACCTGCCGCCGGACCGCTTCGAGGCGGTGGACTGGGTGCCGTTCAGGGCCGCCATCGACCTGGGCGTGGCCGCCATCATGGTCGCCCATGTCCTGGTGCCGGCGTTCGACGACACGCAGCCCGCCAGCCTCTCGCGCGCGGTCGTGACCGGACTGCTGCGCGAGCGTCTCCGCTTCGACAACCTCATCCTGACCGACGACCTGAGCATGAAGGGGTGCTCGGGCCGCTACCCGCTGCCGGCGGCCACGGTCAGGGCCATCGCCGCCGGGAACGACGCGGCGCTGCTGTGCGAGCCGGACCACGACGAGCAGGCGGCGGCGCTCGAGGCGCTGGTGCACGCCTGCGAGGACGGCACGCTCCCGTTCGCGCAGGTCGAGGCGTCGGTGGCCCGCCACGCGCGTCTCAAGGCCCGCTTCGCGGCTCCCCGGTTCCGCGCCGGTCCGCCCGCTGACCACGTGGCGCGACGTGGTTGGCTGCGAGGCTCACCAGACGCTGGCGGCAGAGATGCGGCAGTATGTCTGACGCGCCGCTCCTGAAGCCGCGCGCCGTCCGGCTCGGCGACCGCCTGGAGGTGGTCGCGCCGGGGAGCCCGTTCGCCGCGGAGGCGTTCGAGGCCGGCCTCGCCGAACTGCGGCGGCTGGGCTTCGAGCCGGTCTTCGATCCGGGCGTGTTCGATCGCCGCCGCTACGCCGCGGGCGACGCCGGCGGCGCGAGCGCAGGCGCTGATGGCGGCGTGGCGCGATCCCGCCGTCGCGGCCGTGCTCTCGGCCCGCGGCGGGTACGGCAGCGTGGAGTTGCTGCCGTTCCTGTCGGTCGAGGCGATGCGGCAGGACCCGAAGCTGCTCGTCGGCTACAGCGACATCACCGCGCTGCTCGCGTTCCTGACGACGCGGTGCGGCATCGCGGCGCTGCACGGCCCGTGCGTCGCGGCCGGACTGGACCGCGGCCCCGGCGGTTACGACGAGCCGACGTTCGTGCGGGCGCTCACCGGCGACGAGCCGCTCGGCGTGCTTGCGGCGCCGGAGCTCGAGGCGCTGCTCGATGGCGAGGCCGTCGGGCCGCTGCACGGCGGCAATCTCACCCAGCTGGCGGCGTCGATGGGAACGCCCTTCGCCTTCGATCCTCCGCGCGGCAGCATCCTGTTCCTCGAAGACGTCGGCGAGCGTCCGTACCGCGTTCACCGCCTGCTGACGCAGTTGCGGTTCGCCGGCGTCCTGGAACGCGCGTGCGCCGTGGTGTTCGGCCAGTTTCCCGGCTGCGACGAAGCCGGATGGTTCGGTGAGCGCCCGTGACCTCGCCCGAGCCGCCCTCGGCGGATTCCCCGGGCCCGTGCTCTGGGGCCTGCCGGCCGGCCATACCGCGGGTCCGGCGCTGACGCTGCCGCTCGGCGTCCGCGCGCGGGTCGTCGCCGGCTCGACCTCGTCCATGGAGATTCTGGAGTCGGCGGTCGCTGGTGAGTCCGGGGTCGCCGAGCGTCGTCCGACTAGCGCCGAGTCGCCGAGTCCCGAGCGCCTGGTCCGCGAGACAGGTCGCACCCGTGACACGAGTCCACCTCATCGGCATCTGCGGCACGGCCATGGCGACGCTGGCGGCGATGCTGAAGCGCAAGGGCCTGGCCGTCCGCGGGTCGGACGAGCACGTCTATCCGCCGATGAGCACCTTCCTCGAGCAGGAGGGCATCCCGATTCTCAACGGGTACGACGCCGCGCACATCACGACCGACCTCGACCTCGTGGTCGTCGGCAACGCGATTTCGCGCGGCAACCCCGAGGTCGAAGAGGTGCTGGATCGCAAGATCCGGTACTGCTCGCTCCCCGAGGCCGTGCGCGAGCAGTTCCTGTGGGGGGCGCGGTCGATTGTCGTCGCCGGCACCCACGGCAAGACGACGACGACGGCGCTGGCCGGGTGGTTGCTGGTGCACGCGGGCCTGGACCCGAGCGTGCTCGTCGGCGGGATTGCCGCCAATCTCGGCGGAGAGGGCGCGAGCTATCGTCTGGGACGCGGCCGCGACTTCGTCATCGAGGGCGACGAGTACGACAGCGCGTTCTTCGACAAGACCGCGAAGTTCCTGAAGTACCTGCCCGATATCGCCGTCATCGCGAACATCGAGTTCGACCACGCCGACATCTACGACGACCTCGACGCCGTGCGGCTGGCGTTCCGCCGGCTGGCGAACCTCGTGCCCCGGAGCGGGCTCCTGCTCGTCGGCGCCGACAGCCCCGACGCCGCCGCGCTGGCGACCGTCGCGCGGTCGCGCGTCGAGACGTTCGGGCTGGCGTCCGGGGCCGACTGGTACGCGTACGATCTCGAGTCGTCGGCCGAGGGCATGAGCTTCCGGGTCCGGCACGGCGGGGCGGGGCTGGGCGTGTTCAGGATCGCGATGGCGGGCGCGCACAACGTGAAGAACGCCCTGGCCGCCATGGCGATCGCCACCGCCGTGGGTGTCGACGCCGACACGATGCGCGAGGGGCTCGCCGCGTTCGCCGGCGTGAAGCGCCGGCTCGAGACGGTGGGATCGGCGCGCGGCGTCACCGTCCTGGACGATTTCGCGCATCACCCGACGGCCGTGCGGGAGACGCTGTCGGCCGTGAGGGCGTCGCATCCCGGCGCCCGGATCTGGGCCGTCTTCGAGCCGCGGTCGGCCTCGTCGTGCCGGCGCGTGTTCCAGGACGCGTTCGCCGCCTCCTTCGCGCCCGCCGACGAGGTCGTCATCGCGCAGGTCTACCGCGCGCAGCTGCCGGACGACGAGCGCCTGTCGCCGGAGCATCTCGTGGCGGACCTGCTGGCGGCCGGCCGGCATGCCCGCTTCGTCCCGGATGTCGACGGCATCGTCGAGTTGCTCGCGAGCGAAGTCCGCGACGGAGATATCGTCGTGGTGATGTCGAACGGCGGCTTCGGCGGCATTCACGCGAAGCTGCTCGCCGCGCTCGCTACTTGATGATGGGCTTCGGCAGCGTGACCGGCTGCTGGTCCCTCATCGGCTCGAGCAGGTCGAGGATCGGGCCGCCCGTGTCTCGTCCCACCCGGAACGGCCGCAGGTCGACTTCCGTCAGGTCGAGCACCCGCACGATGTGCGGCGTCAGCGTGATGATGATGTCCGACTCCTTGCGCTCGGACGTGTTGTGCGCGAAGAGCCGGCCGATGAGCGGGATGTCGCTCAGCCCCGGGATGCCCGACATCGTCGTCCGCTCCTCCTCGCGGATGAGGCCGGCCAGCACGCTGGTCTCGCCGTCGCGGAGGCGGATGATGGTGTTGACCGACCGGCTGCCGAACGTCGGCAGGCCGCCGAAGCCCTCACCCGAGATCGCGCTGACCTCCACTTTGAGCGCCAGCGACACCTCGTCGTTGTGGTGGGTCCGCGGGGTGATGTCGATGTTCACGCCGATGTTCTCGTAGGTGTACGAGGTGACCGGCTGCTGGTTGACGCCGCCTGTCGCGATCGGCTGGAACGTGGTGTTCGGCACCGGGACCCGTTCGCCGAACCGCGCCTGGGCCGCGGTGCCTTCAACCGTCCGCAGCTGAGGGTTCGCGAGCATGCGGGCGCTGTCGTCGGTCTTCAGCAGGCGGTAGAAGAGGGCAGGGAACGTCGTCAGGAAGACGTCGGCGGAGGTGAGCGTCTGCAGGTCGCGCAGCGTGAGATTCTGCTGATTGATGCTCACCGCGCCGTCGATGCCCGCCGAGCCGGGAGAGGCGATCTGCAGGCCGAATTCCTTCAGCCGGCCCCGGTCCACTTCGAGCACGTCCACTTCGATCATCACCTCGGGGCGGGCCTTGTCGATGGCGGCGATGAGCTTGCCGGCCGCCGCGACGCGCTCGGGCGTGTCCTTGAGCGCGATGGCATTGGTGCCGGCGACCGACGAGATCTTCCGCGCGTCGATCACGATGCGGAGCAGGTCGATGGTCTCCTTCAGGTCGGCGTTCGAGAGGTAGAAGGTGCGGACCACCTCTTCCTCGTACTCGCGCCGCTTGGCCGGCGTGTCGGGCACGATCGTCAGGGTCCGCGGCGCGGTGATGCGGTAGAAGTTCCGGGTGCTGGCCGACACCGCCGCGAGTGCCTGCTCCAGCGTCGAATTGCGGAAATCGATGGTGAGCGGGGCGTCGCGGAACGCCGGGTCGAAGACCACGCTGACGCCCGCGAAGCGCGCCAGCGCGGTGAAGACGTCGCGGGAGCTGGCGTCGCGGAACACCAGCGAATCGGGGAGCTTCGCGTCCGCCGGCAGGTCGAGGCCCGCGGGCGCCAGGTCGCGGGTGCGCTCGATGAGCGACTGGAGCTGTGTCTTGCCGTCGGTGGTCACCGCCACGCGGGTTCGCAGCGCGCCCCGCAGGTTCCGCAGCGCGTCGTCGATCTCGGTGCTCGCCGGCGAGAGCTGCGACGCGATCTGGTACTCGACGAGGGCCTCGTCGAGCTTGCCGGCCGACGCGAAGCGGCGTCCCCTGGCGACGTGCGCCTGCGTGGCCCGCAGCTTGGCGCGCTCCAGGGCCAGGCGCGTCTCCTGGTCCTGCGGGTTCGCCTTCGTGGCCGCCGAGTATTCGACGACCGCCCGGTCCCAGTCCTCCAGGCGCTCGGCCTGGCGCCCCGCCTCCAGCTTGCCCCCGGTCGTGGCGCACGCCGAGAGCGCGGCGACGGCGGCCCCCGCGGCCAGCGCGCACCTGAGGCGGGCCCAGGCCCGGCGCCGCGACCTACCGGCGAGGTTGTTCATGGGTGACCACATCGACGCCCCTGGGGATCGTAAACCGGAACGCGCTCGCCGGGATCCCTTCATTCTCGCGGACGTCGGAAAAGGTGAACGTCGATTGCCCGCCCTGCGCGTCGGCGGTGATGAGCTTGCGCAGGCGGTAGGTGCCGCGGTCGACGACGAGCGTCAGCGAGTCGTACTCGGCCTCCGGGCGGCGCGGGACGAACTTCAGCGAGTACGTTCCCGGCAAGGGATCGGCCTCGGGCGCGAACGACGCCTCGAAGTCCCGGGGCAGGCTGCCGTGGCCGGACAGGAACAGGGCCGGTGTCGTCGCCTCGGCCTCCGCCGGCATCGGCGCGACGATGACCTGCTTGTCCTCGGGAAAGTAGGAGTAGATTCGCGTGCCGTCCGCCACGAACACCTTGCGCTCCGGCGACTCGTAGGTCCAGCGCATGCGGGACGGCTTCTTCACCTGCATCGTGCCGCGCTCGAGCGCTTCCTTCCGGAGGACGCCGCCGCGATAGCGATGCTCGAACGACGCCGAGAAGTCGCGGACCGTGTCGTATTTCTCCTGGATCGCGCGGGCAAGATCGGCCGCGGTCGGCGCGGGCGCGACCTGGGGCGGCATGGCGAACACCGCGGCGGCGGAGGCGGCTAACAAGTAGGTGCGCACGTGTGTGAACAGCGTTGCACCCACCACGATAGCACACGCCCGCCGAGGGCTAGGCTTTTGCAGCGTCGGGTGCAGCGGCAGGCTGGCCGGCCGGCGCAGGCGCCGAGGCCGGCGCAGGCGCCGCTGGCGGGGCCGGAGGCGGCAGCGCACGGACCGCGTCCTTGGTCTCGGTCGGCAGGTTCGCCGCCACCCACTCTGGCAGGCCGCCCTTGAGCACCTGAACGCGGAACCCGGCGGCCGCGAGGCCGGCGGCGACCTCGACCCCGGTAATCTCGTCCGGGTCGGAGTCGTAGACCACGAGGTCGCGATCCTTCGACAGGCCGGACGTCGAGGGGGCCTTCGGGTCCAGACGCGCGGCGCCGGGCAGTTTCAGCGTGCTGTGGTCCCACGCGTACTTCCGGCGGACATCGACGAGGGCGGGACGGCCCGCCTCGTCTCCATCGAGCCGCAGCTTCAGGTCTTCCTTGCTGATACGGGAAACGGCCATGCCCCGTATTGTCCTCGCCCCGATCACGGGGTGTCAACTGCGGCGAGCGCCGCTCGATCCGACAACCCGCTGTCGCGAGCTGATACACAATTGCGCGGCCGCCTGGGTTTCGGCCGGCGACCGTTGACACGGCGGCTGAGCGGCGTAGATTGATCCCATTCCCTGTGGATTCAGTCGCCGGCGCCGCCGGCTTCGCGGGGGCCTTCACGGGCCGCGGAACGCTCAGCGACACGCCCATCTCGTCGAGCAGCCGCTTCGCGCCGTCGACTTCCGCCATCGTCCACAGCATGTACCGGCTGTCGACGTGAATCGATCGCGTCTTCACGCTGTCGAAGAGGTAGTCGGACGACACCGATTCGTACGTCCCGTCAAACAGCAGTCCGACGAGTTCGCCCCTGGCGTTGAGCGTCGGCGAACCCGAGTTGCCGCCGGTCGTGTCGACGGTGGAGAGGAAGTTCACGGGCACGTCGTTGACGCCCTTGTCGAAGAAGGCGCTCGACCTGCCGGCGCGCAGCGCCTTGATGGCGTCGAGCTGGCGCTGGGGCGCGTCGAAGTCGCCGCTGCCCGTGTGCTTCTCCACGATCCCCTGCAGCGTCGTCTGCGGCTTGTAGAACAGCCCGTCGCGCGGGCTCACGCCCTTGACCTGGCCGTACGTCACGCGAAGCGTGCTGTTGGCGTCGGGAGCCAGCAGGCCGCCGGCCTTTTCGAGCATCGCCTCCATGTAGACGGGCCGGATGCGCGCGTAGGCCCCGGCGCGGTTCTTCGCGGCCTCGCGATTCGCCTCGGCCAGCGGCTCCAGCGCGGCGGCCAGCGCGATGAACGTGTCGCCCGAGGCCATCAGTTCGGCGCGTGCTCTTGTCGAGGTACGCCGAGGCGCACGTCGCGGTCGGCCGAGCTTCGTGCCGGCGTAGAGGCTGTCGAGGAACGTCTCGATCGCGGCCGCGGCTGATGTCCGCGTCCATGCCGGCCTGCAGCCCCGCGGCGCGGTCCAGCGCCTCGATGCGCTGCCCGGCGGGCAGCGCGGCGGCCTTGCCCATCGCCCAGCGCAGGAGCGCCTTGTCGGCGGCCGGATCGATCGTGCGCTGCAGCCGATCCTGGGCTTCGCGGATGCGCGGCCAGTCGCGTTCCTGGTACCCGGCGTCGCGGGCCACGTCCGGCTTCGCGCGCTGCACCGACAGGCGGTACAGCGCCTGCGCGGATCCGAGATACGACGAGGCCGACGAGAGGAGGTTCAGCGCGGCGTCGCGTTCGCGCGACGCTTCTCCCCGCGACTGGAGGGCCTGCATCGCGGCCAGCGCCTCGCCGTACTTCTGCTGGCGGGCCGGGCTCGCCGCGATCCAGGCGAGGAGTTCCTGTTCGCGCGCCTGCTTCTTCGCCAGGGCGCCGCCCTTGTCCATGCCCTCCAGGACGCCGCGGGAGTTGGTGAGGCCGTTGTTCAGTCCCTGCACGCGCCCGGCCAGCTTGATGGCGAGCGCGGGATTCTGCTTCGTGAGCGTGTCGATCAGGGCGAGCTGCTCCTCGGCGAGCCGAATCGAGCGGGGCAGCGCCCACTCGACGGTTTCCTTCACCTCGGCGTAGGTCTGGTGCCGCTGGGTCCGGCCCGGGTATCCCACGACGAAGACGAGGTCGTCCGGCTTGACGCCGCCGGCGGCGATCTTGAGCCAGCGCTTCGGCTTGTACGGCACGTTGTCCTTGTCGTAGGCGGCCGGCTTGCCGTCCTTGCCGACGTACGCGCGCAGGTAGCTCCAGTCGCCCGTGTGGCGCGGCCAGCGCCAGTTGTCGGTTTCGCCGCCGAACACGCCGATGCCCTCGGCCGGCGCGTACACGAGGCGGACGTCCTTGATTTCGAGCTGCCTGATCTCGAAGAAACTGCGGCCCTCGAAGAACGAGGCGACGTTGCAGCGGGAGCCGTCCTTCTCGCACGCCGCGATGCGCTCCTTCACGCGGCGGTCGATCGTGTCGTACCGCTCGCGATCGGTCGCCGCCGGCGGCGATGCCGCCGGTGATGGCGCTGGTGACGTCGACGACCGACGTCGTCACGAACACGCGCGAGCCGGGACCGTTCGACAGTTCGTCGGCCAGCGTCGGCGCGAGGAACCCGTCCTTCAGCAGGTTGCGCTGCGGGCGTCGAGTTGAACTGCAGGCCGCCGGTCACGCAGTGGTGGTTCGTGACGATCAGGCCGTCGGGCGACACGAAGGACGCCGTGCAGCCGCCGAGCGACACGATGGCGCCCATCGGCTGGCCGGTGAGGTCGGCGAACGACTTCGGGTCGCCCGCGAACCCGAGGGCCCGCAGCTTCGCGGCGAGCGCGGGAATCTGCTGGGGCATCCACATGCCCTCCTCGGCGAGCACGCCGGCAGACAACAGGACGATGAATCCGAGCGCGATGATGCGAGACGCTTTCATGATGGGTGTCTCCTTGACCGACCCCGACAGTGTCGCACATCCGGGATGCGGTGGCGCGGCACGGATCTCCTGCTCGACCCTCGTCGCGGAGGCCATCGGCTCGCCGTCGTGCAGGCGGGTTGCCAACGCCTTCTTCATTCCGCGATACTGGCTGGCGCAACCGTCGCAGGTGCAGCCGGCATGGGCCGCGGCCGCGGCAGATCGGAGAGATGCAGCCATGACGCAGCCGTTGACAGGAGCCCGGGCGCGGGCCGTCAGGGGCCGGGGATGAGCCGGCTGCTCCCGTTCCTGCTCGTCGGCGTCGGGGGGTTCGTCGGCGCCAACGCGCGCTACATCCTGGCCAAATGGGTCGGATCCATGTCGGCCGCGCGGTTCCCGCTGGGCACGGTCCTGGTCAACATCAGCGGTTCGTTCCTGCTCGGCCTGTTGGCCGGCGTGCTGGCCGCGCGAATCGTGCCTCAGAGCGACAACGTGCGCCTGGCCCTCGGGGTCGGCCTCCTCGGGGCGTTCACGACGTTTTCGACGTTCGAGTTCGAAACGCACGCCCTCCTCGAGGACGGGGCGTGGCTGCCCGCCCTCGCCAACATCGTCGTCAGCCTGGTCGTCGGGCTCGTGGCGGTCCGGGCCGGCCTGGTGCTCGCGCGGAGCTGGTTCGCGGGATGAGGCAGCCATGAAGCTCGAAGCCGAACAGGTGTTGTGCCGCTTTCATCTGTCGACCTTCATCCACCACCACGGCGAGCCGCTGTACCAGTGGATCGTGGAAACGGCGCGCCATGAGGGCGTGCAGGGTGCGACGGTCCTGAAGGGCGTGATGGGGCTGCGGCCCGACGGATCGATCCTGCAGGAGGCGCGCTGGGCGCTCGCCCGGGAATTGCCCGTGATCGTCGAAGTCGTCGACGGCCCGAGGCGGATCGAAGCGCTGCTCGCCCGCGTGGAACCCGTGTTCTCAGAGGGCGAGATCACGCTCGAGCGGGCGCACGTGGTGCTCTACCGCGGGGACGCCGCCGCCGGCCGGCGGGGCGCGCTCCCGGTTGACGTCATCGCGTCACAGGCTGACAGCGCCGCGTGGGAGGTCAAGACAATGAAGCTGCCCGAAAAAGGCGTCCTGCTGCGCATCTTCATCGGTGAAGCCGATCGCGAGCCCGGAGGAGACCGTCCGCTCTACGAAGCGATTGTGCGCCGGGCCAGGGAAGCGCATCTCGCGGGGGCCACGGTGCTGAAGGGGCCGATGGGCTACGGCAAGCACTCCCGCGTACACTCGGCCAAACTGCTGGAGTTGTCGACCGATCTCCCGGTGGTCATCGAAATCGTGGACGCCGAAGAGAAGATCAACGCGTTCCTGCCGACTGTCGACGAGCTCGTCACGGAGGGCATGATCACGCTCGAGGCGGTTCGCGTGATCAAGTACGCCGCCTCGCCAGCGCCGAGCGTGAGGCGCCGTGCGCCGCGGCGTGTACAGCACGAAAGGCCCGGCGGTAACCGGGCCTTCCTGTGCGACTTACGGTGGTGGACGGCACAGGGCTCGAACCTGCGACCTCCGCGTTGCGAACGCGGCGCTCTCCCAGCTGAGCTAGCCGCCCAATATCTTCCTATCTTACCACGCGGCGTCAGCCCCCGACAATCCGGTCCAGCCCGCCAGACGGCGTGCTTGCGGTCCCTCGCCGGCCGGTCAACAATGCCACTCCCATGACGAACAGACGAACCGCCGCCGCGCTCTGTGCCCTCGCCATCCTGCTCGCCACCGTCGCCGCCCGGACGGCCGCGGACGACCCACCCGAGTACGGGCCGCCCAAGGGGACCCTGGTCATCGTCGGGGGAGGCTCGCTCGAGGGGACAGGCATTCTCGAGAAGTTCATACAACTCGCCGGAGGCCCGGACGCGTCGTTCGTCATCGTCCCGACGGCCGGCGGCAACAGGAACCAGGATGGGACGGTGCGCGAGTACAAGGAGGCGGACATCATCGCGCCGTGGCTGAAGCGCGGCATCAAGAACGTCCGGATGCTGCACACGCACGACCCGAAGGTGGCCGACACCGAGGCGTTCGCGGCCAGTCCTGCGCACGGCCAACGCCGTCTGGTTCAACGGCGGCCGGCAGTGGAACATCGTCGACTCGTACATGAACACGCTCACGTACAAGGAATTCCACAACGTGCTGGCGCGCGGCGGCGTCATCGGCGGCAGTTCGGCGGGCGCCACGATCCAGGGCGACTACCTGGTGCGGGGAGCGATCGCCGGCCCGCAGATCATGATGACGCCCGAGAAGGAGCACGAGCGGGGCTTCAACTTCCTGCGCCGCACGGCCATCGACCAGCACATCAACGCGCGGAACCGCTGGGACGACCTCATCCCCGTCATCCAGAAGATGCCGGAGCTGCTGGGCATCGGCCTCTCCGAGGGCACGGCCATCGTCGTGACCGGCGATCGGTTCGAAGTGGCAGGGAAGTGGAAGGTCGCGATCCACGACAACACGCGCCTCTACCAGCCCTGGGAGAAGCCCTACTTCGTGCTCTCGGCGGGCGACGTCTACAACATGAAGACGAGGAAGATCGAGAAGCTGGGAACGGGGGCGGGGGAGAGGCGAGACAGGGGCTAGGGAGTAGGCGCTAGGCGGTAGTCCGACACGGACTGGCACGGCGTTCAGCTGGCTGCGCATCGTCTGACTGACTACCCTGGCTCCTGTCTACTAGCTCCTGTCCGAGCACGTCCAGGTACTTGAGCGCCCCGCCGGTGTTGAACAGCACGACGGTGTCGTCCGGCTTGACGAGCCCGTCGGCCTGGAGCCTGCGGAGCGCCGAGAGCGTCGCGCCGCCTTCGGGCGCGGCGCTCACGCCTTCCAGCGCGCCGATCGCCTTCATGTCGCGCACCATGTCGGCGTCGCTCACCGCGACGGCCGTGCCGCCGCTCTCGCGAATGGCGCGCAGGATCAGGAAGTCGCCGATGGCCTTGGGCACGCGCAGGCCGTCGGCGCACGTCCGCGCGTTCTGCCACATCTCGGCCCGTTCGGCGCCCTGCTGGAACGCGCGGATGATCGGCGCGCAGGTCTCGGCCTGCACGCTCACCATCTGCGGCCGTCTCCCGCGCGGGACCCAGCCGATCGTCTCGATCTCCTCGAACGCCTTCCACATGCCGACGATGCCGGTGCCGCCGCCGGTGGGGTAGATGATCCAGTCGGGCCACCGCCAGCCGAGCTGCTCGGCCAGCTCGTAGCCCATGGTCTTCTTGCCCTCGATCCGGTACGGCTCCTTCAGCGTCGACACGTCGTACCACCCGAGCGGCCCGCCGCGCTCGGCCGCCACGCGGCCGGCGTCGGTGATCAGCCCGTCCACCAGCGTGACGTCGGCGCCGTAGAGCTCGCACTCGCGGATGAACGGCACCTTCACGTCCTTCGGCATGAAGACCTTGGCCTCGAGCCCGGCGCACGCGGCGTAGGCGGCCATCGCGTTGGCCGCGTTGCCGGCCGACGGCACCGAGAGGGTTCTCGCGCCCACGGTGCGCGCCTTCGTCACCGCCGCCGACAGGCCGCGCGCCTTGAAGGAGTTCGTCGGGTTGAGCGACTCGTCCTTGATGTAGAGCCGGTCGAGGCCGAGGCTGCGGCCGAGGCGCGCCGCGTGCACGAGCGGCGTGAAGCCCTCGCCCAGCGTCACCGGCTCCTCGCCGTCGACAAGCGGCATCAGCTCGCGGTAGCGCCACATGTTCGGCTCGCGGCCGGCCAGGCTCTCGCGCCGCCAGCCGCGGGCCGCGGCGCCCAGGTCGTAGCGCGCCACGCAGCGGCATCCCGCACGAGCAGAGATGGTGCGACTCGCGGGGATCGCGGGGCGCCGCCCCGCACGGGACGGAACACTCCAGGTGGGTGAGGAATGACACGGGAACCCCTGACCCACTTGAGCCCTTGCCCCTGAGTCCCTCACTTGGTGCCCAGCAGCTCGACGTCCTTCTTCTTCTGGAGTTCGTCGATGAGCTGGATGTGCTGGTCGGTGATCTTCTGGACCTCGTCGAGGCCCTTCCGCTCGTCGTCTTCGGACACCAGCTTGTCCTTGAGGAGCTTCTTGAGCCTGTCGTTCGTCTCCCGGCGCACCTGGCGGACGCTGTTGCGCCCGTCCTCGGTGAGCTTGTGCACGTGCCGGGAGAGTTCCTTGCGCCGCTCCTCGGTGAGTGTCGGAATCGGAATCCGGACCAGCTTGCCGTCGTTGTTCGGGTTGAGGCCGAGGTCCGAGGCCCGCACGGCCTTCTCGATGGCGCCGAGCAGCGACGGATCGAACGGCTGCGCCACGATCGTCATGGGGTCAGGAATCGAGAGCGTCGCGACCTGGTTCAAGGGCATCCGCGACCCGTAGGCGTCCACGTGCACCGGGTCGAGGATGTTGATGGTCGCACGGCCGGTGCGCACCCCCGCCAGTTCCTGGCGCAGGTGGTCGATGACGTGGTCCATCCGCTTCTTGAGGTCCGCATACAGCGACTTGAGATCGATGACGTCCATGCTGGTGTACTCCGCGGTTCTGGCTGGCGCGAGGCCTAGGCCCGGACGGTGGTGCCGATGGGCTCGCCCAGGATGGCCCGTTTCATGTTGCCGGGCTCACGCAGGTTGAAGACGACGATCGGGAGCTTGTTGTCCATGCACAGGGAGATCGCCGTGGCATCCATCACCTTGAGCCGGCGGTCGAGCACGTCGAGGTAGCTCAGGGTGTCGAACTTGGTGGCGTCGGGGTTGGTCACGGGGTCCGCCGAGTAGATCCCGTCCACCTTGGTGGCCTTCAGGATCACCTCGGCCTTGATCTCCATGGCCCGCAGCGCGGCGGCGGTGTCGGTGGTGAAGTACGGGTTGCCCGTGCCGGCGGCGAACACCACGACCCGGCCCTTCTCGATGTGCCGGATCGCCCGGCGGCGGATGAAGGGCTCGGCCACCGCCCGCATCTCGATGGCGCTCACGACGCGCGTGTGGACGCCCTCCTGTTCGAGGGCGTCCTGCAGCGCGAGGGCATTGATCACGGTGGCGAGCATGCCCATGTAGTCGGCCTGCGCCCGGTCCATGCCGACCGCGCTGGCCTTCACGCCGCGGAAGATGTTGCCGCCGCCGATGACGAGCGCCAGTTCGACGCCGATCGATCGGATCTCGGCGACCTCCCGGGCGATCTGCGACGCGACGGCGCGGTCGATCCCGAAGTTCTGCGCACCCATCAGGGCTTCCCCTGACAGTTTCACGAGCACGCGTCGGTAGGCGGCGGACGGCGTTTCAGGCATACGCCGACGGATTATAGCAAAGGACGCGCGCGTTACGCCTGCTCGGCGCCTTCGCCCAGCTTGAATCGGGCGAACCGGGCGACGGCGATATTCTCGCCGGTCTTGGCGATCGCCTGCGACACCATCTCGCCGACCGTGATGTTCTGGTCGCGCACCGACGGCTGGTCGAGCAGCACGGCCTGCGTGTAGTAGCTGCCGATCTTGCCCTCGACGATCTTCTCGATGACCTGCGGCGGCTTGCCGGAGCCCTCGAACTGGGCGCGGTAGATCGCCTTTTCCTTCTCGATCACGTCGGCGGGCACCTCTTCGCGGCGGACGTACTTCGGGTCGGCCGCGGCGATGTGCATCGCGATTTCCTTCACGAGGTGCTGGAAGCCCTCGGTGCGGGCCACGAAATCGGACTCGCAGTTGATCTCGACCAGGACGCCGATCTTGCCGCCCATGTGGATGTAGCTGCTGACCACGCCCTGCGAGGTGCTCCGGCCGGCGCGCTTGGCCGCCTGCGCGAGGCCGCGCTTGCGCAGCACGGTCACGGCCTCGTCCATGTTGCCGCCGGTCTCGGTCAGGGCGGCCTTGCATTCCATCATGCCCGCGCCGGTCTTCTCCCGGAGGGCCTTCACCTGTTCTGCTGTGATCGCCATACTCGCTCGTTCTCCGCTGTACGCAAATCGCGCCGGCGCGGGGCGTGCCCGGCCGGCGCGGTATTCCCCTGACGCTGGCCCGGCGCACGCCGGGCTGAACTCCCTAGGCCGACGCGGGCGGGGCGGCCGGTGGCGCCGCGGCGGGCGGCAGGCGGCGCGACGTCCGCCCTCGGCCGCACGGCGGCCCGGCGGGTCGCCTGCTCGTCGGCGGCCTCGGCGCGGGCCGATTCACGCAGCGAGCGGCCCGCGACAATCGCGTCCGCGATGCGCGAGGTGAACAGCCGGATCGACCGCAGCGCGTCGTCGTTGCCCGGGATCACGTAATCGACCTGCTCCGGGTCCGAGTTCGTGTCGACGATGCCGATCACCGGGATCTTGAGCTTGCGGGCCTCGTCGACCGCGATCTGCTCTTTCCGCGTGTCGATCACGAACACCGCGTCCGGCAGCTTGCCCATCTGACGGATGCCGTCGAGGTTCTTCGAGATCTTCCGCTTTTCCTTCTCGATGCCGGCGACTTCCTTCTTCGACAGCGTCTCGTACCGGCCGTCGACCTGCATCGCCTCGAGCTCGCGCAGCCGCGTCAGGCTGCGCTGGATCGTCGTGAAGTTCGTGAGCAGCCCGCCCAGCCAGCGCTGGTTCACGAAGTGCATCCCGCATCGCTGCGCTTCCTCGGCCACCGCGTCCTGGGCCTGGCGCTTCGTGCCCACGAAGAGCACCGTGCCGCCGTCGGCCGCCAGCTGGTTCACGAACGCCTCCGCGTCGCCGAACAGCCTCGCCGTCTTGCCCAGGTCGATGATGTAGATGCCGTTGCGCTGACCGAAGATGTACGGCTTCATCTTCGGGTTCCAGCGCTTGGTCTGATGGCCGAAGTGCACCCCGGCTTCCAGCAGTTCCTTGATGGCGATCCCGCTCAATGGTCCTCCCTGTGACTGACGCCGCCCGGATTACCGCTTGCTGAACTGGAAGCGCTTGCGCGCGCCCGCCAGCCCGTACTTCTTGCGTTCCTTGGCCCGCGCGTCGCGCGTGAGCAGGCCTTCCTTCTTCAGCGCCGGGCGCAGCTCGATGTTGTACTCGCACAGCGCGCGCGAGATGCCCAGGCGCACCGCGCCGGCCTGGCCCGCGATGCCGCCGCCCGCCACCGTCGCCAGCACGTCGAACTTGTCGGCGGTGTCGGTGAGCTGCAGCGGCTGCTGGATCTCGGTCCGCAGCACGGCGGTGGGGAAGAAGTTCGCGAACTCGCGGTGGTTCACCGTGATGACGCCCGATACCCGGCCGCAGGAACACCCGGGCCGTGGAGGTCTTGCGGCGCCCGGTCCCGTAGTACTGAATCGATGACACGTTACGCTACCTCGAGCTTGGTGGGTTTCTGTGCGGCATGCGGGTGATCCGGTCCCGCATACACCTTCAGCTTCCGGTACATCGCATCGCCCAGCGTGGTCTTGGGCAGCATGCCGCGCACCGCTTCTTCGACGAGGCGGATCGGGCCGGCGCGCCCGCACGTCCTTCGCGCGCTCTTCGCGCAGGCCGCCCTCGTAGCCGCTGTGCCGCCGGTAGAGTCTTCTGCTCTTCCTTGCGCCCGGTCAGCTTCACGCGGCCCGCGTTGACGACGACCACGTGGTCGCCCGTGTCGAGAAACGTCGTGTAGGTCGGGCGGTGCTTGCCCATGAGGAGGCGGGCGGCCTTCGTGGCCACGCGCCCGAGCACCAGGCCGTCGGCGTCGATCACGTGCCACTGCCGCTCGAGGGTCTTCAGATTCGCCGGATGGGTCTGCATCTGCAAGTCTCTATTCCTGAGTCAATTTCAGCCACGGCAAACCAAAATCGTACCAGCCCGATTGCGCTTTGTCAACCGCCGGCGGCGCCGCGTCACGGGCCGCTCCCGGCCTCCCGCCGCGCGCGTTCTCTATACCGGCACGGAGCGTCGTGGCCGATAAGACGGGCAGGCTCGAGGCGGATCCCGATTGCAGAATCTGCCATCTCCGGGCGCACCCCCTGATGACAATTCTGCACGTCCCCCTCGGAAATCGCCGTTGGCGCCGCCCTCGAGGGGCGGCGTAACCCGGTCGTTTCCGGGCGTTTCGGCCGAAGCGGGCGTGTTTGGCCCAGTTCCGGCGCTTCTGGCACCCGACTTGCGCTTCGGTTTCGTGAGGGCGCGCCGCGCGGCCTCGGAAAGGGAAGGACCCAAAGGTGTTCGGCAGGAGCAAAGGCCTGGTGGGCCTGGACATCGGATCGAGCGCGGTGAAAGCCGTCGAGCTCGCCGCCTCCGGCAAGTCCTACCGCGTGGTCGCCTACGCCAGCGAAGCCATGGCGCCCGACAGCATCGTCGACGGGGCGATCATCGACGGCGCGGGCGTGGCGGACACCATCCGGCGCGTGTTCGAGCGCCTGGGCACGAAGACCAAGGAGGTGGCCGCGTCGCTCTCGGGCAACGCCGTCATCGTCAAGAAGATCAGCCTGCCGCAGATGACCGAGGCCGAGCTGGCCGAGTCGATCAAGTGGGAGGCCGAGCAGTACATCCCGTTCGACATCCAGGACGTCAACCTCGACTACCAGATCGTGCCGGGCGATGGCGGCGCGAAGGGGTCGATGGACGTGCTGCTGGTCGCCGCCAAGAAGGAGAAGATCGCCGACTACACCGGCGTCATCGCCCAGGCGGGACGCGCTGCCGGTCGTGGTCGACGTCGACGCCTTCGCGATGCAGAACGCGTTCGAGGCCAACTACGACGTCGACCCGCACGCGGTGACCGTGCTGATGAACATGGGCGCCAGCGCCATGAACATCAACATCGTCAGCGGCGCCGCGTCGATCTTCACGCGCGACGTCTCGATCGGCGGCAACGCCTACACCGAGGCCGTGCAGCGCGAGTTCAACCTGACGTTCGAGCGCGCCGAGGCGACCAAGCGCGGGCTGGCCGGCGACGAGCGGGCCGACGAGGTCGACGCGGTGCTGCGGGCCGTCAGCGACAACGTGCTGCTCGAGATCCAGAAGACGTTCGACTTCTACCGATCGACGGCGGCGTCCGACCGGCTCGACCGCGTGATGCTGTGCGGCGGCGCCGCCCGCGTCCACGGGTTCGCCGGCGCGCTGGCCGACCGGTTCGGGCTGCCGGTGGAGCCGATCGACCCGTTCCGGCGCATCACGTTCGATGCCGCACGGTTCGGCGCGGACGCCGACGAGGCGGCCGCCACGGCGCGTCGTGGCCGTGGGCCTCGCACTGCGACGGGCAGGTGACCGATGATTCGCATCAACCTCATCAGCCAGACGCGGGAGAAGCCGCGCCGCCGCGCCTCGGCCAGCACGCTGGTCGGGTCGGGCCAGAAGATCACCGTCGCCTGCACGCTGATCCTCGCGCTCGCCGCCCTCGGCGTCGGCTGGTGGTACTGGTCGCTGCGCAAGGAAGCCGGCAAGCTCAAAGACGACATCACGGCGGCCGAGGCCGAGACCGCGCGCCTGCAGACGCTCATCGTCCAGGTGCGGCAGTTCGAGGAGCGCAAGGCCCAGCTGCAGCAGCGCGTGACGCTCATCGAGACGCTGCGCCGCGGCCAGAGCAGCCCGGTGCACGTGCTCGACGCCATCAGCCGGAGCGTGCCGGAGATGCTGTGGCTGACCCAGCTCGACCAGAAGGGGCCGGACCTCTCGATCGAGGGCCGGTGCCTGACGCTGACGTCGATTTCGGACTTCGTCGACAACCTCGGGCGGTCGGGCTGGTTCAAGAGGCCGGTGGAGATCGTCGAGCAGCCAGGTCGAGCCCGGATCGGCGGGGGCCGGCGAGCTGATCAAGTTCACGATCAAGGCCCAGGTGGCCTCGCCGGCGGGCTAGGCGCGCGGGTGCGTGGCTCTATTGCGGATGTGAACAGTCCCCGATACGAACGGTAACGCCATGGATCTGAGCCTGAACAAACTACCGTGGTACGCCCAGGTAGGGCTGTTTGTCGCGCTGGCCGTGGCCGGCGTGGCGGCCTTCTACTACCTGTACGCGATACCGGCCGACTCGGCCCTCGAGGTGCAGCGCAAGCGCCTCGCGGCGCTCCGCGTCGACATCAGCCAGGGCATGGCCATCGCCCAGCAGCTGCCCCAGTTCCGGGCGCAGGTGGCGGACCTCGAGGCGCGCCTCGACGGGCTGCAGGCCATCCTGCCCGAAGAGAAGGACTTCGGCGATCTGCTGCGCAGCCTGCAGACGCTGGCGGTGCAGTCGAACCTGACCATCAGGCTCTTCAAGCCGGCGCCGGTGGTGACCAAGGAGCTGCACGCCGAGTGGCCGATCAACATCGAGCTCGACGGCACGTACCACAACCTCGGGCTGTTCTTCGACCGCATCAGCCGCTTCTCGCGCATCATCAACATCGGGAACATGGCGATCAAGGCCAAGGACAAGCCCGACCAGAACACCAGCATCGCGGTGGCGTGCGTGGCGACGACGTTCGTGCTGGTCGAGGCCGCGAAGAACGGCGCGGCCGCGGCCAGGCGCCGGCCGCGCGCGGGGCGGCGCCTGCGCCGGGAGGCAAGTCATGAGGGCGGCCGCCGCGCTGATGATCGTGCTCGCCGCCTCGGCGGCCGCCGCGCAGGAGAAGCCGGCCGCCCAGCCGGCGCCGCCAGCCGCCGCGGCGCCGGCGCCGGCCCGCCTTCGTCTACAACCCCGAGGGGCGCCGCGACCCGTTCGTCAGCCTGGTGAACCGCGCCGCCGAGGCCCGCGCGCGCCAGGGCAAGCAGTCGGCGGCGGGCATCGCCGGGTTCCTGGTGAGCGAAATCACGCTGAAAGGCATCATGCAGAGCCGCGGCGACCACGTGGCGCTGGTGGCGGGGCCCGACGCGAAGACGTACTTCATCCGGGCGAATGACCGCCTGCTCGATGGCGTCGTGCGCGCGATCACGGCCGACACGCTGATCTGCCTGCAGGATGTGAACGACCCGTTGTCCTTGACGAAGCAGCGCGAGGTCCGGATGACCCTTCGCGCCGTGACGGAAGCGAAGTGAACGCGAAGAGGGTGACTGTGATGTCAGCTCGACTGCTGAGGTTGCTGGCCGGCGCGCTGGTGCTGGGTTCGTATGTGCACGCGGCCGGCCACGCGGTACCGACGGCGCGCCTGACCGGCGTGTCCATGAAGACCGAGGGCCCCGGCACCACGGTCGTCATCGAGACGACCGAGCCGGTGGCCTACGTCGCGGCGCAGCCCGACCCGCTGACGCTGCTGGTCGACCTGCGCAACGTCGCGCCCGGCGACGTCCGTCCCGACGCTCCGTCCGGAGCGGTCGCCGGCGTGGCGGTCGAGGCGGGCACGAGCGACGACGGCGCCGGTATCGCGCGCGTCCGGCTGAACCTGGCGAGGCCCGCGACCCCGTCTGTCCGCAGCCGGGCGAATGCCGTCATCGTCGAGTTCAGCGGCGCGGCCGCGCAGGACCGGCCGGAGCAGAGCGTCCCCGCCGCCGTGCCGTCCACCGTCGCCGCGAGGCCCGTCGCCTCGACGGTGCCTCCGCCATCGCCCGGCTCGATGCTGACGATGGTCGAGACGACGACCGGCGCCGGCGGGACGCGCATCGCGTTCAGCGGCACGGGCAGCTGGCGGGCGGGCGCCATCGAGCCGGCCCGCGACATGCCGCCCCGCCTGGTGGTGGACTTCCCGGAGCTGCGGTCCACGCTCCCGGCCGTGACGAAGGTGGACAAGGGCCCCGTCGATCGCATCCGCGTGGCCGTGAACCGCGTGAACCCGCTCGTCACGCGCGCCGTCATCGATCTGAAGTACCCGGCAGCCCACCGCGTCGAGCCGGCCGAGAACGGCGTCGTCATCGTGTTCGACGAATCGGCCGGAACCCCGGCCGAGTCGCCCGAGCCCGTCATCGTACGCACGGACGCGGCGCCCCGGTCCCGCATGCCGGAGACGGCCGTCGAGCCGAGGCCCGAGCCGCGGCCCCCGGTGAAGGCCGCGCCCGCGCCCGAGCCGAAGCGGGAGCCCCGGGCCGAGCCACAGGACCAGCCGCAGCCGGTGCCCGTCGTGATCCAGCCTGATCCGGCACCTGCCGCAGCAGAGCCGAAGGCGCCGGCGCCCCGGGCCGAAGCGCCCGCCGCGGCGCCGAAGGCCGCCCCGGCGCCGAAGCCCGCCGACGCGGCGCGGCAGGCGAATCTCCCGGCCCAGAAGCCCGCGTCGCTCGCGGTGGCAGGCGAGCGGCAGTACACCGGGCACCTCGTCACGTTCGACTTCTACCAGGCCGAGTTGCGCTCCGTGCTGCGCACGTTCTCCGAAATCAGCGGCCTGAACATCGTCATCGACCCGGCCGTCCCGGCCGGCACCGTCGACGTGTCGCTGCGCGAAGTGCCCTGGGACCAGGCCCTGGAAGTGATCCTCCGCTCGCACCAGCTCGGGTACGTCCTCGAGCAGAACGTCGTGCGAATCGCGCCGCTGAAGTCGCTCGCCGCCGAGGAAGGCGAACGCCAGAAGCTGGTCGAAGCCCAGGCGATGAGCGGCCAGCTGAAGGTCTTCACCAAGACCCTGAGCTACGCCCGGGCGGGCGACGTGGCGAAGCTCCTGAAAGACACCCGCGTGCTGTCGAACCGCGGGAGCGCGCTGGTCGACGACCGCACCAACACGCTCATCATCAACGACCTGCCCGAAGCGATCGCCGAGAGCGAGAACCTGATCGGCATCCTCGACCGTTCGGAGCCGCAGGTGGAGATCGAAGCGAAGATCGTGCAGACCGGCACCGACACGGCGCGGGCGCTGGGCGTGCAGTGGGGCCTGAACGGCCGCATGGCCACCGAGCTTGGCAACACCGCCCCGGTCGCGTTCCCCGCGCAGAGCGCGCTGAGCGGGCGCACCTCCGGCACCCAGGGCAACCCGATGGGGCCGGCGCGGTCGACGGTCCCGACGGCGGTGAACCTGCCGGCCACGGGCGCGACCTCGGCCCTGGGCATCTCGATGGGGACGCTCAGCGGCTCCTTCAGCCTCGACGTCGCGCTGACGGCGCTCGAGAAGAAGGGGCAGGGCAAGATCCTGTCGCAGCCCAAGGTGATGATGCAGAACAACTTCGAAGCGGAGATGACGCAGGGCGTCCAGATCCCGATCCAGACCGTGTCGAACAACACCGTCACGGTCACCTTCAAGGACGCCGCGCTCACGCTCAAGGTGAAGCCCCAGATCACCGCCTCGAACACCGTGATGATGAGCATCACCCTCGAGAACGCGTCGCCCGACTACAGCCGCTCGGTCAACGGCATCCCGCCGATCGACACGCAGCGGGCCATCACGCAGGTGCTCGTCAACGACGCCGAGACGATGGTCATCGGCGGCATCATGAAGTCGCAGGAGACCTCCGCGAGGGACGGCGTCCCCTACATCTCGCGGATCCCGCTGCTCGGCTGGCTGTTCCGCAGGGACACGTTCGCCGAGGAGCTGCGCGAACTGCTGATCTTCATCACGCCGCGCATCCGGCGCTAAGGACCCAGGAACGTGGCAGGAGAAACCGCTATGTTGGCTAGCTGGCTTCGAGAAACGCGGGCGTGGCGCTGGGCCACCGCCGGGGTGATCGTGCTGGCGTCGGTCGGAGCCGTGGGCTGCGGGCAGCAGAACACGGAGGGGCGATCGCCGTCCTACCTCCTCATCGACACGCTCCAGGGCGCGTCGGGCGCCTCGCCGGCGACGTTCGGCGGCACGCTCGACTCGGACGTGGTCACCAACGTCAAGACGACGGTCGGCACCCAGGACGTGCTGGCGCCCACGGTGTACGAGGACCTCGGGCAGGTCAAGCTCCGGATGGCCCTGAAGGACGCGGGCAACGGCATGGCCGTGGCGGCGCCGACGCCGGTCAACTCCGTGACCGTCACCCGGTACCACGTCGCGTTCAAGCGCTCGGACGGGCGCAACACCCCGGGCGTCGACGTGCCCTACGGGTTCGACGGCGCGGCCACCGGCACCATCGGGTCCGACGGCGGGGTGCTCACCTTCGCGCTCGTCCGGGCGCAGGCCAAGCTCGAGGCGCCGCTGATGGCGCTGCGCAACGGCGGCGGCGCGATCGTGCTCTCGACTTTCGCCGAGATCACCTTCTACGGGCAGGACCAGAACGGCAACACGGTCTCCGTGACCGGGTCCATTTCGGTGAACTTCGCGGACTGGGGCGACCCGGCGTAGTCGTCCTCGAAGCAGGCGTGGGAAGTCGTCCGCCGGGCGCGAGCCAGGTGGCACTGCCAGGATAGGGCACGAACATGACGCGCACACTGAAGGCAACTGCACTCCTCGTGGCGATCGCCGTAACGGCGGGCGCCGGCTGCACGGTCGACAAGCAGGACGCGCCGGAACTGTCGGGGCCGTCCGAGCTCGGCACGTCCGTCACGCTCCTACGCCAGCCCGGATACGCTGCGGCAGGACGGGGCGTCGCAGTCGCAGATCACGATCCAGGCGCTGGACGGCAACGCACAGCCGGTCAGGAACCTGCCCATCAGGCTCGACATCGCCGTGAACGGCATGCTGGCCGATTTCGGCCAGCTGTCGGGCAAGAACCTCGTCACCGGCGGCGACGGGCGGGCCACCACGACCTACACCGCGCCGTTCGCCGCGGCTGACCCGGTCGACAACCAGACGGTCGTCCAGATCCAGGCGACGCCTGTCGGGACCGACTTCGCGAACGCCATGACGCGTTCGGTGTCGATCCGGCTCGTGCCTCCGGGCATCATCCTCCCGCCGAACGGGACACCGGTGCCGTCGTTCACCTTCGCGCCCAGTGCGCCGATCACGAGGGTGGACGTCACCTTCGACGCATCGCTGAGCACGGACAGCGACGGGCGCATCGTGCGCTACGCCTGGAACTTCGGCGACGGGTCGAACGACGAGGGCGTCGTCGTGAAGCACGAGTTCAAGTCCATCGGCACGTTCCTCGTGACCCTGACGGTGACCGACGACCGCGGCCAGTCGGCGACGCTGTCGAAGAGCGTGACCGTCGCGGCGACGACGGCGCCGGGCGCCGCCTTCGTCATCTCTCCATCCGCGCCGGTGGAAGGCGACAAGGTCTTCTTCAACGGGGCGATTTCGACCGCCGCGGTGGGCCGCACCATCGTCCAGTACGACTGGGACTTCGGCACGGGCGTCCAGGCATCCGGCATGCTGGTGTCGCACGTCTATCCCAAGGCCGGCGCGTACACCGTCGTGCTCACCGTGACCGATGACGCCGGCAACCGGGGCAGCACGTCCAAGACGGTGACCGTCATCGTTCCAACCCCGTAGCGCCACCCGCGCGCGGGCCGCTCGGAGCGGCACCTCCTACAGACGGCGTCCCCGGCGGACGCCGTCTCCGTTTCGAACCGCGGTGCGCAGGAGTATGATGGCCACGTGGCAGACGACGCTCGCATCGAGGCGCTGAGGAAGCGGCTGCAGCGGGATCCGGGGTCGATCGCCTTCGCCCAGCTGGCGGAGGAGTACCGCCGGGCCGGGCGCTTCCACGAGGCCATCGAGGTCTGCCGGGCCGGCCTCGCGAGGCACCCGGGCTACCTGTCGGCCCGGGTCACGCTCGGGCGGGCCCTGCTGGAGATTGGCGACATCGAGTCCGCGCAGCGGGAGCTCAGCGACGTCCTGCGGGCGGCGCCCGACAATCTCAGCGCCATCCGCGGCATCGCCGAGGTGCATCGCAAGAAGGGCGAGATCCCGGAGGCCCTGGCGCAGTTCAGGTCGGCCTTCGAGATGGCCAGTCCCGACCCGTCCATCGAGCAGTTCGTTCGAGATCTGCGGCGCGATGACGTGGCGGCACCGCCTCCGCGGCGCACGCTGGCCTACCTCGAGCGCTGGCTCCAGGCCATTCTCGCCGACCGGCGGGCGCGTCTGTACGGCGCCCAGGCTTGACATCGGCCCTCGGGTGAGGGATTCTCCCGCTCACCTATGGCACAGCCACCGGCGGATCTCCTGACGGCCCGGCACGAGCGCGTGCGCGCCGCCCTCGGCCGCGAGGGCCTCGACGCCCTCGTGGTGTTCCACCTTCCCAATATCCGCTACCTGACCGGGTTCGCGGGAAGCACCGCCGTCGCGGTCCTCGGACGGGACGACATCGTGCTCATCACCGACGGGCGCTACGTCACCGAGGTCGAGACGCATCGTGGCGCCCGGGTGCCCGGGCTTGAGGCTGGTCAAGGTGGACCAGACCTACGACGCGACGCTGGCCGCGCTCCTGCGGGGATTCGACCTCCCCCGCGTCGGCTTCGAGTCGGCCCACCTGACGGTGAAGCGATTCGACGCGCTGACGGCGGCGCTGCGTGACACCCCGTCGCGGCGCGCCGGGGCGCTCGTCCCGGCCGAGCGCCTGGTCGAAGCGGCGAGGATCTGCAAGGACGCCGCCGAACTCGCGATGTTCCGCCGCGCCGGCGCCCTCATCAGCGCGGTCGCCCGGGAGGTCCTGGGCGGCGTCCGGGCAGGGCAGCGGGAGTGGGAAGCTGGCGGCGGACATCGACGACCGCATCCGGCGGGGCGGGTTCGAACGTCCGGCCTTCGACACCATCGTCGCGTCCGGTCCCAACGGGGCCCTGCCGCACGCGCGGCCGGGCGACCGGCGGCTCCAGCCCGGCGACCTCGTGGTGCTGGACTTCGGGGGCGTCTACGACGGATACTGCGTGGACATCACCCGCACGGTCAGCGTCGGACGAGCCGGGCACCGAGGCCCGGCGGGTGTACGACGCCGTGGCGGCGGCGCAGATGGCGGCGTGCGGGCGCCGTGAGGCCCTCGGCGGCCG
This sequence comes from uncultured Acidobacteriota bacterium, assembly GCA_963834645.1. Taxonomy (GTDB): domain Bacteria; phylum Acidobacteriota; class Vicinamibacteria; order Vicinamibacterales; family JAKQTR01; genus JAKQTR01. The sequence continues at coordinate 85,643 of CAWICP010000015.1, forward strand.
TGACCGACGTCGACGAGGCGGCCCGGGCGGTGCTCGAAGCCCGGGGGCTCGGCCCCGCCTTCAGCCACGCCACCGGACACGGCCTCGGGCTCGAGATTCACGAGGAGCCGCGGGTCGGCCCCCGGCGGACCGATATCCCCGGCGTGCCGCCGGCCGGACGGGACGACCGGCTCGAACCGGGCGTGGTGTTCACGATCGAGCCGGGCGCGTACGTGCCGGGTTTCGGCGGCGTGCGCATCGAAGACGACGTGGTGGTGACCGAGGCCGGGGTGGAATGGCTCACCGACGTGCCGCGCGATCTCCTGGTGGTATGACACGATGGATTTAGACGACATCCGCCGCATCCTCGACCTGGTCAAGGAACACGACCTGAGCGAGTTCGAACTCGAAGTCGACAGCCTCAAGGTCAAAGTCAGGAAGTCGGGCGGCACGCACGTGATCCACGCCCCGGCCATGGCGCCGTACCCTCCGCTGCCGGCGGTGGCGATGACGGGCGGCGCGGCGGCGCCGCGCGCCCGTCGAGCCCAGGCTGGATGCGGCCGCCGCCGTGGCGGCTGACGCCGACCTGGCGATCGTCACGTCGCCGATCGTGGGCACCTTCTACCGCGCCCCGCAGCCCGGGGCGCCGCCGTTCGTCGAGAAGGGCGCGCGCGGTGAAGAAGGGCCAGGTGCTCTGCATCATCGAGGCGATGAAGCTGATGAACGAGATCGAGTGCGATCACGACGGCGAGATCGTCGCCGTCTACGTCGAGAACGGCCAGCCGGTGCAGTACGGCGAGCGCCTGTTCGCCATCAAGGTGTCGCTGATGTTCAAGAAGATCCTGATCGCCAACCGGGGCGAGATCGCGCTCCGCGTCATCCTGGCGTGCCGGGAGATGGGCATCAAGACCGTGGCGGTCTACTCGGAGGCGGACGAGAACTCGCTGCACGTCCGGTTCGCCGACGAGGACGTCTGCATCGGGCCCGCCGCAGGGCGTCGGAGAGCTACCTGAACGTGCCGGCGATCATCAGCGCGGCGGAGATCACCGGGGCCGACGCCATTCACCCGGGCTACGGGTTCCTCTCCGAGAGCGCGTACCTGGCCGAGGTCTGCGAGGCCTGCCACATCAAGTTCATCGGGCCCGAGCCCGCAGGTCATCCGCCTGATGGGCGACAAGGCGCGCGCGCGCCGGGCGATGAAGAAGGCCGGCGTGCCGGTGCTGCCGGGCTCGGAGGGCACGCTCGAGAGCGAGGAGGAGGCGCTCACGATCGCGGCGCGAGATCGGCTATCCCGTGCTCATCAAGGCGACCGCGGGCGGCGGCGGCCGCGGCATGCGCGTCGTGCGGTCGGCGCCGGAGATGTCGCGCGCCTACCGGACGGCCTCGCGCGAGGCCGAGGCGGCCTTCGGCGTGCCGGACGTCTACGTCGAGAAGTACCTCGAGAACCCGCGGCACATCGAGTTCCAGATCCTCGGCGACCACTTCGGCAACGTCGTCCACCTCGGCGAGCGCGAGTGCTCGATCCAGCGGCGGCACCAGAAGCTCATCGAGGAGTCGCCCTCGCCGGCGCTGACCGAGAAGGTGCGGCAGGAAGATGGGCGCGGTCGTGGTCCAGGCGGCGCGGCGACGTCCAGTACACGAACGCCGGCACCTTCGAGTTCCTGATGGACGGCGACGGGAAGTTCTACTTCATGGAGGCGAACACGCGCCTCCAGGTCGAGCACGGCGTCACCGAGCTCGTCACCGGCGTCGACATCGTCAAGGAGCAGATCCGGGTGGCCGCCGGCGAGCGGCTGTCGTTCAAGCAGGGCGAGATCCGGTTCCAGGGGCACGCGATCGAGTGCCGCGTGAACGCCGAGGATCCCGGACACGTTCGTGCCCGTCGCCGGGCACGATCCAGCGCCTTCAGCCTGCCCGGCGGGCCCGGCGTCCGCGTCGACACGGCCATGCACGCCGAGGCGACGTCGTCACGCCGTACTACGACTCGATGATCGCCAAGATCATGGCCTACGGGCGCGACCGCGACGAGGCGATCGCGCGGATGACGCCGCGCGCTCGAGATGACGGTCGTCGAGGGCATCAAGACGTCGATCCCGATGCACCTGCGCATCCTGGCCGACCCCGATTTCCGCGCCGGGCGGCTGAGCACGGGCTTCATGGAGCGCTTCCTGGCGCCGGCCAAGCGCCGACACGGCTCGCCGCGTCGGCCTGAGCGGAGTCGGCAGCGACGCCTCGCGCCTGATCCCGAGCCCCTAGTCCCTAGCCCGCTAGTCCCTAGCCCCTGCCATATAATGCCCCGACCCTGCCGGGTGAAGCCGGCCGCGGGTGCCGGCGCCGCCGGCGCCGAGGGCGTGGTCGTCGGTGACGCAGGAGGACCGCTGATGTCTCAGCTATTCGCCACGAAGTCGATGGAGCAGCTGCGGGCCGAGGCCGCCGAGACCGGCGAGCACAGCCTGAAGCGGGTGCTCGGTCCGGTCAACCTGATCACGCTGGGCATCGGGGCCATCATCGGCACCGGGATCTTCGTGCTGACGGGCCAGGCCGCGGCGCAGTACGCCGGGCCCGGCCATCGTGCTGTCGATGATGCTGGCCGGGCGTCGCCAGCGCGCTCGCCGGCCTGTGCTACGCCGAGTTCGCGTCGAGCGTGCCGATCGCCGGGTCGCGCCTACACCTACGGCTACGCCACGCTCGGCGAGTTCTTCGCGTGGATCATCGGCTGGGACCTGATCCTCGAGTACGCCCTCGGCGCGGCCACGGTCGCGGTCGGCTGGTCGGGCTACGTCGTCTCGTTCCTCGCGGACTTCGGGCTGCTGATCCCGCCGGCGTACACCGCGCCTTCGGCGCCGACCTCGTGGAGCGCGCCGGGCACTGGCAGATCCTGGCGGCGAATCTCGCCGCGCAGCTGACCAGCCAGGGCATCGACCCGGCCAGCCTGCCGCACGTCACGGGCATCATCAACCTGCCGGCCATGCTCATCGCGGTGCTGGTGACGCTCCTGCTGATCGTCGGCATCAAGGAGTCCGCCAACGTCAACTCGGTCATCGTCATCGTCAAGGTGGCCGTGGTGCTGGCGGTCATCGTGGCGGGCGCGGCCTTCGTGAACCGCGCGAACTGGACGCCGTTCATCCCGCAGAACCGGGGGTCGTTCGGCGACGTTCGGCTGGAGCGGCATCGCTCGCGGGGCCGGGCGTGATCTTCTTCGCCTACATCGGCTTCGACGCCGTGTCGACGGCGGCGCAGGAGGCCAAGAACCCGCAGCGCGACATGCCCATCGGCATTCTCGGGTCGCTCGTGATCTGCACGATCCTCTACGTGGCGGTGTCGCTCGTGATGGTCGGCCTCGTGCCCTACACGCAGCTGGGCGTCCCGGCGCCGATGGCCGTCGCCATCGACGCGGCGCGGACGCAGGCGCAGGGCACGGCGTGGGCGGGCATCATCGGCATCCTGCCGTTCCTCGTCAAGCTGGGCGCCATCGCGGGCCTGAGCTCGGTGATGGTCGTCATGATGCTCGGCCAGCCGCGCATCTTCTACTCGATGGCGCACGACGGACTGCTGCCGGCCTGGGCGAAGAAGATCCACCCGCGGTTCCGCACGCCGCACATCACGACCATCGTGACCGGCGTGGCGGTGGCGCTCGCGGCCGGCTTCACGCCGATCACGATCCTGGGCGAACTGGTGAGCATCGGCACGCTGCTGGCGTTCGTCATCGTGTCGCTCGGGATCATCTTCCTGCGGAAGAACCGGCCGGACGTCGAAGGCGCCGTTCCGGACGCCGCTGGGTGCCGGTGGTGCCGATCCTGTCGGCCCTGGTGGCGCTGGCGCTGATGGCCAGCCTGCCGCTGCCGACCTGGGAGCGGCTGATCATCTGGATGGCGATCGGGATTGCCATCTACTTCGGCTATGGCTACCGGCACAGCGAACTCCGGAAGCGGCTCGCAGGCCGGCGGGCGGTAGCGCGCTGCCGGACGCCGCGCATCGCAGGGCGACTGGTTCGGCCGCGTCCGCGGGCCGTGGCTGGCCGTCGCCCTGTTCGTCGCGGTCGTGCGCCGCCGGCACCGCTCGGGCTACGTCCTGATCGAGGGCTGGAGCCCGTGGGACGCGTTCTACATGACGGTCACCACGATCACGACCGTCGGCTACCGGGAGGTCCACCCGCTGTCGCGGCGCGGGCGAGGTGTTCACCGTCGGCCGTGATCCTCGCCGGCGTCGGCACCGCCTTCTACACCTTCACGCTGCTGGCCACCGTCGTCGTGGACGGCGGCCTTCACGCGCGCCTCGAGCGCCGGCGGCGCATCCGTATGCTCGACGAACTCACGGACCATTTCATCGTCTGCGGCTACGGCCGCATCGGCGCGATCATCGTCGAGGAGCTGCGGCGCCAGCACGTGCCGTACGTCGTGATCGAGCGCGACCACGAGCGGGTGCAGGCCGTGATGGAGGCCGGCGGCCTCGCGGTCGAGGCCGACGCCAGCAGCGAAGAGGTGCTCACGCGGCTGCGGCATCGAGCGGGCGCGCGGGCTTCATCGCGGCGGTCGGCACCGACGCCGAGAACGTGTACGCCGTGCTGACGGCGCGCGTGCTGCGGCCCGGACCTGTACATCATCGGCCGCGCCGAGACCGAGGACGCCGAGCGCAAGCTGCTGCGGGCCGGCGCGAACCGCGTCGTCTCGCCGTACCGCATCGGCGCGCGCGAGCTGGCCCAGACGGCCCTGCGCCCGGCGGTGGTCGACTTCTTCCAGCTGGCGACGCGGCGCCGGCAACCTCGAGCTGGCGATCGAGCAGGTCGCGATCGGCGACGGCAGCCCGCTCGCCGGGCGGTCGATCATCGACGCGAACGTCCGGCAGCGGTACGGCGTGATCGTCGTCGGCATCCAGCGGAGCGCCGGCAAGATGGAGTTCAACCCGCCCGGCGACGCCGTGATGCAGCGCGGGCGATCAGCTGGTGGTGCTGGGCCGGACCGACGGCCTGCGCGACCTCGAGGCGGCGGCGGCCAGGCCGTGCCGGCCGTAGGCCCGGCACCTGGCGAGGACGAGACCATGGCAGCGCGCATTCTCGACGGCGACGGCGACCGGCGGCGGCCATCCGGGCGGAACTGCAGGCCCCGCGGTCGCGGCGCTTCACGGCGACGCGCTCGGACGGCCGCCGGGCCTCGGCATCGTCCTGGCGGGCCACGACCCGGCTCCGAGATCTACGTCCGCAACAAGCTGAAGACCGCCGGCGGAGGCCGGCATCCGCGCCGAGCTGATCCGCGTGGCGGCCGACGCGCCGGTCGCGCGACGTGCTGGCCACGGTGGCCGCGCTGAACGGCCGGGACGACATCGACGGGATCCTGGTGCAGTCGCCGCTGCCGGCGGGCATGGGCGACGACGCCGAGACCCGCGTCCTCGACGCGATCGACCCCGCCAAGGACGTCGACGGCTTCACGCCCGGCCAACGTCGGCCTGCTCGTGCAGAACCGGCCGGGCCTCGACGGCGTGCACGCCGTCGGGCGTCATCGAACTGCTCGACCGCTCCGGCATCGCCATCTCGGGCACGCGGGCGGTCGTCATCGGCCGCAGCGACATCGTCGGCAAGCCGATGGCGCTGCTGCTGCTGCACCGCCACGCGACGGTGACCATCTGCCACTCGCGGACGCGGGATCTGCCGGCGGTGGCGCGCACGGCGGACATCCTGGTGGCCGCCATCGGCCGACCGGCCTTCGTCACGGCGGAGTTCGTCAAGCCCGGGGCCGTCGTGATCGACGTCGGGATCAACCCGGTGTCCGACGAAGCGCAGGTCCGGGCGTGGTTCCCGCCCGACTCTCCGCGGCTGGCGGCGTTCGCCAGGCACGGGCGAATCACCGTCGGCGACGTGCATCCCGGCGTCGCCGAGGTCGCCGGCGCGATGACGCCCGGTGCCGGGCGGCGTCGGCCCGCTGACCATCGCCATGCTGCTCGCCAACACCGTGCGGGCCGCGGAGGCCCGCGTCCCGGCCTGACCGCCGATGCTGCGCGTCGCGCTCACCGGCGGCATCGGCACCGGCAAGAGCGTGGTGCTCGCGGAGCTGGCCGTCCTGCGGCGCGCCGGTCGTCGACGCCGACGCGCTCGTCCACGAGGCGCTCGGCGCCGGGATGCCGGCGGCCTCGGCGGTGCGCGCGCGCTTCGGCGAGACCGTCATCGGCCGCCACTGGTGACGTCGACCGGGCCCGCCTCGGCGCCATCGTCTTCCAGGACGAACGGGCCCGGCGGGACCTCGAAGCCATCCTGCATCCCGCCGTCTACCGGGCCATCGAGGCGTGGATGCGCGCCCAGGAGCGCGGCGGCGCGCGCGGTCGCGGTAGCGGAAATCCCGCTGCTCTTCGAGACCGGACACGAGCGCGACTTCGACTGCGTGGTCGTCACGGCCTGCGATGGCGAGGAGCAGGTGCGGAGAGCGGCCGGGCGCTCCGGCGTGACCGAAGCCGACGCCCGCCGGAGGATTGCGGCGCAGTGGCCGCTCGCCGAGAAGATCCGGCGGGCGGATATCGTCGTCCGCACCGACGGCACGATCGAGGAGACGCGCCGACAGGCCCGGGCCGTGTGGGACGCGCTGAGGCGGCGGGCAACTGTGGGATACTCGAAAGACTAGGGCGGTGCCGCCCCGGCGTCAGGAGCCGGGACGATGACTTCGGGGCCGCCGATTGCCTATGACGATCCGCGGAGTAGTGGCCGGCCTCGCGCTGGCGGGCCTGACGCTGACGGCGTGCGGGGGCTCCGAGACCCCGAGCGGGCCGACCAATCCCCCCGTCGTGGTGGGACCGACCGTGCTGGGCATCTCGCCCGGTTCCGGGCCCGCATCCGGCGGCACGACCGTGACGATCAGCGGCGCCAACTTCGCCGCGGGCGCCGCGGTCTCCATCGGCGGCAGTCGCGGCCACCAGCGTGACCGTCGTCAGCAGCACCAGCATCACGGCGGTCACCGGGGCGCGCGCTGCCGGGGCGGCCGACGTCACCGTGACGGTCGACGGACGGTCGAGCACCCTGTCTTCCGCGTTCACCTACGTGGCGCTGCCCCCGCCGACCATCAGCGGCATCTCGCCGTCCTCCGGTTCGACGGCCGGCGGCACGACCGTCACGCTGACCGGCACCAACTTCGCCAGCGGGGCGACCGTCACCATCGGCGGTGTCGCGGCGACCGGCGTCACCGCGCTCAGCTCCACGAGCCTCCGCGCGGTCACCGGGCCGAGAGCGGCCGGCGCGGCCGACGTCGTCGTCACGGTGGGCACGCAGAGCGCCACGCTGGCGAGGGGGTATACGTACGTCGTTCCAGGGCCGAACCCGCCGCCGGTCATCACGTCGCTCGTCGTCCAGAGCACCCGGGCGAATGCGCCGTCCAACTTCGCCGACGTGGGCGAGGAGGTCGTCGCCACGGCGACCGTCCAGGACGCCGAGACGCCGGTCAGCGGGCTGATCTTCGAATGGAGCGCCGACGGTGGCGCGTTTACGGGCACCGGGCCGTCGGTGCGCTGGAGAGCGCCGACGGGCGTGGCGACGCCGACGCAACTCAAGGTCACCGTCAAGGTGACCGAGACCGTGGGCGCCACGTCCCAGAGCGTGTCGTCGACGGCGACGGTCCGGGTGCACGACTCGATCAAGGAAATCAGCGACGTGTCGGTGCAGTTCCTCCTGGATTTCTCGGTCCAGTCGAACGCACCCGAGTACGTGGTCCGCAACTTCTACACGGGGTGTGCCGGGCGCGCCGAAGAACTGGTCGATGTGACGAACAACCGGCTCAATTACACGATCACCAGCTACACGATCGGCACGCCGACGTCCGCGTCGGTCAACTTCGGCGGAACCTGCGCGTACGCGAACAAGACGGGCGTCGACGGCTGCGTGGGAACCCCGGCGCAGTGGAAAGCGATCCGACAAGCGGACGGGCCTCAGCGAGACCTCCACGGGCATCGCGCGCACGACAACGGTCTACCGGGATTCGCGCTGGTGGCTCTGCGACAGCAACTTCGAAGGCACCACGACGCGGCCCTTCAGCACCTTCATCAGATAGTGCCGCGCCGGCGGGCCGGCGTCGTCGGGAGGCGGCACGTCCTGCGCCGGCGCGATCCGGTCCTCGACGAAGGTGTCCCACTCGTGGCAGTGGGGACATTGCCAGAGCAGCTCCGTGCTCCGGTAGCGGCACCGCTGGCAGATGTGGGGATCGAGGTAGAAGACCGACTGACGGGTCAGGTCGGTGTACCGGCTGATGCGGGCGGGGTCCAGGCCCAATGCGACCAGCGCCTGCCAGATGTCCTGGTGAATCGTCAGGGCGTGGGGGCTGTGCGAGAGGGCCTCGAAGAGCAGTTCCAGGGCGTCCGCCGTGCGCCCTTCCGCCATGATGCTGCGGGCGAGCGCCAGGTGCGCCCTCCAGTCCTTCGGGTTCGCCTGGATGAGCCGGCGGCAGAGCGCGTGGAACCGGTCCGGCGACTTCCGGGACCGGTAGTGCGACTCGAGGCGGTCGAACGCCAGGTACGCCCGTTCGGGCGCCACTTCCGTCACCCGTTCCCAGGCCTGGGCCGCTTCCGCCGTCCTGCCCTGGGCCATCCGGAGGTCGCCCAGATTGAGGTACGCCGGCACGTTGCGCGAGTCGAGGTCCAGCGCGGCGTCGAAGTGGGTCGTCGCCGCCGCCTGGTCGCCGCGCCGGACCTGGTCACGGCCCAGCTCGTTCTCGATGAACGCGAGAATCTGGCGGTTACGCGCCTGGTCCGCTTCGGGGCTGACGGCGACCAGCTTCTGCCGCACCTCGCGGGCCTGCTGCCACTGGTGCTGCTCTTCGTGCAGCTTCTGCAGGTTGACCAGGGCGTAGGGGTTCTGAGGCTCGAAGCGCAGCACCTCGCTGAACGCCTCGTGGGCCCGATCGACGAACCCGCCCCGCTTGTAGTCGAGGCCCAGGCACAGCAGGATGTAGGCGTGCTCGAGGCGCGTGAGTTTCGGGCGCTGGAGCAGTTGCTGGTGAATCGTGATGGCGCGGCCGACCTGCCCCTTCTCCCGGTACAGGTTGCCGAGGATCAGCTCGATCTCGAGGGCGTCGGGCTGCAGGCGTGCCGCCTCGGCGAGTTCGCCGATGGCGCGATCCAGCTGGCCGGCCACCATCGAGTTGAGCCCGAGGATGTAGTGCGGCGATTCCCGCGCCCGCCGGCGGTCGATCCAGCGTCCCTCCTGGAGCTTGTACCGCTCCCAGGCCTTGCCGGCGGCGAGGCCGACAAGCAGCGCGACGAGGCCGGCGAGAAACGGTGCGTAGCTTTCCATCAGAACATCTGCGTGCGCCAGAGGTCGTGGAGGTGCAGCACGCCTTCGACCCGGGCGTCGACGTCCACGACGACAAGCGAGGTGATCTTGCGCTGTTCCATCATGGCCAGGGCCTGGACGGCCAGCATGGCGCGCCCGATGGTCTGAGGCCCGGCGGTCATCACCGCGGCCGCGGGCTGGGCGAGCAGGCCGGCCAGCGCCATGTGGCGGCGCAGGTCGCCGTCCGTGATGACGCCCGCCAGGCGGCCGTCCTCGCCGAGGACGCAGGTCATGCCGAGGCCCTTCGCCGAAATCTCGGCCACCACGTCGCGCATGGGCGTGGTGGCGCGCACCGCCGGCACGGCCGGGCCGGTGTGCATCAGCGACTCCACGCGCAGCAGGCGTTTGCCGATGCCGCCGCCCGGGTGGAGGCTGGCGAAGTCCTCCTCCCGGAACCCCTTCTCCACGAGCAGGATCATCGCCAGGGCGTCGCCCATCGCCAGCGCGGCCGTCGTGCTCGCCGTGGGCGCGAGGTTGAGGGGGCAGGCCTCCTCGTCGACGCCGCAGTCGAGGACGATGTCGGCGGCGCGGCCGAGCGTGGAGTCCGGCGATCCGGTCATCGCGACGAGCCTGGCGCCGATGCGCCGGATGGTCTCGAGCAGCCTCAGCAGTTCGCCGGTTTCGCCCGAATGCGACAGGGCGATGACGACATCGTCGCCCTGGACCGCGCCGAGGTCCCCGTGCACCGCTTCGGCCGGGTGCAGGAAGAACGCCGCCGTCCCCGTGCTCGTGAACGTCGCGGCGATTTTGCGCGCGATGATGCCGGACTTGCCCATGCCGGTGAGGATGACGCGGCCGCGGCAGTCGCGCAGCATGTCGATGGCGCCGGAGAACCGCTCGTCCACGCGGTCGACGAGGGCGAGGATCGCGGCGGCTTCGGTCCGGAGCACCTTGCGTGCGAGTTCGAGGTCGGTCATGGTCGGCAGTCAGGAGGCGTCGCGCCGGGCCGCGTCGATGCGGGTCAGCAGCTCCAGCAGGCCGTCGAGCCGGTCGAGCGCGAGGGCGTTCTGCGCGTCGCTTTTCGCCCTGGACGGGTCTTCGTGAATCTCCAGGAACACGCCGTCGACGCCCGCCGCCACGCCGGCCGGCGCGAGCGTGTCGATGAACTCCGCCTGGCCCGCCGTCACGCCGTCACCGGCTCCCGGCAGCTGCAGGCTGTGCGTCACGTCGAAGACGACCGGGTAGCCGAAGCCGCGCATGATCGGGAAGGCGCGCATGTCGACCACGAGGTTGTGGTAGCCGAACGTGGAGCCCCGCTCGGTGAGGATGACCTGCTCGTTGCCGGCCGAGGTGATCTTGGCGATGGCGTGCCGCATGTCGTCGGGCGCCAGGAACTGCCCCTTCTTGACGTTGACCGCGCGGCCCGTCTCGGCGGCCGCCAGGAGCAGGTCCGTCTGCCGGCAGAGGAACGCGGGGATCTGCAGCACGTCGGCGACTTCGGCCGCGGGGCGGGCCTGGCCGGGCTCGTGGATGTCGGTCAGGACGGGCACGCCGAGGCGGGCCTTCACCTCGGCCAGGACTCTGCAGGCCCGGCGCCGAGGCCGGGCCCCCGGTACGAGTGGACCGACGTGCGGTTGGCCTTGTCGAAGGACGCCTTGAAGATGTACGGCACACCCCGCCGGCGGGCGATCTCGGCGATGCTGCCGCCAAGTTCCAGGGCGTGCGCCTCGCTCTCGATGACGCAGGGCCCGCCGATGAGGACGAGCGGGTGCCCGCCGCCGATGGTGACAGACCCGATGGTGACAGGATGCACGCGCGTCATTATAGACCGAGCCCGACCGGGGCAGCGCTCACGCGGGCCCGTCGGCGCTCCGCCGCGGCCTGCCGCTCCAGCGCCGCTCCGACGAAACTGGCGAAGAGCGGGTGCGGCCGCAGCGGCTTCGACAGGAACTCGGGATGGAACTGCACGGCGATGTACCAGGGGTGGCCGGGCAGTTCGAGGATTTCGACGAACTTGCCGTCGGGCGAGCGGCCCGAGATGACGGCGCCGTGTTCGACCAGCATCGGCTCGTAGAGCCGGTTGAATTCGTACCGGTGCCGGTGACGCTCGTGGATGTGCTCGCAGCCGTAGACGCGGGCGGCCAGGGAGCCGGGCGCCAGGTCGCAGGCGTACTGGCCCAGGCGCATCGTGCCGCCGAGTTCGTCGACGCCCGAGGAGGTCGCGCAGCTTGTAGATGATCTTGTGGGGCGCCTGCTCGTCGCACTCGGTCGAATCGGCGCCTTCCAGGCCGCAGACCGTTCGGGCGAAGTCCACGGCGGCCCACTGGAATCCGTAGCAGATGCCGAAGAACGGGATGCTCCGCTCGCGGGCGACCCGCGCGGCGCGCATCATGCCGCGCGTGCCGCGCAGGCCGAACCCGCCCGGCACCAGGATGCCGTCGGCGCCGTCGAGGAGGTGCTCGCCGCCTTCCTGCTCGAGGGCCTCGGCCTCGACCCAGTGGAAGCGCACCCGCGCGCGGTTGGCGAATCCGCCGTGGTACAGGGCCTCGTTCAGGCTCTTGTAGGAGTCGGTCAGCTCGACGTACTTGCCGACGACGTGAATCGTGATGTCGCGCTCCGGGTTCTTGATGCCGCTCGACCAGCGCCTGCCACGCCTCCATGTGCGGCTCGGTCTGCGGCAGGTGCAGGTACTTCAGGACGATGTCGTCGAGGCGCTCGTCGCCGAGGCAGAGCGGCACTTCGTAGATCGTCTCGACGTCCCGGGCCGTGACGACGGCCTCTTCCGCCACGTCGCAGAAGAGCGCGATCTTCTGCTTGATGTCGGCCGGCAGCTGGCGGTCGGTGCGGCAGAGCAGGATGTCCGGCTGGATGCCGACCGACCGCAGGTCGCGGACGCTGTGCTGGGTCGGCTTCGTCTTCAGCTCGCCGGCCGTGCCGATGAACGGCACCAGCGTCAGGTGGACGTAGAGCGTGTTCTCGCGGCCGAGGTCCTGCCGCAGCTGGCGGATGGCCTCGAGGAACGGCTGGCTCTCGATGTCGCCCACGGTGCCGCCGATCTCGACGATGACGACGTGGACGTCCTTGGCGATGCCGAGGATGCACTGCTTGATCTCGTTGGTGATGTGGGGAATGACCTGGATGGTGCGCCCGAGGTAGTCGCCGCGCCGCTCCTTCTGGATGACCGACAGGTAGACCCGGCCCGTCGTCCAGTTGTGGTTGCGCGTGGTCCGCGTGTTGGTGAAGCGCTCGTAGTGCCCCAGGTCCAGGTCGGTCTCGGCCCCGTCGTCGGTGACGTAGACCTCGCCGTGCTGGTACGGGCTCATCGTGCCGGGGTCGACGTTGATGTAGGGGTCGAGCTTCTGGAGCGTGACCCGGTAGCCGTGCCCCTCGAGCAGGCAGCCGATCGACGCCGCCGCCAGCCCCTTGCCGAGCGACGACACCACGCCGCCGGTGACGAAGATGTACTTCACGGAGTTCTGTTCGCTTCGTTGCATGTCACGACTCACGGGAGCAGACCGTCGGCCGCCAGGCGGCGGACGCGCTCGAGGTCCTCGGGCGTATCGACCGAGACGGAGGTATAGGAGGTTTCCACCACCCTGATCCGGTACCCGTGCTCGAGCGCCCGGAGCTGCTCGAGCGATTCGATCCGCTCGAGCGGCGTCCGCGGCAGCGCCGCCAGCGTCAGGAGGAAGTCCCGCCGGTACGACGTAGAGGCCGATGTGCCTGAGCACCGCGCCGCGCGCCTGGCCGGGCTCCGGCGGTAGGGGACCGGCGCGCGCGAAAAATAGAGGGCGAACCCGTGCCGGTCCACGAGCACCTTGACCGACGTTCGGGTTCTGCAGTTCCGCCTCGTCGAGAGGCGCTGCCGAGGGTGCCCATCAGCACGGACGCATCGGCGGCCAGCGGGGCGAGCGCGTCCTCGATGGCCGCCGGATCGAGGGCCGGCTCGTCGCCCTGGACGTTGACGACGATGTCGCAGGAGAGGCCCCGGGCCACTTCCGCGATCCGGTCGGTGCCGCTCGGGTGGTCGGGCCGCGTCATCACGCACGCCCCGCCGAAGCGGGCCACGGCCCCCGCGATGCGGTCGTCGTCGGTGGCCACGATCACGCTGGCGATGCCCCTGGCCGCGGCCGCGCGCCGGTAGACGTGTTCCATCATCGTGACGCCCGCCGATGTCGGCCAGCGGCTTGCCCGGCAGGCGCGACGACGCCCATCGGGCCGGGATGACGACAACGACACGCGGGGGAGAGGGGAATCGGGGGTGAGGAGCCGGTCGCCGAAGGATGCACGGCGAATCATAGCACACCGCTCCGCGGCGCCCGCGGGGCGCTGGTGCTACAATTGGGCTCCAACGCGAGGGCCGCCATGAACGCATCACGCGCAGCGCTGATGGTCGTCGGGGTCAATCTGATCGCCGTGTGGGCCGCCGCGGCCGCCGGCAGCCGGACCGCGGCGACGGAACCCGCCGCTCCGCCCCAGGTGATCGCCGGAGAGGCCGTCGGGGAGGCCCGCGCGTCGCTGCTGGCCGCCGCCGAGCGGCTCGAGGCACACGCGCGCCGGAACGTGCGCGTCGCCGCGGCCCGCGACCCGTTCCGGTTCGGCGCCGAAGCCGCGGCCCGGCCGCACGGCCGCGCCGCGGAGCGGCCGACGATCGAGCGCCCGGGAGCGAAGACGCCGGCGGCCGCGCGGAGCCGCGCGTCGGAGCCGGAAGCGGACATCGTGCTCCAGGGCATGGCGGAATCCGAGCAGGACGGCGTGCTGGTCCGCACGGCGATTCTGCGCGCGGGAGGCGAGCTCGTGCTGGCCTCGCTCGGGATGCGCATCGGGGGCCGGTACGACGTCGATGGCGCTCTCCGCCGACAGCGTGGAGCTCGAAGACACCGTCAGCGGGGAACGGCGCACCTGGCGCCTGAAGTGAGAGAAACCTGCGCCGCACGGCGCGGGCGCGGGTATCATGGCAGGTCGTTGACGGTCGTGTCATTCTGGGTACCGGCGCCTGGATCGGGCGCCGAGCAGGGGAGGACTCATCGCATGCTCAAGAAGATCGCGCTGATCGGCGGCGGGAACATCGGCGGCGTGCTGGCCCAGGAGCTGTTCCAGCGGAAGCTCGCCGGCACGGTGGCGCTGGTGGACGTCAAGGGGCCGGACGTGGCCAAGGGCAAGTGCCTCGACATCGCCGAGGGCACGCCCATCATCGGCAGCGACGTGAAGTACGAGGCCGGCAAGGACTACGACGTCATCAAGGACGCCGACCTCGTCGTCAACACCGCCGGCGTGCCGCGCACCGTTCGGCCGGACGGCACCTTCCCGAGCCGGGAGGAACTGCTGGCGACCAACCTGCAGATCACCGACACGGTGGCGGCGGCCATCAAGCAGTACTGCCCGGATGCCATCGTCATCTCGATCGCGAACCCGCTCGACGCGATCGTGTTCCGGCTCTACCAGAAGCTGAACCCGCCCAAGCACAAGCTGATGGGCATGGCCGGCGCCCTCGACTCGGCCCGCTACCGCTACTTCGTGGCCCAGGCCGCCGGCGTGTCGGTCGAGAACGTCGAGGCGATGGTGCTCGGCGGCCACGGCGACGACATGGTGCCGATCCGGAGCTGCTGCCGCATCGCCGGCATGCCCGTGGACAAGTTCGTCGACGAGCCGACGCTGGCGGCCATCGAGGCGCGGACGCGCAAGGCCGGCGGCGAGATCGTCGGGCTGATCGGCGTGTCGGCCTTCTGGTCGCCGGCGATTGCCGCCATCGAGATGGTCGAGGCGATCGTGTACGACAAGAAGAAGATCATCCCGTCGTGCGTGCTGCTCGAGGGCGAGTACGGCGTGAAGGGCCTCTTCGTCGGCGTGCCGGTCGTCCTCGGCAAGAACGGCATCGAGAAGATCGTCGAGATCGATCTGAACGAGGCCGAGAAGGCCGCCTTCGCCAAGTCCATCGCGGCCGTGAAGAAGACCACCGACGAGGTGCTCGCCACGAAGTAGGGGGGACGCAGGGGCAGGGGAGCCTGGGCCGCAGGCGCCCGGCGTTCGCGCCGGTTACCTGTCAGCCCTCAGCCCTCGCCTCCCGCCCCTAGACTGTCGCGCCGGCGCCTCCGGCACGTCCGCGCGCCGTTTGATCTCGGTCGGCTTCGCGCACCACCTTCGACGGGCAGGGCTGCCGGTAGAGCTTGAGATAGTCGAACACCAGCTGGCGCTTCATCAACTGGATGGCGCGGGCCGGGTCGACGCCCTTCGGGCAGGCCTGCGAGCACTCGCCCGCGTAATGGCACTTCCACGGGCCCTTCTCGGTGGCCAGCACCTGCTTGCGGGCGCTCGAAGCCCGCCGTCGCGGCTGTCGGCGTTGTAGCGGTGCGACTGGGCGAGCGGCATCGGGCCCGAGTACGCCGGGTCGGTGGCCACCGTCGGGCAGGCGGCCATGCAGCACCCGCACTTGATGCAGTAGGTGAACTGGAGGAACTGCTCGAGCTCGTGCGGCGTCTGGAAGTACTCGCCGGTGGGCTCGAACATCTCCTGCATGTCGTCGCGGATGATGTGCGGCATCAGGGCGGCGTGCGCGTCGAACATCGGCCGCAGGTCGGGGACGAGGTCCCGGATGATCGCGAAGTTCGGCAGCGGCGCCACGGTCACGAGCTGGGTGCCGAGTTCGGTGATCTGCGTGTTGCAGGCGAGCCGCGGGTGCCCGTTGATGAACATGCCGCACGATCCGCACACGCCCATGCGGCAGGACGATCGCCAGGCGAGCGTGGCGGATCGGGTTTCCTTGATCACCCGCAGGCCGTCGAGCACCGTCATCCCGTGCGTGTAGGGGATGCTGATGTCCTCCCACACGGGAGGCTGCTCGGTGGCCGGGTCGTACCGGCGAATCCTGAACGTCACAGTGGCTGGTGCCGTCATCGTCGCTCCTCCACCCGCCTACAGCGTCCGCGCCAGGGCGCCGGCGGCCCACGCGGCCCACGCGCCGAACGCGAACAGGCCGACGCCGCCCACGGTCAGCACGACGTTCAGGGCGCTTCTTCACGCCCCGCCCAGGCCCGAGCTCGAACAGGATGTTGCGCAGGCCGTAGAGCCCGTGGAACAGCGCCGCGCCGAGCAGCACGATGTAGCTCACCGTGAAGAAGCCCATCCTGGCCCGGCCGACGACGCTCGCCCAGTCGATCGGCTTCGCGTCCCCGGGGTTGAAGAAGCCCGAAGATCGTGTCCAGGTGCATGATGGTCATGTGCAGGCCGAGGAACACCAGGATCACGAGGCCGGCCAGCACGTGCCACGTCCAGAGTCGTTGATCGCGCATGGTCGTCCTCAGTGGCAGGTGGGCAGGAAGTTGTAGCCGCCCGCGGCGAGCACCAGTCCGGCCAGGACCAGGATGCCGAGGGCGAGCGGCCGCTGCTCGTGCACCGACGTGCGGTACGGATAGACCGGCTCGATCGGGTTCCCGATCGCCCAGCCGAGCTCGACGAGGACGAGGCGGACGCCGTTGCTCGCGTGGAACGCGAACGCGGCGAAGACCAGGAACTCGCCGATGACGAAGACGCCCCCGCTGACGCGCCCCATCGACGCCGCCCAGGCCTCGGGCCCGAAGGCCCGCGCCGAGGTGACGAGGATGTGCAGCAGGAAGTAGACCAGCAGGCCGAGGCCCGTCAGGCGGTGCAGGGTGTAGAGGTACCGCTCGAGGCCCCATCTGCCGCCGCCAAGCCAGCCCCAGACGCCGAGCCTGTTCGGATGACCCTTGTTGTCGAGCATCAGATCCTCCACCCTCAGTACTTGCGCTCGACCGGTTTCCACGTGTCGATGGTCACCGGCTTGTAGTCCAGCTTCGGATGGCTGCCGGGCGTGTGCCACGCCAGCGTGTGCTTCAGCCACTTCTCATCGTCCCGGACCGGGAAGTCGCGGCGGGCGTGCGCGCCGCGTGATTCCTCGCGGGCCAGGGCGCCCATGACGGTCACCTCGGCCAGGTCGAGCAGGTTGTCGAGTTCGAGCGCGTGGAAGAGGTTCGAGTTGTACGTCGCGCTCTTGTCCGCGATCGGGGCGTGGGCGGCCCGCTCGCGTATCGCGCGGATCTCGGCCAGCGGCCTTCGCGAGTTCCTCGCCCTTCCGGAACACGCCGACGTAGTTGTCCATCAGCGTCCGCAGCTCGCGGCGCAGCGCGTAGAGGTTCTCCGGCCCTGCCGTCCCGTGATCGCCTTCAGGCGCGCCTGCTGCGCCAGCCAGCTCCGCTCCGAGAGGCGGGACGGCTTCGGCAGCGACGGCAGCGCCCGGGCGATCTCCTCGCCGGTGATGCCGCCCCACACGAGGCACTCGGCCGTCGAGTTCGAGCCCAGCCGGTTCGCGCCGTGCAGCGACACGCAGGCCGCTTCGCCCGCCGCCCAGACGTTCTTCACCCGCGTCAGGCCGTTGATGTCGGTCTCGATGCCGCCCATCGAATAGTGCGCCACCGGCCGGATCGGGATGGGCTTCGTCGATCGGGTCGATGCCGACGAACTTGATGCAGACCTCGCGGATGAGCGGCAGGCGCGTGTTGATGATGTCCGCGCCCAGGTGCGTCAGGTCGAGGTGCAGGTAGTCCTTGCCCTCGGGACCGGGGAAGCCGCGGCCCTCGAGAATCTCCGTCATCTCCGCGCGCGACACCATGTCGCGGGGCGCCAGCTCCATCTTGCTGGGGGCGTAGCGCTCCATGAAGCGCTCGCCCGTGTTGTTCTTCAGGTAGCCGCCCTCGCCGCGGCAGCCTTCCGTCATCAGGATGCCGGAGGGCACGAGGCCGGTCGGGTGGAACTGCAGGAACTCCATGTCCTCGAGCGGCAGCCCGGCGCGATAGGCCATCGCCATGCCGTCGCCGGTCACGGTCTCGGAGTAGGTCGTGAAGCCGTACAGCGTGCCGCCGCCGCCCGACGCGATGAGCAGCGCCTTCGCCTGCAGCACCACGGTCTCGCCGCTCGGCGCATGGATGCCCACCAGCGCCACGAACCGGCCGTCCTCGATGACGATGTCGGTGACGAAGAGCTCGTCGTAGCGCTTGAAGCACTGGTAGCGCAGCAGCTGGTCGTACAGCGTCTGCATCTCGAAGAAGCCCGTCTTGTCGGCCGCCAGCGTCGCGCGCGGATACGAGTGCCCGCCGAACGGGCGCTGGCTGATGCGGCCCTGCGCGTCGCGCGTCCACGGGATGCCCCAGTGATCGAGCAGCCGGATCTCCCGGGGCATGGCCTTGCAGAAGCGCCAGACGACGTCCTGGTCCGCCAGGAAGTCGGAGCCCTTCACGCTGTCCCAGGCGTGCAGCGCGATGCTGTCGCCTTCGTCCTCGCGCAGGACGGCCGCCGTGCCGCCCTCGGCGCACACCGAGTGCGCGCGCATCAGCTGCACCTTCGACACGATGCCGATGTCGATGTGGCCTTCGGTCCGGTGCGAGAGTTCGACGGCCGCGCGTAATCCCGCCAGCCCGGCGCCCAGAATCAGGACGTCGTGGGTCAGGCTCTGCGCCATGCGGGGCCTCCTTCAGGGATGACAGACAACGGGGAATGCCTCACGAGAGGCCGGTCGAGACGCTGGATCCCGGGGGCGGGTGACGCCTCGGCGGCGCCATGGGACAGCGGGATTCTAGTCGCGGTCCGCCCGGCGGCGCAAGCGGCGCACGCCAGGCGGCGAAAACGGTGACACTTTCCGTTTCCGGGTCATCCGGACACGGAAAGTGTCACCGTTGCGCGATGGCGCCGAGCACCTTCCCGAGGAAGTCGTTGAGGGCCGGGCCGCCTCGAATCCATCGCGTGACCACCACCAGGTCGTTGTCCCAGTCGATGTAGATGATGTTCTGGCCGTTGCCCCTGAAGGTGACGCTCGACTCCGGCGCCGCGGGAAGCGATTTCCGCCCGGGGTTCAGGAACCAGTTCATGAACCCGTACTCGGCGTTGGCCGGGCCTCCGGTCCGCGCCATGGCGATCCACTCCGGCGACACGATCTGCCGGTCCTTCCACCGGCCGTTCCGGAGAAACAGGTAGCCGAAACGCGCCATGTCGCGCGCGCTGATGAACATGCCGCCGCCCCAGTGCCCGCCGCCCGTCATGGACTGGATGCGCTGGCCGTCGAGTTCGATCCACGCGTTGTCGTAGCCGTGCCAGCGCCAGGTCGACGACGCGCCGATCGGCTCCATGACCTCCTCGCGCAGCACCGACGGGCAGCGGCCGCCGCCACACGTGAAGCGCCAGCAGCGCGAGCAGGTTCACGCGCGTGTCGTTGTACTTGTAGCGCGTGCCCGGCGCGGAGAGCGGCCGGTTCGGCCAGTCCGCCGGCGTCGCGCCCTCGGGCCGATCGGCCCAGTCCGGCTTGCCCCACAGCGTGCCCTGCCAGTCGCTCGTCTGCCGCAGCAGGTGCTCCCAGGTGATCGTCGCGTTGTGGCCTTCGAAGTACCCGGGCTCGGGCATGTAGTCGCGCGCGGGATCGGTGACGTCGCGGATGAGGCCCTTCTGCCAGGCCAGGCCGACCACCGTCGAGAGAAACGTCTTCGTCACGCTGAACGTCATGTCCACGCGCGCGGTGTCGCCCCATTCGGCCACCACGTACCCCTGGCGGATGATGAGGCCGCTCGCGGCGCCGCGCGCCTGGACGGGCCCGATCGGCGTGTCGAACGGCTCGCGGGCGCCGAACGTCGTGGCGAGATCGACCGCCAGGTCCCTGGTGGCGGGGTTCTCGTTCGCGATCGCGAACTGCACGGCCTCGCCGACGAGGGCGGGATCCATGCCGGCCTCCGACGGGCTGCGTGTCTGCCAGTCGAAGCGGTCGGGAAAGTAGACCGGCGGCGAACGCGCCGCGGCCGGCTTCGACGTCCGCGTCGGGGCCTGCGCGAGACCGGCCACGCCGCGCCCGCAGAGGCGATGACGATGGCCAGGCACGCGACCGACGAGCGCGGGGCGCACGGCTGGCGAACGGGCGGAGCGACGTCATGCGGACTCCAGTCTGTGTCCCCGGTGAGGGAGTGTGATCGCACCCGCGAATGGGTGACGGGCGCCGCCGATGTTACCCCAGCTGGCAGGCGTGGCGTGGTAGGCTGAAACCACGTGCTTCCAAGGAGGTCATCGTGAGGGGTCGCGTCGTGACGGCGTTCGCGCTCGGAATGGCCGGTCTTCTGGCTGCGGGCGCATTGATGGCGGCCCAGGGCGGGAGAGGCGGGGTGCAGGTCAAGCCGGGCGAGCCGTGCCCGCCGGGCACCACGATGGTCCGCCCGGGGCGGTGCTCGGCACCCGAGTTCCCGCCGCCGAGCATCGTCGACTACCGGCCGCGGACGACGCTGGTCGTCGCGGAGCATCGCGTGCCCAGCGCGAAGTTCCCCGTCATCGACAGCCACAATCACACGACGGTGAACGCCGCGAACATCGACCAGCTGATCAGGGAGATGGACGAGCTGAACCTGCGCGTGCTGGTCAACCTCAGCGGCGGGAGCAACCCCGATTCGGTGAAGCAGAAAGTCGAGTTCATCCGCGCGAGCCGCCACCCGGACCGCTTCCGGGTGTTCGCGAACGTCGCGTGGAACGGCGCCGGCGGCCCCGGCTGGGCGGAGAAGGCGGTCGCCGATCTCGAACAGTCGATTCGGAACGGGGCGATCGGCCTCAAGATCGCCAAGGACCTCGGCATGTTCGCGAAGAAGGCCGACGGCTCCAGGCTGCACGTGGACGACCCGGCGCTCGGGCCGATCTGGGACCTCTGCGCCCGGTTGAACGTCCCCGTGATCATCCACACCGCCGAGCCCCAGGAGTTCTTCTCGCCGCTCGACTACGAGAACGAGCGCTGGCTGGAGCTGGCGCTGTTCCGGGACCGCCGGCACTTCGCCCCGGGCGAGCCGACGTTCAGGGAACTGGTGGGCGAGCGCGACCGGATGTACGCGGCGAACCCGAAGACGCGCTTCATCGGCGCGCACTTCGACTGGTACGGGAACGACCTCAGGCGCGCCGCGGAACAGCTGGACCGCCTGCCGAACCTGGTGCTCGAGGTGGGGGCGGTGCTCTACGATTTCGGCCGGCAGCCGAAGGCCGCGCGCGAGTTCTTCATCAAGTACCAGGACCGCATCCTGTTCGGGAAAGACTCGTACCAGGCGAGCGAGTTTCCGTACTACTGGCGCGTCTTCGAGACCGCCGACGAGTACTTCGACTACTACCGCGACTACCACGCCTTCTGGAAGCTCTACGGCATGGACCTGCCGGACCAGGTCCTCAAGAAGCTGTACTACCAGAACGCGCTGCGCGTGACGCCCGGCTTGCCGCAGACCGGCTGGCCGCGGTCCGCGCATCGAGGCGGCGCGGCTGCATGCGCATGGAGGGCAACGTGACACGTCGTGTGAAGGCATCGGGGCTTGTCGTCGTGGGTCTCCTGGCCACCGGCGCATGGCTGGCGGCCCAGGGCGGGAGAGGCGGGGTGCAGGTCAAGCCGGGCGAGCCGTGCCCGCCGGGCACCACGATGGTCCGCCCGGGGCGCTGCTCGGCACCCGAGTTCCCGCCGCCGAGCATCGTCGACTACCGCCCGCGGACGACGCTGGTCGTCGCGAGCATCGCGTGCCCAAGGCGAAGTTCCCGGTGATCGACAGCCACAACCACACGACGGTGAACGCCGCGAACATCGATCAGCTGATCACGGAGATGGACGAGCTGAACCTGCGCGTGCTGGTCAACCTCAGCGGCGGGAGCAACCCCGATGCGGTGAAGCAGAAAGTCGAGTTCATCCGCGCGAGCCGGCACCCGGACCGCTTCCGCGTGTTCGCGAACGTCGCGTGGAACGGCGCCGGCGGCCCCGGCTGGGCGGAGAAGGCGGTCGCCGATCTCGAGCAGTCGATTCGGAACGGCGCGATCGGCCTGAAGATCGCCAAGGACCTCGGCATGTTCGCGAAGAAGGCCGACGGCTCCCGGCTGCACGTGGACGACCCGGAGCTCGGACCGATCTGGGATCTCTGCGCCCGGCTGAACGTCCCGGTGATCATCCACACCGCCGAGCCGCAGGAGTTCTTCTCGCCGCTCGACTACGAGAACGAGCGCTGGCTGGAGCTGGCGCTGTTCCGGGACCGCCGGCACTTCGCCCCGGGCGAGCCGACGTTCGAGGAACTGGTGGGCGAGCGCGACCGGATGTACGCGGCGAACCCGAAGACGCGCTTCATCGGCGCGCACTTCGACTGGTACGGGAACGACCTCAGGCGCGCCGCGGAACAGCTGGACCGCCTGCCGAACCTGGTGCTCGAGGTGGGGGCGGTGCTCTACGACTTCGGCCGCCAGCCGCGCGCCGCGCGCGAGTTCTTCATCAAGTACCAGGACCGCATCCTGTTCGGGAAGGACTCGTACCAGGCGAGCGAGTTCCCGTACTACTGGCGCGTCTTCGAGACCGCCGACGAGTACTTCGACTACTACCGCGACTACCACGCCTTCTGGAAGCTCTACGGCATGGACCTGCCGGACGCGGTGCTGAAGAAGCTCTACTACCAGAACGCGCTGCGCGTGACGCCGGGCTTGCCGCAGTCCGGCTGGCCGCGCTGACGGTCGCCGCCCGTGAGCCTGACCCGATACCGGCCCGGATGCACGTACGGGCCAACGGGCCCGCTCGGCGTGTTGCGGACAACCGCCGCGATTGAAAACGATCGCGCTGCGCCGCGGGGCGGCGGATGGCGGAGGTCCCACACGATGCGATGGTGGCCGGCCCCGGTGGCGATGCGCTGCGGCGGCCGGAACCAGTAGGTGGGATAGGGAAGCGTGCCCGGGTCGATCACGTCCTCGGGCTCGTCGGTTCGAGAAGCGGCGTACGAGGCCGCCGCCGCTATCGAGGACCTCGACCGCGACCGCGCCGGCCGCCCGCGGCAGGTAGTAGTCGATCGTGGCGCCGTCGGGCGGGTTCGCGCCGGCAGGCTCCTCGGGTGGAAACGGCGTATCCGAGAACATGTTCCACCGCACGCGCGTTGCCCGAGGCGGCCCGTACAGGTGCGCACGCTCCGCTCGAGCGGCCTGGGCGAGTTCGCGCAACGGCGC
The DNA here is from genome assembly GCA_963834645.1 of uncultured Acidobacteriota bacterium. GTDB lineage: Bacteria > Acidobacteriota > Vicinamibacteria > Vicinamibacterales > JAKQTR01 > JAKQTR01. The sequence continues at coordinate 108,846 of CAWICP010000015.1, forward strand.
GATGTTGTCGAGGATCCAGATCGACCGGCCGTGCGTGCCGACCACGAGGTCGTCCTCGTGAATGACCAGGTCGCGGATCGACGACGCCGGCATGTTCTGTCGCAGGGGCAGCCAGTTCGCGCCGTCGTCGGCCGACGCGTAGACCGCGCGCTCGGTGCCCGCGAACAGCAGGCCGGGCTGCTTCGGGTCCTCGCGGACGACGTTGACCGGGCCCATCTCCGGCAGGCCGTCGACCACGCGCGACCACGAGACGCCGCCGTCATGGGTGCGATAGACATGGGGCCGCATGTCGTCGCGGCGGATGGCGTTGACGGCGGCGTACGCCGTTCTCGTGTCGAAGTGGCCGGCCACGAGCTGAGACACCTTGTCCCACGGGCGCAGCCCGGGCGGTGTCACATCGGTCCAGGTCTTCCCGCCGTCGCGCGTCACGTGAATCAGCCCGTCGTCGGTGCCCGCCCAGATCAGGTTGACGTCCCTGCGGTGAAGGCGCGACGGCGTAGATCACGCCGCGCCGCGGCATCGTGTCGAGGTCGGCCGTCCTGAAGTCGCCGACGCTCTCGGGCACCGCCGGGCGTTCGCGCGACAGGTCGGGGCTGATGATCTCCCACTGCTGGCCGCCAGTCGTCGTCTTCCACAGGACGTTCGTGGCGAACAGCAGCATGCGCGGCTCAGCCGGGTGGAAGAGCAGCGGCATGGTGCGGAGGACGCGGTACGTGCCCGAACGCAGGGCTTCCGGCGCGACGTTCTGCGACTGGCCCGTCCTCTTGTTGAACCGCTGCACGCGCCCGCCGTAGACGATGTCGGGGTCGAGCGGGTCAGGGGCGACGTAGGCGTACTCGTCGGCGCCGACGCCCATCCAGTCGCGGAACGAGATCTGCCCGCCGTTGCCCCGGCTGGCGATGCCGATGGCGCCGCTCTCCTGCTGCCCGCCGTAGACCCAGTAGGGGAACTGGTTGTCGGTGGTCACGTGATAGAGCTGGGCTGTCGGCTGGTTGTACCAGGAACTCCACGTGCGGCCGCCGTTGACGGTGATCGTGGCGCCCTGGTCGGCGGTGAGCAGCATGATGTCCGGCTGCAGCGGGTTGATCCAGAGGCGCTGCGGAGTCGTCGCCGCCGGGCGCGCCCTTGATGGCCGTCCACGTGCGGCCGCCGTCGTCGGAGCGATATTCGCAGGTCCCAGCCGCGAACACGATGTCGGGGTTCTTGGGATGCACCTTGATATCGACGCCGAGGCGGCGGTCGTCGCTCACCCGAGCCCAGGTTTCGCCGCCGTCCTCCGAACGGAACACGCCCGCGGTCGAGCGGCCGCCGACCAGCGCGTAGAGGCGCTTCGGGTTGCTCGGCGCGACGGCGAAGATGATACTGACTGCCGCTGCCGGCCTTTGGCAGGCCTTCCGTCAGGCGCCGCCAGGTGGACCCTCCGTCGTCGGACTTGTACAACCCGGTGTTCGGCCCGGGGAAGCTCCCGTTCTCCCACGGTCCCTCCCGGTGCTCCCAGAGCGCCGCGTACACCGTGCGCGGGTCCACCGGGTCGAGTTCGACCTGCGATGCGCCGGTGTTGTGATTGACGTAGAGGACCTTCTCCCAGGACCGCCCGCCGTCGGTCGTGCGGAACACGCCGCGCTCTTCGTTCGGCCCGTAGGGGTGCCCCATCCCCGCGACGAACACGATGTCGGGGTCGGCCGGGTGGACGACGAGGCGGCCGACCTGCTGAACGTCGGGGAGTCCGACGTGCTGCCAGGTCTTTCCGCCGTCGGTCGACTTGAAGATGCCGTCGCCGACGCCGAGGTCGGGCCGATGCAGGCCCTCACCGCTGCCGACGTAGAGCACGTTCGGGTGGGAAGGCGAGACGGCGATGTCGCCGACCGAGCCCGTCGGCGCCTCGTCGAAGATGGGCGTCCAGGTGCGGCCGTAGTCGTCGGTCTTCCACACGCCGCCGTTGTTGACGCCCATGAAGAAGACCGACGGCTGGGTCGGGACGCCGACGGCGCCGACCGTCCGGCTGGCCCGGTGCGGCCCGATCACGCGGTAGCGCAGGCCCTGGTAGAGCGACGGGTCGATGCGCGCGGTCTGCTCCTGCCCGCGGACGATGGCGGCGCACAGTCCCGCGGCGAGCGCGCCAATCAGCAACGCGTGTCGAATCGGCATACGCAACCCTTCTCGCTCAACGCGGAGACGGACTCCCTCGCCCGGGCCTCAGCGGGCGCCGGCGCCTTCGCGCCCAAGGAACGCCGGCCGCTCGCCGGTCAGCTCCCAGGCGATCAACGACATCGGGATCAGCCCGCAGGCATCCAGTTCGTCCATGAACCGCCGGACCGTGAACGCGTCGCCCAGCTGGCGCCGGCGGACGCCCATCAATTGCTCGATCTGCATCTTGCCGACCAGGTAGCTCGTGCCGTAGGCCGGTTGCTGCAGGTACAGGTGCTGCTCGCCGCGCACGAGGCTGCCGTCGAGGCGCAGCCAGCCGCGTGGCGTGTTGGCCGAGGCGAACGCGGCCGCCTGTTCGAGCGTGAACTGGTTGGCGTGCATCCGCAGGTCGCCGATGGCGCGCGCCGCCCGCTGGGCCACGAGGATGTAGATGAGCTCGCGCGAGCGCGGGCGTTGGTCGAACATCCCGGCCTGCAGCATCATCTCTTCCCACCCGGTTGCGAGGCCCTCGGTGCGGCTGTCGAAGAGGTTGTAGAGCAGCGGCACGCGCCGGATGGGGCTGGCGTGAGGTTCGGCCTTCATGCGCGCGAGGTCGAACCAGTGATACCCGTGCGTGCGCATGATCACCGGGTCGCGGTAGTCGACCTCCGTGAAGAACTCGCGCGGGCCGGGACGGAACGTCCCGATGCGCGCGAGGAGCGCCGGCTCCATGAACGCGCGCACGGTCAGCAGGTCGCGGTCGCGCAGGAAGGCCATGTACTCCGGGACGGCGGCCGGGAACCGCGCGGCGTGCTCCCCGGCGCTCGCGACGGGCTCCTGCGGCGGCAGCTCCCTGTTGCGCTGCTCCTCGTACGCGAGAAAGGTGTGCGCGCGGCCGAGTTCCCGTTCGACCAGCGCCAGCTGCTCTGACGGGTCGCCCCACTCACCAGAAGGCCACGTAGAGCAGCAGCGTCAGGGCCACGACGACGCCGCCGAACACCTTGGTGCCGCGGTCCACCCGCATGTCCATCGAGGCGTTCACCGGGAGTTCGACGGGCCTGGCCATGGGCTTCAGCAGCGTGATGACGCCGAGGACGGCGAGCACGATCGCGAAGCAGATCGCCATGCGGTCGAGGAACGCGATCTGGGGCGCGAGCACTTTCAGCGTCCCGTAGAGCACCGGATTCAGCAGCAGGCCCACCGTGCCGCACACGCGCGGCGCGCGGTGCACGAGCAACCCGAAGACGAAGATCGCCAGGATGCCAGGCGAGATGAAGCCCTGGAATTCCTGGATGAACGTGAAGATCCCGCCGAACTCAGGCCGGCCGAGCTGCGGCGCGATCAGGATCGCAATCAGCACGAAGATCACGATGAACACGCGGCCCGCCGTCACCAGCTCGTACTGGGTGGCGTCTTTCCGGATCTTGCGGTAGATGTCCATCGACGCGATCGTCGACGCCGCGTTCAGCATCGCCGCCAGTGAACTGACGACCGCGCCGAACAGCGCGACGAGCACGAAGCCGAGGAGGCCGTTCTTCGGCAGCAGCTTGAGCAGCAGCGGGAACGCCGCATCGTGGTCGTAGCCGATGAGCCGCGACGAGACCGCTCGCCCGGCCGCCTCGGCCGACGCGACCAGCCTGTCGTTCGCGGCGGCAATCGCCGCCGGCTCGACGGCCGCCTCCGCCGCCGCGCCGAGCGCCGCCGCATTGGCCGCCAGCATCGCCCGGGCGGTCTCGGGTTCGATGGCCGCGAACTGGCTGTCGAAGGCGTAGACCTGCGCCTCGCCCCTCGCGAACGCCTCGAGCACCGGGCGGTTCTTCTCCGCGCCCAGTTGGCGCATGTCCGCGTTGAACAGGTTGAACGCCATGATCCCGGGGAACACGACGATGAACGGAATCACGAGCTTGAGGAAGGCGGCGAACACGATGCCTCGCTGCCCCTCGTTCAGCGTCCGCGCGCCCAGCGTGCGCTGCGTGATGTACTGATTGAGGCCCCAGTAGAAGAAATTCGGAATCCAGAGGCCGACCACCAGTGCCGTCCACGGGATGGACGGATCGCTCGCGGGCCGCACCATGTGCAGCTTGCCTTCCGGCAGCGCCCCTCCGTTCAGCAGCTGGATCCGCTCCCACGCCCCGGCGTCGGCCAGCTGCGCCGGGTCGAGGCCCGGCGTCACCGCCGTCTGCACCAGCGCTGCCGGATCCGCGGAGCCGAGGGCCGACAGCGCGAACGCCATCACCACGGCCCCGCCCGCGATGAGCGCCGATCCCTGGAGCAGGTCGGCCCACGCGCACGCCTTCAGGCCGCCCGCGAACACGTAGACGGCCGACAGGATGCCGATGATCCAGCAGCCGACGGCGATGTTCCCGAGGTCGAGGCCGACCAGCGTCATCCCCGCGAAGTACACGCTGATCACCTTCGCGCCCGAGTAGATGACCGACGCGGTGGGCACGCCCACGAGGATGATCATCGTGCTCACCGCCATGATCGTCCGCGCGAACGCGTTGAACCGGTACTCGAGGAACTCCGGCATCGTGTAGATGCCGCTGCGCAGGAACGTCGGCAGGAACACGAACGCCACCACGATGAGCGTGATCGCCGCCATCCACTCGTAGCTGGCGATGGCGACGCCCAGCCAGTTGGCGGCCTGGCCGCTCATGCCCGACGAACTGCTCGGTGGAGATGTTCGCCGCGATCAGCGAGAACCCGATGAGCCACCACGAGAGCCCGCGCCCGGCCAGAAAGTAGTTGGCCGCGCCGTGCTCGCCGTCGCGTGGCCTCGCCCTTGCTCTTGTACAGGCCGACGCCGATGACGGCGGCGACAAACGTCACGAACACGATGATGTCGATCGCGCTCATCGGGATCCTCCGTGGCGGTGCAGGCCGGCTCCGGGCCGGGATGCCGGGCGTGCGGCTTCGATAGCTCAGTAGCCAGTAGTCAGGAGCCAGTATTCGAGTCGGACTGGGACGCGGCTCACAGCTGCGCAGTCGTGACGGCTCGCGGCTCCGCCTACTGGCTGCTGACTACTGGCTACTGGCTACTCGGGCTCGCTTCAGAACACGTGCGCCGCGCGAGCCAGCAGGGCCGGGTTCTCGTAGCGCAGGCTCAGGCTGTCGCCGTAGAGCGACCCCTCGGTCGGCCAGGCGGCCGACGCCATCGCGGCCGGCGTCGCGGGCGGCAGCAGGCGGAACGGCACGATGATCGGCGCGCTCGGCGGCGCGGGCGTCTTCACCGGGATGCGGTACGCGCGCCCCGCCCGAAGCCTCGTCGTCGAGAGGCCGTTGGCCGACTTGATCGCGCGCACGGAGGTCCCATAGCGCGCCGCCAGCTGCCCCAGCGTCTGGCCGGGCCGCACGACGTGGCGGACCGTGTAGACGGGAGGGTCGACGATCTTCAGCTCGACGAGCACCGGGTGGACGCGCCGGCCGAGCTCCTGCGCCACCGGGTTGTAGAAGCGGACGTGGAAGTGGTTCCGATGACCGGCCACGTGCTTCAGGATGGCCGACTTCGAGCCCTTGGCGAAGTGGAACACGCGGTCGAGCCAGTCCTGGTCCTCGCCGATGCCGCTGGCGTACTTGTAGAGCAGCCGCTGGATTCGCGTATCGAGCAGGACCGTCTCGACGTCGCTGCAGGTCACCAGCGCCCGCACCAGGGCCCAGTTCTTCTCGAGGTCGAGGTTCGCGGCGGTGCCGGCCACGAAGCTGGGACGCCGCCCCGCTCTTGAAGAAGAAGCCGAGGTCCACGTCCCGGCCGCCCTGGTGGGACTGGTGGCGCTTCAGGCGGCCGCCGTCCTCGTCGCTGATGTCGCCGACAACGATGGGATGGGCGCCGGGGAAGAGCTCGTGCACCTTGGCGAGGACGGTTTCGACGGCCTCGATGGTCTCGGCGGTGCCGAATATCTCGGCGCGATCCGCGATCTCCCAGTAGGGGCTGGCGGGGAGCGTGACCGGGTTGATGAGCAGCGCGCTGCCGGGCGATCCGATGGAGAGCGACCCCAGCGTGGCCGGGTCGAGCTCCACCCGGCGGGCCAGTTCCTCGTCGCTCAGGCTCAGCAGCGCCGCCGGCGTGTCGCGCGACGACGAGTCGCCCGGCGCGGGCGCGGCGGCCAGAGGCGCACCGGTGCCCGGCGGCAGTGCCACCAACCATGCCACGGCGAGCAGTCCCAGTGGGGTGTTCATGCGGCGCGTCCCGCACAATTTACAGGATTATTCCGCCGAGTCAAGGCGAAGTTGCGGCGGCGGGCCCTCGACTCGGAGACGGCGCGTCGCGGCACTACCGGCCCGACCCGATGACGAGCGCCCGGAGGTACTCCCGGCGCATCCGCGCGATGTTGGCGATCGAGATCTCTTTCGGGCAGACCGCCTCGCACTCCGCTTCGTTCGAGCAGTTGCCGAAACCGAGGGCGTCCATGGTCTGGACCATCGACGTGACGCGGCTTGTGCGCTCGGGATGGCCCTGCGGCAGGAGGGCGAGCTGGGAGACTTTGGCGCCCACGAAGAGCGACGCCGACGCGTTCTTGCACGCCGCGACGCAGGCGCCGCAGCCGATGCAGGCGGCGGCGTCCATCGCCGCCTCGGCGAGATCCTTCGCGACCGGGATGGCGTTGCCGTCCGGCGCGCTGCCGGTGTTGACCGACACGTAGCCGCCCGAGGCGATGAGCTGGTCGAAGGCGCCGCGGTCGACCACGAGGTCGCGCTGCACGGGGAACGCCGCCGCGCGCCAGGGCTCGACGGTGATCGTGTCGCCGTCCTTGAACTTCCGCATGTGCAGCTGGCAGACCGTGGAGCCGCGGTCCGGGCCGTGGGGCACGCCGTTGACGACGAGGCTGCACATGCCGCAGATGCCCTCGCGGCAGTCCGAGTCGAAGACCACCGGCGGCTCGCCCCCGGCGATGAGCTGCTCGTTGACGACATCGAGCAGCTCGAGGAACGACATGTCGGGCGAGACGTCCCGCGCCTCGTACGGCACCATACGCCCGTCTCCGAACGAGCCGCCCTGCCGCCACACCCGCAACGTGAGATTCATGTTGGCCATCGTCGATCGCCTATTTGTAGCTGCGCTGGCTCGGCTTCACGTACTCGAACGTCAGCGGCTCCACGTTGCGGACCGGCAGCGCGCCGTCGCCGGCGTACTCCCACGCCGCGACATGGGTGAACGACTCGTCGTCGCGCAGCGCCTCGCTGTCCGGCGTCTGGTATTCCTCGCGGAAGTGCCCGCCGCACGACTCGCGCCGCTCCAGGGCGTCGAGGGCGATGAGTTCGCCGAGTTCGAGATAATCGGCCACGCGCCCCGCGTACTCGAGCACCTGGCTCATCTCGGCGCCCGACCCCGGCACCGACACGGTGGCCCAGAACTCCTCGCGGAGGCCCGGAATGCCCGCGAGCGCGAGTTTCAGCCGTTCCTCGGTCCGGCCCATGCCGACGTTGTCCCAGAGCAGCTTGCCGAGCGTGCGGTGGATGTCGCGCGGCGTCCTGCGCCCCTTCACCGCCAGCAGGCGATCGATCTTCGACCGCACGGCCGTCTCGGCTTCGCGGAACGCGTCGTGGTCGGTCGTCACCCTGGGCATCGAGGCGCCGGCCAGGTAGTGGGGCAGCGTCGCGGGCGCCACGAAGTACCCGTCGGCGAGGCCCTGCATCAGGGCGCTCGCGCCCAGCCGGTTGGCCCCGTGGTCGGAGAAATTGGCCTCGCCGAGCACGAACAGGCCCGGGACGGTGGACATCAGGTTGTAGTCGACCCAGAGCCCGCCCATCGTGTAGTGGATGGCCGGGTAGATCCGCATCGGCGTCTTGTACGGGTTCTCGTCGGTGATCTTCCCGTACATCTGGAAGAGGTTGCCGTACCGCTCGCGGATGACGTCTTCGCCGAGGCGGCCGATGGACTCGGCGAAATCCAGGTAGACCGACAGGCCCGTCTCGCCCACGCCGCGGCCCTCGTCGCACACCGCCTTGGCGGCGCGTGACGCCACGTCGCGCGGCACGAGGTTGCCGAAGGCGGGGTAGCGGCGCTCGAGGAAGTAGTCGCGCTCCTCTTCCGGGATCTGCGTCGCCGGGCGCGTGTCGCCCGCGCGCTTCGGCACCCAGACGCGGCCGTCGTTCCGCAGGCTCTCGCTCATCAGCGTGAGCTTGGACTGGTGCTCGCCGGACATCGGGATGCAGGTCGGATGGATCTGCGTGAAGCAGGGATTGGCGAACAGCGCGCCGCGCTTGTACGCGCGCCAGATGGCGGTGGCGTTGGAGTTCACCGCGTTGGTCGACAGGAAGTAGGCGTTGCCGTAGCCGCCCGTGGCGAGCAGCACGGCGTCGGCCTGGAACCGCTCGATCGCGCCGGTGACCAGGTTGCGCGCGATGATGCCCCGCGCGCGGCCGTCGACGACGACCAGGTCGAGCATCTCGTAGCGGGGGAACAGCTTCACCGTGCCGGCCCCGACCTGGCGCATCATCGCCTGGTAGGCGCCGAGCAGCAGTTGCTGGCCCGTCTGGCCGCGCGCGTAGAACGTGCGCGACACCTGCGCGCCGCCGAAGGACCGGTTGTCGAGCAGCCCGCCGTACTCGCGCGCGAAGGGCACGCCCTGCGCCACGCACTGATCGATGATGCCGACGCTCACCTCGGCCAGGCGGTGCACGTTCGCCTCGCGGGCGCGGTAGTCGCCGCCCTTGACCGTGTCGTAGAACAGCCGCGTGATGCTGTCGCCGTCGTTCCGGTAGTTCTTCGCGGCGTTGATCCCGCCCTGGGCGGCGATGCTGTGCGCGCGCCGCGGGCTGTCCTGGATGCAGAAGCTGAGGACGTTGTAGCCCGCCTCGCCCAGCGTCGCCGCGGCCGCCCCGCCCGCGAGGCCCGTGCCCACGATGATGACGGTGAACTTGCGGCGGTTCGCCGGGTTCACCAGCTTCGAGTCGAACCGGCAGCGGTCCCACTTCTCGGGAATCGGGCCCGACGGGATCTTCGCGTCGAGCTGGCGGGTGCCTGCCGGGGCGATGCGCGGTGCGCCGTTCATGATCGGCCCCCGAAGAAGAACAGGTACACGGGAATGGAGAGGAACCCGGCGCCGACAATCACCGCCAGGATCCTGCCGAGGGCCACGACCTTCGGCGTCAGCCTGCGATCGTTGAGCCCGAGCGATTCGAACGCGCTCGAGAAGCCGTGCCACAGGTGGAATCCGATGACCGCCATGCAGCCCACGTAGAACGCCACCCACGCGGGGTGCTGGAACACCTCGCGCACGAGCCGGTAGAGGTCCCGGCCGTCCTCGCCGTGGATGACGGCGGGATACCACGCCCCGTACTTCATCGTGGCGACGTGCACGGCCACGAAGACGAACATGATGGAGCCGGTCCAGATCATCGTGCTCGACGCCACCGACTTCCGGCTGCGGCCGCCGGCGCCGCGCTTGACCTGATAGGCGATCGGGCGCGCGCCGCGATCCGACCACCAGTTGGTCGCCGCCTGCAGGACGTGGACGACGAAGAGGGCGAGCAGGCCGAGTTCGAGCGGGATGACGAACGGGTTCGAGATGAGGGCGTGCGAGTACGCGTTGAACGCCTCCGGGCCGACGTAGAGCAGCAGGTTCCCGGCGAGGTGCACGCACAGGAAGCCGACCAGGCTCAGTCCGGTCAGGCCGACGAGCACTTTCGTCGCCACCGTCGAGAACAACCATTGCCTGCGCGGTGCCATGTCGATCTCCAGCCCGGGCACACCGATGCCGGGCGCAAGGATTGGGGGGACCCGGGAAGGCCTCGATTGTCCCGCCCGCGATTGTAAGTGCCGCGGCGCGCGCGGCGCAACACCGGACGCGCAGGCTCGAGGCGCCTTGACGCGGCGGCTGCGGCCCGGTAGCATCCGAGGGTCCATTCGGTCTCCACGCGCCGCGGCGGAGTGAACGGCGGGCCCCTTCGCCCATGCGGCGCATCCCCTGACCAGGGCCCGTCACGGCTGACATCCCGTGAAAATCCACGAGTACCAGGGAAAGGCGATCCTCGCCCGGTTCGGCGTGCCGGTTCCCCGCGGCGACGTCGCGTTCAATGCCGACGAAGCCGTCGCCATCGCGCAGCGCCTCGGCCTGCCCGTGGTCGTCAAGGCGCAGATCCACGCCGGCGGCCGCGGCAAGGGCGGCGGCGTGAAGCTCGCCAGGACGATGGAGGAGGTGCAGCAGCTCTCCGGCAGCATCCTCGGCATGACGCTGGTGACGCACCAGACCGGGCCCGAGGGCAAGGTCGTGCAGCGCCTGCTCATCGAGCAGGGGCTCACCATCGCGCGCGAGCTCTACCTCGGCCTCGTGATCGACCGCGCCGCCGCAGCGGCCCGTGCTGATGGCGAGCCCGGCCGGCGGCATGGAGATCGAGAAGGTCGCGGCGGAGACGCCGGAGCTCATCTTCAAGGAGTACATCCACCCGACGGCGGGGCTGGAGGCCTTCCAGGCGCAGAAGATCGCCTTCGCCCTCGGCCTCGAGGGGCCCGCGGTGAAGCAGGCCGTCAAGCTGATGGGCGCCATCTACGAGGCGTTCAAGGCCACCGACGCGTCGATGATCGAGATCAACCCGCTCATCGTCACCGGCGAGGGCAACCTGCTCGCCCTCGACGCGAAGATGAACTTCGACGACAACGCCCTCTACCGGCACCCGGACATCCGCGAGATGCGCGATCTGAGCGAGGAGGATCCGCTCGAGATCGAGGCGTCGAAGTTCTCGCTGAACTACATCCGCCTCGACGGCACGATCGGCTGCATGGTCAACGGCGCCGGCCTCGCGATGGCGACGATGGACATCATCAAGATCGCCGGCGGCGAGCCGGCGAACTTCCTCGACGTCGGCGGCGGCGCCACCGCCGAGCAGATCCGCAACGCCTTCAAGATCCTGATGTCCGACAAGAACGTGAAGGCGGTCTTCATCAACATCTTCGGCGGCATCCTGCGGTGCGACATCCTCTCGGAGGGCGTCATCGCGGCCGTCACGGAGCTGGGCGTGAAGGTCCCCATCGTCATCCGGATGGAAGGCACCAACGTCGAGACCGGCAAGCGGATGCTGAAGGACAGCGGGCTCAATTTCACGACGGCCGACACGATGGCGGAAGGCGCCTCGAGGGTCGTCGAACTTTCGCGCGCGTAGGGGGTGGCACATGGCAGTCTTGATTGACAAGTCGACACGCCTGCTGGTGCAGGGCCTCACCGGGCGCGAAGGCACGTTCCACGCGAAGGCCGCGGCGGCGTACGGCACGACCGTCGTCGGCGGCGTGACGCCGGGCAAGGGCGGCACCACGCACGAGGGCTGGCCCGTCTTCAACACCGTGGCCGAGGCCGTCGAGAAGACCGGCGCCAACGCCACCGTCATCTTCGTTCCGCCGCCGTTCTGCGCCGACGCCATCCTCGAAGCGGCCGACGCCGGCGTGGCGCTGGCGGTCTGCATCACGGAAGGCATCCCGACGCTCGACATGATGAAGGTCGCGTCCGTGCTCAAGGAGAAGACGACGCGCCTGGTCGGGCCCAACTGCCCGGGCCTGATCTCGCCGGGCAAGGCCAAGGCCGGCATCATCCCCGCGCACATCTGCAAGGAAGGCACGCATCGGCATCGTCTCGCGCAGCGGGACGCTGACCTACGAGGCCATCCACCAGCTGACCCGGCTCGGCTACGGCCAGACGACCTGCATCGGGATCGGCGGCGACCCGATCAACGGGACCAACTTCATCGATGCGTTGACAGCTGTTCCAGGCGGATCCCGAGACCGAGGCGATCGTCATGATCGGCGAGATCGGCGGCACGGCCGAGGAAGAGGCCGCCGACTACATCACGCAGCACGTGACCAAGCCCGTGGTCAGCTTCATCTGCGGGCAGACGGCGCCGCCGGGACGGCGCATGGGACACGCCGGCGCGATCATCGCCGGCGGCAAGGGAACGGCGGCCGAGAAGATGGCGGCGCTGACCGCGGCCGGCGTCCGCGTGGTCAGAGAGCCCGGCGGACATGGGCGAGGCGATGGTGGGGGAGTTGGGGAAGAAGTAGACAGTAGTCAGTAGACAGGACAGACAGACAGAAGCAAGAAGCCAGAAGCAGCCTGTCGCGCCGTCGCCGGCCGGCAGGCCGCTTGGCGAAGGCGGGAAGACAGAGGCGCGCAGGTGCTCTTGATCGGTTGCCGTGTGCCGATTGCCGCCGCCTGCGCGGCGGCGCTCGGGGCCAGCCTGCTGGCCTCCGGCGGCGCCGCGCGCCAGCAGGGCAGCCCGGCTCCGCAGCGGCCGACGTTCCGCACCGCCGTCAACTTCGTGCGCGTCGACGTCTACCCGCGTGCGGACGGCAGGCCCGTCGCCGATCTGCGCGCCGAGGATTTCGTCGTCGAGGAAGACGGCGTCGCGCAGACCATCTCCACGTTCGAGCACATCGTCATCCGCGACGGCACGGCGCCGGAGACGCGCGCGGACCCGCGCAACGTCCGCGAGTCGAACCAGATGGCCGGTGACCCGCGCAACCGGCTCTTCGTGCTGTTTCTCGACACGTTCCACGTCACCGACTCGGCCGCGTGGCACAACGGCCGGTCGCGGCTGCCGGGAAGCACCGTCGCCCGCCTGCCGGCCGAGGCGCGGATGGGCCCGCCGACGAACATCGACCGGGCGCTGAACAATTTCCTGAAGAGCGTCGATCGGCCCCGACGATCTCATCGCGGCGATGACGCCGGAGATGGACCCGGCGGCGCTGACGTTCATCCGCAGGCCCGAGTCCATCGAGGCGTTTCTCGGGACGACCTGGGCACGCCGCTTCTCGTCCGACAACCTCGATCCAGTCGAGGAGCGCTACTTCACCTGCTACCCGCCCGACGATCCCGAGCATCGTTTCGATGGCGTCGCCGTGGAGATGGTCGCCCGGAAGCGCGAAGCGCAGACGATCCAGTCGTTGCGACGCCTCGCGCAGCGGCTCGGCGAGCTGCGCGAGGAGCGGAAGGGCGTCGTGATCGTCAGCGAAGGGTGGGCGCTCGTGCGGCCGAACCAGGATCTGGCGCGGCAGTTCAAGGACATGGCGCCGCCACAGCCGCCGGGCGTCCACGTTGGCGCCGGCGGCAAGCTCGCGCCGGGGACGGACCCGCGCACGTACGTGACGGCGGACTGGCAGCAGTGCGAGGCCGACCGCGTGCGCCTGGCGACCCTCGACCACCGCCGCGAATTCCTCGACGTGCTGAACGAGGCCAACCGCGTCAACCTCAGCTTCTACCCGATCGACCCACGCGGCCTGGCTGTCTTCGATCAGCCGCTCGACTATCAACCTGCCGCCGCGCCCAGGGGCGCCGACGCGGCGCAGGTGGGGCGTGTCAGCGGCGTCGTCGAGGATTTCGAGCGGCTGCGCGGACGGCTCGAGACGCTGGAGACGGCGGCCACCGCGACCGACGGCCTCGCGATGATCAAGAGCAACGATCTGACGGCCTCGCTGAATCGGGTGGTCGCGGATCTGTCGGACTACTACCTGATCGGCTACGCGTCCACCAACGCGAAGGCCGATGGATCGTTTCGTCGCATCAACGTGCGCGTGAAGCGCCCGGGCGTCGAGGTGCGCGCGCGGCGAGGGTATCGGGCCGCCACGGCCGCCGAGGTCGCAGCGCGGGCTGCCGCGTCGGCCCCGCCGGATCCGGAGGCGCTGTCGCGCACTCGCGTGCTCGCCTCGCTCGATCGGACGCGAGCCGACCGGCCGGTGCGCGTCGCCGGCGGGCTGGCCTGGGCGGCGGCACCTGACGAGGCGGGCAGACCTCGGCCGGTGTTCTGGGTTGTCGCCGATCTGGATGGCGCGGCGGCGCGGGCCCCTGAATGGCGCGGCGGAGGGCGAGCGGTCCTGACCGTGGCCGTCGCCCGACGGCCAGACGCTCTTTGACGAAGAGGCGGCGCTCTCGGCGGCGTCGCCCTCCGTCGTCCGCTACCTCGCCGACACGTCCATCACGGCCGGCGAGTACGTCGTTCGGGTCCGGGTGCAGGGGACCGAGCGCTCCACGGCGGACGTCACCGAGCAGTTGCGCATCACCGTGCCGGCGCCAGGGCCGGCGGCCGAGGCGCCGCCAGGCGACCCGGTGGTGTTCCGAAGCGGCCCGTTCACGGGCAGGGCGTTCCTGCCGACCGCCGACCCGCGGTTCCGGCGCGCCGAGCGCCTCCGGGTTGACGCGGCCGTGGCCGGCCCGGCACCGACCGTGTCGGCGCGGCTGCTCGATCGGAAGGGCCAGGTACTCGCCCTGCCGGTGACGACCTCGGTTCGCGAGGAGACGTACCTCCGCATCGCCTCGGCCGAACTCGCGCTGGCGCCGCTCGGCCCCGGCGACTACCTGGTCGAACTGACCGTGCAGCGCGGCTCGCGCAGCGACAAGGTCATCGTCGCCGTCCGCATCGTGCCGTAATCCCGCGTCCCGATCCGAATCCCGCCTCGCCGAAGCCCGAGGGGCGAGCGGAGTCCGAGCTATACTCCTCCGGACACCCATGCCCGCCCCCATCGAGGAAGACGCCGCTCCTGCGCCGCCCGCTCGTTCGCGCGCCGCGCGCGTGCTCGACTGGTTCGAGCGCGTCGGGAACCGATTCCCGGATCCGATTGTCCTGTTTCTGGCCGCGCTGGCCGCCACCTGGGTCGCCTCGAGCCTCCTGGCCGGACGGGACTTCGGCCTCATAGACCCGAGAACCAGCGCGGCGCTGCAGATCAAAGACCAGCTCACGGTGCGCGCATTCGCGTCGTTCGTGGTCGGGACGACGCAGGCGTTTGTCTCGTTCCCGCCGCTCGGCATGGTCCTGGTGATGGTGATTGGCGTCGCCGTCGCCGAGCGATCAGGCCTCGTGGGCGCTGCGTTGCGCGGCATCCTGTCCGTGGCCTCTCCGCGCCTGCTCACGCCGCTGGTGGCGGTGGCCGCGCTCGCCGGCCACGTGATGTCCGACGGCGCGATCATCATCGTGGTGCCGCTCGCCGGGGCGCTGTTCTACGTGGCCGGGCGCCACCCGCTGGCGGGCATCCTCGCGGGGTTCGCGCCGATGGCCGGCGCGATGTTCGCCAACTTCCTTCCGTACGCGCTCGACCCCATCGTGGCGGGGTTCTCGGAGATGGGCGCGCAGATCATCGCCCCCGCGTACCGGGTGAATCCGCTCAGCAACTACTGGCTGGCGATCGCCACGGCCGTGGTGGTGGTGCCGGCGACGTGGTGGCTGGTCGACGGCGTGGTGGAGCCGCGCCTCAGGGGTGTGGCGGTGGACGGTGACCCGGCACTCATGCCCACGGCACCGCCGTTGACGTCCCGTGAACGACGCGGGCTCTGGATCGCGGCCGCGTCGGCGCTCGCACTGGCCTGGGGCTTCGCGTCGATCGTCGCCCCGCCGCTCTCGCCGATGCGCGCTCCCGACGGATCGCTCACGGGACCGGGCTCCCCGGTCATGCAGGGCCTCATCCCGCTGATGCTCGTGCTCACGCTGGTGCCGTCGCTCGCGTACGGGATCGTCGCGGGCACCATCCGCAACCACCGGCAGGTGGTGGAGGCGATGGCGTCGGCGATGTCGGCGATGGGCTACTACATCGTCATGGTCTTCTTCGCGGCGCTCTTCACGAAGGCGTTCGCCGACTCGAACATCGGCGCCCTCATCGCCCTCCAGGGTGCGGAGACGCTGCGGTCGGCCGCGATGCCGCCGGCCGTCACGATCCTCGGCATCGTGCTGCTCACGGCCGCCATCGACTTCCTGGTGCCGTCGGCGTCCGCGAAGTGGGCGCTGCTGGCGCCGATTCTCGTGCCGATGTTGATGAGCGTGGGCATCGCACCCGAATTGACGCAAGCCGCGTTTCGCGTCGGCGACGGCCCCGTCAACCTCATGACCCCGCTGATGCCGTACTTCCCGCTGGTGCTCTCGTTCTGCCGCCGCTACGTGACGGGGTTCGGCGTGGGCACGCTGATGTCGCTGCTGCTGCCGTTCGGCGTGGTCTATCTCGCGCTGCAGGTGGCCATGCTGCTGGCCTGGTGGGGACTCGGATTGCCGCTCGGGATTGGCGGGCGGTACGCATGCTACCCCTCGATGCGCACCAGGCGTCGCGGACGGCCCGCGCACAAAGGTGTTGACAACTCTGAGCAAAACGCTCAGTGTATCGGGATACTCACAGACGCCAGCGTTCGCGCACTCCGTGACCACGAGGAGCGTAACTCGCTCCGCGCGCGTCGCCGTCCGTCTGTGCCCAGCTGCCCGAAAGGTCCACGACGCATGGTCAAACGCCCCCACGTCCTCAGCGCTGCCGCCCTCGCCCTCGCCCTGAGCTGCCCCGAGTGCCTTCGGCCAGGCGCTCCCCACGACGCAGCCCGCGCTGCTCCAGATCTACCGCGAGCAGGTGAAGACCGGGCACGCGGCCGCTCACGTGAAGACGGAGGCCGGCTGGCCGGCCGCCTTTGCGAAAGCGAAGTCGCCCGACTACTACCTTGCGCTGTCGTCGATGACAGGGCCGCAGGTGGCCTGGTTCATCAGCCCCTGGGACTCGTACACCGCGTGGGGCAAGTCGATGGCGCGCGACGAAGCGAACGCGGAGCTGTCGGCCGAGCTGACGCGGCTGTCGGTCGCCGATGCCGAGCATGTCGAATCGCTGCCCTCGCTCGAGGCCATGGCGCGCCCCGACTTGAGCCACGGCGCCTACCCGGACCTCAACAAGCAGCGGTTCTGGGAAATCACGATCATGCGGGTGCGCCCGGGTCACGGCGACGCGTTCGCGGCGGCGGCGAAGGCCTACAAGGCGATGGCGGCGCGGTCGATGCCGAACGCCAGGTGGCGCGTGTATCAGGTGTCGGCCGGCATGCCCGAGCCGACGTACCTGATCTTCTCCTCGGTCGACGCGTTCGGCCAGTTCGACGCGATGTTCGCCGCGGGCACGGCCGCCGAGAAGACGATGACCGCGGAGGAGCGGGCCGTGTTTCAGAAGTTCAACACCGAAGCGCTGATCAACTCCGAGACCAACAGGTATCGCCTGGATCCGACCATGAGCTACGTCTCGCCCGAGACGAGGGCGTCGGACCCGGCGTTCTGGTCGAAGAAGTAGCCGTTCCCCGGGGGGCAGGGCCTCGGCCCTGCCCCGGCCTTCCGCCGCGCGCCTCCCGCTGTCCCGCTTCTCGCTTCCCTCCGGATCTCGCGTGTTATACTTTCTCTCTTTGCAGTCATTCTGAGCACTGCCCGTGGGCCGTGCGACCGGCGGAGGGGCTGCCGGCGCGCGCCCGCGCGTCTCACCCCAGGAACGACGCATGTCATCCGAATCCGCCACCCGGCAGCAGCCGGCGCGCACCGCCGGGACCGAGATCGTCAACGACTTCAGCATCCAGGTCGCCACCGTCAACGGCTCGGGCAGCCAGACGGCCAACCTCGTGCTCATCCGCTCGCTGTTCCAGATGGGCATCCCGGTGTCGGGGAAGAACCTCTTCCCCTCGAACATCGCCGGGCTGCCGACCTGGTACACCATCCGGGCCAACAAGCACGGCTACATCGGGCGCAAGAAGGAAATCGACCTCCTCGTGGCGATGAACCCCGAGACGGCCCGGGAGGACGTGCTCGGCCCTCGACGCGGGCGCGGCGGTCGTCTACGACGAGCCGCTGAAGCTCAACGAGGTGCGCGAGGACCTGGTGTTCTACCCGGTGCCCTTCGACGAGCTGGTCAAGCCGATCTGCCCGGACGCCAAGCTGCGCAGGCTCGTGCGCAACATGATCTACGACGGCGTCCTCTCGAAGCTGCTCGGCATCGAGATGGCGGAGATGGAGAAGGCCCTGAACAGGCAGCTCGGCAAGAAGGCGAAGGCGGTGGCCCTCAACCAGGCGGCCCTCGCCGCGGGATACGCCTACGCCGAGCAGCACCTGCCCAAGCGCGACCCGTTCCGCGTCGAGCGGATGGACAAGACGCGCGGCAAGATCCTCATCGAGGCCAACGCGGCGGTGGCGATCGGCGCCATGATGGCGGGCGTGACGGTGGTCACCTGGTACCCGATCACGCCCTCGTCGACGGTGGTCGAGACGCTCATCGACTACATGAAGAAGTACCGCCTCGACAAGGAGACGGGAAAGGCCACCTTCGCGATCGTCCAGGCCGAGGACGAGCTCGCGTCGATCGGCATGGCGCTCGGCGCGGGCTGGGCCGGCGCGCGCTCGATGACGGCCACCTCCGGCCCCGGCATCTCGCTGATGGCCGAGTTCACCGGCCTGGGCTACTACACCGAGGTGCCCGCGGTCATCGTCGACGTGCAGCGCGTCGGGCCGTCCACGGGCCTGCCGACGCGCACCGCGCAGGGCGACATCCTGTCGACGGCGGTGCTGTCGCACGGCGACACGAAGCACATCATGCTCATCCCCAGCTCGGCGGAGGAGTGCTACGAGCTGACGATGGCGGCCTTCGACCTGGCGGAGCGGTTCCAGACGCCGGTGTTCGTCATGACCGACCTCGACCTCGGCATGAACACCTGGATGGCCGACTCGTTCACCGTATCCGGAGAAGCCGCTCGACCGCGGCAAGCGGCTCGACGCGGAGAAGCTGAAGGCGCTGGGCGACTGGGGCCGCTACCTGGACGTGGACGGCGACGGCATCGCGTGGCGCACCGTGCCCGGCGACGGCCTGCCCGCCTACTTCAACCGCGGCTCCGGCCACAACGCGAAGGGCCAGTACAGCGAGCGCGCCGACGACTACACCGCCAACGTCGACCGCCTCGCGAAGAAGTTCGAGACGGCGCGCACGTGGGTCCCGGCCGAGATCGCCGACGAGCAGCCCGGGGCCGACGTGGCCATCATCGCCTACGGCACGAGCCACTGGGCGGCGGAGGAGGCCCGCGACCAGCTGAAGAGCGAGGCGGGCCTGACGACGTCCTACATGCGCCTGCGCGCGTACCCGTTCACCGAGGCGGTGGAGCGGTTCATCGACCGCCACACGCGCGTCTACGTGGTCGAGCAGAACCGCGACGCCCAGATGCTCAGCCTGTTGAAGCTGGACCTGACGCCGGGCCAGGTCGGCAAGCTCCGGAGCGTCGTCTACTACGCCGGCCTGCCGCTTGACGCGCGCACGATTTCGGACGAGGTTCTGGCCCAGGAACGCGACGGCAGAAGTAGGGACCGATCATGACAACGCCCACACCAGCAGCGGCCCCGGCGGCGGGGAAGAAGATCAACCGGATCAATCTCGAACTCGCGACGTACCGCGGCGGCAAGACGACGCTCTGCGCCGGCTGCGGCCACAACGCGATCTCGGAGCGCATCGTCGAGGCCTACTTCGAGATGGGCGTGCCGCCGGAGCGCGTGATCAAGCTCTCGGGCATCGGCTGCTCGAGCAAGAGCCCGGCGTACTTCCTGGGCGGGTCGCACGGCTTCAACTCGGTGCACGGCCGCATGCCCGCCGTGGCGACCGGCGCCGTGCTCGCCAACAAGCACCTGATGCCCATCGGCGTCAGCGGCGACGGCGACACGGGCGCCATCGGGGCGGGGCAGTTCGTGCACATGATGCGCCGCAACATCCCGATCATCTACATCGTCGAGAACAACGGCTGCTACGGCCTGACGAAGGGGCAGCTGTCGCCGACGGCCGACCTCGGGTCGAAGCTGAAGAACGGCGTCGTGAACGACCTGCCGCCGATGGACCTGTGCGCGCTGGCCATCCAGCTGGGCGCGACCTTCGTCGCGCGGTCGTTCTCGGGCGACAAGAAGCAGCTCTCGGCGCTGCTCAAGGCCGCGATCGCGCACCGGGGCACGGTGCTGCTCGACGTGATTTCCCCGTGCGTGACCTTCAACGACCACGAGGGATCGACCAAGAGCTACGCCTACGTGAAGGACCACGACGATCCGCTGGGCGAGATCACCTTCGTGCCGTTCTTCGAGGACATCTCGGTGGACTACGAGCCGGGCAGCTCGACCGAGGTGAAGATGCACGACGGGTCGCGCGTGTTCCTGAAGAAGCTGGACGAGAAGTACAACCCGCAGGACAAGCTGGCGGCGCTGACGCTGCTGCACGAGTCCAACGTCAAGGGCGAGTTCGCGACGGGGCTGCTCTACATCGAGCCCGACCGGCCCAGCTTCGTGGACCTGCTGAATGTCGTCGACACGCCGCTGTCCATGCTGACCGAGGCGCAGACCCGCCCGGGCCCGGAAGGCGCTCGAAGGAGATCATGGAGAGGCTGCGGTAGTGCCTCCTATCCCTGCGTCTCGTCCACCTCCGCCCCCTCGACGTCCTCGGCGATGGCGACCGGGTCGCACGGCATGCCGTCGTCGTCCAGCCCCGCCCCGTGGCAGTTGCACTGCTGCGGCTCGTTGGGCGTGTCGCCTTCGAGGGTGCCCTTCCGGGCGTACTGATCGCGATGCGCAGGGGGATGCATGACGGGCGGATGAATCATGGCGGACTCCTCGGCGCCCCGGGGCGCCTGATCGGCCCACAGCTTACGGCCAGCAGGCTGTATAATCAACAGGATATGGAACGTACCCTCGCGATCATCAAGCCCGACGCCGTCGAGAAGCAGTTCGCCGGCCCGATCATCCAGCGCATCGAAGCGGCCGGCTTCCGGATTCGTGCCCTGCGCCGCGTCCACCTCACCCGGGCGGAGGCGGAAGGCTTCTACGCGGTCCACCGGGAGCGGCCGTTCTTTCCCAGCCTGACGGCGTTCATGTCGTCCGGCCCGGCCATCGTGATGGCGCTCGAGGCCGATGGGGCCATCAGGAAGTGGCGCGACCTGATGGGCGCCACCGACCCGTCGAAGGCCCCGGCCGGCTCGATCCGCGCCGACTTCGGCACGAACATCGAGCGCAACGCCACGCACGGGTCGGACGCGCCCGAGACCGCGGCGTTCGAGACGGGCTACTTTTTCGCGGGCGTCGATCTCGTCTGACGCCTGCAGCAGGGGAGCACGGCCCTGGCCTTCGGCAAGTTCCTCGTCGGGTTCGGCCTGCTCGTCGCGGCCGGCGGCCTGCTGATCTGGTGGGGTGTGCCGCTCGGCCGCCTGCCCGGCGACATCGTGGTCCGGCGGGGCTCGTTCTCGTTCTACCTGCCGATCACGACGTCGATCATCGTGAGCGTCGCGCTGACGGTGTTGATGGCGTTGTTCAAGCGGTGAGGCCGGCCTGAGGGACGCATGATTCCAGCGATCCGGGGAACCCACGACATCCTGCCGGGCGAGGTGGAGCGCTGGCAGCGCGTGGAGGCGGTGTCGCGGCGGCTCTTCGAGCGCTACGGCTACGCCGAGGTCCGCACGCCGATCATCGAACGCGAGGAGCTGTTCGCCAAGGGCACGGGCGAGACGACCGACATCGTCCAGAAGGAGATGTACGCCTTCACCGACAAGGGCGGCGAGCGCATCACCCTGCGCCCCGAGGCGACGCCGAGCCTCGTGCGCGCGTTTGTCGAGCACAGCCTCGAGCAGACGATGGCGGCGCCGAAGATGTACCTGTTCGGCCCGATGTTCCGGTACGAGCGGCCGCAGAAGGGCCGGTACCGCCAGTTCCACCAGCTCGACGTCGAGGTCTTCGGCGTCTCGGACCCGGCCATCGACGCCGAGGTGCTCGACCTGGCGTGGGCGCTGGTGCAGGAGCTGGGCATCGCCGACGTCGAACTGGTCGTGAACTCGGTGGGCTGCCCGGCGTGCCGTCCCGCGTTCGGCGAGGCCCTGGTCGCGGCGCTCGGCGAAGATGTCGGCAGGCTCTGCGGCGACTGCCAGCGGCGCGCCGCGACGAACCCGCTCCGGATCTTCGACTGCAAGGTGGCCGCAGGACCAGCCCATCATCGACGGGCTGCCGCACTCGGTCGATTACCTGTGCGAGGCCTGCCGCGCGCACTTCGCCGCGGTGGAGCGCCACCTCGGGATGTACGGGATTCCGTACCGGATCTCGCACCGCCTCGTCCGGGGCCTCGACTACTACACGCGGACGACGTTCGAGATCCTCGCGGGCAACATCGGCGCGCAGAACGCGATCCTCGGCGGCGGCCGCTACGACGGCCTGGTGAAGCAGCTCGGCGGGCCTGACCGCGTGGGGATCGGGTTCGCCGCGGGCATCGAGCGCCTCGTGCTGGCGATGCCCGACGAGACGCGCGACCATGCGCAGGCGCCCGCTCTTCGTGGCGGCGATGGGCGACGCGGCGCGGGAATCGGCGCTCGCGCTGCTGCGCGACCTGCGGCGGGCCGGCCTCGAAGCCCACATGGAGTACGAGGGGCGCAGCATCAAGTCGCAGATGAAGCGGGCCGACCGCCTGCAGGCGGCCTTCGCGCTGATTCTCGGCGACGACGAACTGGCCGCGGGCGCGGTGAGCGTGAAGAACATGGCCAGCGGCGAACAGGCGCGCGTCCCGCGCGACGCCGTGATCGAGCATTGCCGGGCCCTCGCGGCCCGCGGGCAGGAGTAGCCAACCGTGGTGGACAAGCTGGGCGACTGGGCGCGCACCGACACGTGCGGCCAACTGCGCGCGGAAGACGCCGGGCGCGACGTGCTGCTGCTGGGCTGGGTGCACAAGGTGCGCGACCTGGGCCACCTCGTCTTCGTCGACCTGCGCGACCGGCACGGGCTGACGCAGGTGGTCTTCGAGGCCGGAGACCTGCGCGACCGCGCCAAGCACCTGCGCGCCGAGTTCGTGATCGGCGTGAAGGGCCGGGTGCGCCCGCGGGCGGCCGAGGCGCTGAACGCGAAGATGCCGACCGGCGCCGTCGAAGTCGAGGCGGCGGAACTGAAGGTGCTCAGCGAGGCGAAGGTCCCGCCCTTCGTGGTGGCCGACGACGTGGCGGCGTCGGAGGAGCTCCGGCTCCGGTACCGCTATCTCGACCTGCGCCGGCCCGCGCTGCAGGCCAACCTGGGCCTGCGCCACCGCGTGACGATGGCGGTGCGGCAGTACTTCGACCACGAGGGCTTCTGGGAGATCGAGACCCCGGTGCTCGCGAAGTCCACGCCCGAGGGCGCGCGCGATTATCTCGTGCCGAGCCGCGTGCACCCGGGCGAGTTCTACGCGCTCCCGCAGTCGCCGCAGATCTTCAAGCAGATCCTGATGATCGCCGGGACCGACCGCTACTTCCAGATCGTGAAGTGCTTCCGCGACGAGGACCTGCGCGCCGACCGGCAGCCGGAGTTCACGCAGATCGACGTCGAGATGTCGTTCGCGACGCGCGAGACTCGTCTTCGCGATCATCGAGCCGCTCATCCGGACGATCTTCGCGGTGATCGGCCGGGAGATCACGCGTGCCGTTCCCGCGCATGTCGTACGCCGACGCGATCGCGCGCTACGGGTCGGACAAGCCGGACCTCCGTGTCGGCATGGCCATCACGGACGTCTCGGGCGTGTTCGCGGACTCGACCTTCAGCGTGTTCCGCGAGGCCGTCGCCGCGGGCGGCGTGGTGCGCGGCATCGTCGTGCCCGGCGGCGGAGGCGCCTCGCGCAAGGAGCTCGACAGCCTCGCCGAGCGAGGCGAAGTCGGCCGGGGCCGGCGGCCTGGTCTGGGTGCGCCAGAGCGGCGACGCGGTGCAGAGTTCGGCGCTCAAGGCGGCCGGCGAGGCGACGCTCGCGCGCGGCGCTCGAGTCGGCCGGCGCCGGGGCGGCCGACCTCCTGCTGCTGGCGTGCGGCCCGGCGGACGCGACCTCGAAGGTCCTCGGCCAGATCCGCCTCTCGGTGGCCCGGAGCCGGGGCTGGCTCAAGGCCGACGAGTTCGCCTTCACGTGGGTGACCGACTTCCCGCTGCTCGAGTGGGACACCGACGAGCGGCGGTGGGTGGCCATGCACCACCCGTTCACCTCGCCCGTCGAGGCGGACATGGACCGGCTCGAGCAGAACCCCGGCGGGGTGCTCGCGCAGGCCTACGATCTCGTGCTGAACGGCAGCGAGATCGGCGGCGGCAGCATCCGCATCCACGACACGGCGCTCCAGCGCCGGATGTTCACGCTGCTCGGCATCAGCGACGAGGACGCGAAGCTCCGGTTCGGCTTCTTCCTCGAGTCGCTCGAGTACGGCACACCGCCCCACGGCGGCATCGCCCTCGGTCTCGACCGGATCGTCGCCATCCTGGCGGGCGAGCCGTCGATCCGCGACGTCATCGCGTTCCCGAAGACCGCGCAGGCGGTGGACCTGATGTCGACGGCGCCCACGCCGGTCGACGCCCGGCAGCTGCGCGAGCTGCGCCTCCGCCTCGAGGGCTGACGGATGGACGCGAAGACGGCAGCGACCGCCGCGCGGACCATCGCGCTGCCCGACGAGGGCGTCGAGGCGCTCTTCGGCGCGTACGACGAGAACCTCCGGTTCATCGAGTCCGTCGCCGGCGTCCGCCTCACCACCCAGGGCCACGACCTGCAGGTGACGGGCGAGGCGGCGGCCGTCGCGAGGGTCGAGCACCTGGTCGCGCGGCTGCTGGCGCTCCAGAAGGACGGGTACCAGCTCACCAACGGCGACGTGAAGACGGCCGCGGAACTGCTGATGCAGGACCCGTCGGCCGACCTGCGCGACTTCTTCCTGAAGACGACGCTGCGCCCGGGCGGCGGGCGGCGATCGGTGTCGGCGCGGAGCCTGAACCAGAAGCGCTACATCGAAGCCATCGAGCGCGTCGACGTCGTCTTCGGCATCGGCCCGGCGGGCACGGGCAAGACGTATCTGGCGATGGCGCAGGCGGTCTCCTACCTGCTGGCGAAGCGGGTCACCCGCATCATCCTCGCGCGCCCCGCCGTCGAGGCCGGAGAGAAGCTCGGGTTCCTGCCGGGCGACCTGCAGGAGAAGGTCAACCCGTATCTCCGGCCGCTCTACGACGCGCTCTACGACATGATGGACGGCGAGCGCGCGGATCGCCTGATCGAGCGCGGCACGATCGAGATCGCGCCGCTCGCGTTCATGCGGGGGCGCACGCTGAACGATGCGTTCGTCATCCTCGACGAGGCGCAGAACACCAGCTCCGAGCAGATGAAGATGTTCCTCACGCGGCTCGGGTTCGGGTCCAAGGCGGTCGTCACCGGCGACATCACCCAGATCGACCTGCCGCCGGGCAAGACGTCGGGGCTGATCGAGGCCATCACGGTCGTCGGACAGGTCGAGGGCATCGAGTTCGTGTATTTCGACGATCGCGACGTGGTGCGGCACAAGGTCGTGCAGCAGATTGTGAAGGCCTACGAGGCGTACACGTCGGGCGGGAGCCGGGGCGGCGCCGGCCAGGCGGGAGCGTCATGACCGGCCCCGCCGCATCGGCGAGGCCGCGCGGCTTGCGCGTGAGCGTGACGAGCCACACGCGCCGGCCGACGCGCGCGCCGGGACTCGCCGCCTGGCTCTCCGGCGCGGCGCCGGCCCGCGCGCGCGGCGAGGTGTCGGTGGCGTTCGTGAGCGATGCGCGGATCCGGGCGCTCAACCGGGCCCACCGGGGGAAAGACGTGCCGACCGACGTGCTGTCGTTCCCGTCGGACGAGCCGCGGTTCCTCGGCGACATCGTGATCGCCGCCGGCGTGGCGCGGCGTCAGGCCGGCCGCGCGGGCCACGCGTTCGGCGTCGAGGCGCGGGTGCTCGCGCTGCACGGCCTGCTGCACCTGCTCGGCTACGATCACGAGTCGGACGGGGGACGGATGGAGCGGCTCGAGGCCCGCCTGCGGCGGGAGGCCGGCTTGCGGCAGGGCCTGATCGAGCGGGAAGGGGGGCGGGCCGCGTGCTAGCGGGTCTTCTGGCCCTGCTCGCCGCGATCACGACCTACCTCGGGTCGGTCGGGGCGGCGTTCGCGATGCTGATGCGGCTGTCGCTGCGCCTGCTGGCCGAACGCGGCAGCCGGTCGAGCCGGCTGGGCGTCTATCTCGACGATCCCGTCCAGCTCTTCCTGCCGGTGCGCGCGATGCTCGGCGCGCGTGCACGTGGCCGTCGCGGTGCTGCTGGTGAGCGTGTTCGGCCTCGACAACGCCGCGGACCTGTTCTGGATCGGGCTCTCGGCGGCGGCCTTCGTGCTGGTGTTCGAGCACCTGCTGCCGTATCTCATCGTCCGCCGCGAATCCGGAGGCGCGTGCTGGACGCGCTGCTGCCGTCGTTTGACCGGCTGGCGGGGCTCGCGTGGCCGGTCGTGACGCCGTTTCGCGCCCTGCTGGCGTCGCGCCGCGACCGGCCCGCGCCGGCGCAGCCGGCCGTCTCCGACGAGGATCAGCTGGAGGCGACCACCGCCTACCTGGACGCCGGCGAACAGGAAGGCCTGATCGAGCGGGACGAGCGGCAGCTGCTCCAGTCGGTGGTCGATTTCGGCGACACGCTGGTGCACGAGGTGATGACGCCCCGGCCCGACATCGTGGCCATCCGGGCGGAGGCGACCCTCGCGGAACTGCGCACGTTCTTCCGGGAGCAGGAGTACTCGCGCATTCCCGTCTACGTCGACTCGCTCGACAACATCGCCGGGTTCGTCTTCATCAAGGACCTGATGCGGCTGCCTGCGACCGAGCCGCCGGACCGGCGGGTGGCGACGATGGTGCGCCCGGCGTACGTCGTGCCGGAGACGAAGCGGGTGTCCGAGCTGCTGCGCGAGTTCCAGCGCCAGCAGTGGCAGATCGCGATCGTGGTCGACGAGTACGGCGGGACCGCCGGCCTGGTGACGCTCGAGGACCTGCTCGAGGAGATCGTCGGCGAGATCCGCGACGAGTACGACGTCGAGACCGAGCCGGTCGTCGACGAGGGCCAGGGGCGATACGTCGTGTCCGGCAAGGCCGACATCGAGGCCCTCGCCGAGCGCCTCGGCGTGGAGATCGAAGGCGAGGGCTTCGAGACCGTGGGCGGCTACGTCATGTCGCGCCTGGGCCGCGTGCCGGCGGCGGGCGAGGTCCATCGGATCGACGATCTGGTCGTCGAGATCCTGGACGCCGAGCGCCGCCGCGTCCACCGCGTGCGCGTGTCGAAAGGCGCGCCTGGCGGCGAGCCGGTTCCGGCGCCCGGCGGCGCCGGCTCCGGACGCCACGGGGAGGTCCGCATGAAGGCCGGGTTCGTGGCGCTCGTCGGCCGCCCCAACGCGGGCAAGTCGACGCTGTTGAACCGGCTGGTCGGCCAGAAGGTGGCGATCGTCTCGGACAAGCCGCAGACCACCCGCACGCGCATCCTCGGCGTCCGCAACGGCGAGGGCGGCCAGATCGTGTTCATCGACACGCCGGGCGTCCACCGCCCGCTGCATCGGCTGAACGTCCGGATGGTCGACGTGGCCGTGCAGAGCATCAGCCAGGCCGACGTGGTCTGCGCCGTCGCGGACGCGACCGAGGCGGTCGGCGGGGGCGACCAGTATCTCGGCAAGCTGCTCGGCCGCGGGTCGGCCCCGACGGTGCTCGCGCTGAACAAGATCGATCGCGTCGGGAAGCCGGCGCTGCTGCCGCTCATCGAACACTGGAGCCGCCTGGCACGGTTCGAGGACATCGTGCCCGTGTCGGCGCTGACGGGCGAGAACGAGGACGCCCTGCTGGCGGCGCTCCTGCGGCACCTGCCCGAGGGCGAGGCGCTCTATCCGGACGACTACCTGACCGACCAGCCCGAGCGGGCCTACGTGGGCGAGATCGTCCGCGAGAAGGTGCTGCGCCACACGCGCGACGAACTGCCGTTCTCGTCCGCCGTGCTCGTGGACAGGTTCGAGGAGGCCGACGAGCGCGGCCTGATGCGGCTCTACTGCACGATTCTGGTGGAGCGCGAGTCGCAGAAGCCGATCGTCATCGGCCGGGGCGGCGCGATGATCAAGCGGATCGGCACCGAGGCGCGCGAGGAACTGGAGCGGTTCTTCGGGGCCAGGGTGTACCTGGACCTGCGGGTGAAGACGCGGGCCGGCTGGCGCGAAGACCCGCGGATGCTGGACGAGATTGGCATCCGCGACGATGACTGGACGGTACGGCTGCGTGCACGGTGTCGCCGCGGAACGGGCCGTGACCGCTCAGGAGAGCGGGAAGCAGGATAGAATGAGGCTGCGACGCCGGTCCTTGAGATGCCGCTCTACACCACCGAAGCGATCATCCTGCGCACGTACAAGCTCGCCGAGGCCGATCGCATCGTGGTGTTCCTGACGCGCGATCGCGGCAAGCGGCGCGGTGTGGCGCAGGGAGCCAGGCGGATGCGCTCGCGGTTCGGCGGCGCCCTCGAGCCGTTCACGCGCGTGGCGGTGACGTACTTCGAGAAGGAGAGCCGGGAGCTGGTGTCGTTGAACTACGCCGAGCCGCTCAGCTCGCCCCTGTTCGCGGCCAGGGCGGACGCGCTGGGGCACACGGGCTACTTCGCGGAGCTCATCGACGAGTGCGCGCTCGACGGCGATGCCGACGAGCGCCTCTACCGGCTGGGCAGTGCGGTGGTCGACGCGCTCGGCGCGGGCGTGCCGGTCGAGCCGCTGGCGCGCTACTTCGAGTACTGGCTGCTGCGGCTGCAGGGCGTGTACCCGGCCGAGATGGCCTGCACCGCGTGCGGCCGGCAGCTCGGGCGGGACGCGGCCACGGCCGCGGTGCTGGTGCCCGGCGACCGCGCCTACCGCTGCGCGGCCTGCGCGGGCCCGGCGGCCGGGCGGGCGGTGGCGCTCTCGGGCGAGGCTGTCGCGTTTCTCCGCGCAGCGGCCCGGGTCGGCCCCGATCGGATCGAGGGCCTGGCGCCGTCGCCGCGGGCCTTGCGCGAACTGGAGGCGGTGCACCGCACGCTCGTCGCGGCGCACCTCGAGAAGGACCTGAAATCGGCCCGCGTCCTCAGGGAACTGCGCGAGCCGAGGTAGCATCGCCGGGAGCGACCCAACAGCCGTGACGCTTCAAGATCTCATCTCGACCCTCTCGCGGTTCTGGGCCTCGCAGGGGTGCCTGATCCAGCAGCCGCTCGACCTCGAGGTCGGCGCCGGGACGTCCCACCCCGAGACGACGCTGCGCGTGCTGGGGCCCCGCCACTGGAACGTCGCCTACGTCCAGCCGTCGCGGCGGCCCGACGACGGGCGGTTCGGCGAGAACCCCAACCGCCTGTTCAAGCATCACCAGTTCCAGGTGATCATGAAGCCCGCCCCCGACGAGATCCAGTCGCTCTACCTGCAGAGCCTGGAGGCGTGCGGCATCGAGCCCCGCCAGCACGACGTGCGGTTCGAGGAAGACAACTGGGAGTCGCCGACGCTCGGCGCCTGGGGCATCGGCTGGCAGGTGATGCTCGACGGCCTGGAAATCACCCAGTTCACCTACTTCCAGCAGGTGGGCGGCATCGACCTGCGCCCGATCTCGGTCGAGATCACGTACGGCCTCGAGCGCATCGCGATGTTCCTCCAGCGCGTCGACAACGTCTACGACCTGCAGTGGGCGCCGGGCGTGTCGTACCGGGACGTGCGCCTGCGCGACGAGATCGAGCAGTCGAAGTACGCGTTCGGGCAGGTCAACATGCCGCGCGAGGCGTTCGTCGCGCTGCACCGCGAGCTCTTCGACAAGTACTATGCGTTCACCGAGGTGCTGCTCTCGAGCGGCCTGGTTCTGCCGGCCCTCGAGCACTGTCTGAAGTGCTCGCACCTGTTCAACGTCCTCGACTCGAGCGGCGGCATCGGCGTCACCGAGCGCACGGCCTACATCCTGCGCGTGCGCCAGCTCGCCGTGGCCATCGCCAAACGCTACGTGGAGTCCGAGGAGCGATCGTCCCTGCCGGCCGCGCCGGAGGGGGCGTAAGGGGCCTATGGATCGCGAGCTGCTCATCGAACTCGGCTGCGAGGAGATTCCCGCCAGCTGGCTGCCCCCGCTGACGGCCCAGATTGGCGAAGCGACCGCCGCGCGGATGAAGGACCTGCGCCTCGAGGTCGAGGCGCCCGTCGAGACCTACAGCACGCCGAGGCGCCTGACGGTGCGCATCGCCCGCATCGCCGAGCGCCAGGCCGACCTCGAAGAGCTGCTCATGGGGCCGCCCGCCGCCGCGGCGTTCAAGCCCGACGGCGAGGCCACGCCCGCCGCCGCCGGGTTCGCGCGCAAGCACGGCGTCGACGCGCAGGGCCTCGAGCGCGTCGAGACGCGCCAAGGGGGTCTACCTGGCGTTCCGCAGGAGCGTCCGGGGCAAACCCGCGGTCGACGTGCTGCCGGACGTGCTCGCGGGCGTGCTGCGCGACCTCACGTTCCCCAGGCAGATGCACTGGGACGCCCAGCTCGACGACGGGCGCGGCGAGCTGCTGTTCGGCCGCCCGATCCGCTGGATCCTGTTCCTGTACGGCGGGCGCGTCGTGCCGTTTGTCATCGGCCGGCTCGAGTCCGCCCAGAGCGCCGTCGTCCAGGACGTGCGATCGGGCGCGGTCACCTACGGCCATCGCTTCCTGGCCACGAGCGGCCGCGCCGGACGGGCCATCAAGGTGCGGAGCTTCGACGAGTATCGCGCGAAGCTCCTCGAGAACTTCGTGATGATCGAACGCGAGGCGCGCCACGCGAAGATCGCCCGGGAACTCGACGCGCACGCGCGCCGCCTCGGCGGGCGCGTCAGCGGAGCGGCGGCCAGCCAGTCGCGCCTCCTGCAGGAAGTCCCCGACCTGGTCGAGTATCCCTCCGTGGTCGCCGGCACGTTCGGGGCCGAGTTCCTCCAGCTCCCCGAGGACGTGCTCACGACGACCATGATCCACCACCAGCACTTCTTCCCGGTGGTGGACGACCACGGCCGGCTGCTGCCGGCGTTCCTGGCCGTGGTCAACACCGAGCCTGTCGATCCGGGGATCATCGCGCGCAACCTCGAGCGCACGCTTGTGGCGCGCCTCCGCGACGCGCGCTTTTTCTGGGACGACGATTGCCGCACGACGCTCGAGGCGCTCCTGCCTCGCCTCGACACGGTGCTCTTCCACCGGCGCCTCGGCAGCTACCGCGCCAAGGCGCTCCGGATCGAGGCGCTGGCCGGCTGGGTCGCGTCCGACGTGCTCGGCGCGCCCGACGCGGCACCGCTTGCCCGGCAGGCCGCCCGGCTGGCGAAAGCCGACCTGGCCACCGGCATGGTGCGCGAGTTGACCGAGCTCCAGGGCACGATGGGCGGGATCTACGCCCGCGTGGAAGGGCTTCCGGAAGAGGTCTGGAAGGCGATCTCCCATCATTACCTGCCGCTCGGCATCGAGCCCTCGGCACCGCCCTCGCGCGCCGATCTCGGGGCGGCCGCCGTGACGTGGGCCGCGGTGTCCATCGCCGACAAGCTCGACACGGTGGTCGGGCTGTTCGCGGCGGGTGAGCGGCCGACAGGCACGCGCGATCCCTTCGGGCTGCGGCGCCAGGCGCAGGGGATGCTGCGCACGATGGTCGACCTGCCCGAACTGGCGGGGCTCGACGTGCCCGTGCCCCTGGACCGCATGCTGCTGCAGGCCAGGCAGGGTGTCGGCGACGTGGCCGGAGCGCCGGAGGCGAAGGAGCCCTGGCTCGACGCCGTGTCGGCCTTCCTGCTCGACCGTCTGCGGTACCTGTTCGAGCAGCGCGGCTACGCGTACGACGAACTGAACGCCGTGCTCGGGCGCGGCGCCGGCGTTCCGGACCCGCTCGACACCCGCCGCCGCCTCGAGGCGCTGCGGGCCGTGCGCGCGTCGGCCGACTTCGAGGCGCTGGCCGTGGCGTTCCGCCGCGTCAAGAACCTCTCGCGCGAACTGCAGGGCCCGTCGGTCGACGCCGTCGACCTGCTGACCGAGCCGGCCGAGCAGGAGCTGCTGGCGGAGTTCGCCCGCCGCTCGGTGTCCATCCGGGAGGCCGCCTCCGCCCGGCGCTACGCCGAGGCGTTCCGCACCGCGTCGGGGTTCCGCCCGTCGGTCGACCGGTTCTTCACCGACGTGTTCGTGATGGTCGAGGACGCCGGCCTGCGCGCGCAGCGGTTGTCGCTGCTGCGGCGCCTGCACGAACTGCTCCTCGAACTTGCCGATATTTCCGAGATTGTCCCCACGGTCGAATCTTAATGGAGACGGTTTCAGCGCCTGCGCGAGGCCCCGGATGCCCGGGGCGAGAACGGTCGCTGGAACCGTCACAACGACGGAGTCAAAGTAGAGATGGCCAAGAAGACAGCGAAGCCCGTGAAGCCCGTGAAGCCGTGAGCGTGAAGCCCGTGAAGGCTGCCAAGCCCGTCCGCACGCCCGCGAAGAAGTCCGTTGCGGCGAAGGCGCCCAAGGCAGTGAAGGCGGCGAAGAAGTACGTCTATGCGTTCGCAAGCGGCAAGGCCGAAGGCGACAGGACGATGAAGGACATTCTCGGCGGCAAGGGTTCGGGCCTGGCCGAGATGACGAATGCCGGATTGCCGGTCCCGCCGGGCTTCACGATTTCCACCGCCGCGTGCAACCTCTGGTACGCGGAGGGCCGCCGGCTTCCGCAGGCCATCGAGGACGAGATGGCGGCGCACGTGCGCAGGCTGGAGCAGGTGGCCGGCTCGCAGTTCGGCTCCACGAGCAACCCGCTGCTCGTCTCGGTGCGGTCGGGCGCGAAGTTCTCGATGCCCGGGATGATGGACACCATCCTGAACCTCGGCCTGAACGACGAAGCCGTCGAGGGACTGAAGGCGCGGACCAGCAACGGCCGGTTCGCCTACGACAGCTACCGCCGCTTCATCCAGATGTTCGGCAACGTCGTCCTCGAGATTCCCAAGGAGAAGTTCGAGCACGAGTTCGAGGCCGTGAAGCACGCGCACGGCGCGAAGATCGACACGGATCTGCCGGAGCAGGGCCTGCAGGAGACCGTGACGCGGTACAAGGCGCTGGTCAGGAAGGTGACGGGCAAGCCGTTCCCGCAGGATCCCGTGCAGCAGCTGAAAGCCGCCCGCGACGCGGTGTTCCGCTCGTGGAACAACGACCGCGCGATCAAGTACCGCCGCATGTACGACATCCCGGACGACATCGGGACGGCGGTGAACGTCCAGAAGATGGTGTTCGGCAACTCGGGTGAGCGGTCGGCGACGGGCGTGGGCTTCACGCGCAACCCGGCCACGGGCGAGAACAAGTTCTTCGGCGAGTTCCTCGTCAACGCGCAGGGCGAGGACGTCGTGGCCGGCGTCCGGACGCCGCGGCCGATCGACGAGCTCAAGGACGTGATGCCGAAGGCGTACCAGGAACTGCGGACGATCACGGCGCGCCTCGAGAAGCACTACAACGACATCCAGGACTTCGAGTTCACGATCGAGGACGAGAAGCTCTACATGCTGCAGACCCGGAGCGGCAAGCGCACCGGGTACGCGGCGGTCGTGATCGCCACCGACTTCGTGGCCGAGAAGCGGATGAAGCCGCGGGAGGCGCTGCTGCTGGTCGAGCCCGCGGCGCTGTCGCAGCTGCTCTCGCCGGTGTTCGACCCGGCCGAGTGGAAGAAGCTGCCGGTGGCCACCAAGGGCCTGCCGGCCTCGCCGGGCGCGGCGTCCGGAGAGGTGGTCTTCACCTCCGAGCAGGCCGTGGCCTGGGCCGAGCAGGGCAGGAAAGTGCTCCTGGTCCGCAAAGAGACCGCGCCGGACGACATCCACGGCATGGAGGTCGCGCAGGGCATCCTGACCGCGACCGGCGGGATGACGTCCCACGCCGCCGTTGTCGGCCGTCAGATGGGCCGCCCGTCCGTCGTCGGCGCGTCGGCGCTGCGCATCGACGAGAAGGCCAAGACCTTCACCGTCGGCGACCAGACGCTCAAGGAAGGGGACTGGCTGTCGTTTGACGGGCTCACGGGCGAAGTGAAGGTCGGCAAGGTGGCCACCAGGCCGAGCGAAATCCTCCAGGTGCTCGCCGGCAAGATGAAGCCCGAGCAGTCGGACATCTACCGGCGCTTCTCGACGCTGCTCGGCTGGGCCGACAAGGTCCGCACGCTGGGCATCCGCGCCAACGCCGACCAGCCGGACCAGTCCGAGCTGGCGTACGCGTTCGGCGCCCGCGGCATCGGGCTGTGCCGCACGGAGCACATGTTCTTCGGCGAGGGCCGCATCGAGAAGGTGCAGCGGATGATCCTCGCCGACAACGAGCAGGACCGCCGGGCGGCGCTCGCCGAGCTGCTGCCGCTGCAGCGCGGCGACTTCTACGGCGTGTTCAAGGCCATGCACGGCGAGCCGGTCACCATCCGCACGATCGACCCGCCGCTGCACGAGTTCCTGCCGAAGCGCGAAGACCTGATGGTCGAAATCGCCAAGCTGGAAGCCAAGGGCGGCAACGCCGCCGAGCTGGCCGCGAAGAAGACCCTGCTGCACAGGGTCGAACAGCTCCACGAGTTCAACCCGATGCTCGGCCACCGCGGCGTGCCGGCTCGGCATCACGTATCCCGAGATCACCGAGATGCAGGCGCGGGCCATCTTCGAGGCGGCGTGCCAGCTGGCGAAGGAAGGCCTCAAGGTCCTGCCCGAGGTCATGATTCCGCTCGTCGGCCACGTCAAGGAGCTGCGCGACCAGAAGGTCATCGTCGATCGCGTGGCGGCCGAGGTGATGAAGGAGCAGAAGATCAAGATCAAGTACCTGGTCGGGACGATGATCGAGGTCCCGCGCGGCGCCGTGACCGCGGACGAGATCGCGACCGAAGCCCAGTTCTTCTCGTTCGGCACCAACGACCTGACGCAGATGACGTTCGGGTTCTCCCGTGACGACATCGGCAAGTTCCTGGGCATCTACCAGGAGCGCAAGATTCTCGATCGCGATCCGTTCCAGTCCATCGACACCGTCGGCGTGGGCCAGCTCGTGGCGATGGCGGTCGAGAAGGGGCGGAAGACGCGGCCCGACATCAAGCTCGGCATCTGCGGCGAGCACGGCGGCGACCCGTCGTCGATCCACTTCTTCCACAAGGTGGGCCTGAAGTACGTCAGCTGCTCGCCGTACCGCGTGCCCGTGGCGCGGCTGGCGGCGGCGCACGCGGCGCTGTCGGTGAAGGTGGGGGACTAGACTCGGGACTGTCGGGACTCGGGACTCGGGAGGCTGAGGACCGTCGGACGCTCGCGACCGATACGCGAGGGCAGGCCCACGGGCCTGCCCCTTTTCATCTTGGGTCGGTGGTAAGCTGAGACGATATGCGCCAGCCATGGTGACCATTCTCATTTATCGCGACGGCAAGACGACGCGGGCCGAGAGCGTCGATCCCGCCTGGCTCGAAGAGGGCTCGGGCGTCTTCCTGTGGGTCGACCTGGCGGCGCCGACGCCCGAGGAATCGCGCCTGCTCGCCGACACGTTCAAGTTCCACGAACTGGCCGTCGAGGATGCCCTCGCGGAGGTCCACCATCCCAAACTGGAGGCCTACGACGGCTACCTGTACGTCATCCTCCACGGCATCGATTTCCAGGCCTCCCAGCACGAGTTCGCCACGCACGACGCCGACTTCTTCGCCGGGCCGAACTACCTCGTGACGGTCACCGACGGTACGTCGCGGACGATTCCGGAGATGCAGGCGCTCTGCGACCGGAATTCCCGGACGATGGGCGAGGGCCCGATGGCCCTGATGCACCGTATCGTCGACACGATGGTGGATCACTACCGGCCGGAGGTGGACAAGCTGGAAGAGCGGATCGACCAGCTCGAAGAAATGGTGTTCGACGCGGGTGAGACTCGGGCCACCAACCAGGAGATCCTCGACCTGAAGCGGGATGTCGCCTCGCTCCGCCGCATCATCCTTCCGCAACGCGACGTGCTGGTCCGGTTGGGACGGCGGGAGTTTCCGCAGATCTCGGAGGAGATCGCCTACCGTTTCCGGGATGTCTACGACCACGTCGTCCGCATCTCGGACGACGCCCTCCTGTATCACGATCGCCTGGCGGCCATCCTGGAAGCCCACCTGTCGAACGTGTCGAATCGCCTCAACGAGGTGATGAAGTTCCTGACGATCTTCTCGGTCATCTTCATGCCGATGACCGTGCTCACGGGCCTGTACGGGATGAACGTGCAGCTGGTGCGCTTCCCCGGCGGCGAGCACGTGCAGTTCTGGTGGATTCTCGGCATCATGGGGACCATCTCCGGCATGCTGATCTGGCTCTTCCGGCGCAGCCGCTGGCTCTGAGCGTCCATGGGGAAGATCCGCCAGCTCCCGCCCGAACTCGCGAACCAGATTGCCGCCGGCGAGGTGGTCGAGCGCCCGGCGTCGGTCGTGAAGGAACTGGTCGAGAACGCCGTCGACGCCGGCGCGGCGCGGATCGGCATCCTCGTCGAGATGGGCGGCAAGAAGCTCATCCGCGTGGAGGACGACGGGGAGGGCATGGACGCCGCGGACGCGCGCCTCGCCCTCGAGCGCCATGCCACGAGCAAGCTCGCCCGCGCCGAGGACCTCGACGCCATCCGCACGATGGGGTTCCGCGGCGAGGCGCTGCCGAGCATCGCGTCGGTGTCGCACTTCGTGCTGCGGACGCGCCGCCGCGAGGCCGAGGCCGGCACCGAGGTCCGCGTGAACGGCGGCGTCGTGGCGTCGGTCACCGAGATCGGCATGGCGCCCGGCACGATTGTCGAGGTCGGTGATCTGTTCTACAACCTGCCGGCGCGCCGGAAGTTCCTGAAGTCCGATGTCGCCGAGACCACGCAGGTGTCGCGCATGGCGACGCAGCTGGCCCTGGCGTATCCGGCCATCGGGTTCACGCTGATGAGCGGGCCGCGGCAGCTCCTGCGCTGCACGCCGACGGCGGGCCTCGAGGAGCGCTTCTACCAGCTCTACGGCGAGCGGCCGGATCTGGTGCCCGTGTCCAAGGAAGCCGGCGGCCTGCGCATCCGCGGCTTCGTGGCGGCGCTGGCCGACTCGGGGCCGACCCGCGGCGCGCAGCAGTACTTCGTGAACGGCCGGATCGTGAAGGACCGGACCATCGCCCACGCCGTCATCGACGCGTACAACGCGGCCACGGCCAGGGAACGGAGCCCCGAGGCGCACCTCTTCATCGAGATGCCGCCCGACACCGTCGACGTCAACGTGCACCCGACGAAGGCCGAAGTGCGGTTCCGCCACCAGTCGCTCGTGCACGAGGTCGTCCGGCGGGCCGTCCAGGACGCCATCGGCGGCGGCGGAGCGCCCGAACTCAGGCTGGCGCCGCCGGAGAGCGCCGGGGCGGGCGCGGTCAATCTCGGGCTGCCGAGCCTGCTCGCGGGCTGGAACCCCTCGTCCGCGTGGAGCGCGCCCGGGCGGGAGACGCAGGTCGGGATGCCCGCCCTGCAGCCGCCCCCCGACGCCGGCCTGCCGGGGCAGGCCGCGGGACCGGACGGCGCCCGGCACCCGGGCTCGCTGGCCGAGATCGCGCTCAAGCCGCTCATGCCCCTGGGCCAGTTCCGCAGCACGTTCATCATCGCCGTCGACGACGACGGCGTGGCCATCATCGATCAGCACGTCGCGCACGAGCGCGTGCTGTACGAGCGCATCTCGGCGCGCCTGCTGACCGGTGCGCTCGAGAGCCAGCGCCTCCTCACCCCGCTCATCATGGACATGCCGCCCGAGGCCCGCAGCGCCCTGCTCGGGCACGGCGACGAACTGCGCCGCTGCGGCTTCGAGGTGGAGGAGTTCGGGCCGACCAGCGTGCGCATCGACGCCATGCCCGCGCTGCTCAGCCGGGAGCAGGGGACGGCCGCGCTGAAGGCGCTGTCGGGGGACCTGGAGGGTCTCGGAGGGGCGGCGCCCGTCGGAGAACACCTGCGGAACATGGCGGCCACCATGGCCTGCCACGCGGCCGTGAAAGCCAACGATCCGCTGACCCACGAGAAGATGGCCCACATCCTCGAGGAACTGCGGCAGACCGCGTATTCCACCGTCTGCCCGCACGGCCGCCCGGTGATGCTGCGGATTTCGCGCCGCGAGGTCGAGAAGAACTTCCAGCGGATCTAGCGCCGCTTGCGGATGGCGGCCCAGCCGTCGAGGCGGCGTTTGATTTCCTTCTCGAAGCCGCGCTCGGTCGGCTGGTAGTACTTGCGCCCCGCGAGGCCCGGCGGCAGGCAGTCCATGCCGGTCACCGCATTCGGGTCGTCGTGGGCGTACTCGTAGTCTCTCCCGTATTCCAGCTGCTTCATCAGCGCCGTCGGCGCGTTGCGGAGGTGGAGCGGGACCGGTTCCGCGCGGTCGCTGTGCGCGTCGCGGGCGGCCCGGAGGTACGCCTTGTACACGGCGTTGCTCTTCGGGGCCGTCGCCAGGTAGGTCACCGCCTGGGTCAGCGCCGTGTTGCCCTCCGGCATGCCGATGAAGTGGCACGCCTCCTTCGCGGCGACGGCGACGGTCAGCGCCTGCGGGTCGGCGTTGCCGACGTCCTCGGAGGCGAACCGCACCAGCCGCCGCGCGATGTAGAGCGGGTCCTCGCCGGCCTCGAGCATGCGCGCGAGCCAGTACACCGCGGCGTCGGGGTCGCTGTTGCGCATCGACTTGTGGAGCGCGGAGATCAGGTTGTAGTGCTCCTCGCCCGTCTTGTCGTAGAGCAGCGCCCGCCGCTCGATCGACTGCCGCAGGAACGCCTCGTCGACCCGGGCGACGCCGTCCACCGCTGGCGCCGAGGCCGCGGCGAACTCGAGCAGGTTCAGCGCGACGCGCCCGTCCCCGTTCGCGTACCGCGCCATGCTCTCGACGGCCTCGTCGGTGACGCTGACGGGCAGTCCGCCGAGCCCGCGCTCCTCGTCGGCCAGCGCCCGCCGGAGGATGGCGACCGTGTCGTGCTCGGAGAGCGGCTTGAGGACGAAGACCTGGGACCGCGAGAGCAGCGGCGCGTTGACCTCGAACGACGGGTTCTCGGTGGTGGCGCCGATGAGGACGATGTCGCCCGCCTCGACGCGCGGGAGGAACGCGTCCTGCTGCGCCTTGTTGAAGCGGTGGATCTCGTCGACGAACAGGATCGTGCGGCGCCCGCTGGCGCGCCGGGCCCGCTCGGCCTCGGCCATCACCTCGCGGATCTCCTTGATGCCCGAGAGCACCGCGGAGAAGGCGATGAAGTACGCCCGCGTCGTCTCGGCGACGAGCCGCGCGAGGGTCGTCTTGCCCGTGCCCGGCGGGCCCCAGAGAATCACCGACTGCAGCAGGTCGCGCTCGATGGCCTCGCGCAGCGCCTTGCCGGGCGCCAGCAGGTCCTGCTGGCCGACGTACTCGTCGAAGGTGCGCGGGCGCATGCGCTCGGCAAGCGGCGCGCGGCTCCTGCTCGGTCGCGGCGGCCGGATCGTCGAACAGGTCGGCGTGCGTCATGACCGCCCGCCCCCGTGGCGCTGGCGATAGGCCTCGTACAGGATGACGCCGGCGGCGACGGCGACATTCAGGGATTCGACCGGCGGGCGCATCGGGATCCGCAGCCGCACGTCGGCAAGCGCCTGAGCCTTGTCCGGCAGGCCCGCGCCCTCGCCGCCCAGGAGAATCAGCGTGGGGCCCGAAAAGTCGGCCTCGCCGAACGCGCGTTCGCCGGCGGGTGCCGTCGCCACGATCTGCACGCCCCGTCCACGGGCCGCGCGGCACACCGCGTCGAGATCGGCGCCCGCGGCAACCGGCAGCCTGAAGGCGCTTCCCATCGAGCCCCGCAGGGCTTTCCATCCGAACGGGTCGGCCGATCCCGCCGTCGTCATCACGCCGGTCGCTCCTGCCGCCTCCGCCGCGCGGACAATCGCGCCGATGTTGCCCGGGTCCTGCACGTGATCGGCGCACACCACGAGGGCCGGCTGCCCGGCCAGCACCTGCTCGATGCCGGCCGGCTCCCGCAGGGCGATGGCGATGATGCCCGTCGGCGCACTGACGGGGCTCGCGGCCTCCAGCACGGCGCGGCTCGCGGTGTAGAGCTCGGCGCCAGCCGACGCCAGCGACGCCGCGAGGGAGGCGCCGACGGGGCCCTGCCAGAAATCCGCCGGCGCGGCGGCGGCGGTCACGGGGACGCCCGCGGCGAGGGCGTCGGAGAGCAGGTGCAGCCCGTCGAGCAGCATCTCGCCGCTCCCGGCATCCCGGTGGCGGGCAAGCGCCCGGCAGCGCTGGACAAACGGGTTCTGGCGGCTGGAGATGTCAATCACGGCGGCTCGCTTCGCGGGGCGCACGCGTGCCCGGACGAGGATACCAGATGTGCTACACTCGAAGTTTAGCCCATCAGCGGCGAAGCCCGCCCGTACATCACGCGGCGCGGACGGAGACGGACGCATGAAGGCGCGGATTCTGAAGCGACTCGAAGACGAAGTGAACGGGATGGAGCGCGAGCTGCGGACCGAGCTGCCGAAGGAAATCCAGCGCGCCCGGGAGCTGGGCGATCTGAGCGAGAACGCCGAGTATCAGGCCGCCAAGGAGCGCCAGTCCTACCTTCACGCCCGGGTCGGCATGATCCGCAAGCGGATGGCCGAGATCTCGCTGATGAACCTGGAGCGCCTGCCGACCGATCGGGCCGCGTTCGGGTCCACGGTGAAGCTCCGGGAGGATGGCAGCGACGCCCTGGTCACCTACCAGCTGGTGATGCCCGAGGACGCCGACGCCACCAAGGGCCTGATTTCGACCAGTTCCCCCATCGGCAAGGCCATCGTCGGCAAGCAGGCGGGTGACGAGATCACCGTGCCGACCCCGACCGGCGAGCGCCGGTTCGAGATGATCAGCCTCAGCACCATCCACGACGAGTGATGTCCGGGCGGGAGCCCTACTCACCGAAGCACCGCACCGCCCTGGTGCTCACGGGCACCGGGACCGCCGGGGTCTATCACGCCGGCGTCCTCCGGGCGCTGGCCGAGGCCGGGGTCCGGATCGACCTCGTGGCGGGCCACGGCGCCGGCGCCATCGGCGCCTTCTTCACGGCGATCGAAGGCGGGCCGGCCCTCTGGGGCCAGGACGGGTTCTGGCGGCAGAAGCCGGTGGCCCGCTTCTACGCCTGGCGCCCCGCCCTGCGTGCCCTTGGATGGGCCGCCGCCGCCGCCCTGGCCCTGGTGGCGGTCCCGCTCGCCGGGCTCGCCGGCGGGCTGGTCGCGTACCCGGCCTCGCTGCTGCTCGCGCTGCTGGGCCTCGACGCGGGACAGTCGCTGGCCGAGAGCTACGCAGCGCTCGTGGGCGGCGCCTTCGCGCCGGGCGGACTCGCGTCGTGGGTGCCGAGAGCGTCATTGCTCCTCGCGGCGGCGGTGCTCGCCGCCCTCGCCGTCGCGGCCTCCCGCGCGCGAATCGCGGGCCGGAAGCGGGAGCGCGGCAGGTTCTGGTGGCGGGTGTTCGGGTCGCCGATCGACGGCGCTGCGGTGGCCACCTACTGGCAGACCGGCGTCTGGCGCCTCATCACCGGCGGCGCGCGGGTGCCCCGCCCGGATCCGGTGGACCTCTCGCGGCGCTACGCCGAGCTTCTGGCGGAGAATCTGGGCCAGCCGGGGTTCCGGGAGTTGCTCGTCCTGGTGCACGACCTCGACACGCGCCGCGACCTCGTCATGGCGGCGCTCACCGAGCCGTACCGGCGGGCCTTCTTCGGCCGGCGCGGCGCGTCGGCCGTGGCGGCGCCGGATCGGGCGGGCGAGACGCTCGACCTCGCGGGCGCCGACCGCGACCACGCCATGGACGTCCTGGCGGCGTCGCTGTGCCTGCCCGTGGTGACCGAGCCCTGGGCGGTGACCTTCTCGGCTGAGAGCTACTGGCGGGGCGAGACCCACCGGTGGTGTGACCGGCCGGGGAGCCTGGCCCGCCTGCTCGAAGAGGTCCAGGCCGCAGGCGCCGAGCAGGTGATCGTGGTCTCGACGGCCACGGCGGATCGCGATCCGCACACGCTCGCCGACCTCCGCCTCGACGGTCGCGGCCGCATCGGCGCGTGGCTCGCGTCCGAAGGCGCGGCCGCGGTGCGCGACGCGGTCAGGGCCGGCGCTCCGGCGTTCCGCTGCCTGCTGACGATCCGCCCGGACTACAACCCGCTCGGTCCGCTGGACATGGTCGGGACCTACGACGAGCGGTCCGACAGGGTGCAGCTGCTGGCCGAGACGCATCGACCAGGGCTACGCCGACGCGTACCGCCAGTTCATCGAACCGGTGGTGGGCGCAGCCGAGTCTACGATTTAGGGGCGTCCTTCTTCTTGTCGCTGGCGGCGTGCTCGCGCAGGTACTGCACGGCGAGGTTCTTGACCGTCAGGTTGATGGCGTCATCCGAAAAGAGGCCGTACTTCTCGCGGAACGCGAGCAGCGGGATGACGGCCTTGGCCATGGCCCGGTGGCCGCCCGCGCTGCCGATATCGGCG
The DNA here is from genome assembly GCA_963834645.1 of uncultured Acidobacteriota bacterium. Lineage (GTDB taxonomy): Bacteria > Acidobacteriota > Vicinamibacteria > Vicinamibacterales > JAKQTR01 > JAKQTR01. The sequence goes on from CAWICP010000015.1 coordinate 150,888, forward strand.
AAGAGCTTCCGCACCATCTCGCCCGCGTTCCGGGTGTAGCCCAGGTTGCGCACCGACACGACGAGGTTCTCGCCGACCACGCCCGAGATCATCGTCCACTTCACGTCTTCGACCTGCAGGAAGAAGTCCGCCACGTACGGGATGAAGTCCTCGCGGGCGGTCCGGCCGAGGAACGCGCAGAACACCTGCTCGGTCGTCGACCCGGTCTGCTGCGCCCTCGTCACGTACTCGAGGCGGTCGAAGGTGAGCTCGGCGCCTTCCATCTTGCGAATCATGGCGGCGTCGGCCAGCGGGTAGAGGTACGAGAAGGCGTCGAGGTCGACGGTGTTCGCCTGCCGGTTGAAGAACAGCGTGTCCGACTTGATGGCGTAGAGCATCGCCGTGGCCGTGCGCTCGGAGATGTTCACGTCGACGGCCCGCAGGTGTTCGGTCAGGATCGTGCACGTCGAGCCGTAGTCCGGCCGGATGTCCCGGAACACGGCGCTGTAGCCGGGCTGGGCCGGGTGGTGGTCGATGACGAGATCGACTTTGTCGAGCAGCCCCGCGAAGTAGTGAGGCTGGACGTCGACCATCGCGATCCGGTCGAACGACGCCAGGTCGCCCGGCGCGACCGGCTCGACGTGGATGTCCAGCAGGTTCAGCCATCCGGAGGTTCTCGGGCCGTGTCACGCCCTGCATGGCGCCGATGATGGCGGTGGCCTTCGTCCGGCGGAGCAGGTTGCGCAGGGCCAGGCCGGACGCCATCGCGTCGGGGTCCGGGTCGTTGTGCAGCAGGATGAGCACCTTGTCGGCGTCGTTGAAGTACCGCTGGAACTGCTGCACGCGGGCCCGGGTCATCGACCGGCTGATCTCGGTGACCAGCGGCGGGCCGATGAGGTCCGCCAGCGGGAGGAAGCCGAGCTCGGGGTAGCGCGCCCGGAGCTGCTCTCCGTGCCTGTTGCCGGGGACGCCGGGCTTGCCCGTCGGCATGCCCATCAGGTAGACCAGCGCCGCGCCCGCGTCGCGCAGGGCCTGCAGGATGCGGAGGGGGCTTTTCCGGCTGATGTCCTCGACGATGACGCAGGTGCTGGCCGCGAGGTCGGCCTTGAGGTAGGTCTCGGTCCTGCGGAGGTCGCCGGCGACGACGGCGAGGCCCGCGTCGTGAAGGCGCCTCGCGAGCGGCCGGCTTTCCACGAGGAAGTCGACGTCGAAACTGGGCGGCAGGACCTGTGCCAGCGTCCTGATGACCAGCTCACTGTGGCAGATGGCCAGGCATCTCATGCCCGAGGCCCCTGCGCGACGGGAGGAACGAGGGTCATCACAAGAACTTCTCATTATACGCCGGACAGTCCCGGCGTGGAAACCGCCCGGAGGGGGCGCCAGGGCGGCGGGGCGGTATAAGATGGCAGCGCATGGACATTCAGCGGGAGGGCGGTCGCATCGGTTCCCGGCGGGCCAGGCTGGCGAGGCCGGCGGCGGCGCTGGCGGCCCTGGGCCTGGCGGCCGCGGCCCTGGGCGGGGCCCTGGAGGCCCAGGTGTTCCGGGGCGGCGTCGATCTGGCCAGCTTCGGGGTGACGGTGGTCGACAAGAAGGGCGGGCTCGTCACCGATCTCACCCGCGACGACTTCGAGGTGCGCGAGGACGGCCGGCTCCAGGCCATCACGCTGTTCGCGCGGGGCGACGCCGAGGCCTCGGCCCCGCCGCTCCGCCTCGGGCTGCTGTTCGACACCAGCGGGAGCATGGAGGAGAGCATCGGCTTCTCGCGCAGCGCCGCCATCAAGTTCCTCAACACCGTTCAGGAGGCCCAGGACGTCACGCTCGTGGATTTCGACACCGAGGTCCGGGTCGTGCGGTACGGCCAGCACGACTTCGCGAGGCTCGTCGAGCGGATCCGCAAGCGCAAGCCGGACGGCAACACGGCGCTCTACGACGCGCTCGGCGTCTACCTCGACGGCGCGTCGTCGGAGGACGGGCGGCGGACGCTGGTCCTGTACACGGACGGCGGCGACACCAGCAGCTCCATGTCGTACGGCGAGGCGCAGACGCTGCTGCGCGCCTCGGACATCACGCTCTACGCCGTCGGGTTCCTCGCGCACATGTCGCAGTCGCGGCAGCTGGACCAGCGGATGAAGCTCCGCGCGCTGGCCGAGATCACCGGGGGGCTCGCGTTCTTCCCCACGGTCATCAAGGACCTCGACCCGACGTACGAGAAGATCGCGGCGGAGATCCGCGGCCAGTTCACCCTCGGCTATCTGTCGAGCAACACGACGTTCGACGGGGCCTGGCGCAAGGTGGAGATCACGGTGAAGCGGCCCGGCGTGAAGGTGCGCACGCGCCAGGGGTACTTCGCGCCGTACCGCAAGCGGCCGTAGCCGGGGGCGCCAGCCAGCCAGGATCATGCCGTCACACACCGACCGCTTCGCGCTGGTGTCCGACTTCGAGCTGCGCGGCGACCAGGCCCGCGCCATCGCTGAGCTTCACGCCGGGCTCGACCGCGGCGACGCGTGGCAGGTCCTGCTCGGCGTCACCGGCTCGGGCAAGACGTTCACCATGGCCCAGGTCGTCGCGCGCGTGAACCGGCCGACGCTGGTGATGGTGCACAACAAGACGCTCGCCGCCCAGCTCTACCAGGAGTTCCGGCGCTTCTTCCCCGAGAACGCCGTCGAGTACTTCGTCAGCTACTACGACTACTACCAGCCCGAGGCCTACGTGCCGGCCACGGACACGTACATCGAGAAGGAGGCCACCACCAACGACGAGATCGACCGGATGCGGCTGTCGGCCACCCGGTCGCTGTTCGAGCGGCGCGACGTGCTGATCGTGGCCAGCGTGTCCTGCATCTACGGCCTCGGCGCGCCGGAGACCTACTACGGCATGGCCCTGCCCCTCGAGCGCGGCCAGCGCCTCGACCGCGAGCACCTCCTCCGCACGCTCGTCGAACTGCAGTACGAGCGCAACGACCACGAGTTCGCGCGCGGCACGTTCCGGGTCCGCGGCGACACGGTCGAGGTCTTCCCGTCCTACGAGGAAACCGCGCTGCGCATCGAGCTCTTCGGCGACGACATCGACGCGCTGGTGGCCTTCGACCCGCTCACGGGCCGGGCGCTCCGCCGTCTCGACCGCGTGTCGGTCTATCCGAAGACGCACTTCGTGACGACGAGGGATCGCACGCTGCGGGCGGTGGAGTCGATCAAGGCCGAGCTCAACGAGCGGCTGCCCGTGCTGCAGGCCAATGGCCGCCTGCTCGAGGCGCAGCGGCTGCACCAGCGGACGATGTTCGACCTCGAGATGATGCGCGAGATCGGCTACTGCCACGGGATCGAGAACTACTCGCGCCACCTGACCGGCCGCGCCCCCGGGGAGCCGCCGCCGACGCTGCTCGACTACCTGCCCGCCGACGCCCTCGTCATCGTGGACGAGAGCCATCAGACCGTGCCCCAGGTTCGGGGCATGTTCCACGGCGATCAGGCCCGCAAGCAGGTGCTGGTCGACTACGGCTTCCGCCTGCCGTCGGCGCTCGACAACCGGCCGCTGAACTTCGCGGAGTGGGAGTCGAGAGCGCGCCAGGTGGTGTTCGTGTCGGCCACCCCGGGCCCGTACGAGCTCCAGAAGACGGGCGGCGTGATCGTCGAGCAGGTGATCCGGCCGACGGGGCTGGTGGACCCGGCCGTGATCATCAGGCCCGTCACCGGGCAGGTGGACGATCTGCTCGCGGAGATCAGGGCGCGCGTCGCGGCGCGCGAGCGCGTGCTCGTCACCACGCTGACCAAGCGGATGGCCGAGGACCTCACGCAGTACTACCACGAACTCGGCGTGCGGGTGCGCTACCTGCACTCGGACATCGAGACGCTGGAGCGGGTCGAGATTCTGCGCGACCTCCGGCGCGGCGACCTTCGACGTGCTGGTCGGCATCAACCTGCTGCGCGAGGGGCTCGACCTGCCGGAGGTGTCGCTCGTGGCCATCCTCGACGCCGACAAGGAAGGCTTCCTGCGCTCGGCCGGCGCGCTCATCCAGACGTCGGGGCGCGCGGCCCGCAACGTGCACGGCACGGTCATCATGTACGCCGACGTGGAGACCGGGAGCATCCGTGCCGCCATCGCCGAAACCGGGCGCCGCCGCGCCATCCAGGAGGCGTACAACAAGGAGCACGGCATCACGCCGGCCTCCATCGTGAAGGGCATCGACGAGGTGCTGAGCAGCGTGTACGAGCGCGACTACATGCTGGTGCCGTCGGTTCGCGAGGCGCCGGAGCCGTTCATGAGCCTGGCCGAGATCGACGCGCGCATCCAGCAGTTGACCCGCGACATGAAGGCCGCGGCGGGCAATCTCGAGTTCGAGAAGGCCGCCTCCATCAGGGACCAGATCAAGCGGCTCCGGGCGAGGAGCCTCGGGGTCGACGACGCGTCGATGATCGCGGGCGGAAGCCGCGGGGACGCGGGCGGCGAAATCGGCGGCGGTGGGCGCCCGGGCGGCGGGTCGGTTGTATGATGGTGCTAGCGCTGCCGCCGGCCCGGTCGCGGAGACCGAGCCGAAGCAGGCGGGCTTGATAAAGGAGCAGCAGCCATGGCAGACGAGCGCGGAAACGGAGCCGGCGGAGTCCTGGTGGCGTTCACCCTGGGGGCCCTGGTCGGGGCCGTCGTCGCCCTGTTGTTCGCCCCGGCCAAGGGCGAAGAGACCCGGGAAGTGATCAGCGAGAAGGCCCGGGAGAGCGCGCAGAAGACCCGCGAGTTCCTGAAGCACCAGCGCGAGACGCTCGCGTCGGCCGTCGATCGCGGCCGTGAGGCGTACCACGCGGCGCGGGAGAAGGAGCAGGCGTGAACGACGCGAGCACGGTGTTCCTGGGCGTGATCGCCCGGCCACGGTGGCGATGGCTGTCGGCCAGATCGGGATGCTGATTGCGCTGCTACGGCTGTCGAAGCGTGTCGACGCCATGTCGGTCAGGGTCGAGCGCGAGATCGGGCCGCTGGCGGAACGCCTGACGCGCGTGGCCGAGAACCTGCAGCACGCGTCGAATCTCGCCGCCGTGCAGGTGGAGCGCGTCGACCGTCTGTTCGCCGGCGCGACAAAGCGGGCCGACGCGACGATGTCGCTCGTGCAGGGCGCGGTGGTCGGGCCGATCCGCGAGGGCCTCGCGGTCATTGCGGCCGTGCGCGGGGTGATCGGGGCGATCCGGTCGTTGCGCGGATCCGACAGCCTCCCGCGGGGCCTCGAAGTTCGACGACGAGGACCCGCTGTTCATCGGGTAGGATCCGGCCCGGAGGCCTCCCGGATGGCCCGGCGCGCGGCGCCGGGCGGTGTCCGCCGAGGAGGGCCGGAATGTCCGCCTCACCCCGTCGCCGGGGAAACATTGACGGCGGGTGCGCGGCGGTGATAGAAATCTGCCAGTCTTCAGGCCCCTTACGAAGGTGACATCCATGCTCACACGTCCTCGCGGTACGACCCACCTGATCATCGGCCTGCTGGTGCTGGTGGTGATGAGTACGGCCGCCGCCGCCCAGGAGTCGAAGTCCGCGGCGCTGGCGAAGGAGCTGACCACGCTGCTCGACGGGGCCAAGCTGACCGCCATCGCGGCGAAGGATCCCGCGGATCCCGAGGCCTTTGTCGCGGCCATGTATTTCTCGGGAAGCCAGCTGCTGCTCGTGTCCGCGAAGTACGCGCCAGCCGTCCTGATGAACCAGAAGCTCGACAAGAAGGACTACCAGGAGATCTACATCGACCTCAACAGCGCGTCGATCGCCAGCTCGCGGGTCTTCATCGAAGACCTCGGCGCCGACGGGCTGCAGGCGCAGCACGCGGACGACGCCGCGTTCGACTCGATCGACCGCGGCGGCAAGCGGACGGTGTTCGACAACGACTGGCGCAAGGACCAGAAGCTGTCCGAAGAGCAGTTCGCGAAGCTGTTCGGCGATGCCGACGCGCTCTACGCGCGGCTGCTCCAGGCGCTGGTCAGCCAGGCGAAGAAGTAGCGTCCAGCCAGCGCAGCAGGGCCGTGAGGTCATCGGGGAGCGGCGCCTCGAAGGTGCGCGCGAGGCCCGCCTGCCCGGCATCCAGCACGACGAGCCTCGAGGCGTGCAGCGCCAGGCGCTGCGACGGCGCGTCGGCGAAGCTCGCGGCCCCGGCTGCCCGCCCGTACACCCTGTCGAAGAGAATCGGCGTGCCGATTGACCGCAGGTGCGCGCGGATCTGGTGGTGGCGCCCCGTTTCCGGGTGCGCGTCGACCATGGCCGATTCCGCCCCGGGGAGTTCCCATCTCTTGCGCACGACATAGGCCGTCGCGGCATCCCAGGCGCCCTCCTCCCCGGGAAGCGCCGGCCTGACCTTGCCCCGCCGCGCCGGGTGAAGCGCCGTCGTGATGCGCCCCTCCGGCGGTGACGGCACGCCCAGCGTGAAGGCGACGTAGGTTTTCCGGACCCGCCTCTCCTCGAAGGCCAGGCACAACGCGCGGTGGACCTCCGGCGTGCGGGCGAACAGCAGCACGCCGGACGTGTCGCGGTCGAGGCGGTGCACGACCCAGAGCCGGGCGCCCAGTTCGCGTTCCAGCCGGCCGCGCACGCAGTCGCCGGAGTCGTGACCGGTCCCGGGCACGACCGGCAGCCCCGGGGGTTTGCGGACGGCCACGACGCCGTCCTCGTCGGCGATGAGCGGCAGCAGGGATGTCACGATCGAGACGATCCTACCTGATTCCGGCACGCCAGGCGGCGCTTGGACGCCGCCGCCGGCGTATGGGACGATGGGACATGTCCATTCTGAAGTTCCTCGGGCTTGGCGGCAGGCAACGACACGGCAGGGCAGGGCGACACCGACACCGTGCGCAGAATCGCGGCCGAGCTGGACCGGCTCGATCCGGATCGCGCCCGCTACATCGCGGCGTTCGCGTACATCCTCGGCCGTGTCGCCATCGCCGATCGGGGGATCAGCGACGCCGAAACGCAGGCCATGCAGCGCATCGTCGCCGAGCGGGGCGCACTGCCGGAGGCGCAGGCCGTGATGGTGGTGCAGATGGCCAAGAGCCAGAACGTGCTGTTCGGCGGCACCGAGGACTTCCTCGTCGCCCGCGAGTTCGCCCGGCTGGCCAGCTACGATCAGAAGCTCGCGCTGCTCGAGTGCCTCTTCATCGTGTCGGCCATCGACCACACGATTACGCTGACCGAAGACCAGGAAATCGCGAAGGTGGCCCTCGAACTCAAGATCGAGCACGCGGACGTCGTTCGCGCGCGGCTCGCGCGCCGGGAGTACCTGAGCGTGCTCCGCCGCCCGGCGGAGGACTGATTCATCCCGGGCGCGAACCGGCGCCGGCGGCTACGGGATGGGCCGCCCGGCCATCTGCCAGTCCCTGATGGCGTCGATCGGGTGGACGAGCATGATGATGTTGAGCGTGAGGTTGTCGCGCATCAGCGCCAGGGTGCCGAGTTCCATCGCGAGGATCACCGCGACGGTGACCCACACGCGGGCCCGCCAGGCGAAGAGGAAGCCGAGCGCCGCGAAGAAGATGTCGCTCACCGAGTTGAACACGCTGTCGCCGACGTAGCCGAGCGCGATGGTCGCTTCGCGGTAGCGGTTGATGATGATGGGGGAGTTCTCGAGGACTTCCCACGCGCCTTCCATCACGATCGCGGCGATGAAGCGCGCGCGCACGGAGGTCCGTGGCGCCACCAGCCACAAGATCGCGTAGAACAGCATCCCGTGGATGGTGTGGGAAAACGTGTACGGATCGGCGAAGCGCTGCGACTGCTGGCTGCTCCAGATGTTGCCTTCCCACAGGCCCATGCGGCCGTCGGGCCCGAAGGGGAGGCGGCCCATGGCGAACTCGGCCGCCGCGACCACCAGCGGAACGGCCAGGGCGGCCGCAAGGAGCCAGCGGTTGCGGCGAATGCCGGCGATGATGCGTTGCCACAGGGGTTCGGGGGCGTGGGGCATGAAGTCCCTCGTGTTACGTCAGGGAAGTCTACTTCAGGCGGGGGCGCGAGCACCTTCGCACTGCACGACCTCAAAACGACCGGATGACAGCCCGCACGGGCTACCGGGGTGGACCAACCGCCGGGACGCCAGCGGCCGGACCATGGACGAGGAATGTCTCACCGCCCTGACCGACCAGGAGGTGACCCGGTTGGCGCAGCAGTTCGTCGAGTTGCCCCCGATGCACAAACGTCAGGACGCATCCTTCGTCGCCCGTCGCGGCCAATTCGGCCGAGAACATCGGGAGCCAGTCGTCCTCGACGGCAAACAGTACGCCGGCCTTCTGCAGTTGCACGATCACGCCCGCCGCTATGCCCCACGTTGGCTGATCGATCCTGAGCAATGGCTTTGTCATGCCCTGCTCGCGCGTGAAGGCCTCCAGTGCCTGCCAGAGCCTCTTCGCATCCACCTCCCCAGCCCTCGGCCTGCTGCCGTGCGCCATTCCGGTCCGCAGATCCCCCAGGGCCGACATGCCGACCACGCCGCAAAGCACCACGCAGAGAGCTCTCACCGCCGCACGGGGCACACCCGGCATTCGATTCGACAGCCCCCGTATGACGAACCCGAGGATGACGCCGGCGTTCAGCGCGCCGATGCCGCTGACCCAGAATACGAGGTAGGGCAGCAACTCGCCGGTGATGCGCGTCACCGCCAGCAACGACACGCACGACGCGACGATCAACAGCAGGCCGAGGGCGGCTTCGAAGGACCGCTGTTCACGGACGGCACGGAGCGTGGCGGCGGTGACCAGGGAGACCTGTACGACGGCCAGGGAGCCGCTCCACACGTTGACGCTCGGCGGCAGGCCGCCGCCCCACTGGAACTCGGACGCTGGAGGCTGGATGCCCGTAATCATGTCCGCCCACGCTGCGAACGCCAGGCCGAGCGGCTGGCCCGCGTGTGCCTCCGTCGTGAAGAAGGCCAACACCCGGCCCAGGTTGCCAGGCACGCGAACAAGCTGCTCAGCCAGAGGAAGCGCCCACAGCCCCGCGAGCAGCCACAGTGAGACATTGACGGCCCGGCGGACTCGAAGAACCTCATCGCTCCGGCCAGCCCGAAGCGCGGGGGCCACGCCCACCGCCAGCGCGACCGCTGCCACCGTCCCCACGACCGGTACCATCGCCACGTGGGTCTGCACCAGGAACGTCCCCACAAAGACGGCCCACGGGAGCGTCCACACCCTCCCGGTCGCGACGGCCGCGCAGATGACGATCAGCGCCATCGTCGGCAGCGGAAGGACATGGGGATTCCAGGCACTGGCCAGCGAGTCGCCAATGCGAACCAGGTAGAGCGCGCATGCGGCCAGGATGGCCAGGGCCCAGGAGCACCCCGCCAGGCGCAGCGTGAGCCAGGCGGTGGTTGCGAACGCCGCCATATTGATCACGACCGCACCGGCAAACAGGCCTGCGGGCTGGCTGCCGCTGAGGACATAGAACGGGGCCAGCAGATAGAAGTACAGCGGTCCCGGATGGCTCCAGCCGAACCGCGAATACGGGCCGAGAAACGCCCGAACGTGTGTCGCATGGATCGTGTGGCTCTCGAGCACGGCGTGATCGCCGACCTGCACGAAAGGCTCGCCGAGACGGGCGTACGTCCCCAACGCCACGACGACTGCCAGCACGAGCAGCGCCACCACGATGCCTGGCGCCTGGGACCAGAACCGGAAGGCCTTCGCGACGACGAACCTGCGAGAGGGCCATGACGCGCTGGCGCGCGAGAAACAGAAGCGGAGCGGCGAGAATGGCCGCGGCGATGGTCGGACGCCACGGATCGTGAACGCGCAGGCGTACGGGACCGACGCGCCACATGATGCCATGGCCGAGGAAGGCGGCAACGGCGAGGATTGTCGCGAGTGCCGACGCCGTCACCAGGATGACGATCGATGTGCGCCGCACGCGGGTGATCGGCGCGGGAATCGGCTGGGGTTCGGGCATGGCTGAAGCCGGGCCGCGGGACATGATCGCGCCATCGCGCATCACTTTCGAGCGTCCGGCCCAAGCCTGCTGCGTTGCGAGGGCGCCAGTCCGTGCTCGCGGCTTCGGACCGGCTCCTGGCCGCACAACTCGATGGGGGACTTTACCACTACTTTCGCAGATTCAACGCGATCCAGTATTTCTTACTCTCGGCAAGATGACCCGGATTCTCAACGATTGCGTGCGCGACGGAATCCGATGCCCGCGCGTCGCCGTCGATGGTGGATTCGTCGGCCTGAACCATCGCATCGTGGCGGGGCAGCGGGGCGACCGGATTGGCCGTCTTCGACCTCTGCTGTGTCCCTCTCATGTCCCTCAGACGATCCGCCTGTGGGCGAGGGTCGCGCGCTGACTCCCGTAACCGCCTGTGTTATTTGGCTTTGAGTGGTGGGCGCTAGTGGATTCGAACCACTGACCCCCGCCGTGTGAAGGCGGTGCTCTACCGCTGAGCCAAGCGCCCACTCAAGGGATGCAAGACCATCAATATTACCGAAAACCGCGCCGGACTGGCAACCGGTTCGGCCTGGCCGCGCCGCGCGGATCCCGCCGGCCCTACTTCCGCGTTTCAGGCAGACGCCTGCGCCCCGGGCCGTCGTAGTACGCGTCGTTCGGATCGATCCGCCGCACCTGGCTGTGCCGTGACTTCTCTTCGACCGTGTGGGCGAGCAGCCCTGGCACCCGCGAAATGATGAACAGGCCGTTGCCGATCTCCGGGCCGAACCCGAGATCGCCGCAGACGGCCGCGATGGCGCCGTCGATGTTCAGGGGGATGGGCTGCTGGGCCCGCCCGGGCATCTCGTTGAGCACGCGCTCGACGACCCGCAGCAGCCGGCAGTGCTCGCCGTCGAGGTCGAGCTCGTGCGCCAGCTGCATCAGCCTGGCTGCGCGAGGATCTCGCGTATGAACCCGGTGCCCGAAGCCGGGAGGGGTCGGTGAGGTGCCGCAGTGCTTCTCGAGGAGCGTCCGCGCCACCTCCTCGTAGGAGATGCCGGCATGGTGGATCGACAGCCCCTCCTGGAGGCACCGCATGCAGGTCTCGATGTCGCCCCCGTGGTAGCTGCCGAAGGCCAGCACGCCGGCGGCGACCGCGCTGGCGAGCGGCGACCCGGACGAGGCCACGTGCCGCGCCGCCAGCGTCGACGGCGGCGTCACGCCGTGATCGATCGACGACACGAGGACCGCGCTGAACAGCTTGCCGATGGACGGCGTCGGCAGCTCTCCCCGCAGCAGCAGGTACACCGCCTCGCTGTAGGTCAGCCGTCCCATCAGTTCGTCGACGGGGTAGCCGCGGATCTCGATCTCGTTCGGGGCGATGCGCGTGATCGAGGTCGGCCACTCGTCGGGGCCGCGCGAGCGGCTGCGCCGGGCCTTTCCGCCCGCCGACCGGTCGGGGGTCGATGGATCGTCGTTCATGTTCGTCGCCCACCCCACGGGCCAGGACACATGCACGCAGGTTGTGAACCGGTCCTAAGCGGTTTCACAACCCGTTCTCGCGGCCCGATCAGCCGCCGCACGCAGGTTGTGGAACCGGTCCTACAGAGTGCCGTACAGACGATCGCCGAAGTCGCCGAGCCCGGGCACGATGTACTTCCGGGCATTGAGCCCCTGGTCGATGACCGGGGTGTAGATGTCGACGTCGGGATGGTGCTGTTCGACGAGCGCGATGCCTTCCGGGGCCGCGACGATGCAGAGGATCTGGATGTGCCGGGCGCCGGCCTCCTTGAGCAGGTCGACGGCGTCGACCGCGCTGCCGCCGGTCGCCAGCATCGGGTCGATCATCAGCACGTGGCTGTCCGCCAGGCGGGGCGGAAGCTTGGCGTAGTAGCGCGAGGCGATGGCGGTCATCTCGTCGCGCTGCAGGCCGATGTGGCCCACCCTGCGCGCCGGGGACCAGCTCCAGCACGGCGTCGAGCATGCCCAGCCCGGCGCGGAGCACCGGCACCACCACCACGTCCGCCGCCACGCGCTGGCCGCCGGCCTCGCCAATCGGCGTCATGACGGTCGCCTGCCTGACCGGCAGATCGCGCAGCGCCTCGGCGGCCAGCAGGACGCTGATCCGGACGGCCAGCCTCCTGAACGCGTCCGGCTCCGTCGCGACGTCGCGGAGCGAGAGGAGGATGTCCTGGACGAGCGGATGCCGGACGAGGATGACGGCCACGCGCAAACTATACACGAAGGCGCGAGCGAGGGGCTACCGCGCGCCGTGGAGTAGAATCCCAGGAATGATCGCGCAATCCTGGTCTCTCCCACGTGTCCCGCCGCGCTGCCATCCTCACCCTCTCGTGCGTCGTCGCCGCCGGCGCGCTCGGCGCGGCGCCGCCGGCAAAGGCCAGGGCGACGCTTGTCGTGACCGGCGGGACGGTGATCACGATGGATGCCCAGCGGCGCGTGCTGTCGCCCGGGGCCGTCGCGATCGACGGGACGACGATTGTCGCGGTGGACACGCCGCAGGCGATCGCGGCGCGGTACGCGGCGGCCTCGGTCATCCAGGCCGGCGGCACGGTCGTGCTGCCGGGGCTCATCAACACGCACGGCCACGCCGCGATGGTGATGTACCGGGGCCTGGCCGACGACCTGGCCCTGATGGACTGGCTCCAGAAGTACATCTTCCCGGCGGAGGCGAAGACGGTGTCGCCGGAGATGGTGCGCATCGGCACCCGGCTTGCGGCGCTCGAGATGCTGCAGTCGGGCACGACGCTGCACACGGACATGTACTACTTCGAGGAGGAAGTCGCGAAGGCCACGAAGGAGGCCGGCATGCGCGGCGTGCTGGGCCAGACCGTGATCGGCTTCCCCGTCGCCGACGCGAAGACGCCGGCCGAGGGCCTGGCGCGGGCCGAGCGCTTCATGGAGGCGTTCAGGGGCGACCCGCTCGTGACCGCCACCGTGGCGCCGCACTCCATGTATACCGTCGACGCCGCGACGCTCACGGCCACCCGCGACCTGGCCCGCAAGTACGGCGTGCCGCTGCTGACCCATCTGGCCGAGACCCGGGGCGAGGTCGTCGAGTCGCTGCAGAAGCACCAGTTGACGCCCGCGGCCTACCTCGCGTCCCTCGGCTTCTGGGACACGCCCGCCCTCGCCGCGCACGGCGTGCACCTCTCCGACGAGGACATCGCCATCCTGGTGAAGCACCGCGTCGCGCTCTCCCACAACCCCGAGAGCAACATGAAGCTGGCGAGCGGCGCCGCGCCCGTGACCCGTGTCGCTCGCGGCCGGCCTCGTCGTCGGCCTCGGCACCGACGGGGCGGCCAGCAACAACGACCTCGACATGTTCGAGGCGATGCGCCAGGCGGCCTTCCTGCACAAGCTGTCCGAGGGCGACCCCACGGTCGCGTCCGCGCAGACGGTGCTCGAGATGGCCACCATCGGCGGGGCGGCCGCGCTCGGCATGGCCGACCGGCTTGGTTCGCTCGAAGCCGGGAAGCTGGCGGACCTGATCGTGGTGTCGATGAACTCGGCGCGCCAGACGCCGATGTACAACCCCGTGTCGCACCTGGTCTACGCGACGCGCGGCGACGATGTCCGCACGACGATCGTGAACGGGCGGGTCCTGATGCGGGACCGGCGGGTGCTGACGCTCGAACCCCGCCGCCGTGCTGGCGGACGCCAGGCGGCTGGCGGCGAAGGTCCGGGCGGCCGTGGAGCCGCAGGCGCCTCAGTCGAGCGTGGCGAGGTAGGGCAGGTTCCGGTACTGCTCCGCGTAGTCGAGGCCGTAGCCCACGACGAAGCGATCCTCGATCGTGAAGCCGATGTAGTCCACCTTCACCTCGACCGCCCGCCGCGAGGGCTTGCTGAGCAGGCAGGCGGTCCTCAGCGACTTCGGCGACCGCGCGTGCAGGATCTCCTGCAGGTACGCCAGCGTGAGCCCCGTGTCGACGATGTCCTCGACGATGATGACGTTACGGCCGTCGAGGCCCGAGTCGAGATCCTTCAGCACCCGCACCTCGCCCGACGAGGTCGTGCCCTTGGCGTAGCTCGAGACGGCCATGAAGTCGATCGAGACCGGGCGGTGCATGGCGCGGACGAGGTCGCCGAGGAAGATGAACCCGCCTTTGAGCACGCTGATGAGGTGGAGCTGTTCGTCGGCCGGGTAATCGCGCTGGATCTCGTCGGCCAGCTCCTTCACGCGCTGCTGGATCTCGAGTGCCGAGATCAGGACGTTCGACGGGGCTTCGTATGCCATAGGCGAGACAGCCTAGCACAAAAGGTGACACTTTCCATTTCGGGTGCAGGCCGGCACGCAGGGCCCTTCGGCAGGGGCACTCGAGAGTCGGAGAGGGTGGAGCGGGCTACGGGAATCGAACCCGTCTAGCTGGCTTGGGAAGCCAGAGCATTACCACTATGCTAAGCCCGCCCGTCAGCGTGCGCCGCGCGCAGTCGTGCGCGCACGATCCTCATTGTAGCAAACTCTCTGCTCAGCTCACGAATCCCGAGTCCCGAGCCCCGAGCCCCTAGCCCCTAGCCCCTGATGAACCCCAGCACCTCGTCGCGCTTCGCCTCCATCACGGCCGGCGTCGTCGCCTCGAGGTTCAGGCGCAGCAGCGGCTCGGTGTTCGACGCGCGCACGTTGAAGTGCCAGTCCGGCGCCTCCACCGACACGCCGTCCATGCGGTAGACCGTCGCGCCAGCCACGCGCCGGCCCATCTCCTCGAGGCCGGCGAGCTTCTCGTCCACGAGCGCCATCGACTGGACCTTGGTGTTGATCTCGCCGGAGATGAAGTACTTCGCGCGCAAGCGGCTCGAGCAGCTGGTGCAGGGCCTGCGCCCTTGATCGACATCAGCTCGAGGATGAGCATCGCGGGGATGAACCCGTTGTCGGCGTAGAAGTTGTCGCGGAAGTAGTAGTGCCCCGTCACCTCGCCGCCGAAGACCGCGTTCTCCTCGCGCATGCGCTTCTTGAAGAACGCGTGCCCGACGCGGTTCATCAGCGCCCGGCCGTCGTACTTCGCGACCGTGTCCCGGACGGCGTAGCTGGCGCGCAGGTCGTAGACGATGGCGGCGCCGCGCTCCCTCATCAGGAAGGCCTCGGCCAGCAGCGCCGTGACGAAATCGCCCGGGATGAACTCGCCGTCCCGGTCGACGAAGAAGCACCGGTCGGCGTCGCCGTCCCACGCGATGCCGATGTCCGCCCGCTCGGCGACGACGCGCTCGACGAGTCCCGCCGGTTCTCCTCGATGAGCGGATTGGCCTCGTGGTTCGGAAACGTGCCGTCGATGTCGAAGCAGAGTCTCGTCGTGCGGCAGGGGAGCCGCTCGAACAGCTTCGGCGCGACGAGGCCGCCCATGCCGCTGCCGGCGTCGAGGACGACGTTGAACGGCTTGATGATGGCCGGGTCGATGAACTTCAGCACGTGCGCCACGTAGTCGTCGAGCAGGGCGGCGTTCACCGAGAGCGAGCCGCGCGGCGCCGCCGGCGGCGGGATCGTGCCGCCGGCCACCATGTCGCGGATCTCCGAGATGCCGGCCTCGCCGCTCAGCGGGAACGCCTCGGCGCGCACGAGCTTCATCCCGATGTAGTCCTTCGGGTTGTGCGAGGCGGTCACCATGGCGCCGCCCTCGTGGGCGTCGCGGGCCACGGCGAAGTACAGCATGTCGGTGGCGATCATCCCGTAGTCGACGACATCGGCGCCCTGCTCGCGCGCGCCCTCGATGAAGGCCGCCGCGATGGACGGGGCCGACACCCGCATGTCGCGGCCGACGGCGATGCGCTTCGCGCCGAGGTACGCCACGAACGCGCGGCCGATCTGCCTGGCCACGGCCTCGTCGAGTTCGCCCGGATAGATGCCGCGGATGTCGTACGCCTTGAAGATCTCCGGCATTGACGCTCATCGCCGCTCCTGCGCTCACTCGCCCGCCGCGAGGCGGGAATGGTCGGTCACCGCCGACTTGTCGCCGAGAATGACCCCGCTGTCGATCACGACGTTCCGGCCGACGTGGCAGTGGCGGCCGAGGATGGCCTGCCGCACGACGGCGTCGCGCGACACCCGGCCGTTCGGCCAGATAATCGCGCCGTCAATCACCGCGTCCTCTTCGATCACGCTGTTGCGGCCGATGACGCTGTAGGGCTGAATGCGGGCGCCGGCCTTCACGACCGTGCCGTCGTCGATGAAGCACGGCCCCTCGATCGACGCCCCGTCCTCCACTTTCACGTCGGCGCCGAGGCACTTCAGGCCCCGGGCCTCCGCGCCGAAGGGCTCCGCGAGGAAGCGCCGGTCCATGATGTCCCGGTGCACCTGCATGTACTTCTCGGGCGTGCCGATGTCGATCCAGTAGCCGCGATAGACGTAGGCGACAAACGTCTCCCCGCGCTCCACGAGCGACGGGAAGAAGCTGCGCTCGATCGACCACGCCGTGTCCGCGGGGATGCGGTCGAATGTCTCGGGCTCGAGCACGTAGACGCCCGCGTTGATCGTGTCGCAGGTGATCTCCTCGGCCTTCGGCTTCTCGAGGAACCGCCGCACGTTCCCGTCGGCGTCGGTTTCCACGAGGCCGTAATCCGACGGGTTGTCCACGGGCGTGAGCACGATCGTGGCCTTGGCGTTCCGCTCCCGGTGCAGGCGGAGCACCTCGGCCAGGTTGATCTGGGTCATCACGTCGCCGTTGAACACCACCACGGTGCCCGTGTAGGCGCCGGTCGCGAACTTGATGGCGCCGCCGGTCCCGAGGGGGCTGGGCTCGACGACGTACGAAATCCTGATGCCCGCGTCCCGGCCGTCCCCGAGCACGTCCTGGATGCGCCGGGGCTGGTAGTTGAGGCTCAGGATCACCTCGTCGATCTCGGGCACGGTGCGGACAAGATCGATCTGGTAGTTGACAAACGCGCGCCCGAATACGGGCACGATGGGTTTTGGCGTATGGAGGGTCAGCGGGCGCAGTCGCGTGCCCTTGCCCCCGGCTAGGAGGATGGCCTTCATGACAACCCTGCCATCTTATCGCATGCGCGCTACAATAGGGCGGGAATGAACCTGCCGAACAGTCTCACGCTGGTCAGGATATTCCTGGTTCCGCTCCTGGTGGTGGTGCTCCTGACCAAGGTGGAGTGGCCCGTCATGGGCGTCTCGAGCCAGGTGCTGGGCGCCGCCATCTTCGGCATCGCCTCGTTCACCGACTGGCTCGACGGCTACGTGGCCCGCCGGCGGAAGCAGGTGACCACGTTCGGCCAGCTGCTGGACCCGGTCGCCGACAAGCTGCTCACCGCGGCGGCCTTCATCTCGCTCGTGCAGATGGACGCCGCGCCGGCCTGGATGGTCGCCGTCATCATCGGACGCGAGTTCGCCGTGACCGGCCTGCGCAGCATCGCCTTCTCGCGCGGCGTGGTGATCCCCTCCTCCTCGATGGGAAAGGCCAAGATGACCAGCCAGGTGGTCGCCATCCTGCTCCTCATCCTGGGCCACGAGGGGTACCGGCCGCTTCTACCTGCTGGGGCAGGCCGCGCTGTGGGTGGTGGTGGCGCTGTCGGTCGTGTCGGCGGTCGACTACTACCGGAAGTACGCGAAGGCGACGGCGTCCTGATCGCGCCGCCTACCCGGCCTTCTTGACCGGCGGCGGCGGGGGCTCCTCGGGCACTTCCTTCAGCGCCGTCTGCGCCTTGGCCAGGAACTCGCTCTCCTCGAACTCCTTCACCAGACGATCGAAGTAGGGGACCGCCTCCGCGCGACGGCCCATCTTCACCATCGAGTCGCCAAGGTAGTAGTAGACCGCGTCGCGCTTCGGATACTCGGGGTCGTTCTTCAGCACGGCCTTGAAGCGCTCGATGGCGCCCGGGTACCACTTGTTCCGCCAGTAGAAGTAGCCGACCTTGTACTCCGACTCGGTCAGGCGGTTGCGGGCTTCCCGCAGCTTCCCGCGGCCTTCCTCGAGCAGCGCGCTCTGGGGGTACCGCTGCGCGAAGAGCGTCAGTTCCGCGACGGCTTCCTTCGTTTCGGTCTGGTCACGGTCGGGCGCGAGCATCTGCTGGAAGTGGCACATCCCGAGCTTGAACTGCGCGTAGTCGGCCCGCGGGTGGGTCGGGTAGAAGGTGAGGAACTCGCGGTACTCGTTCTGGGCCATGACGAGCGACTCGGACGACTTCTCGCCGAGGTAGGTGTCGCCGAGCCCGAGCTTCGCGTCCGGCCGGTAGTTGCTCTGGGGGTAGTTGTCGACGAGCTGCCGGTAGTACTCGCGCGCCTGGAACCACTTCTTTTTCGCGATGAGTTCGTTCCCGCGCTCCATGAGGTACTTGTCACCCTCGAGGATCCCCGTGGGAACGATGTTCTTCTCTCTGGAGCAGCCGCTCGAGAGGGCGAGGAGCACCAGCACACCGGCGGCCGCAAGGGCCGGATACACGCGACAAGTCATGCACACAATCCAGCTTCTGGGCGCCGCCCCGGGCCGGACGCGTCGCGCCCCGCACGGGTGACGATCCCATCTCCCATTCTATAACGCCAACGCGCCGAGGCCCGGGAGGATCTGCCGTCGCTGCGCGGTCCGGACTACGCGAAGAACGCCCGCACATGGGCCGGCAGGCGCTTCGGACGCCCGGTGAGGTCCGTCGCCGCGTGCTCGGTGTGCCCGACGGCCAGCACGGCGCCGCCGGCCGCCCGGACCACCTCGTACGTGAAGCGCATCCGCACGGGCGAGGCCAGTTCACCCCGCACCCGGATCAGCAGTTCGTCGTCGTACCGGGCGGGCTGGCGGTACTCGCAGTGCGCCTCGATGACGGGCAGCATGATCGCGTCCCGTACCTCGAGGTCGCGGTACGACCACCCCAGGCTCCGCAGCCACTCGCATCGCCCGACCTCGAACCACGCCAGGTAGTTGGCGTAGTACGCGAACCCCATCTGGTCGGTCTCGGCGTACCGCACGCGCACGGCCGCCTCCGACACATGACCGCTCACCGCGGGCCCCGGTGCGCGGCCAGCCGTTCCTGCGCCGCCGCCACGGCCAGGGCCTTCAGGCGCCTCGCGGCCGCCTCGGCGTCCTCCGACCCGAAGACCGACGAGCCCGCGACGATCCAGTCGGCGCCCGCCGCGACGATGCCCGCGATGTTGTGCTCGTCGATCCCGCCGTCGACCTCGATGGGCGCCGCGTTGCCGGCCTCGTCGAGCAGCGCGCGCATCGCCTGCACTTTGGACGTGCTGCGGGGAATAAAAGCCTGCCCGCCGAAGCCGGGGTTCACGGTCATGAGGAGCACGAAGTCGACATCGGCCGCCACCTCCTCGAGGCAGCCGACCGGCGTCGACGGGTTCAGCACGACCCCGGCCTTCGCGCCGAGGCTCTTGATGAACGCGATCGTCCGATGCAGGTGAGGCAGCACCTCGACGTGCACCGAGATCAGGTCGGCGCCGGCCTCCGCGAACGCCGGGATGTAGCGGTCCGGATCCTCGATCATCAGGTGCACGTCCAGCGGCACGCGTGCCACCCGCTTGAGCGAGCGGACGACCGCAGGGCCCACGGTGAGGTTCGGGACGAAGTGCCCGTCCATGACGTCCACGTGCACGAGGTCGGCGCCCCCTCGCTCCGCGGCGGCGATGCACTCGCCGAGCGCGGCGAAGTCCGCCGCCAGGATGGATGGCGCAAGGCGCACGCTCATCGGCTGACCTCCAGCGAGATGGGCTCATCAGGCGTCACCTGGAACCCGGCGGCCGGGGACTGCCGCAGGATGATGCCCGACGGGACCCCCGGGTAGGGCTGCTGGGCCACCACCGACACGCGCAGGCCGCGGCTGCGCAGCACGTCGAGGGCGGCGTCGCTCGCGGCGCCGATCAGGTCGGGCATCACGTAGCCCGCGGCGCGCTCGCCGCGGTTGACGACGACGCCGACCCGCGCGGCGCGGCTCCCCGGCGGCTGATCCTGCGCGACGATGGCATCGGGCGGGAACTCGGACGACCGGATGTCCGCCACCACCGCCACCTCCAGCCCGCCCTGGCTGGACCGGGCCTGCGCGGAGCGCTCCGACTCGCCGGCGAGGCTCGGCACCACCGACGCGCGCGATCCGGCGCTCATCCAGATTCTGACGCTCCGGCCGCGGCGGACGACCAGTCCCTCCGCCGGGTCCTGCATGGCAATCCGGCCCGCGGCCACCGTGTCGCTGAAGGGCTGACTGTCGTCCACACGCAGCGTCAGGCCGGCGGCCTCCATGGCGCGGCCGGCCTCGTCGAACTCGAGGCCGACGACCTTGGGCACGCCGACTTCGCGGGCGCGGAGCGCCACGCGCATGGCCGCCACCGCGAAGAGCCCGTACGTGGCCGCCAGCGCGACGATGAGCACGACGAGTCGGCCGATGTTCCGGATGCGCCGCTTCCTGGCCATGGCTGTGAGAACTGTACTACACGACGCGATCGGCGCGGACGGCGAGGCCGGCCGTCATTGGCGGCGTCTCAGGCGCGCGCCGAAGAACGCCTCGAGCCCGTGCTCGTGGGGCAGCGTCCGCAGGCAGCCGCGCGGGTCGAGGCAGGCCGCCACGCCTCCGGGAAGCGCCGCGGCGGCGGATCGCGGGTCTTCGAGGGCGAACCCCGCATGACGGTCGAGGAACCCGTCAACCACCGCTTCGTTCTCTTCGGGCTCGCTCGAGCACGTGGCGTACACGAGCAGGCCGCCGGGGCGGACCACACGCGAGGCTTCGTCGAGCATCCGACCCTGCCGCTCCGCGAGCGCGGCGAGGTCGCCTTCCAGGCGCGACCATCGGATGTCGGGGTCGCGCCGGATCGTGCCGAGGCTCGAGCAGGGCGCGTCGACGAGGACGCAGTCGAAGACAGGGCCGAACGGCAGGCCCTGCGCCAGGTCGTGGATGAAGATGTGCGCCGAGGTGATGCGGGCGGCGCGGAGCGTCCGGCGGAGCAGCCGGATGCGGCGGCTCCGGAGGTCGCCCGCCACGAGCAGCCCGCCCGCGCCGACGGCCGCGGCGAGCTGCGCGGTCTTGCCGCCCGGCGCCGCGCAGGCGTCGGCGACGCGCCCGCCCGGGGGCGGCGCCGCGAAGGCGCCGACGAGCTGCGACGCTTCGTCCTGCGCGAGGAACTGCCCGGTCGTCGCGACCGACGTGCCGAACGGCCGCCCCGATTCGACCACGAGTCCGTCCGGCGCATACACGCACGGCCGGGTCCGCACGCCCTCCCGCTCGAGGCGCCCGGCCAGTTCGTCGCGCGAGGCCAGCAGCGTGTTGGCCCGGAGCGTGACCGGCGCGGGCGCGTTGTTGAAGCGCACCCATTCGAGCGCCACGTCGAAGCCGTACCTGCCGAGCCACCGGGCGGCAAGCCACGCCGGGTGCGACCAGGTGATGCTGAGGTATCCCACCGGGTCGGACGGATCCGGCATGGGCAGACGGGTCCGGCTCCTGCTGATGCGCCGGAGGATCGCGTTGATGGCGCCCGCCGCCCGCGTGTGCCCGCGCTGATGGGCGAGGGAGACGGCGTCGTTGACGGCGGCCGAGGCGGGGACGCGATCGAGGTGAAGCAGCTGGTAGGCCGAGAGCCGCAGGATGTCGAGCACGTCGCGGTCGAACTCCTCGACGGCCCGCTCTCCGGCCCACGCGATGGCGTGATCGAGCGCCGCGCGCCAGCGAAGCGTGCCGAGCGCGATTTCGGCGGCGAGGCCCTGGTCGCGCTCGTCGGTGAGGCGGGCACGGCCGGCTTCGAGGGCCGAGGCCAGATCGGCATGCCCCGCATGCACCCGCCGGAGCGTGTCGAGCGCCACCACCCGTGCGATCGCCGGCATGGGCGTCAGGCGCGGCCGGCCGGAGGAGCCGGCGCGGGCTCGACCGGCGGCGGGTCGAATCGCAGGCCGGCCTCGACATGATGACCCGCGGCGAAGTCCCGCGCCGCCATCGCCCGGCGTCCCTCAGGCTGGACCGTCAGCACGTCGAGCAGGCCACCGCCAGTCTGGACCCGAAGCGCATCCTTCGGGATCTCGACAATCGAGCCCGGCGCGTTCCCGCGATCCGGCGCCTCCGGCACGGCCCGCGTCCGGACGAGGATGACGCGGCGCCCGCCGAAGAAGGTCCACGCCATCGGCCACGGCTGCAGGCCGCGCACCTGGTTGTGTATCGCGGCGGCCGCGGCCCGCCAGTCGATCAGGCCTTCCTCCTTGCGCAGGCGATGCGCGTAGGTGGCCGCGGCGTCGTCCTGCGGGATCTCGATGCGCGCGGCCGGCGGCCAGCCGGTCGAGCACGTCCAGCAGGAGCGACGCGCCGAGTCGCGCGAGGTCGCGCTCGACGTCCGCGCTGGTGTCGTCGGGGCCGATCGCACGGCTGGCGGTCGCGAAGACGCCCCCGGCGTCGAGCGCCTGGACGACCCGCATGATGCTCACGCCGGTTTCCCGATCGCCCGCGATCACGCTGCGATGCACCGGCGCGGCACCGCGGTACCGCGGGAGCAGCGACGCGTGCACGTTGACAGGCCCAGCGGCGGCGTGTCGAGCACGGCGGCGGGCAGGATCTTGCCGTAGGCCGCGACCACGCCGACGTCGGCATGCCAGGCCCGGAGGTCCGCGAGGAACGCCTCGTCTTTGAGCCGGTCCGGCTGCAGCACCGGCACGCCCCTCGAGAGGGCGGCGCGCTTGACCGGGCTGTCGCTCACGCGCTGGCCGCGGCCGCGCGGCCGGTCCGGCTGCGTGACGACGCCCACGACGGCGTGGTGCGAGCCGAAGAGGGCCTCGAGCGACGGCACGGCGAAGTCGGGCGTGCCGAAGAAGACCAGGCGAAGCGGGCGGGGGACCGCTACCATTTGCCCGTCCGGCTCAGCTTGCGGATCCGCCGGACGATCAGGTCCCGCTGGATGCCGCGCAGCCGGTCGACGAAGACCCGGCCGTCGAGGTGATCCATCTCGTGCTGGAAGGCGCGGGCGAGCAGGCCGGTGCCCTCGACGGTGCGCTCGCGGCCGTCCAGGTCGAGCCCCTTCATCGCCGCGCGCGACGGGCGGGCCACCGTGGCGTTGAAGCCCGGCACGGAGAGGCAGCCCTCTTCTTCGAGTTGCATGCCTTCGCGCTCGACGAACTCGGGGTTGATGAAGGTCATCAGGCTCTCTCTGGACCGTCCCCCGCTCACATCGACGACGAACACCCGCAGCGGCACGCCGATCTGCGGCGCGGCCAGCCCGACACCGGGCGCGGCGTACATCGTCTCGATCATGTCCTGGACGAGGGCCGCGATCTCGGCGCTGATGTCGGAGACCGGCTGCGCCTCGCGATGCAGCACCTGCTCGCCGAATTTCACGATCGGGCGAATCATGACGTCCCTGACTTCCGGGGGCGCGCGACGCGCTGCTCCGGCGCGGCGCTGCCAGTCCGCGTAGCGGTGGCGCAGCTCTTCGACCGAGTCGCCGCCGAACCGCTCGAGCAAGGCGTCGGCCAGGACGAGCGCCACCATCGCTTCGCCGACCACCGCCGCGGCCGGCACGGCGCAGACGTCGCTGCGCTCGATGGCGGCCGGCGCGGCGGCCCCGGTGTCGAGGTCGACGGAGCGCAGCGGCGTCATCAGCGTCGCGATCGGTTTCATGGACGCGCTGACGCGCAGCTCCTCGCCGTTGGTGACGCCGCCTTCGAGGCCGCCGGCGCGGTTCGTCGGCCGCACGGCCGGGAGAGGCGTCGGCCGGCCGGCCGTCTCGATGGCGGGCGGCAGGATCTCGTCGTGCACCTGCGACCCGGGCAGCGCGGCGGCCTCCGCGCCGACGCCGATGCCGACGGCCTTGATCGCCGGGATCGACATCAGCGCCTGCGCGAGCCGCCCGTCGAGCCGGCGGTCCCACTGGGCGTAGCTGCCGAGGCCCGCCGGCACGCCGCGGGCCACCACTTCGAACACGCCTCCGAGCGTGTCGCCGGCCTCGCGCGCGCGTCGATGGCCGCGATCATGCGGGCGGCGGCTGCCTGGTCCACGCAGCGGGTCGGACTCTCGTCGGCAATCGCCAGGATGTCGTCGAAGGCCACGACGCCGGCGCCCGATCGCTCCGGGCCGATCGCGGTGACGTGGCTCGCCACGTCGATGCCGGCCTCGGCCAGGAGCAGGCGCGCCAGCGCGCCGGCGGCCACGCGCGCGGCCGTCTCCCGGGCGCTCGCGCGCTCGAGGACGTCGCGCAGGTCGGCGTGCCCGTACTTCATCGCGCCGGCGAGGTCCGCGTGGCCGGGGCGCGGCCGCGTGAGCGGCGGGCGATGCGCGCCGCCGGCGTCGGCGGGCGGATGTTCGTCCGGGTGCATCGTGAACGCCCAGTTCACCCAGTCGCGATTGTCGATGCGCAGGGCGACCGGCGCGCCGGTCGTCAGGCCGCGGCGGACGCCGCCGGTGATCACGGCCGCGTCGGACTCGATGGCCATCCGCCGGCCGCGACCGTGGCCGCGCTGCCGGCGGCGGAGGTCGCGCGTCAGCGCGGCGGCATCGACGCGCAGTCCGGCCGGGAGGCCATCGACGATGACGACGAGGCTGTGGCCGTGGGATTCGCCGGCTGTGAGAAATCGCAGCATGGCGGAGTCATTCTATACGAAGTTTTTGCAGCGGCCCGATTGGGAAGCGGCGGAAACGTCAGAGTTTCAGGGGGTTGCTCGGGACCGTCTTCCGGCGCCGATCTTGCACTGTCTCCGCCGCGCAGCAGGGCTGCGGGGAGGTGCCGTGACAACGCGAATCGAGCTGGTCCTGGATCGATTCATCCCGTCAGAGGGCGGCGGCATGGCCATCGACCTGGCGACCGGCGGGCCGGTCCTGCTCCGCACGCTCGCGCCCGGCGGTGAACCGGACTACGGACGTCGGGCCCAGGCCGCGGCCCGCGTCTCGGCGCTGCGCATCCCGGGCATGGCGACGCTGGTGGACTTCGGGGCCGACGGGCGCCGCGGATGGGTGGAGGTGTACCGGTTGACGGCCTCCAGGCCGCGCGCCGGCACGGTCCCGGCCCTGCTGGCTGGCGCCGGATGCATCGTCAGAGAACCGGTGCGAGGGTAGCGGGAGCGAGGCCGCGGCGGACGCATCGTTCATCCCGGAACCGCTCGACCGCGTCATCCTCGCCGAGACGGAGGCGATCGCCTCGCCCGCGGCTGGCCGCTGCCGCGCGCCCGCGATGGGCGCGCTCATCTGCCGGCGCGACGAACTCGAGGCGATCCTGGAGTCGATCACCGCCCCGTCGGAGTCCGGCGCGAGGTTGGTGCGGATTGACGCGCCGCGGGGGGCCGGTCTGCGGACACTGTATGCGGCGATTGCGCGTGAGGCGAGGACCGCCGGGTTCGTCCCGGTGTCGAGCGTGTTCTGCGCAGAGCGCGCCACCTTCCCGCCGGGGCTCGACGCCGCGTCGCTCTGCGCCGCGCTGCGCGACCGCCATGTCGTCATCCTCGATGCGGCCGGTCCGGGAGCGCCGGCGCAGGACGGGGCCGGCATCGCGCGTTTCCTCTCGAGGCTCGACACGGCTGGAGGCCGCCCGCATGCTGTCGTGTGCGCGCGCCTGCCGATTGTCGGCGCCGCGCGCGTCGTGCTCGGGCCCATGCGGCCCGAGCTGCTGCGCCGCAGCGTGCTCTGCGCGGGCGTCGACCCGCGACAGGCCGCGCTGGGAATCGACGAGGCGATACGGCGCTCGGGCGGCTGGCCCGGGCCGTTTGCCGTCACGCTCAGGGGACTGCTCGGCGTTGGCGCCGATGAGCCGCCGTATCGATTCCCGGCGCCCGGCGCCGGATCGAGTGCCGTCTGCGAAGCCGCTCCGGGCCCGCGCGAGGCCGGTGCGGCCCTGGATGCCACGGACGGCCAGGCCCTGGCCGTCCTGCCCCAGGCTGCACGGCTGGTCGAACGCGGCCGGCACGCCGCCGCCGAGCGGCTGCTCCGCCGGAGCGTCGGACGCTTCCATCGCCGGCAGCGGGTGGCCGACGAGGCCAGGGCGCAACTCGCGCTGGGCCGCCTGCTGATGGACAGGGGCCGGCTGGCCGGCGCCCGCGCAGCGTTCGAGGAAAGCCGCGGCCTCGCGGACGCTGCACGCGACGCGGCCGGAGTCGTGCGAGCGCTGCTGCATCTGGGCGCGGCGCACATCCAGGACGGTGGTGTTGCCGGCGGCCGAATCGGTGCTGAGAACGGCGGAGACCGGCGCCGCGCGCGCATCGCTCGCCGAACTCCGCCGCGCGGCGGGGCTCCTGCTGGCCAGGTGCCTGTTCTGGCAGGGACGGCACGAGGACGCCTGGCGCCTCGTCGAAGGATCGGGCGGCGAGTCGGCAGCCCGTCTCGACGGGGCGGCGGCGGTCGCGGAGCGCGCCGATGCCGGCCCGCGCGGGACCGCCTGGGGCGCGACGGCTGAGGCGGACGGGCACCCGCCCGGGCTGTCGATCGCGGCTGCCGAGATTGGCGTCCGGCTGGCGCTCGGCCGCCACGACGCAGGACTCGCCGCGCGAAGGCTTGCCGCCGCCGGCGACGGCCGCGACGGCGAGGAGCCCATGCACGCCGGTCTGCTCATCGCGCTGCGCCTCCTCGTGCGGGGCGCGCTCGGCGAGGTCGGGGACGTCGGCCGGATGGCGGTCTCCGGGCTCGAGCTGATGCGCCGCCTCCACGCCCCGCTTGCCGCGCAGGAGGTCCGCCTCGGCCAACTCGAGGCCTACATCGAGGCCGGCGCCCGCCAGCAGGCCTCCGCATGCCTGCGGCGGCTGTCGAGCCGGCCGCCGGCGGCTCTGTCCGGCCTCGCGCGCATGCGTCTGGAGGCGCTCGCGGCGCGGCTCGGGAACCTCGAGCGCGAGGGCGCCGGCCTGGGCCTCGCCGACAACACCGCGATCGACACAGGCGCGGTCCTCAGGATCCTGGAGCACTGCCACGAGGCGCAGAGCGAATCGGACGCGGTCGCCGGCGTCTGCCAGACCGTCAGGACGGCGCTCGGGGCCGGAGCCGTCAGCGTCTTCGGGCTGGCCGAGGGCGCACTGCATCTGGTCGCCAGCGCGGGGCCGCGTGCGTGCAGGCCCGAGATCGCCGAGCGGTCGGCGCACGCGCTGCTGGTCGTCGGTCCGGAGGAATCGGCAGCGGGACGGGAGCTTGCCGCCCCGGTCCGCTACGGGGGCGCGGCCATCGGCGCGCTGGCGGTGCGTTGGGCGCCGGGCGCGGCCGGCGGCGAGGCGCGCGCTCGGGGCATCGCGTCGGCGGCGGCCGCGGCGATCGGGCCGGCACTGGCGGCCCTGAGCTCGGCACGTCCCCCGAAGCCGGACGGGGAAGCCGGCGCGGGGGACCTCGGCGGCCCGAGCGCCGCCATAGCCGAGCTGCGGCGCCAGGTCGGACGAGCGGCTGCCGCGCCTTACCCGGTGCTCATCCAGGGAGAGAGCGGGACGGGCAAGGAACTGATCGCCCGGGCCATCCATGCAGGCTCCGGCCAGGAGGAGCCGCCGCTTCTGCGCCGTCAACTGCGCCGCGCTCAGCGACGACCTGTTCGAGTCGGAGCTGTTCGGCCACGCGCGCGGCTCGTTCACGGGCGCCGCGTCGGACCGCCCCGGCCTGTTCGAGGAGGCGGATGGCGGGACGCTCTTCCTCGACGAGGTCGGCGAACTGTCGCCGCGGGCGCAGGCCAAGCTGCTGCGCGCCATCCAGGAGGGCGAGATCCGGCGCGTGGGGGAGAATCACCCGCGGCGGGTGGACGCGCGCATCGTCGCCGCCACGAACCGGCCGCTCGGCGACGAGGTCCGGGACGGCCGCTTCCGCCACGACCTCCTGTACCGCCTCGACGTCGTGCGGATTGTCGTGCCGCCGCTGCGCGAGCGCCCGGAGGACGTGGGACCGCTGGCCAGGCAGTTCTGGCGCGAGGCGATGCGGAGAACCGGCGGGCAGGCGGAACTGAGCCCCGCCACACTCGCCGCGCTCGCGCGGTACCACTGGCCCGGCAACGTGCGCGAGCTGCAGAACACGCTGGCGGCGCTGGCCGTGGACGCGCCGCCGCGCGGGCGGGTCGGCCCGTCGCGGCTGCCGGCCGCGATCGGCGGCGCCGGCGCCGACGCCCGGGGCGACGCGCCCACACTCGCGGAAGCCCGCCGGCGGTTCGAGGAACGGTTCGTTCGCGCCACGCTCGCGCGCGCGGGCGGCCAGCGGGCCGACGCGGCCTCGGCGCTCGGCCTCTCGCGCCAGGGGCTGGCCAAGCTGATGACCCGGCTCGGGATCGCCGGAGAGGACCGGGCGGCCCTCTACTGAAGCTTGCGCTGCAGCGCCAGCAGGACCGGATGGCGCGGGTCGCGCTCGAGCCCGCGGGCCACCGCGGCCCGCGCGGCGGCGATGTCTCCCGCGGCGCGCTCGGCTTCGGCGAGCCGCGCGAGCAGGCCGGCCGAGGCCGCCGGTCCGGCGGCCAGCTGCCACGCTCTCGCGGCCGCGGCCGGATCGCCCATGCGCATCGCCAGGTCGCCAATCCGCTCGTGGACGGCGGGCAGATTCGGGTGCGACTCGGGGGCGAGGGCGGCCCAGCGCTCGAGCGCCGAGCGCACGACGGGGTAGTGGCCCAGCCGCTCGGCGGCGTCGGCGAGCCAGAGCAACGTGTCCGGCGCGACCGGCAGGATGTCGGCGGCCTGGCGGAGCATGAGTTCGCCGCTCGCCAGCTCGCCCGACAGGACGAGCGCGCGGCCGCTGAGCGCCGCGGCCTCGCCCGAAGGGGATGGCCCCTTCGTGAAGGGCTCGAGGGCCTCGATCGCCTTGCGCAATCCCACCCGGTCGCGCGCCCGCTCGGCGGACTCGAACCACACCCGGCCGAGCGCGACGTAGATCACCGCGTTGTCGGGATAGCGCTCGGCCGCGCGGCCGAGCACGCCAATGGCGAGGTCCGTCCGGCCGGCGCGCGCCTGGGCCAGGCCGACGGCCGCCTGGCGCTCGGGCCGGTCGGGCTCGAGCGCGGCGATCGCCTCGAGCTGCACGATGCCCTCCGGCGCGCGGCCGGCCTCGGCGTACAGCGCGGCGAGTTCCTCGCGCGCGGCCGACAGCGCCGGAGACACCTTCACCGCCTCCTCGAGCGCCGCGATCGCCGCGTCGCGCTGCCCGGCGTGACGGAGGCTCAGCCCCAGCGCGTAGCGGGCCTCCGCCAGCCTCGGGTCGAGCAGGGCGGCGCGGCGGAGGGGCACGACGGCGCCGGCGGCGTCACCCGCGCGGAACAGGGCCAGCCCGAGCTTGTATTGCACCCGCGCGTTGCCGTCGTCGATGCCGGCCGACCGGCGGTACGCCTCGACCGCCTTCGGGAACCGGCCCAGGTCGTAGTTGACGTCGCCCATCAGCTCCGCGGGCTTGACGGCGTTGCGGTCGATGCGGGACGCCGCGCGGAAGTCCCGGAGCGCGGCCTCCGGCTCGCCGCGCTTGCGGTACGCCTCTCCGCGCCGGAGATAGGCGATCATCGAGCCTTCCCTGAGCGCGATCGCGCCGCTGAAGGCCTCGATGGCGGCGAACGTCTGGTCGGTGGAGAGCGCGCGATTGCCGGCGGCGAGCGAGATTCTGGTAGCGGAGGTCCCGCTGGACCGAGAGCCCGGCGACGACCACGGCGGCGACGATGGCCGTCATCAGCAGCGCCCAGGCAATCGTGCGAGTCATCAGGGTTCTATCCTAGCAGCAGATGGAACCTTTGCTTCCTTTTCGTGTCTAACTCAACCAGGGACGGGCGCGGGCCTGGCGCCGATCGAGCGCGGCCAGCGAGTCCGCGCCTGACAGCCCGCCGGGAACTTGCTATAGTTCGGGGAGACACTCTCGTGGCCGAGGAGCTGCTCGTGAAAGACGCGCCCGCCCTGAGTTGGCCCGACGTAGCGGACCGCGAAGCGATGCTCGTGCATCGCTGCGTGCGCGGCGACGAAACCGCCTGCAGCGAGCTGGTCGCCGACAACCAGCGGATGGTCTTTCAGCTGGCGTTCCACCTGCTGGGCGACTACGAGGAGGCGCGCGACCTGTCGCAGGACGTCTTCCTCCAGGTCTTCCGGACCATCGACCGGTTCCGCGGCCAGTCCGCCCTCCGGACGTGGATTTACCGCATCGCGATCAACCTCGCGCGGAACCGGCAGCGGTGGTGGCGGCGCCGGTTCAAGTCGGACCAGGTGTCGCTCGACGCGCACGTCGAGCAGCACGGAGACGACGTGCTGATGGACGCGACGGCGACGCCTGAACTCGCGTTGCGCCGGAAGGAAACGGCGGACCGGGTCTGGGCGGCGCTGGAGGCGCTGCCGTTCGAACAGCGCACCGCCATCGTGTTGCGGGAAATCGACGGCCTCAGTTACGAGGAGATCGCCTTCTCGCTGGGGGTCGCGATTGGCACCGTGAAGTCGCGGCTGACGCGCGCGCGCGAGGCGCTGCGCGCGAGGCTTCGAGAAGAGAGGTCCGTATGAAGCCGCTTTCGTGCATCGCGACGCGGCGTCGGCTGTCGGTGTATCTCGACGGGGAATTGCCGGTGGCCGGCCAGGTGGCCGTTGACGGCCATCTCCGCAACTGCCGCGCCTGCGCGGACGAACTGGCCGCCATGCGCGGCGTCGGAGACATGCTGCGGGCCCGGTCCGTGGCGGCGGCCGCCCACTGCGCGCCGGATCTTGCCGATCTGGAAGCGGACATCCTGAGCCGCCTGGCGGCGGAACGCGAGGAGTCCGTGGGGGCCCAGGTGTCCCGGGCGTTCCAGGACATGCGCCTCGGCCTCGCGGCGGTCTGCTCGACGTGCGCCACGGCGGTGTCGGTGCTGCTCGTGGTCGGGATCTTCTACTTCGCGCCCCTGTCCGAGCGTCCGGATTCCCTCGCGGGCATGATGGAGACGCTCGGCGCGCCGGCCATCGGGACCGACAGCCGCATCCTGTCGCCGCGGTCCGCGGAGTCGGGCGCGATGGCCGACGGCCTGGTCAGCGAGGAAGACGAGGTGTTCGCGCTCGCGGCGGTTGTCACGCGGAACGGCCGGGTGGTCAGCCCCGAGGTCCTGTCGACGCAGTCGTCGGAGGCCGAACGCCAGCGGGTGAACCGGCTGCTCGACGAGATTTCCCGGGCGCGGTTCGAGCCGGCGCGGATGGGCGGGACGGCCGTCTCGGTGAAGACGGTGTTCGTGCTCGCGCGCACGACGGTGCGCGGCAAGATGCCCGTCACGCCGAAGCAGAGCTCGGTTCCGCGCGGGCCCGAAGTCGTTCGCGGCTGACGCGCGCTACCGGGCCGGCGCCGCGCCTGACCCGACGGCCCGCGCCGTCCCGGCGTTGCCCATCGCGTCGGTCGCCCGGATGACCACGCGCCCGGCCGCCTCCCCGTCCACACGGATTTCGAATCGTTCCTGCCGCGAATCCACGGCGCCGTCCACCGGATAGGCGGCCTGCCAGCGGCCCGTGTCCACCGAGTACTCGACGGTCGAGACAGGCGAGAACGAGTCGGTCACGTCGAAGGTGACCTTCGTCGCCGCGCCCTCACGGACCACCTGCCGGACGGTAATCGCCGGAGCGCCGTTGTCCACGTCGAAGGCCTCGCTGATCAACTCGCCGACCAGCGCGGCGCCCGGGGAGTTGTTCGCCGCGTCGCTCGCGGCAATCTTCAGGACGTAGGTGCCGTCGGGCACCGACATCGTGTCCCAGACGACGATCTGGTCCGTGGTGCCGCTCCGCAGGCTCTTCCATCCGGTTCCGCCCGCCTCGCGGTAGAAGAGGTCGTACTGCAGGCGATCGTCGTTGTCGTCTTCGGCCTTCCACGCGAACGCCTGCAGCCCCTTCTGGTACATGCGGCGGCCCAGCGCCGGTCCCGCCGACGGCGACTGCGCCGCGCCGCCGAGGGGCGCGGAGAACATCGGCACGCGCGCCTCGGGCGGCACGTCGGCGAGGCCCGCGATGTCCGCCTCGCCGGTCGGGTACGGCTTCTGGAAGACGATGCCGGGCGGATAGACGGTGATGGCGGTGACGCGCGGCCGCAGGTTCCGCTGGAGGTAGGCGACGCTCGACCGACGCCAGCACGGGGCTGGCTGTGCCGGCGGCCTCGCCCTTCAGGACGGCCTTCCACTGCAGGTACCGCGCCGGCGGGCTCGTCACGGCGTCGCCCTCGGCGCGCTGGTAGGGACCGGACCAGTCGCTCCACGTGTCGTCGGGCACCGGCGTGTTGCCCGATCGGGTCGAGATCTGCACGGCGCCGGGCGCCGGCCTGCGTGGCCCGCCACGTCAGCGTGCCCCACGTCGCGACGGTGCCGGCGTCCTTCGCCTCCGACAGGTAGTGGCCCTCGGCGGCACGGCCGGCGTCGACGCGGACGACGTGCGCGGGGTTCGAGGTGGCGAAGTACGTCAACGGCCCCGGTGCCGAGCATGGCCGTGACCTGCTGCGCGTCGAGCCGCGTCACGCAGCATCGCCCGCCACGGCTCGCCGGCGAGGCGGTAGATCTTGCCGGCGCTGCCGGTCGCCGACGAGCAGGCTGCCGCCGTCTTCGACGAGCAGGTCGAACGGCTGATCGTCGCGGAACTCCCAGATCACATCGCTGCCGCCCGCAGCGTCGATGCGGTAGACGGCGCCCTTGGCTGCCGGCTCCGGCTGCGTCCGCTGGGCCGGCGCGGCGCCGGCGGCGGCCGACGAGTGTCGATGATGGTCACGGCCATGATCTCCGTCGAGACAGACGCCACCGGCACGTTGCGCGGCGGTTCCGCGGCCGGCGCCGGCGCAGCCGACTCCGGCGGCGCCGGCTTGCCGTTCACCGCGGCGGCGTAGATCGTTCCCGCGCCGCCGACGCGCAGCGCGCGGATCTCGCGGTACGGCGAATCGAGCAGGACGAAGGCCTTGCCCGACGGCGCGATGCGCAGGACACGCCCGGGCGATTCCGTCGACGCGAACATCTGCCCGTCCGGTGCCCGCGAGCAGGGACGTCACGTTGGTGGTCTGCGGTCCGGCAGAAGACCTCGCTCTTGCCGTCGGCGGCGACGCGGTAGATGACGCCCTTGTCTCCGGTGGCGACGTAGACGCGGCCCTGCGCGTCGAGCGCGAGCGCCCAGATGTACTTGTCCTCCGGATCGAAGAAGACCGTCGACGGCGCCGCTCGCGGCGACGCGGTAGACCTTGCCGTCGGGCGACGTGCGCCACGAGCAGCGTCCCGTCGGCCGCCGCGGCGAGCGCGTGCACCTCGAGTTCCGGCGGCGTCGAACGCGACGCGGCTCTTGCCGTCCCGGCCGATGTGCCACACCAGCCCGTCGTTGCCGCCGCCGGCGTAGACGGAGCCGTCGGGGCCAGGCGCCAGGCACCAGATGAACGGCGACGCCGGCGCGAACACCGACCGGGTGGACGGGACCCAGCACGAGCCGCCCGTCGTAGTCGATCGAGAGCCGTTCGACCTGGCCCTTCAGCAGGTCCGCCTGGGTCGACACCTGCCAGAAGCGCGCGGTGGACGCGTCGATGACACTGATGGCCCCTGCGGCGAGCAGGCTGGCGAGGAGCGGCCGGAGCGCGCGACGGTTCATGCGGAAGTCGCCTTTCGAGCGGCGAGTCATGGACGGCGGCGTCGGGCAAGCGAGAGCGTCAGCGTCCTGCAGGCCCTCGACCGCGTGATCCATCGGGATCTCCCAGGCGCCGAGCACGGACGTCTGAACCGGCGGGTTGGCCGCGGCGCCGCGGTCGCCCTGCATGACGCTCAGCACCGACGAGGGCAGCGACGGGCATGACCTCGCCGTTGACGACGGCCCCGGTGTCGCGTCCGACGAGGCGGACGTAGATGCGGTTGCCGCGGCGGGACTCGTTGAGCACCTTGACCATCTGATCGACGGAGGCGGGCCTGAGCGTGGCGCGCTGCTCGCGCTGTTCCCACTGGGCGAAGCGGACGCCGTCGGCGACGACCAGCGTCAGCGGACCACTCGGCGTTCCGCGGGATCTCCACGTTGAGCGGTGCGGACGACCTGCGTCGCCGCGCCACGGGGTCAGCAGGATCTTCACGGGCACGGACTGTCCGCGGCTGGACCTCGGCCGTGTCGAGCCAGACGCGGTCGATGGTCGCGCTGCGGATGCGCTCGGCGCCGTCGATGTCGAGGTCGAGCGACTCGACGCTGGATCGGTCCCGAGGTCGTTCGTCAGGAGCGCGCTCAGGGGCATCGCGACGGCCGATGCCACGGCGATGCCGGGCTGGTCGCCGGCGAACACATCGTCGAACTCGACCGCGGCGTGCCCGGCGATCGACGCGCGGCCCCGCACGGCGTACGTCGCGGGGCCGATGTCGCGCTCGTGCTCCGAGACGATGCCGGCAATCGCCGTGTAGGCGAGCAGCGGCGTGAGCAGCGGATGATCGGCCATGGAGAACGTGAAGCGCCGGTCGGGCGCGCCATCGCGCGTCAGCGACACGGTCATGGCGATCGTGCGGGGCCGCGCGCCGAAGCGTGCCGGCGATCGCCGTCGAGCGGTCCTGCTGCATCGCGCCGACGACCTCGCCGAGCGACGCCAGCTTCATGCGAGGCATCAGGCTCGGCAGCACGGTGTGCACGTAGGCGCGGGTCATCGCGAAGCTCGCCGGCCCGAGGTTGTAGAGCGGGTGACCGAAGGCGTAGCACGCGCGTCGCCGTCCACCTCGGTCACGGTGCCGGTGGCGCCGAACTGGAGGTCGCCGGTGATGAGCGCGACGCCGACCGGGTCGCCCGGGCGGAGCGGTCGGACGTCGGCTGGCGCATCCTGCGGGACCGCCGGCGCGCCGGCAGGCGAGCGGCACGAAGCCCGCGCCGTCAAACGCCGACAGCGCACGCGCCGCGGCCGGGCCGCTCGAGGCCGCCGATCGTCAGCGGGAGCGCGATGGGACGGAGCGCGCCGGCGTCTGCGGCCGCGAACGGCGATGGCGTGCCGGGCCGGCCGGCCAGGCGAGGGGCGACAAACGCCCGCCCGGGGCGGAGCGCATCGGCGAATGCGCTGGCGAGCGCCGTGACGTCCGCGCCGATCGGCATCGGCGCGATACGCGGCCCCGGTGCCGCGGCGCCGCGCGTGGTCGCCTCCATCATCTCGCCGATCGGCGTGATGCCGGCGATCGGCTCCTTCGCGAACGACCCGAGCGAGTACGACACCGCGCCGATGAGGCGGCCGTCGATGTAGACCGGGCTGCCGCTCATGCCGGCGATGACGCCGGTCTTCGCCAGCGGGCCGCCCTCGAGCCTGGCGAGGATCAGGTTGCGCTGCGGGCCGACGTTCGCGCGCAGGACGCCGAGGATGTGGACCTGGAACTCCTCGATCGGCCGTGCCCTCGAAGACCGTCCGGCCGACGCCGATCATGCCGGGCCGGATCTCGTCGATGGGCATGTAGCGGGTGGACGCCGGCGCGGGCAGCGCGAGGACGGCCCAGCGCCGAGGACGATCGACGGCGAGTTGTCGGAAATGTCACGTGTCACCCTTATAGTCAGGAAGCACGCGGGCGGTCAAGGCGAACACGCGAACCAGCCGCCGCGCCAGTCGGCGCCGGTTTGACAGTGCCTGCTCCGTCTGGTACGTCTCGGCTTCACCTCGACGCCATGATGCCTCTCAGCAGCATTCGCGTCCGCGACCGCCGCCGCTTCGTGGTGGTGGTGCGTACTCGATGCGCTGAAGAGGCCCGCCGGGGCCGACCCGTTCACGGCAGGATTCGAACGAGCCTCTTCAGCCGCACGGTTGAAGAGGCTCTTTTTTTGGGGAGCAGGCAGGGCGACATGGACACGGCACGCCCGCTCGTGTGCGCGACCGTGACGGGACGCACGCACGGCCGAGCTGCGCGCGCGCCGGGACGCGGTCGACGGGGGCGGACCTGGTCGAGCTGCGGCTCGACTCGGTCGGCGATCCCGACGCGGCCGGCGCGCATCGCCGGCCGGGCGCTGCCGGTCATCGTCACCTGCCGGCGCCAGCGACGAAGGCGGGCGGTTCCGCGGCAGCGAGGAGGAGCGGCGCGCGCTGCTCATGGCGCGCCCTCGACGCCGGCGCCGAGTACGTCGACCTCGAGTCGGCCGCGGGTTCGACGACGAGATCCGCGCCCGGCGCGGGCGCCGCATCGTCCTGTCGCTGCACGACTTCGAGGGCTGCCCGGCGCGACCTCGAGGCTCGCGTGGACGCGATGGCGGCGCCGCGCCCCGACGTCGTGAAGGTCGCCGTGACCGTGTCGCGCGTCGCCGACTGCGGGCGGCTTGCGGCCATCGGCCGGCAGCACGCGGGCCGACGCATGGTGCTCATCGCCATGGGCGAGGCGGGCCTTGCGACGCGCCTGCTGCCCGGCCGGTTCGGATCGTGCTGGACCTACGCCGGCGACGGCGTCGCCCCGGGCCAGATCGACGCCGAGCGCCTGCTCGCCGAGTTCCGGTTCCGCCGCATCGGCCCGCGCACCGCGCTCTACGGCCTCGTCGGCCGGCCGGTCGCCCACTCGCTGTCGCCGGCCATGCACAACGCGGCGTTCGCAGCGCTGGGCCTCGACGCCGTCTACGTGCCGCTCGCGGCCGCCGACGCCGACGACTGTTCGACGGCTGCGCGTGCTCGGACTGGCGGGCGCGAGCGTGACGGCGCCGTTCAAGGTCGAGCGTGCTGACGCGCCTGGCGGCGCGTCGACGCGGATGCGCGGCACACCGGCGCGGTCAACACGCTCGTGCGCGGCGCGGACGGCTGGCACGGGCACAACACCGACGCTCGACGGGTTTCTGCGCCGGCTGCGCCGGGTTCGCGCTGCGCGGGCAGCGCGTGGCGGTGCTCGGCACCGGCGGCGCCGCCCGGGCCGTCGCGCTGGCGGCGCGGCGCGCCGGGGCGGAGGTGACCGTGCTACGGCCGCGACCGGCGCAGGCCGGCGCGCTGGCCGCGGCGCTCGGCGTCGGCGCGGCGCCTCGGCCCGTGCCCGCCGGGGCCTGGGACCTGCTCGTCAACGCCACGCCGGTCGGCACGCGCCCGGGCGTCGGACCAGTCGCCGTTCCCGGAGTCGCGCTCGACGGCCGCGCTCGTCTACGACCTGGTCTACAACCCGCGCGCGCACGCGGCTGCTGCGCGAGGCGGCCGCGCGCGGGTGCCGGACGATCGGCGGCCTCGACATGCTCGTCGCGCAGGCGCAGGCGGCAGTTCGAACTGGTGGACCGGGCGCTGCGGCCGGATGCCGGGCCCATGCGCGAGGCGGCGGCAATGGCCGCTGTCGCGCCAGGCGGAGCGCTGCATGAACACTGACGTCGTTCGAAGAGTTCGTGGAGCTGGCCCGGCGCGGCACGTTCGTGCCGGTGTGCAAGGAGATCATGGCCGACCTGCTGACGCCGGTGTCGGCGTTCCTGAAGATCGCCGAGCACTCCGACTACGCGTTCCTGCTCGAGAGCGTGGAGGGCGGCGAGCAGGTCGGCGCGCTACTCGTTCCTCGGCAAGGACCCGTTCCTGGTCCTGCGCGCGCGCGACGGCCGGACGATCGATCGAGCGCGGCGGGCGACGACGCTCGAGCGTCGGACGAGCCGTTCATCGACGACGCTGCGGCGACTGATGGCCGGACTTCCGGTCGCCGTTCGTGCCCGGATCTGCCGCGGTTCACCGGCGGCGCCGTCGGCTTCCTCGGCTACGACGCCGTCGCCGTGGTTCGAGCCCGTGCCGGTCGCCGCCGGCGCGCCGGCGACGACCGGACGCCGACGAGGCGGGCTTCATGCTGTTCGACACGGTGCTGGCCTTCGATCACGTGCAGCACCGCATCCTGATCATCGCCAACGCGCGCGTCACGGCCGACGACGACCTCGCAGGCGCTCTACCAGTTCGCGTGCGCGAAGATCGCAGTTCCTCGAGCGCGAGCTCGAGCGCAGCCTGTCGCAGCCGCGGCCGGCGCAGCCGGCGGCCGCTCGAGGTGCGCTCGAACCTGACGCGCGAGGCGTTCGAGGCGCACGTGCGCGGCGGCGAAGGAGCACATCGCCGCCGGCGACATCTACCAGGTCGTGCTGTCGCAGCGCTTCGAGGCCGACTGTCGCGCCGATCCGTTCACGGTCTACCGCGCGCTGCGGCACGTGAACCCGTCGCCCTACATGTTCTTCATCCGCATGGGCGGCACTGTCGATCGTCGGCTCGTCGCCCGAGATGCTGGTGCGCGTCGAGGGGCGGCGCGTCGAGACGCACCCGATCGCCGGCACGCGGCCGCGCGGCGCGACCGACGAGGAGGACCTGCGGCTGGCCGAGGAGCTGAAGGCGCAACGAGAAGGAGCGCGCCGAGCACGTGATGCTCGTCGATCTGGCCGCAACGACATCGGGCGCGTGTGCCGAGTACGGCACGCGTGCGCGTGCCGCAGTTCATGGCGCTCGAGCGCTACTCGCACGTCATGCACCTGGTGTCGATCGTCGAGGGCCGGCTCGCCGAGGACCGCGACCGGCTCGACGCGCTGGTCGTCGTGCTTTCCGGCCGGCACGGTGTCGGGCGCGCCGAAGGTCCGGGCGATGGAGATCATCGCGGAGCTCGAGCCGACGCGCCGCGGGCATCTACGCCGGCGCGGTCGGCTACCTCGACTTCGCCGGCAACCTCGACTTCTGCATCGCGATCCGCACGATCGTCATCGCGGGACGGCGCGCCCGCGTCCAGGCCGGCGCGGGCATCGTCGCCGACTCGAACCCGGCGGCGGAGTACGAGGAGACGCGCGACAAGGCGCGCGCGCTGCTGCGGGCGCTCGAACTCGCGCAGCGTGGGCCGTGGGCGGCTGAGGAGCGCGCGTGGTCCTGCGTCATCGACAACTACGACTCGTTCACCTACAACCTCGTCCAGTACCTGGGCGAGCTGGGCGCCGACGCCGGTCGTGCGCCGCAACGACGCGATCACGCGTCGACGAGATCGCGGCGCTGCGCCGGCGCGCATCGTGATCTCGCCCGGGCCCGGGCCGGCCCGAGGACGCCGGGCATCTCGCTGGAGGTGATCCGGCGCGTTCGGCCCGCAGCGTCCCGATGCTCGGCGTCTGCCTCGGGCACCAGGCGATCGGCGCTGGCGTTCGGCGGCGCGCGTCGTGCGCGCGCCGCGGCCCGATGCACGGCAAGACGTCGATCGGTCGAGCACGACGGCGCGCGGCGTCTTCGCCGGCCTGCGCGGGCCGTTCGCCGCCGGCCGCTACCACTCGCTGGTCGTCGCCGACGGAGGCGTGGCCGGCCGAGCTCGAGGTCGCCGCCCGCGCCGCCGACGACGGCGTCGTCATGGGCGTGCGCCACCGCGCGTGGCCGGTCCACGGCGTGCAGTTCCACCCGGAGTCGGTCCTGACGGGCGAGGGCCGCCACCTGCTGCGCAACTTCCTCGCCGAGCACGGAGCGTGCGCTGAGATGTTCCACGATGCGCTGCTCGAGAAGCTGCCGCGGCACGGGCAGACCTCACGGCGGCCGAGGCCGTCGGCGGCGATGGCCGAGATCATGGACGGCGGCGCGGCGCCGGCGCAGATGGCCGGCCTGCTCGTCGGCCTCGCGATGAAGGGCGAGCGGCCGGCCGAGATCGTCGGGCTTCGCCGCGGCCGATGCGCGAGCGCGCGGTCCAGGTGCCCGTCGAGCCGGGCACGACGCGTCGACACGTGCGGCACGGGCGGCGACCGCGCGCGGCACGTTCAACATCTCGTCGGCCGCCGCGCTCGTCGTCGGCGGCCTGCGGCGTGCCGGTGGCCAAGCACGGCAACCGATCGGTGTCGAGCCGGTGCGGCAGCGCCGACGTCTTCGAGGCGCTCGGCGTCGACCTCGCGGCCGGCCCCGGCGGTCGCTGGCGCAGTGCCTGGACGAGGCGGGCATCGCGTTCCTCTTCGCGCCGACGTTCCACCCGTCGATGCGCCACGCGGCGCGGCGCGCCGGGAGCTCGGCGTCCGCACGGCGTTCAACCTGCTCGGCCCGCTGACGAACCCGGCGCGGCGCGGCGCGCCAGCTCGTCGGCGTGCCGCGGCCGGAGCTGACCGAGCTGATCGCGCGGGCGCTCGCGCTGCTCGGGTCCGAGCGCGCCTGGGTCGTGCACGGCGCGGACGGCCTCGACGAGATCTCGACGACGGGCTACACGAAGGTGTCGGAGTGCCGCGACGGCGCGGTGAACACGTTCTACGTGCACCCGGCGGACGTCGGCCTGCCGAAGGCGCCGCCGGCGGCGCTGGCGGGCGGCGACGCGGCGACGAACGCCGGCATCGCGCGGGCCGTGCTCGCGGGCGCCCGCGGGCCGGCGCGCGACGTCGTGCTGCTGAACGCCGGCGCGGCGCTGTTCGTCGCCGGCCGCGCCGCGCGCCTGTCGCGACGGCCTCGCGGCGGCGGCGCGCGGCCATCGACAGCGGCGCGGCGCGGCGCACGCTCGACGCGCTGGTGCGCTGGTCCGCGGCGCCGCCGCCGCCGCCGGGGAGACGGCGGCATGAGGGCGCACGGCCGCTCCCAGGCCGGCGGCGGGCTGCTCGCCGCGATCGCGGCGTCGGTGCGCACGACGGTGGCCCGACGGCGCGAGCGCGTGCCGCTCGCCGCGCTGGCGCGCGCCGCGGAACGGCAGCGGCCGGACGGCCGGCGGTTTCGCGACGCGCTCGGGCGCGCCCGGCCGCGTCAACGTCATCGCCGAGTGCAAGCGGCGGTCGCCGTCGCGCGGCGTGCTGGCGCCAGCCTACGACTCCGGCGGCGATGCGCCCGCGCCTACGAGCGGCGGGCGCCGCGGCGATCTCGGTGCTGACCGAGCCGACGTTCTTCGACGGCGCGCTCGCGCATCTCGAGGCGGTCCGGGCCGCCGTCGTCGCTCCCGCTGCTGCGCAAGGACTTCATCGTCGACGAGTACCAGCTGCTCGAGGCGCGCGCCGCCGGCGCCGACGCCGTCCTGCTGATCGTCGCCGCGCTCGACCGCGGAGCGCTGCGAGCGCTGTCGCGGCGCGCCGCGGACCTCGGCCTGGCGGCGCTCGTCGAGGTGCACTCGAGCCGCCGAGCTCGCCGCGCGCTGCGACGCCGGCGCGGACATCATCGGCGTGAACAGCCGCAACCTGCGGACGCTCGCCGTCGACCCGCGCGTCTGCGAGGCGCTCATCGAGCAGGCGCCTGCCGGCGCCGTGATGGTGGCCGAGAGCGGCATCCGCAGCCGGGCGGACCTCGACCGCCTCGCCGCGCTCGGCTACCGCGCGTTCCTCGTCGGCGAGCGGCTGATGACCGCCGCCGATCCGGGCGCGGCCCTGGCCGGGCTGGTCGCGCCGGCCGTGGGCGAAGGCCCGATACGCGCGGAGCCGGAGGCGTGATGCGAACGCGCATCAAGATCTGCGGCATCACCCGGCTCGACGACGCGCTGCTGGCCGCGGGCCTCGGCGTCGACGCGCTCGGGTTCGTGTTCTGGCCGCGGAGCCCGCGCTTCCTGCCGCCTCGCAGGGCGGCGGCCATCGCCGCCGCGCTGCCGCCGTTCGTCACGACCGTCGGCGTGTTCGTCAACCAGCCGCTCGACGAGATTCGCGCGATTGCCGCCGAGGTCGGGCTGAGCGCGGTCCAGCTGCACGGCGACGAGCCGGCGAGCATGTGGACGCGCGTGCCGGGCCGCTGCATCAAGGCCGTGGGCGCGGGCGCCGGGTTCGACGCGGAGGCCATCGCGGCCTGGCCGCCGATGGTGTGGCCGCTGCTCGACGCGCACGACCCGGTCCGCCGCGGCGGAACGGGCCGCACCATCGACTGGGACGCCGCCGCCCGCGCGGCCCGCACCCGGCGCATCATCCTCGCCGGCGGCCTCGACGCCGACGAACGTCCGCGACGCGATCGCGCGGTGCCGGCCCGTTCGCGGTCGACGTGTCGTCGGGCGTCGAGCGCGCGCCGGGCGTCAAGGACGCCGCCCGCCTTCGCGCGTTCGTCGAAGGCGTCGCCGCGGCCGACGCCGCACAGGTGCCATGAACGCCAACACGCCCTTCACCGGCCCCGTCTTCGGCCGGCGCGACCCGGACGCGCGCGGCTACTTCGGCCGGTTCGGCGGCCGCTTCGTCCCGAGACGCTGGTCGCGCCGGTCGAGGAGCTGCGCGACGCCTACTTCGCGCCGCGGCAGGACGCGGCCTTTCTGCGCGGACCTGACGCGTCT
Source organism: uncultured Acidobacteriota bacterium (assembly GCA_963834645.1). Classification (GTDB taxonomy): domain Bacteria; phylum Acidobacteriota; class Vicinamibacteria; order Vicinamibacterales; family JAKQTR01; genus JAKQTR01. Next base: position 192,607 of record CAWICP010000015.1, read on the forward strand.
GCTGCGCACTACGCGGGCCGGCCGACGCCGCTCTACGAGGCGCGGCGCCTGTCGGCCGACGCGGGCGGCGCGCGCATCTTCCTCAAGCGCGAGGACCTGACGCACACCGGCGCGCACAAGATCAACAACGCGCTCGGCCAGGCGCTGCTGGCGGCGCGGATGGGCAAGCGCGCGTCGTCGCCGAGACCGGCGCCGGCCAGCACGGCGTGGCGACGGCGACGGCCTGCGCGCTGCTCGGCCTCGAGTGCGACGTCTACATGGGCGCCGAGGACATGGAGCGGCAGGCGCTCAACGTCTTCCGCATGCGGCTGCTCGGCGCGACCGTCACCAGGGTGACGCCGGCAGCCGCACGCTGAAGGACGCGATCAACGAGGCGATGCGCGACTGGGTGACCAACGTGGCGACGACGCACTACCTGCTCGGCTCGGTGCTCGGCCCGCATCCCTATCCGCTGATGGTCCGCGAGTTCCAGTCGGTGATCGGCGCCGAGGCCCGCGCGCAGTGTCGAGGCCGCGGCCGGCCGGCTGCCCGACGCCGTCGTCGCGTGCGTCGGCGGCGGCAGCAACGCGATGGGCATCTTCGACGCGTTCGTCGACGAGCCCGGCGTGCGGCTCATCGGCGTCGAGGCCGGCGGCGACGGGATCGCACCCGGACAGCACGCCGCGCGGTTCGCCGGCGGCGCGCCCGGGCGTCCTGCAGGGCACGCGCACCTTCGTGCTGCAGGACGAGGACGGCAACATCGAGGCGACGCACTCGATCTCGGCCGGGCTCGACTACGCGGCGGTCGGTCCCGAGCACGCCTGGCTGCGGCGACTCGGCCGCACCGAGTACGTCAGCGCGTCGCGACGCCGAGGCGCTCGACGCGTTCAGCCGGCTCTCGCCGGCTCGAGGGCATCCTGCCGGCGCTCGAGTCGGCGCACGCGGTCGCCTGGGCGCGCCGGCTCGCCGCGCGAGCTCGGTCCGGCGCGCAGCATTCTCGTGAATCTCTCCGGCCGCGGCGACAAGGACGTGCAGACGGTGGTCAGCCGGCTGGACGTCGAGCAGGGGTGATCGCCATGTCGCGCATTGCCGACAGCCTTCGCACGGCTGCGCGCCGAGCGCCGCGCCGGCCTCGTCACGTACGTCGACGGCCGGCGACCCCGATCTGACGCGGACCGCCGACATCCTGCGCGCGCTCGACCGGGCCGGCGCCGACGTCCTCGAGGTCGGCGTGCCGTTCTCCGATCCGCTCGCCGACGGCCCGGTCATCCAGCGCGCGAGCGAGCGCGCGCTGGCGGGAGCCGCGACGCTCGGCCGGGTGCTCGACCTCGTCGAGGAGGTGCGCCCGTCGGTCGGCGCGCCGATCGTGCTCTTCACCTACGCCAATCCCCTCTTCCGGATGGGCTACGAACGGTTCGCGGCCCGGGCGGCGGCCGCGGGCGTCGACGGCGTGCTCGTGCTCGACCTGCCGGTCGAGGAGGCCGGGCCGCTCCGGGAGGCGCTGCTCCGTCACGCGCTCGATCCGATCTTCCTGCTGAGCCCGACGACGACGCTCGAGCGCGCGCGCGCGGCCGGCGAGCTCGGCCGCGGATTCCTGTACGTGATCTCGCGGCTCGGCGTCACCGGCGCGCGCGAGAGCCTCGCGGACGGGCTCCCGGCCCTGGTCAGCCGCGTCCGGGCGGTGAGCAGCCTGCCGATGGCCGTCGGGTTCGGGCTCTCGCGGCCCGAGCACGTTCGGCGGTGGCCGGCGTCGCCGACGCCGCCGTGGTCGGCAGCGCGCTGGTCTCGGTGATTGCCGACGCGGGCGACTCGCCCGCACTGGCGCCCCGGGTCGAGCAGTACGTGCGCTGGTTGCGCGGCGCGGAAGGCGCGGGCGAGTTGCGGGGCTGAGCAGGGAGCGATACGCTGCTGAAGGGAGAGTGCCGACGTGGTTGTGGTGATGCAGGAGGGCGCCTCGGCGGAAGCGGTCGAGCAGGTCGTCGCGCGCCTGGTGGAGATGGGATTCGACGTGCACCGGTCCACCGGCGCGAACCGCACCATCCTCGGCGTCGTCGGCACGGACGTGCAGGGGGACCCGGGGCTGATCGAGACGTTCGACGGCGTGCAGGAGGTGGTCCGCATCACCGAGCCGTACAAGCTGGCGAGCCGGACCTTCAGGCCGAGCGGGACCGTCATCACCGTCGGCGACGTGCGCATCGGCGGCGACGAGGTGATCGTCATGGCCGGGCCGTGCTCGGCCGAGAGCGAGGAGCAGGTGCAGGCGACGGCCGCGGCCGTGAAGCGCGCCGGCGCGAAGATGCTGCGCGGCGGCGCGTTCAAGCCGCGCAGTTCGCCGTACAGCTTCCAGGGCCTCGGCGAGGAGGGGCTGCGGCTGCTGCGCGACGCGGCCGGCGCCCACAACCTCAAGCTCGTCTCCGAGGTGATGGACGCGTCGCCAGATCGACGCTCGTCGACCGCTACGCGGACATCTTCCAGGTCGGCGCGCGCAACATGCAGAACTTCACGCTGCTGCGCGAGCTCGGCCGGGCGCGCAAGCCGGTGCTGCTCAAGCGCGGCATCTCGGCGACCATCGAGGAGTGGCTGCTCTCGGCCGAGTACATGCTCGGCGGCGGCAACACGGACGTCATCCTCTGCGAGCGCGGCATCCGGACGTTCGAGAGCTACACGCGCAACACGCTCGACATCTCGGCCATCCCGGTCGTGAAGAAGCTGAGCCACCTGCCGATCTTCGTCGACCCGAGCCACGGCACCGGGCGGCGCGACAAGGTGGCGCCGATGGCGCGGGCGGCCGTGGCGGCCGGCGCCGACGGCCTGATCATCGAGGTGCACTGCGATCCGGACCACGCGCTCAGCGACGGCGCCCAGTCGCTGTTCCCGTCGCAGTTCGACCGGCTGATGGCCGAGCTGCGGATCATCGCGCCGGCGATCGGGCGCAGCATCTGCGTCGAGCCGGTCGCGCGCCGCGGGTGGGGCGTGCAGTGACCGGAGGCGTGACGCGCCTGCCGTCCTCGGCGGCGCCCGCCAGCCGGACCGGGCCGCCGGCGTTCCAGCGCATCGCCATCGTCGGCCTCGGGGCCGTCGGCGGGTCGCTCGCGCTCGCGCTGCGGCAGGCCTGGCCCGCGGCCCTCGTCATCGGCGTCGACGCCAACGAGGTCCTCGAGACGGCGATGAGGGTGCACGCCGTCGACGTCGCGTCCGACGACCTGATGATCGCCGGAGACGCCGACCTCGTGGTGCTGGCCGGGGGAGCCGAGGCGAACGCGCGCGCGCTGGCGCACCTCGCGGAGGCGATCGCGGGCGAGGCCGTCGTGCTCGCCCTTGGCGAGGTTGGCGCGGCCGCCGAACAGGCGCCCCTGCTGCCGCGCCGCCTGGCCCTTGCGGCGGGCCTTCCGGCCGTCGAGCTGCGCGGGCGCGGCATCCACGCGTCCAGCGCGGACCTCTTTCTGGGGCGGCGCTGGCCGGTGACGCCGGTCACCGCCGGCGCCGGAGGACGCTCGGCCGCATCCACGACCTGGTGCGCGCCGTCGGGGGCGACCCGGCCGCCGTATAATCAACGGATGCGAAAGCTCATCAGCGGCGCCCGGGAGGCGGCGGCCCTCATCCCGGACGGCGCGACGATGATGGTCGGCGGCTTCGGGCTCTGCGGCATCCCCGAGAACCTGATCGCCGCGCTTCGCGAGCAGGGCACGCGCAACCTCACGATCATCAGCAACAACGCCGGCGTGGACGGGTTCGGCCTCGGCGTGCTGCTCGAGTCGCGGCAGGTGCGGAAGATCATCGCGACCTACGTCGGCGAGAACCAGGAGTTCGAGCGGCAGTGCCTGAGCGGGGAGCTCGAGGTGGAACTGGTGCCGCAGGGCACCTTCGCCGAGCGCATCCGCGCCGGCGGCGCCGGGATCGGCGGCTTCTTCACGCCGACCGGCTACGGCACCGTCGTGGCCGAAGGCAAGGAGACGCGGACCATCGACGGCGTGCCGCACGTGCTCGAACGGCCGCTGAAGGCCGACTTCGCGTTCGTCAAGGCGTTCCGCGGCGACGCCCGGGCAACCTCGTGTACCGGAGGACCGCGCGCAACTTCAACCCGATGATGGCGACCGCGGCGCGCGTGACCATCGCCGAGGTCGAGGAACTGGTCGAGCCCGGAGCGATCGACCCCGACCTCGTGCACACGCCCGGGATCTTCGTGCGGCACATCTTCCAGGGGCCCGGCTACGAGAAGCGGATCGAGCGGCGGACGACGCGCAAGGGCTGAGCCAGCGAGCTGGCGGGGAGTGAGACGGTGGACAAGCGTGAGCGGATCGTCCGGCGCGTGGCCCGCGAACTGCACGACGGCGACTACGTCAATCTGGGCATCGGGATGCCGACGCTCGTGGCGAACTTCGTGCCGCCCGGCGTGCACATCACGCTGCACTCCGAGAACGGGATGCTGGGCGTCGGGCCGTATCCGCCCGACGCCGAGGTCGACGCGGATCTGATCAACGCCGGCAAGGAGACGGTGTCGGAACTGCCCGGCAGCGCGTACTTCAGCAGCGCCGAGTCGTTCGCGATGGTCCGCGGCGGGCACATCGATCTCACCGTGCTCGGCGCGCTGCAGGTCGACGAGCGAGGCAGCCTGGCCAACTGGATGATCCCCGGCAAGATGGTCAAGGGCATGGGCGGCGCGATGGACCTCGTGGCCGGCGCACGCCGGGTCATCATCGCGATGGAGCACACGACGCGCGAGGGCGCGCCGAAGATCCTGCGCGCCTGCACGCTGCCGCTCACCGGCGTCGGCGTGGTCGACCTCATCGTCACCGAGCTGGCGGTCATCGAGGTGACGCCCGAGGGCCTCCGCCTGCGGGAGATCGCGGAGGACACGACGGTCGACGCCGTGCGGGAGGCCACCGAGGCGCCGCTCATCGCCGACGATCCGCTGCCGGTGTTCTGAGGCCAGGGTCCAGTGGCGCCTGGCCAGGCCGCGGATGAGTCGGGGTGATGCGGTGACGCCGACAGATGCCCGGCTCGTCGAGCAGGCGCTCGCCGGGTCCCAGGACGCCTGCCGCGCCCTGGTCGATCGGCACAGCCGGCCCGTCCTCAACCTCGTCGCCCGCATGGTGCGCGACGACGGCGTGGCCGAGGAACTCGCCCAGGACGCGTTCGTCAAGGCGTTCGGCGCCCTCCGCACGTTCGACCCCGCCTACAAGTTCTCGAACTGGATCCTCCGCATCGCCCACAACGTGGCCATCGACCACCTGCGCAAGTCGAGACTGCCGGTCGTGTCGATCGATGACGACTCGTCGGGGCGCGACATGGCGGACGTGCTGGCGGATACGCGTGAGCCTTCGGCCTTCGACCGGGCCGTGCAGGGCGATTTCAGAGAGGACCTCGAGGCGGCCCTGGCGCAGCTGAGGCCGGAATTCCGACGCCTGGTCGTCATGCGGTACCTGGAAGACCTGTCCTACGAGGACATCGCGGAGGTCGTGGGACTGCCCCTCGGGACGGTCAAGAGCCATCTCCACCGCGCGCGGGCCGCCCTCGGCCGGCTGCTGGCCGATTCGGGATGGGGCCCCCGGCCTCCCGGCGACGAGGCATGACTGCAACCCGCGGCGGGGTCGGTCGCGTAGGAAGGACTGGACGCTCATGACGAGGAACGTGAACGGAGAGATCCGGGAATGGCTCGAGGCCGAGGCGGCGGGACGCGCCGAGGAGGCCGACCTCCGCTTCCGGTCCGTCAGCCGGGGATTGACGCGTCCCCTTGTCCCGGCGGGTTTCGCCGACGCGGTGATCGCCAGAATCGGAGCCGCGCGCGCGGCCGCCGACGCCTACTCGAAGCGCTGGGTCCGGGTCGCCGTGGCCGCCAGCGTGGTGCTGGTCGGCGGCGTCGCCGCACTCGTACCGTGGCATGTCTGGATGGGGGCCCTGCTGGCCTCCGTGCAGGCGGTGGCCGTGGGTGTCGGCCAGGTCATCGTCGGCGGCCGGGCATGGGTGTCCGGCGGCCTCGCCTTGTGGAGCGGGCTGGCCGATGCCGCGGCCGTCGTCGGGCGTCTGCTGCTGGGACCGGTCCCGATCGGGTTGCTGGCGTTGAATCTGGCCGTCGCCGTATGCGCGTTCGGCGCGCTGCGCAGGCTGATGGCCCTGCAGGAGAACTGACATGCGCACACGCGTCATCGCCCTCGCGTTTCTGGCGGCTGCCGCCGCCGGGGTTGGCCCGGCAGCCGCGGTCGCCCAGACCGACAGCACGGCGCGAGCCGATGCGGCTGCGAGGCCCGAGTTGCAGCAGCTGCGTGAACGGGCCGAGCGGCGCTTCCAGGTGTTCGAGGTCCGCCGCGGCATCCTCCTCATCCCGAAGGCCGAACGGGCCCGCGTCAGGACCATCGACATCGACGAAGGGCAGGTCGTGGTCGACGGGGCGCCGCTCACGGGCCGGGAACTGCGCGACCGGCTGGGTGAGGACGCCGACCTGGTGGCGCAGCTGTCGTTCCTCGACGCCTCCGGCCGGAAGGCGTTCTTCGCCGGCGTCCCTGCGGCGCCGCCGGCTCCTCCCGCGGCGCCGGTTCCGCCCGCGCCGCCGGTCCGCTCGAGCCGCCGCCGCCGCGCCGCCCGCCGACGCCGGGGGGTGGACCGAGGTGGCCCGCTACCGCCACGGCGGCGCACGTGTGCGCCTGGGCGGCGATGTGGCGGTGGCCGACGACGAGGCCATCGGCGACGATGTCGTGGCGATTCTGGGGTCGGCCCGGGTCGACGGGAGAGTCGACGGCAATGTCGTGTCGGTGGGGGGCTCGGTCCGGCTCGGACCCAAGGCGAACGTGCGCGGCGATGTGACCGCCGTCGGCGGGAGCGTCGAGCGCGCCGACGGATCGGTGGTCAACGGGCAGATCAACGAGATCCGGATTGGCAGGCCGACGTTCGGCCCCTTCGTCAACGTCCGCCCGTGGCGCGACTGGCACTGGTTCGGGGATACCGTTCGCTATCCGCTCGGCGGGTCGGTCGACCTGGTCGCGACGCTGGTCAGGGTCGGGCTCGTCGGCCTGCTCGCGGCACTGATGATCGCCGTGCTGCCGTCGCCGGTCCGGCGGGTGGCAGACCGGGTGGCGGCGGAACCGTGGCGCTCGGGCTTCGTCGGCCTGGCGGCGCAGTTGCTCTTCGTGCCCCTGCTGGTCGTCACCGTCGTCGTCCTCGCGGTCTCCATCATCGGGATTCCGCTGCTGCTGCTGGTGCCCTTCGGCCTGATCGCCGTCGCCGTCGCGCTCGTGATGGGATTTGCCGGCGCGAGTTGTGCGGTTGGCCGCTGGATCGGCCAGCGCGCCGGCAGCGGGATTCCGGGCCTGCTGGTGTCGCTGGTGGTCGGCCTCGCGGTGGTGTTCGCCGTGACGGTCATCGCCAAGTTCCTTGGCCTGGCCGGCCTGCCGCTCCGGATCGTCGTGGGCGGGATCCTCGTCGCCGGGTTCCTGATCGAATACGTCGCCTGGACCGTCGGCCTCGGAGGCGTGCTGCTCAGCCGCTTCGGCCGCCGCGACGGGGAGCGGCCGTCCCGTCGATTCCCGTGTAGCTGCCGCTGGGGTCAGACCCGGGTCTGACCCCATGACTGCTCTGACGCCGTCCTGCGGCATAATTGACGGATGCGCTATTCAGACCAGTCGCTTCCCGTGGGTGTGGTGTCGGCGCCGATGGCCTCGATCGACGCCGACGTCATCGTCGTCGTGGCATTCGAAGGTGAAGCGCCGTCGCTCGCCGGGCTCGACGCTGGCGCCGGGGGCCGGATCTCGGCGGCCTTCGCGGCGCGCGAGTTCACGGGCAAGGCCGCGAGCCTGTTCATCACGCCGTGCTCGGCGCCGGACTGGCGCCCGGCCCGGCTGATGCTCGTCGGGGCCGGAAGCCGGAGCCGGTTCGATACCGCCGAACTGCGCCGCGCGGCGACGGCCGCCGCGCTGGCGGCGCGGGAGCGGCGCTGGCGCCGGGTGGCCTTCGCCCTGCCGGGCGCGCTGCCGCCGGCCGACGAAGCGCAGGCAGCCGCCGAGGGGTTGACGCTGGCGGCGCACTACAGCGGCATCTACAAGAGCGACGCGGACGCCAGGCCGATCGCGATCGAGAGTCTGATCGCCCTCCCGGATCGGATGGAGGCTGACGCGTGCGCGTCGGCCGAGCGGGCCGCCGCCCGCGGGTACATCCTTGCCGCGTGCAGCAATCTCGCCCGCGCCCTCGTCAACGAGCCGGCCAACGTCATGACGCCGCGGGCCTTCGCCGAGATCGCCTCGCAGATCGCGGCGGAGTCGGGCCTGAAGGTCGACGTGCTCGACGAGGACCGCCTGGCGGGGCTCAACATGGGACTGCTGCTCGGCGTCGCGCGCGGCAGCGCGGAGCGCCCGCGCATGGTCGTGCTGCGCTACGAACCCGCCCGGCCGGCCACGGCCGCGGTCCTGGGCCTGGTCGGCAAGGGCGTGACGTTCGACACCGGCGGCATCTCCATCAAGCCGTCCGACCGCATGCACCTCATGAAGACCGACATGTCGGGCGGGGCCGCGGTGCTGGCCGCGATGAAGGCCATCGCGGCGCTCAAGCCGGACGTGGCGGTGGTGGGCGTCGTGCCGCTGGTCGAGAACATGCCGGGAGGGCGCGCCATGCGCCCCGGCGACGTCGTGCGGAGCGCCGAAGGCAAGACGGTGGAGGTGCTCGACACGGACGCCGAAGGGCGCCTCATCCTCGCCGACGCGCTCTGGTACGCGCGCCAGCTCGGCGCGACGCATCTGGTCGATGTCGCGACGCTCACGGGCGCCATCGGCATCGCCCTCGGCCGCTCGACCACCGGCCTGTTCGGCTGTCCCGACGCGTGGGTGGCCCTGGTGGGCCGGACAGCCAATCGCGCGGGCGACCGCGCGTGGGCGCTGCCGCTGTTTGACGACTACCGCGAGCAGCTCCGCAGCGACATCGCCGACCTGGCGAACATCGGCGGGAGGCCGGCCGGTTCCATCACCGCCGCGATGTTCCTGAAGGAGTTCACCGGCGGGCTGCCGTGGGCGCATCTCGACATCGCGTCGACCGCCTGGGCCGAAGACGCGCAGCCGTGGCAGCCGAAGGGGCCGACCGGCGTGGCCGTCAGGACGCTGGCCGAACTCGCCTGCACGTTCGGCGAGTGGCCCTCGCCGCCGCCGGCGTAGTCTCCCGGCACCAACTCCGGCCGGAAGCCGCCTACCTGGAAGGGGAGGAGAGGTCGAGCGACGTGTGGTCGGAGGTCGCCGTCGCCCTCCGCGCGCGCCGCCTTCCACCGCGAGTAGGCGATCAGGAGAATCCCGACGATGCCGCCGAGCACGAACGAGCCGGCGACGATCACCCCCGTCAGGCCGAGGGCGTCGACGAGCACGTCCACGACGGTCACCTGGGGCGTCGGGTCGGAGACGACCTTGACGATGATCGGCGTGACGGGCTGGATGTGAAACACGGGCCTGCCGCTATTGTAGTCCCGCCGGGGGACCGCCGCCTGCCTGCGGGAGGCTGTCCGCCGTGTCGGTGGTCGGCCCGTTTCAGCGTGCGCAGGTAGCGGCGGACTCCGTCGAGGAGCGCCTCCGCGATCCGCTGGCGATAGGCGCCGGTGCCGAGCAGCCGCCCCTCCTGCTTGTGGCTGAGGAACGACACCTCGACGAGCACGCTCGGCATCGCGGCCCCCACGAGCACGACAAACGGCGCCTGTTTCACGCCGAGGTCCTTGAGTTGCTGGTTCGAGGGCCGCAGCTTCCGCACCATCGCGGTCTGGACCTGGCGGGCCAGGTCGCGCGACTCGTCGAGCTTGCTGTTGAGGGCGATCTGCTTCACCAGGTCGTTCAGGTGGCTCATCGTCAACGTCGACGACGCGTTCTCGCGGGCGGCGACCGCGGCGGCGTCCGGTGTCGACGCGAAGTTCAGCAGGTAGCTCTCGACGCCTCGAGCGGTGCGGTTGCGGCTCGCATTGGCGTGAATCGACAGGAACAGGTCGGCGCCTTCGCGGTTGGCGATGGCCGTGCGCTCCTGCAGGGCGACGTACTCGTCCTTTCGCCGGGTCAGCACGACCTCGACGCCGGGTTCCTTCTCGAGCAGCTTCTCGAGCCGCAGGGCGATGTCCAGCGTCAGCTGCGCCTCGGTATAGCCCGGGCCCTGCGCGCCGGGGTCGCGGCCTCCGTGGCCCGCGTCGATGACGATGCGCCCGACGCGCAGGCCGAGCTGCCGCGCCATCGAGAAGCCGCCGCGGGCGTTGGCCGAAGGCGGCGCGGGGGCCGCCGGGGCAGGCGCGCTCGGCCGCGCGGCGGCGGCCGGCGGCGGGCGCGGCCGGCGCGGCGGCGACCGTCGGCGGTGCGGCCGCAGGTTCCGGCGCCTCCGCGGCGGGCAGCCGCAGGGGCACTGGCGGCGGCGGGGCTCGGCGCAGCGGCGGGGCCGGCTTCGCTGCCGCAGGTCACCACGAGGCGGTAGGGCGCGGGCGCCAGCCGCGACACGCAGCGCGCGTCCTCCGCCGTGTCCATCACGATGCGCGTCATGTTGTTGGGGTGCCGCCCGATCCGCACCTGGCGAATCGGCCCCGAGTCGAACGACAGCGTGGCGTCGCGGAGCGCGTCCGTCGTGCGGGTCTTCGGCAGGTCGAAGAAGACGCGGCTCGGGTGGTAGAGGCGCTCCTCCCGGAACTGGACCGGGCCGTCCATCTCGATTTCCACGATGGCGGCGGCTCCCGCCGTGAGGCGGCGGACGTCGCGCACGAGCACCGTCTCCGCGGTGACGGCGCCGGCCGTTTCAGGCGGTCTCGCGGCGGCCGTGTCCGCCGGCTTCGCCGCAGCCGGGTCGGCGGGCTTCGCCGGTGCTGCCGATGCGGCCATGGCGGTGACGCGTGCACGCTCCGCCTTGACGCTTCGCACGAACGAGCTGCTCGGATACTCGCGGGCGAGCGAGTCGATCAGCTGGAGCGCGGCCTTGCGATCGCGTTCGTCGCCGTGCCGGACGAACGTGTCGGCTGCGAGTTGCGCCGCGAGCCAGAGCGCATCGTCGCAGTAGCCGCTCTTGGGGTAGCGGAGCACCACCTGCCGGTAGGCGGCCACGACCTGGCGCATCGCATCCCGCGTGGGAGGCGGCTCGGTCGGCGAGGCGTCGAGGGCGGCCCGGATGGTCCGCTCGCGCGCCTGGGCCGACAGGAAGAGGTCTTTCGCCGTCGGCGGAGGCGTCGCCGCCGCCGGCGCGGACGCCTGCCAGGCCATCACCAGCGCGAGCGCCGCCCCGATCACGGCGGGGCACGCCTGGCGCGGTCGTCGGTGGCGAAGGAATGCGGGCAGTGTCATCGCACTATCGCAGCTGCTGATCCACTTCCTCGAAGTAGCCCTTGTCGACGAGCACCTCTCGCGGCTTGCCGCCCATGGCCGCCGACACGATGCCCTCGGCCTCCATCATGTCGACCAGGCGGGCGGCCCGGCTGAAGCCCACCCGCAGCCGCCGCTGCAGGTACGAGATCGACGCCTGGCCGGTCGAGACCACCAGCCGCGCGGCCTCGTCGTACAGGTCGTCTTTCTCGAACTCGATCGCCTCCGGGCCCTTCTCCTCGGCCGTGATCGACTCGTCGTACACCGGCTTGCCCTGCTTGCGCAGGAAGGCCGCGAGGCGCGCCGTTTCCTGCTCCGAGATGTAGGGGCCGTGCACGCGCACGAGGCGCGAGGAGGCCGGCGGCAGGAACAGCATGTCGCCTTTCCCGAGCAGTTGTTCGGCGCCGTTGCCGTCCAGGATCGTGCGCGAGTCCACCTTCGACGACACCCGGAAGGAGATGCGGGCGGGGAGGTTGGCCTTGATGAGCCCGGTGATGACGTCCACCGACGGCCGCTGCGTGGCAAGCAGCAGGTGGATGCCGATCGCGCGGGCCATCTGGGCCAGGCGCGCGACGGATTCCTCGACGTCGTTGCGCGCCACCATCATCAGGTCGGCCAGTTCGTCGATGACGACGATGATGTAGGGGAGCGGCTTCGGCAGCGGGCTCGTCCGAGTTCGCCGGACGCTCGAGCGCCGCCGCCCGGATGTTGCGGTTGTACTGGTCGATGTTCCGCACGCCTTCGGCCGCCAGCGTCTTGTAGCGCTCCTCCATCTCCCGGACGGCCCAGCGTGAGCGCGTTGGCCGCCTGCTTCGGGTCGACCACCACCGGGGTGAGCAGGTGCGGGATCTCCTCGTACATCCCGAGCTCGAGGCGCTTGGGATCGATCATGATCAGGCGGACCTCCTCCGGCGTCGCCCGGAAGAGCATGCTGGTCAGCATCGCGTTGAGCGCCACCGACTTGCCCGTGCCGGTCGCGCCGGCGATGAGCAGGTGCGGCATCGAGGCGAGGTCGCCGAGGAACGGTTCGCCGTGAATCGTCTTGCCGAGCGCGATCGTGAGCTTGGAGGGCGCCGCCTGGTACGCGTCCGACTCGAGCAGTTCGCGCAGCGAGATCGGTTCGCGGTGCTGGTTGGGGATCTGGATGCCGACGGTGGACTTCCCGGGCGTGCGTTCGATCAGCACCGACTCGGCGCGCATCGCCAGCGAGAGGTCGTCGGCCAGGCTCGTGATCTTGCTGTACTTGACGCCGGCCTCGGGCTTGAACTCGAACGTGGTGACCACCGGGCCCGGGGTGAATCTGGACGACGGACCCTGCCACGGCGAACTCGCGGCACTTCTCCTCGAGCAGGCGGGCCGATTCCATCAACTCGCGCTCGTCGATCTTCCGCTCGGTGCGCGGCGCATCCAGCAGCGTGACGGGGGGAAACGCGAACCCGCCGCGCTTCTTCTCGGCAGGCGACTTGCTGGCGCTCTCGGCCGCCGGCGGGGTCGCGGGGGCCGGCACCTTGATCGCCGGGTCCTTGCGCGGGCTCAGCCACCCCGAGCCGCCCCCGGCCGGAGCCCTGTCTGCCGCCGGGGATTTCGGCTCCGCGGCGCGGGACGGCGGCCCGGACGGGCGGCGCAGGTCCAGGTCGAGGTCCGGCGACGACGGGGGCTTGGGCGCCTGGGCGGTGTCCGCCTGCGCCGCCGCCCGCCTGGCGTGCTTCGAGACGATCTCCCGGCGCTGGCGGTCGCGGCGCCGCTCCTCGCGCCAGTTCCAGAACGCGGCGACGCGCGTCGAGACCCGCTCCCGCAGCCAGCCCGTGATCGCGCCGAACACCCGGCCGAAGGAGAACCGCGTCGTGAGCACGAGGCTGAGGCCGAGGGCCGTCAGGATGATGATGAGCGAGCCGGTGCGGTTGAACGACGCCACGAGCGCCCCCGAGAACTGGGCACCGATCCATCCGCCCGGGTCGAACGCGTCGGCGCCCGGGTTCACCGGTCCGAGCGCGAGGTCGAGAAACGACGCCGAAGACACCAGCAGGAGCGTGACGCCCACGGCCTTGGTGTAGGGCGCGGCGACCTGCGTGCACCAGAAACGGCACCAGCCGACGGCGGCGACAAGCACCGGGAACAGGTACGCCGCGTAGCCGAAGGCCTGGTTCGACAGATAGGCGAGGAACGCGCCGGCGCGCCCCGCGAGGTTCGTCGCGTCGCCTGTGAGGCCCGCGGTGAAGAACCACACCGGGTCGGCGGGGTTGTAGGTCGCGAGCGCGATGAGCCACAGCAGCGCGACGGCGAACGACAGCACGCCGACGAACTCGCTCATGCGGCGCGACAGGGCGGAAGAGGCGCTCACCGATCAGATCTCCATGATCACCGGCAGCACGAGGGGCCGCTGGCCCACGCGCTTCCGGAAGTAGCGCCGCAGTTCGACGCTGATCTTGTCCCGCATCATGCCGTAGTCGGTCCGCTCCTCGAGGCTGGCGGCCTCGAGGAGGTCGGCGATGAGGCGCGCCGCGCCGGGGATGGGGTTCTCGGCGCCCTGCTCGACGACGAGGCCGCGCGTGATGATGTCCGGCACGCCTTCGATGGTGCCGGTCTGTTTGTTGATCGCCAGCACGGGCACGACCAGGCCGTCCTCGGCGAGATGGCGCCGATCGCGCAGCACCTCGTCTCCGAGGCCCGTGACCGACGTGCCGTCGATGAGCACCCGTCCGGCAGGCACTTTGTCGGCGATCCACCCGCCGTCCCGATCGAAGTGGAGCACGTCGCCGTTCTCGGCGACGATCACCTCGACGCGGCTCGGCAGGTTCCGCGTCAGCCGCTCGCCCACGCGCGCGTGCCGGGCGCGCTGCCGGAACGACCCGTGGATCGGGATGAAGCAGCGCGGCCGCACGAGCGACAGCATCAGCTTCAGCTCCTCTTCGCTGCCGTGGCCGGACACGTGGACGTGCTTGATGCCCTCGTTGATGATGTCGGCGCCGCGCCTCGCGATGTGGTTCACGACGCGGTCGACCGATCGCTCGTTGCCGGGGATCTCACGCGCCGAGAAGACGACGACGTCGTCGGGCGCCAGCCTGACGTGGCGGTGATCGTCGATGGCGATCCTGGAGAGCGCGGACATCGGCTCGCCCTGGCTGCCCGTCACGAGGCAGGCGACGTCGGAGGGCGGGTGCGACCTGATCTCCGATTCGCGGATCGCCAGGCCGGCGGGAATCGTCAGGTAGCCGAGGCGCTGGGCGAGCTGCGAGGATTCCACCATGCCGCGGCCGAGAAACGCGATCTTGCGCCCGAACTGCGCCGCCATGTTCACCAGGATCTGGAGGCGGTACACGCTCGTCGCGAACGAGGTGACGACGATCTTTCCGCGGGTGCTCGCGAAGATCTCCTCGAACGCCGGCACCACGTCGACTTCCGACCCGGTGAACCCGGGGCGCTCGATGTTGGTGCTGTCCGAGAAGAGGGCGAGCACGCCCTGGCCGCCGAGTTCCGCGAACCGGTGGAAGTCGAAGTGCTCGCCGTCGAGCGGCGTCTGGTCCACCTTGAAGTCGCCGGTGTGGACGATCACGCCGACCGGGGTGTGGATGGCCACCGCGACGCAATCCGGCATGCTGTGCGTGACGCGCAGAAACTCCAGCGTGAAGTCGCCCACGACGATGCGATCGCGCGGCCGCACCGGCACGAGCCGGTCCGCGACGTCGATACCGTGCTCGGCGAGCTTCGCCTCGATCAGGGCGAGCGTCATCGGCGTGCCGTAGATCGGCCCGTCAAACTGCTTCACCACGTACGGCACGGCGCCGATGTGGTCTTCGTGCCCGTGCGTCAGCACGATCGCCCGGGTTCTGGCCGCGCGCCCGACCAGGTACGTGAAGTCCGGGACGATCAGATCGATGCCGAGCAGCTCAGGCTCCGGGAACATCGAACCCGCGTCGATCACGAGCAGCGTGTCGGCGTAGGAGACGGCCATCGAATTGAGGCCGAACTCGCCCAGCCCGCCGAGGGGGACGACCTCGAGCAGGGGCTGGTTGGATGCGGGATTCGCCTGGTGCACGGTCATCAGTGCTCTCGCGCTCCCCACACCGCGCACGCGGGCGCGGCGATGACGACACAGCAATCGGGTGGGTGAGGGACCCAGCGCCTGGGACCACAACACGTTTCGTGAGACCGGCCGGCGCCGCGACACCGCCGCGCGTGGGGCGCGCGCCTGGCGTCATGCCGCCGGGTTGGGCCACCGGCGGCCGCGCCGGCCCGATCGGCGCCTGTCAGGCTGCTGGGACAGCCGCATCGACAGGCGTGATCTCGCCGGTATTTCCTCGCGAACTATACCACACCGGCCGCGTCTCCGGCATCGAGGACATCCGCAAGCCTCGCCAGTTCTTCAAGATGCAGCGTCTCCGGCCGGCGGGAGCGATCGATGCCCGCCAGGCGCAGCGCGTCCGAGGCCAGTTGTCCCCGCGACGCGGCGGCCGCCGAGAGCGCGTTGCCGAGCATCTTGCGCCGTTGTGAGAACAGCGAGCGAACCAGAGACTCGAAGCGGCGCCGGTCGGCGACGGCCACCTTCGGCGGTCTGAAGTGCAGGCGGATGACGCTGGACCACACCTGCGGCGGAGGCCTGAACGCACCCGGCGGCAGCGTGAGCAGCGGCTCGACGTCCGCGTCGAGCTGCACCATGATCGACAGCGCGCCGTACTGCCTGGACCCGGGCGGCGAGGCCACCCGGTCGGCCACTTCCCGCTGCAGCATCAGCGTGGCGTCGCGCAGCCTGCCGCCGGTCCGGCCCAGCTCGAGCAGCCGGAACAGGATGGGCGACGACACGTTGTAGGGCAGGTTCCCGATGACACGCCAGCGCACGTCGCCACCGCCTTCGAAGAGCGCCGCGGCCGGCACGTCCAGGAAGTCGCCCTCGATCACCCGGGCATGCCCGGGCAGGCGGCCGCGGAGCGCGGGGACCAGGTCCCGGTCGATCTCGACGGCCGTCAGCGCGGCGACGGTACCCGCCAGGGGCACGGTGAGCGCGCCGCGCCCGGGGCCGATCTCGATCACGTGGTCCGTCGGGGCGAAGGCCGCGGCCTCGAGCACCCGCGACGACCAGGACGCGCTGAGGAAATGCTGGCCGAAACGCCTCCGCGCCGTCACGCCTTGTCCTCAGGCGGTTCGTCCTGCGCCCGCCAGTACCGCTCCTCGATGTCCTCGAGTTCGTCTTCGGACAGGCCGAAGTAGTGGCCCACCTCGTGGATGAGCGTCTCGCCGACCGTGACCACGACGTCCTCCTCGGTCTCGCTGGCGTCCTCGATGGGCCCCTGATAGAGGACGATGCGGTCGGGCAGGGTATTGCCGTAGTCCCACGCGCGCTCGGTGAGCGGCGTGCCCTGGTAGAGGCCGAACAGCGTGTCGGGCGGTTCGATCTCCATCTCGTCCAGCAGTTCGTCGGCCGGCTCGTCCTCGACGATCACGGCGATGTTGCGGAGTTCGTCGCGAAACCGCGGCGGGATGGTGCGGATGGCCTCGGCCACCAGCTGTTCGAAACGGGCGCGTGTCATCGACGTCGGCGGGCCGCCGGCTTTTTCCGGGGCGCGGCACCGGCGGGCTTGCGTCGCTTCGTACCGGCCGATGGGCGGCGGTTCCGCCGCGCGCGAGGCCTCGGCGTAGAACTCGCAGGCGTCGGTGACGGCGCAATCCGCGCAGAGCGGTTCGGGCTTGCAGACGCGGCGTCCGTGCAGAATCAAGGTGTCGGACGCGCGGGTCCACAGCCCCGGGGGAAGCGCCCCGGTCAGCTGCTGCTCGACGCGCTCCGGATCGTCCGAGTCCGCGATGCCCAGGCGGTGGCTCACGCGCAGCACGTGCCGGTCCACCGGCAGGCCGGGAACCCCGAGCGCGTGTCCCAGCACGACGTTCGCCGTCTTGCGCCCCACGCCGGGCAGCTTGACGAGCGCCTCCATCGTGCGCGGCACCTCGCCGCCGTGGCGCTCGACAAGCGCGCGCGACATGCCCATCAGCGACTTGGCCTTCTGCCGGAAGAAGCCGGTCGCGTGAATCAGCGCCTCGACCTCCGCGGCCGGGGCGGCGGCGAGCGCTCGAGCATCGGGGAACGTCGCGAGCAGCGAGGGCGTGACCTTGTTGACGCCGGCGTCGGTGGACTGGGCGGAGAGGATCGTGGCCACCAGCAGCTCGAACGCGTTGCGGTAGTGCAGTTCCGTGTCGGCGTTCGGATGCTGGTGGGTGAGCGCCTCGATGACGGACTGGGTCGCGGCGGCCGACTTCACTCAGTGCACCGGTCCCTTCGCGGGCGCCGCGTTGGCGTACGCGTCGTTGTAGGTGCGCAGCTGGTCCTGGAGCGCGGCCACGAGGCTCGGGACGATCTGCACCGGCACCACCACGCGCGCCCGGACCGGGGCCTTCACCACGTGCTCCTGCTGGGCGCGCTGGATGTCCTGCTCCGAGAGCGGCTGCACCTCGCAGAACGTCAGCGTGAAGTCGAACGGCGTGTGCGAGACGCCGCAGAAGTTCGCGTAGGTCCGCTCCATGCCGGCCGGCGTCGGCCGGCACGATCGTGAAATTCACCTGGCGGGGTTCATCGGCCACGGCTGTCTCCCTGGCCGGCCTCGGCGCCGGCCGTCGGCTCCCTCAGTACCTGCGCATCACGCCGACCACGACTCCCTGGATCTGGATCTGGTCCGCGGCGACAATCAGCGGCTGCATCGCCGGGTTGGCCGGCTGGAGCCGGACGTTCCCGTTCTCCCGGTAGAACTTCTTCAGCGTCACATCCGACCCGCCGAGCAGCGCGATGACCATCTCGCCGTTGTCGGCCGTCTTGCGATCCTCCACGATCACGAAGTCGCCGTCGCGGATCTGCTCGTCGATCATCGAGTCCCCGCGGACCTTGAGCACGTACGTGTCGCGCTTGCCCACGAGATCGTCGGGCACCGCGATCGTCTCGGCCGTCGCCACCGCCTCGATCGGCGCTCCGGCGGCGACGAACCCGAGCAGCGGCAGTTCCAGCGACGCGGCCGCCGCCGCGCGTCGGCACCATCTCGACCGAGCGGCTGCGGTTCCACGCCCGACGGATGAACCCCTTCTCCTGGAGGTTCGTCAGGTGCTTGTGCACCGTCGCGAGGGACGACAGCCCGAACCGGCGGCCAATCTCCTCGAGGCTCGGCGCGTAGCCGTGCTGCTGGATGAACTCCCCGAGGTAGTCGAGGATTTCCCGCTGCCGCTTGGTGAGTGGAAAAGCCACGGAACCGCCCTCCTGCAGGCTGCGCCGGGTGGCGCCGCGCCTCCATTGTCCGCAAAGGAAAGGCGAAAGTCAACCGGCGTGCTACGATCGCCGCGACCGATGTCACCTTCGTTCCGCCGGGCAGTCTAATCATCGAGGACCCGGAGAGGACCGACCGATGTCGACCCGCGCGGACGCCTGGCCGGCAGGCGGCACGAAACCCGACTGGACGCTGAGAGTGGTGCCTTCGAACCGAGACGAGTCCGGCCGCGAGTCGCCGCTCGCGGGTCTGGACGACCGAGAACTGGTGGAGGCCTGCCTCGGCGGGCGAATCGAGGCGTTCGACCTCGTCGTCGAGCGCCACCAGCGCGCGGTCTACCAGTTGTGTTTCCGGTTCGTCGCACCGGCACGAGGACGCGGCCGACCTGTCGCAGGAGGTCTTCCTTCGGGCGTATCGGGGGCTCCGGCGCTTCCGGGGTGACTCGGCGCTCGGCACGTGGCTCTACCGGATTGGCGTGAACGTGTGCCTGAACCACGTGTCGGCGCGCCGGACGCCTGAGACCTCGCTGGACGAGGCGCCGCAGATTCCGGCGGCCGGCGACGATCCCGCATCGTCGCTGGCGAGGGCGCGAGCGCGGCGCGCGCGTGCGGGCGGCCGTCGCGCGGCTGCCGCGGAAGCAGCGGGCGACGCTCGTCCTGCGCGTCTACCAGGAACTGTCGCACGCGGAAATCGCGTCGGTGCTCGGCACGACGGTCGGCGCGGTGAAGGCGAACGTCTTCCACGCGCTGGGCAACCTGAAGAAGCTCCTCGCCGAGGAGGCGACTGGGAAGTCATGACACACCTTTCTCCCGCGCAAGCCGTCGATGTCGCGGCAGGCGCCGCGGCTCCGGCGCTCATCGCGCACGCGGCGTCCTGTGAGCCGTGCCGCGCCAAGGTCGAGTCGCTCCTCGAGGCCGTGCGCCTGGCGGCGGAGGATCCGCCGCCCGACCCGTCGCCGCTCTTCTGGCCGCACCTGGCCGCGCGGATCGGGGAGGCCGTGCGCCGCGAGCAGGCGCCCGCCCCGTCCTGGCGGCCCTGGCTGTGGCGGCTCGTGCCGGCGGGTTCGTTGGCCGCGCTGGTGCTCGCGGTGGGCGTGGGGTTTCGTCTCTGGAGCGGGACGCCCGGCACGCTGCCAGGCATCCTGGACGCGCCGGCGCCCGCACCGGTCGAGGCGCCGGCGGAGGGGCCGGTGGCGGCCGGCGACGCGTCCGACGACCCGTCGTGGCTGCTTGTCAGCGACCTGTCGTCGCAGGTGAGCATCGACGATGCCGAGGAGTCGGGCGCGCTCCCGCTTCCGGGAGGCGTCGAGCAGGCGCTCGTGCAGCTCGACGAGATCGAGCGCGTGGAGCTGGCGAGGCTCCTGCGCGCGGAGATGGCGGCGCTCGCGCCGGCGGCGCCGCAAGGCCCGGGGGCGTGAGCCGTTTCGGCGAGGCCCGGCAGCGCGACGGAGATCGCAATCATGTGGACACATCAGCATCGGCCGATCGCCTGCGTGGTCGGACTCCTGGCGGTGACCTGGACGGCGTCGGCGGCGAGCGCGGCGGCGCAGGATGTGCAGGCGCCCCCGGCGGCGTCTGCGCGGGTGCGCCCCGAGGCGCGGCAGGCGCAGGGCCGCGCGGCGGCGGCCCCCCAGGCCGACCGGCTCGACATCGCGGAGCTGCAGCGGCTGTTCGACGCCTACACGGTCATGCAGGCCCAGGAGGCGCTGCAGCTCGACGACGAGCAGTTCGGCCGCTTCCTGCCGAAGCTGAAGGCGCTGCAGGACACGCGCCGCCGCGGCGAACAGGCCCGCAACCGGCTCGTCGCCGATCTCGGGCGGCTGACCGCGGCGTCGGCGGCGGTCGACGAGAGCGCCGTGCGCGCCCGCCTGCGCGACCTGCAGGAGCTGGAGAGCCGGACCTCG
Organism: uncultured Acidobacteriota bacterium; assembly: GCA_963834645.1. Classification (GTDB taxonomy): domain Bacteria; phylum Acidobacteriota; class Vicinamibacteria; order Vicinamibacterales; family JAKQTR01; genus JAKQTR01. The sequence goes on from CAWICP010000015.1 coordinate 213,015, forward strand.
GCCGATCTGCGCCGCGCCTACGACACGCTGGATGCGCTGCTGGATGTCCGGCGTCAGGCGCGGTTCCGCGTGTTCGAGCAGAACATGGAGCGGCGGAAGCTCCAGCTCATGCTGCGCGCGCGACGCGGGGCGCCGGGCGTCGCGCGCTGAGGCCCGCGAGCGCCGGGGGGCGTGCTAGACTCGAATCGTGAGACTCCTCTCCGTACTGGCGTGCGCGTGCCTGTGCGTGGCCGCCGCTCCTCAGGCGCCGGAGGCCCCGCTGCGGCAGACCCGCCTGCCGTTCACAACCGCCGACGGTGACCGCTTCGCGCTGAAGTACGCCGCCGTCGTCGGGCGGACGGCGGCCAGCGGACGTCGCGCGCCGGAATCCCCTCAAGACGGTCGTCACCGAGCCGGAGATCAACGCCTACCTGCGCTACCGGGGCGCGGGCGTGCTTCCGGTCGGCGTCGTCGACCCGTACGTGTTCGTCCTCGGGTCCGGCAGGCTGTCGGGCGTGGCCACCGTCGATCTCGACGCCGTGCGGCTTTCGAAGCCGCGCGGGATGCTCGACCCCGCGCAGCTGCTCCGCGGGCGGGTGCCGGTCGCCGCCACGGGCGTGCTGCGGTCGAAGGGCGGCGAGTTCCAGTTCGACCTGGAGACGGCGACCGTCGCCGGCATGGAGGTCCCCAAGTCCGTCCTCCAGGAACTGGTCAGCTACTACACGAAGAGCCCGTCGAACCCGTCCGGGTACAGCCTCGACGCGCCGTTCTCGCTCGGTGGCGGGATTCGCGAGATCGCCGTCGAGTCCAAGCGGGCCGTCATCATCCAGTGAGGTGACGCTCGACGCGCCGCTCCTGTCGCTCACGGGCGTCGGCCCGCGGCGGGCGGCCGATCTCGAGCAGGCCGGGCTGCGCACCGTCGGCGATCTGCTCGCCCGCTTCCCGCTTCGCTACGAGGACCGCGCGCGGTTCCGCGAGATCGCGACCGTCGCCCCCGGGGAGCCGGCGACGATTGCCGGCACCGTCGTGTCGTGCGGCATGCGCCTGACACGGCGCGCCGGCTTCAAGCTGTTCGACGCGGTCATCCGCGACGGAAGCGGCACGATCCGGGCGGTGTGGCTGAACCAGCCGTTCATGGCGAGCGTCATCACGCGGGGGACGTCCATCATCCTCTACGGGCCCGTCGAGCGGCGCGACGGCGGGCCGCTGCAGCTGACCAACCCGCAGTACGAGTTGCCGCGCGGGCAGGATCGCGACGCCATCCATACGGGCCGCATCGTGCCGATCTACGAGAGGGCCGGGTGCGTGACGTGCCGCGTGCAGCGCGCGCTCGTCCACGACGCTGCTCCGCCAGCTGCCGGCCGACGCTCGACGAGGTGCTGCCCGCGTGGCTGCGCGCCGAGGTGCAGGCTGCCCGACAGGCGCACGGCCATCGCCGAGGCGCATTTCCCGCCCGCCGGTACGCCGCTCGAGGCGTTGAACGCGTTTCGGACGCCGGCCCAGCTCAGGCTGATCCTCGAGGAGTTCCTCCTGTTCCAGGTCGGCCTGGCGCTCCGGCGGCAGGTCGGCCGGACGCCGAGCGGAAGCCCGCCGTTCCGGTCGTCGACGATCGCGTCCGCGCGGCCGTCGCGGGCGGTGCTGCCGTTCGCGCTCACCGCGGGCCAGCGGCAGGCGCTCGCCGACATCGTCGGCGACATGGCGCGGCCCGCGCCGATGCAGCGCCTGCTGCAGGGCGACGTCGGCGCGGGGAAGACGATCGTGGCGCTGCTGGCGGCCGTGGTCGCGATGGAGAACGGCCTGCAGGTGGCGTTCATGGCGCCGACCGAGATCCTGGCCGAGCAGCACTACCTGACCATCCGCCGGCTGCTCGGCGGCGGCGCGCGTACGAGGTGGCGCTGCTGACCGGGTCGGCGCCGGCGCAGCGGCGCCGTCGCGTGCTGGCCGAGCCTCGCGTCGGCGGCGCGCACGCTCGTCGTCGGCACGCACGCGCTGGTGCAGGAGGCCGTGACGTTCGCGCGCCTCGGGCTGGTCGTCGTCGACGAGCAGCACCGCTTCGGCGTGATGCAGCGGGCCGTGCTGCGCCGCAAGGGCTGGAGCCCGGACGTGCTGGTGATGACGGCGACGCCCATCCCGCGGACGCTCGCGCTGACCGTGTACGGCGACCTCGACGTCTCGGTGATCCGCGAACTGCCGCCCGGGCGAACGCCGGCCGAGACGCACGTCATGCCCCAGTCGCGGCGCGACGACGTGTACGCGCTTCGTGCGGCGCGCAGCTGGACGCCGGGCGCCAGGCGTACGTCGTCTACCCGCTGGTCGAGGAGTCGTCGAAGGTCGACGTGCGGGCCGCGACGGAGATGGCCGACCACCTCGCGGCCGAGGTGTTTCCCGAGTTCCGCGTCGCGCTGCTGCACGGCCGGCTGCGCCAGGACGAGAAGGAGCGCGTGATGCGGGCGTTCGCCGCCGGCGACGGTGCAGGTCCTGGTCTCGACCACGGTCGTCGAGGTCGGCATCGACGTGCCGAACGCCACCGTCATGGTCGTCGAGCACGCCGAGCGGTTCGGCCTCGCGCAGCTCCACCAGTTGCGGGGCCGCGTCGGCCGCGGCGCGCACCAGTCGTGCTGCCTGCTGCTGTACCAGGAGCCGCTGGGCGACGGGAGGCGAGGCGCGGCTCCAGGCCCTGGTCGAGACGACCGACGGGTTCGTCATCGCCGAGCGGGACCTCGAGCTGCGCGGCCCCGGCGACGTCTTCGGCACGCGCCAGTCCGGGATGCCGACGCTGCGGTCCGGCGACCTGGTGCGCGACCGGGAGATCATGGAGCAGGCGCGCGGGCTGGCCGCGCGGGCGCTCGACCTCGAGCCGCCGGGGCAGCGCGCTCGAGGCGGAGGCCCGGCGGAGCTGGACCGATCGGTTCGGCCTGGCGACGGTCGGGATGAGGCGCGGGTGCGTGGACCCGGGGCGGAGTGCCGATGCGAGTGATCGCGGGCGCGTACAAGGGACGGCGGCTCGCGGCGCCGACATGGCCGGGCCTGCGGCCGACCTCCGACCGCCTCAAGGAGATCGCTGTTCGACGATCCTGGCGCCCGCGGTCGACGGGGCGCGCGTGCTCGACGGGTTTGCCGGGTCGGGCGCGCTCGGCATCGAGGCGCTGAGCCGCGGGGCCGCGCAGCGTGGTCTTCGTCGACGAGGACGCCGCGCGCCGCGGCCCTGGTCGCGCGCAACCTGGCGCACTGCGGTATCGCGGAGGGCTATGTTATGATCCGCGCCGAGTTCACGCGCGCGCTGCGCCAGCTGCCCGCCGACCAGCGGTTCGACCTCGCCCTGCTGGACCCCCCGTATGACGTTGCCGATCTGGCCGCGGTGGTCGACGCAGCCGCCGGGCGGATGGCCCCGGGCGGCGTCATGGTGCTGGAGCACGCGTCGCGCCGGCAGGCGCCGCCGACGGCCGCGGCGACTTCGCGGCGGTCCGGCAGGTGCGCGCCGGGGACAGCACGCGTGACGTTCTACCGCGAGGCGCCGGCACGGCGCGCCCGCGGACGGAGGAGCCCATGAACACGCCCCGCGAGCGCGTGGCGGTCTACCCGGGGTCGTTCGATCCGCTGACCAACGGCCACGTCGACATCATCCTGCGCGGGGCGCGGCTGTTCGATCGCATCATCGTCGCGATCCTGCGCAACGCCGAGAAGCACCCGCTGTTCACGCTCGAGGAGCGCGAGTCGATGGCGCGCGAGGTCTTCCGCGAGTACGCCGAACGTCGAGGTCGAGGCGTTCGACGGCCTGCTGGTCGACTACGCCGCGGCGCAGCAGGGCCTCGGCGATCGTGCGCGGCCTGCGGGCCGTGTCGGACTTCGAGTTCGAGCTGCAGATGGCGCTGATGAACCGCCGGCTGGGCCCCGACATCGAGACGGTCTTCATGATGCCGGCCGAGCAGTACACCTACGTCAGTTCGCGGCTGATCAAGGAAGTCTTCGCCCTGGGCGGGCCGATCACGGGCCTGGTGCCCGGAGGTCGTGGAGCAGCACCTGCGGGAGAAGCGGGCGAAGAACTAGGCTATATTAGGGCCGGTTGTCCCCGCGGGCCTGGTGCCGCCCGACCCCGCCGCCACACGCACCGACAGGAGTCATCATGAGCGTCAGTGAACTGGCCAGTTCCATCGTCGAGTCGCCGACGCTGCGGCTGAACGAGGAAGCGCGGCTGCTGCGGGAGCGCGGCGAGCCGGTCATCCACCTCGGCATCGGCGAGCCGAAGAACAAGACGCCCATCGCCGCGATCCTGAGCTCGGCGGCGAAGCTGAACCAGGGCGACGTGAAGTACTGCCCGACCGACGGCACTGCCGTCGCTGAAGAAGGCGATCATCCGCTACACCGAGGAGAACTACGACAAGGTCGTCGCGCCCGAGAACGTCATCGTCTCGTCGGGCGCGAAGCAGTCGCTCTTCAACATCCTCTACACGCATCCTCAACCCGCAGGACGAGGTGATCATCCTCGCGCCGTACTGGGTGAGCTACCCCGAGATGGTGAAGATGGTGCTACGGCGTGCCGGTCATCGTCACGCCCGAGGACGGGAGCTTCCACCCGCGGATGGCGGACATCGAGCGGGCGGTCAGTTCCTCGACCAAGGCGCATCATCGTCAACAGCCCGAACAACCCGTCGCGGCGTCGTCTACCCGCGAGGAGTTCATCGCCGCAGATCGTGGAGTTCTGCGAGCGCAAGAAGCATCTACCTGATCATGGACGACATCTACCACAAGCTCGTCTTCGACGGGCGGCGTCGCGCCGCCGTGCTACCAGTTCACGACGAAGGACCTCGAGGACTCGCGGCTCATCGTCGTCAACGGCATCGCGAAGCTGTACGGCATGACCGGCTTCCGCATCGGCTGGTGCGTCGCCCCGCGGAAGATCGTCGAGGTGATGACCAACGTGCAGGCGCAGACGACCTCCTGCGCGTCGCCGGTGATGCAGGCCGGCGCCGAGGGCGCGCTGATCGGCCTGCAGAGCGTCGTCGAGGCGCTGCGGCTGACGATCCAGAACAACCGCGACGTGATGATGCAGGAGCTGTCGTCGTTCAACGGCGTGAAGACGTACAAGCCCGACGGCACCTTCTACTGCCTGCCCGACTTCCGCGCCTACAGCAGCAACTCGGTCGAGCTGTCGAGCTTCCTGCTGAAGAAGGCGCTGGTCGTGACCGTGCCCGGCACGGAGTTCGGCATGGAGGGGCACCTGCGGCTGAGCTTCGCCGGCACCGTCAAGGACGTCACCGAGGGCATCGCGCGCATCAAGTGGGCGCTCGACCCGACCTCGCCCAACGAGATCTACATCGGCGACAAGAAGCTCGATCAGGGACTGGCTATGATCAACCTGCTCGACATCAAGACGCCCGCGCAGGCCGCAGGCCGCGGCGCTCAAGAGCGACTACGGGCTGGACAACCACGGCCTCGGCAACCTCGGCGGCGGTCTACTGGAACCTGCCCGACCGAGGCGCTGTACGAGGAGATCGTCTTCCGCCGCGAGGGCACGATCACCCGCGACGGCGCCGATCGTGGTGAACACCGGCAAGCACACGGCGCGGTCGGCCAACGACAAGTTCGTCGTGCGGGAGCCGTCCACCGAGGAGCACATCTGGTGGGGGCAGTACAACCGCCCCTTCGCGCCCGACAAGTTCAACGAGCTCTTCTCCCGCCTGCAGGGCTTCCTGCAGGGGCGCGACGTGTTCGTGCAGGACTGCTACGTCGGCGCCGACCCGGACTACCGGATGCCGGTGCGCATCATCACCGAGCACGCCTGGCACAGCCTCTTCGCCCGCAACATGTTCATCCCGCCGAAGACGAACGAGGAGTACCGGCGGCACGTGCCCGGACTTCACGGTCATCTGCTGCCCGGCGTTCAAGGGCATCCCGCAGATCGACGGCACCGCCTCGAACACCTTCATCGCGCTGAACTTCGACCAGCGGCTCTGCATCATCGGCAACACGGCGTACGCGGGCGAGATCAAGAAGTCGGTCTTCACCGTGATGAACTACCTGATGCCGCTCGCAGGGCGTGTTCCCGATGCACTGCTCGGCGAACGTCGGCGAGCGACGGCGACGTGGCGCTGTTCTTCGGCCTGTCCGGCACCGGCAAGACGACGCTGTCGGCCGATCCCGACGCGCGGCCTGATCGGCGACGACGAGCACGGCTGGAGCGACAACGGCGTCTTCAACTTCGAGGGCGGCTGCTACGCCAAGGTGATCCAGCTCTCGCCAGGCGGCCGAGCCGCGAGATCTACGCGACGACGCACCGGTTCGGCACCATCCTCGAGAACGTCGTCTTCGACCCGGTCACGCGCCTGATCGACCTCGACGACCCGGCGCTCACCGAGAACACGCGGGCGTCGTACCCGCTGGAGTTCATCGCCAACGCCGTCCCGGAGAAGCGCGCGGGCCACCCGAAGAACATCATCTTCCTGACGTGCGACGCGTCGGGCGTCATGCCGCCGATCGCGAGGCTGACGGTCGACCAGGCCCTGTACCAGTTCATCTCGGGCTACACGTCGAAGATCGCCGGCACCGAGGTCGGCCTCGGCAAGGAGCCCGAGATCACCTTCAGCACCTGCTTCGGCGCGCCCGTTCATGGTGCATCAGCCCGACTTCTACGCCCGGCTGCTGAAGGAGAAGGTGCTGCGGTACGGCGCGGACTGCTGGCTGGTCAACACCGGCTGGGTCGGCGGCCCGTACGGCGTCGGCAAGCGCATCAGCATCCGCTACACCCGCGCGATGCTGAACGCCGCGCTCGACCGGCAGGCTCAAGGACGTCGAGTTCCAGACCGACCCGGTGTTCGGGTTCCAGGTGCCGAAGACCTGCCCGGACGTTCCGGATCACGTGCTCGATCCCGCGACCTCCTGGCCGAACCGCGACCTGTACTTCCAGCGGTACCGGCAGCTGGCGGCGCGCTTCATCGACAACTTCAAGAAGTTCGACACGGCCGAGTCCCGCGAGGTGGAGAAGGCCGGGCCGAAGCTGTAGGGAAGAAGTCAGAAGCCAGAAGCAAGACAGTAGGAAGCAAGATCAGAAGACGCACCGGCGCAGCTCACTGGCCTGCGACTGGTACGCCTTCTGGCTTCTGACAGTCGACAGTGGGTCCTACTGGCGTTCTGGCTTCTGATCAGCGCGGAGCGGCATAGCCATCGGAGCGCTCCATGAACAAAGTCGTCGCCGTCATCGGTGCGTCGTCGGACCGGACGAAGTTCGGGAACAAGGCCGTCCGGGCGTTCGCCAACCAGGGCTACGCCGTCGTGCCGATTCACCCCCGGGAGGAGCAGATCGAGGGGTTGAAGGCGTACACGTCGGTCCTCGACGTGCCCGGTGCCATCGACATGGCGACGATGTACGTGGCCCCGGCGGTCGGGATGCGAGTCATCGAGGAAGTGGCGCAGAAAGGGATCACGGAAGTCTGGCTGAATCCGGGAGCCGACAGCCCTGAGCTGGCCGTCGCGCTCGCGAGCTGGGCCTGCGGACGGTCGTGGCCTGCAGCATCCTCGGCGTCGGCGAGAACCCGCACGAACTGTAGTATAGTGGAGGAGCCTAGCCCCCGCACGTCCGCCTGGGCGGCGGGGCCCTTCCACCCCGCAACAGTCGTACGCTTGTCTCAACCAGCCGTCACATCGTTCCGAGTCGAACCCATGCCGAACACCCACAAGCGCCAGCCACAGTCCCCGCGTGCGTCCAACGGCCCTGCCGCCGCTCCCGCCGCTCCGGCCCCTGCCGCCGCGCCAGCCCCCGCCGACGCGCCGGCTGCCGAACCCCAGGCCCAGCCTGCCGCGCAGGCTCCCGCCCAGCCCCAGGCTGACGCCGCGAAGCCGGCGCCGCCGGCCGAGAGCCCGAAGCGCGCCGGCGAGGGTCTCACCATCGCCGAGCTGAAGGAGATGAGCATCCAGAAGCTCACGCAGGTCGCCAAGGACCTCAACGTGGCCGGCGCGACCGGCATGCGCAAGCAGGAGCTGATCTTCCAGATCCTGAAGGCGCAGACCGAGCAGAGCGGGTTCATCTTCTCGGAGGGCGTGCTCGAAGTGCTGCCCGACGGGTTCGGTTTCCTGCGGGCGCCCGACTACAACTACCTGCCGGGCCCCGACGACATCTACGTCTCGCCGTCGCAGATCCGGAAGTTCGACCTGCAGACCGGCGACACGGTGTCCGGCCAGATCCGGCCGCCGAAGGAAGGGGAGCGCTACTTCGCGCTCATCAAGGTCGAGGCGGTCAACTTCGAGCCGCCGGACCAGGCCCGCGACAAGCTCTTCTTCGAGAACCTCACGCCGCTCTATCCGCAGGAGGGGTTCCACCTCGAGACGGCGGCCGACAACCTGTCGGCCCGCGTCATGGACCTGATGACGCCCATCGGCAAGGGCCAGCGCGGCCTCATCGTCGCGCCGCCGCGGACCGGCAAGACGATGCTGCTGCAGAACATCGCGCAGTCGGTGGCGCAGAACCACCCCGAGGTCTACCTCATCGTCCTGCTCATCGACGAGCGGCCGGAAGAAGTCACCGACATGCAGCGCTCGGTGCAGGGCGAGGTCATCTCGTCGACGTTCGACGAGCCGGCCCAGCGTCACGTGCAGGTGGCCGAGATGGTCATCGAGAAGGCGAAGCGCCTGGTCGAGCACAAGAAGGACGTGATCATCCTGCTCGACTCGATCACGCGCCTGGCGCGCGCCTACAACACCGTCATCCCGCCGTCGGGCAAGGTGCTCTCGGGCGGTCTCGACTCGAACGCCCTGCAGAAGCCGAAGCGCTTCTTCGGCGCCGCGCGCAACATCGAGGAAGGCGGGTCGCTCACGATCATCGCCACCGCGCTCATCGACACGGGGTCGCGCATGGACGACGTGATCTTCGAGGAGTTCAAGGGCACCGGCAACATGGAGATCCACCTCGACCGCAAGCTGGTCGACAAGCGCGTGTTCCCGGCCATCGACATCCAGAAGAGCGGCACGCGGAAGGAGGAGCTGCTCATCCCGCGCGACGATCTCAACCGCATCTGGGTGCTGCGCAAGGTGCTCAACCCGCTGTCGCCGGTGGAGGCGATGGAGCTGCTGCTCGACAAGATGGCGCAAGACGAAGTCGAACGCCGAGTTCCTCGCGTCGATGCAGAGGATGGGGTAGGGAAGAAGCCAGAAGACAGAAGCAAGAAGCAAGAAGCACGACCCGGTGCGGCTTGTCTCCTTCTGGATTCTGACGAGCGTCAGTGGGCCCTTCTGGCTTCTGGATTCTGACAGGCATCAGTCGGAGCGGGTTTCCGGACGTCGAAGAGGGTCACTGGACATGGCCAAGATTACAGTCCGGAAGAACGGCACCCTGCTCGTCGAAGGCGACGACGTGACGCTGGTGGACTGGGACGGCAAGGAGTACGCGCTGCCGAAGCGGCCGTTCTCGCTCTGCCGCTGCGGCGCGTCCACGAGAAAGCCGTTTTGCGACGGCTCGCACTCCAGGGTGGGGTTTGCCGCCGCCGAGGATGCGGTGCCCGGTTCGACCGAACGGCCGGCGTAACGGCGCGCCTGCGAAGCCGCGCGGTGTGGCCGCCCACGGAGTCTCCGTCCACGGGCGGCCGTTCTGCGTTCCGGAGGGTCCTGCTGTGAGGGGCGACGTGAAGGTGCGGAGTTCGATGGGGCAGATGGTCACCGCCGCCATGCTGCTCGCTGCGCTGACCGGAGGCTCGGGCGCCTGCGGACGGGGCAGTGAGCCGTCGTCTGCGACGACCGGCGCCGTGCCCGGGCCCCGGCCGTCAATCCTGCTCGTGACGCTCGACACCACGCGGGCCGATGCCATCGGGCCAGACGCCGTCGGTGTCACCACCCCGTCCTTCAACGCCGTCGCCGCCCGCGGCCGCCGCTTCCGGCAGGCGTACGCGACGGTGCCGGAGACGCTGCCGTCGCACGCGTCGATGATGACCGGCCTGTACGCCGGCGGGCCACGGCATCCACGAGAACGCGCGCCGCGTGCCCGAGGCAGACGCCACTGCTGGCCGAGCGCCTGCGAGGCGCCGGCTACCGGACGGCCGCCTTCGTGTCGAGCTTCGTTCTGGCCAGGCGGTTCGGCCTGGCCCGTGGCTTCGACGTCTTCGACGACGAGCTGCCCGCGGGGCGGCAGGAACGCACCGCCCGCGAGACGACCGACGCCGCGCTCTCGGCGCTCGGCGGGGGCGACTCGGCCCCGCTGTTTCTGTGGGTCCACTACTGGGACCCTCACCATCCCTACACGCCGCCCGAGCCCTACAGGAGCGCGTATCCGTCGCGCCCGTATCTCGGCGAAGTCGCCTACATGGACGCGGAACTCGGGCGGCTGGTCGAGGCGTTCGAGCAGCGCGCGGGCGGGCCGTCCGCGATCATCGTCGTCGGCGATCACGGCGAGGGCCTCGGCGATCACGGCGAGGCGCAGCACGGGCACCTGCTCTATCAGTCGACGATGCGCGTGCCCCTCGTCGTGGCGGGCCCGGGCGTGGCGTCCGGGCACGATCGACGCGCCGGTGAGCATCCGCCGCGTCTTTCACACGGTGCTCGACCTGGGCCGGCGTCGGGTCGGCCGACAGCCTGCGGGGCGAGTCGACGGACGTGGTGCTCGGCGAGGCGATGAAGCCGTTTCTCGAGTACGGCTGGCAGCCGCAGATCATGGCCGTCCACGGGCGGCAGAAGTCCATCTTCGCGGGTTCGTTCGAACTGTTCGACATCGTGGACGACCCCGGCGAGACGCGCAACCTCGCCGACGGCGGCGACCTGCCCGCGGCGCTGCGCGCGGCCCTCGACGACTATCCCGTGCCGTCGCCAGGCGAGGCGCGCGCTCCCGCGGCGCTCAGTGACGAGGACCGGCGGAATCTCGCCAGCCTCGGCTACGTCAGCGCCACGGCGGCACCCGTTGTCAGGAAGGACGCGCCGCGTCCGGCGGACATGGTCCGCCTGTTCGCGCCGCTCGAGAAGGCGTCCGCGCTATTTGTGGCCGAGAAATACGGGCAGGCCATCCCGCTGTTCGAGCGGATTCTCCAGGCTGATCCCTATAATCTGGACGCCATGCTCCGGATTGCGTCGGCGCATTCGGCGCTCCGGCAGGACCGCCAGGCCGAGGCGATGTTTCAGAAGGCGGCACGGATGGCGCCGCAGTCGGCCGACGTGAAGGTGTACCTCGCCCTGCACTACGCCAGGACTCCTGACTGGCAGCGCGCGGTGCCGCTGCTCGAGCAGGTGGCGGCCGAGCACCCCAACCGGATGCCGGTGCTCGAGGCGCTGGCGGCCGTGCGGGAGCGGCAGCAACGGGTACCGGAAGCGCTGGCGCTGCGACAGCGGATCTACAGCCTCAGGACGCCGACGCCGGCTGAACTGGTGCAACTGGGCCAATTGGCCATGGACGCCGAGAACACCCCGGTGGCTCTCGACTCGTTCGAGCGCGCCCGGACAGCTCCAGGGCGCAGGATTCCGGAACGACCTCGAACTGGGATTGCTGTATCTCGACGCGCGCCGGTTCGCGGACGCCCGGGACGCGATCGATCGCGTCCCGACGTCGCACCCGGAATACCCGATGGCGCTCTTCAAGCGGGCCCAGCTGAGCGTGCTGCTGAAGGAGCCTGACGCGGCCGCGCGCATCGATCGCGCCCGGCGTGGGGCCGACGCCACCACGCGCGACCTCGTCGCCCGCGAGAAGCTCTTCCTCGGCGGTCGGTAGCGCGGTAGCGGTACAGATTACGGGCCCGGCGAGGTGACCCGCCGGGCCCGTCTTCTGACTTCTGGATTCTGACTGTCTGTCTTCTCCCCTAGAACTGGAATCTCGCCGAGATCTGGACGCGACGCGGACTCAGGAACGACTGTGGCGTGTTGAACAGCGTGCTCTGCAGGTTGGACACGTAGTTGTAGCCAGTCTGCGAGTTGAACACGTTGTAGAGGTCCACGGTCGCCTGGAACGACGTGCGCCCCTTCAGCGGGAAGTTCTGGATGTAGTTGAGATCGACGAGATACCACGCGGACGTCCGGCGGGAGCCGGCCGGCTCCGCGTATCGGTTGGTCGCGCTCGTGCTGCTGGTGTACTGCACGTAGGGCTGGACGCTGGTCGCTTCCCAGACCTGGCCGGACTGCGCCGTGAAGAACCCGCCGACGGTCGCGTTCCAGTTGAGCGTGTAGTAGCCGTACGCCTTGAGGGCGTGTGGGCGATCACCGTGGAGACGCGCCTTCCTTGTAGTTCCACAGCTGGCGTCCGGCGCCGTCGGCGATGTTCGACGAGCCGATGAAGATGTTGGCGTCGTTCGCGGTTCCGGCCGTTGAGTTGTCCTGGTCGAAGTTGCCGTACGTACTTGCTGAAGGTATAGGAGCCACGCGCGTACGACCTTGCGGCCCCGGTACTCGGACTCGACCGTGGCTTCGTAGTACTTCGTGTAGGCCTGGTCGAGGTCGGCGATCACGTAGCTCGACGCGCTGCACCCGAGTCCGACACACTGTTCGGCGAGGTTGGGAATGTAGAGCTCGGCCTTGGCCCAGCCGGCCGGCATGCCGTAGACCTGCCGGGCGTTGTTGTTGGTGTCTTCCCAGAAGTGGTTCGAATACCGGTACCGTCCGTACGCGCGGGCCGTCAGCTTGGGGTTGACCTGCTTCGAGGTGCCGACGCAGGAACTCCTGCGTCGTGCGCGGCGTCATGTCCGGCTGGAAGAGCTTCCCGGTCGAGGACGCGTTCGGCGCGACGCCGTACAGCACGCCGTTCTGGTCGAAGAACGCGTTGATCGTGACGGCCAGGTTGCGCGCCCACGACGCGGCGCGCGGCAGCGAACTGGCCGCCGGCGTGTACTTCGCGTAGCTGGCGTAGACGGTGTCGTTGCCCGTTGTACGCCCAGGTGGCGCCGAGCCGGGGCTGCAGCATCTTCGAGGCCGGGATCGTCGTACATCTTGTAGACGGTCCCGGTGGACAAGGCGTAGCCGGAGGGCGTCTGCTGGCCCTCCTTGAGGCCCTGCCCGTAGAGCGTGTCGTTGCTGACGAGCAGGCCCACGTTGAACGACCAGTTCTGGTACCGGATCGTGTCGTTCGACCTCGAAGCTCTGCGACTTGTAGGTCGATTCAATCGGCGGCACCGCGCCCGTCGTCTGCTGCTGGAAGGCCGCGATGTAGTACGACTGCGGCCCTCCGCCCGGCGGCGCGAAGCCGGCACCCGTCCGGCCGCCCGTGATGCTGATCGAGCCCCAGCCGTTCGAACTCCGGAGCAGTTCCTCCCAGTCGCTGTACCGCTGGTACCCGAGGTGGAGGTCGTGGCTCACCGTGGAGCCGAAATTGACGTTGTACGCGACCTGCCAGGACGTCCGGTAGAAGTCGTCGTTGTCGAACAGGTGCCGAAGCCGACGATGCCGCCGCCCGTCTTCTGCGCCGTGGTCGGCGAGATGTAGCCGTACCGGTCGATATAGGACTGGAAGAACGCGTTCGCCGCGTCCTGGCCGGTAAGCGGCGACGGGACAGTGAGGAGCCCGATCTTGTCGAGGTTGGCGATGTCGAGCTCGCGTGCCGATCGCGGTGTTCACGTTGGCGTCGGCGACGTAGTCCGGCCGGCCCGACGTTCGGGTTCTCGAAGTTCGTGAACTTGAACGAGCGCGAAGCTCCGCGCGTTGATGACCCACGATCCGTCCAGCGGTCAGGATCCTCTGTTGCGATTCGTAGCCGGTGCCCGTCGTCGGCGCAGCCGCCTGTCCGAACAGGTCGCTCTTGTCGAGGCGGTCCGAGTATCGGTAGCTGCCGTTGATCAGGATCTGGCTGGTCGGCGAGTACGGTGAGCTTGCCGTAGCCCTCGTTGCGCGATGCTGTTGTAGTCGGGCAACTCGCCGTACAGGTTCGAGCGGTTGTCGCGGCTGCGTTCCGGCCGGTAGTACGAGCCGTAGAAGAACAGCTTGCCGGGGATCACCGGGCCGCCGACGCCCGCGTTGAACCAGTTGAGCGTCTGGTTGTACCTCGAGGCGCTGCCGCTCTGCACGTCCGCCGCCATGTTGGCGCCCTGGTACTGGTAGCTGACCTGGCCGGCGAATCGGTTCGTGCCGGACTTGCTGATCGTGTCGACCGTGAACCCGGCCGCGCGGACGAAGTCGACCGCCTTCGCGCCGCCCTTGATCGTCGTCACTTCGGCGATGTCGTAGGACGGCAGGCTCGGCCGACAGCGTGCCGAACAGCGGCAGCGTGACGTTGACGCCGTCGAACTTGTAGACGTTGTCCTGGCCCGCTGCCGCCCGCGCTCTGCCCGCGCGTATTGTCCTGCGTCACCGCGACGCCGGGAATCAGCTTGAGCAGGTCCCGGTACTCCTGCCCGACCGGCAGCGCCTGAATCGTGTCCGAGGAGACGCCGCTCTTGATGGCGGTGGAGTCCCGCTCGATCACCGGCGTGAATGGCCGCCGTGACCTCGACGGTCTCGGTCACGCCCTGGACCGACATCTTCACGTCGACCGTGGTGTCCTGACCGAGCTGGACTTCGACCTGCCGGGTGACGGTGGCCATCCCGGAGAGCGTGAACTCGACGGTGTACGTGCCCGGCGGCAGGGCCGGCATGCCGGAATTCGCCCGACGCCGCCCGTCGTCGTCACGCGCGGCGCCGGCAGCACGTTCGACGCGCGCCTCGACGGTCACCCCCGGCAGCACCAGGCCGCCGGTATCGAGGACCTTCCCGACGATCGTGCCGGTCTGCTGCGCCGAGGCCAATCCCGGCAGCAGCGCGACGCACAACGCCAATACGACTCCCACCTTCACGCGCATGCTTCCTCCGCTCCAAAGGGAAGATGAGGCCGGGTCGGGACGGGCCAAGCCTCGCTTCGAGGGCCTGCAAGTTGTGGCAAGCATCGTATCGCGCTGGCCGAGTGACGCGTCAACGCGGGTTCAGGGCCTCGGCTACGCGCAGCCGCAGCGCGGCCGGTGCCGTCGGATCAGTCGGCGCCGGCGCCCTTGACGAACGCCAGATCGCCGCCCGCCGCCTCGACGCGGATCGTGTCGCCGTCGCCGAACGCGCCCTGCAGCATCTCGAGCGCCAGCGGATCGAGCAGCTTGCGCTGAATCGTCCGCTTCAGCGGGCGCGCGCCGTACACCGGGTCGTAGCCCTCGTCGACGAGCAGGGCCCGCGCCTTGTCGGTGAGCTCGAGGCGGATCTTGCGCGCCTCGAGGCGCGTCGCCAGCCTCGCGAGCTGGATGTCGACGATGCGCGCGCAGGTGCTCGCGCCCGAGCGAGTGGAAGAAGATGATCTCGTCCACGCGGTTGAGGAACTCCGGCCGGAAGTGGCCCCGGAGCGCCTCCATGACGCGTTCCCGCACGATGGCGGCGACGTCCTCTCCGGGCCGGCCGGCGTGCTCGGCGAGATACTGGCTCCCCAGGTTCGACGTCATGATGACCACGGTGTTCTTGAAGTCCACCGTCCGTCCCTTGCCGTCGGTCAGCCGCCCGTCGTCGAGCAGCTGCAGGAGCACGTTCAGCACGTCCGCGTGCGCCTTCTCGATCTCGTCCAGCAGCACGACGGCGTACGGGCGGCGGCGGATGGCCTCGGTGAGCTGGCCGGCCTCGTCGTAGCCGACGTAGCCGGGCGGCGCGCCGATCATCCGCGACACCGTGTGCTTCTCCTGGTACTCGGACATGTCGATGCGGACCATCGCCTGCTCGTCGTCGAAGAGGAACTCGGCGAGCGCGCGCGCGAGCTCCGTCTTGCCGACGCCGGTGGGCCCGAGGAAGAGGAAGCTGCCGAGCGGGCGGTGGGGATCCTGCAGGCCCGCCCGCGCGCGCCGGATGGCGTTGGCCACCGACGCAATCGCATCGTCCTGCCCGACGACGCGCAGGTGCAGCCGATCCTCCATCCTGACGAGCTTCTGAATCTCGCCTTCCATCAGCCGGCTGACCGGCACGCCGGTCCACGTGCTCACGACCTCGGCGATGTCTTCCTCGTCGACCTCTTCCTTGAGCATCTTCGTGTCGCGCTGCAGGTCGGCGAGCCGCTGCTCAGCCTCGCGAATCCGGCGTTCCGTCTCCGGGACCCGGCCGTACTGCAGCTCCGAGGCGGCGGCATAGTCGCCCGCGCGCTGCGCGGCCTCGATGTCGTGCCGGAGGCGCTCGAGTTCCTGCTTGCGCGCGCGCGCGTCCTGGATGGCGTCTTTCTCCTGCTGCCAGTGGCTGCGGAGCCGGTTGCCCGTCTCCTTCAGATCGGCCAGCTCGCGCTCGAGGCGCCCGAGCCGTTCGGTCGAGGCGGCGTCGGTCTCCTTCCGCAGCGCCTGGGCCTCGATCTCGAGCTGCATCACGCGCCGCTCGACCTCGTCGAGTTCGGCGGGCATCGAGTCGATTTCCATGCGCAGCCGGGACGCGGCTTCGTCCACCAGGTCGATGGCCTTGTCGGGGAGGAACCGGTCCGCGATGTAGCGCTGCGAGAGCACCGCGGCCGCCACCAGCGCGGTGTCCTTCAGGCGCACGCCGTGGTGGATCTCGTAGCGCTCGCGCAGGCCGCGGAGGATGCTGATCGTGTCTTCGACGGTCGGCTGGCCGACCACCACCGGCTGGAACCGGCGCTCGAGCGCGGCGTCCTTCTCGATGTGCTTGCGGTACTCGTCCAGCGTCGTGGCGCCGATGGTGTGCAGTTCGCCGCGCGCCAGCATCGGCTTGAGCATGTTGGACGCGTCGATGGACCCTTCGGCGGCGCCCGCCCCGACCACCGTGTGCAGTTCGTCGATGAAGAGCACGACCTGGCCGTCGGCGTCGGTGACTTCCTTCAGCACCGCCTTCAGGCGCTCTTCGAACTCGCCGCGGAACTTCGCGCCGGCCACCAGCGCGCCCATGTCGAGGCCGACGACGCGCTTGTGCTTGAGCCCTTCCGGCACGTCGCCGCGCACGATGCGCTGGGCGAGGCCCTCGACGATGGCGGTCTTGCCGACGCCGGGCTCGCCGATGAGGACCGGGTTGTTCTTCGTGCGGCGCGAGAGGACCTGGATGACGCGGCGGATTTCCTCGTCGCGGCCGATGACCGGATCGAGCTTGCCGTCGCGGGCGAGTTCCGTGAGGTCGCGGCCGTAGCGCTCGAGCGCCTGGTACTTGCCCTCGGGGTTCTGATCGGTCACCCGCTGGGAGCCTCGAATCGACTGCAGGGCCTCGAGGATCCGCTCGCGGGTCAACCCGCGGCTCTGGAGCAGGCGGGCGGATTCCGCCCGCCCGGATTCGGCCGCGATCGCCAGCAGCAGGTGCTCGGTGCTGACGTACTCGTCCTTCATCTGCGCCGCTTCGGCCTGGGCCGCCCCGAGGACGGCGCGCAGCCGGGCCGACGGGCCGGGCGCGGCGCCGCCGTGGGCCCGGGGCAGTTTCGCGAGGGCGGCGTCCGCCGCCGCGGCGACGTCCCGCGGGTCGAGGCCGAGCTTGCGCACGATGACCGGCGCGATGCCCTCGGCCTGCCCGAGCAGGGCGGCGAGCAGGTGCTCCGGTTCCGTCTGGGGATGACTGGCCGACTCCGAGCGCTGCTGCGCGTCGAGGACGGCTTCCTGGGCCTTTTCGGTGAACTTGTTCAGCGTCATGGGCTACGAACTCGACCGCGTCGAGTCCTCCTCGAGTCGTTTCAGGGCTTCGTAGAGTTCCGCCTGCTCAGGCGTCAGGGAGCGGGGGAGCCGGACATCCACGGTGGCGTAGAGATCTCCGCGATCCTCCTGGCGTCCGACGGCCGGCATCCCGTGTCCCTTGAGCCGCAGCACCTGGCCGTTCTGCGTGGTCGACGGGACCTTCAGCCGAAGGTGCTTGCCGTCGATGCTCGGGACCTCGGCCTCTCCCCCCAGCACGGCCGTGGTGACCGGCACCTGGACGCGGACGTGGAGGTCGCGGCCCCGGCGCTCGAAGCGCGGGTGGGGCAGCAGGTGCACCCGCAGATAGAGGTCGCCGGCCGACGCCCCGCCGGCGCCGTGTTCTCCCTCGCCCGTCACGCGGACCCGCGAGCCGTCGTTCACGCCCGCGGGGATCCGGACATCCACGCTGCGCGTGTGGCCTTCGTGCTTGATCGCGAAGCGGCGCGTCGCCCCGTGGAACGCGTCCTCGAGCGTCAACTCCAGGTCCTGCTCGACGTCCCGCCCGCGCCTGCGCGCGCGCCCCGCGGCCCTGGCGGGGCGCCCGGCCCTGGGATTCCGGTGCGCCGCCCCCGAAGAACGCATGAAAGAAGTCCGAGAAGGGATCCTGGTCGCCGAAGATCCGCCGCATCTCGTCTTCCGTCATCGTCCGGAATCCGCCCTCGCCGCCGCCGACGTTGACGGTCCACGCGCCGTCGCCGAAGGGGCCCGGCCGGCCCTGCTGCTGCGCCTGCTCGTACTGGCGCCAGTTCGCGCCGAGTTCGTCGTACTTGCGCCGCTTCTCCGGGTCGCCGAGCACCTCGTAGGCCTCGTTGATGGACTTGAAGCGCGCCTCGGCCGTCTTGTCGCCCGGGTTGACATCCGGGTGCGTCTTCCGCGCGAGCTTGCGGTACGCCTGCTTGATCTCCTTCTCCGTCGCGGTCTTCGCGACGCCCAGCGTGGCGTAGTAGTCCTTGAATTCCACCGCGTCCCCCGGGCTCAGAGCCCCAGCATCTCCATCAGGTGCTCGAGTTCGCGCGCCAGGCGCCGGCGCCCGACCTGGCGGCCCAGCGTGGCGTCCGAGACCATGGGCCGCATGCGCCGCACGATGTCGGCGACATCGAGCAGCCGCTGCACGCCGGCGAGATTGATGCCCCCCTCGTCGACCAGGTGCTTGATGAGGCGCAGGCGGTCGATCTCGCTCCGCGAGTAGACGCGGACGCTGCCGATGGTGCGGGTGGGCTGGATGAGCCCCAGGCGCTCGTACTTGCGGAGCGTCTGCGGGTGCATGCCCAGCTCCCGCGCCGCCATGCTGATGAAGAACAGCTCCTCGTGTTGACTCATATCCTCGCGAAGCACGCGATGGATCGAATATAGGTCTTGATTCGAAGCGTGTCAAGTATGCGGAGGCCGCTTGACCCCTGCCGACCCGCGCGCCATCATCATCGGGCCATGGCGATTCCCGTCGACCTCATCCTCTGCGCCCTGGGCGGCCTCGTCCTGGGCGCCCTCCTCGGCTGGTATGCCGGCCGGTCCGCGGCCCGGCGCGACGCCGAGCGGCTGGCGGCGGCTTACCAGGACGCCGAAGTCGGCTCGAGCGGTCGTTCCAGGCCCTGTCGGCGGCCAGTCTCGACGCGAACGCCCGGCGGTTCCTCGACCTCGCCTCGTCGCGCTTCGAGTCGATCCGGGGCGCGGCGCAGCACGACCTGGCCGAGCGGCAGCAGCGCATCCAGGCCGTGCTCGATCCGATGCGCAGTGCCCTGGACAAGGTGGAGCAGACGCTGGCCGCCGTCGAATCGAGCCGGCAGCGGGAGCGCGGCCAGCTCTCGACGCACCTGGCCACGCTCGCCGAGGGGCAGAAGGAGCTGGGCACCGAGACCCGGCGGCTCGTGCAGGCGCTGCGCGCCCCGCAGGTGCGGGGCCGATGGGGCGAGATCCAGCTGCGCCGCGTGATCGAACTCTCCGGCATGGAGGAGCACTGCGACTTCGAGTTGCAGCCCACGCTTGCCGGCGAGTCGGCCGTGCTGCGCCCCGACCTGATCGTCACCCTGCCTGGAGACCGCTCCATTGTCGTGGACGCCAAGGCCCCGCTGATGGCGTATCTCGAGGCGGCGGAAGCGGCCGAGCCCGACGTCCGGGACGCGCGCCTGCGGGAGCACGCGGCGCAGGTGCGGGCGCATGTCACGAAGCTCGCCGGCAAGGGGTACTGGGAACACGTGCCCGGCTCGGCGGACTTCGTGGTGCTGTTCCTGCCGGGGGAGGCCTTCTTCAGCGCCGCGCTGCAGCACGACCCCGGCCTGCTCGAGTACGGCGTCGAGCGCAGGGTGTTTCTGGCGGGCCCGGTCACGCTGCTCGCGCTGCTCCGGACCGCGGCGTTCGGCTGGACCCGGGAGAAGCTGGCCGAGCACGCCGAGGAGATCAGCGGTCTCGGAAAGGACCTGTACGAGCGCCTCTGCACGATGTTCGAGCATCTCGACGAGCTGCGCGGCCGGCTCGATTCGGCCGTGCAGGCGCACAACGCGGCGATCGGATCGCTGGAGAGCCGCGTGCTGCCGGCGGCCCGGCGCTTCAAGGACCTCGGTGTCGTGTCGGCGAAGGAGATGCCCGAGCCGGGGCCGATCGACCACCTGCCGAGGCGGATCCAGGCGCCCGAGGCCGGGGAGCCGCCGCGCCCGGCGTGAGTGTCACCGACCGCCGGCCGGCACCGAGTCCCACTTGAACTCCGATCCCCACGCGCTGTGCGGGATGGCGAACACGAGCGCGGTGACGAGGGCGGCCAGGATGATCGCCGTGCGGGCCTGGCGTCCGCCGCGCATCTGCCACGCGGCCCAGAGCCACACCGCCGCGGCGGCGAGCGTCTTGTTGTCGGTCAGGTCCCAGCCGAACGGCACGCCGGTCCACCACTCGCCGAACGCGTACTTCTGCATCAGCGGGCCGAGCATGAACCCGCCGACGAGCAGCAGCGCGATGCAGATGTACGCCTCGCGCCTCGCCTGCGGCCAGCGCCCGAGCGCGCTCAGGCCGGCGGCCGTCGAGAAGAGCATCGCGAGGAACATCGCGAGCACGTGCGGGATGAGCACGGCCGCCGGCACCTCGTCGCGGAAGCGCGTGATGGCGGGCCGATCCGGGAACACCGCCCGCTCGTCGCCGCGCTCGAGGCGGACCTGGTACTCGAGCTTGCCCGCCACGGGCTGGTGGGGAAGCGCCGCGGTCAGCGTGTCGCCGCTCCTCGCGAGCATCAGCGTCTGCCACGGGTCGCCGGTCGGATACCGGCGCCACGCGACGTGGCCGGTGACGGCGGTGTCGGGCACCGTGATGACCACGGGCTGGTCGCCGGGGCCGGGATGCGTCCGGGTGAGGCGAAGCGAGACCTCCGTCCCGCCCAGCGTCACGGACCCGCGCACGGGATAGGTCGGCCCGCTCATCCGCTGATACACGGCCGACGCCAGCGTGATCACCACCGCCGCCGCCCACAGCCACCGCCGGTTCCTCATCGACTCCGCTCCTTGGCCGCCCGTTCGTCCTCCGTTCATGATAGTGCATGGGCCCGCGTTCAGCACCCGCGCGCCGGCCAGGCAGCGACGCGCAGGCGGGCGCTTGACATCGCGCGACGGGCCCGGCCATAGTACTCCTGATAGGAAGGCGGCGATTTCCCCGACTTGATGGGCCGCGCCAGGCCGGTCATGGTGACCGGAACTTGGTACTATCTAAGTCGCGGAGGGCTCGCGACACATTGTCGGCGGGCCCTTTCGCTTTCAGGAGAGGCACAGGACTTATGGAGCATCTGCCGTACACCGTGTCCTCGGAATCGGTGTCCGAGGGACATCCCGACAAGGTCTGCGACTACATCGCCGACTCGGTGCTCGACGCCTACCTCGCGCAGGACACCAACAGCCACGTGGCCTGCGAGGTCATGTGCAAGAACAACTTCGTGATCCTCGGCGGCGAGATCTCGTCGAAGGGCAAGGTCAACTACGAGGACCTCGTCCGCAAGGCGATCCGCGAGATCGGATACGTGGACGCGGGCGAGCCGTTCAACGCCGACGCCGTGCACCTGCTCATCGGGATCAGCCGGCAGTCGGCGGAGATCGACCAGGGCGTCACGATCGAGAAGAACAAGGACGACGAACAGGGCGCCGGCGACCAGGGCATGATGTACGGCTACGCCACCGACGAGACGCCGGAGTTGATGCCGATGCCGGTCTTCCTGGCGCACAAGCTCACGCGCGGCCTGGCCGAGGATCGCAAGACCGGGAAGCACGCCTGGCTGAGGCCGGATGCGAAGTCGCAGGTGTCGGTCGTCTACGAGAACGGCAGGCCGGTGAGGGTGTCGCACGTGCTCGTGTCGACGCAGCACACGGCGGACATCAAGCAGGCGGGCATTCTCAAGTACGTCAAGAACGACCTGGCGCCCCGCGTGCTCGGGAAGTGGTTCGACAGCGACGTGCAAGGTCTACGTGAACCCGACCGGCAGCTTCGTCCTGGGCGGCCCGTCGGCGGACTGCGGCGTCACCGGCCGCAAGATCATCGTCGACACCTACGGCGGCGTCGGCCGCCACGGCGGCGGCGCGTTCAGCGGCAAGGACCCGTCGAAGGTCGACCGGAGCGGCGCCTACTTCTGCCGGTTCGTCGCGCGCCAGGTCGTGAAGGCCGGCATCGCCAGGCGCGTCGAGATCCAGGTGGCCTACGCCATCGGCATGGCGAAGCCGCTCTCCATCAAGGTGGACACGTTCGGCACGGGCGACGAGAAGGCGGCGGTGGCGCTGGTGAAGACGTTCGACTTCCGGCCGGGCGCGATCGTCGAGCGGCTGAATCTGCTGCGGCCGATCTACCGGAAGACGACCAACTACGGGCACTTCGGCCGGCCGGGGCTGCCCTGGGAAGCGTAGGGGCCAGAAACCCGGGATTCGGGACTCGGGATTCGGGACAACGCAAGCCCGGCTGCTGGCACGACCGCCAGTCCGGCCGGGCTGTCACCTGTGTACTGGCTACGCGCCGGCGTGCGCTCCCGCTCGAGTTCCTCCCACATCTCCACGACCGCGGACCTCACCAGCTCGGTGTGGCGCTCGTACCGGCCGGCGCCGCCCCCGGGGCTCGACTCGGGCGGAACAGGCCTGCCGAAGCGGATCGTGCACCGCGTGCGCGCCCAGGGCAGCAGCGCGCCCCACCGCAGGCCTGCCCCGCGGGGCCAGATCTCGAAGAGGCCGTGCAGGGCCACCGGCACGATGGGCACCCGCGTCTGCAGCGCGGTGATGGCCGCGCCCTTCTTGAAGCGCTTCGGCGCCCCGTCCGGCGACCGCTCCCCCTCGGGGAAGAGCGTGAGCACCAGGTCGCGGCGAAGGCCGAACGCGCCGGCCTGCATCGCGCGGACCAGGTTCGCGTCGGGATCGACCGGCACCACGTTCATCAGCTGGGCGAGCCTGCGCGTGAACGGCGTCTCGAAGTACTCGCTCGCGCCGACGAAGAACAGGCGCCGGAACGTCCTGTAGGGCAGCGCCCCCACCAGCAGGAAGGCGTCGAGGTAGCTCTGGTGGTTGGGGCTGAGGAGGAACGTGCCCGCCTGCCGGCAGGTGTTCGCGTCCCGCCACGCGAAGCCCGAGGAGCAGGCGCGCGCCGAGGTGCAGCGTCCGGACGACGACGAACGCGAACCTGCTGAACACGGGCTTCGGCCGGAGCGATGTCCGCCAGCACCGGGTCGGACTCGTCGGCGGTCAGCACCCTCGCCCACGGGTCGATCTGCCGCCTGCGCCTGCGGGCCGGCGTCCGACACCAGCGGGCGTGATGGCCTCTGCCAGGTGCCGGACGGTGAGGATGCCCTGCGCGACGTCATCCGGCACGTCGACGCCGAAGTCGTGCTCGAGTCGCGACAGCAGTTCCACCCGCTCCATCGAGTCGAGGCCGAGGTCGAGTTCGAGGTTCGAGTCCGGGCGGACGGCCACGCCGTGCGGCGCGGTTTCCCGGATGGCGGCCAGAATCCTCGCCGCGATCGTGCCCGGCCGCCCACGCTTCGTCCGCGTCGCTCCACTCGGCCTGCTCGTCGGCGCGGGTGGCGCCGGCCTGCGTCTCGCGGTAGCGCCGCTCGATCTCGTGGCGCTTCAGCTTCCGCGTCGTCGTCCGCGGCAGGTCCTCCATCCAGACGTCGAAGCTGAGCACGCGCTTGTGGTGGGGCAGCCCGAGCGAGAGGCTCTCGATGTCGAAGCGGATGATCTCGCGGAAGTTGACGATGCGCCGCTCCCGCATCACCTCGAGGTCGGGCACGACGATGGCGTGCAGGCGCTCGGCGGAGGGTTCGCCGGGCAGCGACACGCCGAGCACGCACAGTTCCCTGATGAAGGGCGACTGCGCGTAGTGCGTCTCGATCTCCTCCGGGTAGATGTTCTTCCCGGACGCGAGGACGATGATCTCCTTCTTCCGCCCGGTGATGACGAGCCGGCCGCCGCGCGTCGAGGTAGCCGAGGTCGCCGGTGTGGAGCCATCCGCCGGCGAGGGCCACGGCGTTGACGTCGGGGCGGTTGTGGTACCCGGCCATGACGATGGGGCCGCGAATCAGGACCTCGCCGTCCGCGTGCTCGCGGTCTGGAGCGCCGGCCGGGTCGGGCGCGATGCGGATCTCGACGCCCTCGAGCGGCGGCCCGACCGTGTCGACGTGGGGATCGCCGAGCCGCGTGGCGGTGGCGGCTCCGGAGCACTCGGTCAGCCCGTACGCCTGCACGATGTTGAAGCCCATGCCGAACAGATCGCGGCCGACGCTCGGATCGAAGCGGGAGCCGCCGCACACCATGATGCGCATGCGGCCGCCGATGCGCCTGGTGGGCCTGGCGGAACAGCAGCCGTCCGAGGTTGATCCGGGCATGCGACCGCAGCCAGCGTGTTCAGCGTGATCATCGTCC
Source organism: uncultured Acidobacteriota bacterium (assembly GCA_963834645.1). Taxonomy (GTDB): domain Bacteria; phylum Acidobacteriota; class Vicinamibacteria; order Vicinamibacterales; family JAKQTR01; genus JAKQTR01. The sequence goes on from CAWICP010000015.1 coordinate 237,406, forward strand.
TGAAGGCGGCGCGGGCGGCCCATCCCGACGCGGCGACCCGCTCGACGATGCGCTGGTGCAGGAGGTAGTAGAACTGCGGCACCACGCAGAACGCGGTGATGCGCCGCTCGGTGAAGGCGCGCATCATCTCGGTGCTGTTCACCGTCTCCAGGAACACCGATCCGCGCGCCCGCCGTCAGCGGGAGGAGCAGGTTGGCGATCTGCGCGAGCGCGTGGAAGAGCGGCAGGATCGCCAGGATGGCGTCCCGCTCGTCGATCGTGATCACGCCGAAGGCGCCCGCCCGCTCGGCGCGGAGGTTGCCGTGCGTCAGCACCACGCCTTTCGGATCGCTGGTGGTGCCGGAGGTGTAGAGGATCACCGCCGGATCGCCCTCGGTGGCCGGGCAGGCAGGCAGCGCCGGAGGCCCGGCGCCGGCGCTCGACGCCGGCACGAGTTCCGCGACCCCGTCGGCGGACCCCGAGAGCAGCAGGATCGGCCGGGCCGGGCGCCGACGCCGCCGCAGCCTCGCGCGCCACGTCCAGGTAGCGCGGCGACACCATCAGCACCTTCGCCGCGCTGTCCCGGATCACGGTGCCGACCTGCGACGCGCTGTACGCCGTGTCGAGCGGAACGGCCACGGCCCCGAGGCGGAGCGTGCCCAGGTAGGCGGCGAACCAGCGGTAGTGGTTCTCGGCGAGGATCGCGCATCGGTCCCCCGCGCCCACGCCGAGCCCGGCCAGGGTGGCCGCGGCCTGGCAGGCCAGGGCGGCGAGTTCGCCGAAGGTGATCGCGATCGACGCCGTGCCGGTGGCAGTACTCGACGGCGACGGTGTCGGGGATGCGCGAGGCGATGGCGCTGAAATCGTCGTAGACGTGGGGCATGGGCGGTCCGGACGCCCATCATACCAGCACTCGCGTCGGGCCCCCGTCCGGGCGCTCAGTGCCAGAGGCAGTCGGGCGTCGGGGCGGCCGTGACCCGGGCCCAGGCGCTTGCGGTCGCCCTTGTCGCGGTACATCCGCCGGTCGGCGACGCTGAGCACGCCGTCAACCGTGTCCGCGTCGTCGGGGAACGTGGCGGCGCCGACGCTCACCGAGAGCGAGACGATGCGGCCGGGGATCGGCTCGATCCAGATGGCCGCGATGGCGCGCTGGAGATCGGCGCGGCGCCGCTCGGCCTGGGCGGGATCGCAGTCGCCGAGCACGAGGACGAACTCGTCGCCGGCGAAGCGGGCGCAGACGTCGTAGACACGGAGGCTGGCGCGCAGCACCTGCGAGACCTCGCGAAGCGCGCCGTCGCCGGCCTGGTGCCCGAACTCGTCGTTGATCTGCTTGAACCCGTCCATGTCGAGCACGAGGATGGACAGCTGGCCGCCGTGCCGGCGCACGCGGGCGACCTCCTGGGCGAGGTGGCTGTCGAGGTAGCGCCGGTTGGGGAGGCCGGTGAGCACGTCGGTCAGCGACTGTTCCTGCGTCTGCTCGAACACGAGGGCGCTCGCGATGACATTGGCGGCGTGAGACGCCACGCGGGCGAGCAGGCGACGGTCGTCGGTGGTGTAGACGTTGCGGTCGACATGATAGACGGCCAGCGCGCCGATCGTGCCGGCGTCGGTGACCAGGGGGGCGACGCTCATCGACTGCAGGCGGCTCGGCGCGCCCAGCACCGACGGCGTCGACGTCGGCAGCGCCGCCCCCAGGCCCTCGACGCTGGCGGCGGTGACGGACCGGATGGCGTCCTGGTGCGAGCCCACCACGTGCGAGCACATGAACAAGCCCGATGTCGGCTCGAGCCTGAACAGCGCGCAGGCATCGAGCGGCATCATGCTGACCAGCTTGGTCGAAATGAGCGAGAGCGCGTCCGACACCTGGAGCGACGCGCTGAGCGACTGGCCCATCTCGCGGAGGATCTGCTCCTCGCGCCTGGCGACGACGATGTCGGCCAGCGCCGTCGCCGCACCGGTGGGCGCGGGTGCTTCCGCAGCGCCTTTCGCCACGGCCTGCGACTGGTGCAGCTGGGTCTCGACGGCCGGCAGGATCTCGATGAACTTCTCGACGAGATCGGGATCGAGCGTCGACCCGCGGTTCTCGCGCAGCGTCGCGATGGCCTCCGCGTAGGTGTGCGAGGGCCTGTACGGCCGTTCGGTCAGCATCGAGGTGAAGCAGTCCACCACCGAGAGAATGCGCGCGCCGAGCGGGATGGTGTCGCCCCTGAGGCCGTTCGGATAGCCCCGTCCGTCCCAGCGCTCGTGGTGCGACAGCACCAGCGGGGCGACCGGGTAGGGGAACGGGACCTGGCTGATGATGTTGGCGCCGACCACGCGGGTGTTTCTTGAGCGACTCGTACTCTTCGTACGTGAGGCGGCCGGGCTTCGACAGGATGTGGTCGGGCACCGCCAGGTTGCCGACATCGTGCAGCAGGGCCGCCGTCTTCACCGCCTGGACCTCGGGCTCGCTCATCGAGAGGGCGCGGGCGAGGCCCTCGGAGTAGACCTGGATGCGCTCGACCTGCTCCGGCGTCGTGCTGTCCTTGGCCTCGATCGCCTTCGCCAGCGCCTTCACCACCGACAGGTGCACGTTGCACATCTCCCGGACCTGCGCGTGCTCGGCCGAGAGCTGATCCGTGTGCGCACGGTAGCTGCGGTAGGCGAGATAGGCCGGCAGGGCGAAGGCGACCGCCCACCAGTAGGGCCCGCCCGTGACGATCTCCGCCGCCAGCACGGCAAGCCCGGCGCCGGCGTAGTAGGCCGGCGCGCTCGCGAGCAGCCGCTCCTCGATCGCCGCGCGCGTCGATCCGGCGGTCGACGCCGCCATGACGAGCCCGACCAGGCCCGTGGTCACCATGAAATAGGCGGTCGCGCCGAACATCGCGGAGACGAGGTCCGCCCAGTACAGGCCGGCAGCAGGCGCGGCGCTGCCCTGATACACCAGCCCGGCCGCCAGGACACTCAGGGCGGTGGACCCGAGGGTAAAGACCGTGCGGTACCAGGATCGGGCGTCCCGGCTGCGGAGCGCGGAGGCGCCCCACACGCCGGCGACGGCCAGCGGCACGCTGGCCCAGGCGCCGACGAGCACCACCGACAGCACGTTGGCGACGTACGGACCACGACAGGGCCGACCCGCCCGGGTTCAGCGGCACGTCGGCTCTCACCGCGCCGCTCAGCAGGCAGAGGAACAGCAGGCCCAGCAGGGTGGGCCAGCGGTCCAGCGGCAGGGCGGCGAGACCCGCGGCCGTGGCGGCCAGGCCGGCGGCGGCCACCAGGCCGACGCCCAGTTGCACGAGAGGCGGCAGGCTGCCGAACCCCGTGCGTTCACCCGTGCGGGCCCGGGCCGCTTTCGCGGCAGTGAGGCCTACGCCCTCCATGGCAAGCCTCCCTGCGCGTAGGTGGGGACGGTCGCCGGGGCCGGTTCCGCGGCGTGGCGCGGTCCGACTCGCGCGGTGCTGAGCCGCACTGAGCAGGTCGCTCCAGTGGTCGCCGTCGCCCGGGCCGCACGCGAGCCCGAGGCGAAGCGGCGACGCCTCGAACGGCGGCGGCACGATGTCGGCCGGCAGGGCGGCGGCGATGCGCTGGAGGACCAGGTTCCCGGTCTCCGCGTCGGCATCCTTCATGAGCACCACGAGCGAGTCCTGGGTGGGCCTGAAGATGAGGTCGGCGAGCCTCGTCGAATGGCTCACGGCCATCATCGCGTGCAGCATCACCCCGGGCTCGCCCTCGTTCTTGAGGCAGAGCACCGCGCGCAACCGGCCGGACTCGCCGACCCGCCGGCGGTCGTCCCCCCGGGCGAGCAGTTCGTCGAGCGCACGGCGGCTCGCGATGCCCGCCAGGTCGCCCGCCGGGTCGAGGTCCATGAGCGACGAGTCGTGCACGAGGGCGGCGGCGAAGGCGTCGGCGATCGCGGGGCCGACCAGTTCGAGCGCCTGGCGCTGGTCTTCGCGGAAGGCCTGGACCCTGAGCGCGTACAGCGTCACCACCCCGATCGCCGTGCCCGCGTGCACGAGCGGAATGCTCAGCAGGCTCTTGAACCGGGGCTCGATGCCGTTCAGGCGGTCGTCGAGGTCCAGCGCCGAGTCTTCGTTCATGACGGAGCGGCCGTTGGCCGCCACCCATCCGCTGACCTTCAAGCCGAGCGGCATCCTCAGGTCGCGCGCGAGGGCTTCGCCGAAGCCCGAGGCGTGGACCGCCGCCAGTTCGTCGGCGGCCTCGTCGCGCCGGTAGAAGACCACGAGGCTGGCCGGGGCAAGGCGCAGCAGATGGCGCGATGCCGTCTCGCAGACGTTCTCGATCCTGGACGTCGGGTGCAGGCGGGCGAGGTCCTGGCTCAGAGCGGAGCAGCGTGGCCGTGTCCGAGAGCCGCAGTTCCATCGGGAGGGCCTGGCTGCCAGCGTCCCTGGCCGGCAGCGCCGTGCCGGGCGCGCTGTCCGACCCTCGGGTCCGCGCGGCCGTGTCGTCGTACGGCTCGCTCCGCAGGAACCCCTGGATGGTCTCGAAGGCGCGGACCACGTCCGGGTCGTACATCGTCCCGGCTCGCTCCGAGACGATGGTCATGGCCGCTTCGTGCGAGAGCGCCCGCCGATAGGGCCGGTGGTCCCTGAGCGCGTCGTAGCAGTCCACCACCGAGAGGATGCGGGCGCCCAGCGGGATGGCCTCCCCGCGCAGCCTGTCCGGATACCCGGTGCCGTCCCAGTTCTCGTGGTGGTGGCGGATGATGGGCACCACCGGGAAGTCGAAGCCGAATGTGGAGACCATGTCGGCGCCGACGGCGGCGTGCGTCTTCACGATCTCGTATTCGCCGGCGCTGAGCTTGCCAGGCTTGTTCAGGAACTCTTCGCGAATCACGGTCTTGCCGTAATCGTGCAGCAGGCCGGCGAAGCGGATCGCCTTCAGCTCCGTCGGGTGGCTGACGCCCATGCGCGCGGCAAGCTCCAGGGCGAACTTCCTGACGCGGCGGATGTGGGCCTTCGACGTGGAAGGGTCCTTGGCTTCGGCCGTCGTGCCGAGGATCTCGGCCAGCTTCTCGATGAGCTCCTCCGTCTGGTGGACGTGCCGGCCCTGGTCTCTGAGTCGGGCCGTGGTGAGCGCGAGGTTGTAGTACGGGGCGATGACCAGCGGGATGACCACCGCGGCCAGGCTCGCGATCGCCAGGAGACCCTCGGTGGCCTGCGGCGAGGACAGGACGGCGGCGAGCATGGCGAGGCCCCCGGCGACATCGCCCGAGAAGAGGCTCACGCTGATGACGACGGGATTGGCCGCCGCGAGCATCCGGAGGCCTTCGAGCACCTCGCGCGACGGCAGGTTCACCGCGAGGACGACGGCCACCGACGCGTTGCTGACGTAGTTGATGCCGACGTCCTTGAAGTACTTCCGCCAGAGCGGGACCGGGGACATGCCCATGGCGCCGGCCTCGGCGACGGCGCTCAGCCCGCTGTTCATGACGAAGTAGATCGCGCTCATGGCGATGCGCCGCGAGCCCGACCCTGGCCACCGGCGCTGCCGCTCATCCACAGCGGATCAACCCCGGACAGCCAGTAGTAGGCGGCCGACGCCATCCAGATCGAGATCGCGGGTTCGGCCAGGTCGAAGGCGGCATGGGAGTACTGCCGGTTGCGTTTCTCGAGCAGTTCCTGCCTGAGCGAGAAGGTCAGGCCGTCGACGCGCGACGGTCACCACGGCGGGGGCGCCGCCGAACAGCAGGACGATCAGGAAGAGGAAGATCTCGAGACGGAGACACGTGGGCCGTGAGGCCGGGGATCTTGATCGATCTGACGGAGTCGGACGCGATGCGTCAGCAGGGCGAGGCCGACCCAGAGATACGGCACCGGCGACAGATGGAGCGTGTACAGGGCGTCGGCGAGCGCGGCGAGACCGAGGACGAACACGGTCGCCACGAATGCCCTGTGCAGGCCCGATCGGCGGCGGGCGGCCTGGGTCACGCGCGCCTCTCCTGCACGAGCGCGAACTCGGCGATCTTGCGGTACAGGGTCTCGCGGCTGATCTGCGAGCACCTGCGCGGCGCGCTTCTTGTTCCAGTCGAGCGCGTCGAGCACGCGGCGGATGTGGTCCCGCTCGACGTCGCGCAGCGGCACCAGGACCGGGGCGTCGGTCTTGTGCGCCGCGCGCCACCGGGTGGAGGAACTGCAGGTCGCGGGCGCGGACGACGCCGTCGCGCGCCGAGAGCGCGGCGCGCGACACCGTGGTCTCGAGTTCGCGGATGTTGCCCGGGCCAGGGGTACGCGACCAGCAGCGTCAGCGCGTCGGGCGCGAAGCGGCGCGCGTCGAGGGGCAGGCCCTGGGCCGCGCAGTAGCGGGCGAGGAAGCGGTCGGCGAGCACCGGGATGTCGGCCGGGCGCTCGCGCAGCGCGGGCAGGCGGATGGCGAAGGCGTTGATGCGGTAGTAGAGGTCCTCGCGGAACGAGCCGTCGCCGACCAGCGACTCGAGCGGCCGGTTGGTGGCGCAGATCAGGCGGAAGTCGACCTCGATGCTCGTGCGGCCGCCGAGGCGCTCGACGCGGTGCTCCTCGGTGACGCGCAGCATCTTCGCCTGCGCCATCGGCGACAGGTCGCCGACCTCGTCGAGGAACAGCGTGCCGTGGTTGGCCAGCTCGATGCGGCCGGGCTTGCGCTCGTAGGCGCCGGTGAAGGCGCCGCGCTCGTAGCCGAACACCTCCGACTCGAAGAGCGAGTCGGGCAGCGCCGCGCAGTTCACGGCCTGGAACGTCTCCTGCTGCCGGCTGCTGAGTTCGTGGATGATCCGGGCGACGACTTCCTTGCCCGACCCGGTCGGGCCGAGGACCAGCACCGCGAGGTCCGTCTTCGCCACGGTGCGGATCGACTCGAAGATGACCATCATCTTCTCGTCGCGCCCGATCATCTCGCGGAACCGCTGGATCGACGGCGACCGGTCTTCGGCGGACTCGCCGGTCCGGTCCGCCAGGAAGTCCTCGAGCAGCCTGCGCGAGATCAGGGTCGGGCGGCCGGACGAACTGGTAGAGCACCGGGTGCGCGCCGACGGTGCGGACCACTCCCGCGTTGACCAGTTCACGCAGGCAGTTGGCGACATCCACGCTGATGCGGCCGAATGTCTGCATCAGCGATTCGATGTCGTGGCTCTCGTAGGGCCTCGCGCCGAGGTAGCGAAGCAGCCCGGCGCGAAGCGGCGACTGCACGAGCGCCACGAATCGTGGCCGTGCCTGCGCGCCCGCCCGGCCGGCTTCGGCGGGTGCGAGCGGCCCTGGAACGGCGGGTGTCGTGGTTCGATTCAGCATACGGGCGCCTCACCTTCGACCACCGGTGTCTCAAGAGGCGTGCCAGGTGCCGGAGAGTGAGACACGGCGTGAAATTCCGCGATAATTCGGCCGGAAATCGCGGGTTGGCCGGGCGACGGCGCTACCGCCGGTGGAGGGCGGCGGGCGGCAGGCTACAAGAAGTGTGAGATTTCGAGGCACACGGCGCGCGAGGTGTGCCCAGTGGTGAGGCAGTGGGACGGCGGGCGAGTCAGGTCAGGCCAGGACGTGCCGGTTTCATGGGCATGCGCCCTCGCGGGGCGTGCCGCAGAACTGGACACGCCTGTCCGAAAGGGCGTCAGCCTGGCGACCCCTTCGTGACGGGCGTGGTCCAGGCGGACATCACCGCTTGACGGGCAGCGGCGGCGGAGGCGGCAGCTTCACCGGGTTCTTCTTCAGCAGGTCGAGGATGACCTCGATGGCCTTGTCGAGCTGCTGGTCCTCGCCGGCGTACTCCTTCGCCGGGTCGTTGTCGACGAAGATGTCCGGCTCGACGCCGACGCCCTCGATCGCCCAGGTCTTGCCCGCGACGTCGTAGCGGGAGAACTCCGGCCGGTTGAGCACCCCGCCGTCGAGCATCGGCAGCGCGCCGCGGATGCCGACGACGCCGCCCCAGGTCCGCTTGCCGACGACCGGGCCCATCTTGTAGGCCTTGAAGCGGTACGTGACCGAGATCGCCGTCCGAGGCGGAGAACTCGTCGGCGAGCAGGACCTTCGGCCCGAGGACCATCGCGCCCGGGTTGGCGTTGGGCGCCCCGTTGCGGGCGATGTCGACGAGGACGAGTTCGCGCCGCAGCCGCTCGATGATCATCGGCGACACGTTGCCGCCGCCGTTGCTGCGGACATCGATGATCATCGCGTCCTTGTCGGTCTGGGCGTAGAAGTACTTCGCGAACTCGTTCAGGCCCGGCACGCCCATGTCGGGGACGTGCAGGTACCCGACGCGGCCCAGGCTTGCCCGGGAGACCTTCTCGATGTTGCCCTGCACCCAGTCGAAGTAGTAGAGCCCGCGCTCGTCTTCGACCGGGATGACGATGGTCTCCCGCGAGCCCTGGAGCGACGGCACGGCGTTGATCCGCAGGCTGACCTGCTTGCCGGCCTTGCCGACCAGGGCCTCCCAGATGTCGGTCATGCCGGCCGTGGAGCGTCCGTCGACCTCGAGGATGTAGTCGCCGACGCTGGCGTCGACGCCGATCTCGGTGAGCGGCGACCGCAGCGACGGGTCCCAGTTCTGCCCCTTGAAGATCTTGGTGATGCGGAAGTACTTCGACTGCGGGTCGCGCTGCAGCTGCGCGCCCAGCAGCCCCATCGGCGTCCGCTCGAGGCGAGGCAGGTCGCCGCCGCCGACGTACGCGTGCCCGGCGTTGAGCTCGCCGATCATCTCGCCGATGACGTACGTCAGGTCGGCGCGGTGGTTCACGTGCGGGAGCAGCACCTCGTACGTGCGGCGCATCGCGGGCCAGTCCACGCCGTGCATGTTCGGGCGCGTAGAAGAAGTCGCGCATCTGGCGCCACGACTCGTTGAACATCTGCCGCCACTCGGCGCGGCGGTCGAGGGCGACCTTCATGTCGGCGAGGTCGAGGAAGTCGCGGGGCTCGGCCTTGCCGGTCGGGGTGTCGATGATGGCATAGCGGTTGCCGGGCTGGCCGATGAGCATCTTCTTGCCGTCGGCGGAAATCTCGTAGCCGGTGCCGGCGCCGATCTGCGTCTCGGTCTGCTTCTCGAGGTCGTACACGTAGAGGGCCGCCGCTTCGCGCGCGCTGGCCCGGACGTAGTAGATGCGGCTGCCGACCGACGTGAGCGACGCGGTAGTTGGCCGGCGGCGTCGGGACGACGCCGATGCGGGCGATGAGGCCGTCGGCGTCGACTCGGACCGCCGGCGCGGCGCCCGCTTTCTTCGCCTCGGCCGCCTTCGGGTCGGCGGCGGGTGCCTTCGCGTCGGCGCCAGCGGGCGTCGGCTCCTCCTTGATCTTCACCTCGTCGCTCTTCGGCGCGAACGGGTGCTTCGTGTCCTTCGCCAGCGTCACGAAGTAGATCCGCGACATGTCGGTGTAGACGTGCTGGAACTCGGTCTGCCCGTACGTCGGGTTGAAGCTGCGCGCCGAGACGAAGAACAGGAGCGTGCCGTCGCTGCTGAAGATCGGCTCCGACGAGTTGAACCAGGCGTCGCTCGCCGGGATGGTCTGCCTGGTCTCGAGCGAATAGAGATAGATGCGCTGAGGGCCCTCCACCTCGGGCTTCGCGTAGGCGACCCACCGGCTGTCGGGGGACCAGGCGTAGCTGGTGATCTCGAAGGCCCGCGCCTCCGCGATCTGCTCGTGCGGCCTTCGTGGCGATGTCGACGACGTGCAGGCGCTGCTGGCGATCGGACCACATCAGCTTCCGGCTGTCGGGCGACCACACCGGCTGGTACTTGTAGGTGCTGCCGCCGGTCGTGATCTGCGTCGCCGCGCCTCGCCCGTCCTGGGGCGCGATCCAGATTTCGTCCTCGCCCGAGGCGTCGGAGATGTAGGCAATCCACCGGCCGTCGGGCGACCATTTCGAGTTGCGCTCGTGCACGCCGGGCGTCCGGGTCAGGTTCCGCGTGGCGCCGAACTTCGCCGGCACCGTGAACACGTCGCCGCGCGCGCCGAACAGCGCCCGGCTGCCGTCCGGCGCGATCTCGTAGTTGGTGATGTTCCGGCTGACGTCCACGATCGCGCCGCGCCCGCTGTCGAGGTCTTCGCGGATGCGCACCGGGATCTTCGCCGCCTGCTCCGACGCCAGGTCGAGCCTGTAGATCCAGCCCCCGTTCTCGAACACGATCGCGCCATCGCCCAGCGACGGGAACTTCACGTCGAACTCGGTGAACGTCGTCAGCTTCTTCGTCTGCTTCGAGGCCATGTCGTAGCTGTAGAGGTTCATCCGCCCGCGCTCGTCGCGGTCGGAGGCGAAATACACCTTCGACCCCTTCCACATCGGGATGATGTCCTGCGCGGGGTTGGACGTCAGGTTCGTCGTGGTCTTCGTCGCGAAGTCGTGCAGCCACACGTCGTCGGCCTGCCGCCGCGGTACCGCTTCCACGTGCGGAACTCGCGGAAGACCCGGTTGTAGACGAACTGCCTGCCGTCCGGGGAGAAGCTGCCGAAGCCGCCGCGCGGCAGGGGCAGCTCCTCGATCGGCCCGCCGTCGACCGACGCGAGATAGAGCTGGCCGCGGAAGTCGTTCCACTCGGTCCGCCGCGAGCGGAACAGGATCTGCTTCTCGTTCTTCCAGCCGATGACGATGTTGTTCGGGCCCATGCGGTCCGACACGTCGTCGCGGCCCAGGGTGGCCGTGTAGGTCAGGCGCCTGGGGATGCCTCCCTCCGCCGGCATCAGGTACACCTCGGTGTTCCCGTCGTACTGGCCGGTGAAGGCGATGCGACTTCCCGTCGGGCGAGAAACGGGCGAACATCTCGAAGCCGGCGTCGCTCGTGAGGCGCCGGGCGACGCCTCCCGCCGCCGGAACCGTGTACGAGATCGCCGGCGTAGGTGAAGACGACCTGGTTGCCGTGGATGGCGGGAAAGCGGAGCAGCCGCGCCTCGTCGGCCGCGGGCGATTGCGTGTGCACCGGGGCGATTGACGGCCCGGCGGTGATCAGGAGCGGCGGCAAGCAGCAGGGCGGCACGTTTCATGGGAATGCTGACTCCGTTCTCACGATTCTACACGGGCGGCCGGCGGGCGTCACGAAACACGAACGCCGCGGGGGAGCCCCGCGGCGCGTCGAGCCGTCCGGGCGCACGGCCCGGAAGGGTCAGATCCCTCAACCGCCGCCGGTCGAGCACGACGGGGCGCTGTACGACCCGCTTCCGTAGCCGCGGCCGGGGCCGCCGAGGCCGAACGTCGAGTGCTGCTTCTCCAGTTCTTCGCTCTTGCATCGCGGGCACGCCGGCGTCCGGCTGCCCACGACGAGCGCCTCGAACCGGTGTCCGCAGGTCTTGCACTGGTATTCGAACAAGGGCATCTTCACACTCCTCCGATGTCATGCTGGATTCACAAAACCGCCCTGAGGTGACACGCGCCCCGCTGCCGTGTTCCGTCGGCCCACCGGGCCGGGGTCCCTCCTCCCGCTATGTTAGAGTGGCACGACCCCCGGAGAGCGATCGATGAATTTCCGCACGATTATCGAGCCGTTTCGCATCAAGTCGGTCGAGTCCGTGAAGTTCACTCGCCGGGAGGATCGCGAGGCGGCGCTGCGCGCGGCCGGGTACAACGTCTTCCGCCTGCATGCCGAAGACGTCCTGATCGACCTGCTGACGGACTCGGGGACCGGCGCCATGTCGGCCGCCCAGTGGAGCGCGGTGATGCAGGCCGACGAGTCCTACGCCGGCAGCCGGTCGTTCTACCGGTTCGAGGCGGTGGTGAAGGACCTGACCGGCTTCGCGTACGTCATCCCGACGCACCAGGGCCGGGCGGCCGAGCGGATCCTCTTTCACACCGTCCTGCAGCCGGGCCAGATCGTGCCCAACAACAACCACTTCGACACCACGCGCGCGAACATCGAGGTGGAGGAGGCCGAGGCCCTGGACCTGGTCATCCGCGAGGGCACCGTGCCCCGGGTGATTCACCCGTTCAAGGGCAACATCGATCTGGCCGCCCTCGAGCGGCTGCTCGACGAGCGCGGAGACCTGGTGCCGCTGGTCATGGTCACGGTCACGAACAACTCCGGCGGCGGGCAGCCGGTCTCGCTGGAGAACCTGCGCGGCGTGCGCGCGCTGTGCGACCGGTTCAGGAAGCCGTTCTTCCTCGACGCGTGCCGTTTCGCGGAGAACGCCTGGTTCATCAAGCTGCGTGAACCGGGGCAGAGCGGCCGGACGCCCAAGGCCATCGCCCAGGAGATGTTCTCGCTGGCCGACGGGTGCACGATGTCGGCCAAGAAGGACGGCCTGGCGAACATCGGCGGCTTCCTGGCGATGAACAACCCGGAATGGGCCGAGGCCGCCCGCAACCTGCTGATTCTGACCGAGGGGTTTCCGACCTACGGCGGACTGGCTGGATACGACCTCGAGGCCGTGGCGCGGGGCCTCGAGGAGGTGGTCGAGGAGGATTATCTCCGGTACCGGATCCGCTCGACCGAGTACCTCGGCGAGAAGCTCATCGCGGCGGACGTGCCGATCATCCGCCCGCCCGGCGGGCACGCGATCTACCTCGACGCGCGGGCGCTCCTGCCGCACGTCCCGCCGCTCCAGTACCCGGGGGTCGCCGTGGTGAACCAGCTCTACGTCGAGGCGGGCATCCGCGGCGTGGAGATCGGCACCGTCATGTTCGGCCTGCGGCCCGACGGGAGCGAGCGGCCCGGCGCGATGGACCTGGTCCGGCTGGCGATCCCGCGGCGCGTCTACACGCAGTCGCACATCGACTACGTGGCCGAAGCCGTCATCGAGGTCGCCGCCACGCGGGACCGCCTGCGCGGCTACCGCATCGTGTCCGCGCCGAAGACGCTGCGGCACTTCACGGCGACGCTCGAGCCGCTGGCGTAAGACCGCCGCTACCGGTTCTGAAGGAACTCGCGCGTGAGCTCCGCCCACTGCTCGTCCTGGAGCAGCTCGGGCGGGTGCATCACGTATTCACCGCCGTCGGCGGCCGCCACGCCCAGCTTCGCCTCGAAGAAGCGCGACAGGCGGTTCTCTTCGTCCCACAGCCAGCTCTTGGCCCCGGCACCGGTCGGCAGCGTTTCGTACGCCGTGTCGGCCGGCGCCACCGCGAACAGCCATCCCCGCGAATACGGGTCGCGGTGGAGCAGGGACGCGTCTTCGCGGACGGCCTGGTTGACGCGGGTGATGGTGCCGGAGACCGGCGACACGATCCGGGCGCGCCTGCGAGCCGTGCGGATTTCGCCAACCGCGTCGCCGGCGCGCACGACGGTCCCGACCGGCGCGAGCGTGAGGCCCATCGGCGCCTGGAAGAGGCGCTGCGCCAGATCGTCGAAGCCGACCCGGACACGCCGTGGGCCGACGGGGCGCACCCAGGTGTGGCTCGGGGCGTAGTAGACGTTGTCGCTCCAGAACAGGTGGCCGACGCGGATGACGCCCTGCAGCCGCCGGCGCAGCGCGTCGACGCCCTTCATGCCCGTGAGGAACAGGAAGACGGGCACCGAAAGCGCCGCCAGCACCAGCAGCAGCAGTCCCATCCGGATGGCCAGGCCGGCAACCAGCACGGCTCCCGATTCAAGCGCAGTGAAGAGAGTGTCCATGAGTCCCTCGACTTTCCATCTAGCGGTGGCACACCGTGCAGTCATCGAACCCGAACGACGTCTTTCCGTTGTGGCACGCGCCGCACGAGTGTCCCTTGTCCATCGCCGCGTGCGTAATGGGCTTTCCGTCGGCCGTCGCGCCGGCCTTGAGGATGCTGAACGCCTTCGGGTGGCAGCTGGTGCACGAGGGCGCCGATTCGTCGACGTGCGAGGCGTGGTTGAACGTCACCTTGCCCGGGCTGTCTCCCGTCTGCGCGAACTGCGTAGGGCCCCGGCAGCTTCGGCATCCTCGACTGCGCCGCCGCCACGGCCACCAGCGCCAGCGCGGCGATCACGACCACGGCCGCCGCGGCGCACCGTGTGAGGCTACGCATCGGGGGCCTCCTCGGCTGTCAGCAGCAGCGTGGCCGCCAGGCGGTCCCAGCCGTCGGGGTCGATCGCCCTGGCCATGCCGGCGACGGGCACGCCGCCGTCCTGCGCCAGGGCGCCGAGGCCCGGTGCGACGTGGCCGCGGAGCGCGGCGGCCGCGTCTTCCATCCAGCGGCGGACGGCCCGGTCTGCCATCAGGTTGACCGTGTTGGCGCGCAGCCGCGACGGGCGGACCTTCATCAGCCAGCCGTCGCCGTACGGATCGCGTTCGGCGAGATCCGGCGAGTCGGCGAGCGCCGGGTTCAGCTGGACCACCGTGCCGTCAACCGGCGACAGCATGTCCACCGACCGCCCGTCCGGCGCCGTCAGGCGCCAGCCGTGCTCGCCCTGTCCCACCGTGGCGCCGACCGCCGGAAGCGCGAGGCGCGAAATCGGCCCGACCAGCTTCGCGGCGAAATCGTCCAGGCCGACGGTGACCAGCCCGCCGTCCCCGCCCTTGAGCCACGCGTGACCGCGGTGGAACAGCCGGTCGGCCGGAGTGAGGAACCACTCGGCCGCCCTGACCACCGGGACGCGGCTGCGGGCGGGCGCAAGCGCCGGCGCTTTCGCCGGGCCCTGGACGTAGCGCCAGAAGGGGATGAAGAGCAGGAGGAACAGCACCGCGATGCCGTACTCGAGCATCTTCGCCGAATAGAGCGTGAGGATATCGTGGGGAATCATGCAAGGCTCCCGTCAGTGCGATGCGGAATCGCGGTACTCGGGCAGTTCCCGGAGCACCGGCATACGGTTGACGATCCAGCGGAACGCGGTCACTCCGAGGGTGACGAGCGTGATGGAGACCACAACTTCCATCCAGCTCGGGAAATACCGCTCCGGCGCGTTCCAGTTCATGGCGATGATGGACACGTTCAGGCGGTTCACGATGACGCCCAGGACGGTCCAGGCCGCCGTCCAGCGCACCAGCGTCACGCGGTTGTGGCGCGCGCCGTAGGCGAACAGCAGCGAGGGCAGCAGGATGAACCCGAACATCTCGACCAGGAACCAGTAGCCGTAGCCCGTCGTGAGCAGGGCCCAGCGGCCGCCGTCGGCGACGCCCTGGAGTTTCACGAAGAAGTAGGCGAAGAGGACGATTGACGCGCCCCGGGCCAGGCCGAGGGCGATGCCATCGAGATCGACCCGGTGGTCGGTGCGGGCCTGGAACGCGCGGTGCGACAGCGCGCTCTCCACGATGACCATGCTGAGGCCCGCCGCGATGCTCGAGATGAAGAAATAGGCCGGGATGAACGGCGAGTACCACAGCGGGTGCAGTTTCGTCGGCGCCATCAGGAACAGCGCGCCCAGGGAAGACTGGTGGAGCGTCGAGAGCATGACGCCGAAGACGGTCAGGCCGATGGTCATCCGCACGGCCCACATGCGCGCGCGGGGCCAGTCCAGCCACTCGAACACGGGCGGCAGGAATTCCATGCCGAGGACCGTCAGGTAGAGGCCGACGCACCAGGCGATCTCGAACATGACCGAGGGGCCGCCCCAGGAGAAGAAGAACGGCACGGGGAGGTTCCAGGGCCGTCCGAGATCGGCCGCCAGGCCGAGGGCGGCGAACATATATCCCAGGAACCCGGTCAGCACGGCCGGCCTCACCACGGGGTGGTATTTCTCGAGACCGAAGATGTAGACCGAACTCGCCAGCGTGTAGCCGCCAGCCGCGAGGGCGACGCCGGCCAGCATGTCGAAGCCGATCCAGAGGCCCCACGGGGTGGTCTGCGTCAGATTCGTCGAGGCTCCGAGCCCGTAGGCGAATCGATAGACGATGACCGGCAACCCGACGGCCAGGATGAGGCCGACCACGAAGTTGCCCGGCGTGACGAGGCTCTTCAGGTAGTCGCCGACCGACATGCCGAGGAACAGCTTCGATTTGGCCCATTCGCGGCCGGTGAGCGCGGGAACGCTCGTGTGTTCAGACATGGTCGGCCCCCTCTCGCGCCTCGGCGCCGCGTGCCTCGACTTCCTGGCGGCGCCGGCTGAAGCTGTAGATGCCCATCAGCAGCGGCGGCCAGAGCGTCAGCACGAAGGGGACCGCGGCCAGCGACGCCTGCGTGAGCGACGAATACGCGTAGGTGCCGAGCCCGGCGGGCAGCCCCAGCTTGTCGAGCGGGATGTCGCTGATGTACAGCCAGCTCGTGCCGCCGACTTCGTTCTCTCCGTAGATGTGGCGCACGTACGGGCTGCCCTTCGTGTAGAGGCGCTCCCGGGCGATATCGAGCAGTTCGTTGCGATTCCCGAACGTCAGGGCGCCGGTCGGGCAGACCGACGTGCAGGCCGGGTCCAGGCCTTTCGCCTGCCGCTCGGCGCAGAAGGTGCACTTTCTGACGTAGGGCGCCGGCGAGTCGTATTCGTACTTCGGCATCTCGAACGGGCAGGCCAGCATGCAGTAGCGGCAGCCCATGCAGTATTGCTTGTGATAGACCACGGGCCCGGCAGGCGTCTTCTCCAGCGCGCGGACCAGGCACGCCGAGGCGCAGGCGGGCTCGAGGCAGTGCATGCACTGCTGCTTGGCGAAGCGCTCCGGAGAGACCGCCGTCCTGTTCACGACGGTGAACGACGCCGGGTCGGTCTTGCGCGGGGTGGCGAAGACCGACGCGTCGCCGGGCATGGCCGGACCCGGCAGCGTGTTGGCTTCAGCGCACGCCGCTTCGCAGGCCCGGCAGCCGACGCACTTGGTCGTGTCCACCAGGACGCCGCGCCGGCCGGCGTCGAGGGCCTCCGCGGAGGTCGTCGCGCCGGCGGACGCTGCGGGGGCGAGGGCGACGGCCCCCGCCCCTCCCGCAACCTTGAAGAATGTCCGTCGATTCAGCTTCATTCGGGTGACCCCGTGTTGGGTATGTCGTGGGCTCAGGAGCGGCCGAATGCCGCCACCAGCCACGAGGCGCCTACGAGCACGAGCCCGAGGAGCGCGAGTGTGGGGATGATCATCATCGGAAGACCTCCCTTCGGGTCGACGTGTCCGGCACCGCAGCGGCCGCCGCAGCAGGCTGGCTGTGCGCCCGGATGCGGGTCAGCACGTCCTTGAAAAGGGGGCAGGCCTCGTAGTCGCGCCCCAGGCAGGGGTCGGCCGTCGCGATGCGGTCGAGCGGGACCAGCTTCTTCACTGGGTAGGCCTGACAGTAGAGCATCACGACTTCTTTGAGATATGGGCAGGACATTACAGCGCCCCTTTCATCCACTCCACAAGAAAGCAAGGACCGAGCCATCGACGATCTGGCTTTGGCATAGCCATGTAAATGAATATAAATAAAAGAGATATGGGCTGGCTGTGCGTGTGTGGCCAGGCGCGCCGAACTGCGTGGAGCGTAGAAGTATTTCAGCAGGCCAAACGGAGCCTGGCGGCGATTCAGGCACGATCTGGCCTGATTGCTGGCGTTATCTTGCAGAATTGTGAATTTCAACGGTGTTGTAGGGAATCTCCCGCTTCACGCTCTCATGAGAGTGTCATGACGTGCCGATACGTACCGAGAGCCACGGGAGCGGGATGCCATCAGCGCCGAAGTCCGAATTTCAGCCTGAAGCGCCGGAGAGCGGGCGCAGACTGCTGTGCCCTCGATGCGGCGCCGCGGTCGACGCTGGACTCGCGTCGTGCCCGGCCTGCGGCATCGACGTCGCGCTGGCGGCCGTGCTGCTCGAGCGGCAGGCGCTCAGCGTGATCCCGGCCGCGCCCGGGACGCCGTTTGTCGGCGACGCGATGCTCTCGCGATTCGGCGAGTTCCTGATGAAGCGCGGCTACATCACCTCCGGCCAGCTCGATTCCGCGCTCGGGCGCCAGCGCGAGCTGACCGGCGCAGGCGTGCGTCAGACGCTCGGCCAGGTCCTGCTCGAGATGCGCGTGATGACGCGCGAGCAGCTGGAACTGGCCAGCGTCGAGCAGGTGCAGGAGCTCCAGAGCGCGCTCCGGGCCGCCAACGCCCAGCTCGAGCAGCGGGTGGCGGATCGGACGCGGGAACTCGAGCAGGCCTACCGCAAGCTGACGGAGCTCGACCGGCTGAAGGGCAACTTCATCTCGAACGTGTCGCACGAGCTGCGGACGCCGCTGACGAAGCTCAAGGGCTTCACCGCGCTGCTGGCCGCCGGGGACCTCGGGCCCCTCACCGATGAACAGCGACAGGCGGTGGAGGTGATGGGGCGCGGCGTCGGCGAGCTGGAGCGGCTGGTGGGCGACCTGATCCAGTTCGCGGTCGGCGCCCGGGGCGAGATGGTGCTGCGGCCCGCGGTGGTGCCCGTGGCCGATGCGCTCGGGCGCGCGGTGGCCGCGATGGGGGATCGCGCGGCGGCACAGGGCCTGTCGCTGCAGGTGCACGGGCCTGCGCCGGGCATCGCCGTGAAGGCGGACCCCGAGAAGCTGCGTTGGGTCCTCAATCAGTTGCTCGACAACGCCATCAAGTTCACGCCGGCCGGCGGCCGCATCGAGGCCGGCGCCGAGCGCGCGGGCGATCGCGTCCGCATCTGGGTGGCCGACACCGGGCCGGGGATTGCCGAGGCCCGCTTGCCCGAGCTGTTCGAGCCGTTCCACCAGCTCGACGGCTCCACGACGCGGCGGCACGGCGGCACCGGGCTCGGCCTGGCCCTCGTGAAGATGATCGTCGCCGCCCACCAGGGCACCGTGTCGGTGGACACGCGCCCCGGCGCCGGCAGCCGCTTCATCGTCGACCTGCCCGCGGCTCGCCTGACAGGCGGGCTCAGCGCCTATCCGTTGAACCCGTCATCGTCGCCCCGGCGCAGCCCGTACTTCCGGATCTTGTTGTAGAGCGTCACGCGGTCGATGTCCAGGGTGCGGGCCGCCTGGGTGACGTTGCCGCCGGCGTGCTGGAGCACCAGCTGTGATGTGGCGCCGCTCCACCTCGTCGAGCGTGAGGCTCGGGATCGTGCGACTCGGGCCTGATCCCCGACGCCGAGAGGCCCAGGTCCTCCGGCTGGATCAGCGGGCTCCTTGGCGACGACCATGCCGCGCTCGAGGACGTTGCGGAGCTCGCGCACGTTGCCCGGCCAGTCGTGACGCATGAGGGCGGCGAGGGCGTCGGCCGACACCCCTTCGACTTGTCGATCCGTCTCGACGCTCAGGCGCTCGAGGAAGTGCTCGACGAGGAGCGGGATGTCCTCCCGGCGCTCGCGCAGCGGCGGGAGGAGGATGGGGATGACGTTGAGGCGGTAGAACAGGTCCTCGCGGAACTGGCCGTCCGCGACGGCCTTCTTCAGGTCGCGATTCGTCGCGGCGATGATGCGCACGTCGACGTCGACCGGGTCGGTGCCGCCCACGCGGACGAGCTTGCGCTCTTCGAGGACGCGGAGCAGGTCGAGCTGGAGCTTCGGGCTGATGTCGCCGATCTCGTCGAGGAACAGGGTGCCGCCGTGGGCCAGTTCGAAGCTGGCCCTTCCTCCGCGCCACGGCGCCGGTGAACGAGCCTTTCTCGTGGCCGAACAGCTCCGACTCGAGCAGCGTCTCGGTGAGCGCCGCGCACGACACGGCGACGAAGGGCGAGGCCTGGCGCGGGCTCTCGGCATGGATGGCGCGCGCGAGCAGTTCCTTGCCGGTGCCGCTCTCGCCGAGGATCAGGATCGTGGACTGGCTGCGCGCGGCGCTCCTGGCCAGATCGAACATCCGGTGCATCGCCGGGTTCTTGCTGACCATGTCGCGGAAGTGGAATTCGCGCTTCAGCACCTTGCGCAGGAGCACGTTCTCGCGGACCAGCGCCTGCTGCGCGACGATCTTCACCATCATCAGGCTGAGTTCTTCGGGGTCGAACGGCTTGACGAGGTAGTCGTAGGCGCCGGCCTTCATGGCCTCGACCGCGGTCTCGACCGTGGCGTAGGCGGTCATGATGACGACGGCCACGTCTTGCTGGGCCTGCTTCGCCGCTTCGAGCACCTGGAGGCCGTCCATGCCCGGCATCTTCAGGTCGACCAGGAGAATCGACCACCGGCCATCGCGCAGCATCTCCAGCGCGGTCGGGCCGTCGTGGGCGGTGTCGAGCGTGTAGCCGTCCTTCGCCAGCCATCCCGACAGCGATTCCCGGACGATTTCCTCGTCGTCAACCACGAGGATGCGCGTGCGTTCCTTGCTCATGGTGTCCGTCCTTCTCGCGAAGCTCCCGATACCTGGCTTCGCATGGTCCGCAGAGCGTCATGGTCTTCGCGTCGACCTCGATGAGGTTGATCGATCGCCTCATGACGCATCCCGGCGTGTCGCAGTGCAGCAGGCCGAAGGTGTGTCCGAGTTCGTGCACGCATTCCTTGACGATCCGGTCCGCGACCAGCGCGGGGTCGTGGCGTCCGTCCTGCTCGATCGTCAGGCGCGCGGTCGAGACCACCGCGGCGCGGCCGCCGAGCTGGGCCTCGCCGTACACGAAGGTGAGCACGGGGATGAACAGGTCGGCATCCGTGACCGCGAGCGTCCGGCGGCCGGGCTGGTCGCGCCCGACGAGCCACTTCAGAATCGCCGTCGAGGAATGCTGGCCCCGGCGGGGGTCGAAGGCCTGGTGCGGCCGGTCCGCGTGGCGGTACAGGCGGGCCTGGAGGTGGAAGGCCGCCGCCGTGCGCTCGCGGACCGACTCCATCAGGCGCGTCGTCGGCCGCGTCGGCGCCGATCCACCAGATGTGCACGTCCGCGGCCATCGCTGCGCCTCGCCTCTCAGGCCTCGACCCTGTGCTGGACGGGCAGGCGCAGCACGACGGTCGTGCCCGTGCCGACCTCGCTGCGGATGTCGATGGTGCCGCCGTGGCGCTCGATGATGCCGTAGACGACCGACAGGCCGAGCCCGGTGCCCATCTCCTTGGTGGAGAAGAACGGGTCGAAAATCTTGGCCAGCCGGTCCGGCGGGATGCCCACGCCGGTGTCCTCGCACGCGAACTCGACGTGCTTCCCGCCGGCGACGGGCCCGCAGCGCAGGCGCAGCGATCCGCCGCCCTGCATCGCTTCGAACCCGTTGAGGATGATGTTGACGACGGCCTGGCGCAGCTGGCCGACGTCGGCCTTGATGAGCGGCACCGGCGCGACCGACTTCGCAATCGTGAGCCCCTTGAGGGCGGCCTGGTGGCCGACCAGCGAGACGGCTTCCTCGATGACCGCCGCGAAGTCGATGTCTTTGAGCGACAGCGGGCGCTGGCGGGCGAAGTCGAGCAGGTTGCGGACAATCGCCGTGCAGCGCTCCGTCTCGCGCTGCACCAGTTTCAGGTGCTTCACGCTGGTCGCGCGCGTCGGCTCGTCCATCTGGCCGGAGTCGAGCATCCGGATCAGCAGCTTCGCGTACGTGAGGATGCCCGCCAGCGGATTGTTGATTTCGTGGGCGATCGACGCCGCCAGCCGTCCGAGCGACGAGAGCTTCTCGGACTGCACCAGCTGCGCCTGGGCGTTCTTGAGGGCCGCCGTCCGCTCCTCGACCTGCTGTTCGAGCGTCTCGAGCAGGGCCTGCCGTTCCGCCCGCGCGACGGAGAGCGCGCCGATCATCTCGTTGAAGGACCGCTCGAGCGCGCCGAGTTCGCCCGTGGTGGCGACGCTGATTTCCGTCGTATAGTCGCCCGCGGCCACCGCGCGGGTGGCGCCCACCAGTTGGGACACGGGCCGCACGACGGCGCGCTGCGCGAGCCACCCGACAAACGCCCCGAGCACCAGGACGGCCAGCCCGGCCGACAGCATGGTGTTGCGGCGGATGGCGGCGAAATGCGCGTCGATCTCCGCCAGGGAGATGCCGATGTCGATGACCCCGAGCACGCGCTTCTCGGGCGGGATGCGCGTGGCACGCGGACGTCGAGCAGGCCGCCTCGTTGTAGATCGGCGTGACCATGCCCAGCACCCGGTGGCCGTGCGACGTGTAGATGCGGTCGCGCGTGCTCGTCGTCAGCCGCTCGAGCGGCCGGCCGGCTTCGTGACAGCCGTAGCATTGCTCGGCCCGCTTGTCGACCAGCGTGCCGGTCTCGGCCCGATCGCTGGAGAAGGTGACCCGCCCTTCCTTGTTGAAGAAGCGGACGCGGTCGATGCCCGACTGGTGTCCAATCGTGTCCATCACGAGATACGCGTTGTCGCGGCGATCCGCGAGCATGTCGTGGTACGTGCTGCTCTTGATGGTCTCGCTGAACAGCACCACGCCACGCCGGACTTCGTTCAGCAGGTGCCGCTCCTGCGCCTGGAGGAAGAGCAGGGCGGCCGATCCGACGAGCAGGAGCGTGCCGAGGGCAATGGCCGCCGGCAGAATGACCGCCAGCCGGTTCCACCACCGCACGTTCGAGAGTGGCATGACCCCAGCCTCCGAGGAGCCGTCCGCCCGATCGGCGGCGGCTCGAGTCAAATCGTTGCGGAGCGCGGCGGGGGCGA
The DNA here is from genome assembly GCA_963834645.1 of uncultured Acidobacteriota bacterium. Taxonomy (GTDB): domain Bacteria; phylum Acidobacteriota; class Vicinamibacteria; order Vicinamibacterales; family JAKQTR01; genus JAKQTR01. The sequence goes on from CAWICP010000015.1 coordinate 259,602, forward strand.
GATGCGGCCGTGCGGGGGCGTACGCGGCGCCAGTGTAGAACAATTCAACGGAAACCGCCACTCAGAATTGAGGCGGCTGGAAAACGGCTCAGGCGCGTCGCAATTCTCCACGCCTCAGCTGCCTGTACAGGGCCAGTGCCTCCTGCAGGATCTTGATGGCATCGCCAGGGCCGATGAAGTCTTCCACAACGACCTGCTTGTTCTCCAGGACCTTGTAGTCCTGGAAGAACCGCTTGATCTCCTTGGTGAGGAACGGCGGCAGCTGGGTGTGGTCGTCGTAGCCGTTGACCGCAGGGTCGGAGGTGTTGACGGCGAGGATCTTGTCGTCGAGGCCCTTCTCGTCGCGCATGCGCATGACGCCGATGGCGCGCGCCTCGACGATGGTCAGGGGATGCACCGGCTCCTGCCCGAGCACCAGCGCGTCGAGCGGGTCCCCGTCGTCGCAGTAGGTGCGCGGGATGAAGCCGTAGTTGGCGGGGTAGTAGACCGCCCCGTACAGCACCCGATCGAGCCGGAGCAGCCCGGTTTCCTTGTCCAGCTCGTACTTGTTCTTGCTCCCCATCGGCACCTCGATGACGACGGGGAACTCGTGCTCGATGAGGTGATCGTCGACGTAGATGTCGTGCCACGGATGCATGCCGCCCTCGCAGTTCACGCGGTCTCGCAACCCGTTCTCGCGGCGCCGGCGGGCCGCCGCACGCAGGTTGCGAAACCGGTCCTGTTAATCGACCCTGATGATGCCCTGTCTGATCGCGAACCGGATGAGCTCGGTCCGGCTGTGCAGGTCCAGTTTCTCCATGATGTGCTCGCGGTGGGACATCGCCGTCTTGACGCTGATGCCCAGGTCGTCGGCGACCTCCTTGTTGCTGTGCCCCTCGGCCACGAGCTTGAGCACCTGCTTCTCGCGGTCGGTCAGCGTCTCGTAGGGATCAGCCGCCCGCGAGCCGTCGGCCGCCGCCTCGCGATCGCGCATCGCCTCGCGCGCCACCTCCGGGTCGAGCACGAGGCCGCCCCGGTGGACCGACCTGATGGCGGAGGCGAGGTCCGATCCGGCCGACTTCTTGAGCACGTACCCCGAGACGCCCGCCTTGAGGAACCGCCGCACGTACTCGCGGTCGTCGTACTGCGAGAGCACCAGGATCCGCGTGCGCGGGCACAGCTTGCGGATCTCGATCGTCGCCTCGAGGCCTCCGAGTCCCGGCATCGCGATGTCCATGACGGCGACATCGGGCTCGAGGGCCTGCGCCTGCGCGATGGCCTCGCGGCCGTCCGCGGCCTCGCCGACCACCTCCATGTCGTCGGCCATGTTGATCAGGGCCTTCACGCCTTCGCGGACGATGGCGTGGTCGTCGGCGATGAGCACACGGATCTTAGGCACGCGCGCCCTCCGGGGGAACGGGGACGGTGATGACGATGCGGGCGCCCTGGCCCGGAGCGGTGTCGATCACGACGGCGCCGCCCAGCGCCTCCACGCGCTCGGTGATGCCGAGCAGGCCCCACCCGTGGCCCTCGTCTTTCGGGCGCGTGATGGCCGACGGCTCGAAGCCGTTGCCGTCGTCTTCGATCTCGATCGTGAGCACGTCGCGCTCGAAGCTGCACTGGATGAGGACGTGTTCCGCGTCCGCGTGCTTGCCGATGTTGCTGACGGCCTCCTGCACCGCCCTGAAGAGGGCGGTTTCCATGACCTGCGGCAGCCGGCGCTCGACGTCGGTGAACTCGCAGTGCACGGCCACGCCGCGCGGCTTGAGCTGCCGGTCCGCGTACCACTGGATGGCCGACCACAGGCCGAGGTCGTCGAGCACCGAGGGGCGGAGGTCGTAGATGAGGCGGTGCAGTTCGTCGAGCGTGCGCACGGCCAGCGCGCGGGCCTCGAGAAGCGGCGCGCTGTCGGCGCCGGGCGGCAGGCCCGTGACGGCCGTTTCGAGGCGCATGTTGAGGGCGCTGATGGTCTGGCACGTCTCGTCGTGCAGTTCGCGCGCCAGCCGCTTGCGCTCGTCTTCCTGGGCCGTGATGACCTGGCGGAGCAGCCGGCTGCGCGCCTCGTCGCGCTCGGCGAGCTGCGCGTAGAGCGCCTGCAGCTCGGCCGTGCGCGCCTCGACACGGCGTTCGAGCTTCGCGTTGGCCTCCTCGATGTCGTCCAGCGACGACTTGATCCGGCTGCGCATGTGTTCGAGCGACCGCCCCAGGCGGCCGACCTCGTCGGCGCCGAGGTCGGGGACCGGCGCCTCCATGTCGCCGGCGGCGATGCGCTCGGCCGTGCGGGTCAGGACGCCCGAGCGGACGCAGCAGGCTCTGGGCCGCCCCGTACGCGAACAGCAGCCCGAGGCCGAGCAGCACCGGGCCGAGCGCCAGCAGCGTCGTGCGCAGCCGGGTCGTGTCCGCGAGGGCCGACGATTCCGGCTCGCGGACCCGCACGCCCCAGCCGAGCGACCTGGCCGAGGCGAACGCCATCAGGTCGGTGGTGCGGCGCTCCGACCCCTCGTGACAGCTGTGGCACGTGCCGCGGGTCGAGCCGCCGGTCCGGATGAGGTTGGCGAGGAGCTGGCGATGGTCGCTCGCCGCGCCCTGGCGGGCCTGATCCGTGCTGGCGAGGATGACGCCCGCACTGTCGATGACGTCGATCGAACCGCCGCTCGACCGGGCGCTGTGCTCGGCGAGGACCGCCGCGAAACGGGGTCCTCGCGGATCGATCTCGCCGGCGACAAGGCCAGCCGCCTGGCCCGTCCAGTCGCGGAACGGCACGAAGAGGAAGACGGCGGGGCCGTTCGGGCCGTTCACGAGGCCGGTGGCGCGTCGGCCGCCCGCTGCGCAGCGCCTCGCCCGCTCCGGGAAGGACGGCAGGATCCGCCGGGCCCGCGTGAGGCTCCCGCAGGCGGACGCGCCCTTCCGCGTCGGTGACGTACGTGTCGCGCATCAATTCGGCGCGGAGATAGGAGGTCCTGAGCGCCGACAGCACCAGGGCCTGGCTCGCGGCATCGTCGTGATGCGCGGCGATGCCCGGCCCGGTGGCCACCTCCTGGAGCTTGCTCCACTCGCGATCGACGACGGCGACAAGGTGCCCCGTGGCCGATGTGGCCTCGCTCAACCGCCTCGACAGGATCTCGTCGGCGAGCGCGGCAAGGCTCTTCGAGGCGATCCAGCCCGGGAGCAGCATGGACGTGAGGACGCCCAGGACGACCAGCAGGCCGACGCGGGACTGAATGCCCTTGATGTTCCAGCGGGATCGTGACGGACTCACGGCTGCCTCATTCGCGCACGCTGCCGGCGATCTTCAACAGTTCGTCGAGGGTACCACGATACCGGAGCAGAATGATCTGCCCCGGCGTCTGCCACTCCACCTGCTGCCAGACGGCACCATCCTGGTCCCGCACGCGGGAGACGCTGGCGGGACCAGCGCCAAGCGACGCGCGCTCGCGCTGCAGTTCGACCGCGGGCGGCAGCACCGCGGCCGCAATCGCCCGCGCGCCCGGCGGTGCCGTGGCGAGAATCAAGGCCAGGCCACCAGCCGGCCGCTGCCGGCACCAGATGGCGGCCGATCCGCCCGAGTGCAACCGCACCTCGGCGGGCGGCCATGCGAGGCTGTCGGGGAAGTAGGCTGGCATCGGCATGCGGCGGCCCGACTCGCGTTCGAGGCTGGCGAGATCGACAGGGCGGACCACGCCGCGAGGCACGTCGAGCAGGACGCGCGGAACGGCGTCGGCGACGCGCAGGGCCGCGGCCGCGGCCAGGATGGCGAGCAGCCAGACGCCGACCATCCGCGCCAGCCCGCGGCGGACGCGCCGGCGGATCGACGTGGTCGCCGGCGCGCGTCATCGTGCCTAGACCACGAGGAACAGCAGCACGGCCAGGGCCGACGCGGTCAGGCCGAGCCGCCAGGTGCGGAACGGCTGGCGCGCGGGCAGGGCGCCCTCGAGCAGGAGCTCGCAGCGGGCATCGACGGCGCGGCGGTGCGCCGAGGCCAGCAGGCGCCTGGCCGGTTGCCCGCCGTCGACCGGCAGGGTCAGGTCGGAGTGTACGTGCTCCGCGAGCGACAGCCGCTGCACGGCGTCGGCCAGACCGCGCGCGCGTCCGCGCTCGGTGACGGCGATGTCGGCGCGGCGCTCCAGGTCCTGGACGGCCTGCCGCGCCACGATCTGGACGACGGGGTTGAAAAACTGCAGCGTGCGCGCGGCCATCAGCCACCAGCCCGTCAGCGGGTCGCGCGCCGCGAGGTGCGCCATCTCGTGCGCGAGGGCGGCCTCGAGGGCGGCATCGTCAAGGAGGTCGAGCGTGCCGGTCGAGACGACAATCTCCGTGCGGCCGATCCCGGTGCACATCAGGACCGGCGACTCGAGCGCCACGACGGTGACCGTGGACGGGCGATCGACGCCTCGGGCCTCGGCCGCGTCGACCGCGTCCCGGACCCGCGTGCAAGCCGGGTGGTTGTCAGGAAGCCCGTCGCCGGCCGCCGTCCGGGCGAGGCGATCGGCGACAAACGGCAGGGCGTCACGCAGGAACAGGGCGGTGCCGGCCGCCGAAAGCGCCGCGCTCGCGGCCGAGGCCAGGCCGATGCCGCCCAGACGGACGTGATTCCAGTGCGCGCCCGCGAAGAGGGACCAGTCCTCGACGAACCAGGACTCGGCCCGCCACGGCGTCGCCGCCAGATAGATCGTCGTGAGCAGGAGGGGCGCGGCAAGAGCGATTCCCCGCATCGCGAGCCGCTCGCCGGGGTCCTCCACGCGCCACAGCCGGAGCAGCCCTTCGATGAGGAGGGCGGCCACCGTCGCGTGCAGGATGGCCTGGCCGGCTGCGCTCCACAACACTCCGACCTCCTAGTGCAACCGATAGATGTGGATGTCGCCCTCGCGGGCGATCTCCCGCAATGAACGCGCCGCCCCGATGTCGTCGAACCGTTGGCGCCCGTAAATGCCGATGAAGGCGGCCTCGTGAACCACCGCGTGCGTGATCCCGCGACGGTGCATGACCTCGAGGGCGTCGTAGCCCGGAAAGCCCTGGACCTCGGACCACAGGCGCACGTAACTCGCGGGCAGGAATCCGCTGTAGCCGTTGACGATGGGCTTCCAGTGGCTCGTGGAGTTGAGCATGTAGGGGGCATTGGCGAAGGCGGCGCGCCGCTCGTACATCGGCAACTCGAGCACGACCGCGCCCCGCTCAGGCCGCAGCGCCTCGTAGACCCTGGGGATGCCATCGAACGGACGATAGGGAATCGGGGCCCGCAGCGCCTCCGCGTTGATGAGCACGACGGCTACGACGGCCGCCGCCGGCCAGCCCCGCCGGGCGCCCCATCGGCGCTCGATCGCGGCGATGCCGAAACCGGCGAGCACGGCGAGCGCGAGCAGCACCACCTGGCCGATGTGCGCCTGCGCGCGCACCGCCCAGAAGAGCGGCACCAGGTCGTGCACGCGCGCGTAGCCAGGGAGCCGGGGCGCCATCGACACCGCCGCGCAGCCGACGGCGACAGCCATGCACATCGTGGCGCGCGGGTCCGATCGGACCCGGCGCGAGGCGACGGCCGCGGCGGCACAGCACGCAGCACGGTGATGCCCGGGAAGTTGATGGAGCGGCTGACTTCGACAAACGGCCGGCTCCACCAGAAGTGGGCCCACGACACGGAGCTGAGATAGTCGGTGTAGGAGCCGGCCAGCGCCGTGTTGTCGGCGCTGGTCCGCGCGAATCCCTGGTCGAGGTGGAGCCGATAGTATGCGTCGAGATAGAAGCTCAGCAGGAGCAACGCCACGCCCGCAGCCAGCGCCGCCAGCATCGCCGGGCGCCCCCTGCGCCCGCGGCCGGCCGTCACGAACCGGGTGAGACCGGCGAACAGCATCGCCCAGGCCGTGAACACCAGCAGGTAGATCGAGGTGAGGCCCTGCAGCGCGAAGCCGACACCGAGCGTGACCGCGTCGCGGATCCTGCCCCGCGTGAAGATCCTGTCGAGGCCGAAGAGCGCGAGCGCGATGAACTCGACGTGCATGGCCTGCAGCTGTCCCATGCGCGTGAAGAGGTGCGAGTTGAATCCCGCAGCCGACGCCGTCACGAACGCCGCCGCCCAGCTGCCGGTCCAGCGGTAGGCCAGCAGCCCGAAGGCGAGGGAGGTGAGGAAGATACCCCGCGAGCATGACCGTGCTGTACGCCAGCACCGGACTTCCGCCGAGCGCCCGGACCGGGGCGGCGATGACACCCTGCACGATCATGGCTTCCGAGTACGCCAGCGTCCGTCGTTCGGGCCAGAAGATGTTGCCGTCAAACAGCCGGAGGGGATCGGTGGCGCCCTGGTGGGCCACCCACGAAATCGCCCAGGCGTTCAGGAGGTAGTCGGCGTTGTCGATGCGCGAATGGCGATGCGGGGCGACGGCCATGGGCCACGTGTGCACGACGGTCAGGAGCGCGCACGTGAGGGCGAGCGCTCCGGTCCGCGCGGGCACTCACCCCTCCTCGATGTCCTGCACCTGTTTCAGGCGCTCGAGTTCGAGCGGGTGCTCGTGCTTCATGCGCTCGAGGCTGATCTTGCCCGTGAAGATCGTCTTGTCGAACGGGAAGACGTCGGGGTTGAAGTGCGCGTTGTAGATGTGCCAGAGGATGACGACGAGAAACGCCATCAGCCCCTCGTTGCTGTGGGCCACCTTGGCGGCCGGCACCAGCGCGCCCGGGAAGAAGCGGGTGAAGAGGATCGGGAAGTAGAGGACGAGCCCGGTCGAGATGACGACCACCGCGCCGAGGACGAGGCCCCAGGTACTCGAACTTCTGCCGGTAGTCGAACCGGTCGAACCGCGCCGGCGCGTCGGCGCGGCCGAGGTAGTAATGGAGCGTCTGGATGGCGTCGGTGAAGTCCTTGCGGTTCGGCACGATCGAGAGCGGCGAGCGGCCGCTGGCCACCGCGCCGATGGCGAACATGAGGTGGAAGGCGGTCATCGCGGTGAACGACAGCCCGGCGGCCCGGTGGAACCAGCGGATGCGATCGATGCCGCCCAGGAGGTCGATCATCCAGCGGGCCCAGCCGGCGTCGAAGTACTTCTGGGGGAGGCCGGTCAGCGACAGGATGATGAACAGCGACATCACCAGGACGTGCTCCGTGCGCTGGCGGACGGAGAAGCGCGTGAGATAGGTGCTCATCGGTTGACGACCATGCGCCAGAAGTGAAGCAGGATCTGCAGGAGCAGCCCCGCGACCATGAACGGGATGAGGATGTCATAGAAGAGCTGCACGCCGTACACGAGCGGCGCCTTCTCCCACGTCGGCTCGTAGTGCGACATCCACGCGGCCGGGAAGTTGTCGCTGGCCCCTTCGTGGCAGCGCGCGCAGGTCTTGACCAGGTTCGCGCGGAGCACGCGGGAGCCCGGCTCGTCGACCTTCGTGATGTCGTGCACGCCGTGGCAGTCGGTGCACAGCGCGACGACGCTCGTCTGGCGGGCCGCCCCCGAACGCTGGAGCGACGCCGTCATCCCGTGGAAATCGGCCACGTAGGTTTTCGCGACGGCTGTCGAGATGCCGTACTTGTCCATGAGCGTCTTGTTCGCGTGGCAGTTGCTGCACAGCTCCGGCGTGCGCTTCCGCCAGTCGCCGTCCCGCGGGCCCGCCACATCGTGCACGCCGTGGCAGTCGGTGCACCCGGGCACGTCGTCGCTCTTCTCGAGGAAGCGGCCGTGGACGCTCTTGCTGAAGACGTCGAAGACGCCCTGATGGCACCGCGCGCAGGTCTGCGAGATCCGGACCTTCGGCTTGTGCGGCGGAGCGATGTCATGGGCGCCGTGGCAGTCCACGCACGTGGGCGCCATCCGGTCGCGCCGCTCGAGCGCCTTGAAGTGCACGCTGTCGAGCGTCTTCGTGTAGTTCGCGAAGTGGCATCGCTTGCACTGCTCGTAATACGCGAGCGTGAAGTCCCGCAGGGTCTTGAACGGCCGCGCCTCGTGGGGCACCGACGTCATGTCCTGGTGGCAGTCCGTGCAGCTGAGCTTGTTGCCGTGGACCGACGCCCGGAACGTGTCCAGGCTGACGTGCAGCGACCTGGTTTCGCCGCTCGGCAGGGTGACCGACAAAGACGGATCGCCGTGGCAGGCGAGGCAGGTCTCGACATCGGGAGCCTGCGGAGGCGCCGTCTGGCCCGGCTGCGACGCCAGGAAGGAAGCAAGGAGTAACGTCAGGATCATAGGCGATCCACGCGAGCAGCCGACATCACGGGCAACAGTGCGGGGGCCGGCGGCACGTCACGGGCGGACCGGCCAGAAGGGCGGGACCCCGCCGGGCAGCGACGCGGCCCGGCAGGATTCTCGGCCATCAGGACGAACAGCAAGGAAACTGCCACAATTGAAGGCGACTGTAACACATTGCACAGACGCGTGTTGCCAACTCGGACGCCAGGCGGACAGCCCGGCCATGCCGGGATTCCGGCAGATGGATGCGCGGAAGGGGCAGGCGCCTGGCCTGGCTCAGGCGTGGCGGTGGATGTGGCCGCCGGCGGCGTGGTCCGGCCGGGGGCCGCTTCGCGCCGCCAGCTGCGTTTCGAGCCAGGCGAACCAGCGGTCCATCCCGTCGCCGCTGCGGGCCGACACGTGGAGGGCCTGCGGCACCGGCATCACCCTGCCGAGGGCCTCGTCGATCGTGTCGAGGCGCACGTCGAGGTAGGGCAGCAGGTCGGTCTTCGTGATCAGGACCAGGTCGGCCTTGCGGAACATCACCGGGTACTTCAGCGGCTTGTCCTCGCCCTCGGTGACCGCCAGCGCCACGACGTTGAAGGCCTGGCCGAGGTCGTAGACGGCCGGGCACACCAGGTTGCCGACGTTCTCGATGAACAGCAGCCGCGCGTCGTGGAGGCTGTCGTGGTGCAGGGCGTGGTGGACCATCGCCGCGTCGAGATGGCAGGCCGATCCCGTGGTGATGGCGCGCGCCGGGATGCCCGCGAGGCGCAGGCGCTCGGCGTCGCGCTCGGTCTCGAGGTCGCCGGCGATGGCCGCGACGCGGAACCGCCCGGCGAAGGCCCGCGCCGTGGCTTCGAGGACGGCGGTCTTGCCCGACCCCGGCGAACCCATCAGATTGATGGCCAGCACGCCGCGCGCGGTGAAGTGCTCGCGGTTGTGGGCGGCGTCGCGGTCGTTGACCGACAGGATGCGTTCCTGGATCTCGACCGACACCACGTGCGGATCCCCGCAGCCGCAGGTCTCGCACATCAGGGCACCTCCAGTTCGACTTGCCCGAGCAGGATCTCGTCGCCGGCGACGAGCGCCGCGGGCGCGCCGCACGCGGCGCACTGCAGCCGATCGCCGGCGTCCATCGGGCGCCGGCAGCCCGAACAGGCCCACCGCGCCGCCACGCGCTCGACCTCGAGCGCGGCGCCCGCGCAGATGGTGCCGGCCCGCGCGATGGCGAACGCGCTCTCGAGCAGCTCGGGTTCGACGCCGGACAGCTCGCCGATGCGGACGCGGACGCGGTGCACGGCGAGGGCGCGGTGCGCGGCCGCCTCCTCCTCCACGCGTTCCATCAGCGCCATCATGAGCGAGTACTCGTGCATCGCGTGTCTCCGGCGGCTCAGCAGATCCGCGGCAGGGGCTCGCCGTCGGACTCGGCCAGGATCCGGCGGCCGAGGCCGGTGTCGAGAATCACCGCCCCGGCGTGCTGCGCGAGACAGCGCCCGATGCGCGCGGCGTCCCGCCCGAGCGGGTGGGCGCGGAGGGCCGCGAGCACCGCGTCGGCGGCGTCCGGCCGCACGCCGATCACGGCCTTGCCTTCGTACGCCATCATGAGCGGGTCGATGCCGAGCAGATCCGACGCCGCCGCGCACCTCGTGCGTCACCGGCACGGCCGACTCCTCGACGAGGATGCCGACGCGCGACTTCTGCGCCATCTCGTGGAGGGCGCTCGACAGGCCTCCGCGCGTCGGGTCCTTCATCGCCGTCACGCCATCGCCGCCGGCCCGCAGCGCGGCGCGGACGAGCCCGTTGAGGGGCGCCACGTCCGACCGGAGGTCGCCGTCGAGCGACAGGGCGTGCCGCGCGGCCATGATCGCCATCCCGTGGTCGCCAATCGTGCCGGTCACGATCACGACGTCGCCCGGGGCGCAGGCCCGCGTCCGGCACCGGCCGGTCGCAGAAGGCCACCCCGGCCGTGTTGAGCACGATGCCGTCGATCTCGCCGCGGCCCATCACCTTGGTGTCGCCGGTCACGATCGGCGCGCCGGCCTCGTCGCACGCCGCGCGAATGGAGGCGTAGACGCGCTCGAGGTCCGCCCGCGGGAAACCCTCCTCGAGGATGACCGCGCACGTGAGCGCCGTCACCTCGGTCGCGCCCATCATGGCGAGGTCGTTGACCGTGCCCGCAGACGGCGAGCCGGCCGATGTCGCCGCCCGGGAAGAAGACGGGATGGACGACGTGCGAGTCGGTGGTGAGGACGAGCCAGCGGTCGCCGACGCGAATCGCGGCCCCGTCGTCCATCGCCGCGAGGCCCGATGCCGCCGTCCGCGGGCGCGCCGCCCGGGCCGGCCAGGCAGACCTGCTCGATGAGCGCGCGCATCGCCCGCCCGCCGGCGCCGTGCTTCAGGCCGATCCTGTCGTCGACGACGCCGCGGCGGCTCACGCGAGGTCTCCGAGGTCGGGATGCCCGCCGTACTGGTGCCAGATCCTGCAGGTGCCCTCGCTGCTCACCATGCAGGCGCCCACCGGGTGCTCCGGCGTGCACGCCTCGCCGAACAGCGTGCAGTCGGTCGGCGACGAGATGCCGGTCATGATGCTGCCGCAGAGGCACGACTCGGCCAGCGCGGGCGGCGCGTGGCTGGCGAGAGGCGTGACGTCGATCGTGAACCGCGCCCGCGCGTCGAGGCCGGCGAATCGTCGCGCAGCGCGAGGTTGCCGTCCGGCACGCGCGCGATGCCGCGCCAGCGGCCGCCCGACGGCTCGAACACCTCCCACAGCTGCTCCTGCGCGCGGAGGTTGCCCTCTCTCGTGACGCAGCGCGGATACATGTTGACGACCTGCGGCGTGCCGTCGCGCACGAGCTCGACCAGCCTGCACGAGGCCGGCCAGGATGTCGAGCGGCTCGAAGCCGGCGACGACCACCGGGAGGCGGTGGCGCTCGACGAACGGCTCGAAGACGCCCCAGCCCGTGATGGTGGCCGCGTGCCCGGCCGCGAGGAAACCCTCCACCGCCGGTCCGGCATCTCGGCGACGATCTCCATCACCGGCGGGATGTACTTGTGCGCCGAGAGAATGGAGAGGTTGTCGGGCAGCCCCTTCAGGACGATCGCGGCCGTGGCCACCGCCGTCGTCTCGAAACCGGTGGCGAAGAAGACCACCGGCTCCTTGACGCGCTCGGCCAGTTCGACCGCCTGTCCGGCGCTGTAGACCACGTGGACCTTCGCGCCCTCGGCCTGGGCGTCGGCCAGCGACATCACGGTGCCGGGCACGCGCAGCATGTCGCCGTAGGTCGCGATGTGCACGCCCTGCGGGCCAGCGCCACGCCCTCGTCGACCTCCCGGGCGTCGGTGATGCACACCGGGCAGCCCGGGCCCATGATGACGTTGAGGGCGCGCCGGGAACGACGGCGCGCAGGCCGAACTTCGCGATGGCCTGCTCGTGGCTGCCGCAGACGTGCATCAGCGAGACGGGCGACCGTCCGATGCCGTCGGTGATGCGCCCCAGCGCCTCGACCATCGCCCGGGCGCGCACCGGGTCGCGGAACTTCAGCTCGCTGAACGCGGCCCGCGGATCAGGCGTCGGCATCGGGCACCGTGCCGGTGGCGGCGATTTCGACGCGCACGTCGCCGGCCATGAGGTCGGCCGCGTCATCCTGCGGCGAGCAGCTGTTCGAAGAGCGCGAGCGTCTCGCCGATCTCGCTCTCGGGGATGCGCCGGATCGCGTAGCCGACGTGGTTGAGGATGTAGTCGCCGACGGCGACCGGCTCGTCGACGACGTCGAGGAGGACCTGGCGCCGGACTCCCCAGAAGTCGACCGTCGCGCAGTTGCCCTCGATGGCGATCGACCCTGCCCGGCACGCCTAGGCACATACGTCCTCCTCCACTTCACGCCTGCCCGCCTGGACGACCGCGCTCGCGATGACCGCCTGGCCGAGCGCCAGGCCGCCGTCGCCCGGCGGCACGGCGGCGTGGCGCAGCACCCGGGCGCCGGGGCCGAGCCGCGCGCAGGACGCGCTCGGCGAGCAGCGCGTTCTGGAACACGCCGCCGGTCAGCACGACCGGAAGGTCGCCCGAGCGGCGCCGGGCCAGCCCGACGAGCTCCACCGTCGCGGCCGCGAGCGTGTTGTGGAAGCGCGCCGACACCGTCGCCGGCGGCACGCCCGTCGATCAACTCGCCGGCCAGCGCCCGGATCGCGGGCCGGAGATCGAGCTCGGACAGGCCCGGCCCGTCCGCCGATCGCGAACGCGTAGCGTCCATCTTCGTCCGGATCGGCCGCGAGGTTCCACTCCAGCGCGACCTGGCCCTCGTAGCGCGACTCCGGCCGGCCGAGGCCCAGCGCGCCGACCGCGTCGAAGTACCGGCCGACGCCGTGCGCGGCCGGCGTGTTCACGCCGCCGGCGAGCATCTGCCGCACGACCGTGCCAGTTCCCGCGCCGGCGACGCGGCGCGAAGAGCGGGAAGCGGTCGATCGGGGCGTCGCCGCCGAACGCGTCGTCGAGCAGCGCGAGCGCCTGACGCCAGACCTGCCGGATGGCCAGGTCGCCGCCCGCGAGCCGAATCGGGCGGAACGTGGCGATGCGCGCGAAGCGGAGCGTAGTCGGCCACCAGCACCTCGCCGCCCCAGGCCGTGCCGTCGGTGCCGAGCCCCGTGCCGTCGTAGGCCACGCCGATGACCGGGCCCGCCGATCCCGTGCTCGGCCATGGCGGCGCAGACGTGCGCGTGGTGGTGCTGGACGCCGATCTTCGTCGCGCTCGGCCGCGGCGAGCGCGTAGCGCGTCGAGAGGTAGTCCGGGTGCAGATCGTGCGCGATGACGGCGGGGCGCGCGCCGAGGAAGCGCTCCATCCGGCCGATGGCGTGCTCGTAGGCCTCGAAGGTCTCGAGGTTCTCGAGATCGCCGATGTGCGGGCCGAGGAACGCCGTGCCGCTCGACGCCGAGGCAGAAGGTGTTCTTGAGGAGCGCCCCGCAGGCGAGCACCGGGTCGGCGAAGAGCCCGGGCGCCGGGATGCCCCGCGGGACGTAGCCCCGCGAGCGGCGAAGCACGACCGGCGCGCCGGCGATGACGCGGGCCACCGAGTCGTCGCAGCGCGTATCGATGTCGCGGTCGTGCAGGAGGAACAGGTCGGCGATGCCGGCCAGCCGCTCGAGGGCCTCGTCGTTCCGGAACGCGAGCGGCTCGTCGGAGAGGTTGCCGGAGGTCATCACGAGCGGGCCGTCGCGCGGCCGCCAGCGAGCAGGTGATGCAGCGGGGTGTAGGGCAGCATGACGCCGACCAGCGGATTGCCCGGCGCCACGTTGGCCGCGAGCGGCGCCGTCGCGCGGCGCCGCGCGAGCACGATGGGCCGTTCCACCGACGACAGCAGCCGCCGCTCCTCGTCGTCGAGCACGGCGAGCGCCTCGGCCGCGGCCGGATCGGCGACCATGACGGCGAAGGGCTTCTCGTCGCGCCGCTTGCGCGTCGCGCAAGCGCGGCCACCGCCTGCGCGTTCGTCGCGTCGCAGGCGAGGTGGAAGCCGCCGAGTCCCTTGACCGCGACGAATCAGGCCGCGAGCAGATCGCCTCGGCGGCAGCAGGCGATCGGGATCGGCCGCGGCGATCTCGCCTCCGTCCGGCGCCGGCGAGCCAGAGCCTGGGACCGCACGCCGGGCAGGCGTTCGGCTGCGCGTGGAAGCGGCGGTCCGCCGGCGACGTCGTACTCCGCCTGGCACGCCGGGCACATCGTGAAGGCCGCCATCGTCGTGTTCGGGCGGTCGTAGGGGATGTCGATGCGCGATGGTGAAGCGCGGGCCGCAGTTCGTGCAGTTGGTGAAGGGATACGCGATAGCGGCGGTCGGCGGGGTCGCGGATCTCCGCGCAGGCAGTCCGGGCACGTCGCCAGGTCCGCCGGGATCGAGACGCGCCGCTCGGCTGACGGCGCCGACGCCACGATCTCGAAGGCGACGGCCTGCCGCCCCTCGATCGCGCGGCACGTGAGTTCACTGATGTGCGGCCGCGGGCGGCGGAGCGTCCCGCAGCGCCTCCACGAAGGCATCGAGGTCGTGGTCGGGCCCGAACGCCTCGATGGTGACGCCGCCCGCGTCGTTGCGGACCCAGCCGCCGACGCCGTGCGCCCGCGCCAGGCGGTAGACCCACGGGCGGAACCCGACGCCCTGCACGATGCCGCGGATTTCGATGCGACGCCCGCTCGGCGGCGTGTGCGCTGAGGTGGCAGGCATCTCCGGCGTTTATATCCGGGATGGCCGGCTGGAGTCCAGCCGGCGGCTCGCCTCGAGAGTCCGGCCCGCGGCGCTCACCCGGTTATGATGGCGGCGATGGGGAAGCAGCTCGCGGGTGCCTTCGTCGTGGCCGCCGCCGTTGCGGCCGCCGTGCTTCCGGTGCCTGCGGCATGGGTGGAGGAGTGGTTCGCCCGGGTCTGGTTCCCGCCGGTGCAGCGGCTGCTGACCAGCGCCTCGAATGCGGTGCCCTTCGCCGTGTTCGATGCGCTCGTCCTGGCCGGCGCCGGCGTGGCCGTGGCCGCCGTCGTGTCCGTGCTGCGTGCGCCGCGCCGGCGCCGCCTCGCGACGCTCGGCCGCCGCGCCTGGCAGGGCACGGTCCTGGTCGCGCTGGCCTACCTGGTGTTTCTCGCGACGTGGGGCGCCAACTACCGCCGCCAGCCGATGACCGTCACGCTCGACTTCGACGACGGGCGGGTGACGACGGCCGCCGTCACCGCGCTCAACACGGCGGCGCTCGGCGAACTGGCGCGCCTCCGGCCCCGCCTGCCGAAGGGCACCGGCGAGTGGCCCGACGCGGACCGCGTGGCGGCGGATCTTGGTCCGGCGCTCGAGTCCGGGACCGTCTCCTCGGCCTGCCCGGGCCCGTGCGGGCGGGCCGGCCGAAACACACGCTGCTGGACGTCTACTTCACGCGGGCCGGCGTGAGCGGCATGACGAGCCCGTTCTTCCTCGAGACGCTCATCGCCTCGAACCTCCTGCCCTTCGAACGCCCGGGCGTCATCGCCCACGAGTGGGGGCACCTCGCGGGTTTCGCGCGCGAATCGGAGGCGTCGTTCTTCGGGTTGCTCGTGTGCCTGCACGGCAACGACGCCGCGCAGTACAGCGCCTGGCTCGACATCTTCGTTCGAACGCTGGGCGCCCGGGATCGGGATGACCGGCGGGCGGTGATCGCGGCGCTGCCCGAGGCCGTGCGGGCGGATCTCCGCGCCATGGCGGAGCGGTCCGAGCGTGACCAGGTGCGGGCGGTGAGTCTGGTGGCGTGGCGCGCGTACGACACGTACCTGCGGTCGCAGAGAGTCGAGAGCGGCGTGAGGAACTACGGCGAGGTCGTCCGG
The DNA here is from genome assembly GCA_963834645.1 of uncultured Acidobacteriota bacterium. Classification (GTDB taxonomy): domain Bacteria; phylum Acidobacteriota; class Vicinamibacteria; order Vicinamibacterales; family JAKQTR01; genus JAKQTR01. Next base: position 275,054 of record CAWICP010000015.1, read on the forward strand.
TTGCTGGCAGGCACGCGGTTCGAGGCCGGCTGGCGGCCCGCTCTCCGGACGGCGCGATAACGGACGCCGGCGATCAGCCGCCGCGATTGTGCATCTCGAGGTGCGGGTCCGCGCGAAGCGCGGACACCGGGACGAAGGCGGAACGCTCGCGCATCCCGGCGCGTTCCTCCGCTCCACGGTCTGCGCGGCCGCTCCACCTCGCCTCGATCTGCCGGCGAGGGCCTCGTCAGTGTCGCCTCGCCGCAGCAAGGGGCGCAACGCCAGGCCGGCGGTGCGCATAGAGGCACGTGTAGAACATCCCGTCGGCGGTGATTCTCGCCCTGTCGCAGCTCCGGCAGAACGGCGCGGTGGTGGACGCGATGATGCCGAAGACGCGGCCGTCGGGGAGGGCGAACCGATCGGCGGGCGCCGTCGACCCGGGCTCTTCGACGGCGGCAATCCGGCCGAACCGCTTCGCCAGGCCGTCGAGCATCTCCGCGCGAGAGACCACCGTGTCGCTCGACCAGCGGGTGGCCCCGCCGACGTCCATGTACTCGATGAACCGCACCTCGGCGCCAATCGACGCGGCGAAATCCAGCAGCGGCTCGAGTTCGTCGTCGTTGACGCCGCGCATGATCACCGCGTCGAGTTTCGTGCCGTCGAACACCCGGGACGCCGCCCGGATCCCCCGCATCACTCTGTCGTGATCGCGCTGCCGCGTGAGCCGGACGAACCGGCCGGGATCCAGCGTGTCGAGGCTGATGTTCAGTCGTCGAAGGCCGGCGCGGCGCAACGGCTCGGCGAACTCTTCGAGCAGGATCGCATTGGTGGTGAGCGCGAGGTCGTTCAGCGGCTTGTCGGCGAGCAGCTCGACGAGCTGGCAGAGGTTCCGGCGGAGCAGCGGCTCGCCGCCCGTCAGGCGGACCTTGTCGACGCCAAGCCCGATGAAGACGTCGACGAGGCGGCTGGTCTCCTCGAAGTGCAGCAGGTCGTCGCGGGAGAGCCACACGTACTCGTCCTCCGGCATGCAGTACTCGCATCGGAGGTTGCAGCGGTCGGTGACCGACACCCGGAGGGTGCGAAGCGGCCGGCCCAGCGTGTCGACAAGCGCCATCGGGTTCATTATGACAGGGGCTGGGCGTGCGGAACGGGCCTGGACCACGGCGATGTCGTCAGTTCGGAACGTGCGCAGGGCGAATCCGCGTGGGGTGACGAGGGCCGGTCGCGCCGACGCTCGCGGGAGGACGGCATGCTCGGACTGCGGCGGCGGCGGAGCCTGTCGCGCCGAAGCCGCGAGAGGCGGCTAGCCGGACCGCGGCGACAGGCGGAGCCTGCCGCGCCGAAGCTGCGGGAGGAACGGGTCAGCCGGACCGCGGCGAAGGCGGACGCCATCTCCCGGGAATCGGATGCCCGCAGTCCGGGCAGCGGCCGTCGGAGGTGACCCGGCAGGCGCCGATCCAGTACGCGCGCCGCTCGACGAGCGTCGCGCGGCAGCCGGGACAGACGGTGTGCTCGAGATCGCCGACGCGGCCGGCGGCATTGCCCGCGTACACGTAGCGCAGGCCGGCTCGTCTGCCGATGTCGGCCGCGTGCACGAGCATCTCCGGCGTCGTGCCCGCGCGATCGGTCATCCGGTAGTCGGGATGGAACGCGGTGACGTGCCACGGGATGTCGGGCGACACGCCGGCGAGAAACGCGGTGAGCTCGCCCAGTTCCGCGTCCGAGTTGTTGATGCCGGGCACGACGAGCGTCACCACCTCGAGCCAGATGCCTCTCGCGTGGACCTCGCGGATGGTGTCGAGCACGGGCTGCGAGGCGACCGCCGTAGTTCCGGTACTGCAGCTCGTCGAAGCCCTTCAGATCGACTTTGACGAGGTCGACCCACGGCGCGAGGTACTCGATCACCTTCGGCGTGCCGTGGCCGTTCGACACGTAGCCGGTCAGCAGCCCTGCCGCGCGCGCCGCCTTGAAGACCGCCACCGCCCACTCGGTCGTGATGAGCGGCTCGTTGTAGGTGCTGACCAGCGGCGCGGGCGCCCGAGCGAAGGGCCGCCTGCACGAGCATCTCGGGGCTCGTCTCCGTGATCCCGGTGCCCGCGGCGGGGTCGCGCAGCGCCTGCGAGCTGACCCAGTTCTGGCAGCACCCGCACGTGAGGTCGCAGCCCAGCATGCCGAAGCTGTACGCCCGCGAGCCGGGCTCGACGTGGAAGAAGGGCTTCTTCTCGATCGGGTCGCACTGCGCGCCGGCCACGTAGCCCCAGGGCACCATCAGCGTGCCGCCGCGGTTGAATCGGACCCTGCAGGTGCCCGCGGCCCCCTCGGGGATGGCACACTCGTGGGCGCAGGCATGGCACCGGACCCACGCGTCGTCGAGCGTCTCGCACAACGCCGGGTCGCCGGCCCGCGTGTGCGCCGAGAGGACGTCTCGCGAGCGTCCGCATGGCTGTGTTGTAACGCCGGGCCCGGGCAATTGCAACTGCCTCTTCCGTCGCCCTCCGGAAAGCGGCATCATGGCGCGAGCACCTGGAGGTCACGCGTGAAGAAGCCGGCGCGGTTGGTGTCGCTCGATGCGTTTCGCGGACTCACGATGGCCGGCATGGTCATCGTGAACAATCCCGGCGACTGGGGGAACGTCTATCCGCCGCTCCTTCACGCCACGTGGAACGGCTGCACGCCGACGGACCTGATCTTCCCCTTCTTCCTCTTCATCGTCGGCGTCTCGATCACGCTCTCGCGGGGCACGATGGGCGACCCCTGGATGATCGTCAAGCGGGCCGTCGTCATCTTCGGGCTGGGCATGCTGCTGACCCTGTACCCGCGCTGGGATTTCAGCATCGTCAGGATCCCCGGCGTGCTGCAGCGGATTGCCGTCTGCTATCTCGCGGCGGCCTTCCTCTTCCGCTGGACGGCCCCGTCGCATGGCAGCGACGATGCGCGGCGCCTGGCGCAGGGCCGCACGCTGCTTGTGTGGGCCGCGGCGCTCACGCTGGGCTACTGGGGCGTGATGATGCTGGTTCCCGCGCCGGGCGGAGTGGCCGGCGACCTCACGCCCGACGGCAACCTGGGGGCCTACCTCGATCGGACGATCTTCGGTGCCCACCTCTGGTCGCAGTCGAAGACGTGGGACCCCGAGGGCCTGCTGAGCACGGTGCCGGCGATCGCGACGACGCTGCTCGGAGGCATGGCCGGCCTGTGGCTCGGATCGCGGGCCTCCGGCGCCCGCAAGGCCATGGGGCTGCTCGGGGCGGGCATCATCGCCATCGGCATCGGCCTGGTGTGGAGCCTCGTGTTCCCGCTGAACAAGGCGCTGTGGACCAGTTCCTACGTCTGGTTCACGGCGGGCGCCGCCTCGGTGTTCCTGGCGTTCTGCTACGCGCTCATCGACCTGAGGGGCTGGAAAGCGTGGAGCTGGCCCTTCGTGATCCTCGGGCGCAACGCCATCGCGCTCTTCGTCCTGTCGGGCCTCATGACGAAGTTCCTGAGCTTCCACAAGGTGAGCGGGCCCGACGGCAACCCGGTGTCCATGCTCCGGTACATCTACACGACCTGGTTCGTGCCGCTGGCCGAGCCCATCAACGCGTCGCTGCTGTTCGCGCTGGCCAACCTCGCCGTGCTGTTCGTCGTGCTCTGGCTGATGGACCGCAAGGGCATCTACCTGAAGGCCTGATGGTGGCGGTCCTCTCCCGCCTGTTCGGCAACCGCCCCCGCCTTCCGCGGCCGGTGTGGCTGGTGTCGTGGACCAGCTTCTTCACCGACACCGCGTCCGAGGCGGTCTACCCGATCATGCCGCTCTATCTCACGCGCACGCTCGGCGGGACGGCGATGGCCATCGGCGTGATCGAGGGCGCCGCCGAGGCGCTGAACAGCGTCCTGAAGATCGCGTCGGGCCGGCTCTCCGACCGGTGGAGCGCGCGCAAGCCGTTCGTGGTCGCCGGGTACTGCATCTCCACGCTGGCCCGGCCGCTGGTGGCGCTGGCCACCTCCTGGCTTCACGTCCTGGCCGTGCGATTGACGGACCGCGTCGGGAAGGGCATCCGGTCGGCGCCGCGCGACGCGCTGCTCGCGTCGTGGGCCGAGCCCTCCACGCGGGGGTACGTCTTCGGCCTGCACCGATCGATGGATCATGCCGGCGCCATCACGGGGCCGTTGCTCGCGAGCCTGTTCCTCTGGTTCTTTCCGGAGCAGTACCGGACGCTCTTCGCGCTGACGCTCATACCCGGCCTGATCGCCGTCGCGATGCTCGTGCCCGTTCCCGACGCGCCGCTCACGCGGCACGTTGCGCCTGCCTCGGCCGCCGATGCCGCCGCGCCGCCGCTTGGCAGGCGCTTCTCGCGGTACCTCGCCGTGCTGCTGCTGTTCAGCCTCGGCAACTCGACCGACGCCTTTCTCCTGCTGCGGCTGAGCGAGGTCGGCGTCGGAGCGGTGTGGATACCCATCGCCTGGGCCGCGCTGCACGTGGTCAAGGCCATCGTGTCGCCGATTGGCGGCCTGCTTTCCGACCGCCTGGGACGGCGTGGCGTCATCGCCGCGGGGTGGTTCGTCTACGCGGCCGTGTACGGCGGGTTCGCCCTCGCCGCGGACGCGGCCACGCTGGTGCCGGTGTTCCTCGTGTACGGCGTCTACTACGGGCTGACGGAGGGCGTCGAGAAGGCCGTCATCGCCGACCTCGCGCCCGCCGGCCGGCGCGGGGCCGCGTTCGGCGCCTACCACGCCGTGCATCGGCGTCGGCGCGCTCGCCGCCAGCCTGGTCTTCGCGGGCATCTGGAAGGTGGCTGGCGCCCCGGCGGCCTTCGCGTTCGGAGCCGTGCTCTCCCTGATCTCGGCAGCGTTGCTCAGCCGCCTCGATCTGGCGCCCTCCGCCGAGCGCTAGCGTTCTCCGCCTATAATGATGAAGTTCCCATGAAGAGAATTCTCGTCACCAACGATGACGGCGTCCGTTCGGAGGGTCTGACCGCCCTCGCCTCCGCCCTCGAGCCGCTCGGCGAGGTGATTGTCGTCGCGCCGGCGAAGGAAGCGAGCGCCGTCGGCCACGCCCTCACGCTGCACTACCCGCTGCGTCTCGAGCAGCTGGAGGAGCGGGTCTTCGCCGTCGACGGCACGCCGACCGACTGCGTCAACATCGCCGTGGCCGTCGTGTTCAAGGGCCTGCCGGATCTCGTCGTGTCGGGCATCAACAAGGGCTGGAACGTCGGCGACGACGTGACGTATTCGGGGACCGTGTCGGGCGCGCTCGAGGGCGCGCTGCTCGGCGTGCCGAGCATCGCCGTGTCGCTGAAGCGTTCGCGCGACCGCATGGACTTCTCGGACGCCGCGCGCGCGGCGGCCCGGGTGGCCGAGCGCGTGCTCGCCGAGGGGCTGCCGCCGAGGACGTTTCTCAACATCAACGTCCCGCGCCGTGTGACGCACGGCTTCAAGGTCACGCTGCAGGCGAAGCGCACGCACGTCACCGCGATCAGCGAGCGCATGGACCCGAAGCACCGGCCGTACTACTGGATAGACGAGGCGCAGGACGAGTGGGAGGCCGACGAGCGGTCCGACTACCAGGCGGTCCGGGACGGCTACATTTCGATCACGCCGCTCCATCCGGACCTGACCGCGCACCGCGCGATCCCGGCCGTCGAGCGGCTGCTCCGGGCGCCGGCGCCGGCTGCCCGGAAGGCCATGACGCCTCGGCAGCGGGCCGCCGTGAAGAAGATCTTGGGGAAGGCGAGGGGAGTGCGGTAAGATAGACAGACCGTCGGGGCGTGGCTCAGCCTGGTAGAGCACTCGGTTCGGGACCGAGGGGTCGAAGGTTCAAATCCTTTCGCCCCGACCAACACATCGCAAGAGAAGGCCAGCGTTTGCTGGCTTTTTCTATGTACGGGCATAGTCTGCTGGAGTTGGGCGAAGCAGGCCAGAATCGGCTTATGTAGGCGCCAGTTCCCTGCGATACGGATCGCGAGTGAGCGCGCAGGCTATTTCCGCCAACGCCGGCGCGCCGCGCCAAGGCTCAGCAGCGCCAGCCCCAGCATGCTCATCGAACCCACCTCGGGCACGGGCTCAGCCCACCGGACGAGCACGTCGTTGTAGTCCCAGTCGGCGGTCCGGGGCGTCGTGAAGGTGGCATCTTCCACGCCCAGATACCAATGGTCCTCGCCCTGGAAGACCACGAAGTGGTTGCGGCCGCCATCCAGGGTCGTGCTGTACCAGGTCTGTCCGTTGCCGTTCAACAGGTAGAATCCGTAAGTGCCTGGCGCGAAGAACGTCGTCGTCCGCCCGATGGTGTCCCACGCCTGAAACAGGGCGAACTTCTCGCCCGTGGCCATGTCGAAGAGGCCGAATTCGTCGTTCCAGCCCGTGACGGAGAACAGGTGCGAGATGTCCGTTGGCTCCGTGAAGTTCACCCCGAACGCCGTGGAGCCGTCGCCCAGGTACGGCATGTAGGCGCCCGGTGAGGAGTCGTAGAAGTGCGGCACGTCCGACCCGGGTCTCCCGCTGATGAAGTAGCCGACGTTCGCCAGGCCGTTGCGGTCATAGCTGGGGTTATCCCAGAACGGCTGGGTGACGGGCGCGAAGGTCCGGGCCATCGGGCTGACCATGCCCCAGGTATTCCAGGAGTCGGGTCCGGCCAGGACCACGGGAGAGGCGCTCGCGGGGGCGGTAGGCGCGAGTGCGACGGTTGCGGCGACGACCAGTGCTGCCAGAAGCTTATTCTGCGGGACCATGATGTGGCTCCTTCCACGCGTTCGACATAGCGTGCTGCAAGCGCCGCGCCCGGTCCGGGCGGATCTCCGCCATCGTCGTGACGCGCTAACGTCTGTTTCAGCAGGTAGATGCAGAGAGGTGCCCGCGGCGGCTCGGGGGTGCACGCATCCGCCAGTGTGAAGTGTCTCGAAACGAGGCCACGCTCCGTGTGGCCTCCGCGACGAAATGGGCAGGAGCTGGATGAACCGTACCGGGATTGTCGGAGGGTATATTTGTCGAGGGGATGGACTCTCTCGGCGTCACTCAGTTGGTCGCGGACCCTCTCCGCCTGACGCCTGTCTCGACTCCGGTGCGCTCGCCTGGGAGATCGGTTCGGTTGAAATCATCGGGCCGCAGTTCTTCTCCGGCAGCGGCGAACGCCGCCCGTTCCACGACGTACGCGAGCTCCCGTATGTTGCCCGGGTATGCCCGGTCCTGAAGCAGTGATGTCGCGGCTGGACTCAGTCGCCAGACTCGCCCGGTCGAGACGGCCAGGCGCAACAACACGCTCTCGGGCAAGCAGGGGAATGTCTTCCACGCGGTCGCGTAGCGGGGGGACCTCGATGGGGTAGATCGACAGCGTATCGGCGAGGTCGGCCCGGAAAGAGACGCTTGGCGCCAGGTCGTCGAGCCTCGATGGACTTGCCGCGATGATCCGCGGGGCGATGGCGGCAGGCGGCTCCGCACGCCCGCTCCAGTTCAGGGCGGTGTCGGCCAGCTTGAGCAGTTGCGCCTGTTGAAACGGTGTCAGCGACAGCAGGTGGTCGATGAAGATCGTCCCGCTCCCGGCCCACGCCAGGAAGTCGTCGAACCGCGGGCCGGGCAGGGCGTCATCCTGCCCAATGTACGCGTCGTCGAGGACCGGGCAGTCGACGACCACGAATGGTTCGCGCGCCCGGCGCGACATTCGGTGGAGGGTCCCGAGCCACGATTTCTTTGCCCGTTCCCGGTTCCCCCACGATGAGCAGCGGAATCGGGGTCTCGGCGACCCGGTCAATCTGTTCGACCATGCGGCGGAACGCGGCCAATCGGCCCACGAGACTGGCCCGGTGCGGCACCGCCGACACATGGTGCAGGGTCCGGAATGCCATCAGGTACGTCGGGCCGGGCGCATCCGACAGCGGCCGCGCCACGACCCTCGTCAGCCGGTCGATGCCGGAAGTCCGGTGGACGTGGACGGCCCGGCGGAGAGGCAGCCGGAGGTTGGGGGCGCCGAGGGGACAGTCGTCACCCGGGCACTGAGCGTTGGCGAGATGGCATACCTCGAAACAGAAACGCCCGATGGTCCGGCCGCGCAGTGCCGCGCTGAAGACGAATCTACGGTTGGCGTGAAGGATGCGCCCCTCGCCGTCCACGACGATTGCCGGTTCGAGGCTCCCGGCGAGCGCCGGAGCCCACTCAGCGGTTGCAACGGCCGCCACGGCAGCCTCCAAGGCCCGCTCCGCGGAACTCAGTTCACCCCCCGCGCGTTCCGGCCCGCGCCGCCACGACGAGGCGAGAGGTACGACGCGACTGCGGCGTCAGCGCCCACGGCGGCGGTGAGGCACGCGCCTCGAGCCGGTCCCGGCCGGACGCTCTGCGAGCTTCCGGTACAACGTGCGCGGCGAGATGCCGAGCACGCTGGCAAGCTCCAGCCGGCTTCCCTGGAATCTGGCCGCCACCGCCGTCAGGTAGTCGTGCTCCGCCTGCGCGAGCGGCACAACCGACGCAGGGAACGCGATCGGAGGCGGCGGAGTGGTGTGCGCATCGAGATCGGGGAAATGCTCGGGAAGCAGTTCGTCACCGTCGGCGAGCAGGCAGGCGCGCTCGATCAGGTTGTGCAGTTCGCGCACGTTTCCGGGGAACTCGTACGCCTCGAGCAGGGCGAGCGCCTCGGCGCTCACGCGCTTCGGGTCCTGGCCCGTCGCCATCTTCAGGAACAGGTCGACCAGCACCGGTATGTCGTCCCTCCGTTCGCGGAGCGGCGGCAGGTGGATGGGAAAGGCGCTGATTCGGAAGTAGAGATCGCGCCGGAAGGACCCGGTCTCGACCATCTGGCCCAGGTTGCGGTTGGTGGCGCAGAGCAGCCGGAAGTCGGAACGCAGCTCGTCGATGCCGCCGACCCGCCTGAAGATGCCCGTCTCGAGGAGGCGGAGCAGCTTGACCTGTTCTGTGAGGGGGACATCGCCGACCTCGTCGAGGAACAGCGTGCCCCCGTGGGCCGCTTCCACGAGGCCGCGCTTCCTGGTGAACGCCCCGGTGAACGAGCCCTTCTCGTGACCGAACAGTTCGCTCTCGAACAGCGACTCGGTGAGACCCGAACAGTCAACCGACACAAACGGCGCCGCGGCCCGCTCGCTCAGCGAGTGCAGCACGCGCGCCACACGCTCCTTGCCCGTGCCCGACTCGCCCAGCAGAAGGATGGTCGATCGGCTCGGCGCCCCTCGGGTCACGAGTTCGAGCATGCGCATGAACGGCGCAGAGCGCCCGACGAGCTTGCCTGGCGACGCCGAGGCGCTCGCGGCCGTCAACAGGCGATGGCGTTCCACGAACGCCGTGACGGTCCCGTGCTCGTCGACCAGGGGATGGACGGTCACCTCTTCGTGCACGTTGCCGTGCGGCCGGGAGTGGACGTGCAGCGACCGCGCCTGCACGCGCGTGTTCCTCGCATGGTCGAGGGGGCACGACTCACCGGCCTGGCCGCACGGCACGTCCCGCTGGTGGGACACCTTGTAGCAGCACTGGCCCTCCACGGGTTTCCCGCCCGCAAAGGCGTCCCGGTAGAGGAGGTTCGACGTGAGGATGCGGTACTGGCTGTCGACGACCGCGGCGGGGCCGTCTACGGCGTCGACGAGCGGCTGGAAGGCGACGTGGCAGCAACGCCCCGAATGCATGAGGGCACCCCCGGGACGACCTGACGCACGACGAACGGGAAGAAGGAGGCGCACCGGACGCCGGGTTTGCCGGTGCGCCTCCGGGCCCGCCGACCCTGACGAAAGGTGATACAGCCGATCGCGTCGTCAGGTGCGGCGGGTCAGTGCTTGCCGCCGATCAGTTTCAGGAAGTGATGGTAGTAATCCAGCAACTTCGGATCACACACGCACTGCGAGAGCAGTGCCAGAAGCGCGAGCGTCCACTTTCCGAACATGTGGCTGCCGTCCTTTCCGGCCACGGCAGTCATCCAAGGCCGTGACCTTTCACAAGGTACGCCTCGGGCGGCTGGCCGTCTGTCGGTGCAGGGACGAATATCGTGTAGGAACCAGGGCCGCCGCGGGTGTCGGTGTTTGTCCTACACTCGCGGTGGGCGCTATCCGAGCAGCCCCTGTTTCATCGCGTAGTACGCGAACTCGGCGTTGGTCTTCATGTCCAGCTTTTCGAGCGCCCTCGCCCGGTAGGTGCTGACCGTCTTCACGCTCAGGCAGAGGCTCTCGGCCACCTCTCCGACCGTCTTCCCCGACGCGATCATAATCATCACCCGGTACTCGCGGTCGGAGAGTCGCTCGTGAGGCGGCCGGTCATCGGGCGAGTCGAGCATGGACGCCAGCCGCTCCGCGAGCGTTGCGCTCACGTACCGGCCGTGTCTCGACACTTTCCTGATGGCCGCCACGAGTTCCTCAGGAGCGCTCTCCTTCGTGAGGTACCCGGACGCGCCGGCCCGGAGGAGCCGGACCGCGTACTGGTCTTCGGGGTAGATGCTCAGAATCAGCACCGGCAGGCGGGGATTCAGCAGCCGGAGCTCCTTCAGCGTGTCCAGCCCGTCCTTGCCAGGCATCGACAGGTCCAGCAGGAGGACATCGCATTCCCGGGCCCGAACGAACTCGAGGACCTCGTGGCCGTTGCCTGCCTCGCCGACGACCACCATGTCCGCGTTCTGGGCCACGATGCCCTTGAGGCCTTCGCGCACCACGGCGTGATCGTCGGCGATGAAGACCCGGATCATCGCGGCACCCACCTCTCCTTATGCGGGCAGCAAGACGCGGACGGTTGTCCCCGAGCCCGGCTGTCCGGTCAGCTCGATTGTGCCCCGGAGCGAGCGCGCCCGTTCTCTCATGCCGATGATGCCGAGCGACCGGGCGTCGGTCAGCTGGCTCCGCGTGATGCCCTTGCCGTTGTCTTTGACGACCATCTCCACGCCGCCTGCCGGGTCCGTCGACAGCACCACCTCCACGCGGGACGCTTCCGCGTGGCGCGCCACGTTGGTCAGCGTTTCCTGAAAGATCCGGAAGAGCGTCGTCGAGCGCGCTTGGTCCAGCACGATGTCGTCGGGGTGAGACCGGATCCGGCAGGCGATGCCCGCATGCTGTTCGAATTCCCGCGCCTGCCACTCGATGGCCGCCGAGAGCCCGAGATCGTCGAGCAGCTTGGGCCGGAGTTCCGCCGAAATCCGCCGCACGGTTTGAATCGTCGCGTCGATCATGGCGGACATGGCCCTCGTCCTGGCCGCCAGTTCAGCGTCGTTCCCCCCGGCCGTTCTCCCGATCCAGTGGGTGTCGAGTTTGAGGGCGGTGAGCGACTGCCCCAGTTCGTCGTGGATCTCCCGGGCGATGTCGGCGCGTTCCTGCTCTCGGACAGATTGCAGGTGAGCCGCCAGGTCGCGGAGCTGCTGGCGCGACTCGCGCAATCCGTCCTCGGCCTTCATCCGCTCGGCGACTTCGCTTTCCAGCTGGAGGTTGGCGAGCGTGAGCTCGGCGGTCCGCTCGTCGACCATGGCCTGCAGGTGCTTGCGATGCGCGGAGAGGTCGTCGGCCATCTTGTTGAACGACGCCGCGAGGGTGCCGATCTCGTCGCTCCTGTTGATCTGGAGGTCGCCCTTGACCTCGCCTTCCGACGCGTGCTGCATCGCCTCGGAGATCTTCATGATCGGGACGGCGAAGTAGGAGGCGAGAACGAACGCCAGCACGCCGGCCAGCCCGGCCAGGATCAGCCAGATCGCGAGGATCCGGAGACGCGCATCGGCGATCTCCGTTTCGACCGCTACGAGCGAATAGCCCAGCACCACCGTTCCGAGCCGCGCGCCCGACGCCGTGACCGGTGAATGGATCACATACAACCGCTCGCCCCCGCTACTGGAGCGCGACTCGCGGTAGCCGGGCCCTTCGGCCGAGACGGCCTCGAGGCTCAGCGGGTCGCCTCGCTTCGTCCCGAGCCGGCGAAGGTCGCTGTCCATCACCGTCGCGCCCTCAGCGTCGAGCACGCTGACGAAGCGGACATAGTCCTGCGTCATGGAATGGTTCACGAACTTCCGCAGGGTGGCGAGATCGTTGGCCAGGAGCGGCCTCACCGAAAACATCGCCAGGTCCGCCGCAATCGCGAGCCCGCGCTTGCTGAACTCGGTCTCGAGGATGGTCCGGGTCCGGATGGTGGCGATGACGCCGGTGGCCGCACCCAGGGCCAGCATCACGCACTCGATGAGCAGTGTGAGCCGCGTCCGGAGCGTCAGGCTCGCCCATCGGGGCCAGCGGACAGCCATGTCAGCGTCCCGTTCCCGGCGTCTGCCACTCCTTCACCGCCGGCCCCCGGGTGTCGAACGCGCGACCGCCGCCATGTAGGCGGGCTCTGTGGTCCGGAAGAAGCCCCGGACCTCGGCGCTCGACAGGATGGCCGAGTGTGCCGCAACGTCGGGATCCAGCCGGAGGAGCGCCGCCGTGACCGCGCGAGTCCGATCGGCGGGGACCCCCAGCCGCGCCGCGAACACCCTCGTCGGGAACGGCGGCGTGCGGCCGATCACCTGCAGCGACTCGGGCGCCACCCCGAGTTCCTTCTGCCGGGCCGTGTGCTTGCTCAGGAAGTGGTCGCAGATGACGCCGGCGTCCGCCGACCGGACGAACACCGCGAAGGCGATGTCTTCGCAGCAGCCGCCGTTCACCGCCCGCAGGTCGCGATCGACGGAGAGCCCTGCTGATTCGAAGAGCTGCTGCGCGGCCACCCACTTCGGGGTCGACGTCCGCGGGCCGAACATGACGGTCTTGCCTCGCAGGTCGGCCAGCGAAGCGAGGCCGCTCTCTCGCCGGACGATGACGACGCCCGACTGCGAGGTGGTGTCGTTCAAATCCCGCGTCTGGAGCAGCGACGACTTGTCGAAGTACCGCGAGAGCTGGCCGTAGGTATGGGGATCCTGCAGCGCGAAATCGATGTTGCCGTTCTTCGTCAGCGATTCGAATTCGGCGAGGTCCGCCGGCACCAGTATCGTCACCGCGGTGCCCGTCTCGGCCTTCAGGTACGAGAGCAGCGGGTAGAACTTCTTGAACGTGGTTTCGATGTTGCTGCAGGGAAGGACCGCCAGCCGGAGGCCGGCGGGTGCGCGTGCGGCGCGGGCAGAAGGGCCGGACCCGGCCACCAGGAGCAGCGATGCCAGCAGGAGCGGGAGGACGCGGGCCATCACGACGCCACCTCCTTCACGCGGAATCCGACTGCCGGCGGCTGACACCACCGGCCCGGAGGTCCGACGGAATTGCCTGCCGCCGGCAGTATAGCGCTTCTGGCCACCAGCGGATCGAGAGACCGGGCGATCGTGTCCGGCCCGACGGTCGTACGAACCTAGAGCGCCGGCGGGACGAGGACACCCGCCGGCGCTCGCGGACCGGGGTGCGGCTGAGCGAGTTACTTGACCTTGCCTCCTCCGCCGCTGCCACTCGTGACGCAGATGTCGATATACGTGAGGTGGTGAAGCGTGTCGACCACGGGCCTGTACAGCGCGCCGGTGTCTCCCTCCTCCGACTCGGCTGCCGCCATCAGCGGCCCGGGCAGCGGCAGCGTCGGCGGCATGAGCGGGATGTTCGCGTTCGGGAAGGTCAGTTCGCCTCCCGGCGTGTAGAAGGTCAGCCGCCACCAGCCACGCCATGTTCCACTGCTGACCGTTGCACGTCGGCAGCGGATCGCGCCGGACGGCCCAGTTGTAGCCGTACACGTACTTGCCGCCGACGTTTAGCTCTGCGGTATAGCCGATGTCCTTGAGCGTGCAGGCCCCGTTCCAGTTGTTGCTGAGCCACGTCGGTGCGTAACGGACGTCGGCGTGTACGCCGACGGGCACGCGTCCGCAGTCGGCGATAGTTTCGCGATGTTGAGCCGGGCATTGCCGGTGTTCACGATGGAATACTGCGAATCGTAGCCATAGGCCGCCACGGGTTCGAACGTCAGCGGATCCTCGACGACGCGCAATCCCCACTGCTCGGTGGTGCCCTGGCCGGACACATGCCACATCTGGTACCCGCGCATGAGGTTCGCGGGCCGTGGTCCTCGAACGGCGTGGTTTCGACGCGGACGATCGACGTGGCTGTCCAGCTCTTGCTCTCGAGGTTGTCGCCCCAATCGACGAAGTCCACCGTGATTGGCTCCGTCCGGGTCCCGCGGTATAGGCCTTCCAGTAACTCGTCGAGACCTTCTGCCAGTAGATGCGATCGACCGTAAGGCCCGCACACGGCGCATTCTCCAGCGTGCACGCCGCCGCGGTGAGATGGGTCACGCCATCGGGGGCGAGACACGATGTGTTGGGGTAGGAGAAGGTCCCGACCATCTCGGGTTTGTCGCAGCCGTAGGAATACGTGGTTCCCAGCACGTGGGAGGTGGCTGACAGCGACACCGCAGGACTGCCGGTGCCAGCCACCATCAGCGCCGGGTAGGACAGATTGTTCACCGCGGCTTCGGTGTGCCCGCCTCCTCCGCCGCCGCCCGGGCGGCCCTGCCCGAGGGCGGCAGGCGCGGCCATCGCGAAGCTGACCAACACGAGGCACGCGACGAGCGCGGCCTTCACGACGGATTGCGGCCTCATCTCATCTCCTCCTTCCGGTTGCTGACGCCACTCACGCACCACCCGCATCCGTGACGGCGCCAGAATGACGATTGACACGACCCTCGAACCGCGCTCTCCCGCGTCGCCTCTCGCGTTCGAAGACAGAGCCTCCGCTTGCGCGCCAATGACGTCGCGCCTTGAGAGGGAGAAGTCAGCCGCTACCGGGCGCGGGCTACCTACTCGCGCACCTGGTGAACGCCGGCAGGTGGCTGTCTCGCGAAGCCTCCATGAGCTTGGTGAACACCTTCACCACGTCGTCCGGCAAGTCGCTCTTGAGCAACTCTTCATACATGGCGATGTTCGCGACCTCGGCCTCCACGCCCGCCTCGCAGGCCTCGGTCACGCTGCGAAGACGAGCGGGAGTCTCGAGTGTCCAGTCGCTTTCGGGCACGGCCAACCCGCGCTTGGTGAACAGCTTCGACGCCGCGTCGATGTGGTTCAGTTCGGCGTGGTGAATGCTGGTGAACGGCTTGACGTTGCCGAAGGCATCCAGCACATCCCGGTAAGCCCATTCCGCGTGGTACTCGTCCTGAAGGGCCTCGGTCATCGCAAGCAGGGTCGCCGAGTCTGCCGGAGGCAGATTGCCCCCACCGCCCGGGGACCCGATGGCCGGTGCCGTGGCCGCCGAGGACCCGTTGCCGTTCCCCGCGCCGGCAGGAGACGGACCGGCAGGTCCACCCTGCGAGTTGCCTGCCTGCTCACAGCTCCACGCGCCGAGCGCGGCGGCCAGGCAGAGCGCAACAAGGATTCTCCACGTTCGCTGAGTGCGGTTCGCCATGTCATTCCTCCTGAGTCACCGGCGCCCGGCTCCGGCAAGCTGGCCGTCGGTCTCATCCGCTCATTACGCATCTCGCATGCCGACGACGGCCGCTGTTGCCGAAAAGAGACGCCACGTCGCCGCGGCGAAGCTCCGGATCCGTCGATGTGCCGCCGCGAAAACCGAGCCGAGCCGACTCCTGAGCCTGGCGCCGCAGTGGACGCGGCGTTCGTCAATCGTGGCCGGCAGCTGCCAGGGATGGCAGCGCGGCCGGGAGGTGTGTCAATTCCGGCAGTCTGACCAGGCCCTTCCCGGCGCCCGGCGTCCGCGCGCCGGTTGAAAGACGATCGGTCCGCACGGTGGGCTATTCGGCTGGCGAGGGTACGTTTCAAACCCGGGTTTCTGGGATATTGTGAGTGGCGGCATTCCTGGAGGTCACCGATGAGCGCGGGTGAAGCTGACCGTCTGGCGGCGCTGCGCCGCTACAGGATTCTCGACACCGAGCCCGAGCAGCGCTTCGACGACCTCGCGCTGCTGGCTTCCCAGATCTGCGGCACACCGATCGCGCTCATCAGCCTGATCGATCGCGACCGGCAGTGGTTCAAAGCGAAAGTCGGGTTCGACATGCCGCAGACCTCGCGCGAGGTCGCGTTCTGCGGCCACGCGATCACGCAGACCGGTCTGTTCGTCGTGCCCGACGCACAGCTGGATGCCCGTTTCAGGGACAACCCGCTGGTGCGCGCCGAACGCGGCATCCGCTTCTACGCGGGCGCGCCGCTGGTCACGGGGGACGGGCATGCGCTTGGCACGATCTGCGTGCTCGACCGCGAGCCGCGCGTGCTCACGGCGGCGCAGCTGGCGGCGCTCGAGGCCCTGAGGCGGCAGGTCATGGCGCAGCTCGAGCTGCGTGTGAGCCTGGACGAACTGGCGGACGCCCTCGTCGCCCGCGATCAGGCCGAGAAAGACCAGGATCAGCTCATCGCGGAACTGCGGCGGGCCCTGGACAGCGTCGAACGGCTCTCGTCGATCCTCCCGTACTGCTCCGAGTGCGAGATCAACATGGTGGTGCCGGCCGACCCGGCCGCCATCATCGGCGTCACCGACGGCGTGACGCAGCTGCTCCGCAGCAAGGCCTGGCCCGAGGAGCAGGCCATGGAAGTGGAACTCGCGCTGCAGGAGGCCCTGGCCAACGCCGTGCGCCACGGGTGCGGCGGCGATCCGAGCAAGCGCGTGCAGTGCTGCGTGACCCACCACGCCTCGGGCGAAATCGTCATCGTCATCCGCGACCCGGGCACGGGTTTCGACGCCGCCGCCGTGCCGGATCCGCTGGCGGGGGAGAATCTCTTCAAGCCGAGCGGGCGCGGGATCTACCTCATCAACCGCCTGATGGACGAGGTGCGCTTCGCCGACGAGGGGCGCGAAATCCGGATGCGCAAGCGATCGGGCCGCCGCCCGACGCCGGCGCCTGACGCGCGCGGGGCCTCCCGGCGCGGGCGCCATCACTGCAATCACGTCCTCTGCTGATAGAATCCCGCCTGACACTCCCGCCCGGCATGCCGGGCGCGCGGTGCGGATGCGGCTTTCCGCCGGCCGGAGCGGCCGGGAACGAGGGTGATCGATGACGCGTGCCTCAATCTTCCGCGCACTGGTGCTGGTCGGCCTGACCTGCGCCACCAGCGCTGGCGTGCTGGCTCAGTCCAACAAGTACGCCCGCGATCCGAAGCAGCCCGTCGACGAGGAGTACACGAAGAAGATCAGGGAGTACACCACCGAGCCCTTCTTCCTGTCGCCGCTGGTGGACTACCTCCCGGCGTCGAAGACGGTGCCGACGCCCAAGGCCGTCCTGGGCGACATCGCCGGCGCGCCTGGCAAGCTGCCGTACACCGCCGAGGTGCACGACTACATGCGGAGGCTCGAAAAAGCGAGCCCGGGCCGCGTGAAGGTGTTCTCGATCGGCAAGTCCGAGGAAGGCCGCGAGATGATCGCGGTGGCGATCGCCGCAGAGCCGGTCCTGGCGAAGCTCGACGAGAACCGCGCGCGCCTGGCGAAGCTGGCGGACCCCCGGACCATCAAGCTGGACGATGCCGAGGCCGATCGGCTCGTGAACCTGTCGGTGCCGGTCTACTACATCGCCGGGGCGCTGCACGCGCCCGAGACCGGGGCGCCGACGTCGCTCATGGAGCTGGCCTACCGCCTGGCCGTCGACGAGAGCCCCTATATCAAGGCCATCCGCTCGAACGTCGTCACGATGATCACGCCCGTGCTCGAAACCGACGGCCGCGATCGGCAGGTCGATGTCTACAACTGGCACCTCGCGCACCCGAAGGACGTCTGGCCGTCGCCCATCTACTGGGGCAAGTACGTCGTCCACGACAACAACCGCGACGCGATGGCCGCCACGCTGGCCCTCACGCGCAACGTGATCGACTTCGTGGTGGGGCAGAAGGTGCAGGTGCTGCACGACCTGCACGAGTCGGTGCCGTACCTGTACGACAACACCGTCGGCGACGGCCCGTACAACGCCTGGGTCGACCCCATCCTGACCGACGAGTGGCAGATGCTCGGCTGGAACAACATGTCGGAGATGACCAAGTTCGGGATGCCCGGGGCCTTCGCCCACGGCACCTTCGACACGTGGTCGCCCGGCTACCTGATGTTCATCGGGGCGATGCACAACGGCATCAGCCGGCTGTACGAGACGTTCGGCAACGCCGGCGCCGACACGGTGGAGCGCAAGCTTCAGCCCAGCGACTACGCGCGCACCTGGTTCAAGCAGAACCCGCCGCTGCCGAAGGCGATGTGGTCGCAGCGCAACAACAACAACTACACGCAGACCGGGCTGCTGACGGCGCTGTCGTACTTCGCCGACAACAACAAGCTCTTCCTGAAGAACTTCTACCTGAAGAGCAAGCGATCGATCCTGAAGCCGACCGTCGAAGGGCCGGCCGCCTACGTCCTTCCCGCCGACGACGCGCGGCCGGGCCCGCAGGCGGAGCTGCTCCGCGTGCTCCAGCGGCAGGCCGTCGAGGTGTCGCGGGCGACGGCGCCCTTCACGGTGACGCTGCCGGTGAAGAAGGCGCGGCCGGCGACAAGCCCGCCGAGGCGCGGCGAAGGCGACCGAGAAGCCCGCGAAGCCGGCGAAGCCGACTGAAAGCCCGCCGAAGCCGCGGCGAAGGCGGCCGACGAGAAGCCGAAGACCGAGACGAAGACGTTCCCGGCCGGCAGCTACATCATCCGCATGGACCAGCCCTACAGCCGCATCGCGGACGCGCTGCTCGATTACCAGGTACTGGAGCCCGAACGATCCGCAGAAGCGCCCGTACGACGACACCGGGTGGACCTTCGGCGAGCTGTTCAACGTGCAGGTGGTGCGGGTGGCCGACGCGAAGGTGCTCGACGCCGCCATGGAGCGGGTGAGCGCCATCACCGTGCCGTCCGACATCACCGGGACGGGCGCCGTCTTCGTCGTCAACAACGACGCCGACCCGTCGCTGCTGGCGCTCAGGTACCGGCTGAAGGGCGCGACGTTCGACGTGGCCGAGGAGCCGTTCGAGGCCGCCGGGAAGAAGTTCAACCGCGGGTCGTTCATCATCCGCAACGCCCAGAGAGCCGACGTGCAGGCCGCGGTGCGCGAACTCAGCCTGCAGGCGCAGGTCGTCGAGGCGGCGCCCGCGGTGAAGGCGCATCCCGTAAAGGCGCCCCGCATCGGCTACATCCACACCTGGCTCGGCACGCAGGACGAGGGCTGGTGGCGGATGGAGTTCGACCGCCTGAAGATCCCGTACGACTACATCAGCACGCAGGTGGTGGCGAAGGAGGCCAGCCTGAACTCGAGGTGGGACGTGCTGGTGTTCCCGCCCGTCGGCCGCGGCGCGCAGCAGATCGTGGCCGGGATGCCGATGTGGCGGAACCCGCTGCCGTGGAAGACCACGCCGCTCACGCCGAACATCGGGAAGCTCGATTCGACCGACGACATGCGGCCCGGCCTCGGCTGGAGCGGGCTGGTCAACCTCGAGCAGTTCGTCCGCTCGGGCGGCGTCCTGATCGTGTCGGAGGACACGTCGACGTTCGCCAGTACCTTCGGCATGACGCCCGGGCTGTCGGTGCAGGCGCCGACGCGCCTGAACGCGCCTGGAACGGTGATGCGGGCGAAGATCGTCGATGGCGCGAGCCCGATCGCCTACGGGTACGGCGAGAACGTGTCGATCTACTCGGCGCCGGGCCTGGTGATGGGCGTGAGCAACACCCTGGGCGGCCGGGGCGGCGGCCGCGGCGCGGACGCCGGGCCGAGCCGGCCGACAGGCCGCGGCACCGCCGACGACATGGATCAGCCGCAGGGCCGGCCCGTGGTGGTCCCGCTGCCGGAGGAGCCGAAGGTGGAGGCGTGGCAGGCGGCGCCGCTGACGGCCGACCAGTTGCGCAACCCGCTCAACGTCATCCCGCCGCAGCAGCGCCCGCGCGTCGTGCTGCGCTACGGCGACGCCAGCAGCCTGCTCGTGTCGGGTCTGCTCGAGAACGGCAACGAGATTGCCCAGCGGCCGGCGGTGGTCGACGTGCCGCTCGACAAGGGCCACGTGGTGGTCTTCGCGCACAACCCGATGTGGCGCGGCCAGACGCAGGGCACCTACGGCTTCGTGTTCAACGCGATCCTCAACTTCGATCAGCTGAACGCCGGCCGGAAGCTCGACGAGAAGTAGGGAAGTAGGTCGAGGCCGCCTCGACGCGGGCTAGCGGGGTGTCGTGCGCCGGGGCGCACGACCCCGCGGCACTCGCCGAAGCCGATTGAGACGGCGCCTGGACGGCGGCACGAGGCGCGGAAGATCACCTCGTCGCCGTCTTCGAGGAACCGCGCGCGCTTCGCCGCCGGGCAGCGCGATCGGCTCGGCGCCGCGCCACGTCAGTTCCAGCAGGCATCCGCGGCCGTCCTTCGACGGCCCGGACACGGTGCCGCTCGCCAGCAGGTCGCCGGGCCGGAGGTTGCAGCCGTCGCTGGCGTGATGCGTCGCCAGCTGGCCCAGCGTCCAGTACAGGTCGCGCGAGATTGCTGGCGCTCAGGCGGAACGGCGGCAGGCCGCTCGCGCGCATCCGCGCGCTCGAGAGGAACACGTCGAGCGCCAGGTCGATGCGCGCCGCGCCGGTCGATCGGCCTCGCCGGCCAGGTAGGGAAGCGGCGCCGGATCGCCCGCCGGCCGCGCGCCAGGCGCCGACCCGGAACGGCTCGAGCGCGTCCATCGTCACGACCCACGGCGAGACCGTCGTGGCGAAGTTCTTGGCCAGGAACGGACCGAGCGGCTGGTACTCCCACGCCTGGATGTCGCGCGCCGACCAGTCGTTCACGAGACAGAGGCCGAAGAGGTGGTCCTCGATCGCGTCGATCGGGATCGGTTCGCCGAGGCTGTTGCCCGGGCCGATGAACACGCCGACTTCCAGCTCGTAGTCGAGCCGCCGGCTCGGGCCGAACACCGGCGCATCCGCGCCATCGGGCTTCGTCTGGCCCCAGGGCCGGCGCACGGGCGTGCCGCTGATGACGAGCGACGAAGCCCTGCCGTGGTAGCCGATGGGCACGTGCTTGTAGTTCGGCAGCAGCGGGTTGTCGGGCCGCATCATGCGCCCGACGTTCGTCGCGTGATGCACCGACGCGTAGAAATCGGTGTAGTCGCCGACCGCGGCCGGCACGAACATCTCCGCCTCGGCCTGCGGCACCAGGAACGGGGCGACCCGGTCCTGGATCTCGTCGGCGCCCGGCGCGTCGGCATCGAGCAGATCGAACAGCGCGTGGCGGAGGGCGGTCCAGCTGGCGCGGCCCCGGGCCATCAGCGCGTTGAGCGACGGCTCCAGGCAGTCGCGGGCGGGATCGGCGGCCGCGCCGGCGAAGAGTCCCGCAGTCGCGCAGGCGCCGACATCGAGAACCAGGTCGCCGATCGCCACGCCCACGCGGGGCGCATCAGTGCTGCCGCGCCTCGCGAACACGCCGAACGGGAGGTTCTGGATCGGGAAGTCGGTGCCGGGCTCGGCCGCCGAGGCCACCCAACTCACCGCGTCCGGACGGTGCGTGTGGTCGGTCATGAGCGGGCCGGCCCGGGAGGCTCGACCCAGGAGCGGTAGTACTCCGCATCTTCGACGTCCACGGCCTCCTTGGCGACGCGCAGCGGGCGGAACGTGTCGAGCATGACGGCCAGTTCGTTGGTGCTCCTTCGCGCCGAGCGACGCCTCGGTGCGGCCCGGGTGCGGGCCGTGCGGCACGCCGTCGGGATGCAGCGTGATCGATCCGTACTCGATGCCCTTGCGGCTCATGAACTCCGCGCTCGCGTAGTAGAGCACCTCGTCGGACATCACGTTCGAGTGGTTGTACGGCACCGGCACGGCCTCGGGATCGAAGTCGTACGGCCGCGGGCAGAACGAGCAGATCACGAAGCCGTCGCCCTCGAAGGTCTGGTGCACCGGCGGCGGCAGGTGCACGCGCCCGACGCGCGGCTCGAAGTCGTGGATGTTGAACGCCCAGGGATAGTAGTAGCCGTCCCAGCCCGACGACGTCGAAGGGATGGTGATCGAGCACGACGCGCGTCGAGCCGGTTGTCCTTCTTGACGACGATCGGGAACTCGCCCTTCTCGTCGTGCGTCTGCAAGTCGCGCCGGCCGCCGGATGTCGCGCTCGCTGAACGGGGCGTTCTCCAGTCAGCTGGCCGAACTCGTTGCGGTAGCGCGTGCGGCGTGCGCACGTAGCCCCGCGCTCTCGATGACCAGGCAGCGCGCCGGGCGCCCGGTGAAGCGGTAGCGGTGCACGATGCCGCGCGGGATGACGAGGTAGTCGCCCCGCCGGAACGGCGAGGTCGCCGAGCGGCGACTCGAGCACGCCGCTCGCCGTCGCTGACGTAGACGACCTCGTCGCCCTGCGCGTTGCGGTAGAAGTGCTCGTCGTCGTCGTCGGGCTGCGACGAACGAGCATCGCCACGTCGGCGTTGAAGAGCAGCGGCACGCGGTCGGCCGTCACGCTGCCGCCGTCGCGGCAGCCGGGCCGTGCGGAAGTGCCGGTGCCGGAACGTCGCGCTCCCGGTCGGCCTCCCAGGCCAGCTCGCTGCACCGGCGCCACCGCCATGCACCTGCGTCGGCTGGTGCACGTGGTAGAGCAGCGACGACGGGCCCGTGAAGCCCTGGTTGCCCATCAGCTCCTCGGCGTAGAGCCCGCCGTCGGGCTGCCGGAAGACGATGTGCCGCTTGCGCGGGATCTGCCCGAGCGTGTGGTAGATCGGCATCGTCGCCCTAGAGGTTGCCCCGCAGCGCCTGCTCGCGCTCGATCGACTCGAACAGCGCCTTGAAGTTGCCCTTGCCGAAGCCGCGGCTGCCCTTGCGCTGGATGATCTCGAAGAACAGCGTCGGGCGGTCCTCGACCGGCTTCGTGAAGATCTGCAGCAGGTAGCCCTCCTCGTCGCGGTCGACCAGGATGCCCGAGGTCGCCGGACCGTGTCGAGCGCCTCGTCGATCTCGCCGACGCGCGCGTCGAGCGGCGTCGTAGTAGCTGTCCGGCACGGTCAGGAACTCGACGCCGTTCGTCGCGCAGCGTCGTCACGGTGCCGATGATGTCGTTGGTGAGCAGCGCGATGTGCTGCACGCCGGGGCCGCGGTAGAAGTCGAGGTACTCGTCGATCTGGCTCTTCTTGCGCCCCGGCGCCGGCTCGTTGATCGGGAACTTGATCGCGTACGAGTCGTCGGACATCACCATCGACATCAGCGCGCAGTACTCGGTGGAGATGTCCTTGTCGTCGAAGCTGATGTAGCGCGTGAAGCCCGAGCACGCGGCTGTACCAGTCGACCCAGTGGTTCATCCGGCCGAGCTCGACGTTGCCCACCATGTGGTCGATGCGGAGCAGCCCGGCGTCGCGTCCCGGCGCGTCGCTTCGCCGCGTAACCCGGGCAGGAACGGGCCGCGGTAGTCCGCGTAGGACACCAGCGAGTGGATCGTGTCGCCGTAGGTCGCGATCGCCGCATGGCGGACGGTCCCGTGCTCGTCGGTCCGGTCCGCGCGGCTCGACTGACCGGCTCCGCGCCGCGCGCCACCGCCTCGGCGAAGGCCGCGTCGGCGTCGTCCACGTGGAAGGCGATGTCGCGCACGCCGTCGCCGTGCAGGCGGACGTGGTCGGCCGATCGGGTCGTCCGGCCCGAGCGGCGTGGTCAGCACGATGCGCGCCTTGCCCTGCTGGAGGACGTAGCGACGCCGCGTCGCGCCGGCCGGTCTCGAGGCCCGCGTACGCGAACTGCGAGAAGCCGAACGCCTGGCGGTAGTAGTAGGCCGCCTGCTTGGCGTTGCCCACCCAGAACTCGACGTGATGGATGCTCTTCAGCCGCAGCGGATTCTCAGCCATGGATTGTGTCCGGGCGCCCCGTCTGGACAGGTTCGCACACTCGGGCGGCGGCGGCAAGATCCGGGACCCTCCACGCTATACTGGCTGGATTCACGAGGAGATCGCCGATGCACGCTCGCTGGCCGCACAGGGTGACCGCCGTCGCCGCCATGTTCGTCGTTCTTGGGACCTGGGCCGGGAGACCGGCCGCTCGCGCAGCAGCCGGCGCCGGAGGGCGCCTACCCCGACGCGATGTTCAGCGGCCTGCGGTGGCGCAGCGTCGGCCCCGACCGGGGCGGCCGCTCGATTGCCGTGGCGGGGAGCGCGGCGCGGCCCCTCGAGTACTACTTCGGCGCGACCGGCGGAGGCCTGTGGAAGACGACCGATGGCGGCACGACCTGGAGCCCCGCCGCCGACAAGTTCCTCGAGAGCTCGTCGGTCGGAGCCGTGGCCGTGGCCGAGTCGAACCCTGACGTCGTGTACGTCGGGATGGGCGAGGTGCAGCTGCGCGGCAACATCATCCAGGGCGACGGCGTCTACAAGTCCGCCGACGGCGGCAAGACCTGGACGCACGCCGGCCTGGCCGATTCGAAGGCCATCGCGCGGATCCGCGTGCATCCGAAGAACCCGGATGTCGTCTACGCCGCCGTGCTCGGCGATCCCTACGCCGCCACCGACGCGCGCGGCGTCTACCGCTCGCGCGATGGAGGCAAGACGTGGGAGCGCGTGCTCTTCCGCGACGCGAAGACCGGGGCGGTGGACCTCTCCATGGATCCCAACGATCCGGACACGCTGTACGCCGGACTGTGGGAGGTGTATCGCACGCCGCACTCCCTCTCGAGCGGCGGGCCCGGCAGCGGGCTGTTCAAGTCGACCGACGGCGGGACCACGTGGACCGAGCTGACGAAGAACCCCGGGCTGCCTGCCGGGCTGTGGGGCAAGGTCGGCGTCTCGGTGTCGCCCGTGGACGCGAAGCGGGTCTACGCGATTGTCGAGAACGAGCGCGGCGGCGTGTTCGTGTCCGACGATGGCGGCGCGACGTGGAAGCAGGTGAACGACGACCGGCGCCTGCGGCAGCGCGCCTTCTACTACACGCGCATCTACGCCGACACGAAGGAGCGCGACACGGTCTACGTGCTGAACACCGGGTTCTACAAGTCCACCGATGGCGGGAAGACCTACCGCACCTTCCGGGTGCCGCACGGCGACAACCACGACCTCTGGATCGCGCCGAACGACCCGAAGCGGATGATCAACGGCAACGACGGCGGGGCCAACGTGTCCGTCAACGGCGCCGAGAGCTGGACGGACCAGGACTTTCCGACGGCGCAGTTCTACAACGTCGTTCGTCACCGCGCACGTGCCGTACCACGTGTGCGGCGCGCAGCAGGACAACAGCACCGCCTGCGTGTCGAGCGCCGGCGACCGCGCAGCTCTACGCCGTCGGGGGCGGCGAGAGCGGCTACATCGCGCCCGACCCGAGCGAACCCGGACGTCTTCTATGCGGGGAGCTACGGCGGGCACCTGACGCGGTACGACCGCAAGACCGGCCGGTCGCGCTCCATCAACGTCTGGCCCGACAACCCCATGGGTTACTCGGCGAAGGACATCACCGAACGCTTCCAGTGGACGTTCCCCATCGTCTTCTCGCCGACCGACCCGCGGGTGCTCTACGTCGGCTCGCAGCACGTGTGGAAGTCGACGAACGAGGGGCAGAGCTGGGAGCGCATCAGCCCGGACCTGACGCGGCACGACCCGTCGACGATGGGGCCGTCGGGCGGGCCCATCACGCTGGATCAGACCGGCGTCGAGACCTACGCCACCGTGTTCACCATCGCTCCGTCGCCGCTCGATGGCCAGACCATCTGGACCGGCTCGGACGACGGCCTCGTCCACGTGACCCGCGACGGCGGCAAGGCGTGGGACAACGTGACGCCGAAGGACCTGCCCGAGTTCGCGCGCATCAGCCTGATCGAGGCCTCGCCGCACAAGGCCGGCACGGCGTTCGTGGCCGCGAACCGCTACCAGCGGGCCGACCGCGCGCCCTACGTGTACAGGACCGACGACTACGGCCGGACGTGGACGAAGATCGTGGCGGGGATTCCCGGCACCGACTTCGCCCGCACCATCCGCGAGGACCGCAGGAAGGCCGGGCTGCTGTATCTGGGCACCGAGCACGGCATCTACGTGTCCTTCGACGACGGCGGCGCGTGGCAGTCGCTCCGCCTGGACCTGCCCGTGACGCCCGTGCACGGCATCGTGGCGACCGAGAAGGACCTGGTCGATCGGCACGCACGGCCGGTCGTTCTACATCCTCGACAACGCCGCCATCCTGCGCCAGTTCACGCCCGGCATCGCGGCGGAGAGCCTCCACCTGTTCGATCCGCCCGACGCCGTGCGGTCCGTCGACAGGGGCGTGCCGGTGGACTACTACCTGAAGAACGCGGCCGAGAAGGTCACCATCGACATCCTGGACGCGCAGGGCCGGGTCGTCACGAGCTTCGAGGGCGCGGCCGCGAAGGAAGGCGAGAAGCCCGCCGCGCAGGCGTCCGACGAGGAGTCGTTCCGGCGCGCCGGCCGCCCGGGTGCCGGTGAAGGCCGGGATGAACCGGTTCGTGTGGGACATGCGGTATGCCGGCGCGAAGGACTTCCCGAACATGATTCTGTGGGCCGGGAGCACGCGCGGGCCGCTGGCCGCTCCGGGTTCCTACCAGGTGCGACTGACCGCCGTCGGGCGACACGCAGACGCAGGCGTTCACGATTTCCCGGAACCCCGGGATTGAAGGCGTGACCGACGCCGACCTGGCCGAGCAGTTCACGCTGGCGCTGCAGATCCGGGACAAGGTGACGCAGGCGAACGAGGCCGTCATCCGCATCCGATCCGTGAAAGACCAGATCGCGGACCGGATGAAGCAGTGGGCGGCGACGCAGAAGGACAGGAAGCTGTCGCAGGCGGCCATGCTCGGCAACGCGCTGACGGAGAAGCTGACGGCGATTGAAGGCGAGATCTACCAGTATCGGAACCGGAGCAGCCAGGATCCGCTCAACTACCCGATCAAGTTGAACAACAAGCTGGCCGCGCTCCAGGGCGTGGTCGAGGGCGGCGACGGCAAGCCCACGGCGCAGTCCTACGCCGTGTTCAAGGAGCTGTCGGGCAGGCTCGACGCGGAACTCGCGAAGCTCGACGCCGCGCTGAAGGCCGACCTGCCGCCGTTCAACAAGGAGATCGCGAAGAAGAAACTGAAGCCCGTGGAGGCCGGGGCTTCAGCCTCGACGAGACCCGATGCCGCGTTCCCGCCGGAACTCGTGTCGTTCGGCCCGCCGTCGGCCGCGCCGCTCCTGGCTGGGACGGGCACCGACACCTGGGACCGCCGGATGCGCGAGCGCGGGTGGGTGATGCGCGAGCGCGACGGGTGGCACCTCTGGTACACCGGCTACAACGACGCGCGGAGCGACTCCCGCTTCCTCGGCTACGCCACCTCTCCGGACGGCCTCTCGTGGACCCGCTGGCCCGGCAACCCGCTCACGAAGGAGGGGTGGGTCGAGGACATGACCGTCGTCAAGCACGGCGGCACGTACTACATGTTCGCCGAGGGCCGCGGGGACGTCGCGCACCTGCTCACCTCGACCGATCGGGTGAACTGGAAGGAGCAGGGTGACCTCGACATCCGGCAGGTTGACGGCCGGCCCATCTCCGCGGGGCCTCGCGGCACGCCGACCGTGTGGATTGAGGGCGACACCTGGTGGCTGTTCTACGAGCGCGAGGACCTCGCCGTCTTCGCGGCCACGTCGAAGGACCTGAAGGTCTGGACCAACGTGACCGACGAGCCCGTCCTGGCGCGCGGGCCTGGCGCCTACGATCGCTACGCCGTCGCCATGGACCAGATCATCAAGTACCAGGGCCGGTACTACGCCTACTACCACGCCAGCGCGCTGAAGGACTGGGCCGAGTGGAGCACCTGCCTCGCCGTGTCCGACGACCTCGTGCGCTGGACGAAGTACCCCGGCAATCCCGTGGTCCCGGTGAACCCGTCCATGAAGGGCGCCAGCAGCGGCATGGTCGTGCACGACGGCACGCAGTTCCGGCTGTACACGACGCACCCCGACGTGCGCGTGTACTTCCCCGCGGCGAAGTAGCGGATGTCCCTGCGCGGACGTCGCTGCGCGGAGGTCGCTTGACTCCCCGGCCGCCGCGGTCATAATCGGCCTTTGTCTGGATGAGCCGCTGTCCGGGCGTCGTCTGATGAGCGAACACTGATGCTGGCGACTGAGGGCTGGTACTCCCGCGCGCTCGAAGGCCTGAGCCGTTGGCGAACAGGGATGTGGCCGGAGTGGACCAGCGGGAGATGGTCGCTTGCCGCCGTGTACGCCGTCCTCTCGACGGGGTTCTGCTGGCCGCTCTTCGCCCACCCGCTCGCCGCCGGTCCGGGCGACTGGGATCAGCACATCCTGTACTACGCGGCTGTGTTGCGCAACGCCGCCTTCGGCGACCTGCCCTTCTGGAACCCGTGGTATTGCGGAGGCAACGTCCTGTGGGCGAACCCGCAGGTGTCGCTTGTGAGCCCGGTCTACCTGCTGGCGCTGGTGATGCCCCTCACGCTGGCGATGAAGATCAACGTCCTCGCGCACTACCTGGTCGGGTGCGTCGGCATGCACCTGGTCGTGCGGCGGATCATCGGCGTGAAGGGCACTGCCGTCACCGTCTTCCTGGTGTCGCTGTTCGTGTTCTCGGGCGCGATTGCGCTGCACCTGCAAGCGGGCCACACCGTCTACCTGCCGGTGCTTCTGCTGCCCCTGGTCGTCTACTGTCTTCTGGCAGGCCAGCGCCGGCAAGACGCGCAGCGTGCTGCTCGGCGGCGCGGTCGTCGGCTTCTCGATCCTCAATGGCGGCATGCACGTCGCCCCGCTCGCCGCCGTGCTCCTCGGCGTCCTCGGCCTCGGTTCGCTGGTGTTCGGACGCACGCTGACACCGCTCGTCCTGGCCGCCGCCATGTTCGTGCTGGGATGCGCCTACGCGGCGCCAAGAATCGTGCCCGGCCGTGGCGTTCATTCGCAGCGCCGACTTCCACGACACGAGGCCGGTCAAGGAACCCGACTTCATGTCGGCGGAGATGCTGCGGACCGCGTTCTTCAGCGGTTCGCAGCGCACGCTGCGCGGAAAGGTCACTCCGGGCGTCCAGCTCTACGGCTGGCAGGAGTACGGCAACTACCTGGGCTGGTTCGGCGCGGCGCTGGCACTCGGGAGTGCCGGTTGGATCGTCATCTTCCGGCGACGGCGCGAGCACTGGCGCGAGGGCGCGAGCGCATTCGCCCTCGTCGTGGTCATCCTCCTCACGGCGGGGGAGTTCGCGACGTACGCGCCGGCGACGTTGTTGCGGCACGCTGCCGCTGATCTCCAGCTTCCGGATTCCCAGCCGCCACACGATGCTCGTGCCGCTGCTCGGG
>CAWICP010000016.1:0-128435 GCA_963834645.1 uncultured Acidobacteriota bacterium
GGTAGTTCGGGATCGGGTTCGCCGGGTCCGCCGCCCGCATGCCGAACAGGCTGAGCAGCGCGTTCACCGCGGGCCCGAAGATCCGGTTGGCCGCGTCGACGATCCAGAGCGGGTGTTCGAGTTTTTCCATGCCTGCGCGACTCCACCCCCGGCCGGATCTCCCGGCCACTCACCGGCTTACCGGGTGGCCATGCAAAGATCTAAAGGATATCGCATGGCGGCCCACCGGTAAAGCTCATCAGGGGGACTTCCCGGCTCCCCGCCGTGAAGGCGCCAGGGCCAGCCGGACCGCCTCGATCCCGATGGCCACGACCGGCGCGGTGACGCCCGCAAACAGGCCCAGCGGATGGGCCCTGAGGGGCACCAGCACCGCCCAGGCGACGATGCCGACGACCAGGTAGCGCCCGATGAACCGCGCGAGGAGCCAGGCCACGCGGGCTTTCGCGTGGTGCTCGCCCGGCTCCGCGCGGCTGGCCGCGCGGCCCGCTGCAGCAGGGCGGTCACGCCGCCCTTGATGGCGGCGTAGCTGAATCCCATGAGGCCGGCGCCGGCGAGCACGCCGAGGGCGCCTTCTGGCCGGCCACCTTCAACGACGAGCGCCACGGCGGCTGCGGCGAGGACGATGACGGCCGAGTCGCGCTGAACGCGCCGCAGCGATGGATCGATCTCACCCGCCGGCGCGCATCACCGGACCCCCGGGCGTCACCGATCGCCGTCATCAGCCAGCTCACGGTCGTCGGGGTCGTCGCCGGCCGTCGGCCTGATCACCGGCTGAAGCGGCGGCGCGGCAGACGCGCCAGGGCCAGCGGCCTGTTTCGGGTACGCCTGCGACACGATCCGGTAGACGTTGAGGATGCCGGCGGCCAGCCCGAAGAAGAAGAACAGGATCGTGAAGACGGGTTTCGTGCCGAGCCAGCCGTCGAGCACGGTGCCCAACCAGAAGCCGATGACGAGCGCGAGCACGAACGCCAGGCCGACGGTGCTCAACGCGCCCGCGGTCCGCAACGCTTCGCCCGCGCCCTTCGAGAAGTAGATCCCCATCGTGATGTCGCCGCCAGTATCATCCAACGCGGCTCAATCAACAAGACCCCGCATTCTATGCTTGTATGCCACGACGTCGATCGTTAACATCGTGGTGCGCGCGATCCGTCAGGAGGCAAGGTCCGGTCGCAATGGGAGTTCTTGAACCGTTCGAAGTCTGGCGTCCCACGGTCTCGGTGTTCATCCCGTACTTCGACAAGGACGGCAAGCTCGAGAGCCCTGAGTACGACCTTCCCGCCTTTCGCGACGAGCTGCACGGCTGGTTCGCCGCACTCGGCTATGAGTGGCGCTGGGTGCCGGTCACCCTCAACAACCTGCGATCGACCATCGACGCGCTCGAGCCGTCGCGCCTGGCCCATCGCTGCCTCGTCATGAACCTGTGCGACGGCAACGAAGTGGACGGATCGCCGGGCCTGTCGGTCGTGCGCGCCCTCGAAGACTCCGGGCTCCCTTACACGGGAGGCTCCACGTTCTTCTACGACGTCACGACGTACAAGGTGGCGCTCAAGACCGCGCTGCGCGAGCACGGCGTGCCGACGGCGCCCTTCGTCGCGCTGCGCGATCTGCCCGCGGACGTCGCGAGGGTGGAGGCCGAGGTCGGGTACCCGGCGTTCGTGAAGCCCGAAGTGTCGGCCGGCAGCGGCGGAATCGGGTTGAAGTCCCGCGCGCACGACGCCGGCGAGGTGATGGCCCGCGTGACGGCGCTGCTCGCGAGCGAAGACGGCGAGTTCTACCGCAAGTCGGGCATCTTCGCCGAGCGGTTCATCGACGGGCCCGAGTTCACGGTCCTCGTCGTCGCCGACAGGCAGCGCCGCTCGGGCGCCCGGGCGTATCCGCCGGCCCAGCGGCTCTTCCACTCGGCCCTGCCGCGCCACGAGCGGTTCCTGAGCTACGACCGCTACTGGTCGGAGTACAAGGAAGAGTCGCGGCTGCCCGAGGGCGAACCGTTCTACCGGTTCGGGCAGGCGCCCGCCCAGTCTTCGCGACCGTCTCGCCGACCTGGCCGTCAGGGCGTTCGTGGCGGTCGGCGGGCAGGGGTACGGGCGCGTCGACGTCCGCCTCGAGGAGCGGACCGACGAGTTGTTCGTCCTGGAGGTGAACGCGAACTGCGGCATCTCGGGCGACAAGGAAACCTCCGTCGGCGAGATCCTGCTGCAGTCGGAGATCCCGGCCACCAGCCTGGTGTCCGAGATTCTGCGCGACGCGTACGACCGCCACGCCGCCAACGGTCACCGGCGGCTGACCTGACCCATGCGGATCTGCGTCCTCCAGCCGTCGTACGCGGGATCGTCGTGCGACTACCAGCACTACGATCAGCGCCGCGACCTCTCTCACCTGCTGCCGGAGCACGAGTTCCACCACGAGTTCCTGGACAAGGTCTCGGCGTTCAGCCAGATCAAGGCGCTGCAGCGGCAGGGCTTCGACGTCTACGTCAACCTCTGCGAGGGCTACCGCGACTCCGATGTGCCGTCGATTGACGTGATCCACGCCCTCGAGGACTTGAACCTGCCCTTCACGGGACCATCCAGCCGCCTGTACGACCCGCCCAAGGACCTGATGAAGCTGGTGGCCATCTCGTCGGGCGTCGGCGTGCCGGCCTGGGAAGTGGTCGACCCGGGCGACGATGTCCTGGCGGCAGCGAGCGCGCTGCGGTTACCGCTCTTCGTCAAGCCGTCCGCGTACGGCGACAGCATGGGCATCGACGAGCACTCGCTGGTGGCGACGCCCGAAGAGCTGCAGCAGCAGGTCGCGGCCAAACTGCCGGAGTTCGGACGCCTGCTGGTCGAGGAGTACGTGGACGGCCGCGAGTTCACCGTCCTCGTGATGGCGGGCCCCGATCCCGCGCGGCCTCCGGCGGCGCTCACCCCGATCGAGTTCATCTTCCCGCCCGGCCCGCACTTCAAGACCTACGACCTCAAGGTCACGCAGTTCCATCCGGAGTGCAACGTGCCGTGCACGGAGCCCGGCCTCGCCGACCGCCTGAAGGCGGCGGCCATCCAGGTGTTCACCGGCTTCACCGGCGAGGGCTACGCCAGGATGGACTTCCGCGTGGACGCCGCGGGCCGGATCTTCTTCCTGGAAGCCAACTTCACCTGCTCGGTGTTCTACCCGGAGGGGTACCAGGGCTCGGCGGACTACATCCTCGCGTTCGACGGAATCGGCCAGGCCGGCTTCCTCCGCGCCATCATCGACGAAGGCCTGGCACGCCACGCGCGCCGCCAGCTGCCGTACGCGGTCAAGCCCAGCGGCGACGGCTTCGCCATGTTCGCCGCCCGCGATCTCGCCTGCGGCTCCGTCGCGTTCGAAGGTGAAGGGAAGCGCACAGCGCATCGTCACGCGCTCCCACGTCGAGCGGACGTGGTCCGCAGAGGACCGCGAGGTCTTCTACCGCTACGCCTATCCCATCAGCCCGGACGTGTTCGTCCTCTGGGACACGGAACCGACGGGCTGGGCGCCGCAGAACCACTCGTGCGACCCCAACACCGAGTTTGTGGGCCTCAACCTCGTGGCGCGGCGCGACATCCGCAGCGGCGAGGAGCTGACGGTCGATTACGCGACGTTTTACGACCGCCACATGACGCCGTTCGACTGCGACGTGCGGCAGCCGCAACTGCCGCCGCCGCGTGTTCGGCGGGGGCAGGGGGCTGTTCGGGGAGTAGGGGCCGCCGACTGGGCGCGGCCCGACATCAGAATCCAGAAGCCAGAAGGCCCAGTAGCCGATTGTCAGAATCCAGAAGAGGACAAGCTGCAGCTGCGGTGTCTCTGCTTTCTACTGACTTCTTGCTACTGGCTTCTGGCTTCTTCCTTCAGAACTGCGTCGCCGCCACGCCCACCACGCCGAGGGCGCGGGCTGAGAACTCGGCCAGCTCGAAGAGCGGCCGCGGGTAGACGCCGAGCACCAGGGTGCCCGCCAGCGTGACCACCAGCGCCACCGCCAGGCCGGGAGACAGCACGGGCTGCGAGCCGGCGGCCTCGTTCTTCATGAACATGAAGACGACCACGCGCAGGTAGTAGTAGAGGGAGATGGCGCTGTTGACGACGCCCAGCACGGCCAGCCAGACGTAGTTGGCGTCGATCGCCGCGCTGAAGAGCCAGAACTTCCCCATGAAGCCGGCGGTCGGCGGGATGCCGCCGAGCGACAGCATGAAGATCAGCATGGCGACGGCCGGGAACGGCTGCCTGGCGTAGAGCCCGCTCAGGTCCTTGAGCTCGTCGCCGATGGCGTCGGCCCGCCGCAGCAGGATCACGACGGCGAAGGCGCCCATCTGCATGAAGGCGTAGATGAGCAGGTAGATGAGCATCGCGGCCACGCCGCGGCTCGTCCCGGCGATCACGCCGATGAGCAGGTAGCCTGCGTGCGCGATCGACGAGTACGCCAGCATGCGCTTGATGTTGCTCTGCGTCAGCGCGGCGATGTTGCCCACGGTCATGGTCACGACCGAGAGCACGTAGAAGAGGATCGTCCAGTCGGCCGAGAGCGACGGCAGGCCCTCCAGGAAGATCCGCAGCAGCATCGCGAAGGAGGCCGCCTTCGATCCCACCGAGAGGAACGCGGTAATCGGCGTCGGCGCCCCCTCGTACACGTCGGGCGCCCACATGTGGAACGGGACGGCCGCGATCTTGAAGCCGATGCCGGCGACGACCAGGATGAGCGCGAGGATGAGCCAGGGGTCTCGCCCGTGGTCGGCG
Source organism: uncultured Acidobacteriota bacterium (assembly GCA_963834645.1). GTDB lineage: Bacteria > Acidobacteriota > Vicinamibacteria > Vicinamibacterales > JAKQTR01 > JAKQTR01. The sequence goes on from CAWICP010000016.1 coordinate 4,732, forward strand.
ACCGCGATGGCGAGGGCCCGCAGGTTCGTCGTCCCCGACATCCCGTAGAGGATCGAGATCCCGTAGAGCAGGATGCCGAGGGAGAACGTGCCGAGCAGGAAGTACTTCACCGCGGCTTCGTTCGACCGCCGGTCGGGCTTGAGCAGCCCGGCCAGGATGTAGAACGCGATCGCCATCGTCTCGAGGCCGACGAAGATGGTGATGAGATCCGTGCCCGTCGCCATGAACATCATGCCGAGGGTGGCGCACAGCACCAGGAACACGTACTCGCCGTGCCGGGCCCCCTCCGTGTCGAGGTAGCGCATCGACAGGAGCAGCGTGAGGATCGCCGACAACAGGAAGATGGCCTTGAAGAAGGTGCTGAACCCGTCGATCGAGAGCAGCCCGCGCGCGACGTTGACCGGCGCGTCCGGCGTGACCGCGATCATCGCCAGGGCCGAGGCCGCGAGCACGCCGATGCCGAGCCACGACAGCCAGGCCTGGCGGGACCTCGGCGTGAGCGCCGTGGCGACGAGCGCGCGAGGGCCCCGACCGCGAGCACGAGCTCGGGCAGGATGTAGTACAGGTCGTTGAGCGAAAACCACCCGGGCATCAGTGCCGCCCTTCTGCGGGGGCCGGCCCGGCGGCCTCGACTTCGGCGCGCCTCCCGCCTCGGCCGGCTTGGCGGCCGGCGCGGCGGCGTCGCCGCAGGGCGCCGTCACGAACGCGTTCGCAGGCGTGTTCTCGTCACAGTCGGCGGCCTTGGCCGCCACGGCCGGGTACGCCGGGTTGACGCGCGCCACCACGGCGTTGACCGTCGGCGCCAGCCTGTCGAGGAACGGCTTCGGGTAGATGCCGATCCAGACGGCCAGGATGATGAGCGGCACGAACGTCGCAATCTCGCGCAGGCTCATGTCGGGCAGGTTCTCGTTCTTCGGGTTCTCCATCTTCCCGAACATCGTGCGCTGATAGAGCCAGAGCATGTAGGCCGCGCCCAGGACCACGCCGCTGCCGGCGATGACGGCCCACCAGAGGTTGGCGATGAAGGCGCCCTGCAGGATCAGGAACTCGCCGATGAACCCGTTCAGGGTCGGCAGGCCGATCGACGACATGGTCATCACCATGAAGATCGCCGCGTAGACCGGCATCACCTTCGAGAGGCCGCCGTACTCGGCGATCTCGCGGGTGTGCCGCCGCTCGTAGACCACGCCGACCAGGAGGAAGAGCGCGCCGGTGGAGATGCCGTGGTTCAGCTGCTGGATGATGCTGCCCGTGAGGCCCACCGGGTTCAGGGCGAACATGCCCAGCATCACCATGCCCATGTGGCTCACGCTCGAATAGGCGACCAGCCGCTTCCAGTCCTTCTGGGCCATCGCCACCAGCGCGCCGTAGACGATGCCGATGAGGGAGAGGCCGACCACCCACCAGACGCTCGCGTTGGTCGCCTCGGGCAGAATCGGCAGGCTGAAGCGGATGAAGCCGTACGTCCCCATCTTCAGGAGGACGGCCGCCAGGATGACCGAGCCGGCCGTCGGCGCGTCGGTGTGCGCGTCGGGCAGCCAGGTGTGGAACGGGAACATCGGGACCTTGATCGAGAACCCGAGGAAGAAGGCCAGGAACACCCACCACTGCAGGTTGAACGGGATGCTCATCGCCTGGTACTTCGTGATGTCGAAGCTGTAGGTCCCCGTGAGGCCGTGGTAGTGGAAGTAGAGGGCGAGGATGCCGAGCAGCATCACGACGCTGCCGACCAGGGTGTACAGGAAGAACTTGATCGCCGAGTAGAGGCGCCGGTCGCTGCCCCAGATGCCGATCAGGAAGTACATCGGCACCAGCATGACCTCCCAGAACAGGAAGAACAGGAGGAAGTCGAGGGAGATGAAGGCGCCGATCATGCCGCCCTGGAGCACGAGCAGGAAGATGTCGTACTCCTTGACCCGCTCCTTGATCGCCGTCCACGACGACAGCACCGCGATGGTGCCCATCAGCGTCGTCAGCAGGATCAGCAGCACGCTGAACCCGTCCACGCCCAGGAAGTAGTCGGCGCCGACGGAGGGGATCCACGGCGTGGCGCTCCACGAACTGGAACTGCGGCCCGGAGGGCTGGTACCAGAACCAGAGCGGCACCGACACCACGAACCCGGCGAACGCGACGAGGTTCGCGATCCACCGGATGAGGTCCTCCTGCTTCTTGCTCACGAACAGGAGCAGCGCGGCCCCCGCGAGCGGCGTGAAGAGGATGAGTGACAGGATCGGGAAGTTGGCGGCGTTGCTCACTGCTGCAGTCCTGAGGTTAAAGTCACGGTGATTCGGAGTCCGGCTACCGCACGAACAGGTAGACGCTCACGAACGCGAAGACGCCGAACAGCATGACCAGCGCGTAGTTCTGGATGAGGCCGGTCTGGAAGCGCCGGACGAGGAAGCTCGACTCCTCCAGCACCGCGCCCACGAGGTTCACCAGGCCGTCCACGATGTACTTGTCGATGAGGTGCGAGAACCAGGCGGAGAACACCGTCAGCCAGCCCGACCCGTTCACCGCGCCGTCGACCACCATCCGGTCGAAGGTCCACAGCCCCTTGGCGCCGGCGATGGTGCCGTCGACCACCGTCGCCCCGTAGAACTCGTCCACGTAGTACTTGTTCGAGAGCACGCGGTGGGCGCCCGACCATCGGCGCGCGAGGTTCTCGGCAATCTCCGGGGACCTCACGTAGAAGCGGTAGGCGGTCAGGATGCCGATGATCCCGACCAGCACGGACAGGCCCATCAGGCCCATCTCGGCGGCCCAGGAGATGTGGTGGGCGGTTCGCCGGGGGCGCGTGTTCGCTGCGGGCCCGCCTTCGCTGCCAGGCGAGGGCGTCACGGCATGCTCGCCGGCAGCTTCGGCGTGGGCTCCACCCTTCGACTCGGCCGCTGCGCGCCTCGCTCAGGGCTGGAACCGCGTCGTCGCTGCGCGGTCGCGTGCTCGACGACCGCCCGGGCGACGAAGCTCGGTTCCAGAAAGTGCTCGATGGCGTTGCCGCCGCCCAGGGCGGCGGGAATGCCGACGAAGCCCGCGAGGATCGCGCCGACCGCCAGGATCTGGAGCGGGATGGTCATCGACTTCGGCGACTCGTGCGGGCCGTGCCATTCGCCGTGCCCGCCTCCGCCGCGCGGCGTCATCCATGGCCGCCGCCGGCTACGGCGCGGCTGGCGCCGCGTGGCTCGCGCCCGCCTGAGCGCCGTGCTCCCACGCGGGGCCGCGGTAGTTCCCGAAGAACGTCATCGACATCAGGCGATACATGTAGAACGCCGTCATGAGCGCCGTCACGACCGCCACGCCCCAGATCACCTTGTTCTGGAGGAAGGTCCTGTAGAGGATCTCGTCCTTGCTGAAGAACCCGGAGAGCGGCGGCATGCCCGCGATCGCCAGCGTCCCGATGAGCATCGTCAGGTAGGTGACGGGCAGGTACTTCTTCAGGCCGCCCATGTGCCGCATGTCCTGCTGGCCGGCCATCGCGTGGATCACCGAGCCGGAGCAGAGGAAGAGCAGGGCCTTGAAGAAGGCATGCGTCATCAGGTGGAACGCGCCGGCCGCGTACGCGCCCACGCCCATCGCCAGGAACATGAAGCCCAGCTGCGACACCGTCGAGTACGCCAGCACCCGCTTGATGTCGTTCTGCACGAGGCCGATCGTCGCCGCCACGAACGCCGTGGCCACGCCGACCACCGCCACGATCTCCATCGTCATCGGCGAGTGGCCGAAGAGCACCGCGTTGCGGCCCACCATGTACACGCCGGCCGTGACCATCGTGGCCGCGTGGATCAGGGCCGAGACCGGGGTCGGGCCCTCCATGGCGTCCGGCAGCCAGACATACAGCGGGATCTGCGCCGACTTGCCCGTGGCGCCGACAAACAGCAGCAGCGTGATCAGGGACAGGGTGCCGAACCCGGCGCTCTCGACGGCATCGTGCCGGCGGCGTTCGCGACGGCGCGGAAGTCGAGGGTCCCGAACGTCGAGAAGATGAGGAACATCCCGATGATGAAGCCCCAGTCGCCGATGCGGTTGACGATGAAGGCCTTCTTGCCCGCGTCCGACGCGCTCTTCTTCTCGTACCAGTAGCCGATGAGCAGGTACGAGCACAGGCCGACGCCCTCCCACCCGACGAACATCACGACGAAGTTGTCGCCGAGGACGAGCATCAGCATGAAGAAGACGAAGAGGTTCAGGTACGCGAAGAACCGCGCGTACGACCCTCTCGGCTCGCCGTGCATGTAGCCGACCGAGTAGACGTGGATGAGGAAGCCGATGCCGGTGACGACGAGAATCATCATCCCGGAGAGCGGGTCGAGGCGGAACCCCCACGGGATGGAGAACGTCCCGATGGTGCCGTTCGACAGCGCGAGGGGAATCGACGAGATCCACGACATCACGCGGACGGTGTGCTCGCGGTCCTCGGCGGGCAGGCCGAGCAGCTGCCAGAAGGCGTACAGCGAGAGCAGCAGCGCCGCCGCCATCGTCGCGTTGGCCACCAGGCCGGCGGTCCGCCTGCTGAAGTAGCGGATGCCGACGACGCCGTTGACGAGGGCGCCGAGGCCGGGCAGAAGGGGAATCAGCCAGATCAGGTCCATACCACTCACCACCGCAGCAGGTTCATTTCGTCGATGTTGACGGTTTCCTTGTTGCGGTAGAACGCGAGAATGATGCCCAGGCCGACGGCGGCTTCCGCCGCGGCGACGACGATGATGAAGACGGCGAAGACCTGGCCGATCACGTTCTGCAGCTGGTGCGAGAAGGCGATCAGGTTGATGTTCACCGCGTTCAGCATCAGCTCGATCGACATGAGCACGATGATGACGTTCCGGCGCGTCATCACGCCGACGACGCCCAGCGTGAAGAGCGCCGCGGAGAGCACCATGTAGTGGGTCGTGGTAATCATCGGCCTACAGCTCCCGCTTGGCCAGGATAATGGCGCCGATCATCGCGACCAGCAGCAGGAACGACGCCAGCTCGAAGGGAATCAGGTAGTCGGTGTAGAGCGCCCGGCCGATCTGCTCGACGTTCTGCGGGCTGAGCGTCCCCTCCACCGCCGCCGGCTTCGCCCAGCCCACCGCGAAGATCGCGACCAGTTCGGCCAGCACGGCCGCCGCCATCACGACGCCGAGGCGGCTGAGCCGGCGCGGGTCGCTGTGCGCCTCGGGCGGGCGCTTCAGGTTCACCAGCATCACGACGAACAGGTAGAGGACGACGATGCCGCCCGCGTAGACCATCACCTGGATGACCGCCAGGAACGGCGCGCGCAGCGTCACGTAGAGCGCGGCGACGCACAGGAAGTCGGCCACCAGGAACAGGACGCTGTGCACGGTGCTCTTCGCCGTGATCACCAGCACCCCGAACCCGAGGATGAGCGCCGCGAGAATGTAGAAGGCAGCTGCTTCGACCATGGTTCTCCGCTACGGGCGACGCCCCCTTACACCAGCACCTTCAACAGGCCGGTCACCACCACGTTCAGGATGGCCAGCGGGATCAGCCACTTCCAGCCGAGGCGCATCAGCTGGTCGTAGCGGTAGCGCGGCAGCGTGGCCCGCACCCACAGGAACACGTACAGGAAGCCGAACGTCTTCAGCATGAACCACGCCCAGCCGGGGACCAGGCCCAGGAACGACAGCGCCGGCACGTTCGGGAACGGCGCCAGCCAGCCGCCGAGGAAGAGCGTCGTCGCGACCGACGAGACGACGATCATGTTGGCGTACTCGGCCAGGAAGAAGAACGCGAACCGCATGCCCGAGTACTCGGTGTGGAAGCCGGCCACCAGCTCCTGCTCGGCCTCGGGCAGGTCGAACGGCGCGCGGTTGGTCTCGGCCAGGCCGCCGATGAAGTAGATCCCGAAGGCCACCGGCTGCATGAAGGCGAACCACCAGCCCTTCGCGAGCTGCGCGTCCACGATGCCCACCATGCTCAGCGTGCCCGACAGCATGATGACCGTGACCAGCGTCATCGTCACCGCGATCTCGTAGCTGATCAGCTGCGCCGACGAACGCAGGCTGGCCAGCAGCGGGTACTTGCTGTTCGAGGACCAGCCGCCCAGGATGATGCCGTAGATGCCGATGCCGGCCACCGAGATGATGTAGAGCAGGCCGACGTTCACGTCGGCGATCCGGCCGGGGATCTCCATGCCGAACAGCGAGAGGCCGCTCGCGAAGGGAATCACCGCGAAGGCGATGAGCGCCGGCACCAGCACGATGATCGGCGCGGCGGTGAACACCCACTTGTCGGCGCGCGCCGGCGTGATGTCCTCCTTGAGGAAGAGCTTGAGGACGTCGGCGAGCGGCTGGAGGATGCCGTGCGGCCCGACGCGCATCGGCCCCAGCCGGACCTGGACCCAGGCCTGCACCTTGCGCTCGAGCAGCACGATGTACATCACGGTGACCAGCACCGCGGCCAGCACCGTGACGATCATGATCAACGGGACGATGACGGTTTCAACCATGAGCTGCGAATCCGCTGCGGCAGCCCCGCCTCCGCCGAGCGGCCTGCCACGGCTTCGGCGCGGCATGCCCTGCCCTACCGATCGACCTCTCCCAGCACGATGTCGATGGTGCCGATGAGCGCGACCACGTCGGCCACCAGGTGTCCCCGCACCAGCTGCGGCAGCGCCTGGAGGTTGCAGAGCGACGGCGGCCGCACGCGGAACCGATACGGCGACACCGATTTGCCGTCGCTCACCACGAAGTACCCCAGTTCGCCCTTCGGCGCCTCGATGGCGTGGTAGGTCTCCCCGGCCGGCGGCTTGATGAGCCGGGGCACCTTGCCCATGATCGGCCCTTCGGGGATGCCCTGCACCGCCTGCCGGATGATCCGCAGCGACTGCCGGAACTCCTCGAGCCGCACGAGGTACCGGTCGTACGTGTCGCCGCGGACGCCCAGCGGCACGTCGAACTCCATCTCGTCGTAGGCGGCGTACGGCTCGTCTTTCCGGACGTCGCGGTAGACACCGGAGGCGCGCAGCGGCGGCCCGCACAGGCCCGACGCCGATGGCGTCGGCCGCGGTGATGACGCCGATGTCTTTCGTGCGCTCCATGAAGATGCGATTGCCCGTGAGCAGCTGCTCGTACTCGGGCAGCTTCGACTCCTGCACGTCGCAGAAGGCCAGCACCTTCTTGTCCCAGCCCGGCGGGACGTCGACCGGCTGGCCGCCGATCCGCATCGTGTTGTACGTGAGCCGCGCGCCGCAGTACTCCTCGAACAGGTCCAGCACCAGCTCCCGCTCGCGCAGGCCGAACAGCAGCACCGTGAGCGCGCCGAGGTCGGCCGCGTGCGTCCCGAGCCACAGCAGATGGCTGGCGACGCGCTGCAGCTCCGACAGCACCGTGCGGATGTACCGCGCGCGCCGGGGCACCTCGAGGGAGTACAGCTTCTCGATCGTCTGGACGTAGCCGAGGTTGTTCGTCGCCGCCGCCACGTAGTCCATCCGGTCCGTCAGCAGGATGATCTGCGTGTAGTCGCGGTTCTCGCTCAGCTTCTCGATGCCCCGGTGCAGGTAGCCAATCACCGGGTCGCAGTCGATGACGCGCTCGCCGTCCAGCTTGAGCACGAGGCGCAGCACCCCGTGCGTGCTCGGGTGCTGCGGGCCCATGTTGATGACGAGTTCGTCGGTGTCGAACATCGGGCGCGGCGTGTCGGTCTGCATGGTCTCGTGGCTCACTTGACGCCGGCTTCCGCGGCCGCCTGGCGCGCCTTCAGCCAGTCCTGCGGGCTTTCCATCAGCAGCTCTCCCGGCCCCTCGAGCGGGTAGTCCTTGCGCTGCGGGTGGCCCTGCCAGTCGGACGGCATCAGCAGGCGCCTGAGGTCCGGGTGGCCGGTGAACGTCACGCCGAACATGTCGTAGACCTCGCGCTCCAGCCAGTTCGCCGCGGGCCAGACGCCGGTGACGCTCGACACGGCCTCGTCCTCCGCCACGCGCGCCTTCACCCGCACGCGCTGGCGCAGCCTGATCGAGTACAGGCTGGCCACCAGGTCGAACCGCTTCCCGGCGCGGGCCGGCCAGTCCACCGCCGTCAGGTCCGACAGGTAGTCGAACTGGCAGCCGGGCGTGTCGCGCAGGAAGGTGCACACCTCAGCGAACCGCTCCGCCGCGACGATGACCGTCCAGTCGCCGACCCAGTAGCTGACCTGTTCGACGGCACCCGCCACGCCCGACTGCACGGCCGCCACGAACGCGGGCACGGCCAGGTCGGCGGGCGGGGCCTGGTCCGGCGGCAGCGGCGGGGCCGGCGCCTTCGCCTCGGTTTCGGCTGGCTTTGGCGCGGCCGCTTCGCGGGCTTCGGCGCGGCCGCCTGCCTCGGCTTCGGCGAGCCGGCGTGTCGGGGTTGTCGGGTGCGGGCTTCGGGCCTTCGGACATCAGCGCTCTCCGCCTACGCCCACTCGAGGGCGCCCTCCCGCCAGGCATAGAAGTACCCGACGACGAGGATGAACAGGAAGACGACCATCTCGATGAAACCGAACCAGGCCAGTTCGTCGACGATCACCGCCCATGGATACAGGAAGATCGTCTCCACGTCGAACACCAGGAACAGCATGGCCACGAGGAAGTAGCGGACGCTGTACCGGTCGCGGGCGTCGGTGGCCGGCTCGATGCCGCATTCATAGGGCTCGAGCTTCACCTTGCCGTACCGCTGCGGCGCAATCAGCCTCGCCACCAGCAGCGTGCCGACACCGAACGCCACCGCGACGAGAAAGAAGATCAGGATGGGAATCCACGAATTGACCATCGCCGGTTCACCTGGGGACGAGTTCGCGAGGATCGCTCGGGCACCTGCACACCGCTCCGGCGCGCTGGTAACAGCCCTCGGGTTATAACATGCGGTCAGAAGCCCGGTCAAGGTGCCCAAGTGCCGTGCTGACAATCGTTTCGCGGAAACGATATACTGAATCTGTACCTGCCTCAGACAAGGACGTGTCATGGTGAAAGCGCGCCGGTTATCCGCGGCCGTCCAGGCCCGGCTGGGGGTGTTTGCGGCCGCCTCCGCTCTGTTGATCGCCGTTCCGTCGGCCGCCCAGACCGTTGAGCGGGAGATGTTCGTCAGCGTCCTCGACCAGGCGGGCAAACCGGTGCTCACGCTGGGCGTCCCGGATTTCATCGTCCGCGAGGACGGGCGCGCCCGGGAGGTGCTCCGGGCCAGGCGGGCGACCGACGTCATCGACATCGCGCTGCTTGTCGACAACAGCCAGGCCCTCCTCAGCCAGGTCAGCGACGTGCGAAAGGGCCTGGAGGCGTTCATCGCGCGGATGCTGCCCCAGGCGCAGATTTCGATTGTCGGGCTCGGGGACCGGCCGACCATCTACGCCGACTACACCAACAGCCCCGAACAGCTCGCCCGCGGCGTGGGGTTCATCTTTCCGATCCAGGGCGCCGGCGCCTACGTGCTCGACGCGGTGGGAGAAGTGCTGAAGGGCCTGGAGAAGCGGAAGCCCGAACGCTCGGCCGTCGTCGTCGTCTTTGCCGGGGGCAGGGAGTTCAGCACGGGCCTCTACCAGCCCTTGATTGACGGCCTGAAGGCGCGAGGCACCGCCCTGCACGTGCTCACGATCGGTTCGACGACGCCGCCCGATGTGCAGACAACCGAGGGGCGCAACCGCGAACTGTTGTTTGACCGGGGCACCAGCGAGACCGGCGGCCGGCGCGACAACCTCCTGACGTCGATGGCCACGGCCGACGCGCTGGAGGCGCTGGCGGCTGAACTGCTCGGACAGTACCGCATCACGTTCGCCAGGCCCGACGCGCTGGTCCCGCCGGAGAAGACCGAGGTCGCCGTGCGGCCGGCCGGCCTCAAGGCCAGGGGCATCCTCATCCCGCAGCGGCCCGCCGCGAAATGACGCACGGGCGTGCCTGGCCCCGGGCGGCGGCTGTGGCCCTGGCGCTGCTGGCGGCCGGCGCTGTGCCGCGCCTGCTGGCCGGAGAGCCCGGCGCGCCGGCCCGTCCGCAGGGTCAGGCGGCGCCCACCTTCCGCAGCGGGGTCGATCTTGTCGCACTCAACGTCACGGTGACGGACCCGTCGAACCGGTACATCACCGACCTCGGCGCCGAGGACCTCCTGGTCTTCGAGGACGGCGTCAGGCAGGAGATCGGGTACTTCAGCCGCACCAGCCTCTCCCTGTCGGTTTCGCTGCTGCTCGACAGCAGCGCCAGCATGGAAGACAAGATGCGAGACGACCCAGGAGGCCGCCTCCGGGTTCGTGCAGAGTCTCCGGCCTGAGGACCAGGCGCAGGTGGTCGACTTCGACAGCCGGGTCCGCGTGGTCGCCCCGTTCACCAGTTCGAAGGCCGACCTCGAGAGCGGCGATTGCGTCCACCGTGCCGGGCGGATCGACGTCGCTCTTCACGGCGATCTACATCGCCCTGAGAGAGCTGAAGAAGACCGAGACCCGCGGCATGGAGGACCTCCGCCGCCGCGCGGTCATCGTGCTGTCCGACGGCGAGGACACCTCCAGCCTGGTGTCCTACGACGAAGTGCTGGAGCTGGCCAAGCGCTCGGAAACCGCGATCTACGCCATCGGCATCCGTTCGACGGGTGAGAAGGGCACGAACAAAGCGTCCGGCCAGTCGGATTTCGCGCTGCGCCAGCTGACCACGCAGACCGGCGGGCGGGTGTTCTTCCCGTCGTCGGCCGACGATCTGCGGTCGATCTACGCGCTGATCTCGCAGGAACTGTCGAGCCAGTACCTGGTGGGCTACACCTCCGCGAATGCGAAGCGTGACGGCGCGTGGCGCCGCATCAACGTCCGCGCGAGCCGTCCCGGCGCGACCGCCCGCACGCGGATGGGGTACTACGCTCCGGGCGGCTGATCGCGGCCGCGGCCTGCCGCCGGTCTGATATGCTTGGCCCGCTTGCATCTCTCCCGGGCGGGTGTGCCATGCCAAATCGTCCAAAAGTCTGTTTCATCGGTGCCGGCCCCGGTGATCCCGGGCTGCTGACGCTGCGGGGCGCCGCCTTCCTGGGGCGCGCGGACGTCATCATCTACGATGCGCTGGTGCACACCGCCGTGCTGCGGCACGCCCGGCCGGGCGCCGAGCGCATCGACGTCGGGCGCGCCGCGCCGCAGGGCGCCGACCGCGACGCCATCGCCTATCTGCTCGTCGAGAAAGTGCGCGAGGGCAAGCAGGTGGCCCGCCTGAAGTGGGGCGACCCCTTCATCTTCGACGACGGCGGCGAGGAAGCGTTGTTCCTCCACGAGCACGGGATTCCGTTCGAGGTCGTGCCCGGCGTCCCGGCGGCCGTCGGCACGCCGCCGTACGCCGGCGTCGCCGTCACCTACCGCGGCGGAGGCGACACGCTGACCCTGGTGCGCGGGCACGAGGACGCCAGCGGCAAGCTCCCGAAAGTCGACTGGACCAGCCTGGCGAACCTCGACGGCACGATTGTCTGCTACGCCGGCCCGAGCCAGCTGCCGGCGATGCTGTCGGCCCTGCGCGATCACGGCCGGCCGGCCGACGAGCCCGTGGCGCTCATCTACAACGGGACGCTCGCGACGCAGCGGACCATCGTCGGCACGCTCGGGTCGCTCGCGGAGGCGGCACTGCCCTCCGACCCGCGTCCGGCGATCGTGGTGGTGGGACGCGTCGCGGCGCTGCGCGAGCACCTCCGCTGGTTCGACGTCAAGCCGCTGTTCGGCCGCCGGGTCGTCGTCACCTGCCCGCGGGAGCAGGCGCGCGAGCTCACGGAACTGCTCGAGGACCAGGGCGCGCAGGTGATGCTCGCGCCCACCGTCCGCCTGGCGCCCGTTGACGACTACACGGAGCTCGATGCCGCCTGCGCCGACATCTCGCGATTCGACTGGGTCGTTCTGCCGCGACTGAGCGGCGCCGAGGTGTTCCTGCGGCGCCTGTTCGCCGCCGGGATCGACCTGCGGAACCTGAAGGGCGTCGGGTTGTGCGCGATCGGCCACTCGGCGGTCGAGCGCTTCGCCGCCGTCGGCCTGCGCGTGGACGTGGCCAGGGCCGAGTTCAGGCCGGATGCGATTGTCGAAGCCCTCTCGGCCGGCAAGGGCCTGCGCGGACGCCGCGTCCTGCTGCTCCAGGCCGAGGGGACCCGGGACATCCTGGGGTCCGAGCTGCGCAAGGCCGGGGCGGAGGTCGTCGAGATCGGCGCCTACAGGACCGTGCGGATCATGCCCGGCGACCCTGGAGAGCCGGATCTGTACAAGATGCTGCTCGAGCGGCAGGTGGACGTCATCACCTTCACCAGCCCGTCCACGGTCGTCGAGTTCGTGGACATCCACGGCAGGGACGCGGTGGCGGACGTGCTGCGGACGACGATGGTCGCGTGCGTGGGGCCGGTCACGGCGCAGGCGGCGGTTGCGCTCGGCGTGATGCCGGCCATCGTGCCCGAAGAGTTCACCGTGCCGGCCATGGTCGCGGCCATCGTGCGGCAGTTGCGCGGCCCCGGGGCCCCAGCCTCGAGCTGAGGCCCCGGAGCCGACTTGAACCGGGCGAACCCGCGCCGCTAGTTGAATGTGACCGTGTGCGTGTGGCTGGCGTCGTTCGACGACTCCTTCGACACGCGCTGATTGCCCGCGATGGCGCTCAGATCCGCGCCGGTCAGCGCCACAGTATGGGGATGCCCCGACGAGCCCTGGATGTTCAGCGTGATCCCGCCCGACGCGCCAAGTTGCGCGGAAGCAATCACCGCCGAGTGACCGTGGTTCGAGCTGACTGCGCCGGTCCGGTCGGTGCCGGTGGGCGTCGGGCTCGGACCCGAGGGCGTGGGCGCAGCCGGCGAGCCGGACGAATCTCCCCCGCCGCAGCCTGACATACTGATCGCCACGCCGCTCAGCACCGCCATGGCGGCCGCCAGCGTGAACTCCCGCCGCGAAATGCACTGTGCCGTCGTTCTGCTTCCATGGCCACACCTCTCCTACCAGAATTTGCGGGCGAGGTTGAAGCCGAGGTACCAGTTGTTGCCGCTCGGCCCGCCGCGGGCCACGTTGGCCGGCGTCGTGCCCTGGTTGTTCGCGATCGTGATCTGGAACAGGTGGCCGCCGGCGCGCTGCTCGATGCCGAACGACACGTGCGTCGTGCCGGGGGCGTAGCCCGACAGCCGCGGCGCCGCCTCCGCGACCAGATAGGTGGCCGAGAGCACCCGCAGTCGGACGCCCAGGCCCAGCATCATGGTCGAGTTGTCGTCCACCAGGTCCGACGGATCGGGATTGGTGTTGTTGACCCAGATGGGGTGGGTGTAGATCGCAGCCCGCGTGCCAAGCTCGCGCGAGATGACCGCCCCGATCGACGGAGAGTACTTGTCGCTGAAGTTGTTGGTGCCCTCGATCGATCCGTAGGCGGCGATGCCGATCGGCATCTTCCCGCTCTGCGTGAACAGGTCGTACTGCGAGAAGAACTCGATGGTCCGGTCGCTGGTGCGGTAGAAGCCGACCTGGCCTCCGGGGATCACGCCGTAGCGGAACTCGAACCCGATGACGGCGCCCGAGTCCATGCCCCACAGGTCATCGATGCCGCTGTCTTCGAGCGGCTGGTTGAACCGGTGCGTGAGGCGGAACGCGAGCCTGTTGCGCGGCACGCGCAGCGTGGTCGGCAGCGCCGAGAGCATGAAGTCCGGCTGCGCGAGGTTGGTGTCGAGGTCGGGGTCGTCCTCCTGCGCTGCGGCGGCGGGATCGGGCGGCAGCGGGCTTCTCGCCCGGCGTGTCGGTCGGCCGCGCGGCCGTGGGCGGTCCGCTCGCGGCGGCGGCCGGAGGCGGATCGGCGGCCCGGGCGGGGGCGGCGATGGCCAGGACCATCAGGACACAGGCGATACACGTGCGGGTGAACGTCACAACAGCCTCCTCTAGTCGTTCTTCGCGCCGAGTTCGATCCAGCGGCGGATGATCTGCATCTGGCCCGATGTCACGAACGGTCCTGTGCCGCGGGGCATCCGCGAGCCGACGATGTCGGCCGCGCCCTCGAGCTTGTGTACGAGGTAGCTGGCATCCGGGTCGCCGGGCACCACGAAGATCGCCCCGGCCTTGAACCTGCTGGGCTGGCTGACCAAAGCCTGGTAGGAACGGCCTTCGAGCAGCACGAGCCCGCCGGCGGGCGTTCGCCCGTTGTCGGTGTGGCAGCTGATGCAGGCCAGGCGCCCAGCCGAGTCGGTGGTATTGAAGATCTCCTGCTGGATGCTGGAGAACGTCGGCGTCAGGTTGGGTGTCGGTCCGGCAACATCCGACAGCTTCTCGTCGCAGGCGGCTCCCGCGAGGGACGCGGCGATGACGAGCGCCGCCAGGCCGATGGCTCTCAGCTTCATGGAATCCTCCGCTCTACCGTGTGCGTGGCGCGACGACGAGCACGCTCTTCATGTCGTCGTGCCCGCGACCGCAATACTCGGAACAGGTAGATGGCGTAGCGCCCCGGCGCCGGCGCCGTGAACGCGAGTGTCACGACCTCCCCGCCGCGGGGAACCTCGTTCTTCAGCTTGAGCTTGCCGATCTCGATGCCGTGCGTGCCGTCGGCCGAGCGGACGTTGAGCGTGACCTCGTCGCCCTCGATCACGTCGACCTGCTCGGGGAGAAACACGAACCGCTTGGCCGTCATCTCAACGGTGACGGCGCGCGGGGCGGGGGCCTCGGCGCGCATCAGCACCGTGCCCGCCGCGGCCGCTGCGGCGACGACGGCGGCCGCCACACGGAACAGGCGTTTCTGGATTCTCGACATCGGCATCGGGCGCTCCCTGTCGTCCGGGGTTTCCCATGGACGAAGGCAAGGCCCGTGCCGGGTCCGGGCGAAGAGTCGCGCGAGAATCGCGCGGAGATCCGGGGTGAACAGGCGCCGCGGCCCAGGGTGCGTTACGGCGCGCGTAAGCGGTTACGCGTGTCGAAAGCCGCTACGCCTGCGGGTCGGAGAGGCGATACTTGGCGAGGTAGTGGCTGAGCGCGCGCTGGCTGATGCCCATCAGCTCGGCAGCGTCCTTCTTCACGCCGCCCGCGGCCTCGATCGCGCGCCGGATCGTCTCGCGCTCAATCCACTCGAGGTTCTGGTGCAGGCGCATGGAGGGCAGCCCGGGCGCGGCCGGCGCGGCCACGCGAAGGCCCGAAACGGCATCGGCGCCGAGGACCGGGTCCCGCGACAGGACGACGGCCCGCTCGATGATGTTCTCGAGCTCGCGCACGTTCCCCGGCCAGTCGTAGCGCTGCAGCAGCTGCCAGGGCCGAATCGAGCAGCCGCGGCGTCGGCCGCCCGCTGCGCTGGGCGTGCTTGCGGACGAAGTGCTCCGCGAGTACCGGGATGTCCTCGCGCCGCTCCCGCAGCGGCGGAATCCGGATCGGGATCACGTTGAGGCGGTAGAACAGGTCCTCGTGGAACTTCCCCTCCGCCACCATCTGCCGCAGGTCGCGGTTGGTCGCGGCGATCACCCGCACGTCGACCTTCTGCGGGCGCTCCGATCCGAGCGGCTCGAACTCCCGCTCCTGCAGCACGCGCAGCAGTTTCGCCTGGAGGGGCTGCCCCAGCGTGCCGATCTCGTCGAGCAGGATCGACCCGCCGTGGGCGAGGGCGAACTTGCCCTTCTTGTTGGCCGCCGCGCCGGTGAACGCGCCGCGGACATGGCCGAACAGCTCGGACTCCAGCAACGTGTCGGGAATCGCTGCGCAGTTGACCTTGATGAGCGGCATGTCGCGCTGCGCGCTGCGATCGTGGATGGCCCGGGCCACCAGTTCCTTGCCCGTGCCGGTCTCGCCCGTGACGAGGACCGTGCTCTTTGTCTCGGCCACGCGCTCGAGCGTGCGGATGACCTCCTGCATCGCGTGGCTGCGGCCCACGATGCCGTAATGGTCGAACTCCTCGTCGCGCTCGCTGCAGGAGGTAGCGGTGCTCGCCGCGCAGCCGTTGCAGCGCCACGGCGCGGCGCACCACGACCAGCAACTCGTCGATCTCGAAGGGCTTCTGCAGATAGTCGAGCGCGCCCAGTTTCATGGCCTCGATCGCGCTCTCGACCGTCGCGTGGGCCGTCATCAGCACGATCTGCGGGCGCTCACCCTCCGGCACGTGCCGGGCCAGGTGGCGGATGAGGTCAAGGCCCGTGAGATCGGGCATGACGTTGTCGACCACCACGGCGTCAAACGCCCGCTCGGCCAGCAGGCGCTGCGCGGCCAGTCCGCCCTGGGCCTCGGCCACATCGTGGCCATCTTCGCGCAGGGCGCGGGCCAGCGAGCGCAGGATGCGCTCCTCGTCGTCGGCGATCAGCACCGACCCGGTGGCTGGGGATTCGTTCGGTTCGACGCTCACGTGCCCGCCTTGTCCGTGGCCCTCGGCGGAAACGGCGGCAAATCGATGCGGACATCCGTGCCGGCCGGGGCGCTCTCCGAGATCGATAATCCGGCCTCCGAGCCCGTCGACGATGTTCCTGGCGATGGCGAGCCCGAGGCCGGTGCCGCCGCGCCGGGTCGTGAAGAACGGTTCGAAGAGCCGGGACGCGGCGGCGGGTTCAATCCCCGGACCGTTGTCGTGCACGAGGAACACCACGCCTCCGCCCTCGCGCGGCGTGAGCCGGAGCGTGATGGGCGGCCGCGCGGCGGCGTCACCGGCGCCCGCGTCCGGCGCGCGCCGGACGGCCTGCACAGCATTCTGCAGCACGTTGACCAGCACCGTGCGCACGCGTTCGGGGTCGGTGCGGATCGGGGCCAGGCCCTCGGCTGCCGTGACGTCGATGGCCGGGCCGGCGTCGGCCGCCATGACAGCCGCGGCCGCTTCGCGGCCGATCGCGGCCGGGTCGGCGTCCTGCCACGCGAAGGTCATCGGCTTCGCGTAATCGAGCACGTCGCTCACGATCCGGTTGAGCCTGACGACTTCCAGTTCGATGTCCAGAATGGCCTCGTCGCGGGCATCGGCCGCCGCCCCGGCCTGGCGGAGCGTCCGCGCCGCCGCCTTGATGATCATCAGCGGGTTGCGGATCTCGTGCGCCACGACGCTCGACAGCCGGCCGAGCGACGAGAGCCGCTCGCGCTGGGCGGCCTCGCGCTCGAAGCGCGCAATCGAATCGGTGAGCGTGTTGAACGTCGATGCCAGCAGGCGCGCGTCTTCGTCCTCCCACGACCCCGGCTGGACCGGGATCTTCCGCGTAGGTCGCCCGTCGCGGCCACCTCGCGCATCACCCGCGTGATCGCGCCCAGCGGCCGGGTGACCGTGCGGGCCACCGCGTAGCTCAGCACGGTGGCCAGCAGCATGGTCAGCACCGCGGTCACGCCGATGGCCGTCTGGATGGGGCCGAGGAACCGGAGTTGCTCGGTCCGCGAGCGGACCACCGCGACGAACGGCACCGGCCCGGCACCGGTGGCGGCCAGCGGGCCCGGCGAAACGGATTCGCCGCCGAACGGCCGCGCGAGCACCACGTAGTCGTCGCCGCCGGCGAACACGCGGGTGACGTCGCCGGAGGCGTAGGCGCGTTCGACGGGCTCCCACGCCGCCCTGGGCAGCGTGGAGGCGCGCACACGGCCGTCGAGGCCGAAGGCGATCTCGCTGCCCGTGAGCTGCCCGAAATCGGAAGCCACCGAGGCATCGAGCAGGAAGCCCACGCCGAGCGTGCCGGCAATCGACGCCGGTTCCCCGCCCACCGTGATGGGGACGGTCAGCACCTGCAGCACGCCGTCCGGATGCGGAAGAAACGACGACGAGGCGGCGCCGCCGACCGCGGCCTCGACCGAGGGCAGCGCCGGTGCGGCCGGCCCGTCACCGGCGAGCGGCCCCGCCAGCGCCAGCACGCGGCCTCTCGCGTCAGTGACCACTACCAGGCTCGACCTCGACAGCAGCTGCTGGTACTCGACCGCCAGCGGCTGCACAGTCGGGGGATCGCCGGTGGCGACGGCGGCCTTGAGCTTGGGCAGGTCGGCGATCAGCCGGGCGAATACCGAGAAGACCTCGGCCATCGCTTCGCCCTGCCGGCCCACCACGGCCCCCGACTCGGCCAGCTCCCGCTGGAGTTCCGACTCGGCCTGCGCGGTCACCCGCGAGCTGACGAAGGCCGCCGTGACCCCTGTGGCGACGAAGACCAGGACGGCGCCGGCCAGGAAGATGCGGTTCGTCAGCGAGGACAGGGGGCTCGGCATCGTTGGCCTCGCGTCAGCGGATGACAAAACTGGCCTCGATCGCGGCGCCGGCGTCGGATACGGTCACGGACCGCGTGTCACGCACGTCGCCTTCGTGCCAGACGGCAAGCGTGTACGTGCCCGGCGGGACCCCGCTGATCGCGAACGCGCCCGCGCGGTCGGTCACGGCGAAGTAGCGGTGCGCGAAGACGAGGATGTAGGCGCTCATGTGCGAGTGGATGTCGCAGAACACCTGGACGACGCCCGGGCGGTCGAAGCGGACCGATTTCGACTTCCCGCGCGAGTAACGGCCGAGGTCGAACGACTTCGTCTTCGAGAGCGAGAACACGTTGTGAAACGTGAGGTCGCTGTTCGGGAACTCGACCGTCGTGCCCACCGTGATCGCGAGCACGTGCGGCACGAAGGTCTGGTCGCGCTGATCCATCGACGCGCGGCCACCTTCGGGCAGTTCGAAGGCGCCGCCGGGCGCTTTCTCGAGATAGACGACCGCGGGTCTGAACTCGACCGGCCGCCGGGGAGCGGCGCCGAGGCCAGCGGCGGCGGGCCGGGCCTCGGTGGCCTGCAGGCTGCGGCGGACGTCGACCGTGCCCTTGATCGTCCCGTCGGCCGCGGCCGCAGGCCCGCCGCCCGTCAGCGAGACCGCCAACGCCGAAGCGGCGCCGGCCGACGCGATCCGGAAGACCAGGGAAGCCAGCCTGCGTGTCATGTGCCTCAAAACCAGAACAGCAACTGGACGGCGCCCAGATGGCTCTCCCGCACGCGGCCGCCATCGCGCCAGTTGCTCAGCACGGATGCTTTGACCAGCAGTCCGCGCCGGATCGTGAACCCGATGCCGTACTCGAGGCGCGAGACGTCGGCTTCCCAGGTCTCGGGCCCTGCCGAGCCCTGAATGGACGTGAAGCGCATGATGTCGCCGCGGACGGCGGCATAGAGCCGCGGAAGCAGGCGGACCTTGGCCTCGACGTACCCGGCCCGCGACGTGAGCGGATCGACGATGCGGGGCGCGTCAAGCGGCGGAAGGCGCCAGGCATTGGCGACGTACTCGCCGCGGACGACCCAGCGCCCCCAGGAGGCCTCGGCGTCGACGCCGAGCGCGCGCTGATCGTCGTGGCCGGCCGGCGCGTCGGGCCGGGCGTCGCGCACGTTGTCGGCGACGAACACGCCGCGGGCCGCCGAGACGCCGACCGTGAACGCCGGGACCGGGCGCCAGGCCACGCGGCCGGCGATCTGGCCGCCGCGGTTGTCGTTGCGCACTCTGGGCGGCGACAGCGACCCCACGGTGTAAGCCAGGGCTGCCGAAACGACCTCGCCGCCGAGGCGAACCTGCACGCCCGTGTCCCACTGCTCGGCGGCCACCGTCGCCACGCCGTTGTGCGGCGTGGGATCGCCGACGGGGTATCGGACCAGCCAGCCGCGTCCCCTCATCTTCAGCAAGTCGTCGGCCGTGGCGGGCACGGCATCGGCGCGGACCGAGGTCAGGTACTGATAGGTCTGCGGCGACCCGATGAGCGGGTTGTCCTGCGGATACGCCCGGCGCGTGAAGGCGCCGAACACCGGCGGGATGCGCCCCGCCTGGATGTCGACCAGGCCGCTGGCGAGCGGGCTGATTCGCACATACCACGCGTAGGGGGTGACGCCGAGGCCGGTGTCGGCCCGGATTTCCGCGAGAAACGCCACCCGGTCCGTCGCGCGCGCTTCGATGGTGACGCCCGCCCGGATCCTGCGGATCGCGCTGGTTTCGTAGTCCGTGTAGGTGAACCAGCCCGGGTCTTCGCTGCCGAACGTCGCCGACACGTCGCCGCCGAAGAGCAGACGCCCGCCGGCCAGCGCGACGGTTCGGTGGGCCAGTGCTGGGCCAGGACCGCACGCGGAGTCCAAGCCCAGATCCCGGCGGCCAGGATCGCCGCACCGATCAGTCGAAAGCGACGTCGCATCACGTGGATATCAGCTTATTCTATGCACAATCCCCGCCATGTTCGTCGGCGTGGGCTGAATCGGTACCGGCGGTACCGGCTGAACGCATGGGCACGAGAGTTGCGTAGAACGGCCCCAACCGGGCACAGGTCCCGACAGATGGAGACGACATGAACGCTACCCTGCTCAAGCGGCTCGTCCTCGGCCTTCTGATCGTCCTCGCCGGCATCCAGTTGTTCCGTCCTGACCGGACCAATCCGCCGGTCACCGCCGCGCAGACCGTGCAGGCGGCGGCCAGCGTCCCGCCGGGCGTCGACGCGATCCTCAGGCGCAGCTGCTACGACTGCCACTCCAACGAGACACGGTGGCCGTGGTACAGCGCTGTGGCGCCGATGGCCTTCGGCGTCGTCGATCACGTCACGGAGGGCCGCGCCGAGATGAACTTCTCCGAGTGGGGTGCCTACCCTCCCAAGAAGCGAACCGCCCTCCTGGAGAAGATGTGCGAAGAGGTGCGTGAAGGGAAGATGCCGCTGAAGCAGTACCTGTGGCTGCACCGCGACGCGACGCTCTCGGAGGCCGACTGGAAATCGGTGTGCGACTGGTCGGCGGACGAGGCCGACCGGCTGGCGGCCGGCCGGTGAAGGCCCGGCCTAGCGCCCGCCGGGGATGAAGCGCTCGAAGAAGCTGATGCGGGCGAGGTCGTTGTACATCACCGTCACCATCAGCATCATCAGCACGACGAACCCGGCCAGCATCAGCCGCTCCTTCATCTTCATGCTGAGGTCGCGCCGCACCAGGCCTTCGACGGCCATGATGAAGATGTGCCCGCCGTCCAGCACCGGGATGGGCAGCAGGTTCAGCAGCCCCAGGTTGAGGCTGAGCATGGCCATGAAGCCGAAGAGGGAGATCCAGCCTGCCGCGGCCGTGTCTCCGGACATCTGCGCGATCGCGACGGGCCCCATCAGCTGGCTCGGGGACGTTTCACGGGTCACGAGACCGCGCAGCGTCTGGAAGATCAGCCCGGCGAACTGCACGTTGCGCTCGACGCTCATCTTCGCCGCGCCCAGCAGGGTGGGCTGGACGCTCCGGGACGGATCCAGGATGCCGATGCCGATGAGGCCGATCTCCCCCTGCCGCCGCGGTGTCACCTGGATGTCGAGCGTCGCGCCGGCCCGCTGAACCGTCAGCGTGATCGGCTCCTCCGGGTGTTTCCGGATCTCGGCCGACAACTGGCCGGAGAACACGATGGGCTCCCCGTTGAGCGCCAGCACGACATCGTCGACCTTGAGGCCGGCCTTGTCGGCGGGCCCGCCGGCCTGGAGGCTGCGGATGCTCGGGTGCACCTTGGGGAGCACGCCGATGTCGCCGATCCGCATCTTCGTCTGCGCCTCGGGCACCACCGTGACGACCGTCTCGCGGCCCTCGCGCAGCAGCGTGATGGGGACGTTTCGCTCGGCCCGCCCGCCGATGGCGAGGAAGAAATCCTCCCAGGTCTCCGTCCGCTGGCTCCCGACCTTGATGATGCGGTCGCCCGGTGTGATCCCGCCCTGCTCGGCCGGCGACCCCTTCATGACGACGGCGACATCCACCGGGTCGCTCTCGAAAATCGGCACCTGGGCGCCCTGGGCCAGGACCACCGTCATCAGCACGAGCGAGAGGACGATGTTCATCGCGGGCCCGGCGATCAGGATGCGGAAGCGGTCCCACTTGGGCCGGGTGATGAACTCGTCGGCCGCGCCGCTGTGCGGCTCGTCCGGGTTCTCGCCCGCCATCTTCACGTAGCCGCCGATGGGCAGCAGCGCAATCGCGTATTCGGTGTCGCCGCGCTTGAACTTCAGGAGCTTCGGCCCCATCCCGATGCAGAACGTGATCACCCGGATGCCGAGCATGCGCGCCACCAGGAAGTGGCCCAGCTCGTGCACGAAGACGAGCACGCCGAGGACGAAGACGAACGCCAGAATCGAATTGAGCAAGGAATCCCCTCTGCCCTAATTGTAGTCGCGGATGAGGGCCTGGGCGAACTCCCTCGCCCAGCGGTCTACTCTTCGGACGTCATCCAGGGTCGTGACGTTCCCGGCTTCGTTCGCGTCCATGGTGCACTCGATGACCCCGGCAATCGACAGGAAGCTCAGCTGCCCGCCGAGGAAGGCGGCCACGGCGACCTCGTTGGCCGCGTTGAGGACGACCGGGAGGCTCGAGTCCCCGCCCAGTGCGCGGTAGGCCAGGCCGAGGCACGGAAACCGGCGGTGGTCCGGCTCGGCGAAATCGAGCTGGCCGCATCGAGTGAGATCGAGGGGCGGAAGCCCGCTGCCCCACCGCTCGGGGTACGAGAACGCGTACTGAATGGGCAGGCGCATGTCGGTCGGGCCAAGCTGCGCGATGACCGAGCCGTCGCGCAGTTCGACCATCGAGTGCACGACCGACTGCGGGTGGATGACGACGTCGATCTGCCCGGGGCCGACGCCGAACAGCCAGCGGGCCTCGATCACCTCGAGGCCCTTGTTCATCAGCGTGGCCGAGTCGATGGTGATCTTCCGGCCCATGCGCCACGTCGGGTGGCGCAGCGCGTCCTCGGGCCCCACCTTCTTCAGCTCGGCGGCCGAGTGGCTGCGGAACGGCCCGCCGGAGGCGGTGAGGATCAGCCGGCTGATCTCGCCGTGGCTCCGCCCGTGCAGGCACTGGTGGATGGCGTTGTGCTCGCTGTCGACCGGGAGAATCGCCACGCCCTTCCGCGCGGCCGCGGCCGTGACGATGGCGCCCGCCATCACCAGCACTTCCTTGTTGGCCAGCGCGATCGTCTTGCCGGCGTCGATGGCGGCCAGCACGGCCTCCAGCGCGGCGGTCCCGGACGAGGCGCAGAGCAGGATGTCGACATCGGGATGCGTGGCGACCGCCAGCAGGCCCTCCGCGCCGGCCACCAGCCGCGGCTGCGGGGCGCCGGAGAGGTGCGCGCGCACCAGGTCGAGGGCGTGCGGCGTGGCCATCGCCGCCACGCGGGGGCGCGTCTGCGCAATCTGGCTCGCCAGGAGGTTCGCGTTCGCGCCGGCGGCCAGGCCGACCACTTCGACACGATCCGCGTGGGCCTCCACCACGGACAGGGCGCTGCGGCCAATCGAGCCGGTCGAGCCGAGAATCGCGATCCTGCGCTTCGCCGCGGGCGGGGCCGTCATGTGAGCAGCGCCAGGATGAGGTAGTAGCCCGGGATGACGAAGAGCAGCGAGTCGATCCGGTCGAGCACGCCGCCGTGGCCGGGAATGAGGGCCGAACTGTCCTTGACCTTCGCGCTGCGCTTCAGCAGCGACTCGAAGAGGTCACCGGCGATGCCCAGGGCCACCAGCACGGCGCCAGCCGCCGCCAGAACGGGCACACTGACGAGCGGAAGCCAGTACTGGCCGATGAGGGCCATCGCGGCGGTGCCCGCGACGAACCCGCCGATGGCGCCCTCGACGCTCTTCTTCGGGCTGATGGTCGGCGCCAGGCGGCGCCGGCCGAACCGCGACCCGACGTAGAACTGCGCCGTATCCGAGATCCAGACGACCAGCAGGGCGAGCAGCAGCGCCTCGCGGCCCCACCTGTCGCGAACAACGGCCGTGAGCGCCAGCGGCACCGCGAGGTAGATGACGGGGAAGACGGCGGCCGCGGCGGCGGCCGGCACGTCCGGCGCCGGCGCCCGCGTGGCGAGCACCACGATGAGGAGGGCGAGCATCGTGGCGACGAGGAGGAACCCCGTCTGCGCACGCGGGGGGCTGGCGACGGCCACGCACGCGGCCAGGGCCCCGGCGATGGCGGCTGTCCGCGACATCCCCACGCCCGCGAGCAGCATGAGATCCACCAGTTCGATGCACGCCGCGACGAGGATGACGCCCAGGACGAGCAGGAACACCGCCGGCGGCGCGTACCAGATGGCGGCCAGCATGGCCGCGATCATGACGATCCCGCTCAGGAGCCGGGTCACTTGCCGCCGCGCCCCTGAGCGAGGGGCTTGAGGCCGCCGAAGCGGCGATCCCGCCGCTGGTAGTCGAGCACCGCTTCGAGCAGGTGACGGCAGCGGAAGTCGGGCCAGAGCACGTCGGTGACGTGGATCTCGGCGTACGCGATCTGCCACAGCAGGAAGTTGCTGATGCGCAGTTCGCCGCTGGTCCGGATGAGCAGGTCGGGGTCGGGCTGGCCCGCCGTGTACAGCAGGTCGCCGAATTGCTCCTCGTCGAGGCGGGCGGGGTCCAGGCCCAGTTCGATGGCCCGGCGCGCCGCGTCGACGATTTCGGCGCGGCCGCTGTAGTTGAGCGCGATGTTGAACAGCATGCCCCGGCACGACGCGGTGGCCTCGCGCGCGCGGGCGAGTTCCCGCTGGATGTCCCGGCCGAGGCCGTCCGGCCGGCCGATGACCTGGAAGCGGATGTCGTGCCTGATGAGCGTCTCGAGCTCGAGCCTCAGGTAGCGCTTGAGCAGCCGCATCAGCGTCATCACCTCGAGCTGCGGCCGCTTCCAGTTCTCCGCCGAGAACGCGTAGAGCGTCAGGACGCTGATGCCCAGCCGCGCCGACGACTCGACGGCGGCGCGCACCGCCTCGACCCCGGCCTGGTGGCCGCGGACCCTCGGCTGGTGGCGCTGCGCCGCCCAGCGCCCGTTGCCGTCCATGATGATGGCGATGTGGGACGGAAGCCTGGCCGGGTTGACCTGCTTCGCCAGGCTCTCTTCCGGCGAACCCGGTTCGATCGACGCCAGAAGCTTCTCGAGCGCCATGCGGTTAACCTGGGGAACGCAAAAGCTCATGATACAGGCTTCACGGCGCGCACGCCAACGCCTCTCCCGCGGCGGGCCTTCTGTCAGGACCCGGGCGCTCAGGGCGCATCCGGCGGCCCGCCGTACAGCACGCGCACCAGGACGAGCCCGCGGGCCGGCGCCGTGGCGCCGGCTGCCGACCGGTCGCGCGAGGCCAGCAGCGAGGCCATCGACTCCGCGATCGCGCCGCGCGTCGCCCACCTCGACAAGCGTGCCCACGACGGCGCGCACCATGTGCCGGAGGAAGCCGTCCGCCTCGATCCGCACGATGACGAGCCGGCCGCGCGTCGCCGCCGCGGCATCGCCGCCGGGCTCACCCGGGATCTCCGCCCCGGGTTCGCCGACGCCGGCGCGCGCGCTGGCGACTGTGCGCACCGCCGATCTCACGCCGCCGCCGGACGACTGGAACGCCGAGAAATCGTGGCGTCCCTCGAGCATCCGGGCGGCGCGGTCCATCGCCGCCACATCCAGCGCCCGCGGTACGTGCCAGCTCCACGCCCTGGCGAAGGGCGGCTGCACGGCGCCCTGCCAGATCCGGTACTCGTAGACTTTCCCGGCCGCGTGGTAGCGCGCGTGAAACCCGGGGTCGGCTTCTTCCACGAGGAGGACACGGACGTCCTTCGGCAGGATGGCATTCAGCGCGCGCCGCATCACTCGGGGGTCGTGCGCCAGCGACACTCGGGCCGACGCCACCTGCCCGAACGCGTGCACCCCCGCGTCGGTCCGGCCCGCGCCGTGCACGATGACTCGCGCCCCGTCGAGGCGCCCCAGGGCATCCTCGAGCAGGCCCTGGATGGACACGCCGCCGGCCTGCCGCTGCCAGCCGACGTAGGCGGTGCCGTCGTAGGCGAGGGTCAGTTTGAGGACACGACTCATGAGCTGGCTACATCTGTCAGAAGTCAGAAGCCAGTAGTCAGTAGCCAGCAGTCAGTAGCAGAATGCCTGTCACGCTGCGATTCACGCGTAACGCCGAGATACGGTCCTTCTACTGGCTACTGGCTTCTGACTACTGGCTACTGCTGCTCCCGTGACTTCCCGGCTTCGTCACCGGGATGCCCTGCTGCGCACATCGGGCACACCTCGGGCTTGTAGGTCGGCGGCGTCAGCGCCGCCAGCGCCGCGAATGGCACGTCCACGGGCGAATCCGACCCGCTCCGGTTGATGATGGCCGCGGCCGCCACGACGGCGGCGCCGCGCGCGTGCGCCACCTCCATCGTCTCCCGGGTGGACCCGCCCGTGGTCAGCACGTCCTCCACGATGACGACGCGATCGGCGGGGGCGAGGTCGAATCCGCGCCGCAGGGTGAGCGCGCCCTCCGACCTCTCGGCGAAGATGGCCCGCACCCCGAGCGCGCGCGCCACCTCGTGGCCGATGATGAGGCCGCCGAGCGCGGGCGACAGCACGGCGGTCGGCCTCGCGCCTCCGAGCCGGGCCCGAAGCGCCTCGGCCAGGGCCCGGCCGAGGGCCTCGGCCTCGGCGGGGTGCTGCAGCACGAGCGCGCACTGCAGGTAGCTCGGGCTGTGCAGGCCGGACGAGAGGCGGAAGTGGCCGTCGAGCAGCGCGCCCAGGTGCGTGAATCGGTCCAGCACGTCCTTCGATGTCATGATCGGACTCCGGGACGAAACGTCAGCGGGCCTTCGCGCGCGACGGCGGCGCCAGCCGCAGGTTGGTCTCGAACAGCTTCAGGATGCGCGTGTACTCGTCGGCCCAGCTCGTCTCCCGCTCGAAGCCGTGGTTCTCGACGGGATAGAGCGCCAGCTCCCAGTTGGTCTTGCGCAGCTCGATGAGGCGCTGAGCGAGGCGGATCGAATCCTGGACGTGCACGTTGGTGTCGACCAGCCCGTGGCAGATGAGCAGCGCGTTCTTCAGCCCGCCGGCGAAGTAGATGGGCGAGCTCTGCCGGTAGGCGGCCGCATCGTCCTGCGGCTCGTTGAGGATGCCGCCCGTGTAGCCGTGGTTGTAGTGGGCCCAGTCGGTGACGGGCCTCAGGGCGGCTCCGGCGGCGAAGGTGTCCGGCGAGGTGAACAGCGCCATCAGCGTGATGAACCCGCCGTAGCTGCCGCCGTACACGCCGATCCGCTTCGGGTCCACGCGCTGCGCATCGACCAGGTATTTCGCGCCGTCCACGATGTCGTCGAGGTCTTTGCCGCCCATGTGGCGGTAGATGGCCGTCCGCCAGTCGCGCCCGTAGCCGGCGCTCGCGCGGTAGTCGACGTCGAGCACCACGTAGCCCCGCGAGGCGAGCAGGTTGTGGAACATGAACTCGCGGTAGTAGGTGGACCAGTACTTGTGCGCGTTCTGCAGGTAGCCGGCGCCGTGGACGAAGACGACCGCCGGTCTGGCGCGGTCGCGCGGCGCCCCGATCATCTCCGGCGTGTAGAGGCGCGCGTAGACGTCGGCGCCGTCGCGCGCCTTGAACGTGACGACCTCCGGTTCGATCCAGCGGAACGCGCGCCATTCGTCGGTGGGCGTCGTCGTCACCTGCTGCGTGGGCGCGCCGGCCTGGTTCGGCATGACGAAGACTTCCGGGGGCCTGGTCGCCGACGAATGGATGAGCGCGATCAGGGCCCCGTCCGGCGACACCTCGCCGATGTTCGATCCCGTCATCGTCGTCAGCCGCGTGCGCGGCCCGCCCGCGACCGGCATCTCGTACATGTGCCGCTCGCCGGGGTGCGCCTCGTTCGAGACGAGGTAGAACTTCGTCCGGTCGTGTGAGAGGGCCGCCGAGGCCAGTTCGAACCGGCCCGAGGTGAGCTGTACCGGCGCGGCGCCGGGCTGCGCCGCGTCAACGACGTACAGGTGCATGAACCCGTCGCGCTCGGACAGGAACCACAGGCTGCGGCCGTCAGGCATCCAGCCCATGCCTCCCGCCCCGGACGGGCCGCCGCCGGCCTCGCGGATCCACGCGTCGTCGTGCAGCGCGTCGATGACGCGCGCCTTGCCGGACTCCGGGTCGAGGGCCACGATCCAGCGGTCCTTGAAGTCGTCGGATCTCGCGGTGGCCACCACCAGCCGTCCATCAGGCGACACGATCGGCGCCGACCAGCGCAGCTCGCGCGGCTCGTCCTTGCCCTGCGCCTTCGCCGTCCCGGCAAACGCCCCGTCGGCCCAGACATGCTTGCGGGTCCTGAGGTCGAGGATCGCGAGGCGCTGGCGGCCCTGGCTGTCACCGACTTTCGACCGCGACGGAATGTCCTCGGTGTAGCCCGACTCGGTCACGTAGTTGGGGACGATCGTGCTCTTGGCGTCCGGCCGGTCGGCGACCGAGAGGAACACCCAGGTCCCGGACGGATGGAGCGCCAGCTGCGGAACGCTCTGGCGCTCGGTGATCTCGAACTCGGGAAGCGCGTCCTTCTTGCGCTTCTCCTCGGCGGCCTTCCGCTGTTCCACCGCGTCCCTGGTCACCTGCAGCAGCGCCGCTTCCTGTTCGCGCACGAACGTCTGGCTGTCGGTGTCGCGCGGATCGCGCCTGCCGCGGCTTCACGTCGGTCAACTGCTCGAGTGAGCCCGTCGCGAGCGGCACGATGAACAGGTTGTTCTGCGAGACGAAGGTGACGGCTGTGTCGCCTTTCGCCCACCTGGGGCTGGATTCCGGCGCCGTGGTCCGGGTCACCTGCTGGCGGGTGCGCGCCACGGTGTCGACGACGACGATGTCGCCGCCGTCGGCGAAGACCACGCGGCGGCGCGCCGTGTCCCAGGTCCCTCCGGCCGGCGGCGCGAGCTTCCGTTCCTCGTCGGAAAGGCGACGGGGCGTCGTGGTGTCCCTGGAGAGCACGTAGGTCGCGCTCTCCTTCTCGCCGGGCTTGCGCCACTCGAAGAAGAGGTCGCGGGAGTCGCCGGACCAGCGCAGGCCCGACGGCGGGTACCCGACGAGATCGGGCCCGCGCATGATGCTGTCGACCGTCATCGCCATTCTGCCCGGCGCCTGGGCGGCACCCGCGGCGGGCGGCGGCGGCTGCTGGGCGGCGATCGTCAGAACCGCGAGAAACGGAAGGGTCAGTGCGGACAGGGAGGACGGGATTCGCATAGACAGGCAACCTCGGCTCGGGAATGGCAAAGGACTTGCAGCCAGTCCGGGGGGTGGCGCGCGCTGGCGCGGTGCTAGTATAACCGCTGGCGATTGGCTGAACCGCTCTCCGTCGCGTTTCGTCTATAGATCGCAGGACCGGCGCGTCCCGTCCTTTTTCTGTTTCTTCAGCCGTGGAGCAGATGGCAATGCGTCAATATCGTTCGCGTGTGGCCCGGTTGGCAGTCGTCGCGGTGGCGGTCTTCGCGATGGCGGTGCCCGCCTTCGCGCAGGCCCCGGCGCGCCCAGGCGCCCCCGGCTGGCCCGGTCAAGCGGCTCTCGATGGAGGACGCCATCAGCCTGGCCCTCCAGAACAACCTCAGCCTGCGCGTGGAGCGCATCAACCCCGAGTTGCAGGATCTCGCCATCGCCCAGGCCAGGACGGTGTGGACGCCGAATCTGACCGGCTCGGTCTCGACCTCGAGCCGGACCAGCCCGATCAGCGGCTTCTTCTCGGGCGCCACCGACAAGCTGACGCGCGACAATCTCGGGACCGCCGTCGGCGCGAACCAGGTGGTGCCCTGGGGCGCCAACTACAGCGTGTCGTGGGACACGGCGCGCAACGAGTCGAACAGCGTGTACGACAGCCCGAACCCCTCGCTGGCCAGCAATCTCAGTTTCAGCTTCACGCAGCCGCTGCTCCGGAACCTCAAGATCGACTCGGCGCGCACGCAGCTCGTGGTCAGCAAGATGAACCGCGAGATTTCGGACATCGACCTGCGCCAGACCGTGCTGACGACCGTGCGGAGCGTGAAGTACGCGTACTGGGACGTCAGGGCGGCCGTCGCGGCGCTGCAGGTGGCGCGCCAGTCTCTCGATCTCGCCCGTGAAGCGCTCCGCAACAACCGCTCGAAAGTCGAGATCGGCACGATGGCCCCCATCGACATCGTCGAGGCGGAGGCCGAGGAGGCGCGCCGCACCGAGGCCGTGATCGTCGCCGAGGCCGCGGTCAAGCGGAGCGAGGACCGTCTCCGCACCATCATCCTCGACACCAAAGACGCCGACTACTGGGCGACGCGCTTCGACCTGACCGAGCAGCCGACGTTCGAGGCGAAGGCCGTGGACGTCGAAGGCGCGGTCAGGACCGCCCTCGAGAAGCGCACGGATCTGCTGCAGTCCAGGAAGAATCTCGAGATCACCGGCACCAACATCCGCTACCAGCGCAACCAGATCCTGCCGGACCTGAACGCGCAGGTCGGCTACGGGCTCAGCGGCCAGGGCGGCCGGAAGCTGAACTTCGGGCCGGGGTTCCCGCCGCCGGTCATCGGCGAAATCGACGAGGGCTTCGGCACGATGATGAACCGGCTGCTTGGCAACGACTACCACAACTGGTCGTTTGCCGTGCAGTTCTCGTACCCGATCGGGAACGGCAGCGCGGAGGCCCAGTTGGCCCGCACGAAGCTGCAGCTGTCACAGGCCGAAATCCAGCTGCAGAACCTCGAACTGCAGGTGGCCACGTCCGTGCGCGACGTGGCGCGCAACGTCGAAACCAATCAGCTCCGCCTCGCGTCCACCCAGGCCACGCGCAAGCTGATGGAGCGCCGCATGGAGGCCGAGCAGAAGAAGTTCGCGGCCGGGCTGTCGACGAACTTCCTGGTCTTCCAGGCGCAGCGCGACCTGGCCGACGCCCAGTACTCGGAACTGGTCGCACTGCTCGACTACAACAAGTCGCTGGTGGATCTCGAGACCGTTCAGGAGGCGCCGACCGCCGGGTCGACCGTCGTGTCGGTGGCGACGGGGCGGTAGCGGAAGAAGAAGCCAGAAGCGGCACTGACGGTCGTCAGAAGCCAGAAGGGCCCACTCGATTGTCAGAGCCGAGAGGCCATGTCCGCTGGACGCGTCGTGCTTCTGGCTTCTGTCTTCTGTCTCCTGTCTTCTGCTACACTCCCCCGTGCCGGGCATCACCGCCACCCTCATCACGCTGAACGAGTCCGCCAACCTGGCGGCGGCTCTCGAGTCGGTCAGGTGGGCCGACGAGATCGTCGTCGTCGACGCGGAGAGCACCGACGACACGGTGGCGATCGCGCGGCGGTACACGGACCGCGTGATCGTCCGCCCGTGGCCCGGCTACGTCGAGCAGAAGAACTTCGCGGCCGCCGCAGGCCAGCCACGACTGGATCTTCTCGCTGGACGCCGACGAGCGCGTGACGCCGGCTCTGGCCGGGGAGGTCAGGGCGGTCCTGGCGGCCGGGCCGGCGTGCGCGGGTTACCGCGGTGCCGCGGGTGAGCCGCTATCTGGGCCGCTGGATCCGGTCGACCGACTGGTACCCCGACCACCAGCTGCGGCTCTACGACCGGCGCAGGGCGAAGTGGGTCGGGCGGTACGTCCACGAGTCGGTGCAGGTCGAAGGCGAGGTCGGCCGGCTGCGCGCGGAGCTCGAGCACTATCCGTACCGCGACGTCTCGCACCACCTGCGGACCATCGATCGGTACTCGAGCCTGGCGGCGCGGCAGCTGTTCGAGGACGGCCGGCGCACCGGGCCGCTGCGGATCGTGCTGCACGCCGACGCGGCGTTCCTCAGGAACTACCTCCTCCGCGGCGGGATCCGGGACGGCGCGCCCGGCCTCATCGTGTCGCTGCTCAACTCGTACTACGTGGCGATGAAGTTCGTGAAGCTCTGGGAGCTGGAGAAGAAGCCAGAAGCCAGAAGTCAGAAGCCAGAATGATGCAGCCTGCCGCTGTCACGTTTTCGGATTCTGGCTTCTGGACTTCTTGCTTCTGTGCTTCTGACGATGTTCACCCTCCACATCGACACCGCCCGCACGTGGCGCGGGGGACAGAACCAGGTCCTCCTGACCGTCGTCGGTCTCCGGGCGCGCGGCCACCGGACGGTGCTCGTGGCGCACCCGGAGGGCGAACTGGCGCGGCGCGCGAGCGAGGGCCACGATCTCATCCGCCTGGCGCCGGCCCACGAAGTCGATTTCGCCGCGGCGTTCCGCCTCGCGCGGGTCGTCCGCGACCTCGCGCCCGACCTCATCCACGCCCACGACCCGCACGCGGTGGCGATGGCGTCGATGGCCCTCTCCACCATCGCGGACCGCCGGCGGCCGGCGATCGTCATCGCCCGGCGCGTGGACTTCCATCTGAAGCGCAACGCGTTCTCGCGCTGGAAGTACAAGCAGGTCGACGCCGCCATCTGCTCCTCGGACGCCATCCGGGCCATGGTGATCGAGGACGGCATCCCCGAGGAGTCGGCCTTCACCGTGCACGAAGGCGTGCAGGTGGACCGCATCCAGGCCCTGCCGTCCGCCGATGTCTGCAAGGAGCTCTGGCTGCCGCCCGGGTCGCCGACCGTGGGCAACATCGGCGCGCTGGTGGCGCACAAGGGGCAGCGCTACCTGGTGGACGCCGCCCCGGCCGTCGTGCGGGCCCTTCCCGATACCCACTTCCTGATCTTCGGCGAGGGCGAGCTGCGGCCGGCGCTGACGAGGCAGATCAAGCACCTCGGGCTCGAGCACCACGTCAGCCTCGCCGGGTTCCGGCCCGACATCCTCTCGCTGCTCAAGGGCCTCGACCTGTTCGTGATGAGCTCGATCACCGAGGGCCTCGGCACGTCCATCCTCGACGCGATGGCCGCGTCGAAGGCCGTGGTCGGCACGTCGGCCGGCGGAATTCCCGAGGCCGTCGAGCACGGCGTGACCGGCCTGCTCGTGCCGCCGCACAACGCCGGCGCCCTCGCCGACGCGATCCTCACGCTGCTGAAGGACGAGCCGCTCCGGCGGCGGATGGGAGAGGCCGGCCTCGCGCGGGTGCGCGAGCGGTTCAACGTGGACCGGATGGTCGACGAGACGCTGGCCGTCTACGCGCGCGTGGCCGGCATGCGCCGCGCAGCGGGCAGCGGGAGTCCCCCGCCGGCGTCTTGAAGCCGCACAGCCCCTGCATGCCCAGGTGACACAGCGCGAAGTCGTACTTCACGGGGTCCGACGGATCGATCTGCCGCAGCGAGGCCGTGATGGACGCCGCCATGCGCCAGCCCGGCGACGCGTAGCGCGTCAGCCCGAGACACCGCCCGACGCGGATGACGTGCACGTCGAGCGGGATGATGAGCCGCGCCGGTGACACGCGCGTCCAGACGCCGAGGTCGATCGCGTCGCGCCGCACCATCCACCGCAGGAACAGGTTCAGCCGCTTGCAGGCGCTGCCGGCCGACGGCAGCGGGAAGAAGGCATGGGCACCGGGCCGGGCGGCCGCGCGGCGGCCGTAGACCGGCCGGAGGTCCACGTCCCGCGCGCGGGCGCAGAACGACTCGAGGCCCGGGCCGATGTCGGGCGCCGCCGGGTCGTCGCCCTCCAGGAAGAACTGCTCGATGCGACCCGGCCGTGTCGAGCATGCCGGCGCAGGATGACAGCAGCGCCACGATGTCCTGGCCGCGCGTCCAGCGGTGGACGAACGGCAGCGAAGCGCGCGCGCGTCACGGCGCGGGTCGAACGCCCGCACGAACGCCGCGGGCGACGGCCCCATGACGGCCGAGCACGCGCGTCGATCGAGCGCAGGATGCTCGCCACGCGGCCGAACGCCAGGCCGGCGGCGATGAACCCGACGATCTCCCGGTCGGCCGGATCGGCGAAGCCCCGGACGCGTCTCGATCGGGATCCGCGGGCGGCGTCGATGCGGCGCACTCGCGATAGAGGCGGTCCAGGACGGGCTTCAAGACCGCCGCAGCGCGCGGATGCGAGCATCGGCCGCGGCTAGAACGCCGTCACGGGCCGGCCCGCGCGGCACAGCGGGCACTCGGACGCCGGCACGTTGTCGGGCGCCCGGTACTCGGCCAGCGCGATGTTGGGCACGCCCAGGTCCACGATCGCCTCCATGCGGTCGTAGATCTCGACGGTCCCGATCACCGTGCCGCCGGCCTCGCGCACGAGCGCCGCGCACCGCTCGAAGGTCTGCCCCGTGTTGCGCACGTCGTCGGCGAGCAGCACCCGCTTGCCGGCGATCTGGTCGCGGTAGAACGACTTCAGCACGAGGCCGCGCCCGCCGTCGGGCGCGAACGGCGCGAACAGCCGCGCCGGCTGCGTCAGCGCCCGCCGGCTGTCGAGCAGGCCGGCGATCGTGTGCGCGAGCAGCGCGCCCCCGGTGACCGGGCCGGCCACCACGTCGGCGTCTTCGACGATCGAGGCCGGCATCAGTTCGATCAGATCCTGCGCGAACCGCCAGATCGTGGACGGATAGCGGAACAGCTGGTGCGGGTTCAGGTAGACCTGTCCGTGATAGCCGTTGCCGAAGTCGAAGTGCCCGTCGAGCATGAGCACCTCGAACCGCTGGAGATCCTCCATCGCCTTCTGGCGGATGTCGTCGCGCCGTCCCACGTCACGCCCTCCCCAGGCCGGCGGCCTGCGGCACGTCGGGGTTCACAAACAGCACGCGGCCGCCCACGATGGTGGCCGCCACCCCGCCGCGCAGCTGCCATCCGCCGTACGGCGTGTTGCGCGACTTCGAGCGGAACGCGGCCGGCGACACGGTCACGTCCAGGTCCGGCGCCAGGATCGTGAGGTCGGCGGCGTCGCCCTCGCTCGAGGCGCCCGCCCGGCACGCCGGAGAATGCGCGCCGGGTTGGTCGACAGCAGCTCGACCATCCGCGCCAGGCTGATGATGCCGCGGTGCACGAGACGGTCCAGGCTCAGCGACACGGCGGTCTCCAGCCCGACGATGCCGAACGACGCGCGGTCGAACTCCACCTTCTTGTCGTCGGCGTGATGCGGCGCGTGGTCGGTCGCGATGACGTCCACCGTGCCGTCCCTGAGGCCCTCGACCAGCGCCTCGCGGTCGCTCGCGTGGCGGAGCGGCGGGTTCATCTTCATGTTGGTGTCGTAGGCGAGCGGCGCCAGCAGCTGCTCGTCGCTCAGCGTGAAGTGGTGCGGCGCGACCTCGCAGGTGACGTGCACGCCGCGCTCCTTGCCGGAGCGCACCGCCCGCAGGGCGCCCGCGGTGCTCAGGTGGGCGATGTGCGCGTGGCTGCCGGTCATCGCGGCCAGCACGATGTCGCGCTCCACCATCACGTCTTCGGCGGCGGAGGGGATGCCGCGCAGCCCGAGCTGCGAGGCGTTGAACCCCTCGTGGGCGACGCCTTCGCCGACCAGCGTCTTGTCCTCGCAGTGGTCGATGACGGGCAGCCCGAGCATCCCGGCGTACTCGAGGGCGCGCCGCATCAGCAGCGCCGTCGCCACCGGGCGCCCGTCGTCGGAGAACGCGACGCAGCCGGCGTCGCGCATGTCGGCCATCTCGGCCAGTTCCTCGCCGTCCGATCCCTTCGAGACGGCGCCGATCGGGTAGACCCGCGCCAGGTCCGCCTCCGCGGCCTGCTTCAGGATGAACCGCGTCACGCTGGCGCTGTCGTTCACCGGGTTCGTGTTCGGCATGCACGCGACGGCCGTGAACCCGCCCGCGACGGCCGCGGCCGCCCCGCTGGCCACCGTCTCCTTGTGCTCGTACCCCGGCTCGCGCAGGTGCACGTGCATGTCGATGAACCCGGGGCAGACCACGAGCGACGGCCCGAGGTCGACGACGGTGGTGTGGCCCGTCTCGCTGGGCGCGATCGAGACGTCGACGCGCGCGATGCGGCCGTCCTCGATCAGGATGTCCCGGGCGCCGTCCACGCCGGACGCCGGGTCGATGACGCGCGCGCCCCTAAGCAGCAGTCTCATCGTCGCCTCCTCCCGCCAGCAGGTAGAGCACCGCCATCCGCACGGCCACGCCGTTGGCCACCTGGTCGAGGATGACCGAGGCCGGGCCGTCGGCCACCTCCGACGCGATCTCCACGCCGCGGTTCATCGGTCCCGGGTGCATGACGATGGCGTCCGGCTTCGCGAGGCGGACGCGCTCCGGTGTCATGCCGAACACCTGGAAGTACTCGCGCAGCGACGGGAAGAACCCGCCCTGCATGCGCTCCAGCTGGATGCGCAGCATCATGACCACGTCGGCGCCCTCGACGGCCTCCTCGACCCGCGTGGTCGCGCGCACGCCCAGCTGCTCGATGCCCGCCGGCATCAGCGTCGGCGGCCCGCAGGCCCAGACCTCGGCGCCCATCTTGGTCAGCAGGTAGCACGTTCGAGCGGAACACGCGGCTGTGCAGCATGTCGCCGATGATCGCCACCTTCAGGCCCTGCAGGCGCCCCTTGCGCTCGCGGATGGTGAAGGCGTCGAGCAGCGCCTGCGTCGGGTGCTCGTGCATGCCGTCGCCGGCGTTGACGATCCCCGCCTTGCAGGTCCGCGCCAGCAGGTGGCACGCGCCCGACGAGGCGTGGCGCATGACGATGATGTCGGGGTTCATCGCCTCGAGGTTCAGCGCCGTGTCGATGAGCGTCTCGCCCTTCACCACGCTCGAGGTGGCGATGGCGATGTTGAGCGTGTCCGCGCTCAGGCGCTTCTCGGCCACCTCGAACGACGTCCGCGTGCGCGTCGACGGCTCGTAGAACAGGTTGATGACCGTCTTGCCCCGCAGCGCCGGCACCTTCTTGATGGGCCTCGCCGACACCTCCTTCATCGCCTCGGCGGTGTCCAGGATCAGGGTAATCTCCGACGGCGTCAGGTCGGCGATGCCCAGGAGGT
The DNA here is from genome assembly GCA_963834645.1 of uncultured Acidobacteriota bacterium. Taxonomy (GTDB): domain Bacteria; phylum Acidobacteriota; class Vicinamibacteria; order Vicinamibacterales; family JAKQTR01; genus JAKQTR01. Next base: position 41,086 of record CAWICP010000016.1, read on the forward strand.
CCTTCCCGCGGAGGCGCGCAGCCTTCTCGCTCATGCTGGCTCTCCTTCAACCTGGTCCAGGGTGACTTCGTCGGCCCCGTCGATCTCGGCGAGGCGGACGTGAATGGTCTCGCGGCGCGACGTGGGCACGTTCTTGCCCACGTAGTCCGCCTTGATCGGCAGTTCGCGGTGGCCGCGGTCCACCAGCACGACCAGCTGGATCGTGCTCGGCCGGCCGAAGTCGATCAGCGCGTCCAGCGCGGCCCGGATCGTCCGCCCCGTGTACAGCACGTCGTCGACGAGGACGATGTGGCGGCCGTCGATCGAGAACGGGATCTCGGTCCGCCGCACGATCGGCTGCGGGCCGACGGCGGTCTTCATCAGGTCGTCGCGGTACAGCGTGATGTCGAGCGCGCCGGTGGGCACGTCGATGCCGGTGATGTCGCGAAGACTCGCGGCGAGCCGCCGGGCAATCGGGACGCCGCGCGTGCGGACGCCGACCAGGGCCAGGTCGCCCACGCCGCGGTTGCGCTCGACGATCTCGTGCGCGATGCGGGTGAGCGATCGCCCGATGCGCTCACGGTCCATCAGGATGGGCACACGGACCTCCACCGGGGGTCGGGTGACAGCCGGGGCTTGGGGACTGGGGACTGGGGGTCGGGATACAGACAAAGAGCCCGAACTCCTGGCAGAGGTACCCTGGAGATCGGGCGCCGGGCGACAGAAGCGTGCTCATGGCAACCCTCTTTGCGGTCTCTCGTACCGCCGTTAAAGAGCGGCGACAGTCTAACAGATATCGACGAGTCGTTCGAATCCCGAGTGCCCGAGTCCCGAGTCCCGAGTCCCGAGTCCCGAGTCCCCAGTCCCCAGTCCCTACTCGTACGTGGGAATGTACGTGATCGGCCTCCCCTCGCTGAAGGCGGGCGAGAAGATGTCCGTGCGGGCAAACCCGTCCATGTCCCGGCCGACAGGCAGGCCGAAGAAATACAGGATGGTCGGCGCCAGATCCACGACCGACCCGCGCGGCAGCCGGCCCGGCCGGACGTCGGTGCCGAAGGCGAAGAGAAACCCGTCGGGGGCCGGCTCGTGCGTGCCGCTCGGCTCCGGGTTGCCGACGGTGCGCTCGAGCAGGCGCTTGCCGACGCTCATCGGCTGCATGCCGAACCCCGAGACGACCAGCAGGAGATCGCCCGGCCGAAGCGTCGCCATCACGCGCCCGAGCAGTTGGTCAACCGCCGTATACTGCGCCGTCAGCACGCCGCCGTAACGCCGCAGTTCGTCGTCGGAGACGTCGCCGAACGCCGCGGGAGCGGCGTAGCGCAGAAAGTAATGGCCCACGGCGTCCAGGCATTCATAGCGGACCGCTTGAAAGCGGCTCGCATCGCGCGCGTCCAGCGCGGCGGCAATCTGCTCGTGGGCCTGGTCGGCGGCGCAGGGACTGGCCACGAGCTGCCGGACCCTGTCGGCCGCCATCGGCGCGCCTTCCCGGGCGCGCTCGCGCGCCTCGGTCGCCGCCGCCACGGCCGCCGGGGACGCGTCCCTCGGCCAGATCACGCCGATGTTTTCGACATCGACCACCGACGCGTACCGGCGCGCGAAACGGTCCGAGACGAGGTAGCCCCTGACCGTCACCCACGGGCTGGGTCACCGGCCAGTTCACGACGCCGACCGGCACGCCCTGCGCCCCGAGAAGGTTCCAGATCGGGCGCGCCGCCAGGTCGCCGCTCTCGTGGACGCGCTCGCGCAGGAAGCCGTACTCGACCAGCGCGTGGGAATAGCAGTAGTCGGGCAGGACCTCGAGGGCATCGGCGCTCCCGAGCGGCGTGTACGTGGCGGCCGACCGGATGCCGTTCTTGAACGGCAGCTTGCCGGTGGCGACCGCGGCCCAGACCGGGCCCGGCTGCGTGGGCCGCATCGTGGCCAGGTGCATCGAGGCGCCGCGCTCGAGCAGCCGCTCGAAGTTCGGCAGGCGCCCCTCCGCGGCCGCCGGGGCAATCAGGTCGAGCGAGGCGCCTTCGAGCAGGATCATCACCACGCGGGCATCGCCGCCCGGTCCCGCGATGTCGGGCACCGTGGCCTCCCGCCGGGCCTTGTCGAGCGGCTCCGATCCGGGGCCGCGAAGCATGAGGGGCACCGCGAGCGACGCCATCAGGGCCGCGGCCAGCACGGCCGCGCCCGGCCTCGAGCTGTGGCGTCCGGCCCACAGATGGCCGAAGGCGAGCGCGGCCATGACGCCCGCGCACGCCGTCAGCACGGCCGCGCCCGCGGTCATGCGGGTCACCGCCTCCGGGTCCATGAAGGGCGCAATCCCCCTCAGGTTGATCCACGTGAGCAGGGCGGCGATGGCGGCGGCGGCCGAGCAGAGCCAGACGAGAAAGCGGAAACTGATCCAGCCGGGCGAAATCACCTCGGTGGCCAGGATCTGCCGCAGCACGATCAGGGCGTAGAAGACCGCGGCCGCGTGGAGCCCATAGGAGAGCACCAGCGTGGCCGTCAGCCCCGGGATGCCAGCCAGAGGATAGCCCGGGTTGAGCTGCAGGACGAGGATCGTGAGGTACAGGGCGAAGGCCACGCCCCCGATCGCCGAATTGGTGAGCATTCGCAGGTATCGCATCCGCGCTTCATGCTACCCCCGAATCCCGGGCCATCCCGAGCCCGAATCCCGAATCCCGAGAATGTATACTTCCCCTCATGCCGCCGCTGGATGTCCCGGCCCTGGTCCTGCGCAATACGCACCTCTCGGCGGACTACAACGTCCTGCACCTCGAGGCCCCGGCCATCGCCGCCGCGAGCCGGCCCGGTCAGTTCGTGATGATCCGCACGGCGGCGGGCACCGATCCCCTGCTGCGGCGCCCGTTCTCCGTGTTCGAAATCCTGCGCGACGAGGCGGGAGCGCCGGCGGGGATCTCGGTGCTGTGCAAACGGATCGGCCCGGGCACGGCGCGCCTGTACGACGCGGCCGTTGGCGATCGGCTCCCGGTGCTGGGGCCGCTCGGCAAGGCGTTTTCGCTCGTCTCGCCTCCGGCGGAAGCCTGGATGGTGGCAGGCGGGGTCGGCCTGGCTCCCTTCGCGGCGCTCACCGAGGCGCTTCACGCGACGGGGGCAACGGCGCGCCTGTTCTACGGCGGCCGCTCGCGCGCGGATTTGTTCTACCTGGACTGGTTCGCGTCGCGCGGCGTGGCGCTGGATCTGGCGACCGAGGACGGGTCGCTCGGCGCCCACGGCCGCGTCACGGCGCCGCTCGAAGCGGCGCTGCGCAACCGCGCGGCCGGCCTCCCGGTGACGATCTACGCCTGCGGGCCGGAAGCCGATGCTGAAGGCGGTGGCCGGCCTGGCCCGTTCCGCCGGCTGCCCGTCGGAGCTGTCGACAGAGCGAATCATGGGCTGCGGCCTCGGCGGGTGCTACAGCTGCGTCGTGCGCGTGCGCGATGGCGGGGGCACGCCGCATTTCGTGCGCTCGTGCCTGAACGGCCCGGTGTTCAGCGGCGACGACCTCGTGTGGGAGTGACGGTGGATCTCAGCGTCCGCATCGGCTCGCTCGTCCTGAAGAACCCGCTCATGTCGGCGAGCGGCTGCTTCGGTTACGGCGTGGAGTACGCCGACATCGTCGACCTGTCGTCGCTCGGTGCCGTCGTGGTGAAGGGTCTCTTCCTGAAGGAGCGCGAGGGGCACCCGCCGCCGCGGATCGTGGAAACGCCCTCGGGCATGCTCAACGCGATCGGCCTGCAGGGCATCGGCGTCCACCGGTTCGTCCGCGAGAAGATGCCCGAACTGCGGCGCCTCGGCGCGGTGGTCATCGTCAACGTGTGCGGCAGCTCGATTGACGAGTACGTCGAGGTCTCGCGGATCCTGTCCGATGTCGAAGGCGTGGCGGCGATCGAGCTGAACATCTCGTGCCCGAACATCAAGGAAGGCGGCATTCAGTTCGGCTGCAACCTGGCGAGCACCGCCGAGGTGGTGGCGGCGGTCCGGAAGGCGACGGCGCTGCCGCTCATCCCCAAGCTGACGCCGAACGTGACCAGCGTGTCGTCGTTCGCGCGCGCAGCCGAGGAGAACGGCGCCGACGCCGTGTCGCTGGTCAACACGTTTCTCGCCATGGTCGTCGACGTCGAGGCGCGGCGGCCGGCGATTTCCAATGGGATGGGCGGCCTCAGCGGCCCGGCGATCCGCCCGATTGCCGTGCGCATGGTGTACGAGTGCGCCAGGCAGGTCCGCATCCCGGTCGTGGGCATGGGCGGCATCAGCTGCGCCCGGGACGTCCTGGAGTTCATGATCGCCGGCGCAACGGCCGTGCAGGTGGGCACGGCCAATTTCGTCGATCCCTTCATCTGGCCGAAGCTCCAGGCGGGGATCGAGGACTACATGGCGCGCCACGGGGTCGCCCGCGCGGCCGACCTGGTGGGCACGCTCGATGTCGGCCGCTGACGGGTGCGGCCGGAGATGAGGGTCGATCGATGTCTTCCGTGAATCCTGTGATCGTCGCGCTGGATGTCGACAGCCCGGCGAAGGCGCTCGCGCTGGCCGACAGCCTGCGCGGCGCGGTCGGCGCCGTCAAAGTCGGCAGCCAGTTGTTCACCGCGGCGGGGCCCGACATCGTCAGGCGGCTCACCGAGGCCGGCCACCGGGTGTTCCTCGACCTGAAGTACCACGACATCCCGAACACGGTGGCGGGCGCGGCTGCGGAAGCGGCCAAGCTCGGCGCCTGGATCATCGACGTCCACGCCAGCGGCGGCATCGCCATGATGAAGGCGGCGCGCGAGGCGGCCCACGCCAGCGCCGCCAAGGCCGGCGTGCCGCCCCCGCTCATCATCGCCATCACCGTGCTGACCAGCTTCGACCACGACACGCTGGGATCGATCGGCGTCCCGCGCTCCGTCATCGAACAGGTGGACGCGCTGGCGTGGCTCGCCCAGGAAGCCGGCGCGGACGGCGTCGTGGCCTCGCCCCAGGAAGTGGGGCGGCTCCGCATGGCCCGGGGGGATCAGTTCGTGCTCATCACGCCCGGCATCCGCCCCGCCGAGCCGCCGGGCGCGGCACGCAGGCCCAAGGACGACCAGGCCAGGACCATGACGCCGGCGGAGGCCGTCGCCGCCGGCGCGAACTACATCGTGGTGGGACGGCCGATCATCGCCGCGCCGGACCCGCGCGCCGCCGCCGAGAAGATTGCGGCGGCCTCTATTTCGCAGAAAGGATGAAGTGCGCTCTGCGGTTCTGCGCGTAGCAGGCCTCGGCTTCCTCGGCGCAGAACGGAGACTCTTCCCCCTTGGTCACGATGAGGACACGGTCGGCGGCAATGCCGAGGCCCGTCAGATACATCCGGACCGCGGCCGCGCGCTTCTCGCCGAGCGCGAGATTGTATTCAGTCGTGCCGCGCGCGTCGCAATGCCCCTCGACGAACACCTTCGTCGACGGCCACCGCTTCAGCCACCCCGCGTTCGTCGACAGTGAGGCGCGGGCCTCGGCCCTCAGGTCGGCCTTGTCGTAGTCGAAATACACGTCCTCGAGGGGCTTCTCGGCGTTGAGCTCCGCCAGCGTCTTCCTCGCGAACACCTCGTCTTCGGTCAGCGGCGTCGGCGCCGGGGCGGGTGGCGGAGGAGGAGGCGGCGGCGGGGGGGGCGGCGGGGGCGTGGTCGGCGCGGCCACCGGGGGCGGCTGCGGCTCGGCCACGGGCGCCTTCTTGCTGCACGACGCCGACACGCGTCACCACGGCCAGCACGAGGGCGGGTACGAGGGCCTTCGACAATCGCATCATCGACGTATCTCCTTCTCGGTGGGGCTTGGCCGGACGCCGCACAGCGAGAGCGTCCGCAGGAAGACCGTGACAGGATTATTCTGGCATGCCGCGGGAGTGGAGGCCAGCGGAATAGAATACGGCGGTGGACCTCCTGCTCGAAGCCACGGCGCGCGCCGAGCGCGACCACTTCTGGTTCCGCGGCTTCCGCCGCTTCGTGGCGCCGATGCTGGACCTCGCGGCCGCGGGTCGCCGGGATCTGCGCCTGCTCGACTGCGGGTGCGGCACGGGCGCGAACCTGCGCCTGCTGCTCGAGCCGTACGGCGAGGCCTGCGGATTCGATCTGACGTGGACCGGCCTGCGGTTCGCGCGCGGCTCCGGCCTCACGCGTGTGGCGCAGGCCAGCGCCGCCGCCGTCCCCTTCCCCTCGGCGGCGTTCGACATCGTCACGTCGTTCGACGTGCTCTACTGCCTGCCTGACGCGATCGAGCGCGAGGCGGTCCGGGAGATGTGGCGGGTCCTCAGGCCCGGCGGCTCCGCGATCATCAACGTCGCGGCGATGGAGATCCTGCGCGGCAATCACTCGGTGCTCTCGGCGGAGCTGCGGCGCTACAGCCGGACGAGCCTCCGCGCGCTCATCGAGCCGGCCGGGTTCCGCGTCGAGCGGATGACCTACACGAACGCCGCGCTGTTTCCGCTCATGCTGGGCGTGCGCGGCGTGCAGAGGCTGACGGGGCTGGCCGGGGAACACGAGGCGGAGGCCGAGATCACCGTGCCCCCCGCGCCGATCAACGCGGCGCTCGCCACGCTGCTCGCCGTCGAGGCAGGCCTCGTGCGCGCCGTGCCGATGCCCTTCGGCAGCTCCCTGCTCTGCCTGGCTAGGAAACCGGCTTGAGCGTCACCAGGTAGACGCGGAGGCCGAGTTCGCGCCGGTCGGCGCCCTGCCCGCGGTCGGCGGGCCGGAAGACCTGGTCCGTCTCGATCGTGATGGCCCCACCGGACGCCCTGAGCGCGGACGCCGGCACGCGCACGGACCACGCGAAGTCGCTGCCGGCCTCGGCGCTCAGCAACTGGGCGCCGCCGGCCGACGCGCGCACGCGGGACGGCCGATCGAAGTAGCGCCGGGGCGACTCCCCCACGATCTGCAGTTCCACGTCGCGGTCCGTCGGGGCCGTCCGCAGTTCGGCCCTGCCGCTCGCCCACCGCCACGAGAGCCCGCGGGCCGGATCGTACTCCGGCTCCTGCCATCCCGCGCCGTACCCGACCATCGGCGTCTCCGGCGCCTGCAGATCGAACTGGTCGATGGCCACCACGCCCGTCGCCGCGCCGCCGGGAGCCGTGGCCCGGATCTCCAGCACGCACCAGGGCGCCGCGCAGGCGAGCGCGCCTTCGGCCAGGGGTATGAGCCTCAGAAACGACGTGGCGGATGGCGTCACGGTCCAGCTCTCGACGTCGCGGCCGTCGATGCGCACGCTCACGGCCGCCTCCGTGCCTGACCCGCTTCCGAGGTGGCGCCCGCCGATCATCAGCGTCGCCGCGCCCGCGCGAGAGCGGATCCACGCGCGAATCGGCCCCTTGCCGAGGCCGGCCCCGTCGGCACGGGCGACGCCGGCGGTCTCGGGCGTCAGGTGCCACCCCTCACCGGCGAACCACCCGGGCTCGTTGATGACAATCCAGCGCAGTCCATTCGGGCGGATGCCTCCCAGGTACACCTGGCTGGAGAACGGCCACGCGTACTCGGCGCGGAGGATCTGGGACCGCGGATCCACCAGCGCCAGATCCGTGCGCCGCGGGTCCGCGAGGAACCACACGGGGCCTCGCGCGCCGGCCTGCCACCGCTTCACCAGTTCGAGCCACTCGTGTTTCGGCGGAGCCGGCAGCGCCGCGGCCTGGCCCACACCCTCGGCCTCCACGGGCCGCGCGAACGGGTGGTGCATCCCGACGGCCACGCCCGGCTCTCGTGCGGCCTCGGACCGGATGTCAGCCAGCGCCCGGGCCACCGGGCCGCCGGCGCGGGCGTAGGTTGCCGTGACCGGCGCCGTCGTGAACGCAGAACAGGAGCGCCAGCAGCCTGCCGCGAGGGTCAGTCCGACCAACCGGAGCCGGCGCAACAGGCCACGTGACCGCCAGGTAGGCCAGTGCCGGCACGAGCGGCAGCGCGTAGCGCGTCGTCACGGTCTCCTGGAACAGCAGGTGGAACACCGCGTACGGCGCGAAGGCGACGATGATGACCATCAGCGCGCGGCGACCTCGCCAGAGCCAGGACGGCGGCGCCAATCGCGGCGAACACCACGATGAGCCACCCGGACGCCGGCCCAGTGCAGGACGAGCGTGTCGTAGAGCGCGAAGGCCAGTTCGCGAACCGTGAAGCCGTTGGCCAGCAGGTCCACTCCCGACCAGTCTTCGCCTGCCTGCGCGCTGAAGGCGGCGTAGTACGCGGCCGGGCCGCCGCTGGCGACGACCAGCGGCACGAACCAGAGCAGCGTGCCCGCCGTCAGCCAGACGAGGCTGCCGATGAGCGCGCCGGCCGCGCCGCGTCCGGCGCGATCGAGAATCGCCAGCGCGAGTACGGGCAGCGTCAGCCACGCGGCCTGCGACCGGAACCCGATGGCGATGGCCGACATGAACGCGCCGAGCAGGATGAGCCTGCCCGACTGGACCGCCGACGCGGCCGACGGCGACTCGCCGGCCGACGCGGCCGCACGCTGACGGACAATCGCCGTCAGGAGAATGGCCTGCGCGGCCAGCGAGGCGGCAAGGCCCGCGGTGTCGCTCATCGGCCGCGAGGCCGTCATCCAGAACAGCGGCGCCATCATCGTGAGCGCCGCCGCCACGGCCGGCCGGCCGAGCCACTCGCCGATCCGCAACTGCCGCAGTCGTTCGGGGGAAGCGGCGAGATCGCCGTCGAGCGCGTCGAGCGCGGCAAACAGCCGCAGCAAGGCGAACGCCGACAGCGCCCCGAACAGCGCTCCCCAGACGGCGAGCGCCCGGGGTTCGCCGAGCACGAGGTTCGCGGCCTTCCCGAGGGCCATGTAGATGGGATAGCCCGGCGGATGCGGCCGGTGGCGGCCGGGATCGAAGTCACGCAGGCCGAGGGCGAAGTTCACCGAGTCGACGTCTTCGAGCGTGGAGGCGAGAAACGGCAGATGGCCCAGCAGGAAGACGAGCGCCAGCGCGGCCGCGGCCCACCACGCCCGGGAGCCCCGCCTGACGGGCGCGAACACGTCCCGCCACGGGAGTCCTTACACCGGCTCCAGGCGAACGCCTTCGTTGAGGCTGCCCATCCTGTAGCCCTGCAGGTCGAGGGTGATGTAGCGGTAGCCGATCGCCTTGAGATCGCGGACGATGGCGTCGCGGGTGGCGGGTTCCAGCGCTCTGCCCATCTCGCCGGGCGCCAGCTCGACGCGGGCCACCTCCCCGTGATGGCGGACCCGGCACACCCGGAAGCCGAGGGCGATGAGCGCATCTTCGGCGCGCTCGATCATCGCGAGCTTTTCGGGGGTGACCTCGGAATGGTACGGGATGCGCGACGACAGGCAGGCCGACGCGGGCTCGTCCCACGTCGGCAGCCCCGCGCGGCGCGACAGATCTCTGATCTCGGCCTTCGAGAGGTCGGCCTCGTCGAGCGGGCTGCGCACGCCCAGCTCCCGGGCGGCCTTGCGCCCCGGCCGGTAATCGCCGCGGTCGTCCGCATTGGCGCCGTCGAGGACGGCCGCGATGCCCCGCTCGCGCGCGAGCCTGGTCAACTGCGTGAACAGCTCCTGCTTGCAGTAGTAGCAGCGGTCCGGCTCGTTGGCGCGATACTCGGGGTTCTCCATCTCGCCGGTGACGAATGAACTCGTGGTGGAGGGAGAAGTCGCGGGCCAGGCGCTCGGCGACCGCGCGGTGCCGGGACGGGTAGCTGGGGCTGTCGGCGGTGATGCACTGCGCCGCGCCGCCCAGCACCGAGGTGGCCACCCAGGCGAGGTAGGCGCTGTCGGTGCCGCCGCTGTACGCGACGATGACCGAACCCAGATCGGCGAGCGCCCGGCGGAGGCGCGCGTCCTTCTCCATCAACCGGGCTTCGTCAGCCGGCGTCGTCGCGGACACGGCCGTGGTGCTCACTCGTCGTCGTCCTCTTCTGCCTCTTCCTCTTCCTCTTCGTCGTCGAGACCCTCTTGCTTCCTCGTCCTCGTCATCGTCGGAGGCAACCTCGAACTCGATGGGATGGAGGCCGATGATCTCGAGCGTCACCCCGCAGTTGTCGCAATCCAGGGTGTCGCCGCGTTCCACGTCGAACTCGTCGACGTCAATCTCGAATTCGCACTCAGGGCAGATGGCCATACCGCCTCCTCAACGGGCCGCACGAGCCCCGGCCGCTGGATTCAGGGCCTGGGCCGTCCCGGCGGCGTCCACGTAACTGCTGACACGCCGACGGTTGTCGCGACGGGAGCCTGGATTATAGCGACAAGCCATTCCGGCCTGCAACGAGGTGACAAAGCCCCCTAACGTTCCGCCAGGCCCGATCCGATACACTTGCACAGAATGACAATGGCGGGCGCCGTGCACAAGACCGTCGTGATTGCCGATGATACCCCGTTTGTTCGGGACCGGTTCAAGGCCGCGATCGAGCACGCCGGCCACCGGGCCTTCACCGTCCGGAGTGCGGCCGAACTGCTGGCCAGGGTCCGGGCGGATCTGCCGGACATCGATCTGGTGGTGGTCGATCTGCGGCTGCCCCACGCCGGCGGTGTCGACCTGGTGCGTTCCATCCGCAAGCTCGACGGCGGGCGGCTGCCGATCCTGGTCTTCAGCGGCACCATCGGCGGCGCCTCCGAGGTCCGCGACCTGGCCAGCCTCGGGATCGCCGGCTACGTCAACGAGTACAGCGCCTCGCCGCAGATCCTGCCGTCGCTCGCGCCGCATCTTTTCCCGGACAACTTCAACCGCCGCGACAGCCCGCGCGTCAGCCTCGGGATTCCGGTCGCCTATCGCTTCGGCGACACCATCGCCGCCGCCGTGACGCTGAATCTCGGCCGGGGAGGCCTGGCCATCCGCACGATGAGCCCGCTCGAATCGTCGACGCGCGCCAGGGTCCGCTTCCGCCTGCCCAATTCGAGGCGGGATGTCGACGCCGACGCCCGCGTGGCGTGGAGCGATCGGCGCGTCGGGATGGGGATGCAATTCGAGCGCATCGACGCCGCCGATCAGTCGGCCGTCGAGGAGTTCGTCAGCGCCCAGTATCTTCAGCACGCCAACTGAACGGGCTCGGGACTCGGGACTCGGGGCTAGTCGGTCTCAGCGCGACATCGACAATCCGCCTGTCGCCGCGGTGCCGGTCCGTTGCCGCATTCCTCCCACGGCTTCGGCGAGGCAGGCCTGCCCAGCCCTGCCCAGTCGTAGTACAGTCCTCCCCGGAGGAAGGTCATGGACCATACGCTGTTCGGCCCGGGCGAAATTGCGTGGCGCCTGGCGGCCGTTCTGGCCCTGGTTTTCGCGAACGGTTTCTTCGTCGCGGCCGAGTTCGCCCTCGTCACGGTCCGCAAGACGCGCATCGACCAGCTCATCGCCGAGGGCAGCAGCCTCGCGAGGCCCGTCCGCCGCGCGATCACCGACCCGGACAGCTACATCGCCGCCACCCAGCTGGCGATCACGATGACCAGCCTCGGCCTCGGGTGGATCGGCGAGCCGGCCGTGTCGTCGATCATCGAGCCCGGGCTGGCCCTGCTTCCGCTCTCCCTCCGCGCGGCCACCTCGCACACCATCGCCGTCGCGCTCGGCTTCGCCTTCATCACGGCGCTGCACATCGTCCTGGGCGAGCTCGCGCCGAAGACCGTCGCCCTCCAGCACGCCGAGCGCACGGCGCTCATCGTCGGGCGGCCGACCGAGATCTTCATGCGCGTCTTCTGGCCGTTCATCACGGTCCTGAACAGCACGGGCCGCTGGGTCGTCCGGCTGCTCGGCTTGAAGCCGCCGAGCGGCAGCTCGCTGGTCCACTCGGAAGAAGAGCTGAAGATGCTGGTCACGGCCAGCCAGGAGGCCGGCGTCATCGAAGAGGAAGAGGAGCAGATGCTCCACCGGGTGTTCGGGTTCGGCGACCTGACGGCGGGACAGGTGATGCTGCCGCGCACCGAAATGATGGCGCTCCCTGTGCGCATCTCGCGGAAAGACCTCCTCGCACGCCTCGCCGAGGCGACCCAGCTCGTGATCCCGGTGTACGGCGCGCACCTCGACGACATCCTCGGCCAGGTCAGGATGCGGGACCTGCTCGGCGTGCTGGCCGGGAACGGACGAGACCGTCGACCTGACGCCGATGCTGCACGAGCCCCTCACCGTGCCGGACACGCTGAAGGCCGACGACCTGCTGACGGACATGCGCAGGCGGCGCACACCGCTGGCGATTGTCATCGACGAGTACGGCGGCACGGCCGGCATGGTGACGTTCGAGCGCCTGATGGAGCGCATCGTGGGCGAGATCGGCACCGCCGGCGACGGCGGCGCGTCGGTCATCACCGTCCTCACCGACGGCTCGGCGCTCATCGACGGCCTGGCGCTCACCACAGACGTGAACGTGCAGTTCGGTCTGCAGATTGACGAAGCCCTCTACGACACCATCGGCGGATACGTGCTGGGCCGCCTGGGCCGGCGGCCAAGGCTCGGAGATGTCGTGGACGTCGGCGGGCGGAAGATCCGCGTCGAGGCGCTCGACGGGCTGCGCGTCGCCCGCGTGCTCGTCTCGACGCCGTCGTAGGGCGGGGTCAGTCGTAGCGCAACAGCCGGAGGCCGTTGGCGATCACCAGGAGCGAGGCGCCCATGTCGGCCACGACGGCCATCCACAACGTGGCCATGCCAAGGGCGGCCAGCGCCAGAAAGACCGCTTTCAGCCCGAGCGACACACTGATGTTGACCTGGATGTTGCGGACGGTCGACCGGCTGAGGCGCACCGCGTAAGGAATCCGCAGCAGTTCATCCGACATCAGCGCCACGTCCGCCGTTTCGAGGGCGGCGTCGGTGCCGGCGACGCCCATGGCGATGCCGACATCAGCGGCCGCCATCGCAGGCGCGTCGTTCACGCCGTCCCCGACCATGGCCACCGGGCCGTGGGCCGCCTTGAGATCGCGAATCGCCGCGAGCTTCTCCTGCGGGAAGGAGCCCCGCCCGCACGTCCGCCACGCCCATCGCCGCGCCGACCCGTTCGGCCGCGCTCTCGTGGTCGCCGGTCAGGATGGCGATGTGAGAGACGCCCGCGCGCCGCAGCAGGTCGATCGCCTCGCGGCCCGTCTGGCGCACGGCATCGGCGACGGCGATGACGCCGGCGGTCCGGCCGTCTGCGGCCACCAGCACAATGGTCCGATCGGCGCCGGCGACCCGGCCGGCCGCGGCGGCGACGGCGTCCGAATACCATCCGCGCTCTTCGAACAGGCGGCGGCTGCCGATGACCACCGCTGCCCCGTCGAGCTCCGCCGAGGCTCCACGCCCCGGCAGCGCCTGGTAGGCGTCGCAGGGCACGATGTCGACCCCTTCGTCGCGCGCCACGCGCCTGATGGCGCGGCCGATGGGATGTTCGGATCGGCTCTCGATCGACGCGGCCATCCTCAGGACGTCCGTCCGTGTCCACGGCGCGATGGCCTGGACCTCCACCACCGCCGGCGTGCCGTGCGTCAGCGTGCCGGTCTTGTCGAACGCCATGCACCGGACGCGGCCCAGCATCTCGAGGTGCCGCCCGCCCTTGATGAGGACGCCCTTCTTCGCCGCGCCCGCGAGCGCAGAGACGATGGACACCGGCGTCGAGAGCACCAGCGCGCACGGACACGAGATCACCAGGAACACGAGCGCGCGGTAGACCCAGACCGACCACGGTTCGGCGAACACCAGCGGCGGCACAATGGCCACGGCCGCGGCGAGCGAGACGACGGCCGGGGTATAGACCCGCGCGAATCGCTCGACAAGCGTCTGCGACGGCGCCCGCTCCGATTGGGCGTGCTCGACCAGGTCGATGATCCGCGCCAGCGTGGTGTCGCCCCGCAGGTGCGTCACCCGCACGGTCAGCACGCCGTGGCCGTTGATGGTGCCCGCGAACACCTCGTCGCCCGGACCCTTGCCGACAGGCAGCGACTCGCCGGTGATCGGCGCCTGGTTCACCTCGCTCTCGCCGGCCGACACGACGCCATCGAGCGGGATCTTCTCGCCGGGCCGGACGACGAGGACGTCGCCGATGGCGACGCTGTCGACGGGCACGCGGAGGTCGCGGCCGTCGCGGTGCACGAGGGCCTCGTTCGGGGCGAGTTCCATCAGCGCCCGGATGGCGAGGCGGGCCCGCTCCATGTTGCGCGACTCGATCCACTGCGCCAGCGCGAACAGGAACGTGACCGTGGCCGCCTCGGACCACTCGCCGATGGCGATGGCCCCGGCCACCGCGATGAGCATCAGCGTATTGATGTCGAGGGCGAACAGGCGCGCGGCCGACCAGGCGCGCCGCGCCCAGTACCAGCCTCCGGCGGCGGTCGACGCGGCCAGCAGCGCGCCCGTCACGGCCGCCGGGGCGCCGGCCCACTCCAGCGCGATGCCGGCCGCCGCCGCCGCGCCTGACGCCACCAGGAACGCCTCGCGGGCGCCCCCCGACGGGACGGTGATGCGCGACGCGGTGTCGTGGTCCAGCCAGGCCCGCATCCCCGTGGCGTTCACCGCCTCGGCGATGGCCGCCGCCGAGAGCTGCGCGGCATCGTGCGAGACGCGGAGGGTGCCCCCGACCACGTCGGCCCGCATCGATTCGAGCCCCTTCAGCGGCTTGAGCCGGCGCTCGAGGATGGCCACTTCTTCGTGGCAGTCCATGCCCTCGACGCGGAACACGGATTCCGCGTGGACTTCGCAGACGGGGCAGCTGGAGGCAGGGGCCTTCATCGGGGCTGGGACTGCTCGGAGGTCGACCGTCGCGCGCTGCAGCCCGCGCGAGTCCCGACCAGTCCCGAGTCCCGAGCCCCTAGTCCCTCCCATCGTAGCAGTATTGACACCCTCTCTCCGCCCTCGGTACCATCGGAGACTGGTACTCAGCAATACGTGCCGCACGTCTGACATGTCTCCGGCCGAACGACCGACACGGGCGCCCTCACCGCGAGTACCGCGGCTGCCCGTTTCGCGGCCCGTTCGGTCAACTCGTTTGCCGTCAATATCTTCACGGAGCACGCAGTGATCGAGGTCCAGCACCTCACGAAGCGCTACGGTCCAATCACCGCCGTCAACGACGTCTCGTTCCGCGTGGAGCGCGGCGAGATTCTCGGGTTCCTCGGGCCGAACGGCGCGGGAAAGACGACGACGATGCGCGTCATCACCGGGTACATGCCGGCAACCGAAGGCCGCGTGGTCGTCGCCGGGTTCGACGTCTTCGAGCAGCCCATCGAGGCCAAGCGGCGGATGGGCTATCTCCCCGAGACGCCCCCGCTCTACACGGACATGACCGTCCGCGAGTACCTGACCTTCGTGGCGAAGATCAAGGGCGTCGCGTCCGGCGATCGCCACGCCCGCGTCGCGCAGGCGATGGCGCGCACGCGGGTCACCGACATGAAGGACCGGCACTGCGGCAAGCTCTCGAAGGGCTACCGCCAGCGCGTCGGCCTCGCGCAGGCGCTGCTCCACAATCCTGACGTGCTGGTGCTTGACGAGCCCACGGCCGGCCTCGATCCGAAGCAGATCATCGAGACCCGGCAGCTCATCCACGAACTGGCCGGCGATCACACGATCATCCTGAGCACGCACATCCTGCCCGAGGTCGCGCAGACCTGCCAGCGTGTCGTCATCATCAACAAGGGCAAGGTGGTGGCCGTCGACACGCCGGACAATCTCACGCGGCAGCTTCGCGGCGCGGAGACGATGTACGTCCTCGTCGACGGCGGCGACGCCTCCGGCCTCCTGCAGGGCGTGGCCGGCGTCACCCGTGTGGCCGTCGCCGACCAGCACGGCCAGGCGGTGGGCTACGAGGTGGAGAGCGCGCACGGCGGAGACATCCGGCGGGATCTGGCTCGCGCGGTGGTGTCGAAGGGCCTCGGCCTGCTCGAGCTGCGGCCGCTGCGCATGAGTCTCGAAGAGGTCTTCCTCCAGGTCACGACCGAGGAAGATGCCGGCAAAGTGGAGCCGGCGGAGGAGGCCACGGCATGAGCAACATCCTGGCGATTGCCCAGAAAGAGATCCGGTCGTACTTCGCGTCGCCGATCGCCTACGTGACGATCGGGCTGTTCGCGCTGCTGTTCGGCTACTTCTACGTCGCGATCCTCGACTGGTTCGTGCGGCAGGGCATGATGGGCGGCATGGGCATGCAGGCGGCGCCGCTGAACGTCAACCAGCAGTTCGTCCGGCCGCTGCTGATGAACGCGACGGTGGTGCTGCTGTTCGTGCTGCCGATGATCACCATGCGCACCTACGCGGAGGAGAAGCGGTCGGGCACGATGGAGCTGCTGCTGACCTCGCCCATCACCGATCTCCAGATCATCCTCGGCAAGTTCCTGGGCGCGATGGCGCTCTACGGGGCGATGCTCGGCGTGACCCTGCTCTACGTGGCGGTGCTGTTCGTCTACGGCGACCCCGAATGGAAGCCCATCGCGACGGCCTACCTGGGGCTGCTCCTCCTCGGCGGCTGCTTCATCTCGGTGGGGATGCTCATTTCGAGCTTCACGCGGAACCAGATTGTCGCCGGCATGCTGACCTTCGGCGTCTTCCTGCTCCTGTGGGTGATCGACTGGATCGGCGCGTTCCTCGGTCCCGCGGGCGCGAGCATCGTCGAGTACCTGTCGATCACGCGCCACTTCGAGGACTTCGCCAAGGGCGTCATCGACACGACGCACCTCATCTACTACGTCAGCTTCATCACCTTCGGCCTGTTCCTGACCGCGAAGTCGGTCGACAGTGAGCGGTGGCGGGGATAATGCTCAACAGAATCGGCAGCATCATCAGTTGGGTCGGCGTCGCCCTGGTCATGGCCGCGGTGGCGATCCGGTTCCTCAGGCCGGAGTGGGACCGCTACGCGTCCTGGAGCGCGTGGGCGGGCCTGGTCTGCGTCCTGGTCTACGTCCTCAGCCAGTGGCGCGAGATCGTGAGCGGCTTCCGGCGGCGCCAGACGCGCCTCGGCACGCTCGCCGCGGCGAGCATCGTCATCGTCCTCGGGATCCTCGTCGCCATCAACTGGCTGGGGACGCGCCAGAACAAGCGGTGGGATCTGACAAAGTCCGGGGAGTTCACGCTCTCGGACCAGACCACGAACGTCCTGCGCTCGCTCGACGCGCCGCTGAAGATCACGGCGTTCGAGAAGAGCCAGGAGATGGCGCGGTTCAAGGACCGCCTGCCGGAGTACGGGTTCGCCTCGAAGCAGGTGTCGATCGACTACGTGGACCCCGACGTGAAGCCGGCGGTGGCCCGGCAGTACCAGGTGCAGTCGTACGGCACGGTGGTGTTCGAGTACAAGGGACGCACCGAGCGCGTGGTCGGCGACACCGAGCAGGACCTGACCAACGCCATCATCAAGGTGGTGAGCGGCGCGAAGCGGACCGTCTACTTCCTCCAGGGCCACGGTGAGCGCGATCCGAACAGCACGGAGCGGCCCGGGTTCGCCGTCATCAAGGGCGCGCTCGAGCGGGAGAACTACGGCGTCGAGCGCCTGCCGCTCATCCAGGTGGGCGCGGTGCCCGACGGCGCGTCGGCGCTCGTCGTGGCGGGGCCCACGTCGGACCTGCTGCCGCCGGAACAGGCCGCCATCGAGGCGTATCTGGCCAAGGGCGGCAAGCTGCTGCTCATGATGGATCCGCCGGCGTCCAACGCGGCGCCTTCGCTGCCCGTGTTCGAGGGCCTCGCGGCGCAGTGGGGGGCGAGGCTCGGCCGGGACGTCGTCGTGGATGCGAGCGGCCTCGGCCAGCTCATCGGCTCGGGCTTTGACACGCCCGTGTCGGTGTCCTATCCGCCGCACCCGATCACCGAGCGGTTCGACACGCTCACGGCGTTTCCGCTGGCCCGGTCCGTGACGATCGAGCCCGGCCCGGGCGGCGTCACGGCGCAGCCGATTGTCGAGACGGGCGAGCGCAGCTGGGCCGAGACCGACATCGACAGCGTGGCGGCCAAAGAGGGCCCCAAGCTCGACGAGGCCAAGGGCGACCGCCGCGGCCCCATCGTCGTCGGTGCCGCCGCGTCCCAGGCCGTGAAGGCGCCCGAGCCGGCGAAGCCCGAAGACGCCAAGCCGGCCGACACCAAGCCGCCGGAGATCCGCGTGGTGGTGATGGGCGACTCGGACTTCGCCTCGAATGCCGCCATCAACATCTCGGGCAACCGCGACTTCTTCATGAACATCGTCGGGTGGCTCTCGCAGCAGGAGAACCTGATCGCCATCCGGCCCAGGGAAGCGGGCGACAGCCGCCTGACGCTCACCAGCGACCAGGCGCAGCGCATCGCGTGGTTCGCGCTGTTCCTCCTGCCGGGCGCCATCTTCGCGCTGGGCATTTACACGTGGTGGCGGAGGCGGTGATGCGCGGCTTCAGATCCACGTTCGTCCTGCTGCTCGTGCTGGCGGGACTGGTCGGCTACATCTACTTCTACGAGATGAAGCGGCCGGCGCCCGGCGAAACGGCCGAGCAGAAGCAGAAGGTCTTCACCGTCGAGGCGGACACGATCGAGGAAGTGGACGTGAAGGCCGCGTCGGGCGAGCGCACGGTGCTCAGGAAGCGCGGCGACGCCTGGCGCATCGTCGATCCGATCGACGTGAAGGCCGACGAGAGCGAGGCGACCGCCATTGTCACCAACCTGGCGTCGCTCGAGATCCAGCGCGTGGTCGAGGAGAACGCCACCGACCTCGCGCAGTTCGGCCTCGCGGCGCCGCGCATCGAGGTGGGATTCAAGCAGGCGGGACAGGGCACGGCGTCGCGGCTTCTGATCGGCGACGCCAACGCGACCGGCGGCGAGATCTACGCCACGGTGCCGGGGAGCGCCCGCGTGTTCCTGGTGTCGTCGTTCCTCGAGTCCACCTTCGGCAAGGGCACCTTCGACCTGCGCGACAAGACGGTCCTGGCCTTCGACCGCGCCGCGGTCGACGCCCTCGAGATCGTCACGAAGGACCAGCGGCTCGCGTTCGTGAAGACGGGCGACGAGTGGGCGCTCACCAGCCCCGTGGCGGCCCGCGCCGACCAGGGCCAGGTCCAGGGCGCCATCGGCAGCCTCCAGACACTGGCGATGAAGTCCATCGCCGCGCCCGACGCGGCGGAGAAGGACCTCGCGACGTTCGGCCTCGACAAGCCGGAACTGACCGCGACGGTGGGCGCCGGAAGCACGCGCGCCACGCTCGCCATGGGCAGGACGGACGAGAGCGGCAACGTCTTCGCCCGCGACCTCGCCAGCCCGATGGTGGTGACGGTCGACCCCGCCCTGATCAACGCCCTGAGAAACACCCCCGACAGTTTCCGCCCGAAGGACGTCTTCGACTTCCGGTCGTTCACCGCCAGCCGCCTCGAGGTCACGCGCGGGACCTCGACGGTCGCCTTCGAGCAGGTCGCCGGCAAGGACGGGACATCGACGTGGAAGCGCCTCGCCCCGGCCGGAGCGGTCGAGGCGTCCGCGATGGACAGCCTGCTGAGCGCGCTCTCGGGCCTCTCGGTTGACGGCTACGTCGGTGCCGAGGTGAAGACGGGGGCCGAGTCGCCCATCGCCGTCGTGACGGCGAAGTTCGACGACGGGAAGAAAGAGGAGCGCGTCGTGTTCGGGAAAGTCGGCAGCGACGTGTTCGCGATGCGCGCCGGCGAGCCCGGCGCCGCGAGAGTCGACGCGGCGAAGTTCGACGAAGCCATGAAAGCGCTGGACGCCATCAAATGAGACACCCGCTGCTCGCCGCGATCGTGGTTGTCGCCATCGCCTCCGGTTGCGCGCAACAGCCGAAGGCGGCCGTGTCCCCGCGGCCGCCGGCGCCGCCGAAGCGCGGCGTCAAGGCGCTCAAGGCCGACCTGGCCTCGTACTGCCAGGCGCCGGCGTTCCAGAACGCGGTGTGGGGGGTGCTGGTCAAGTCGCTGGGGACCGGCGAGACGCTGTTCGCGCTCAATCCCGGCACCTTCCTGATGCCGGCGTCCAACATGAAGGTCGTCACCATGGCCGCCGCCGCCGAGCGGCTCGGCTGGGACTTCACCTTCACGACGAAGGTGGTGGCCACGGGCCGCGTCGAGGGCGGCGTCCTCAAGGGCGATCTCGTGGTGGTCGGCAGCGGCGACCCGTCGCTCGGCGGACGGCCGACCGAGGGCCCCTCCGTCGTGGAGCGCTGGGCGGACCAGATTCGCGCCAGGGGCATCACCCGCGTCGAGGGCCGCCTTGTCGGCCACGACAACGTCTTCGATGACGAGGGCCTCGGCCAGGGCTGGGCGTGGGACTATCTGGCTTACGGCTACGCCACGCCGGTCGGCGGCCTCGCGTTCCACGAGAACGTCGTCCGGCTGAGCTTCGCGCCGGGAGCGGCGCCGGGCGACCCGGTGGCGGTGGCGGCCACGCCCGGCGGCAGTGGAATGACCATCCAGGCGGCGGTCACGACGGCGGCCGCGGACGGCGCGGCCGACATCAACGTCTCGAGGCGGCCCGGGAGCGGGACACTCGGCGTCACCGGCTCGGTGCCGGCCGGCAAGACCGACCTCACGCAGACCGTGTCGGTGGAGAACCCGACGGACTTCATGGCGGGTGCGTTGCTGCAGGCGCTCCGCGGCCGCGGCATCGAGGTCACCGGCGGCGCCATCGACGTCGACGCGCTGCCCCAGCCGCCGGATCTCACGGGCGCGGAAACGCTGGTCACCCACACGTCTCCCCCGCTCTCGGAGATCGGCAAGGTCCTGCTCAAGGTGAGCCAGAACCTGTATGCCGACACGCTGCTGAAGGCCATTGGACATCCTGCCGACGGCGGTCCAGCCACCGTGCGCGATGGGCGGCAGGCGCTGCGCGACGTGCTGCAGGGCTGGGGCATCGCGCCGGAGAAGTACCTGCAGGCCGACGGGTCGGGGCTGTCGCGCTACAACTACCTCACCGCCGACGTCCTGGTGACCGTGCTGACGCGGATGTACACGGATGACGCGTCATTACGAGCCGTTCATCACCGCGCTGCCCGTGGCAGGCGTGGACGGCACGCTCTCGGGCCGGATGAAGGACACGCCGGCCCAGGGCAACGCGCGCGCGAAGACCGGGTCGATCGCCAACGCCCGCGCGCTGTCGGGCTACGTGACGTCGGCCGACGGCGAACCGCTCGTGTTCTCGATCATCGTCAACAATTTCAACGTGCCGCAGTCCCAGGCCGACGCGATCATCGACCGCGCCGTCGTCCGTCTGGCCGGATTCCGCCGCTAGCCATCCCGGCTCATGGCGTCCTCGTTCGCGTTCTACGCGTTCGTGATGATCGCCGCCGCGGGGCTCGTGTCGATGCTGCGCCCCGTCAGGGTGCTGCGGATACGGACCCGGCGGGCCGCCGCCGTCGTGTTCCTCGCCGGCGCCGTTCTGGCGTGGCGCGAGCTGCACGCGCCGGTGCTGGCCAATTACGTCACGCATCCCTCGTCGAAGCTGGACGAGTTCGCTCCGATCTACCAGTTCTCCGAAACCGCGTCGATCCCGGTGCGCGCGACCTCCGGCCGCGTCTACGACGCGCTGCTTCGCGTGACCGCCGCCGAGGTGCCGCTCTACCGCACGCTCGTGTGGATTCGGCGCGGAGCGACGTCCGGGCCGGAGAGCGTGCTGAACCCGCCCGACCACGAGTCGCTCATCCGGGTGGCGACGAAGACGACGTTCCTGCAACTGGCTGATGTCCCGGGCCGCGAGTTCGTGATGGGCGCCGTCGTGATGGCGCCGGAAGGGGTGCGGCTGGCCGTGGGCCAGACGCCGGAGTCGTTCAGGGCCTTGACGGAGGCCGGTTTCGCCAAGGCCGTCATGAGTTTCACCATCGAGCCTCAGGGGCCCGGCCTCTGCCTGCTCAGGACGGACACGCGGGTGCACGCCACCGACCCCGTGTCGCGCGACGTGTTTGCCGGCTACTGGAGGGTCATCGCTCCGGGCAGCCTGCTCATCAGGCACATGTGGCTGCGGGCGATCAAGGTCAGGGCCGAAGCGCCGACTCGATGAGCTGACCGAGCGCGGCCGTCATGTCGGCTTGCGCGCCGACGAGGCCGCCGCCCTGCGCCAGATCGGGCTTGCCGCCGCCTTTCCCGCCGAACCGCTGCAGCATGGCCTTGAGCACCGCCGACGCGTCGAGACCGACGTCGGGGGCGCGGGCGATGACGATGAGCGCCGGGGTTCCGGCCGAGAGCAGCGCCGCGACGACGCCGGGCTGGCCCGCCGCCGACGAGGCCAGCGTCTTCAGGCCCGCCTGGTCCCAGCCGTCGAGCGCGTCGACGATGACGCGCGCCGCGCCGACGGGCAGGGCGCGATCGACGAGCGCGGAGGCTTCGTGGACGGCAAGGCGTTCATGGAGGCCCCGGAGCGTGCGGCGCAGATCCTTGTTCTCCGCTTGAGCGCCCTCGATGGCCGAAGGCAGATCCTGCGGCGCGACCGAGAGGAACCGCAGGCTGCCCGCCACCGCGTCGCGCAGGAGGCGAAACTCGCGAAGCGCCCGGCCGCCGCACACGAACTCGAGCCGCACGCCGCCGCGGAACTTCTCCGACGAGCGGAGCGCGATGACGCCCACCTGCCCCGTGCGCGCGACGTGCGTGCCGCCGCAGGCCGACAGGTCGAAGCCCTCGACGTCGATGACACGCAGCGGGCCGTGCCGCGTGGGTTCCTTGCGCAGCGCCATCGCCGCGGCCTCCTCGGGCGTCGCGAAGCGGATCGAGACCGGCCGGTCCTCCCAGACGATCCTGTTCGCTTCGGATTCGGCCGCCGCCATCGCCTCCGGGCTCAAGACCCTGTCCAGGTCGAGCGTCGACAGGACGGCCCCGAGATGAAAGCCGACGGTCCGCGCGCGGTGCAGTCGGTCGAACGCCGCCGACAGGATGTGCTGGCCCGTGTGCTGCTGCATGTGGTCGAAGCGGCGGGCCCAGTCCACGCGGCCGTGCACGCGGACGCCCTCCGCCAGCGGCGCGCTCACCACGTGACCGATCGATCCGTCCTCCAGGTCGAGGACGTCGGTGACCTCGGCGTCGCCGACGACACCCGTATCGTGCGGCTGGCCGCCGGAGGTCGGGTAGAACGCCGTGCGATCGAGCACCGCGACGGGCCGGCCGTCGACCGTCGACGAGGCGATGACGGTGGCGTCGAACTCGATGCAGGCCGGATCCGTGTAGTAGATGCGTTCGGTCAGGTCGGTCACCTCGTCCGATCGCCGAGCCGCGGGTCTCGGCACGCCCGCCTCGGCGAAGCCGCGGGCCCTGATCACGCAGCTGTCGCAATGGCCGCACGGTGCGCCTCCGGGGCCCGGATCGTAGCAGCTGCTGGTGAGCCCGTAGTCGAGGCCGAGCGCCAGCCCCCGGCGGATGATCTCGCCCTTCGTCAGGCTGATGAGGGGCGTGTGGATGCGGAAGCGCGCGCCGTCGACGCCCGCTTTCGTCGCGAGCGCGGCCGTCCGCTCGAACGACTCGATGAACGCCGGCCGGCAGTCGGGGTAGCCGGAGTAGTCGACCGCGTTGACGCCGATGAAGATGTCCGAGGCGCCGAGCGACTCCGCCCACGCCAGGGCCAGCGAGAGGAACACGGTGTTGCGCGCGGGCACGTACGTGGACGGGATGCCGGGCTCGTCCATCGCGCGGTCCTTCGGCACGGGCCCCGCTCCGACCAGCGACGACCCGCCGAAGGCGGAGAGGTCCAGCTGGAGCTCGACGTGACGCACGACACCGAGGGCGGCAGCGACCCGCCGTGCGGCGTCGAGCTCGACGGCGTGCCGCTGGCCGTACGCCACGGTGAGCGCATACAGTTCGAAGCCCTCTGCCTTCGCCATCGCGGCGGCCGTACAGGAGTCCAGGCCTCCGCTCAGAAGGACCACGGCCTTGCGCGGCGACTCAGACGCCGCGGGCATGGGCCCCCCAGATGTACTTGTGCACCTGCAGCTGCAGCCGCACAGGCAGCGTGTCGGCGAGGATCCACGACGCGAGTTCCGCTGGCGCGAGCACGCCGTGCACGGGCGAGAAGAGCACGGCCGCGCACGTCCCGGTGAGCTGGTGCCTGGCGACCACGCCGCGAGCCCACTCGTAATCGGCGCGGTCCCGGATGACGAACTTCACCTCGTCGGCCGGCCGCAGCAGGTCGAGATTCGGCCAGTGGTTGCGTGCCGACTCGCCGCTCCCCGGGCACTTGACGTCGACGATCTTCACGACGCCGTCCGGCACGCGATCCAGGCTGATGTGCCCCCCGGTTTCCAGCAGGACCGTCAGGCCGCGCGCCAGCAGCGCGGCCATGAGCGGGTACACGTCGTCCTGCAGCAGCGGTTCACCGCCGGTGATCTCGACAAGCGGGCAGCCGAACGCGACGACCTCGTCGACGACGTCGTCGACCGAGCGCTTCCGGCCCTCGGTGAATGCATACGGCGTGTCGCACCAGGCGCAGCGAAGGTCGCACGCGGTCAGACGCACGAACACGCAAGGGGCGCCGGCGTACGTCGACTCGCCCTGGATGGAATGGAAGATCTCGTTCACGGTCAACATGGCGTGACTTCATTGTAACGGCTAGCGCGCCCATCGTCAGAAGCAAGAAGCAAGAAGGGCCCACTGGCGATTGTCAGAATCCAGAAGACGGCTGATCAGCTGGACAGGCCTTTCTTCTGGCTTCTGGCTTCTGACGAACGTCAGTCAGCCCTTCTTGCTTCTGACTCCCGAGCCCGAGCCAGCCTGCGGGGCTGGTGGAGGTACAATCAGCCCCGGGGATTCCCATGGGCGAGGTACGAATCGGCACTTCCGGCTGGAGCTATCCGTCAGGGCCAGGCACCTGGAACGGCATCTTCTACCCGTCCGCGCCGCAGCCGGCCGGCGAAGGCGGACGACCTGGCCTACTATGCGGAGCACTTCGACACGGTCGAGGTGAACTCCAGCTTCTATCGTCTGCCCGACCCGGCGGTCACCAGGGGGTGGGCGGCCCGGACGCCCTCGCGTTTCGACTTCTGCCTCAAGCTCTTCCAGAAGTTCACCCACCCGGCCATGTATCTGAAGGGCGCCGACGTTCACGCCGCCGGCGAGAAGAGTCCGATTCCGGCGATCTCCGGGGCCGACGTGGACGCGTTCCGTCAGTCGATCGAGCCAATCGCCTCGGCCGGCAAGCTCGGCGCGCTGCTGGCGCAGTTCCCGCCGGCGTTCCGGCATGGAGAAGACGCGCTCGGGTATCTCGCCTGGCTCATGCAGGCGTTCTCGGACTATCCGGTGGCGATAGAGCTTCGGCACCGCAGTTGGAGCGATCGCGAGCAGGAGGTGCTCGGCCTGCTGCGGGCGCACGGCGCGGCGTGGGTGCAGATTGACGAGCCCAAGTTCCGCTTCTCCATCCGCCAGGACCGCCTCCCGAACGCCGGCAGCCTTTGCTACATGCGGCTGCACGGCAGGAACGCGGAGAAGTGGTGGACGCACGACCATCCAGACGAGCGGTACAACTACCTCTACTCGCCAGCCGAAATCGACGGCTTCGCCGACACGGTCACCCGCGTGCGTCAGCTCGTCCAGAACATCTACGTCTTCATGAACAACCACTTCGCCGGGAAGGCGGTGGCGAATGCGGCGGCCCTGCGCCACGCCGTGGGACAGCCGGTCCCGGGCGAGTACACGGGCGAGATGCTGGAGCGGTACGCGTTCCTCAGGGGCATCGTGGCTCGAACAGGATCGGACTCGCTCTTCGACGGCCTGGAGGGTGAGGGAGGGGATGGCACCGCAGAGGACGCAGAGCCTCGTGAAGACTAGTGGCTCGAATCCAGTCGGCCGGGGCGGTGCACGGTCTGCAACCGCCCCATGTTCGTCTTCCGCCGGCTCTGCGCGCTCTGCGAACTGCTAAGTACTACTTTATATACATCCGCTTGATGGTGTCGCCAACTTCTATTTTGTCGACGACATCCAGCCCCGAGGTGACTTGTCCGAAAATCGCGTACTGGCCCTCGGGGATCTTCTTCGGCTGCCGCGTGATGTAGAACTGACTGTCGGCCTTCGCCGGGTCCCCGGCGTGCGCCATGCCGACGGCGCCTTTCTTGTGGGTCAGCTTCTTGCTGATCTCCGCGACGCCGATCGGCTTCCCGTTGCCTCTCCGCCCCCAGCTCGGCTTGTTGGCCAGTTCCTTGGAATACGGATCCCCGACCTGGATCACGAACGGCTCCGCACGGTGGAAGTGCAGGCGGTTGTAGAAGTTCGCCTTCACCAGCGCGAGGAAGTTCTCCACCGTCTTCGGCGCCTCGGAGGGGTACGTCTCGATGGTGATGGTGCCCTTGGTCGTTTCAATCACCACGGTGGGACCCGGCGCCGGCGCCTGCGCGATGGCGGCGCCCTGCAGCCCGACCCAGCACGCCAGCGCCGTCAACAGGACGCCGGCGAGAGAGAATCTGCGCATGTTCGCTCTCCTCTGTGCGATGCGTCGCGGTTGGCTCGGGGCCGGTGCGGGGCATGCCCGGCCGGGGGCTGCGTGGATGATACACCAGCTGGCCGTCAGCGGCGCGCGGTCCGGGACTTGCCAATCGCGGTGACTCCCACGCGCGGGCAGCGGACGGCCACGGCGCAGTCGCCGCAGCGCGGATGGGTCGGCCGGCAGACGTTCTGGCCCCAGGTGACGAGATACAGGTTGATGTGGGGCCACCATCGCGCGGGCACGCGGTCGTAGAGCGCCTGCTCGGTCCGCTCGGGCGTCGTCGTCTGCACCCAGCCGAGGCGGTTCGAGATGCGGTGCACGTGAATGTCGACGCAGATGTTGCGCTGGCTCTTGAATCCCAGGATGAGCACGAGGTTGGCCGTCTTCCGGCCCACACCGGGGAGCGTGAGCAGTTCTTCCATCGTGCCAGGCACGCGGCCGGCGAAACGCTCCAGCAGCGCCTCGCATGCGGCCTTCACGTGGCGGGCTTTCGTGCGGTAGAAGCTGACCGGGTAGATGAGCTTCTCGATGGCCGGCACGGGAAGGGCGGCCACGCGCCTGGCGGTCGGCGCCTTGCGGAACAGGCGCGCCGACGCCGCGGCGGTCGTCGCATCCTGCGTGCGTGCCGACAGCACCGTCGCGATCAGGACCTGGAACGCGTCCTCGCGCGCCTCTTCGGCGATCTTCTCGACGGCGGGCAGTTCGAGCCCCGTGATCGCCCGGGCCATGCCGCGAAGAACCCACTCGATGTCCCGGGGACTGGTGTTGGTCATGCCGTCACCGGCGTCAGCGCTGCTGGTACGCCTCTTTGCAGCGGTCGGAGCAGAAGTGATGGGTGCCGCTCCGGTCTCTCAGCGAGACGGACCGCGACGGCAGCACGAAGGTTCCGCACACGGGATCGCGGACCATCAGCTCACCCTTCTCGGGCGGCGCCGCCTGGGGCGGCCGTGGCGCGGAGGCTCCCTGGGCGATGCCCGAGAACAGGGACCGCAGGGCCCGCCAGACGACGAGCAGCAGCAACGACCAGATGAGGAATCGCGCCAGCATGCGGCGGGCTCCAGCCCGTTACCTGACGGGGCCGCCGGGCTTCGGGGTTTGCGTGGCCGCCGGCGTGCCCGGAGGCGGAACCGGCGCGCCGCCGGGATGCGCGGCCTGCAGGTTCGCGAGCGAACGCTGCGCCGCCTGCGCTTCCTGGCTCCCTGGCGCGATCCTGACGACCTCTTCCCAGGCGGCCGCGGCTCCCGCGAGGTCCTGCTTGCCGAAGGCCTTCACGATGCCGAGATTGAGGAGCGACTTCGTGTGGCGCGGGTCGATGCGCAGCGACTCCTCCATCTGGCTGACGGCGCGGTCGGGCTGGTTCGTGTAGTAGAAACACACCCCGAGGTCGGTGCTGACGCTGACGTCGCTGGGGTTCAGCTTGAGCGCGGCCTCGTACCACTGAATCGCGTCCTGGTACCGCTCGGCGTCGAAGTACATGTTGCCGAGCTGCACGCGCGACTGCACGTTCGCCGGGTCCTTCTCGGCGATGTTCCGGAGCGCCGTCGCCTGCGCCTCGTCGAAGACGGCGGCCGCGGCCGGAGGGGGGCCTGCCGGCGCCGACGCCGGCGCCTGCGCCACGGAGGCGGGAACCTGCGCGAGGGGCCGTGCCGGGGCCTGCTGCGTTCCGATGATCCAGCCCACGATCAGGCCGAACACCGTGCCGGCCGCGCCAATGACAATCGATTCAGCTTTCATCATGTCTGATCATAGCAACGTGCGGATGAACCAGTCCACCAGCGCGGTCGCCGAGGTCCGGCTCCCGGGCCAGCATGACCGACCCGTGGCCCGCGCCGGCGAGCACCCGCAGTTCGCGGGCGCCGTCCCCCATCGGCACGGCTTCCCGCGCCGACCGGAGCGCGTACGGGTCCTCGCTGCTCGCGACGAGCAGCACCGGCCTCGACGCGAACCTCTTCAGGGCCTGCTCGAGTTTCAGGCCGCGGTAGTCGAGGCTGACCGACAGGAGCGCCAGCGACCTGACCGACGGATCGTCCGCCGCCGCGAGGACGGCCACGTTGGCCCCGAGCGACGCGCCCGCCATGCCGATGCGGGCGGGATTCACCTCGGGCCGGGCCGCCAGGTACGCGCGCGCGGCCTCCGCGTCGAGCACGAGCGGCGCGAACGGGTTGCTCACCTGGTCGGCCGCGTCCGGATCGGCGACGGCGGTGTGCCGGAAATCGACCGCCAGCACCGCGATGCCGGCGTCGACGAACCTGGCGGCCGCCTCGTCCCAGTCGCGATGCGTGCGGCCCAGCATGGGGAGCAGCACGACGGCCGGCGCCGGCGTCCTGTCCGGCACGTACAGCACGCCGGACACCTGCACCCCGTCGCGCGCCGCGAACGTCACCGCCTGCCGCTCCGCCGCGAGCGCCGGCGACACCGACAGCGTGACGGCGAGGACAGGAGTCGCAGCGAGACAGCGGGACAGACTAGCGCCAGCGCCCAGCCCCTAGCCCCGAGCCCCATGCCCGCGAATCCCGAGTCCCAGCACTCGAAGCCCGCTCATGGCGCCTTCAGCAGCCCCACCATCTCCCGCACCGCCCGGTCGAGGCCCACCAGCGCCGCCCGCGCGATGATCGCGTGGCCGATGTTGAGCTCGACAATCTGCGGAAGCCGCACGATCGGCGTGACGTTGACGTAGTTCAGGCCGTGGCCGGCGAGCACCTCGAGGCCCGCGGCGGCGGCACGCTCGGCGGCCAGGGCGACGCGCGCCAACTGCGCCGGCCGCTCGCTGGCCGCGGCGTCGGCGTACGGCCCGGTGTTGATCTCGATGGCATCGGCGCCGGCCGCCTTCGACGCGTCCACCTGGTCGGGAATGGCGTCCACGAAGACGCTCACGCGGATCCCCGCCGCGCGGCACTCCGCCACGGCGCCGCGCACCTCGCCGGTGTGCTGGACCACGTCGAGCCCGCCGGTGGTGGTCACCTCCTCCGGGCGTTCGGGCACGAGCGTCACCTGGTCCGGCTTCACCCGGCACGCGATGCCGATCATCTCGGCCGTCGCCGCCATCTCGATGTTGAGCCTGGTGGCGACGACCTGCCGCAGCAATTCGACGTCCCGGTCCTGGATGTGCCGGCGGTCGCCGCGCAGGTGGACGGTGATGCCCTCGGCGCCGGCCAGCTCCGCGATGAGCGCGGCGGTGACCGGCTCCGGCTCGCGCGCGCGCCTCGCCTGCCGGATGGTGGCGATGTGGTCGATGTTCAGGCCCAGTCTCATGACTGCATCTCCGTCAGTAGTCAGTAGCCAGCAGTCAGTAGTCAGTAGAAAGGCGCTCTCAACCCGTCAGGCCGATTGCGGCGGCGCTGCTCGACAGCGTGATCCTGTGTTTCTACTGGCTACTGGCTACTGAATACTGGCTACTGTCAAGCCTCACCGTCGGCGTCGCATCCGGCAACCCGCCGTCCACGGGGATCGTGGCGCCGGTGGTCGGCGACTGGCGCGTCGCGAAATAGCAGCACCGCGTTGGCCACGTGCCGGGCGGTGACCCTGGCTTTCAGCAGGTTGCGCGAGCGGTAGTACTCTTCGAGGCCCGCCTCGTCGAGTCCCCGCGCCTTCATCCGATCGGGACCGACCTCCGCCCACAGGCCCGATCGCCGCGCGCCGTGCGAGAACACCGCATCCGGCGACACCATGTTCACGCGGACGTCGAGGTCCGCCATCTCGAGGCTCGCGATCCTGGCGAGCTGGTGCGCGGCGGCCTTCGTGGCGCTGTAGGCGCCGAACCTGGCGCCGGGCGCGAAGACGTTCTTGGTCGACACGAGCACGATGTCGCCGCCGGTCTGCTGGCGCGCGAAGTGACGGCCGCACTCGGCCAGCACGAGCAGCGTCCCCTCGATGTTGACGCGCTCCAGCTTGCGGAACGCCTCGATGTCCATCACCGTCAGCGCCGCCACGTGCGCGATGCCGGCGTTGACGATGGCGAGGTCGACGCCGCCCCACGTGCGCGAGGCGAACCGGAACGCCTCGGCCACCGACGCGGCGTCGGTGACATCCATCGGGACGCCGACCGCGCGGCCGGGGAACGCCGCGTCGAGCTCGGCGGCGAGCGAGTCCAGCGCCGCCCCGGCCAGATCGGTGACGACGACGTGGCAGCCCGCCTCGAGCAGGCCCGCCGCCACGCCGGTCCCGATGGCGCCCGCGGCGCCGGTCACGATGGCCACGCGGTCGTGCAGCGGCCCGGCCGGCGCCGCCAGCTTCGCGTGCTGCACGCCGCGGTACTCCATCAGGAAGAGCTCGCGTTCGCCGAGGCCTTCGTACGTGCCCATCGCGGCGACCCGGCTCTTCACGTCGAGCGTCTGAGCCGTGATGTCCCGGGCAATGGCCGCGTCGCGGGCGTTCCGGCCGGCGCAGATGGCGCCGAGGCCGGGCACGAGCACCACGCGCGGCGAGGGATCGAACTCGCCCGAGCCCCCCGGGCATCTCGGCGCGGTGGCGCTCGACATACTCGCGGTAGGCCGCCCGATACGCGTCGATCGCCGCGCCGAATTGCGCCCGGAGGGCCGTGTCGTCGCCCCACGCCGGCGCCTCGATCCACAGCGGCAGGCTCCGGGTCCGGATGAGATGGTCTGCGGTGAGCGGCGGCGTGACCAGCGCCTCTCTGGCGCCCTCGCGATCGAGCAGCGCGAGCACGCCGGCGCTGACAATCGGCTGCAGCACGACCCGGTCCCACGCCCGGTCCGCGTCGCCTGTCGGGCGCGCGAGCTGCCCGCGCAGGACGGGGCCAATCTCGGCAAGGCGGTCCTGGGCCGTCGAGACGGCGTCGGTCGTGACGGTGACCGTGGCGCCCCGGCGCGCGCGGGCCTCCGCGATCTTCTCCGCCTGCGTGACCAGGTCGAGGTGGAGCGTGTACGACTCGCGGGCCGTGGCGCCCCAGGTGATGAGGCCGTGCTTCATCAGGACCAGCGCCCGCGCCGACGGGTTCGACGCCGCGGCGGCCGCGGCGGCTTTCGCGAGCAGGAAGCCCGGCTCGACGTAGGGCACGACGACCGCGGAATCCCAGAACGCGTCGCGGAGGATGGCCAGGCCGTCGCGCTGGTTGGTCAGCGTGAGGATGGCGTCCGCATGGGTGTGATCGATGTACGCGGCCGGCAGGAACGCGTGCACCAGCGTCTCGATCGACGGGTTCCGGCTCCGCGCGTCGAACAGGGCCCGGCGGACCTCGTTCACCATCGCGGCGTCGTCGAGCGATTCGAGCGGCCTCAGGCGGAGCAACGCGCCGAGATCGAGGGCGGGGTGCTCGGCGGGCCCGATGGCGGCCATGTCGACGCCCGACGCCTTGACGAAGATGGCGGGCACGTCCTCGCCGGTGACGGTCCGCCACGGCGCCTTCACCGACGCGTTGCCGCCGCCGTGCAGCACCAGCGCGGGTTCGCGCCCGAGCAGCCGGCTCGCGTATGTCCGGAGCGCGACAGCCTCTCCCCACGCCGGCCCGTACAGATCGACGGCGCGGGCGGCGTCTTCTTCACTCCATCTGTTCAGCATGCGATCATCTGCCTTCGGCGCCCCCGGGGCTGAAGCCCCGGGGCTCCACCAGTGGGTCTCGCAGCGCGCGCGTCATCTCCTCGATGTTCGTCTTCACGTCGCCGTCGAACACCGCGCTGCCGGTGACCACCACGTCCACGCCGCGCCCCGCGAGCTGGCCGATGTTGCGGCGCGTGATGCCGCCGTCGACCGCGATCAGGATGTCGCGTCCCGCCGCGGCGATCTTCCGCCGCACGGCCTCGATCCGGCCGAGGGTGGCGGGGATGAACGCCTGCCCTCCCCAGCCGGGATTGATGGCCACGAGCACGACCATCTCGAGGTCGTCGAGGAACGGATCGAGCACGTCCACGGGCGTCCCGGGGTTCAGCGCGACGCCGCGGGCGATGGTGCGATCCGGGTGGTCACGCTGCGTCATCGAGCCCAGCACCTGCAGGACGCGGTGCGGATGCGCGCAGGCATCCGGGTGCACGGTGATGAGGTCCGCGCCGGCGGCCACGTAGTCGCCCACCGACGCGAGCGGCTCCCGCACCATCAGGTGCACGTCCTTCAGCATCGCCGTCTTCACCGCCTTGATGAAGGGCGGGCCGACGGTCAGCATCGGGACATAGCAGCCGTCCATGACGTCGAAGTGCGCCAGCCGCGTGCCGGCCTCCTGCAGCCGGGCGATGTCGGCGCCGAGGGCCATCAGGTCGGCGGAGACGAGGCCTACGCTGAGCGCGGGCCCCGTCCGCCGGAGATCGTCGACGAGTGGGTGTGCCATGCCCGGCCGCTACCCCTTCTTCGCCGCCGCCAGTTCCTGCTCGCGCTTCATCGACTGGTAGAACTCGAACGCCTGTGCGGGCGGCATGAGCTCGTGCACGACCTTGCCGACCGCCTGGATCATCGCGGCCGGCGCTTCCGACTGGAAGATGTTGCGGCCCATGTCCACGCCGGCCGCGCCCTGGCTCACGGCGTTGTGGGCCATGGTCAGCGCCTCGAGCTCGGGCAGCTTCTTGCCGCCGGCCATCACGATCGGCACCGGGCAGCCCGCGGTGACGCGCTCGAAACCCTCGGGGCAGTAGTAGGTCTTGACGACCTGGGCGCCGAGCTCGGCGCAGATGCGCGTGGCCAGGCCGAGGTAGCGCGCGTCGCGTGTCAGATCCTTGCCGACCGCCGTCACGCCCATCGTCGGCACGCCGTAGCGCAGGCCCATGTCGACCAGCGTCGTCATGTTGCGGACCGACTGGGTCTCGAACTCGCCGCCGATGTAGACCTGGACGGCCATGGCCGAGACGTTCATGCGCAGCGCGTCGTCGATGTCGACGGCGATCAGCTCGTTCGAGAGCTCTTTCAGCGTGCTCGGCCCGCCGCTTGACCGCATCACGACGCCGTTCGGGAACGTCGACGGGATGCTCGAGCGCAGGATGCCCCGCGTGCACATGAGCGCGTCGGCGTACCGGAGCAGCGGCACGATGGTCAGGTCGATGCGCTCCAGCCCGGTGGTCGGCCCGAGGAAGTAGCCGTGGTCGATGGCGAGCATCACCGTGCGGCCGCTCGACGGCCGGAAGATCTTCGAGAGCCGGTTGCGCATGCCCCAGTCGAGCTGGTGCGCGCCCTTCAGATGGAAGCCCTCGTGGGCCGGCGGGATCTCGGGGTAGTAGTGCTTGGTTTCCTTGACGCCTTCGATATCAGCCATTGATGACTCCTGTCATGTACCGATTTCGGCCCTGACCGCGGCCACGATCTGCTCCGCCCAGGCGGTGATCTCCTCCTGGCGCTCCCCTTCGATCATGACGCGGAGCAGCGGCTCGGTGCCCGAGTACCGCACGAGGAGGCGCCCGCGCCCGGCGAGTCTCGCCTCGACGTCGGCGACGGCCCGCGCGGCCGCGGGCATCGTCATCCAGTCGCGCTTCTCGCGCACCGTCACGTTGACGAGCACCTGCGGATAGGTCTTCAGGTCGCCGGCGAGATCGGCGAGTGCGCGCCCGGTTTCCGCCATGACCCGCAGCACGTTGAGCGCCGTGACGATGCCGTCGCCCGTGTAGAGGAAGTCGGGGAAGATGACGTGGCCCGACTGTTCGCCGCCGAGCGACAGGTTGTCGCGCAGCAGTTCCTCCATCACGTACTTGTCGCCGACCGGGCAGCGCACCAGCCGGATGCCGAGATCGCGAAGCGCGAGTTCGAGGCCGATGTTGCTCATCACGGTGGCCACGACCGTGCTCCCGCGAAGCCGTCCCGCCGCCTGCATCTGCTTGGCGCACATCAGGAGGACCGCGTCGCCGTCGACGATCCGCCCGGAGGCGTCGACGAGGATGGCGCGATCGCCGTCGCCGTCGAAGGCCACGCCGAGCTCGCAGCCTTCGCGGACCACCAGCCGCGCCAGGCGTTCAGGATGCGTCGACCCGCAGTCGAGGTTGATGTTGCGCCCGTCCGGCTCGCAGCCCATCGCCGCGACCTCGAAGCCGAGGCTCCGCAGGAGCGCGGGCGCCACCCGGTAGGTCGCGCCGTTCGCGCAGTCGACGGCGATCCGCCGCGCGTGGGCCGGCGACTGCCCGTCGAGCGCCCGCCGCGCGTGGGCGAGGTACGCGCCGGCTTCGTCGATGGTCGGCACCTCCGGCGCATCGCCGCCGGGCTCCTGCCACGAGGCGTCGGCGCAGATGGCTTCGACCTCGGCTTCGAGGGCCTCGGTGAACTTCTCGCCGCCGCCGGAGAACACCTTGATGCCGTTGTCCTGGAACGGGTTGTGGGACGCGGAGATGACCAGGCCGGCGGCGAAGCCCTGACTGCGCGTCAGGTGCGCCACGGCCGGCGTCGGGATCACGCCCGCGCTGACCACGGCCGCCCCGGCCGCCGCCGCCCCGACGGCCAGATCGCGTTCGATCTGCGCACCGGACTCGCGCGTGTCGCGCCCCACCAGCAGCCGCGGCGAGCCATCGCCCCGCGGCAGCGCCTTCACGAGCGCCATGCCGAGCCGGCGGACGGTCCGGGTGTCGAGTGGAGGCGCGCCGGCCCGGCCGCGGACACCATCCGTGCCGAACAGTTTCGTGCTCATCGGATGGTCACGAGCACGTGCGGGGGATCGACGCGGACCACGCCGAACAGCTGCGAAGGCGCGACGCGCACGGGAAGGGTGTATCGCCCGGCGCCGAGGCCCGCCAGATCGACGGACGCTTCGATGCCACCGATGCCCAGGCTGTTCGAGCGCCTCTACGTCGGCGCGCACGGTGACCGTGACACTCGGCGGATTCGACTGGGCGCTCTGCCCGGCCCGGAGCTGGTGCATGCGCACGGGAATGCCGCCGATGGTGCGCTCGGTCCGGACGGGCTGGATCTCCACGGTGACCACGGCGCGTCGCTCGCTGCGCAGCCGCACCGAGTTGTTGAGGACCCCGATCGAGACCGTCTCGCGGACCAGCGCGGCCGAGGCCTTCAGCGCCACCGGCTCCGTCGTGGCCTGCGTGACCTCGTTGACCGCCGACTCCGGACCCTCGACCTCCACCTCGGCGGGGTCGACCACCACGCGCCGCTCTTCGTACCCGGGCGCGGGTTCACCGGTCACCGGCGCGACGACGGGGACCTTCTTGACGATGTGCCGCTCGAAGACCAGCTGCACCGTCGCCGGTCCCGCGTAGCTCACCTCCACGCCGAACGGCGCACGCACGTGATCCGGCGCGAGGTGAAAGTAGTTGGGGCCGGGCTTGGCCGTGGCCACGTCCAGCACCGCCGTCACGTCACCCGGCGCGAGCCGCGCGAGGTCGGTCGATGATCCGCGCACGCGCACGTCGGCCGTTCTCGGGGCGTCGCCGACCACTTCGAGCGCGCCGGGCCTGTTCTGCAGCTCCAGCGGCGCGAGCAGGCTGCGCTCCACGATCTTCTCGCCGCCCACCGCGACCCACACCAGCGTCGCGATGCCGACGGCGAAGGCCTTGAGCCCGAAGTTGCGGAAGGGGTTGTAGGCCATCAGTCCATCGACCCCGCATTGACACGCTCGGAGACGGTCTTCCGAAGGGGAACCAGCGTCCGCAGCCTCGCCCGGAGGCGATCGGCGTCGAGGCCGACCTCGACCTGCCCGTCGAGCGCCAGCGAGATGCGCCCGGTCTCCTCCGAGACGACCATCGCGGCGGCGTCCACGTCCTCCGTCAGCCCGATCGCCGCCCGGTGCCGCGTGCCGAAGTCCTTGCTGATGGCCGGGTTCACGGAGAGCGGCAGGAAGCAGGCCGCCGCCGCCATCCGATCGCCCTGCACGATGACGGCGCCATCGTGGAGCGGCGATCTCGGCTGGAACACGCTCAGCAGCAGGTCCGAGGTGAGCGTCGCGTCCAGGGGCACGCCGCCCTCGATGTAGTTGCGCAGGCCGATGTCGCGCTCGATGGCGATGATCGCGCCGGTCCTCGTGCTGGCCAGCATCGTGGCGGCCGCCACCAGTTCCTCGACGATCTCGTCGTTCGACTCGGTGCGCGTCAGGTACCGGAAGAAGCGGGCCCGGCCCAGGTGCGCGAGCGTCCGGCGAATCTCCGACTGGAAGACGACGATGGCCGCGAAGACGACGTAGCCGGCGATGTTGCGGATGAGCCAGTTGACCGTGTCGAGGTGCCACCAGCGGGACAGGTAGAACACGCCGACGATCAGCCCCACGCCGATGCCCATCTGCACCGCGCGGGTGCCGCGCATGAGCTTCAGCAGCTCATAGATCGCGACGGCGGCGATGAGGATGTCGAGCACATCCGTCCATCCCACCTGGGCCCGCTGAAGCATCGAGAGCAGTGAGTCCACCACGCCTGCCTGGGTTCGATCGAGTTGTCTGCCGCACTGTCACACGCGCACCGGCGTGCAAAGGGCGTCGGCGACGCGCGCCACCTGGAGCATCGCGGCGACGTTGTGCACGCGCACGATGTGCGCCCCGCCCATCACGGCCACCGTCACGGCCGCCGCGGTGCCCCAGTCCCGTTCGGCGGGCGGGAGGGGCGCCCGGGCATCCACCAGGAACGACTTCCGCGACGGGCCGACCAGCAGGGGCCGGCCGAGCCTCGCCAGCTCCGCGAGGTTCGCGAGCACGCGCGCGGCTCTGGTCCGCCCGTTTGGCGAAGCCGATCCCGGGATCGAGCACCACCTGCGCGCGCGGTACTCCGGCGGCGTCCGCGCGCTCGAGCGCCTGCTGCAGCTCCGCCGTCACCTCGGCCACGACGTCGCCGTAGGCCGCCTCGCGGTACATGTCCCTCGGTTGCCCGCGCATGTGCATCAGCACGAGGCCCGCGCCGGTGCCCGCGACGACACCGCCGAGTCCAGGATCATACCCTAAACCGCTGATGTCGTTCACGATAGAGGCGCCGGCGCCAATGGCCGCCCGGGCGACGGCGGCCTTGTGCGTGTCAATCGACACTGGCACCCGCAGCCGCCCGGCGAGCCGCTCGATGACGGGAACGACCCGGGCCAGTTCGTCCGCTTCGGAGACCGGATCGGCGCCGGGCCTGGTGGACTCTCCGCCGACATCGATGATGTCGGCTCCATCGGCCTCCATCCGGAGCGCGAGGTCGGCGGCCAGGTCCGGGTCCGTCACGCCGCCCGCGAAGGAATCGGGCGTGACGTTCAGGATCCCCATGACGAGCGTGCGCGGACCCAGGACGAGCGCGTGTCCATGGGCGAGGGGGACGGTGAAGTGGGGGCGCACTACTGCTGCTGGGGCAGCGGATCGGGCAGCGGAGTGGCGACGACCCCGACCGGCCGATCGGACTCGGCGGCCGGAGGCGCCGGCGCCGGGTCCGGCACGACGGCCGTGGCGGACGCCTTCGGCGGCGCGGCTTCCAGCGTCTCACCCTGGGCGATCGCCTTCACCTGCGCCCCGTCGAGCACCTCGCGGGTCAGCAGTTCGTCGGCGATCTTCAGCAGCGCGTCCTTGTGCTGCGTCAGCAGCTCCTGCGCGCGCGTGTAGTTCTCCTGGACGATGAGCCGGACTTCGCCGTCGATCTTGACCGCCGTGTCCTCGCTGTAGTCCTGGTGCTGGGCGATCTCGCGGCCGAGGAAGATCTGCTCTTCCTTCTTGCCGAAGGTGAGCGGGCCCATCGCGTCGCTCATGCCCCACTCGCACACCATCCGGCGCGCCAGCTCGGTCGCGCGCTCGAGATCGTTGCCGGCGCCGGTCGTGATGCCGCCGAGGCACACTTCCTCGGCGATCCGGCCGCCGAGGAGAATCGCGATCTGGTCCGTCAGGTACTCGCGCGAGTAGTTGTGCTTCTCGTCGACCGGCAGCTGCTGCGTCAGGCCCATCGCCATGCCGCGCGGGATGATCGTCACCTTGTGCACGGGATCGGCGTTCGGCAGCACCACGGTCAGCAGCGCGTGGCCGGCCTCGTGAATCGCCGTGACGCGCTTCTCGGACTCGCTGATCACCAGCGAGCGGCGCTCCGAGCCCATCAGGACCTTGTCCTTCGCGAACTCGAAGTCGGCCATCCGGACGGCCTTCTGGTTGTAGCGCGCGGCGTTCAGCGCCGCCTCGTTGACCAGGTTGGCCAGGTCCGCGCCGGAGAAGCCCGCGGTGCCCCTCGCCAGCACGCTCGCATCCACATCGTCGGCCAGGGGGATCTTCCGGGTGTGGACGACGAGGATGCCCTCGCGCCCGCGCACGTCGGGCCGGTTCACGACCACGCGGCGGTCGAAGCGGCCCGGGCGCAGCAGCGCCGGGTCGAGGACGTCCGGCCGGTTGGTCGCGGCCATCAGGATGACGCCGTCGTTCGACTCGAAGCCGTCCATCTCGACGAGCAGCTGGTTCAGCGTCTGCTCGCGCTCGTCGTGCCCGCCGCCGAGGCCCGCGCCGCGGTGCCGGCCGACGGCGTCGATTTCGTCGATGAAGATGATGCAGGGCGCGTTCTTCTTGCCCTGCTCGAACAGGTCGCGCACGCGCGACGCGCCCACGCCGACGAACATCTCGACGAAGTCGGACCCGCTGATCGAGAAGAACGGCACGTTCGCCTCGCCGGCCACCGCGCGGGCGAGCAGGGTCTTGCCGGTGCCCGGCGATCCCATCAGGAGCACGCCCTTCGGGATGTGGCCGCCGAGCTTCTGGAACCGCTGGGGCTCCTTCAGGAACTCGATGATCTCCTGCAGTTCCTCCTTGGCTTCGTCGACGCCGGCGACGTCCTTGAAGGTGACCTTCTTCTGGGTGCCCGACGAGAGTTTCGCCTTGCTCTTGCCGAAGGAGAGCGCCTTGTTGCCGCCGCTCTGCATCTGGCGCATGAAGAAGATCCAGAACCCGATCATCAGCAGGGCCGGCGCCCACGAATACAGGATCGACGCCCACGGGCTGACCGCGGCGTCCTTGGCGGTGATGACCACGCCGCGCTCGATCAGCTTGTTCGCCAGGCCTTCGAACTGGTTCGGGGCATAGGTCCGGAACGTCTCGTTCGCCTTCGTGGTCCCGGTGACTTCGTTCCCGGCGATGGTGACCTCGGCCACCTGGCCCGAGTCGACCCTCGACATGAATTCGCTGAAGCTGATCGCCCGGTCGCGCGGCGCGAAGGCGGTCTGGAAATTCCAGACCACGACCGCCACGATCGCCAGGACCAGCCAGAACAACAGGCTCCTGAGGGTGGAATTCACGCCTCGTCTCCCTCTTCTCCGCAGTGAATACGCTTCAAGACTACCACGCTCCGCGTGCGATCCGTGACGCGGGCGTCCTGCGACACGACATGGCCGGCCACCCACAGGATGCGATCGCGGGCGTCGACCACCAGAGGCACTCGATCACGCTCGTGTCGCGGCACCTTCCGGTTGACCAGCACGTCCTGGAGCTTCTTCCTGCCCCGAAGGCCGAGCGGCCGGATCCAGTCGCCCGGCCGTCGCGACCGGACGGCCAGCCCAGCCACGGCGGCGGCCGCGTCGATGATCGCGATGTCGCGATCGCCGCCAAGTGCTTGTTTGGCAACGAGTTCGCGGAAAGCGCGATCCTTCCGCCTCGCGTCAATCACGCAACCGCATTCGGGAACCTTCGTCCGGCCGGGCACGGCCAGCTCGGAGCGGAACGCCGACGATGCCGGGCGGGAAGAGGTCTCCCTGTTATATAAGACAACGCTGGCGCCATTTCGTTCCACGCGGACGCCGGGAAGATCGGCGGCGGCCCGGCCGCGGTCCGCCCGGGCGACGGCCAGCACCTGCTCGACGTGGTCGAAGCCGCGGAACCGGGAGGGCTCCAGCCTGTCGAGCGCCTGCGCGAACGACCCGCCTCGCGAGCGCCGGATGCGAGCGCCGCGAGGCTGGGGGCCTCCAGGCTGATGGCGCCGTCGCTGGCCGTTTTGGTCAGGCGGCTCGCCGTTTCCTGCGTGAGACCGTCGAGCAGCGCCGCTTCGTCTCTCAGGACGGCGGCGTCTCTGGCCAGCACCTCGACGATGTCGGCGTTCAGCTGGCGCGCCAGCATCGGCAGGAGGCGGTGGCGGACCCAGTTGCGCGGGACGCTCACGTCCCGGTTGGTCGAGTCCGTGCGGTACGCCTGGCGCCTTCCGGCGAGTTCCGCCAGGAGCTCGTTCCGGCGGATGTCCAGCAGCGGCCTGACCACGCGGCCCCGCCTGGGCCGGATGCCTGACAGGCCGCTCGCACCCGCCCCGCGGAGCAGGCGGAGCAGGAACGTCTCGGCCTGGTCGTCACGGGTGTGCCCGGTGGCAATCGTGTCGGCCTTCAGCGTCGCGGCCATCTCCGCCAGGCACTCGTACCGCGCGTGGCGCGCCGCAACCTCGATGGACACCCGCCCGTCTGCCGCGAGCCGGGCCACGTCGCGGTGGCGTGCCTCGAAGGCCACGCCGAGCCTTGCCGCGAGCGCCCGGCAGAACGCTTCGTCCCTGTCGCTCGCCGCGCCCCGGAGTCCGTGGTTGACGTGCGCGACGCCCGCGACGGTGAACCCGCAGCCACCCGCCACGTCGAGCAGCAGCAGCAGGAGCGCGACCGAGTCGGACCCGCCGGACACGGCGGCAACCACCCTCGAGCCCGGCGGCATGAGCGCATCGCGCTCGATCGCGAGCCTTACGCGTTCCTGGAGTGACGCCATCAGAGGACCATGCGCCTCAGTCCCTGCCCCGCGTCCCCGCGGCCGGCGCGCGAGGCCGACACAGCCGCCCTCATCGAAACGGCCGGAAAAGGCGCGAGGGGTCTGGCGTATCAACGCTCGACCCCTCGCAGAAGTGGTGCCGGTGCAGGGACTTGAACCCCGGACTCCGCGGATATGAGCCGCGTGCTCTAACCAACTGAGCTACACCGGCGTAACGTTCTATTTTAGTAGGGACAAGGGACAGGGGGCAAGGGATAGGGCCTGCCGCGCCGAAGCCGCAGGGGACGACTCGGGCCGCACTGCGGCGAAGGCGTGGCCAGGGGCTGGCTGGCGGCTCGTGCCGGGCTTGGCGTTCCCGGACATCACGGATGCCTGCGACCCGGTCGAGCCGATCAGGAATCGCCGTATAATGGCGGCGTGCGACAAGTTGGGCGGCGGGAATCGGGTCGGCCGAGGGCTGGTCGACCAGGGCGCCCTCGCGAGGACGGCGAAGCTTGCTGCGCGGTACGCCGGCGCTTGTCCCGCGCGGGTTGTTCCGCTTCAGGTCGTTCGACGAGGCAGACCGGTGGATGGCGGACATGATCCGGCGTACTGACGCGCGCCAGAGCCGGACGACGTCGTCCGAATCTGCCGGGCGCTGAACGACGCCGGCGCGCGCACGTGCTCATCGGGGGTATCGCCGTGATCGCGCACGGGGCCGGGCGATACACCAAGACGTCGATCTGCTCATCGACGATGCCCCGGACAACGTGGCCCGCGTGAAGCGCGCTGAGCATCCTGCCAGACAACGCCGCGAGCCGGTCGCGGGCGAGATCGAGGTCCGCATCCGCGTCGCGGACGAGATCCGGCGGACCTGATGCACCGGGCCTGCGGACTGTCGTATGCCGACATCGCGGCGGACGCGGAACACGTCGATCTCGGCGGCGTGACCGTGCCGATGAGCGCCATCATCGCTGATCCGGACGAAGAACACCCGACGCCCCCAGGAACCGCTGGACCGTGCGTACCTGGATGGCGTCATCCGCGACCGCAAGGCCCGCCCGTAGGCAGAGAGCGCCCATGACTGTCGGGCGAAATCGAGATTCGGATGCGCGTGCTCTTGACGGCGACGGTCTGCGAAGTAGCGCCAGCGTTGCGGCGCCCGACGCGGTTCTCGCGGCCGTCTACTTCTTCCGCCAGAAACGCCCCGGCGATCGCGGAGACGACCAGGCCGGTCACCACGGTGCCGACAACGCCGCTCAACGCGTTCATGAGCGGCGTCTGCATGGCCGCCGCCGCCGCGACCTGCGATCGGATCTCGGCCTCCGGCAGGCCCGCCGACTTCAGCATCTCCGTCTGCGCGGCCTGGATGTCGGTGAAGTAGCTCGGGAAACGCCACCGTCGTGAACAGCAGCGACCCGACGAAGATGATCACGCTCGCGACGGCCGAGATCGTCAGCCCGTTCACGACCTGGCCGCCCCAGGTCGCCGCTGGCGCGGTCTGCCGCAGCGCCCAGACGATGACGGCGATCTCGAACAGGATCACCAGGAAGAACAGGTTCAGCATGACGGGGTCCTTGTACCAGGCGGTGAACCCCATCACGAACGTCCAGATGACACACAGCAGGCCCAGCAGCACTCCGGCCCGGATCGGGATGGTCATGGCTCGCTCCTCGCCTCGTCGGCGCAGTCGATGTCCGGTTGAGCGGTCGATTCTACACCAGCCCGGCCGCCTGTCCTGCCGCCGGGCCCGCGGCGACACGGCGGCGGGTATGACGGCCGTCATGCCGCGCGGACGCGTTCCGGAGGACGATGGATCGGGACTCGTGATCAGCATCCCCATCGGCCGCCGGTGCTCATCGAGCGGATGAGCCGGACGGGCGCCGCCATCAGGAGGACTTGCCATGGACGCCATTTCGCCCGACATCACCGTCGGTGACATCGTCACCCGCCAT
Source organism: uncultured Acidobacteriota bacterium (assembly GCA_963834645.1). Lineage (GTDB taxonomy): Bacteria > Acidobacteriota > Vicinamibacteria > Vicinamibacterales > JAKQTR01 > JAKQTR01. Next base: position 83,741 of record CAWICP010000016.1, read on the forward strand.
CCCGGAGCGCTGCCCGTCTTCGAGCGCCTGGGGATCGACTACTGCTGCGGCGGAGGCCGCCGCCTCGACGAGGCCGCGAGCGCCAGCGGGCTCGGCTGGCAGGAGGTCGCGGCGCAGATCGGAGCCGCGCTGGCCGAGCCCGCCGACGCCCCGGCTCAGCCCTCGTGGGCCGACGCGCCGCTCACCGACCTGATGGGCCACATCGTCGGCCGCTACCACGGCAAGCTGCGCGAGCTGATGCCGATGCTGTCGCAGATGGGCGACAAGGTGATCAACGCCCACGGCGAGCGGCATCCCGAGGTGCGGGACGTGGCGTCGACGTTCACCGGCCTCCGCAACGAGCTCGAGTCGCACATGATGAAGGAGGAGCACGTGCTGTTCCCGTTCATCGAGCAGCTCGAGTCGGGCCTGGGGCATCGGCACCCGATGCTCGGCCACATCAGCAGCCCGATCGCGATGATGATGCAGGAGCACGACAGCGCAGGCGCCGCGCTGGCCACGCTCCGGGCCGCGACGGCGTCGTACACCGCGCCGCCGGATGGCTGCACGACGTTCACAGGCTATTACGATCAGCTCGCGGTGCTCGAGCGCGAGCTGCACGAGCACATCCACCTCGAGAACAACATCCTGTTCCCGCGAGCGGCGGCGCTCGAGGCGCGCGTGATGGGCCGATAGACAGCCGGCAAGCGGAGACGGGACAGCGATCGGGCCGGCGGCACGTATACTGGCGGCGATGCCGCCAGCCGCCGCGCCGCCCGCCGCGTCGCCCCTGCGCCCGCCCCTCAAGTGGGCGGGCGGGAAGCGGTGGCTGGTGCCGCACGTGCGCCGCCTCTGGGAGGGCCACGAGCGCCGCCGCTTCGTCGAGCCGTTCTGCGGCGGGCTGGCGGTGGTGCTGGGGCTGCAGCCGAAGCGCGCGCTCCTCAACGACGTCAATCCGCACCTGGTGGAGTTCTACCTCCACCTCCGGCGCGGCCTGGTGATCAGCCTGCCGATGGAGAACGCGGCGGAAACGTACTACGCGTACCGGAAGCGCTTCAACGCGCTCCTGGCGGCCGGCCACGGGCACACCGCCGAAGCCGCTTCGCTCTTCTACTACCTGAACCGCACGGGCTTCAACGGCCTGTGCCGATTCAACAGCCGCGGCGAGTTCAACGTGCCGTTCGGCACCTACGCCCGCATCGCGTACGTCCGCGATTTCTCCGCCTACAGAAGCCGTGTTCTCGCGCTGGGAGTTCTCGAGCCTCGACTTCGAAGCGCTTCGCCTGAAGCCCGGCGACTTCGTGTACGCCGACCCGCCGTACGACGTCCCGTTCACGCAGTACGCGCGGAAGCAGTTCTCGTGGGACGACCAGGTTCGCGCGGCGGAGTGGCTGGCCCGGCACAAGGGCCCCGTCGTGCTGTCGAACCAGGCGACGACACGCGTTGTCGCGCTGTATCGCCGGCTCGGGTACGACCTGCAGTTCCTGGCGGCGCCCCGCCGCATCAGTTGCACCGGCGACCGCACGCCTGCACGTGAAGTGCTCGCGACGCGGAATTTGTGACGCGAGCCCCGCCTGCACGCCGTAGCCGGCCGGCAGTCGCCGAATCCCAAATCCCGACCCCGTCCCTACTCCCCTTCGATGATCGCCGCCGCGAGCAGGGGGATGAGGATCTCGTGGTGCCCGACGAGGCTGTAGCCCTTGCCGCCCGTGCCGGCCGGCGGCCGGACGACCACGTTGGTCTGCGGGCGATACAGGCGCATGAAGTCGAGATTCACCGTCGTGAGGCCGGCGAGCGCGATGCCGCGGTTGCGCGCGAGCGCGACGGCCTTGAGGAAGACCTCGGGCAGGACGACCGCGGAGCCGCAATTGAGATACACACCGTGGTCGAGTTTTGCGACATTCGACGCGAAGTAGCGGAAGTCGCGAAGACTGCCCTCGCCGATGGCCGCGCCGGAGGCCGCCGGATGCATGTGGATGATGTCGGTGCCGATGGCCACGTGGGCGGTGAGCGGGATGCCTAAGCGCGCCGACGCGCACGCCACGCTGACATGGGCAAACGGCGGCGCCGTCTCCGAAAGGTAGGCCGCCACCGACTGGCCGAGCCCCATCCCCTTCGCGACGCCATCGCTGATGGCCTGGTTGAGCAGCCGGCCCGGTTTCGTCGGCCATCCCGAACCGCCCAGGACCCAGGGCCGCGTCCACGTCCTCTGACGTCGAACCCGCCAGCGCGATCTCGAAGTCGTGGATGATGCCGGCGCCGTTGGTCGCGAAGGCCGACACGAACCCGCGCTCGGCCAGATCGACCAGGATCGGCGACAGCCCGGTCTTGAGGACGTGCGCGCCGAACCCCCAGATGATGCCGCCGCCCGACTGCTTCGCGTCGACAATCGCCCTGCACGACCGCCCTGAGGTCCGCCGCGGCGAGGATGTCCGGGCAGGCTGTCGAGAAACGCCGCGGCCCCGCCGCCCTTCACGTGCGGCGTCGCGAAATCCTCCGACCCTGACCTTGCTGGCCCGCGAGGCGAGCGGATAGGTCGAGACGTCCGACAGGTCGAACTCTTCGTAGGGAAACGGCACGGCCTCACCTCGTTTCCGTGAACCGCCATCAGCATACTCGATACGCGAGAGCGCTTCTGAGCCATCCCCGCCGTCTCGAGGTGACACTCCGTTCCGTCCCCGTCCGGCGACCGACAGCACGGCGCTGCGAAACGGAGTGTCCCGTCGCTCGCGCGCGGCTGGACGGCGGGGATGGCGTCCCGTCCTATCGCCGTTCTCCAGGCGGGTTCGGGATGGGCGGATACATCCGCGAGTGCTCGAGCCCGGGGTGCCGCTTGCCGTACTTCGTCCGGGATGTCGCGCGTGGCGTCGCTCGGGATCAGCATCGAACCCAGCACGACGCACGCGAGGAGGGCGCGCCGCCACCACAGGCCGGACGCGGACTCCGGGGTCCGCGGCATCACCGGCCTCGCCATCGGCCGCCGCCGGTTGCGCCAGATGAGCGCGATGCCCGCCACCGACATCAGGATGTTCATCGTCTGGCCCGACGGCAGCCCGAGCAGCGTGAGCGGGTACTCGCGGAAGTAGTCGATGAAGATCCGGGGAAAGGCATACAGGAAGAGGAACCGCGCCGCGAGCCCGCCTGGAGGCACGCCGCGGCGCCGCGCGTACATGAGGATGGGCACGATGAGGAGGTTCTTGAGGCCGTCGTAGAGCACGACCGGGTGGCGGAACCCCTCCGCGTCCGGGAACTGGACGGCCCAGGGCACCGTCGTCACGCTGCCGACGATCTGCCCGTCGATGAAGTTGCCCAGCCGGCCCGCGCAGAGGATGAGCGCCGCGGGAATGGCCATCTCGTCGATCATCACGAGCAGCGGCTTGCGGCGGATCAGGCAGAACAGCGCGACGCCCGCGAAACCGCCGATGATGAGGCCGTGCGTGGCCATGCCGCCGATCCAGAGCGCCGCGACGAGGTCGAGGTGCGCCCGGTAGAACGCCCACTCGTTGTTCACGACGACGAGCCGCCCGCCGACGAGGACGCCAATCGACAGCAGGAGGGACAGTTCGTAGACCTCGCGCGTCGAGAGACCGAGGTCGCCCCGCCGCCGCATGAAGAGCGAGGTGCGCGTTGAGGAAGCCGAGCGAGTAGCTCAGGCCGTACCACCACAGGTGCACGCCGAGGATCGTGCCGATGATGGGATCGATGTCGTGTACCCAGGGACCCATGGTCAGACCACGAGCATGGCGTCGCCGTAGCTGTAGAACCGGTAGCGCTCGCGCACCGCCTCGCGGTAGGCGCCGAGCACCGCCTCGAGCCCGCCGAACGCCGCGACGAGCATCAGGAGCGACGAGGCCGGCAGGTGGAAATTCGTGACGAGCCCGCCGGCAACGAGGAACCGGTGGCCCGGGTGGATGAAGAGGCTGGTGTCCGCGCTGCCCGCGGCGACTCGCCCGCCGCCCCGCTCCGCCGCCGATTCCAGCGGCCCGGGTCGTCGTGGTCCCGACCACCACCACGCGCCGCCCGGCCTCGAGGGCGGCGTTGATGCGCGACGCGGCGTCCTCGGCTGATCGCGTAGCGCTCGGGATCGACCGTGTGCGCCTCCACTTCGGATGCGCGCACGGGTTTGAAGGTGCCGTAGCCGACGTGCAGCGTGATGGCCGTGCGCTCGACGCCCGGCATCGTCGAGCGACCGGAGAATGGCCTCGGTGAAGTGCAGCCCCGCCGTCGGCGCCGCGATGGATCCGGCCTCGCGGGCGAACACGGTCTGGTAGCGGTCGCGGTCGAGGTCGAGGTCCGGCCGCTTGATGTAGGGCGGCAGCGGGATGTGCCCGATCGCCTCGACGGCGTCCATCACCGTGCCGGCGTCGCTCGTCCAGAATCGCACGAGGCGCCGGCCGAAGTAACGCTCCTCGAGCACCTCGCCGTGAAGCGTGCGGCCGCCCCGCTCGAACCGCACCCGGCGGCCCGGCCGCATCCGCTGCCCCGGGTGCACCAGCGCCTCCCACCGCTCATCGTCCACGCGCGACACGAGCATCACCTCGACGGCGCCGCCGCCGGGCTCACGCTCGCCGATGAGCCGCGCCGGGAACACCCTGGTGTCGTTGAACACCAGGAGGTCGCCGGGCCCGAGGAACCGCGGCGAGGTCGCGAATCGCCGAGTGGGTCACGGCGCCCGTCCGCCGGTCGAGCACCAGCAGGCGCGACGACCCGCGCTCGTCGGGCGGGAACTGCGCCACGAGCTCAGCGGGAAGGTCGAACGAGAAGTCTGCGACGTTCACAGGAAGGGCCGAAGCACCGTGTAGAGCATCATCGCCACCGACAGCAGCACCAGCGCGAGCGCGCCGCCGATGACGACCATCGCCAGCAGCACCACCGCCCAGTCGCCGCTCGAGGGCCTGACGCCGGGACGCTCGTGCCGCTCGAGGAGCGCGAGGTTCCGGGTGTTCGACTTCCACGCGATGTCGGCCACGTCGCCGGCGAACGGCACGAGGCCGGCGGCGAGGTCGCCAAGCGTGTTCAGCACCATCCGGGCGAGGACGACGCGCGGCACGCCCAGACGGTTCGCGTGGTAGAGGATGGTGACCGCGAACGACGACGTCGCGACGTCGCCGACGCCCGGGATGAGGCCGACAATCGGGTCCCAGCCGAAGCGGATACGCCGTGCCCGGCACGCGATAGGCCGAGTCCATCAGCCGGCTCCACCGCCGCAGCAGCTCGATCCGCCGGGTGCGGTCGATGGTCATGCGCGGCGACCGGGGCTGAGCCCCGGGCTCCATCAGCCGGAGTCAGCCTTCGCCTCGACGCCTCTCGACTCAGATCGCCCAGCGCAGCAGCACCGACCCGACGGTGAACCCGGCGCCCACCGACGCCAGCAGCACGAGGTCGCCCTTCTTCAGGCGCCCCTGCCGGATCGCGTCCTCGAGCGCCAGCGGGATCGTGGCCGCCGTCGTGTTGCCGTAGTCCTCGATGTTGATCATGACCTTCGACTCGGGCAGCCCGAGCCGGTCGGCGGCCGACATGATGATGCGGCGGTTCGCCTGGTGCGACACGAACAGCGCCACCTCGTCGGCCGTGTGACCGTTGCTTCTCGAGCACGCGGCGCGCAGATCTCCTCCGTCTTGCGCACGGCGAACTTGAAGACCGCCTGGCCGTCCTGCTTGACGTAGTGCATCCGCTTCTCGACGGTCTCGTGCGAGGCCGGGTTCAGGCTCCCGCCCGCCGGCATCTGGAGCGCCGGCCCGCCGCTGCCGTCGATCTCGTGCTCGAACCCGATGATCTCGAGGCCCTCTTCGACCGCCGGCTCGACGATCACGGCGCCGGCCCCGTCGCCGAACAGCACGCACGTGGTGCGGTCGGTGTAGTCGATGATGCTCGACATCACGTCGGCGCCGACGACCAGCGCGCGCTGGTGCTTGCCGGTCGCCACGAGCTGGCTCGCCGACGCTCAGCGAGAAGGTGAAGCCGGAGCAGGCGGCCGCCAGGTCGAAGCCCCAGCACTTCGTCGCGCCGATCTTGTGCTGCACGAGCGCCGCCGTGCTCGGGAAGATCATGTCCGGCGTCGTCGTGCCGACGACGATGAGGTCGATGTCGTCGGGCGTCAGGCCGGCCTGCGCGATGGCCTTCAGCGCGGCCTCCTTCCCGAGGTCCGACGTCGCCACGCCCTTCTCGACGATGTGCCGCGTCCGGATGCCCGTGCGCTGGAGGATCCACTCGTCGGTCGTGTCGACCATCTGGCTGAGCGTCTGGTTGTCGAGGATCGTCGGCGGCACGTAGGTCGCCAGCGCGCTGATGCGCGTCTTCCTGAGCATGTTCCCGTTCACCACAGTCGCGAATCCTTTCCCGGGGCCTGCAGGCCGAAATACTCGTACGCCCGCGCCGTGGCCACGCGGCCGCGCGGCGTGCGGTCGAGGAACCCAATCTGGATGAGGAACGGCTCGTAGATGTCCTCGATGGCGTCTTTCTCTTCGCTGATGGCCGCGGCGATCGTGTTGACGCCGACCGGCCCGCCGCCGAACTTGTCGATGATGGTGCGCAGCAGCCGGCGATCGATCTCGTCGAAGCCGTGCTCGTCGACCTCGAGCATCGCCAGCGCCGCGTGCGTCACGGGCAGCGGTGATGTCGCCCTTCGCCGCGCACCTGCGCGTAGTCGCGCACGCGCCGCAGCAGCCGGTTCGCGATGCGCGGCGTGCCGCGCGACCGGCGCGCGATCTCGCGCGCCGCCTCGTCGACGATCGGCACGCCGAGGATGCGCGCCGATCGGCGGACGATCTCCTCGAGGTCCGCGTCGGTGTAGAAGTCCAGCCGGTGCACGATGCCGAAGCGGCTGCGCAGCGGCGACGTCAGCAGCCCCGCGCGCGTCGTCGCGCCGATCAGCGTGAACGGCTGGAGCGGCACCTTCACCGACCGCGCGCCCGGGCCCTGGCCGATCACGATGTCGAGCTCGTAGTCCTCGAGCGCCGGGTAGAGGATCTCCTCGATGGTCGCCGCCATCCGGTGGATCTCGTCGATGAAGAGGACCTCGCGCTCCTTGAGGTTCGTCAGGATCGCCGCCAGGTCGCCGGCCTTCTCGAGCACCGGGCCCGACGTGGTCCGCACCGGCACGCCCAGCTCGTTCCCGATGACGTACGCCAGCGTCGTCTTGCCGAGGCCCGGGCGGGCCGTAGAGCAGGACGTGGTCGAGCGCCTCGCGGCGCTGCTTCGCCGCCGTGATCGACACGTGCAGGTTCTCGCGCACGCGGTCCTGGCCGATGTACTCGTCCAGCGTCCGCGGCCGCAGCCCGGCCTCGAACTGCGCGTCCTCGTCGTCGGCGCGCATCGACGTCACCCGCGGGGTCTCGTCAGTCATGCTACCCGCGCGCCAGCTCGCGCAGCGCCTGCTTCAGGACGGCTTCGAAGGCCCGCGACTCGGTCGCTGGCCAGCGCGGCCTCGACGGCCTTCTCCGCGAGGGGCCGATGATATCCCAGGTTCAGGAGGGCCGAGAGCAGGTCGCTGGCGCAGTTCGCCGCCCGGCGCGCCGGCCTCCGCACCGGCCGCGGCCTCGTCGACGAGGCCCTTCGGGAGCTTGTCCTTCAGCTCGAGGCCGATCCGCTCGGCGGTCTTCTTCCCGACGCCGGGAATGGCCGTCAGCCGCGCCGACGTCGCCCGCCTGGACCGCGCGCACCAGGTCGGCGACGTCGATGCCCGAGAGCACGGCGAGCGCGAGCTTCGGCCCGATGCCGCTGATGCCGATCAGCCGCTCGAAGATCTGCAGCTCGAGCGCCGTCGCGAACCCGTAGAGCGCGAGCGATGTCTTCGCGCACGTGGGTGTGGACGCGCAGCGCCACGTCGGTGCCGGGATCGCCGAGCGTGTAGAACGTGGACAGCGGCACGGCCACGTCGTAGCCGACGCCGCCGACGTCGACGATGATCCGGTTCGGCTGCTTCTCGGCCAGCCGGCCGCGCAGCGACGCAATCATGGTCGGTACTCGCGCCAGGTCTTCGGCCACGCCGCGCGCTTTCGGGGCCGCCGCCGCAGCGGCCCGCGACCGGGCCGGAGGCGCTGTGCACGTGGCAGATGGCCACGGCCAGCGCGTCGGCCGCGTCGTGCGGCTGCGGCACCTCGGTCAAGCCCGAGCAGCAGCCGCACCATCTCGCCCACCTGGTGCTTCTCGGCGCGGCCGTAGCCGACGACGGCGCGCTTGATCTCGGCCGGCGTGTACTCGACGAGCGGGTAGCCGCCCTCCACCGCCGCCGAGCAGCGCCACGCCGCGCGCGTGCCCCAGCTTCAGCGCGCTCCGGACGTTCGTCGCGTGGAACACGTTCTCCACCACCACGCAGTCGGGCCGGTGCGTGCGGAGCAGCCGGCTGAGGCCCCGGTAGATCGCGAGCAGCTTGTCCGGGAAACGCCGCCGCGGCAGGAGTGGCGATGGCGCCGCAGGCCACGAGTCGATGGCGGCTGCCGTCGGTCTCGATGCAGCCGTACCCGGTGCGCAGGGAGCCGGGATCGACGCCGAACACTCTCACGCGAACGCCTCGATCTCCTTCTCGTCGATGTCGACGTTCGACCAGACGTGCTGCACGTCGTCGTGGTCCTCGAGCAGGTCCAGCAGCTTCAGCATGCTCTGCGCGGCCCGGCCCTCGAGCGAGACGTAGTTCTTCGGCAGCATCGCGACCTGCGCCGAGCAGCCTCGATGCCGAGCTTCTCGACGGCTTCCTTGACGGCCGGGAACGTCTCGGGCGCGCTCAGCGACTTCCCAGTTGTCGCCGTCGTCGCGCAGGTCGTCGGCGCCGGCGTCGAGGGCGGCGCTCAGCAGCGTGTCCTCGTTGGCCTTGGCCTTCTCGATGACGATGTAGCCCTTCTTCTCGAACATCCAGGCGACGCGAGTTCGACTCGCCGAGGTTGCCGCCGTACTTGCGTGAGCATGTGGCGGATTTCGCCGACGGTCCGGTTCTTGTTGTCGGTCATCGCCTCGATGATCAGGGCCACGCCGCCGGGCCCGTAGCCCTCGTAGGTGATTTCCTCGTACTGGACGCCGGGTTCTTCGCCCGTGCCGCGCCGGATGGCCCGCTTGATGTTCTCGGCGGGCATGTTGACCTGCTTCGCCTCGGCGATGATCGTGCGCAGCCGCGGGTTGGTGTCCGGATCGCCGCCGCCGGCGCGGGCGGCCACGGTCAGTTCCTTGATGATCCGGGTGAAGACGCGGCCGCGCTTGGCGTCGGCGGCGCCCTTCTTGTGCTTGATGGTGTGCCACTTGGAATGGCCAGACATGTTGGAACTCCAGGTATGTCAGGAGAAAATCCGGCGGAAAGTGCCAGAAGATCCTAGCATGCGGCTTCAGCCGCCGCCAAGCTGATGACCGCCTGCGGTGGCGAGGATGAGCCAGACGTCGGCCCGGGGGTCCCAGGGGCCGCCCTGGTAGTCGCCGAGCACGGCCGACACCCGGAAGCCGTGGCGCTCGAGGCGCCGGGTCATGTCCTCAACCGACACGGTGCGGAAGGCGAGGGAGAACCGGTGCGACCGCGAGACGGAGCCGCGCCGCTCGACGAATTCCTGGTCGAACATCGTCAAGCCGCGTGCGGGATCCTGCCGCACCGACTCGATGAGCGTGATGCGCGTCTGCCCCTTCCCTGCCGGGCCGCGCAGTTTCACCCGCCCCTGGTATTCCGCCCAGGACGTCAGGTCGGAGACGAGATCGATCCCGAGCGTGCCGCCCTTGCGAAGGACGCGGTGGGCCGCCGCGAGGGCGGCGTCAAGCGTGGCATCGTCGAGGAGCGACTGAAGGATGCCGTAGGGCGCGGCGACGAGGGCGAAACTGGCCGCGGGAAACGGCAGGAATCGCACGTCGCCGCGAACCAGCTGCAGCGAACCGTCGAGCTTCGACCGCCGCAGCCGCTTCCCTGCCCTGGCCAGCATGGAGGCCGACCGGTCGAGGCCCACCACCCGCGCGCCGGCCTTGGCCACCGGGATGGCCACCCGGCCGGTTCCGCACCCGAGTTCGAGGACCGGCCCGGCCGTCTTCGCGGCCAGGCGCTGCCAGAACCGCACGTCGCGCCGGCCCATCGTCTGGGCGTTCTCCCAGTCGTAGAACCGCGCGTAGTCGTCCCAGCCGCGCCAGCCTTCCATGTGCCGGTCCTCTCCCTGGGATCGCGTCAGAACTTGGCCACCAGCGCCACCGAGGTATTGGTGTCCGTGTCCTTGAATCCCGGCACCGGCGCGTGCGCGTAGCGGATGGTGTTCGAGACCTTCAGGGAGAACAGCTGCGTGAGGCGGGCGGTGACGGCCGCCATCTGCAGGATGCGCCAGTCGCTGGCGTCTGCGAACAGTCCCGTCATGCGGAAGTCGTCCGTGAACTCGGCGGTGTCGGAGATCTTCCACGTGTAGCCGGCGCCGAGCGACCACGTGGCGCTCGACTCGTCATCGCCCGCGAGCCGCTGCTCGTTCATGTAGCCGAGGCCGGCATCGGTGAAGAACACGTGCCTGGGCAGGTCGACGATCTTGTAGGAGAGGCCGCCGACGAGCGCGTTCCTGTGGGCGACGCCGGCGAACACGTCCCGGAAGTACGCGTACTCGCCGAACGCCGACAGGCGGGGAGACAGGCTCCGGGCGGCGCGGAAGAGGTACCCGAACGACTGGGCTGTCAGCTCCGACTCGGATTCGTTGCGGATGAACGCGGCCCTGTTCGTGATGACCCACTGTTCAGGCCGCACGATGAACTGCCCGTTCAGGCCGATGGTCTGTGTCGAGGCATTTCCGGTGGTGCCGACGAACGCGAATTCCGCCGTGCCTTCCTGCTTCGGAGGCGGGGGCGGCGGGGCCGCAGCGGCGGGCGCCTGGGCGAACGCCGGGAGCGGCAGGGAGAGCAGCGCGCAGAGCAAGGCGATCTTCTTCACGGTTCGACTCCTGGTGAATTTTCCATGATAGCGCAGCGGGCCGGCCGATGCTCGCCCGCTCCGGGCTCGCCGGAGTCGGCCCGCATCCGAGGTCTCCATGCGCCGCCGGCCCGTGTCTGTGGCATCATTTGCCCGAGGTATGCCCATGGCCCGACGCCCGATCGCCGCCCTGCTGACCGCGGCCATCTCTCTCATGCTCGCCGCCACCGCGCCCGCCCAGGAGCGCCAGAAGATCGGCGTCGCCTTCGGCGGAGGCAGCGCCAAGGGCATCGCGCACGTGGGCGTGATCCGCTGGTTCGAAGAGCACCGCATCCCGATCGACGTCGCCGCGGGCACCAGCATGGGCGGCCTGATCGGCGGCTGCTACGCGACGGGCATGTCGGCCGCGGAGCTCGACCAGCTGCTGTCGACGATGAACTGGGACGAGCTGTTCGGGGCGTCGAGCTTCGCGTTCAAGAACATCCGGCGCAAGACCGACGCGCGCGCGTATCCGTCCCGGCTCGAGTTCGGCCTCCGACGGGAATTCTCTCCCCCGACGTCCCTCAACTCCGGCGAGCAGGTGGATCTGCTGATCGCGCGCGTCACCGCGCCCTACTACGGCATCGCGACCTTCGACGAACTGCCGACGCCGTTCCGCGCGGTCGCCGTGGACCTGCTGTCGGCGTCGCAGGTCGTGCTGGACCGCGGCTCTCTCGCCTCGGCGATGCGCGCGACGATGTCGCTCCCGCTCATCTTCCCGGCGGTGGAGGCGGACGGGAAGATCCTCGTCGACGGCGGCGCCATGAACAACGTGCCGGCCGACGTGGCTCGCGGGATGGGCGCCGACGTGGTGATCGCCATCAACGTCGGCGATCTCTCCGACCCCAAGGAGGTGAGCCAGACGCTGTTCGGCCTCGCGGGCGGCACCCTCAGCGCCATGATGCGCGCGTCCACGAGGGAGGGGCTGGCCACGGCGGACCTCGTGCTCAACGTGCCGCTCGTCGAGAAGGGGCTCGGCTCGCTCGACTGGCGGCGGAGCAAGGAACTCATCGAAGAGGGCTACAGGGCGGCCGAAGCGATCAAGGACCAGTTGCTGAAGTACGCCGTCAGCGAGGCCGAGTACCGGACGTGGCTGGAGCGGCGGAACGCGCGCCCGGCGGACCACGATCCCGGACTCCGGCCTTCGTGATGTTCGAGGGCGTCGTCAGGTCGGACGAGCAGCGGATGCAGGCCACGATGGCCAGGCACGTCGGCCAGCCGCTCGACGTTCCGAAACTCGAGCTGGACCTGTCGGAACTGTGCGGGCCTCGATCGCTACGAGACGGTCGGCTGGCGCCTGGTCACGAACCAGGCCGGCGAGGTGGGCCTGCTCGTGCGGGCACGCCAGAAGCCGAACGCGCCCCCGTTTCTGATGCTCGGCTTCACCCTCGAGAATACGACGAGCGACAGTTTCGGCGTCGCGCTCTCGGCCCGCTACCTGAACTTCGACCTGCCGTTCCCGGGCGCCGAACTCCGGATGGACGGCACGGTCGGGTCGGATCCGTCCCTCGGCATGGAGTGGTACCAGCCGCTCGGCAGGACGCCGCTCTTCTTCGCGCCGTACGGCGGAGTGGCAAAGCGGACGTACAACTTCGTCGAGGACGAGTCCGTCGTCGCCCGGTACGACCAGATCTTCCTGAAGGCCGGCGTCAACGTCGGCGTCAATCTCGGCGCGTTCAGCGACATCCGCCTGGGCGTGTACATCGGGAGGCTCGACGCGAACGTCGAGGTCGGCGATCCCGGGCTTCCATCGCTGACCGGCAAAGAGACGGCGGCCGACTTGACGTGGCGGTACAACGGGCAGGACAGCCCCGCGATCCCGTCTCGAGGCGTGGCCACGTCGGCGCGGGTGCTCTATATCTTCGACGGTCCCGTCATCGACCCGCCGCTGCCGACTGCCCGTTCAAGCGTGAATCTGTCCCAGTTCGACACCATCGGAACGAGCTTCCACACGGTCGGTTCCGACAACCGCGTCTTCGTCGGCTGGGGGCTGGGCACCTCGTTCGACAACGAGCCGCTCTCGGTGAACCAGTTCCATCTGGGCCAGCCGTTCCGCCTCGGCGCGTACGACCTTGGTGAACTGAGAGGCGACCACTACTATCTGGGCACCATCGGGTACCTGCACCAGCTCGGGCGCCTCCCGGATTTCCTCGGCGGCTCCATCTTCGCCGGCGGCTGGCTGGAGAACGGCGACGCCTTCGACGACTGGAACAAGGCCACGTTCCGGACGCAGGCCGGCGTCGGCCTGATGGCCGACACGCTCATCGGGCCGGTGCTCGTCGGCGGGACCGTGGGTTTCGACGGGCGCTGGGCCACCTACATCGCCGTGGGCCGGCTCTTCAACTGGTAGGACGTCCGCCGGCGCGCGCGGGTGGTAGGATCGTCGGAAGCAACAAGGAGCAGACATGAAGCGAATCGTCGCTCTCGCCGTCGTGATCGCGTTCGCCGTGCTGGGCATCGCCGGCACCGCCCTTGCCCAGACGAAGACCCTGACGGGTGAGACCCAGACCATCTCGGCCACGGTCGAAGCCATCAACGTGACCACGCGCACCCTGACGATGAAGGGGCCCAAGGGCAACTTCATGGACATCGTCGTCCCCGAGACGGTGAAGCGGTTCGCGGAGATCAAGGTGGGCGATACGCTGACCGCCCGCTACTACGAGAACCTGGTGATCCGGAAGAAGCTGCCGGGCGAGAAGGACGTGGACACGTCGGCCGAGGGCGTCACGCCGGGCACGCGGCGCGCAGGCCGGCAGGGACGGCAGCCACGCAGCGGACGATCACCGCGACGATCACGGCCCTCGATCCCAAGGTGCCGTCGATCACGCTCAGCGGCCCGAACAAGTGGACCTACAGCGCCCGCATCGAGGACAAGAAGGTGCTGGATCAGGTCAAGGTCGGCGACAAAGTCGATCTCACCTGGACCGAGGCGCTGCTGCTGAACTTCGACATCGTCAAGAAGTAGCGCCGCGCGCGAGCCTCACTGATTGCAGCGCGCGCGCGACGCCGACCACGTCCCCGGTCCGATAGAAGTCGACCGCGAGAATCGTCGGCCTGAGCCCCCGCTCCTCCTGGCAGCGCCTCGCTCTCGCCAGCAACGCGTCGTGCGCATTGACGATGGCGGCGTTGCTGGGCTTCGGGGCCGGCGTCGTGTCGATCCAGTTGTTGATCTGAAACAGACTGCCCCGGGTGCCTCCGCGGTTGGCGGCGCAGCTCATCTCCGACGGATGGCGGAACTTGTACGGCGTCTCCTGCATCACGTCGAAGGCCGGCAGGAGCCAGGGGACTCCAGCGCGGCCCGATTCCGTCATCACGACGACCCGCTGGCGTGAATCGACCAGGGTGCGGAGCGTGGGCCACGGCGCCTGGCCGGTCCCGCGGTAGACGAGGTCGGAGAGTCCGGCCCTGTCGAACTCGGCGGCGATGTCCCCGGGGGCGACGTAGTCCTCGATCACGATCGCGACGACTTCGTCCGGGTGCTGGACGAGGAAGTCCGCCATCGTCGACAGCCACGGGCCGAGCGGCTGGGCGCCGAGTTCACAGAACCCGTGACAGAGATAGAGCCCTCTCGGACCGAGTTCCCCGCCCGCAAAGCGGTCGCGGATGCGCAGGGCGGCCTCGACACCTTCCGGCCCGACGGCCTCCTCGATCTTCGCTCGCGACGCGGTTTCGGCATCGAGGTCGGTGACGACGGCGGTGCCGGCGGGCCGCCCGTAGTGCACGTCGATCAGGAACGCGCGAATGCCGTCGGTCAACTGGACCGCGACACCGCGTTCGTGCTGCGGGAACATCCATCCCGGAACGTCCGCGGCCGACATGGCATTGTGCGCGCCAGGAAGCGTGACGTCGTTCAGCGGCCTGTCGCAAAGGGCTTCCGAGCCATTGCACATGCCGGCGGCAGCCGCTGCGGAAGGCGGCGCCGGGCGCATCATCGCGAAGGCCCCCCAGGCGAGCAGCGCCGTGGCCGCCCCGACCATCGCCACGCGGCGGATGCCCATGCCGGTGGCGCGCGGTCGCGCCGGCGGTGCTGGAACCCTGCGCGGTCAGCAGCGCCAGGGCTTCCCGCACGCCGACAAACACCAGCGCCCCGCCGGCCGCGAGCGTGAGCCACTCGAGCACTTCGCGCGGTTGCACGACGGCCGCCGCGCCGGTGGCCACCAGCAGCGCGCTCCTCACGAGCCGGCCCCAGACGCCCCCCGGTGGATCCTGCACGACACGCCAGAATCGCGCCAACGCGTCGGCGAACGAGATCCGGTCGAGCACGGAGAAGGCCGAAGCCGCGGTCACGAGCCCGACGAAGGCGAGCGTCAACGCCCAGCCCCGGATGCCCGCGGTGAACGCCACCCACACGCCGGCGATCGCCTCGCGGCTCATCGCGTCGGCGCCACCCGACTGCAGCGACCATCCCGCGACGGCCCGCAGCACGAGCAGCATCACGCCGGCGGCGACAAGGTGCACCGACGCGTTCAGCAGCGCACGGCGGCGGTCGCGCGCCAGCGCGAATCCCGCAACGACGAACAGGCGTGCCGATCCCGAGCAGGACGACGACGAGTCCGGCGAGCCGACGGGACGTTCGGAGCACGGCGACGATGGCCTTCGGGGCCCATCCGTCTCCAAGATCGCCGATCGCCGCTGCGCACGCGAGGCGGGATCTTCTCGGCCAGAGCCGGGTTTGCCTGCGCCAGCGCACTGCGAAACAAGACGCCCAGATCCGGGATCGACAGCGCGATCTTGCTGCTGCCTTCGCTCAGGACCGCGTCCATCGCCGACCGGATGCTCACCTGGATGGCGCGCTGGAACGGGTGGGACGAGACAGTGGCCGTCGCGACGTGGCCACGACGGGCCTGAACGCCGTCAGGTCCGGCTGGGCCGCCAGCACGGCGTCGGTCGCTTTCGATCGGCGACGTACGCCGACACGCGCGGATCGGCCAGCGCCGCGCCGGCGCGCCTCGAGAGCCCCGTCCGGCGTCAGCAGGCTGTGCCGCGCCTCCATCAGCACGACGCCGAGGACGGTCAGGGCGACGCCGAGCGCGAGCAGCGTCGAGGACACGAGCGCGGGCACGCGGCGGGTGGTGGTGGCCATGGTCGGGCTCCGAGACGCGCAGAACTGGCGGGAGACGTCAGAACACGACGCCAAGCGTCAGCGGCAGGAACTTCCCGGTGGCCTTCTGCGTGCCGCCCGGCGTGTCGAACGACGGCCCCCACATGAAGTGGTACCGGATCTCCGCGAAGAACCTGCCCGCGATGATCCCGGCCCCGACGTTGATCCCGAGGTCGCTGCTCGACCGGGTGCGGTTCACGCTCCCGACCGGCACCGGGCCGGCGGTGCACACGAACCACCACGGGTCGCACACGGTGATGTCGCCTGATCCGGTCGTCGCCATCGCGACGGTGCGGCGATAGAGGCCGACGCCCGCGAGCGCGTAGAGGCGCGCCTTCGCCGGCGGCGCCTGAAACCTGACGCTGACGGTGCCGAACTGGATGCGCGGCGTGACGTCGACGGGCCGGGACGCCACCAGGCCCGCCCAGTCATCCTGCACGCCGAGCGTCGACCACACGTAGTCGCCGCTCAGCCCGATCTGCTCGTTGAAGTGCCAGGTCACGCCAGCCGTGAACCCGAATCCGGTCGAGAAGCGATCGGCGCTGTCGGACAGCGGGCCGACAACGGCCCCGCCGATCGCGAACGTGTAGGGCTTCTCCTGGGCGACCGCGGGTACGGACACCACCAACGCCGCGAGACACGCCGCCGCTGCGCGCTTGAACATCTGGTTGACCTCGATGCGAATGCCGACGCCAGTCTACCTCAGGCGCCGGGGTAGAATGCCGTCACCATGGACGACCTGACGCGCTGGCGCGACGAGTTCCCGATTCTCTCACGCACGGTCTACATGATCAGCAATTCGCTGGGCGCGATGCCCCGCGCCGCTGCCAGCTCCCTGGCCGAGTACGCCGACACGTGGGCGACGCGGGGCGTGCGGGCGTGGGAGGAACGCTGGTGGGAACTCGCGGGCGAGCTCGGGGGCCGGATCGAGGCCATCATCGGCGCGCCCGCCGGCTCGGTCAGCATGCACGAGAACGTCACGACGGCCGAGGCGGTGGCGCTCTCCTGCGTCAGGCCCGAGGGCCCGAAGCGCACCATCGTCTGCACGGCGATGGACTTCCCGTCGGCGGTCTACCTCTACAAGGCGCAGCGGGACCTCGGCTTCGATCTCCGCATCGTCCCGGCTCTCGAGGACCTGTCGGTCCCCGCCGAGCGCATCGCGGACGCCATCGACGATCGCACGGCGGCGGTCTGCCTCTCCCACGTGCTCTTCCGCAGCTCGTACATCGTCGATCCGCGGCCGGTCATCGAGAAGGCCCACGCGGTGGGCGCCGTGGTCATCCTCGACGGGTACCAGTCGGCCGGGATCATTCCCGTCGACGTCGCCGCGCTCGGCGTGGACTTCTTCGTCGGCGGCTGCCTGAAGTGGCTGTGCGGCGGCCCGGGCAACGCGTTCCTCTACACGGCGCCGTGGGTGAAGGCCCGGACGCGCCCCCGGCTGACCGGCTGGCTCTCGCGCACGGCCCCGTTCGCGTTCGACATCGACGCCACCGACGTGCGCGACGACGGGATGGCCATGATGAACGGCACGCCCGCCATCCCGGCCTACTACGCCGCGCTGCCGGGACTCGAGATCATCCGGACGGTCGGCGTCGATCGGATCCGTGCGGCGTCGCAGGCGATGACGCGCCGGCTGCTCGATCTCGTGGACGAGTGCGGCTACCGGTCGGTCGCGTCGCGGGATCCCGAGCGCCTCGCCGGCACCGTGGCCGTCGACGTGCCGGAGGCCGAGCGGGTGGCGAAGACCCTCAACGCGCGCGACTTCGTCGTCGACTACCGGCCCGGAGTGGGCATCCGCCTGTCGCCCCACTTCTACAACACGATGGACGAGATTGACGCGATGATGCGGGAACTCGACCGCGTCACCCGCACGAAGGATTTCGCGCCCGCCGGCCCGGCGGGGTCCTGAGCGCGCCATCCGGGGCCGCCTGCCATGCCAACCATCACGTTCGTTCCGCCCTCGTTCTCAGTCGACGAGATCCAGGCCATCGGCCGCCGGCACTACGGCATCGACCAGGGCGGCGAACCGCTGCCGAGCGAGCGCGATCAGAACGTCGTGCTCCAGGACGCCCGCCACCGGCGGTACGTCGTGAAGATCTCGAACGCGGAGGAGGACCCGCGGGTCATCGATCTTCAGAACGCGGCGCTCGCGCACCTGGCCGCCGCCGCGCCCGACCTGGACCTTCCGCGGGTCCAGCACACGGTCGACGGCGCCGCCGTGATTTCGGTCCCCGACGCGCAGGGCACGCCGCACCTGGTGCGGGCTGCTGACGTGGGTGCCGGGGACGGTGCTGGCGGGCGTGCGCCCGCACACGCCGGAGCTGCTGCGCAGCCTGGGATCGCTGCTGGGCGCGATGGACGCCGCGCTCGCGGGGTTCTCGCACCCCGCGGCGGAGCGCGATCTGAAGTGGGATCCGCGCCGCGCCGGATGGATTCGTGAGTACTTCGGGCACGTCGAGGACGAAACGCGCCGCCGGCTGGTCGAGCGCCTGTTCACCTGGGCGGAAGGCGAGTTGACGCGCCTGGCGCCCCGGCTCCGCACGGGCGTGATCCACAACGACGCCAACGACTACAACGTGCTCGTCCGGCGGCGGCGACCCCTATACGCGACGGGTGACCTCGGTGGTCGATTTCGGCGACATGCTGCACACGTGGATCGCCAACGAGCCGGCCGTCGCGTGCGCGTACGCGATGCTGGACAAGCCCGATCCGCTCGCGGCGGCCGTGCCGATCGTGGAGGGCTATCACGCCGCGTTTCCGCTGCACGAGGCCGAGATCGAGGCGCTGTTCCCCCTGATCTGCAGCCGGCTGGCCGTCAGCGTCGTCAACTCCGCGTACCAGCGGCACCACGATCCCGGACAACCAGTACCTGACCATCAGCGAACGCCCGGCCTGGGAGCTGCTCGAGCGCCTCGCCGACGTGCATCCCCGGTTCGCGCACTACACGTTCCGCGGCGCGTGCGGGCTCGAGCCGTGCCCGTCCGCGCCGGCCGTCGTGTCGTGGCTGCGCGAGTCCGCCGCCGCCATCGGCCCGCTGCTCGATCCGGATCCGCGAACGGCTCCGCGCGTGGTCTTCGACTTCGGCGTCGGCAGCCTCGACGTCGGGCACGCCGGCGTTGTGGGCCGACGCCGGAGCTCTGCGCCAGGAAGATCGCGCGGCGTCTCGAGGACGCCGGCGCCGCGATCGGGATCGGGTGCTACGACGAGGTCCGCGGCGTCTACACGAGCCCGGCCTTCTCGAAGCCCGGCAACGACGGGCCGTCTGCGCGCACCGTGCACCTCGGGCTCGATCTGTTCGCGCCACCGGGCACGGCCGTGCTCGCGCCGCTGGACGGCGTCGTGCACAGCGTCGCCGACAACGCCGATCCGCTCGACTACGGCCCGACCGTCGTCCTCGAACACGAGGCTGGGCCGGGCGGGCCGCGCTTCTACACCCTCTACGGGCACCTGGCGAGAGGGTCGTCGGCCGCGCTCAGCGCGGGCGATCGCGTGCGCGCGGGCGACCCGCATCGCCCGGATCGGCGCGAGAGAGGAGAACGGCGGCTGGCCGCCGCACCTGCACTTCCAGTTGGTCACCGACCTGCTCGACAGGCACGGCGACTTTCCGGGCGTGGCCGATCCCGCCGAGCGCCGCGTGTGGCTGAGCCTCGCGCCGGATCCGAACCTGGTCGCGCAGATCCCGGGCGGCGTCGCCGCCGCGGCTGGACCGAGCGGAGGCGACATCCTCGCATCACGCCACGCGCACATCGGGCCGTCGCTCAGCGTCTCCTACCGCCGCCCGCTGACCATCGTCCGCGGCTGGATGCAGCACCTCTACGACGCCGACGGCCGCACGTACCTGGACGCCGTCAACAACGTGCCGCACGTCGGCCACTGCCACCCGCGCGTCGTCGAAGCCGGCCGGCGCCAGATGGCGGTGCTGAACACGAACACACGCTACCTGCACGAGCGGCTCGGCGAGTACGCCGAGCGGCTGTGCGCGACGCTGCCCGACCCGCTGCGCGTCTGCTACTTCGTCAACTCCGGCAGCGAGGCCAACGAACTGGCGCTGCGGCTGGCCCGGGCCTTCACCGGCAGCCGCGAGACCATCGTGGTGGACGTCGGGTACCACGGCAACACGAACGCCGCCGTCGAGATCAGCCCCTACAAGTTCGACGGCCCCGGCGGCGCCGGCGCGCCGCCGCACGTGCACGTGGTGCCGATGCCGGACCTCTACCGCGGCATCTACCGCGACGCGTCCGATGACGCGGGCGCGCGGTACGCCGCGCACGTCGCCGCGGCCGTCGATCGCGTCGCGGAAGGCGGCGGCAGGGTCGGCGCCTTCATCGCGGAGTCGATCCTGAGCTGCGCCGGGCAGATCGTCCTGCCTCCGGGGTACCTGCGCGCCGCGTACGAGGCCGTCCGGGCCGCGGGGGGCGTGTGCATCGCCGACGAGGTGCAGGTCGGCTTCGGCCGCGTCGGCTCCCATTTCTGGGCCTTCGAAACGCAGGGCGTCGTGCCCGACATCGTCACGATGGGCAAGCCCATCGGCAACGGCCACCCGCTCGGCGCCGTGGTCACGACGCCGCGAGATCGCGCAGGCCTTCGCCAACGGCATGGAGTACTTCAACACGTTCGGCGGCAATCCCGTCTCGTGCGCCATCGGCCTGGCCGTGCTCGACGTGATCCGCGACGAGGGCCTGCAGGCCCATGCGCTGCGAGGTCGGCGAGCACCTGCTGAACGGCCTGCGCGGACTGCGGCCCCGTCATCCGCTCATCGGCGACGTGCGCGGGCTCGGCCTCTTCGTCGGCGTCGAGCTGGTTCGCGACGACGTCAGCCGCGAGCCGGCCGGCACCGGCGCCGGCATCGTGGCGAACCGGATGCGGGACCAGGGCGTGCTCGTCAGCACGGACGGCCCCTTCCACAACGTGCTGAAGATCAAGCCGCCCATGTGCTTCACGGCGCGCGACGCCGACCGCCTCGTGTCGACCCTGGACGGCGTCCTCCGCGAGGGCCACCTGCAGGCGTGAACGCAGGGCCCGCCGCCGAACAAGTCGGCTCCGGCCTCCGTAGTACAGGGATGGCCGCACTGCGGCCCGAGTGGAGGTGCTCGTGCATCGACGGACAGTCGCCGCAGTGCTGGCCATGGCGGCGGCCGGCTGCCTCGTTCAGGCCGCCGCTCGCGGCGCCGCAGGGGCAGGCGAAGCCCGCCGTCGCCGCTCACGGATCTCGATGCGTTCATGTCGCGCGTCCTCGAGCGCCGGAACGAGAACTGGAAGACGCTCCACGACTACATCCTCAGCGAGCGCGAGACGTTCCAGATCCTGGGCCCGGCGGCATCCCGCTCGCCGGTCAGCGCCGCGAGTTCCAGTGGTTCATCCGCGACGGCTACCTCGTGCGCAGCCCCGTCAAGGCCAACGGCGCCTCGCTCGGCGAGGCGGATCGGCGGAAGTACGAGGCCGACTGGCTGAAGAAGGAGCAGGACCGGGAGCAGCGGGCCAAGGAGAAGGCGGCGAAGAAGGACAAGGCCGTGAAGCAGGGCGCGGACTCGGTCGAGGCCGAGGTGGTCGAGGAACTCCGGTCCATCGAACCCGGGTCCGACAAGGAAGTCGTCGCGCTGGTCGGCACGCGAGCCCCGCTTCATTTCCGAGGCGTACTTCATGAAGTTCCCGTTCGAGCCCGGCAACTACTACCTGGCCGGGCGCGAGACGATCGACGGCCGGCCGGTCGTGAAGGTCGAGTACTACCCGTCGCGCCTCTTCAGCGACGACGAGGACCGCGAGAAGAAGGAGGTCACCATCACCGCCGGAGGTGACGTCAAGGTCCAGCCGGCCGGAGAGAAGCCGCCCGGCAAGGAGAAGCCGAAGAAGCCGGCGAAGCGCGACAAGGAGCGACGATCTCGAGAACGAGATCGAGACGGCGCTCAACAAGGTGACGATGGTCACGATGTGGATCGATCCGCAGGAGCACCAGATCGTCAGGTTCGCCTTCGACAACGCCGACTGGGGCTTCCTGCCGGGCCGCGCCATTGTCCGCGTGGACCAGGCGAAGGCCACCATGACCATGGGACGCTACTTCGACAACGTCTGGCTCCCGAAGGAGATCGCGTTCAACTTCGGCGCGACCTTCGCGGCCGGGTCGTACACGTTCCGGTACACGCGGGACTTCTACGACTATCGCAAGGGCGAGGTCAGCGCGAAGATCCGCGGCTACGTGCCGAAGGAGCCGTAACGCTGATGCCGCGCCCGATGCGTTCGCCTGCTCGCGGCCGCGCTCCTGCTGGTCGCCGGCTGCGCCCACGCCCTGGCGCAGGCCGCGGGGCCCGAGGTGGTCGCCGAGGTCCGCATCCACGGCAACTACCGCACGCCCGACGCCGAGGTGCTGACAGCTCGCCGGCATCGCGGTCGGCAGTCCGCTCGAAGCCGGCTCAATCGAGGCGGCCGCCGACCGCCTGCGGCGGAGCGGCCGGTTCGAGGCCGTCGACGTCCGCAAGCGCTACCGCTCGCTCGACGACATGACGCAGGTGGCCGTCATCATCGCGGTGACGGAACGCCCCGGCGTCGAACAGGGCGGCGTCATGCCGGGCCCGATGAAACGGGTGCGCAACGCGCTGATGGCGTCGCCGTCGCTGGAGTACGTCGACGGCTACGGACTCATCGCGGGCGGCAGGCTGAGCTTCGTCAACGTCCTCGGCAAGGGCGGGCACATCGTCGCGCCGCTCACCGTGGGCTCCACGCGGCAGGCCGGCATCGAGCTCGACAAGACGTTCGGCGGCGGCCCGGGCGGGCGCGTCCACGGCGGCTACGCGATCATCAGCCGCGAGAACCCCGGCTACGACATCCGCGACCTGCGCCACGACGTTCGGGTGGAAGGCTCCCGGCAGTTCGCGCGTGTGCTGAACGCGAGCACGCACGCCGGGTGGGCCGATGTGTCCTTCGGCGACGTGCACGATCAGCTGATCACCGGCGGCGCCAGGCTGTCGGTGGATACGCGGGTGAACCCGGCGTTCCCGCGGAACGCGATCTACGCGAGCGCCGGGTGGGAGGCGCTCTCGCCGGACTCCGGAGCCACCATCAACCGCTACACCCTCGACGGGCAGGCCTACCTGGGGCTCGTCGGATCGAGCGTGCTGGCGATCCGGGCGCGGTCGGAAACGGCGGATGCGCCGCTCCCCGTGTACGAACGGGCGCTTGTCGGCGGCTCCGGATCGCTGCGCGGGTTCAGGGCGGGGTCGTTCACCGGCGACAACGCGGCCACGGCGTCGCTGGAGCTTCGCGTGCCGTTCCACTCACCCCTGCACCTCGGCCAGACGGGCCTCGTCGTTCTTCGGCGACGCGGGCGCGGCGTACGAACACGGCGTCAAGCTGGCTGACGCGCCCTTCGAGTACGGCGTCGGCGGCGGGTGGTACCTCCGCGTCCCGCTGTTCCAGCTCGAGGTCGATGTCGCCCACGGCTTCGACAGCGGCACGCGGGTGCACGTGACCGCCGGGCTGAGGTTCTGAGGCTAGAAGATCGACACCGCGGTTCCGACGGTGACGCTGACGTAGTCGCTGCGGAACGACCCGCTGACGCGGCTGGGCGCCTGTCCCGGCTGGCTGACGGTGACGGTGATCGTCGGGTTCGTGTAGACGTAGCCGACCGAACCCGATGATCGCGAGGCGCCGCGTCAGCGCGTACGTGAACCCCACGTTCGGCCGAACCACCCACGCATCCGTGATGTCGATGCTGGCCGCGTCCCGGCTGGCAGCGCGGCCGTGACCTTGGCGCTCGAGAAGGCGTACCCGCCCACGAGGCTGAAGCTCGTCCTGAGAGGGCCGTCGCCGATCGAGTACGAGATGCCGCCCATGAGCGGGCGGATCTTGATCTCGCCAATCGTCGTCTTCCTGTCCATCGATCGGCGCGACGATGTCGCCCGTGTATCCGCTCAACCCGAAAGACGGCCCCCACCCGAGTCGCCGCGGCGTGTTGCGGATGACCGGAGAGACGCTCCAGTGCGAGCCGAGGTCCTGGTCGGGCGTCAGGGAATGCGTGACGTTGACGCCGATCAGGAATCGTCCCTTGAGGAACGAGCCCGCCGGCTCCTGGGCGGCTCGCGATCGGATGGAGCTGCATCGGTGCGACAGGCAGGGGTAGCTGCTCCTGGAACGGCGTCGACGACAGATCCTGGGCGTGCGACACCACCGGCGCGAGCACGAGCAGCGCTGCCGCGAGCGCGCTGACGCGCGGATCGGCCGGCCTGACCGGAGCGTCGATGTCCGGGCCGCGAGTTGCTTGGGGTACACGATCGCTGCGTCTCCGTCTGTGAAGCCCGCCGGTCCGGGCGGCAAGCCACTCATTATGACGCGCGATCGCCTGTTCGGGACCCGGACTTCGCGCGGACGTCGGCTAGAATGGCAGGTGGAGCCAGATCATGCTCAATCGTCCTCCGCGTGCCGGGCTCGCTGCCATCGCCATGGCCGCCGGCCTCGTCGCTGCGGTCCTTCCGGCGTCCGCCCAGGCGCCCCAGCCCGTCCAGGCCCAGTCAGCGCCAGCCGCCCCGGAGGATCCCCTCCGGCGCGAGACGCCCCGCAGCGCCTTCCTGAGGTTCGTCGAAGCGTCACAGCGGGGTGACCGCGCCGCCGCCGCCGAGTACCTGCGTGGCCGCAGGCAGAAGATGCCGCTCGAGCAAGGAGGAGGCCGCCGAACAGCTCAGCTTCGTGCTCAACCACGGGTTCGAGGGCAACCTCGATCGCCTGAGCCGCGACCCCGGCGGCAGCATCGACGACGGCCTGGCCGCGGATCGGGAGCGCGTCGGCACCGCCGTGCTGGCCAACGGCGAGCGCGTGGACATCTTCCTCACGCGCGTGCCGCAGGAGTCGGGCCCGCCGGTGTGGCTGGTGGCGTCCGACACGGTGGCCGACATCCCGCGCATGTACGAACACGCCGGGCTGCCCGAGTTCGAGCGACGGCTTCCGAAGTTCCTGACCGACGCGACCATCGGCGAGCTGCAGCTCTGGGTGCCGCTCGCGCTCGTCCTCCTGCGTGCCGGTCCTGTTCGTGGTCTCGAGCCTCTTCCTCTGGATGGTGCTCGGGATCAGCCGGCTCGTGCTCAGGCTGAGAGGCCGCGCCGAGCCGGGGAGGCGGTCCCGCACGTGGGCGGCGCTCGCGCGCCCGACGGCGTTCCTGCTCACCCTGGGCCTGCACCGCCTCATCTCGCCCTCCGATCGGGATTCCGCTGCTCCACCGGCAGCATTACTCCCGCACCGTCACCGTGCTGCTGCTCGCGGGCGTCGTCTGGTGGCTGTGGCGCCTGGTGGATCTGGTGGCCGAGCGGATGCGCGGCCGCCTGCGGCCGGACTACCCCAGGACGGCGCAGTCGGTCTACGTGCTCGGCCGGCGGCTGCTGAAGGGCGTCGCGCTCGGCATCGCGCTGCTGGCCGGCCTGGCGGCGTTCGGCGTCGATCTGACCACGACCATGGCCGGCCTCGGCATCGGCGGCGTGGCCCTGGCCTTCGCGGCGCAGAAGACCCTCGAGAACGTCTTCGGCGGCATCTTCGTCCTGAGCGACCGCAGCATCGTCGTCGGCGACGTCTGCCAGATCGGCAAGTACGTGGGCGAGGTGGTGGACGTCGGCCTGCGATCGATGCAGCTGCGCACGGCGAACCGCACGGTGGTCTACGTGCCCAACGGCACGCTCGCCACCATGGAGGTCGAGAACCTGAGCCGGCGCGACAAGTTCCTGTTCAACCCGACCGTCGGACTGCGCTACGAGACCACGCTCGAGCAGCTGCAGCGGGTGGCGAGCGACATCAGGGCGAGCCTGGCCGCCGACGCCCGGATCGAGGACTCGACGCTCCGGGTGCGGCTGGTTCGCTTCGGCGCCTACTCGCTCGACGTCGAGGTGTTCGCGTACGTCAAGGCGGCGGACTTCCCGGCGTTCCTCGGTGTGCAGGAAGAGCTGCTGATGCGCATCATGGGCATCGTGAAGTACGCGGGCACCGCGCTCGCCTTCCCGTCGCAGACGATGTATGTCAGGAACGACGCGCCGGTGCCCGCGGCGCTGCCCGTGAAGGCTGCCGGGTAGCGCGCGCTCAGTCGATGGTGATCGGCTCGCCGGGCACGATCGGGCGCGTGCGCGGAAGATAGCCGCGGTAGGCCAGCCACCCGATGCCGGCCATGAGGGCGGCGAACACCGTCAGCATCGCCGCGTCGGCGGCGGCGCCCCGGGGCAGCGCCTTCCAGAGGCCCAACAGCACGGTCTGCGCCAGCGTCACCGTCCAGACCGCGCCGTAGAAGACGCGGCGCTCGTATCCTTCGTACTGCACCGACGGCTTCGTGCGCGGCAGCCATCCGAAGAGGCCCAGCAGCCACGTGCAGGCCATGACCGGCACGAACAGCGTGGCGTACAGCTGGTGCATCATCCAGCGGCCGGAGAGAATCGCCATCAGCAGGCCCGGTGATGTTCACGGCCGGGTACGCGGTGATGACGCCCCACGCCATCGTGTAGCAGAACCGCCGGTAGACGGGGTTCGGCTTGTCCTCGGTGAAGAACATCACGTACGGGCCGCGTCTCGGTGCCGGGCAGCTTTCCCGAGGAACGCGGCCACGCCGGTGCCCGGCGAGGACGCAGGCCAGCCAGGCGCACGACGCGCGCGTCGAGACCGCGATGGAACAGACCAGCCACGAGCGGGCCGGGAAGCAGGAAGTACACCCACGCCCAGACCGGCCAGTGCAGGACGCGATACGTGATGGTGTTGCGCTCGCGCACCTTGCGCGTGACGGCGTACTCGACGCGCGTACCGTAGGCTGGCGTCGAGGCGTCGTCGAGTCCGGCCATCAGACCGAGCGCCTTCCCGCGCGCGGCGCGCTCACCGGGCCTGTCTGCGCCAGGTGTTGATCGCGGTCACGCGCCCGTTCGCGTCCTTCACCGTCAGCGTGAGCAGGTCGCCTTCGAACGCGTACGCGCGCTCGCGGCGCGCGGCCATGTCGGGGGGAAGCGTCGCGAAGTCGCCTTCCGGCTGCTGCACGTCGAGCAGCCGAAGCACCTGTCTCTGGATGTCGATGACCGCCCGTCCGGTGAAGTTCAGCGCCGCCTTCTGCTCCGCGGTCGCCGCAGGGTCGTCCAACTCGCCCTTCATCGCGAAGTTGCCGTAGGCATCGTAGGTCAGCACGGCGGTGGCCTTGACCGTCATCCGCTCGCCGGCGGGCGACACCAGATCGGCCGACACCAGGTTCCAGGTGCCTTCGAGTTGCTGCCGGACCGATGCGAGGGAACCCGCGCCGGCATCGACGGCACCGCCCTCGATCGGGCGCTGGCGCGGCCGCGACGTGGTGCACGCGGACGCCGTCACAAGCGCAAGAGCCGCCACTATCAGCCAGATAACTGCGCGGAGGTGTCTCAACATGACCATGACCCCTGGATTGGCGCTGACCTCATGTCAGATTAGCAGACAATCCCGCGCGCAAGAAACCTCGGGCGTGTGGAGCCCGGGGACTCGCCGTAGCCTTGGCGAAGGCGGTCAGAATCGGAAGCCGAAGGTGATCGGGAAGAACTGCGCGTTGGCGCTGGTCGTGCCGCCCGACGGGTTGTCCACGTCGGGCCCCCAGACGTAGTGGTAACGGGCCTCGACGAAGAACGACGCCAGGTCGCTCAGGCGGTAGGTGTACCCGCCCCCGATGCTCACGCCGGGGTCGGTGGTGCTGCGGGACGCCACGACTTTGTCGACCGTGACCGGCGTCGGGAAACAGATGAACCAGTCGGGTCTGCAGATGGTGACCAGGCCGGTCGACGGCGTCGTCACGTACACGGAGCGGTAGTAGACGCCGGCGCCGCCGAGCACGTACACGCTGGACTTCCCGGACTGCCACGGCGTGAAGGTGACGCCGCCGCCGCCGTACTGGTACCAGCCGCTGCCGGAGAACGTCGCCGGAGCGTCAACCTTCGGCTGCGGGATGTCGAGGCTCTTCTGGCCGAGGCTGGAGAAGTTGTACTCGCCGAAGACCGTGAGCTTCGGCTGGACCTTGACGCCGACCCCCATGGTGACCTGGCCTCCCGAGCCGAGGCTTTCGCCAGCGCCTCCGACCGGCGTCGCGATGCCGCCGCCAATGCTGAAGGAGAACGGCTTGTCGGACGCCGCCGATGGCGACGACATCACGATCAGGCTCAGGAGGAACAGTCCGCCGATCATCCGCTTCATGGCTGCAGCAGTCCTTTCGCCGGATGGCACACCCCGGGGCCACCCCGGCCGATCATCGTACTCGTTGGACGAAGGCGCCCGTCAGGGAGTTCAAGTAAGAGTACGATTAGGGGATGGACCTGCGGCAGCGGCTCGATGGCGCCCTGGTGATGGCCCCCATGACCAGGGGGAGCAACCTCCCCTACCGGCGGCTCTGCGCGGAGCTGGGCGCCCGGGTGCTGATGAGCGAGATGACCGTGGCCAGGCGGCTGAAGCAGCGGCGCCGCGGCGAGTATGCCCTGATCCGCCGGGCGCCGGACGAGCCGTTCTTCGGCGTGCAGCTGGCGGGCACCGACCCGGAGGAGATGGGCTGGGCGGCCGCCCTGGTCGAATCCCGCGGGGCCGATCTGGTCGACGTCAACTTCGGCTGCCCGATTGACCACTTCACGCGGAAGGGAATGGGGGCGGCTCTGGGCCGCCAGCCCAAGCGGATCCGGCGCATCGTCGAGGCCATGAAGCGCGCGGTCACGAGCATCCCCGTCACCGCGAAGATCCGCCTGGGCTGGAACGACGCCGATCGCAACTACCTCGAGCAGGCGCAGGCCGCCGCCGATGGCGGCGCCGACGCGATCATCGTCCATGGGCGGACACGCGACGCGCGGTACCGGCAGTCGGCCGACTGGGACGCCATTGGCGCGGTGGCGGCCGCCGTGCCGGTCCCGGTCGTGGGCAACGGCGACATCCTGTTCCCGCACCAGATCGGTGAGGCCCGGGCCCGATCGGGCTGCGCGGGCGTGATGGCCGGGCGCGGGGTATCCTGATCAAGCCGTGGCTGTTCCGGGAGGCCGCCGAGGGCTACCAGGACATCAGCCCGGAGGACCGCCTGGCTGTCTACCGCCGCTACGTCGACCTGGCCCGTGAGCACTGGGGCGAAGACGAGCACGGCCTGTCGCGGGTCCGGGAGTTCCTCGCGTGGCACCTGGGGTTCTGGTGCCGCTACGCGCCCCGCCGGGCGGACGGCACGTGGCCGGGCATGCAGACGCGCGAGTCGGCGGCTTCGCGCGGTCGCCGCTCGAGGCGCTGCTGGCCCGTGGCGACGAGGCGGCCATCGCCTGGCTCGCGGACCGGCTGCTGGCTCGCGAACGCGGTGGATCCCGGCCGAGGCCCCGGCGCCCTCCGCGGCCTCCGGGAACGCCCGGCGACCGCGACGAGGCGGCGGAAGGGTGAAACGCGGGCGGTTTTCGACGATCATAAAGAGGGGGCATCGCACACGTCATGAAAAAGCTCGTTCTCATCCGTCACGGCGAAAGCACCTGGAACAAGGAGAACCGGTTCACGGGCTGGACCGACGTGGATCTCAGCGAGAAAGGCGTCGAGGAGGCGGTCGCGGGAGGCCGCGCGCTCCGCGACGAAGGGTACGTCTTCGACGTGGCGTACACCTCCGTGCTGAAGCGGGCCATCAAGACGCTGTGGCTCGCGCTCGAGCAGACTGGACCAGATGTGGATCCCGGTGCACAACACGTGGCGGCTCAACGAGCGCCACTACGGCGCGCTGCAGGGCCTCAACAAGGCCGAGACGGCCGCGAAGCACGGCATGGAGCAGACCAACATCTGGCGCCGCAGCTACGACGTGCCGCCGCCGGCGCTCACGCCGGACGATGAGCGGCATCCGAGCCGCGATCCGCGGTACGCAGGCCTCTCGCCGGCGGATCTCCCGCTGACCGAGTGCCTGAAGGACACCGTGGCGCGCTTCCTGCCCCTGTGGCACGAGACCATCGCGCCGGCGGTGCGATCGGGCCAGCGCGTGCTCATCGCCGCGCACGGCAACAGCCTGCGCGCGCTCGTCAAGTACCTCGACAACATTCCCGACGCGGACATCGTCGGCCTGAACATCCCGACCGGCATCCCGCTGGTCTACGAGCTGACCGACGACCTGAAGCCGATCAGGAGCTACTACCTCGGTGATCCCGAGGCGGTGAAGAAGGCCGCCGAGGCCGTCGCCGCGCAGCTCAAGCGGTCGATGTGAAACGAGGCGTGATCCGCTGGGCCTGGCGCCTCCTGGCGCTGGCCGCGTGCGCCGGATTGCTGGTGGTCCTGGCGCACACGCCCCCGGTGCGCACGTTCGTGCTCTCGCAGTTGATGTCGCGGCTCAGCGCGGCCACGGGGTTGGTGTTCACCGCCTCCCGACTGGAGTACGACGTGCTCCGGCTGACGGTGGCGGCCGAGGACCTCCGGATCACGCGGCCGGGCCCGGATGGGGCGCCAGTCTTCCACGCGCGCCATGTGCGGATGGGACTGAATCGGCGCACGCTCTCGGGCTCTCCCGAGGTCGAGTGGGTCGAGGCGGATGGCCTGAAGCTCGTCATCGACATGTCGGCGGCCGCGGCCCCAGGCAGCCGGCAGCGACGCCAGGCCTTTCCGCGTGCCGGTCTTCGCGGCGGGCCGGGTCGCGCTGCGCCATGCCGACATCGAGGTGATCGATCCGGATGGCCTCGGCCATCTCGTCGTGCGGGACGTCTCCCTCGACGCGACGGGAGGCGCATCGCGTCGCCTCGAGGGACCGTTCACGGTGCACGGCGGCCTGACGCTCGACAGCCCCGAGACGCGCGTCAGGATTGACCGCTTCGAGGGCCGCGCCTTTCTCGACGGAGATGCGATTGGCGTGCGCCCTGTCGTGGCCGTCGCGGGACAACACCGCGTGGCGTTCGACGGCTCGATCGTCTTCACCGGGCCCTCGCCCGCGTTCGACCTCGGTCTCGCCGGAGACCTCGACGTCGGCCTGTTCTCGGCATGGTTCCCCGCGCTTCCGCCCGGCGACGGCCCGCTGCAGATCACGGGCCGCGTCACGGGCCCGCTCGACGACCCGCAGTTGCAGTTCGCCGCGCGCACGCCCGGCGTCACCGTGCCCGACATCCGCGTGCCGGCCTCGACCGCCGAGGGCCGCATCTCGCGATCGGGCATCTACGTCGATCGGATGCGGGCAAGCGTCGGCACGGGCTGGATCGAGGCGGCCGGCCGGCTGCCGCTCGGCGACGGGGATCCCGCCAGCCGGTTCTCGCTGTCGTGGGCCGACGTGTCGGTCTAGCGCGTCTGGCCGAGATCTTCCCGCTCCTGCCTGTCGATCCCATCGGCACGGTGGCCACCGGATCGGCCAGCCTGACCTGGCCCGGGACGGCCCTCGAGTTCTCCGCGCTGTCAGGGAACATCACCTCGCGGCTTCGCGTCGATCCGGAACTCGACGAGGCGCGGATCACGGTGGCCGGCTCGCCGGGACGGTGGAGGCTCCAGGCCACGCAGTCGCTCGACCAGGGCGGCACCGTCGCCGATCTCGACGCGACCATCACGATCAACGCCGCCGCCGTCGCCGATTCCACGGTGCTCGGCACGCTCACGATCTCCAGCGCGAACCTGCTGCCGGCCGCCGTGGACGTGAAGCGCGCGTTTCCCGCCCTGCCTGACGTCGCAGCCTGGATCGCCGACACGCCGCTCACGCTCGACGGCACGGTGGATGGCACCCTCGGCGCGCCGCGCCTCTCGGGCACGGTGGCCTCGAGCCGTCTGCGCATCGGCGGCCTGCCGGTGCTCCGTGCCTCCGCCGCTTTCGAGGCGACGGCGTCGAGCCTGATGGTGTCGAAGGCGACAGCCGCGGATGACGCGGGAAACACGATCGACGCGCACGCCGCGATCGACATCGGCGCGGGAAGCAGCCATGGGGGCTTCAACGCGCGGATCACGAATCCGGAGCCCTTCGTCTCGGCCCTGGCGGGCATCGGTGCCGTGACGGCAGCGGCATCGAAGGCCACAGGGTCCGTGGTGGCCGCCGGCACGTGGGAGGGCCCGCTCGACGACCCGGTCCTGGCGGTGACGGTCACCGCCCGGGACGTGGCGATAGCCCGCGCAGGCTTCAGCGTGGAGCGGATGACGGCCGAGGGGCGCGTCACCGGCCCGCTCTCCAACCCGGACGCGACGGTGCACGCCAGCGCGGGTGCCGTGCGCGCCCCGTCGACGTCGCCGATGCCGGCCGACGTCACGCTGACGCTCAAGTCCGGTCGCCTCGAGATGACCGCGCGCGCGCCTGTCTGGTCGGCCACGATCGATGGGCAGATCGCGACCGAGGCCCCGCACGACTTCTCCGCCCGGCTGTCGATTGCCGGTCTCGACGCCGCCTGGGTCCAGGCCCTCACCGGCGCCTGGGGAACCGGCTACGTGCCCGGACGGCGCCATCTCCGCGACGATCGACGCCGCGGGCAGCGTCGGCAGCCGGACGCTGCGCGTGGGCGGCCAGGCGACGCTGGCTGACGGGAGCCTCAGCGTCGGCGGGAGCCGCCTGATTGACGGCGTGGACGCCTCGGTCGAAACCCGGGACGGCCGTTTGTGGCTCACCCGATTCGCCGGGCGCGGCTTCGGCGGTCCCCTGTCGGCGTCAGGCGATCTGCCGCTGAACTGGGTCGCCGAGTACCTGCCCGAGGGCTGGCGCCTCGACCAGGCACCCGCCGCGTCGAAGCCGGCGTCGTTCGCGCTGCGGGCGGAGCCGGACCTGGAGACGCTGGGCACGTGGCTGCGTCCGGAGGAACCCGGGAGGATCACCGGTGGCCTGACCCTGCGGGTGACCGGAACAGCATCCGCGCCGTCGGCCGAGGCCCTCGACGCCCGGCTCGTCATCGAGCCGGGCACGGTGACGGTCCGGGATGTCCCCTTCACGCTGGACCGGGCGGCCACGGTCGCCATCGAGCGCGGGCGGGCCACCATCGAGCCCTTCACGCTCACGGCACCCGCGGCAACGGCGTCCGCCTCGGGCACCGTCGGCTTGACCGGCGAGCGGCCGCTCGATGCCTCCGTCTCGGTGTCCGGCGCGATGGGGTTTCTCAGGTCGCTGCTCCCCGGACGCCTGGCGGGCCGCGTCGAGGCGACGTTCACCGCGACCGGCACGGCCGCGGCGCCCCGGCTGAACGGCCGCCTGTCGCTCGAGGATGCCGAGTGGGACTGGCCCGAGCAGCGTCTCGCGCTCCGCGACTGGTCCGGCGTGGTCACCCTGACCCCCGGCGCGGTCACCCTCGAGAGACTGTCCGGGCAGGTGAACAACGGCGAAGCGGACCTCTCGGGCGCGCTCACGTATGAGGGCGGCGTCGGTGCCGGGCTGACGCTGACCTCCGGCGGTCTCGCGATCAACGCGCGCGCGCCTGACTGGTCGACCACGCTCGATGGACAGATCGCGGCCCAGGCCCCGCACGACTTCTCCGCCCGGCTGTCGATTGCCGGTCTCGCCGCCACCCGGGTCCAGGCCCTCACCGGCCCCTGGGAGACCGGCTATGTGCCCGATGGCACGATCTCCGCGACGATCGACGCCGCGGGCAGCGTCGGCAGCCGGACGCTGCGCGTGGGCGGCCAGGCGACGCTGTCTGGCGGGAGCCTCAGCTCTGGCGGGAGCCGTCTGATTGACGGCGTGGACGCCGCGGTCGAAACCCGGGACGGCCGCCTGTGGCTGACCCGATTCGCCGGGCGCGGCTTCGGCGGTCCCCTGTCGGCGTCAGGCGACCTGCCGCTGAACTGGGTCGCCGAGTACTTGCCCGCGGGCTGGCGCCTCGACCAGGCATCGCCGCCGCCCCGACGCCGGCGTCGTTCACGCTGCGGGCGGAGCCGGACCTGGCAGACGCTGGGCATCTGGCTGCGTCCGGAGGAACCCCGGAGGATCACCGGCGGCCTGACCCTGCGGGTGTCCGGGACAGCATCCGCGCCGTCGGTCGAGGGCCTCGACGCCCAGCTCGTCATCGAGCCGGGCACGGTGACGATCCGGGAGGTCCCCTTCACGCTGGCCCGGGCGGTCACGGTCGCCATCGCGCGCGGGCGGGCCACCATCGAGCGCGTTCACGATCACGGCACCCGCGGCAACGGCCTCCGCCGCCGGCACCGTCGGCTTGACCGGCGAGCGGCCGCTCGATGCCACCGTCTCGGTGTCCGGCGCGCTGGGCTTTCTCACCTCGATGGTCCCGGGACGCCTGGCGGGCCGTGTCGAGGCGGACTTCACCGCGACCGGCACGGCCGCGGCGCCCCAGCCTGAACGGCCGGCTGTCCCTCGACGATGCGGTGTGGGTCTGGCCCGCGCAGCGGCTCGCGCTCCGCGACTGGTCCGGCGTGGTGACCCTGTCGTCCGGCACGGTCGCCGTCGAGAGACTGACCGGGCACGTGAACGGCGGCGAGGCGGAGGTCTCGGGTGCGCTGACGTTCGGCGGCGGCGGCGCCCGTGGAAGTCGGGCTCAGGATGACGGTCCGCGACGCGTTCGCGGAAGTGCTGGAGGGATTCCGCAGCCAGGCCGATGCGGACCTGACGCTGCAGGCCGCCGGCGAAGGCGCCAGGCTGACAGGCACGCTGACGGTCACCTCCGGTGCCTATCGCGAGCCCATCACCGCCATGGCGCGCCGCTTCTCCGCTCCAGACAGCCGGCGCCGGTCCGCGGCGGCGCCTCTCCGCTGGACGCCGTCGAACTCGACGTCCGGCTCACAGCCTCCACGCCCATCGTCATCGAGAACAGCGCCGGCCGGATCGACCTCGTGCCGAGCGTGTCGGTCAGGGGCACCCTCGCGGAGCCGCGGATGTTCGGCACGCTGGACATGGTCGACGATGGACGGCTGAGCCTCTTGGGGCGCACCTTCAGGTTGAGCGAGGCGCGCGTGGCGTTCACCGGTGATGGTGATCCCGACGTGCTGATCATCGGCGAGACCCGCGTGGGCGACTACCAGGTGACGCTGAGGGCGGGCGGCCCGGTGACGGACATGCAGGCCAGCTACAGCTCCGACCCGCCGCTGAGCGAACGCGATTTGCGTTCGCTGCTCGTCACGGGGCGCACCGCCGACATCTCGGGCACGGGAAGCGCCGATGACGAGATGTTCGTGCTCGGCACCGCGTCGTCGGACATCCTGGGCATGGCCGGGCAGATGGTGGGGCTCGATTCGGTCCAGCTCGGCCGGGGCGACTTCGAGCTCGGGTCGAGCGACGTCAGCCCCGCCATGCGCCTGACGGTGTCGCGGATGCTGAACGACCGCTCGCGCCTGGTGCTGTCCCAGGACCTGGACAACAACAAGCTGACGTGGATCCTGGTGTTCGTGCCGAGGCGGGGATTCGAGGTTCGGCTGTCGCAGCGGGACAACCTCGAGGAGGTCATCGAGTTCCGGCAGGAGATTGCGTTTCGGCGCGGGCACATCGCCCCCCGTCAGGCCTGACGCGGGCAGGCGGCGGCGAGGTCCCCGCGTCGCGTCGCTGGAGTTCACCGGCAGCCCGGGCCGCCCGGCGTCGGAACTCGAGGACGTGGTCAAGCTCAGGCCCTCGCGGACGTTCGACGTCCGGACGTGGCAGCTGGATCGTGAACGGCTCGAGGCGTTCTACCGTGATCGGGGGTTCGCCGTCGCGCGGATCGTGCCGCGACGGACGGTCACCAGCGGCGCCGACGGCGAGCGCGTGCATCTCGAGTACCGCATCGACCCCGGCCCGCGGACGCTGCTGATCGTGAACGGCATCGACGTCTCGGGCGCGGAGCGCGACGGCTTGATGCGGACCTGGAGCCAGGCCGTGCTGATCGAGTTCCTCGAGGAGGACCTCACGCGGTCGCTCCGCGCGCTGCTCGCGTCGCGTGACCAGCTGCGGCCGTCCATCAACGTCAAGGTCGATGCGCCGAACGCGCAGGTGGTCAGGGCACAGGTGACCATCGACCCCGGACCGGTCACGCGCGTCCGCCGGGTCGTCTTCGAGGGCCGCAGCGCCATGTCCGACGCCGAACTGCGGGCCGGCCTCGAGGCGCGCGTCGACATGAACGCCGCGTGGGTCGATCCCGGCCCGCTCACCCTCGCGGTGGAGGGCATCTACGCCGAGCGCGGGCTTCCGAAAGCACGCGCGGAGGCCCAGCCCCTCCGTTTCGACGGCGACGCCGCCGAACTGCGCGTGCGCATCACGGAGGGGCCCGCGGCCGTCGTCGAGGACATCATCACGACCGGCGTCGCGGAGGCGCGCGTCGAGGGCGCCACGTCCGCGATCGGCCTTCAGCGCGGCCAGCCCGTTCTCCTGTCGACGGAGAGGGACGCCAGGCGGCGGCTGGAGCGGTTCTATCTCGATCTCGGTTTCCGATCAGCGAGGGTGCAGTCCGCGCAGACCAAGGATCCCGACGGCCGGATCACGCTGCGGTTCTCGGTGGCCGAGGGTCCGTTGTCGGTCGTGACGGACATCGAAGTCAGGGGCCTCGAGGCGACCAGGCCCGCGGCCGCCCATCGCGCGATCATGCTTCAGCCCGGACAGCCGGCCGCCCAGCAGGCGGTCGCCGACACGCAGCGGCGGCTCTACGGCATGGGCGTGTTCCGGCGGGCGGAGGTGGGATTCGAGCCGGCGGACGGTCCGCCTTCTGCCGACGCGGCCACGACGCCGGTCAGGATGACGGTCGACGTGGCGGAGTCCCGCCGGTTCAGGCTCCGCTACGGCGTCCAGTTGTCGAACCAGTTCGGCCCGGTGCTCGAAGACTTCACCTCCGCCGTCGGCGCGGCTGCCGATATCCGCGACACCAACTTCCTGGGCCGGGGGTTCGCGCTCGGGGCCAGCACCCGGATCGAGAAGAACCTCCAGAGCGTGCGCGGCCAGTTCTCGCTGCCGCTGCTGCTCAATCAGCGGCTGCGCACGAGCCTGTTCGGCACGCTCCGCGCCGAAACGGACACGTCCGACACGTCCGTGACGTATACCGACAAGGAGCGCGACGTCTCCTTCGAGCAGCGGCTGGCCCTGACGAGGCAGATGGAAGTGTCGTGGGGGTACAACTACAACGTGCGCGACGTGACGCTCGAGTACCCGATTCTCGTGGAGTCATCGAGGCTGAAGGGCGCCCTGGGCGACGCTGAACGGCACGTTCATCTTCGACTCGCGCGACAAGCCGTTCGACGCCTCGCGCGGGTGGTTCCAGTCGTCGAACGTCCAATGGGGCCTGCAGGCGGTCGGCTCGGACTTCGACTACGTGCGCGTCCTGCTGCGCCAGTTCTACTACAGGCCGGCCGGCCCGTTCGTCTTCGCCAGCGGCGTGCGATGGGGGTGGCTGCACGGAATTGGCGGCGATGCCGCCCATCACGATCTTCGATCGCTTCTTCGACGCCGGCGGATCGCAGACCGTCCGCGGCTACGCGGAGGAATCGCTGTCAGCCGTCACGATCGGAGGGTTCCCGGCCGGCGGCACGAAGTTGCTCATCCTGAACCAGGAAGTCCGCTTCCCGCTCTTCTCCCGGTGGCTGCAGGGCGCGGCCTTCATCGACGCCGGCAACACGTTCGCGCCGTGGACGTCGATGTCGCTCTCGAGGCTGGCCGTCGGCACCGGCGTGGGCATCCGCATCATCACGCCGTTCGCCCCGATCCGCATCGACCTCGGCTTCCCGCTCGACCGGCAGCCCGGCGACCGGAGCTACCGCGTGCACTTCTCGATCGGTCAGATCTTCTAGACCCAGCGCTCAGAAACGCAGCTCGGCCCGAAATCCGCCCACGATCGCCGTGCGGCCGGGAAGACCCTGGCGCACGATCTGCAGGTTCGGCGTCAGTCTCAGCCACGGTCTCACGGCGTAGTTGTAGAACATCTCCACGCCGCGCTCGGTGCGCACGCCGGCGCCAAGAATCTCGTTGATCGGCCGACGGAGCTCGTCGCTGAACGAGAGCCAGAAGCACGCCACGCCGAAGCGATCGAGGGGACGATTCGCCAGCAGGCTGGTGCCACCGAACCCGAGATAGCCATGCGCCCCGACGGGATTGGGGTTCGAGTCCGAGAACCCGAACTGGCCGAAGAGCCCCCAGCTCTGCGTCATCGGCTGCGCGGGCACGCGCTGCACCAGGTTCTGGGTGAACGTGTAGGAGACGTAGTACGAGCCCTGCTTGGTACTGAGCGGCGCCGTCGGGCCTCCGGGGCGATCAGTTCCGGGATGTCGCGCAGGTCGGTGGACCTCCCGGTGCTGTAGGCGCCGCGGAGCGTGTGCGTGCCGAGCAGACCCTTGATCGGCACCGGACGCATGGCAGACACGCTCGTGACCACGCCTTCGGCGAAGAGGTGCGTCCACACCTCACCCGACTGCGCGTTCCTGGGGTCGTACACCATCACGGTGTAACGGACGGGACCGCCGGCGACGTTCAGGATAGCCCCCGTGAGGTACGGCGGGGTGATGCCGCTGACCGGCGCCGCGGCCAACACGTGCATGAACGTGTCGACGCCCCCGCCGCCGAGGAGCGGCGACCGGTTCAAGATGGTCGACAGGTTGATCTTGCCGGCCGTCAGGTCCGCGCGCTGTCCGAACCGCTGGCTGACGGTCACCGAGACGTCGGCATCCCGGCCGCCGAACGCCGGGAACAGGACCGGCGTGTTGATGGGCAGCAGGATCGGGGTGCGCAGCAGCACGGTGTCGCCGTAGAGCGCCTCACCGATGGCCGAGATGG
Organism: uncultured Acidobacteriota bacterium; assembly: GCA_963834645.1. Classification (GTDB taxonomy): domain Bacteria; phylum Acidobacteriota; class Vicinamibacteria; order Vicinamibacterales; family JAKQTR01; genus JAKQTR01. Next base: position 122,285 of record CAWICP010000016.1, read on the forward strand.
CCGAAGCCGCGCCACAAGCCGATCTTCTCGCCGTCAATCGTGAGACCCAGCGCGAGCCGCCCCGAGTGCTCGCTCAGGCCCTCGGGGTCGCCCGAAATCATGCCCTGGTACATGTCCGCCCACGAGAAGCTGACGTCGAACCCCTTCGCCTGGAGGAAAGCCTTGGGATTCCGTTGAACGACGGCGTCGGTGCAGGTTCGGCGGGGCTGGCGGCCTGGCCGACTGACGGCGTATCGCCCACTGATTGCGCCCGCGAGGTCCGTGCTGTGGTGGCAGCGAGGGCAACCAGGACGACCGCAATGCCGAGCGTTCGACGACGGGTGTTCATAGATCGGCAACCTGAACTTCGCGTAGTCCGAAAACGTGTAGCCGCGCTGATCCATCACCATGATGTCACGGGGGTGGCCACGAGAGTGAACAGCGCCGTGGTGAGGCCGAGCAGCGCCAACTCAGGCTGGCGCCGGTGTAGACTGGATGCATGAACACTATTCAGCCCCGCCTGCGGTCACGCACGACCGTGCCCGTCACCAGGCTCGCGCCGGCGCTGGCGCTTCTGCCGGCGTTATGCTCTTGCGATCGGCTGCACCACCAGCGCCCCCAGGGAGGTTGCCACGACGATCTATACAGGCGGCACGATCATCACCGTCAACGATGCCCAGCCGACGGCAGGCGCCATCGCGGTGAAGGACGGCAGGATCCTGGCCGTGGCAATCGCGACGAGATTCTGAAGTTCAAGGGTGATGCGACCGTGGTCGTGGATCTGGGCGGCAAGACGCTGCTCCCCGGGTTCATCGACGCGCACGGCCATGTGTTCAACGTCGGCGTGCAGGCCGTCGCGGCGAATCTGCTGGCGGCGCCCGACGGCCAGGTCACCGACATCGCCTCTCTGCAGGCCACGCTGCGTACCTGGGCCGAGACATCACCCGCCGTGGTGGCCCGGACGGGCTGGATCATCGGCATGGGCTACGACGACTCGCAGCTGCGGGAGCAGCGCCACCCCACGCGCGACGATCTGGATGCGGTGTCGAAGGTCACGCCGGTGCTCGTCGTGCACCAGTCCGGCCACCTCGCGGTGCTGAACAGCAAGGGACTCGAGGCCGTCGGGTACTCGGCCGAGACCGTCGAACCGCCGGGTGGCACAATCCGCCGTCGGGCCGGCAGCCGTGAGCCGGACGGCCTCATCGGAGGCATGGCGTGGTTTCCGCACTTGTTTAGCAAGCTCGGCACACTCGGCAGCGAGGACAACAAGGCGCTCCTGCTGGCCGGCATCGATCGGTATGCCGAGTTCGGCTTCACCACCGCGCAGGAAGGGCGCGCCACCGCTGAAGCGGTCGCCACCGAAGCCGCACTTGCCGAGCTCGGCAAGCTCAAGATGGACGTCGGTCGCGTATCCCGACATCCAGGGGGCCGCGTCCGCGATTGGCGGGCCGTTCCTGTCGAAGACCTACACCGGGCGTTTCCGCATCGGCGGGGCCAAGCTGACGCTCGACGGCTCTCCTCAGGGCAAGACCGCGTGGCTCACCGAGCCGTATCGGGTCGCGCCCGCGGGCCGGGGCGAGGACTACTCGGGCTCCCCGGCGATGACGGACGAGCAGGCGAACGCGCTTCGTCGACGAGGCGTTCAAGAACGGCTGGCAGATCCTTGTTCACTGCAACGGCGATGCGGCGGCGGACCAGTTCATCCGCGCCGTGCGCCTGGCGACCGCCAAGTACGGCCCCGGCGATCGCCGGCCGGTGATGATCCACGCGCAGACGGTTCGCGAGGATCAGCTCGACGCGATGAAGGAACTCGGCATCATCCCGTCGTTCTTCGGCATGCACACGTACTACTGGGGCGACTGGCATCGTGATTCGGTGCTGGGCCCCGAGCGTGCCTCGCGCATCTCGCCCGCCGCGTCGGCGCTGAAGAGGGGGATGCCGTTCACCCAGCACCACGACGCCCCCGTGGCCTTGCCCAGCTCCATCATGATCCTCTTCAGCCAGGTCAACCGGGTCACGCGCAGCGGCGAGGTGCTTGGCCCGGAACAACGGGTGTCGGCCATGGACGCGATCAAGTCCATCACGATCAACGCGGCCTATCAGTACTTCGAGGAACGGACCAAAGGCTCGCTCGAGCCCGGGAAGCTGGCGGACTTCGTGATCCTCGATCAGAACCCGCTGACCGTGGATCCCATGACGATCAAAGACATCAAGGTCGTCGAGACGATCAAGGAAGGGAAGACGATCTACAGGGCCCGCTGAGCGGGCCTGACGGGCTGAATGATCGGCCGGTCATCGGCGCGTCTTGTCCGGCCTGGCTGGCGGCGCGGACGTCTTCATCGAGCGCGCGGCGCGTCACTTCGGGAGGATCATGTTCAGCTCGGCCCAGCCCGTCCAGATGATCTGCAGGCCGACGCAGAGCAGGATGAAGGCCATGAGGCGCATCATCACGAGGGCGCCCATCTCGCCGAGCCGCCTGATGACCGCCCCCGCATTGCGGAAGAAGACGTAGAGGACGAAGGCGGTCGCGGCCACGCCGCCCACCGCCACGCCGGCGGCCAGCAGGTAGGGAACGACCGAGCGTGGAAACTGCGCCCCGAGGGCAATCGCCACCGCGATGGTGCCCGGGCCGGTGGTGAGCGGGAAGGTGAGCGGGAAGAAGCTGCGGCGGACGATGTCCGCCTCCGACATCCCGCTGGCCGCCTGCACGGCCTTCTCCTGCACGTCGTCGCTCTCGACGCGGCTGAGCATGCGCCAGGCGGTGGCGCAGACGAGGAGCCCGCCTCCCACGCGCAGGATCGGCAGCGAGATCCCGAAGATCGCCAGCACGTTGGTCCCGACCAGCATGGCGGCGATGATCACGTAGAAGGAGTTGAGCGAAACCTGGCGCGCGAGGCGCTTCACGAGCAACGGGTCGCGGCCCGCGTTCGCGATGAGCACCGGCGCGCTGCTGAGGGGGTTGATGATGGGCAGCAGGGTGAGCGGGATCAGGATCAGCTCTTTCAGGAACGGGACGATCGCATCCAGCACGTGTCACCTCTCTGGGAAGCCCGGCTAGAACGTGAAGTTGAGCCCGGTGGCGAACGCGCTGTTGAGGCGCTTCGATCCGTCGGAGCGGCGGCTGTCCTCGATCTTGAAGCCGCCGAACACGCGGCTGCCGGCCCCGAAGTTGTACACGAGGTAGCCGACGCCGAAGCGGGTTCGGAAATCGCCGGGGTGGTCCGAGCCGGGCCGCAGGTCGTTGTACCCGGTCTCCAGCCAGAACGCGTCGGTCGCGTGGTAGCGCAGCGCGAGCTCGAAGCCCGTGGCGTCGAAGCGGCGGCCGAGATCGTCCACCTCGTGCTGCTCGCTCAGCGACAGCGTGGTCGCCGCGTAGACACGGTCGGCCCGATAGCGCAGGCCGAAGATGGCGGCCTTGTCGCCGAGTTGCGGCTGGTTGGGGTTCGGGGCCGGGACGCCGTCGCGCACCTCGTTGTAGGCCGCTCCCAGGCTGAACCCGTGGGCGTTCCCGACCACGGCGGACGTCCCCCACGCGTCGACCCAGGTACGATCGTTGGGCGAGTTGGCGCGGCTCTGCATCTGCAGGGCCACGCTCACCGGGCCCCTGGCCTCGCGGTACTGGAGCGCCTGCTCCGCCCGCCCGGTCCCCGAGATGCCCCCGTCGGTGCCGGCCCCGAAGGCGCCGTCGCGGCGCCGCTCCAGAGCGGGAACTGGTCCGTGAAGACCGCGACGTCATAGTAGGCAGACCACTGCTTGCCCCACGCAAAGCTGCCGACGCCGGTGTCGAGCCCCACGTACCCGAGCCGCGAGAACACGGCCTGGCTGCCCTGGCCGATCGGCGCGCCGGGATCTCCGCCCGACAGGATGACGCGATCGGTGGCCACCATGTTGACGCCGACCTCGATCCGGCCGAAGGCCTGGATGCCGTCAGTGAGGCGCTTGGTTCCCCGTAATCCGAGGCGCGACGAGTTGTTGCGGATCTCGCGGTTGCCATCGGAGTCGATGGCTGCCGCCGCACGCAGGCTGCCGTAGCTGTCGATGATCCGGGCGCGCGGCAGGTCGCCCTGCGGACCTTCCGGCATCGCCTCGCCCGGCGCCTCGCCAGCGACCGCGTGGTCGACGAGCTGGCTCTTCGCCTGAGCGTGGACGACGTCGGGCGGCTCGGCCGGCGCCGGCGCGCGGCAGGGGTCGACGGGATGCTAGCCGCAACTGCGCCACCTCCTGCTGCAGAGCCGCCAGGCGGGCCTCCAGCGCTTCGATGCGTTGCAGTTGGCTCTTGACCAGGGCGGTCAGCGACTCCGGCGGATCGGCCCCCTGCCCCGCTGCGGCGGCGCCCGACGACAGCAGCAGGGTCAGGACAAGCAGCGGGAGCATCCTCAATCCGGGCCTCCTTCGGGAATCAGCTGGTGCGCAGGAGAGAGGATCTTGCCTTCGCCCGGCCGGCGCGTCAAGGCAGCCAGGCCCGCGGCCCGCTTGCGGAGGAGGCCAGTGACTCGTGTTAGTATTCTCTCGCGACTTTCAGCAACATTGACGTGCGATGGGGCCGCGCCGGCACTCTCCGGCGCGGCCGCGAAGCGGAAAGGGACTGACCGCCATGAGCGCGAAGAAAGCGGCCTCCGGCGCGGGCGCCATGCAGAAGATGCTCGACGTCATCGAGCGTGTCGGGAACAAGGTCCCTCACCCGGTGGTGATCTTCCTCGCGCTCACCGGGCTCGTGATCGTGATCTCGCACGTCCTCTACATGCTGGGCGTCAGCGTCACCTACGACGCGCTCAACCTGCAGACGCACACGCTCGAGCCGACGACGGTCGCGGTGAGGAGCCTGCTCACGGGTGACGGCATCCGGTTCATCCTGACGTCGATGATCAGGAACTTCATGACGTTCGGCCCGGTGGGGATCATCCTCGTGGCGATGATCGGAGTGGGGCTGGCGGAAGAGGCCGGCCTGATGAAGGCCCTCATCCACAAGATGGTCATGGTCGCGCCGAGCCGGGCCATCACCTTCATCCTCGTCTTCGCGGGCGCGATGTCGAGCATCGCCACCGACGCCGGCTACCTGGTCCTGATCCCCCTGGGCGCCGCCGCGTTTCTCACCCTCGGCCGGCACCCGCTCGCAGGGCTGGCCGCCGCCTACGCGGGTGTGGCCGCCGTCTTCACGGCGAACGTCCTGATTGCGCCGCTCGACGGGATCCTGACCGAGATTACGAACGACGCGATTCACCTCCTGGACCCCACGAAGTCGCTCGACATCACGGCGAACTTCTACTTCTCGGTGGTGTCGACCTTCGTGCTCGCCATCGCGGTCACCCTCGTGTCGGAGAAGTTCGTGGAGCCGCGGCTCGGGCCGTACCACGGGGAGATGGACGCGGGGCCCGGCAAGAGCGCCGGCCTGACCACGGCCGAGCAGAAGGGCCTGCGCTATGCGTTCTGGGCCACCGTCGCGCTCCTGATCGTGGTGGCGTCGCTCACGTTGCCCTCCGGTGCTCCGCTGCGCCACGCGGAGACGGGCGCGCTCATCGGGAACTCGCCGCTGATGGACAGCCTGATTGTCCTCATCATGCTGGCGTTCCTCGTCTCGGGCGCCGCCTACGGCATCGGCGCCGGGACGATGACCAGCCTGGTCGCCGGCATCAACGCCATCGTGAAGACGTTCGCGGGCCTCTCAGGCCTGCTCTTCCTGTTCCTGGTGATGAGCCAGTTCATCGCCTACTTCAACTACTCCAACATGGCCACGATCACCGCCGTGAACATGGCCGACTGGCTCAAGGCGCGAACTTCCCCACGCTGGCCCTGCTCGTGGGGTTCGTGGTCGTGATCTTCCTGCTCGACATCATCCTGACCGGCGGCATCCCCAAGTGGGCGATCTTTGCGCCGATCTTCGTCCCGCTGTTCATGCAGCTGGGCGTGGGGCCCGAACTGGTGCTGGCGGCCTATCGCGTCGGCGACTCGCCTGTGAACCCGCTGACCCCGATGATGCCCTACTTCCCGATGATCGTGGTGTTCGCCCAGAAATACGACAAGCACGCCGGCGTCGGGACCATCGTCTCGCTGATGCTGCCCTTCACCGCCGTGGTGTTCGTGGCGTGGACGCTCCTGCTGGTGGGCTGGTTCCTGCTCGGGATCCCGCTCGGTCCTGGCTAGGCCCGTAGCGGCAAGCTCCGACAGAAAAGGT
>CAWICP010000017.1:0-112801 GCA_963834645.1 uncultured Acidobacteriota bacterium
GCCGGCGTGTGCAAGGCGCTCATCACGTACGAGATCGACCAGGCGAAGTGCGACGGATGCCACGCCTGCGTGACGGCCTGCTCGACCGGCGCCATCACCGGGCAGGTGAAGTACCCGCACCTGCTGAACCAGGACCTGTGCATCAAGTGCGGCGCCTGCATCGACGCGTGCAAGCGCGACGCGGTGCTGCGGGCGTAACGCCCGGTTCCCGAGTGCTGGAGGCCGCGATGAAGCTCGTGACAGTCACGATTGACGGCATCAAGACCGAGGCCGAAGACCGGACGCCGCTCGTCCAGGTGGCGCAGAAGGTCGGGGTGAAGATCCCGACGCTCTGCCACCACCCGCTGGTCGAGCCGTACGGCGTCTGCCGCATCTGCACCGTCGAGGTGCACATGCGGGGCCGCGTGCGCCTGGTGACGGCCTGCAACTACCCCGTCACCGACGGCATCGAGGTGTTCACCCAGACCGACCGGGTGCGCCGCACGCGGAAGCTGATCCTCGAGTGGCTGCTGGCGCGCTGCGGCCACGTCCCGGTGCTCAACGCGCATGGCCGCGGAGTACGGGATCACCGAGCCGCGCTTCGGCCGCGGCGACGACACCTGCATCCTCTGCGGCCTCTGCGTGCGGGTCTGCTCGGACGTGGTCGGCGCCAACGTGCTCGGGTTCTTCAACCGCGGCACGACGCGCTACGTCGGCACGCCGTACGACGAGCCGTCGGACACGTGCATCGCCTGCGGCGCCTGCGCCGAGGTCTGCCCCACCGGCTGCATCACGATCGACGACGAGGCCGAGCAGATCCGCGGCGAGCTGCCCCTCGGCCCGATGACGGCCATCTACATCCCGACGATGCAGGCCGTGCCGCACCAGCCGGTGATCGACTACGACTCCTGCATCCACTTCAAGACGGACGCCTGCCGCGTGTGCGCCACCGTCTGCGAGGCCAAGGCCATCGACCACGGCCAGCAGGACCGCCACGAGGAGATCCAGGTCGGGTCGATCGTCGTGGCCACCGGGTTCCAGCCGGTCGACGCGCAGAAGGTCCCGCAGTACGGGTACGGCCGGTACCCGAACGTGTTCACCGCGCTCCAGGTGGAGCACATGGTGAACGCGTCCGGTCCGAACAACGGCCAGGTCGTGCTGAAGGACGGGAGCAAGCCCCAGGCGGTCGGCATCATCCACTGCGTCGGGTCGCGCGACAAGAACACGCACGAGTACTGCTCGCGCGTCTGCTGCATGTACTCGCTCAAGCTCGCGCACCTGGTCCACGAGCGCAGCGGCGCGAAGATCTACAACTTCTACATCGACATGCGCAGCGCCGGGAAAGGGCTACGAGGAGTTCTACAACCACCTGCTCGAGGAGGGGTGCGAGTTCATCCGCGGCCGCGTGGCGGAGGTCTCCGACTGGGCCGTCACGCCGATGGAGCAGGACAAGCTGGTCATCCGCGTCGAGGACACGCTGGCCGGCCTCGTGCGCCGCATCCCGGTGGACATGGTCGTGCTCTCGACGGGCCTCGAGGCCCGCGAGGACGCCGACGACGTCCGCCGGATGTTCAACATGTCGTGCTCGAGCGAGGGCTGGTTCCTCGAGCGGCACCCGAAGCTCGCGCCGGTCTCGACCTTCACCGACGGCGTCTTCATCGCCGGGTGCGCGCAGGGGCCGAAGGACATCCCCGACACGGTGGCGCAGGCCGGCGCGGCGGCCGCCGAGGCGATGGCGCTCATCGACACGGGCCAGGTGGAACTCGAGGCCTACACCGCCTGGATCGACGGAGGAGCGCTGCTCGGGCTGCCAGATCTGCGTGCCGCTCTGCCCGTTCAGCGCCATCGAGTTCAACAAGGAGAAGAAGGTGTCCGCGCTGAACGAGGCGCTCTGCAAGGGCTGCGGCACCTGCGTCGCGGCCTGCCCGTCGCACGCCGCGCAGCAGCATCACTTCACCGACGCCCAGATCATGGCCGAGATCGAGGGCGTGCTGGTGCAGCTAGGAGCTGAGCGGGACATGGCAACAGCGAGTGCAGTCATGGCAACTGCCGTTCGAGCCCCGCATCGTGGCGTTCTTCTGCAACTGGTGCACCTACACCGCGTCGGACCTGGCGGGCACCGCCCGCCTGGCGTACGAGCCCAACGCCCCGGTGATCCGCGTGATGTGCTCGGGCCGCGTCGATCCGCAGTTCGTCCTGAAGGCCCTCCAGGAAGGCGCCGACGGCGTGCTCATCGGCGGCTGCCACCCGGGCGACTGCCACTACCAGGAAGGCAACTACAAGACGCTGCGCCGGTTCCGCCTCCTGAAGCGCGTGCTGACCCAGTTCGGCGTCGACGACGCGCGCGTGCGCCTCGAGTGGATCTCCGCCAGCGAGGGCGACCGGGTCCAGCACGTGATCAACGAGATGACGGACCAGCTGCGGAAGCTCGGTCCCTGGCACGCGAGGAGCTGACCATGGCGGACAAACCGAAGGTCGCCTTCTACTGGTGCGCCTCCTGCGGCGGGTGCGAGGAGGCGGTGGTCGACCTCGAGGAGCAGATCCTCAAGGTCGTCGACGCCGTCGACATCGTGCTCTGGCCCGTCGCCATGGACTTCAAGCGGCGCGACATCGAGGCCATGCCGGACAAGTCCATCGCCGTCGCCTTCATCAACGGCGGCGTGCGGATGTCCGAGCAGGAGGAGTGGGTCCACATGCTGCGCCAGAAGTCGCAGCTGGTCGTGGCCTTCGGCGCCTGCGCCCACCTCGGCGGCATCCCCGGCCTGGCCAACCTCAACGACCGGCAGCAGGTGTTCGACACCGTGTACCAGGACGTGCCGTCGCAGGACAACGCGGCGCGCACGGTCCCGGGCGAGCGCTCCGGGTGAACGGCCACACCCTGGAGCTGCCGCGCTTCTGGGACACGGTGAAGTCGCTCGACCAGGTGATCGACGTCGACTACTACCTGCCGGGCTGCGCGCCGCCGCCGACGCTCATCTGGGGCGCCATCGAGGCCATCCTCACCGGCACGCTGCCGCCGAAGGGCGCGGTGCTCAGCCCCAACAAGGCGTGCTGCGACGACTGCCCGCGCAAGGACACGAAGCCGGACAAGATCGAGCTCACCGAGATCAAGCGGCCCGCCACGCACATCGCCGACCCGGAGCTGTGCTTCCTCGCGCAGGGCTTCGTCTGCATGGGCCCGGCGACGCGATCGGGGTGCGGCAACCCGTGCATCGAGGGCAACATGCCCTGCCGCGGCTGCATGGGCCCGATGGACGACGTCTTCGACCAGGGCGCGAAGTTCCTCTCGGCCTTCGCGTCGATCCTCGCGCCGAAGACCGAGGCCGAGATCGACAAGCTTCTCGACCAGATTCCCGATCCGGTGGGCACGTTCTACCGGTTCTCGCTGCCGACGTCCCTGCTGCACCGCCGGCACACTGGAGCGACCGTATGAGCCAGCGCATCACCATCGACCCCATCACGCGACTCGAAGGCCACGGCAAGATCGAGATCTTCCTCGACGACTCGGGCGAGGTGGCCAACGCGTACCTGCAGATCCCCGAGCTGCGCGGCTTCGAGCGGTTCTGCCTCGGGCGCGCCGCCGAGGAGATGCCGCGCATCACGCAGCGCATCTGCGGCGTCTGCCCCTCGGCGCACCACATGGCCTCGGCCCGCGCCCTCGACGACCTCTATCACGTCGACCCGCCGCCGGCCGCGCACAAGATCCGCGAGCTCTTCTACAACCTGTTCATGTTCGAGGATCACACGCTGCACTTCTACTTCCTCGGCGGGCCGGATTTCATCGTCGGACCGACGGCGCCCGCGGGCGCCAGGAACATCGTGGGCGTCATCGGCAAGGTGGGCCTCGAGATCGGCGGCCAGGTCATCGAGGCGCGCAAGATCGCCCGCGAGTTCATGGCCGAGATGGCCGGCAAGGTGATCCACCCGGTGTTCGGGCTGCCCGGCGGCGTGAGCAAGCCGCTCAAGGCCGACATGGTGGACCGCCTCAAGGCGGCGGCGCCGCGCCTGGTCGACTTCGCGCAGTTCTCCCTGAAGGCCTTCCACGACATCGTCCTGGGGAACCAGGCGTACGTGGACACGATCCTCGCCGACTACTACGCCCACAAGACGAACTACATGGGCATGGTCGACGCCAACGGGAAGAACACCTTCTACCGCGGCAACGTGCGGGTGATCGATCCGACCGGCAAGCGCCTGGCGCAGTTCCCGCCGCAGGACTACCTGAAGCACATCGCCGAGCACGTCGAGCCGTGGTCCTACATCAAGTTCCCGTTCCTCAAGACGCCGGGCTGGAAGGGGTTCGTGGACGGCCCGACGAGCGGCCTCTACCGCGTGGCGCCGCTCGCGCGCCTCAACGTGGCCGACGGCATGGCCACGCCGCTCGCCCAGGCGCACTACGAGGAGTTCTTCACGATGCTGGGCGGCAAGCCCGTGCACAGCACGCTGGCCACCCACTGGGCGCGGCTCATCGAGGCCCTGCAGGCCACCGAGACCATTCAGGCGCTGGCGAACGACCCGGAGATCCTGAGCCCGGTCGTGCGCAGGCTGCCCGAGGCGCCGCCGACCGAGGGCATCGGCATCGTCGAGGCGCCGCGCGGCACGCTGATCCACCACTACGCCACCGATCCGAACGGCATCCTCACGATGGTCAACCTGATCGTGGCGACGGTGCACAACTCGGCGCCGATCCAGATGTCGATCGACAAGGCCGCCAAGGGCGTCATCCACGGCGGCAAGGTGGATGACGGCCTGCTCAACATGGTGGAGATGGCGTTCCGCGCCTACGACCCCTGTTTCGGCTGCGCGACGCACTCGCTGCCGGGCGAGATGCCGCTGAAGGCCACGATTCGCGACTCGCGCGGCGAGGTGGTGGAGGTGGTGGAGCGGAAGACGAGGCTGGGGGCGTGACGGACTCGGGACTCGGGACTCGGGATTCGGGACTCGGGATTCGGGGCTCGGGGAGCGACCGACTCGATCCGGCTCGACTCGTCGAACGGCAGACGTCGGCAGGCGTGCTGGTGCTGTGCCTCGGGAACGACATCCTGCGCGACGACGGCGTCGGCTGGGCGATCGCTGACGCGCTCGAAGCGGTCTCCAGCGAATCCCGAACCCCGAATCCCGAATCCCGGCCGTTCGTCGTGAAGCGCTCCGCCCTCTCCGGCTTCTACCTGCTGGACGAGCTGACCGGCTGGGATCGGGTGCTGGTCGTCGATGCCGTGCACACCGGTCAACACCCGCCCGGGACCGTGCTGTCGTTCCCCTTCGAAGCGCTCGGCACCGAAGCCGGGCCGTCGCCCCACGCGGTCGGCCTGCCGACGGTCATCCGGCTGGGACGCCAGAGCGGCGTGCCGCTGCCAGCGTGGATCCACATCGTCGCCATCGAGGTCGACGACATGGAGTCGTTTGTCGAGGGCCTGACGCCCGCGGTCGAGGCCGCCGTGCCGCGGGCCGTTGACGTGATACGCTCAGTGCTGGCGCACGCCCCTGCCCCCGCGAGCGCGCCCGCCTGAGCCAGGTCCAGGACCTCGCCCCCAGCGAACCGCCGGACGTCTCGTGACGATGAACGCCGATTCCCAGACCGTGCCGGATGCAGCGGGCGCCGGGCCGCGCTGGCCGGCACGCCTGCGCGCGTGGCTCGGCGGCGCCACCATTCAGGGTCGGCTGGTCCGCAACTTCGCCATCGCGATCCTCGTCCCCGCGCTCGTGACCGCCGTCGTCGGCGTCGGGATGATCCGCCAGCTCGTCTTCGCCCAGGCCCAGACCCAGGTCAACGCCGACCTCGAGGCGGCCAAGGAGATCTACCAGTCCACCGTCGATCGCCTCGAAGACGCCATCCGCATCCACGCGACGCGCATGGTGATCTACGGCGCGCTGGCGCGGCGGGACACCGCCGGCCTGGCCGAGGAGATGGATCGCATCCGTCAGGCCGAGCATCTCGACGTGCTGACGCTGACCGACGCGGACGGCCGGGTGTTCTACCGGTCGGGAAACCCGGCGGCCGCCACCGACGGCGAGGCCGACGACGCGCTGGTGACGCTGGTGCTGAAGAGCCTCGAGCCGGCGGCCGGCACGGAGGTGGTCGCGGCCGGCGTGCTGGAGCGGGAGTCGCCAGCGCTGGCGAAGCAGGCCAGGATGACGATCACGCCCACGCCCCGGGCCCGCCCGCCTGCGGCGACGGAGCTGCGGTCCGGGATGATGCTCAGGGCAGCGGCCCCTGTCACGACCCCGGCCGGGCGCCTGCTCGGCGTGCTCGACGGCGGCGTGCTGCTCAAGCGCAACTACGACATCGTCGACAAGATCCGCCAGACGGTCTTCAAGGAGGAGGAGTACGAGGGCCGGCCCGTGGGCACGGCCACGATCTTCCAGAACGACGTGCGGATCTCGACCAACGTGCGGTCGGCCGACGGCACGCGCGCCATCGGCACGCAGGCGTCGGCCGAGGTGGCCGACGCGGTGTTGTCCCGCGGCGAGACGTGGCGGGGCCGGGCGTTCGTCGTGCAGGACTGGTACCTGGCGGCCTACGCCCCGATTCGCGACATCTCGGGCGCCACCATCGGCATGCTCTACGTCGGCGTCCTCGAGCGGCCGTTCACCGACAGCCTGTGGCGGAGCCTGCTGGTCTTCCTCGGCATCGCGGCGGGCGGCGTGGCGCTGGTCTACCTGATGTCGGTGCGGGTCGCCCGCCGGATCTCCGGGCCCATCCACAGCATGGCCCTCGCCGCCCAGCGCATCGCCCAGGGCGACTACTCGCAGGCGGTGGACGGGGGCGGCGACGACGAACTGGGGTACCTCGCGCACAGCTTCAACACGATGACCGCCGAGCTGCGGCTCGCCCACCAGGCGCTCCGCGAGAGCGCCGACGAACTCGAGCGGAAGGTCGAGGCGCGCACGGCGGAGCTGAAGCAGATGCAGGCGCAGATGATCCAGTCGGAGAAGATGGTGGCCATCGGCAAGCTGGCCGCCGGCGTCGCCCACGAGATCAACAACCCGCTGACGGGCGTCCTCACCAACAGCAGCCTGATGCTCGAGGATCTGGCCGACGATCACCCGTGGCGGGAGGACATCCAGACCATCGTCAACGAGACGCTGCGCTGCCGGAAGATCGTGAAGGGGCTGCTCGACTTCTCGCGCCAGACCAGGCCGCAGCGCACGCTGCTGGACCTGAACCAGGTGGTGGAGGACATGCTCGCGCTGGTCCGCAACCAGACGGTCTTCCGGAACATCCGCATCGTGTACGAGCTCGATCCGCACCTGCCGACGGTCCTCGCCGACGCCGACCAGATGCGCCAGGTCGTCCTCAACATCGTCCTCAACGCCGCCGAGGCCATGGTGCAGGGCGGCGAGCTGCGCCTCGCCTCGTCGGCGGACGCCGCGAAGAAGGCCGTGGAGCTGCGCATCTCCGACACCGGACCGGGCATCCCGGACGAGGTGCGGGTGCGCATCTTCGAGCCGTTCTTCACCACCAAGAAGACGGGCACCGGACTGGGCCTCGCGGTGGCGTACGGCATCATCGAGCGCCACCACGGCGAGATCCGGATCGAGACCGCCCGCGGCAGGGGCACCACCTTCATCATCAGCGTGCCGATCGGGGGGACGGCCGACGATGACTAGCGCCCGCGCGCCGCGGGTGCTGGTGGTCGACGACGAGCCGTCGATCTGCCGGAGCTGCGAGAAGATCCTGGTGCGCGAAGGCTACGAGGTGACCACCGCGCTCAGCGGGGCCGCGGCCCTCGACCTGCTCGGCCGCGAGTCGTTCGACCTCGTGTTCACCGACCTCAAGATGGCCGAGATGGGCGGGATGGAGCTGCTCGAGGCCCTGCGCAGCCGGCATCCCGACATCGTGCCCGTCGTCATCACGGGCTACGCCACCATCGCGTCGGTCGTCGAGACGATGAAGGTGGGCGCCTTCGACTACCTGCCGAAGCCGTTCACGCCGGACGAGATGGCGGCGGTGGCCCGCAAGGCCTGGGACCGCCGCCAGCTGCTGCTGCGCAGCCACGGCGCGCCGCCGCCCGCGAGCGACGACCCGGCCATGTTCGCCGGCATCGTGGGGTCGAGCCCGAAGATGCAGGAGGTCTACCGCAACATCCGCAAGGTGGCGTCGACGTCGAGCACGGTCCTGATCATCGGCGAGACCGGCACGGGCAAGGAGCTGGTGGCCCGCGCCATCCACGACCTGAGCCCGCGGAAGCACGAGCGGTTCTTCGCCGTCGACTGCGGCGCGCTGACGGTGACGCTGCTCGAGTCGGAGCTGTTCGGCCACCTGAAGGGCTCGTTCACGGGGGCGACCAGCGACAAGCGCGGCATCTTCGAGGTCGCCAACCGCGGGACGGTGTTCCTCGACGAGATCTGCAACGTGGACGTCGAAGTGCAGGCCAAGCTGCTGCGCTTCATCCAGGAGCGCGAGTTCCTGCCGGTGGGCTCGACCGCAGCCCCGGCACGTGGACGTCCGCCTGGTGTTCGCCACCAATCGCGACCTCGAGAAGATGGTGCGCGAGGGCACGTTCCGCGAGGACCTCTACTACCGCCTCTACGTCTTCCCGATCCAGCTGCCGCCGCTGCGCGAGCGGCGGGAGGACATCCCGCTGCTGGCCTGCCACCTGCTGGCGAAGTCGCGCGAACGGTGCGCGAAGCCCGACGTCGCCCGGTTCTCGGAGGACGCCCTGAAGCTGCTGGGGCAGTTCGACTGGCCCGGCAACGTCCGACAGCTGGAGGCCTTCGTCGAGCGGGCCGTGATCGCGTGCGACGGCGACGTGATCGAGCCGCGACACCTGCCGAGAACGCTGGCCCGGCAGACGCTCCCGGCCGACCTGCAGATCCCGACGACCAACAGGGAGTTCCTGACGCTGAAGAAGCGGCTGCGCGAACAGGCCGTCACCGACCTGGAGCGCGAGTTCGTGCTCGAGGCGCTCCAGCGCAACGGGTGGAACGTCACCCGGGCGGCGGCGGAGGTGGGAATCCAGCGCCCGAACTTCCAGATGCTCATGCGCCGGCACGGCATCAGGGGCGGGCAGGGCGCCGACCACGACGAATCCGGCGCGCCTGCGGGGCAGGTGGACGAATTCCCCCGGGTGTAGTGCAACTCCTACCATTCCGCTTTGTATATCCAGCCCGTCGAGCCGCGTACGGCGCGTATACAGTTGGCCATCCGCGATCCTCGATGCTCGACACGACGAATCGCCTGGAATTCCTAGCGATTCTCACGTCCGGTCGATGAGGCCGGCGCCTGGGACGGCCCTCGTGGCGTGGCCGACGGCCGCCCCTGCATATCCCGCATATGCACCTGGACGCTTCTGGCGTTGCCTGCATGCCGTCTAGCTCATGGCCGTAAACTGCTGCACAACATACCTTTACACAGATCTCACGTCATTCGATTCAGGTACGGCACGAACATTGGATCTCAGACTGTCGGAGTTTGAACCGAGGTGAGTGCCATGATGACCCAGACCAAGGTGATGCGCGTGCTGGTGGTGGACGACGAGCGAATCGTGTGCAGCGGCGTGGAGAAGATCCTCGCGCGCAGAGGGCACACCGTGGAGCAGGCGCTGTCGGTCGCCGACGCGGTGAAGGCGATCGAGCGCGACCCCGCCTTCGACATGATCCTGGCCGACCTGATGATGCCGCAGGCCGGGGGCCTCGACCTGGTCAGCGCCGTGAAGAACCGCTGGCCCGGAATCCCGGTGATCATCATGACGGGGTACGCGTCGATCGGCTCGGCGATCGAGGCCACTCGCGCGGGCGCCGCGGGCTACCTGCCCAAGCCGTTCACGCCCGAGGAACTCGAGTCGACCATCGAGCGCGTGACCATCGTCATGACGCCGAGGCCCGCCGCGAAGGCCGGCGCCGAAGGCGTCGCCGAAGGTGCTCCCGAAGGCCGACGGAGATCATCGACGTCGACATGCCGTTCGACGCGGACGAAGTCGCGGCGGCGACATCGCCCGAGTACGTGAAGCACCTGACCCGGTCCGACGTCGCCCTGGTGGACTTCTGCGAGCTCGGCGAACGGTCGTGCAAGCGGTTCAAGACAAAGGGCGCCTGCGAGCAGCCGGAGTGCCCGCTGGTGGTGGCGGAGCGGAGGAAGAAGGCGCCGGCGGCCATGGCCGCGCAGGCCAACGACTTCATCGACGTGGACATGCCGTTCAGCTTCGCCGAGGTCGCGTCGGCGACCTCCGAGGCGTACGCCGATGCCCTCGGCCGGAGCGACATGGCCGTCGCCGGCCGCTGGAACGCCGAGAAGGCGACCGGCCGCAAGGTCCTGGTCGTCGACGACGAGGTGGTGGCGGCCAACAGCGTGCGGCGCACGCTCACCCGCCGCGGGTTCCGGGTCGACGAGGCGTTCTCCGGCCGCGAGGCGCTCAACCGCATCCTGAACGAGATGTACGACCTTGTCCTGCTCGACATGAAGATGCCGGACACGAACGGCCTCGAACTGCTGCCGACCATCAAGAAGCACCGCCCGACGCTCCCGGTCGTCATGGTCACCGGCTACGCCTCCATCGACACGGCCGTGGAGGCCATCCAGCGCGGCGCCACCGACTACGTCGCCAAGCCGTTCACGCCGGACGAGCTGTTCAGCGCGGCCAGCAAGGCGATCCGGCGCGCGATCGTCTAGAATCGTCTGCGCATGCGCGGACTCGAGCGGTGGACCAGGCTCGCCCTGGTCGCGTGGGCCATGGCCGTCACCATGGCCCGCGCCGTCAGATACCCCAACGACGCGGGTGGCCGGAGCTAGAATGGATACGCTGCGGACACGGAAAGGGGCCTGGCGATGGCACAGTCACGGCGTGAGTGGATTCGGGGAAACGTGCTGGCGTCCGGCGCCCTGCTGGTGCCCGCCGGGCTCTGGCAGCAGGCGCCGGGGGTGCACACCGCATCGGGCCGTCCCCGCATGACGCTGCGGTTCCGGCCCTACACGCTGCAGCTGAAGCATGTCTTCACCGTCGCCGTGAACTCGCGGACGACCACGCCGGTGGTGCTCACCGAGATCGAGTACGACGGCATGGTCGGCTACGGCGAAGCGTCGATGCCGCCCTACCTCGGTGAATCGCACGACACGGCGACCGCGTTCCTCTCGAAGGTGGATCTCGGCCGATTCGCCAACCCGTTCGAGCTCGAGTCGATCCTCGAGGCGATCGACGGCCTGGCGCCCGGCAACCCGGCCGCGAAAGCCTCCGTGGACATCGCGCTGCACGACCTCGTCGGCAAGCTGATGAAGCAGCCCTGGTACAACATCTGGGGCTACGACCCGAAGCTGGCGCCGGTGACGACGTTCACGATCGGCATCGACACGCCGGACGTCGTGAAGCAGAAGACGCGCGAGGCGGCCGAGTTCAAGGTGCTGAAGATCAAGCTGGGCAGGGACACCGACAAGGCCATGGTCGAGGCCATCCGGTCGGTGACCGACACGCCGCTCAGCGGCGACGCCAACCAGGGGTGGACCGACCGCCAGCAGGCGCTGGACATGATCGGGTGGCTGAAGGAGCGCGGGTTCCTCTACGTCGAACAGCCGCTGCCGAAGGAGCGGGTCGACGATCTCGCCTGGATCACGGAGCGCAGCCCGCTCCCGATCATCGGCGACGAGGGCGTGCAGCGGCTGCCGGATGTGCGGAAGGCCCTCGGCGTGTACAGCGGCATCAACATCAAGCTCATGAAGTCGACCGGCATGCGCGAGGCGCAGAAGATGCTGCAGCTCGCGCGCGGCCTGGGCATGAAGGTGATGCTCGGCTGCATGACGGAGACCTCGTGCGGCATCTCGGCGGCCTCGCACCTGTCGCCCATGGTGGACTGGGCCGACCTCGACGGCGCGCTGCTCATCTCGAACGACGTCTTCGACGGCGCGAAGGTCGTCGACGGCAAGGTGGTGATCCCGAACCGGCCGGGCATCGGGGCGGTCAAGCTAGGGGCTAGGGGCTAGGGGCTAGGGCGGGCTGGGCGCGCGGCGCGCGTCCTCCGCAAGGCCGATCCTGGCTGCAAACGCCCTGATGGCCGCCTGATCCGCGGCGACAAGCCTGATCGGGAAACCCAGGGCCTTGCCCCTCACCGAGCTGGCGGTCAGGAGTGCTCGCAGGATCGAAGGTTCGAGGTCTGCTTCGACGGTGTTCGGGGCGCAGTCTTCGCTCGCGACAAGACACGGGAGATTCCGATAGCGGCTCTCCGGTCCTGTCAGGTCAATCGTCTTGCCGTCAATCACCAGCTGAAGCGAAAGCTCCCGGATCAACGTCAGGGGCAGCGGCTCCGCGCTGACGGTGAGTCGCGCCGGCGCGCCCGTTGGCCACCGAGGACGACCGGAGTAGGGTTCACGCTACCGCGCGGCCGGGGTAGAACGCGCGAAACACGAGGTTGACCAAGGGTGCTCTTCCGTCCGGGTCTTCAGGAATGAGTCGCACCCAAATCTCGGTCTCCGGTACGAGCTCCCAGTAGAGCCTCCCCACTTCGCGCGGCTGCGCCTGGGTGAACGCCCAGCCGGACTGGAGCAGCCCGAGCATCACCGCGATTGCCATCGCACCGTGCGCTGATCACAGCGTGTCACGTCGAGGCTGCCTCGACCTCCAGTCGGCGCATTGACATCTTCCGTCTTCTGGCTTCTGGCTTCTGTCTTCTGTCTTCTGTCTTCTACTGGCTACTGACTACTGACTACTTCTTCCTACTTCTTCTTCGCTTCCCCGATGCGCGGCCACATGGCGTCGGCCTTGATCGTCACCAGGTCCCCGGCCGCGCCCCAGGACGCGTCGTCGAGCCGGTGTCCGGTGTCGGACGCCGGTGTGCCGACACGGCGGAGGATCTCCGCTGCCGACGCGGGCATGGCGGGCAGGAGCAGGATCGCCGCGATCCGCAGCGCCTCGGCGACCTCGTAGAGGATCTGCGCGACGCGCGGGGCGTTCGCGTCATCCTTGGCCAGCTTCCACGGCTCGGTCTCGGCGATGAACGCGTTCGCCGCGTCGATGAGCGAGTAGGCCGCGGCCATGCCTTCCTGCAGGGCGAACCGGTCCATCGAGGCCCGATAGGCCGTGACCGCAGCGGCGGCCACATCCGACAGGCGGCCCGCGGGTGCTGCCGGCACGGACAGCCTCCCGCCGCAGTACTTGTCGGCCATCGTGGCGATGCGGCTGACGAGGTTGCCCAGGTTGTTGGCGAGGTCGGAGTTGTAGCGCTCCTCGAACCGCTCCCACGAGAAGTCGCCGTCCTGGCCGTAGGCGAACTCGCGAACGAGGAAGAGCCGCAGCGGGTCCGGCCCGAACTTCGACGCCGCGTCCAGCGGGTCGACGATCGTGCCGAGCGACTTGCTCATCTTCTCGCCCTTGAAGTACACGAAGCCGTGGCCGAACACGCGCTCGGGCAGCTCGAGGCCCGCGCTCATCAGCATCGCGGGCCAGATGACGCAGTGGAACCGCGTGATGTCCTTGCCGATGACGTGCAGCGAGGCCGGCCACCACCGCCGGAACGCCGCGTCATCGTCGCCGCCGAACCCGAGCGCCGAGATGTAGTTGATGAGCGCGTCGAACCAGACGTACACCACGCTCTGCGGGTCGAACGGCAGCGGGATGCCCCACGCCTGGCCCGCGCGGCTGATGGAGATGTCGTCGAGGCCGCCCTGGATGACGTTCAGGATCTCGTTGCGCCGGACCTCGGGCTCGAGCGCCTCCGGATGCCGCGCGTAGTGGTCGAGCAAGCGGCTGCTGGTACTTCGACAGGCGGAAGAAGTGGTTCTTCTCCTTGATCCAGTCGGGCTTCGTGCGATGCACCGGGCACAGGCCGTCGACGAGGTCCTTCTCCTGCTTGAAGGCCTCGCAGGAATTGCAGTACCAGCCTTCGTAGTGCCCCTCGTAGATGTCGCCCGCCGCCCGGATGCGCTCGACAAGCGCGGTCACGCCGACGCGGTGGCGCTCGTCGGTGGTCCGGATGAAGTCGTCGAACGACACGTCGAGGCGCTGCCAGACCTCGCGGAACTCCCGCTCCATCTGGTCGCAGTAGGCCTTGGCGTCGAGGCCCTGCTCCTTCGCGCGGCGGAACACGTTCAGCGAGTGCTCGTCGTTGCCCATCAGGAAGTGCGTGGGCACGCCGGCGAGTCGCTTGTAGCGGGCGATGATGTCGGCGGTGATCTTCTCGTAGGCCGTGCCGAGGTGCGGCCGGCTGTTGACGTAGTCGATGGCGGTGGTGATGTAGAACTTGGACATATGGCGCCCGGTCATCGTATCAGGTCGGGGCCGGTTCGGCCCTGACCAGTAGGATATACTGCGAGCATGCCGCTCTTCGAGTACACCTGCGCCGACTGCGGGAAGCGGCTTCGAGGTCCTCATGCGCGACGGGGTGACGCCGGTCTGTCCCGTCGTGCCGCAGCGAGCGCGTCGAAAAACAGCTGTCCGCCTTCGCCGTCGGCGCCGCCGGCGCCAGGCCCGCCCCTGCGCCGGCCGGCCCGCGTGCGGCGGATGCCCCCACGCCGGCATGCCCGGCGGCTGCGGGATGGGCGCGAACTAGACCTTCGAGATCGGAGGGCCCGCCATGGGATCGGTCACTCGCGGACGCGCCGCCGCCGGGTTCGCCCTCGTCGCCGCCTGCGGAATGGCGGCGCTCCTGACGGCCCAGGCGCCCTCGTCTTCGCGGCTCCCCTTGTCGACGCTCAAGCTCCCCCCGGGTTTCTCGATCAGCGTCTACGCGGAGAACGTGCCCAACGCCCGCTCCATGGCGCTGGCTCCGGGCGGCACCCTGTTTGTCGGCACCCGGACCGCCGGCAACGTCTACGCGGTCGTCGATGCCGACAAGGACCAGAAGGCCGACAAGGTGGTGACGATTGCCACCGGCCTGGAGATGCCGAACGGCGTGGCCGTGCGGAACGGCGCGCTGTATGTCGCCGAGGTGTCCCGCATCCTGCGGTTCGACAACATCGAGGCCGCGCTCGACAAGCCCCCGGCCCCGGTCGTGGTGACCGACGCCTATCCGAAGGACCGGCACCACGGCTGGAAGTTCATGGCGTTCGGGCCCGATGGCTGGCTCTACGTGCCGGTCGGCGCCCCGTGCAACGTCTGCGAGCGCGGCGACGCGCGCTACGCGTCCATCACCCGGATCAAGCCGGACGGCTCGGGCATGGACGTCTTCGCGAGCGGGGTCCGCAACACGGTGGGCTTCGACTGGCACCCGGTGACGAAGGAGCTCTGGTTCACCGACAACGGGCGCGACATGATGGGCGACGACGTGCCGCCGGACGAGCTGAACGTCGCGCCCGCCAGGGGGCTGCACTTCGGCTTCCCGTACTGCCACGGCGGCACCGATCGCCGACCCCGAGTTCGGCGCGAAACGCCCGTGCTCGGATTTCGCCGCGCCGGCCCGGACGCTCGGGCCGCACGTCGCCGCGCTCGGCATGCGGTTCTACACCGGGACGATGTTCCCCGCCGCGTTCCGGAATCAGATCCTGATTGCCGAGCACGGATCGTGGAACCGCAGCACGCCGATCGGCTACCGGCTCATGAAGGTCACGCTCGACCGGAAACCGCGTCACCGCGTACGAGCCGTTTGTCGAGGGCTGGCTGCAGGGCCGGAAGCCCTGGGGCCGCCCCGTCGACGTCCTGGTCATGCCCGACGGGGCCCTGCTCGTCTCCGACGACCACGCGGGCGCGATCTACCGCATCAGTTACGCCCGCTGATCGCGCCGGCGGGCCCCGCCCCGCTGCCGGGGCCCACGTCGAGTCCCACGGCCCGCATCAGCTCGAGGGCGTTGCTCCTGGTCATGATGCCCGGCCGGCACACATAGTCGAACCTGATGCGGCCGTCCTCGAGATGGTCCTCGAAATGCACGTTCGCCGCGCGAGGCGCGAGCGCGTCGGCGATCTGGGAGAGGGCGAGATCGTGCGTGGTCACGAGCCCGATGGCGCCGTGCCCGACGAGCCAGCCGAGCACCGCCTCGGCGCCGGTTCGCCGATCGCGCGAATTGGTGCCGTTGAGCATCTCGTCGAGGAGGAACAGCAGCGGCGGACTTCCCCCGTGAGGTCGACGATCGCGCGCAGCCGTGTGATCTCGGCGTAGAAGCGGGAGGTGCCCGTCTGCAGCGAGTCCTGGATGCGCAGCGTCGCGCCCACCGAGAGCGGCGTCAGCCTCAGCCGGCCCGCCCGCACGGGCGCTCCGGCGAGCGCCAGCACCGTGTTGATGCCGACGGTCCGCAGCAGCGTGCTCTTCCCCGACATGTTGGAGCCGCTGATGACCAGCGCCTGCGGATGTTCGCCGCCGAGGCGGACGTCGTTGCGCACGCACGACTCCCGCGGGATGAGGGGATGGCCCAGCGCGTCGGCCTCGAAGCGCGGCCCGCCGGCCTCGTCGACCACGTCCGGAAACGGGTCCTCGGGGTTCTCCCACGCGTAGCCGGCCAGGGCGGAGAGGGCCTCGAACTCCCCGACCACCGCCAGCCAGCGCGGCACGGACGGCCCCGCCGCCGCGCGCCACGACTCGATGGCGTGCGCGAACTGGGTGCCCCACAGCAGCAGGCAGGAGAACGGCAGGAAGAGCTGATTGCGGCGCGCGTCGAGCAGGTCGATGCGCCGGCAAAGCTGCGCGATGCGTCTCGACGGCGGCACGCCGTCGGACGCGAGCATGGCGCCGAGTTCGAGGAGGCGCGGACTGGAGAAGCGCTCGTGCTCGAGACGGGTGAGAATGTGCGACAGCACCCCCAGTTCCGCGCTCGCCGCGTCCACCGCGCCGATGACGCGCCGGACCCTGGCCCGGAGCGGCAGCGCGAATGCGAGCTCGGCGGCGAGGCAGGCGGCGGCGACGACAGGGGCGGCCAGGCCGGCCCACCACAGGCCCAGCGACAGGACGGATGGCGCCCGCCAGCAGCGCCGCCGCTATCGGGATGAGCCGCGACCGAAGCACGGGCTCGGCGGTGGCCCAGGCCGAGAGCGAGCCTGCGTGCACGCGGTCACGCACCTCGGTGGCGAGCAGTGCGAGGTCCTCGCGCAGGTCCAGCCGGGGCAGCAAGTCGCGCACCGCGTCCTGCCGCGCGCGCACGTCACCAAGCGAGGCGGGTGCCCGCAGCCAGGCCGCCAGGGTCTCTTCTCCCGCCCGGGTGCGCGCCGTGCAGAGCAACTCGAACAGCGAGCCTCGCCCGAACACGTCGAGGTCGCCGGCATACAGGTGCGCCTGGTCCAGGAACCGCTCGCCGGCGTCGCCCCTCCCCGCCCACCGGTTGTCCAGCCGCGCCAGGCCCAGGTCATAGAACGCGGCGGCTCGCTCCGCCCGGAGGCGCGAGGCGACGACGCGCCCATGCACGAACGCCAGTGCGAGGAACGCCGCGGCCGGGACCGCGAACCACCACGAGGACAGGACGTGCCGGCCCCACGCCAGCCAGGCCACCGCGGCGGCGGCGGACACCGCCGCAAGGCGCGCATGCGACATCCGGCGATCGAGGCGGGCCGCTCGGGCAGCCGCAGCCTGCCGCTCCGCAAGGCGGCGCGCGTACTCCTGGCGAGGCCCGGCCTGTCGGTCCATCGGCCCAAGTATAGTCCGCCGTCTCAGGGCCGCGCGTGGAAGCGCTGGCGCACCAGCCGCACGCGCCGCCCCTCGCGCACCAGCGCGTGCGTGGCCCGGCCTGCGCGCGGCGGCTCGGCCGCGTTCCGACGCAGGCCGCCTGTGTCCACGCGCCCGCGCCGCAGCAGATCCTCGACAAACGCGCGGCTCGCGCGGTCGGGCGTCGCCGGCGCGAGCGGCCCGAGGTCGAGCGCTGCCGAGGCGGCCGTCCAGCGGGTGGCTCCGAGCGGCGCCTCGACCAGCAGCCGCCGGAGCCTGAGCCCGTAGGCGCGCCCGTCGATGGGCACCTCGATCGCCCGCAGCCGTTCCTCGCGGGGGCCGGGCGTCCCGGCGTCGCGCCGCCGCCGCGTCTCGACGATGTCGGCCGCCGACGACATCGAGAGGATCCCGCGCCCCACGAAGGCCCTCCGGATCGCGGCGCGGTATGATCCCCGCGTCAGCCGCTCGTCCGCGACCAGGAGGCCGGCGGCCACCTGCGCGAAGTAATTCGATGCGATGCGGGCGGTGCCCACGGCGCCAATCAGCAGGCGGCCGGCGTCGAGCGCCGCCGATGCCAGCGCGTCTCCGCCCGTCCCCCGCACCTCGGCCATTCCCGCCAGCGACTCGAGCCACGCCGCCGTGAACACGCGGCTGAACGAGTGCGGCTCCGACGACAGCACGCTGGCCGGGGCCATCGGCGGCAGGCTCTCCGGCTGGCGGTAGAAGAACGAGTTGACCGCGTTGCGCAGGCAGTCGGCATCGACCGCGTCCGGGTGAAGCTGGCGGATCGCCCAGCCCAGCTGCTCGGCCAGGCGCGACACGCGCGAGGCCCGGGAGAGCCGGCCCCCGGTGCCGGCGAGCACGTCTTCCCGGACCGACGGCAGATCGAGCGCCGACAGCATCGCGCTGATGTCGCCGAACGCCTCGTGCAGCGCGGCCACCTCGATGCTCGCCGCGTTCCAGAGCTGCGGCCGGACCGCATCGAGCAGCGCGTGCCCGAGTTCGTGGCAGAGCACGTCGGGGCTCTCTCCGGAGTAGACCGCGACGCCGCGCACCGTCGCGTGGAAGAAGCACAGTTCCTGGCGGTCGTAGTACGCGTTCAGATCTTCGCCCGCGTCGAGATCGACGACGAGCGGCCGCCCGCCGTGCCACCTGGCGGCGCCCGGCACGACGCGGCTCCAGTACCCTACGGCACGGGCCAGCGCGTCGGCGGCGTTCCAGTACCGGAAGCCATGCGTGCCAGCCGGGTAGACACGAGCGGCAGGCTGCCGGCCAACCATCGACAGACCAAGCCCGGGATGGCCGAGGTCCGGAACGGGCCTCCCCACGGGTTCGGCGTCAGACGATGAGTGCGGGTCATCTTCCCAGGCAGTGATTCCAGGCATGAGCGGTCCTCCTTGGTTGTCCAAGGGTAGAAACTACCCACGCCGAGATCAATCGGGTTTGCACACGAATGTGACCCGGCCATCAAGATTCTGTGCAACCCGGACGTCGTTACGGCCGTCGGAGCCTGGCCCAACTGATGTGCTCGGCCACCATCGGATCCTGGAGAGACGGCCGCGCATCGTCCCGCGCGGTCTCCGCAGGAGTGGCGCCAGGCACCTCTTCCGCATCGAGGACAGACGTCAGTGGCGGGCCCGCGTTGCCGATGGCGACGGCGAGGTTCCGGCGAAGCCCGCGCACGCCGGCGCGGCGGAGCGCGGTGCCCTCGATGGCCCGCTCGAGCCCCGAGTCGTCCATCTCCCAGAGGCGATCGATCCGCGCGTCCGCGAAGTCGGCTCTGGGAAGCCAGCAGGCATCCGTGGCCAGGGGCGCCACGGCGTTGTACGGGCAGACGTCCTGGCAGATGTCGCATCCGAAGATATGGGCGCCGAGGCCGGGCCGCTGCTCGGCCGGAATGCCGCCGCGAATCTCGATGGTCAGGTACGACAGGCATCGCCGGGCGTCGAGCACGTAGGGCTTCGGCGAACGCGCCGGCCGGACACGCGTCGATACACAGCCGGCAGGTGCCGCACAGATCGACGGCCTCGTCGTCCGGCTCGAGGTCCACGTTGCTCACCAGCATGCCCAGCAGGATCCACGAACCGATCCCGGGGTTGATGACGCACGTGTTCTTGCCTATCCACCCGATGCCGGCCCGCGAGGCATAGACCTTCTCCTGCACGGGCCCGTCGTCGACCGACCAGCGCGCGTCGAACCCCGGCCCGGCCGTGTCGCGCATCCAGCCGGCCAGGCCCGCGAGGCGGCGGCCCATCACGTCGTGATAGTCGTCGCCCCAGGCGTAGCGCGCGATGCGCGCCCGCGCGGCGTCGGCCATCTCCACGTGGCCGGGCCGATCGGTGTTGTAGAGGCAGGCGACGGCGACCACCGACCGGGCCGAGGGCAGCCAGCGCCGGACATCGGCGCGCACGCGGGCGGTGCGGTTGAGATAGGTCATCCGCCCGCCGTAGCCGCGGGCGAGCCACTGCGGCAGCCTGGCCAACTCTTCGAGGTCCCGCGCAGGCGCGATGCCGCAGAGGTCGAAGCCGAGGTCGAGTCGCCCGCTCCTTGACGAGCGGTGCTGTCAGCATGGGCAGCGGGCTCCGTAACGTCAGTAGTCAGTAGCCAGTAGTCAGTAGCCGAGTCAGGAAGCCAGGAAGGCGCACGCCTCGACGGGCCATTCTTCTGCTTCTGACTTCTGACTACTGACTACTGACTACTTCTTCCTGAGCAACTGCCTCAGCACGTACGGCAGAATGCCGCCGTTGCGGAACGCCACGAGTTCCTCGGGTGTGTCGATGCGCACCCGAGCCTCGAACGACTTCACCGAACCGTCGGGCGCCGTCGCCTTGACGGTGACGGTTCCGCGCGGCGCCAGCGCGTCGGCGGCGCCGACGATCTCGAATGTCTCCTGGCCGGTCAGCCCCAGCGCCGCCACGGACTGGCCGGACGGGAACTGCAGCGGCAGCAGTCCCATGTTGACGAGATTGCTGCGGTGGATCCGCTCGAAGCTCTCGGCGATGACGGCCTTCACGCCCAGCAGCGCCGTGCCCTTGGCCGCCCAGTCGCGCGACGATCCCGAACCGTACTCCTTGCCGGCCAGGATCACGAGGGGCACGCCTGCCGCCTTGTACTTCATGGCGGCGTCGTAGATCGGCATCACCTCGCCGCCCGGCAGGAACGCCGTGACGCCGCCCTCGGTGCCGGGCACGAGCTGGTTTTTCAGCCGGATGTTGGCGAACGTCCCGCGCATCATCACTTCGTGGTTGCCCCGCCGCGCACCGTACTGGTTGAAGTCCTTCGGCTGCACGCCGCGCTCCTGGAGGTACTTCCCGGCCGGGCTGTCCGCCTTGATGTTGCCGGCCGGCGAGATGTGGTCGGTCGTGATGCTGTCGCCGAGGACCGCCAGCACGCGGGCGCCCGCGATCGGCTGCGGCGGCGGGGCCTCGAGGGTGAGCCCGTCGAAGTACGGCGGGTTCCGGACGTAGGTCGACGCGTCATCCCACGCGAACCGGTCGCCGGCCGGAGGCGCGATGGCTTTCCACCGATCATCGCCATCGAACACGCCCGCATACACCTCGCGGTACATCTCCGCGGTAATCGACCCCGCGATGCACTCCTGGATCTCGCGCTCGCTCGGCCAGATGTCCTTCAGGTACACGGGCGCACCGGCCCTGTCGTGGCCGAGGGGCTCGGACGTGAGGTCGAGATCCATCGTGCCGGCAAGCGCGTAGGCGACGACGAGCGGCGGCGACGCCAGGTAGTTGGCTCTGACAAGCGGCTGCACGCGCCCTTCGAAATTGCGGTTGCCGCTGAGCACCGACGCCACGATGAGGCCGCGCGCCTCGATCTGGGCCGCCACCTCGTCGGGCAGCGGGCCGCTGTTCCCGATGCAGGTCGTGCACCCGTAGCCCACCAGGTTGAACCCGAGCGCGTCGAGGGAATCCGCGAGGCCGGCTTTCTCCAGGTACTCGGTCACGACTTTCGAGCCCGGCGCGAGGCTCGTCTTCACCCACGGCTTGCGCGTCAGGCCGCGCTCGACGGCCTTCCTGGCCAGGAGGCCCGCCGCGACGAGCACGCTGGGGTTGGACGTGTTGGTGCAGCTGGTGATGGCCGCCACCACGACCGCGCCGTGATCGATCGGCGGGCCGGACACCGCCGCCGCCGCGGCGGACGCCGGCGCCTTCCGCTCCGCCAGCATCTGCGGCAGCGCCGCCGCGAACTTCGCCTTGGCCGCCGAGAGCGGGACGCGGTCCTGCGGCCGTTTCGGCCCGGCGAGCGACGGCTCGATGGTGCCGAGGTCGAGTTCAATCACCTCGTTGTAGTCGGCTTCCGGCGACTGCTCGTCGGCGAACAGGCCCTGGGCTTTGGCGTAGGCCTCCACGAGGGCGACCGACGAGTCGTCCCGGCCGGTCAGCCGGAGGTAGTCGATCGTCATCGCGTCGATCGGGAAGATCGCGACCGTCGCGCCGTACTCGGGGCACATGTTCGACAGCGTCGCGCGGTCGGCCAGCGAGAGGCTGGCGAGTCCGGGGCCGAAGAACTCGACGAACTTGCCGACCACGCCGTGCCGGCGAAGCCGCTCGGTCACGGTCAGCACGAGATCGGTGGCGGTGGTGCCCGCCGGCAGCGACCCCTCGAGGCGGAAGCCGACCACCGGGGGAATCAGCATCGAGATGGGCTGGCCCAGCATCGCCGCCTCGGCTTCGATGCCGCCGACGCCCCAGCCCACCACGCCGAGGCCGTTCACCATCGTCGTGTGCGAGTCGGTGCCCACCAGCGTGTCCGGGTACGCCCACGCGACGCCGCCGCGGTCGGCGCGGAAGACGACGCGCGCGAGGTACTCGAGATTCACCTGGTGCACGATGCCGGTCTCGGGCGGCACGACGCGGAAGTTGGCGAAGGCGTTCTGCCCCCAGCGAAGGAACGTGTAGCGCTCCCGGTTGCGCGCGTACTCGAGCTCCGCGTTCAGGTGGAACGCGTCGGGCGTGCCGTAATGATCCACCTGCACGGAGTGGTCGATCACGAGTTCCATCGGCTGAAGGGGATTGACCCGGTTCGGGTCGCCGCCGAGGCGGGCCATCGCGTCGCGCATCGCCGCGAGGTCCACGACGGCCGGCACGCCGGTGAAGTCCTGCAGCAGCACCCGCGCCGGGGTGAAGGCGATTTCCTTCTCGACGTCGCTGGCGTGATCCCAGTTGGCGAGCGCCTGGATGTCGACGGGCTTGACCGAGGCGTTGTCCTCGTGCCGAAGCAGGTTCTCCAGCAGGATCTTCAGCGAGTACGGCAGGCGCGCCACGCCAGGGAAGCCCGACTGCTGCAGGGCAGGCAGGCTGTAGTACTTCGCCGAGCCGCCGCGGAACTGCAGGTCCCGCACGACGCCGAATGAGTTCTGGTATGCCATGAGTGCAGTCGTCTCCCGGAAATTGGACCCCTCATTATGCCGCGTTTCCGCCCCCGCCGGCGGCGGCCTCAGCCGCGGCCGCGCCGGCGTGCGTCGCACACGGCCAGCACCTGCCCGGCCGCTCTCCGGCTGGCCCCGCCATCGCCCAGCCTGGCGCGCACCTCAGCCAGGGCGGCGCGCGTCCGCGCGGCATAGTCCCCGTCCTCGAAGTACCGCGCCGTCTCGTGCGCGACGGCGTCGGGCGTGAAGTCCTGCTGGATGAGCTCGGGCACGATGCGCCGCCCGGCCACCAGGTTGGCCATGCCGAAGGTGTCCACCTTCACGAAGCGTTTCCCGAGGCGGTACGTCAGCGGCGACAGCCGGTAGACGATGACCATCGGCCGTTCGTGGATCGCGGTCTGCACCGTCGCCGTTCCCGACGCGGTGACCACCACGTCGGACGCGCCCAGCACATCGTCGGTGCGCCCGGCGATCTCGGCGATCCGGCTGCCGCCAACGCCCCGGAGCGGCTCGAACAGCTCGTCGGGGAGGTTCGGTGCGCGCGCGACGATGAACTGAACGCCGGGCACCCGGGCCGCGATGAGCGGCACGGCGGCCGCGAGCGTGGGCAGCGTGGCGCGCAGCTCGTTCGGACGGCTGCCCGGGAGCAGCGCCACCGTCGGCGCCGAGCCATCGAGGCCCCACTCGGCCGCGCACGCGTCGCGGCCCGCCGAGACCGGCGTGAGGTCCAGCAGCGGATGGCCGACGAACTCCACCGGGATGCCCGCATCGCGATAGATCGCCGCCTCGAATGGGAAGATGACCAGCGCGCGGTCGACGAGACGCTTGAGGACCCGCAGCCGCCCCGAACGCCAGGCCCAGACCTGCGGGCACACGTAGTACACGACGGGAATGCCGAGGCGATGCAGAGAGCCCGCCAGCCTGAGGTTGAAATCGGGGAAGTCGATGACCACCAGCGCGTCCGGGCGATCACGTCTGGCCCGCTCCACCAGCGCGCGGTGCATGGCCCAGGCGCGCGGCAGCACCCTGACGGCCTCGACAAGACCCGTCACGCTCAGGCCGCGGTAGTCGCCAACCAGCTCGGCGCCGGCGCCGCGCAGGTGGTCGCCCCCGAGGCCGACAATCCGCGTGCCCGGCCTCAAGCTGGAGGAGTTCCCGAGCGAGGGCCCCGGCGTAGAGGTCGCCCGAGGGCTCGCCGCACGCGATCATCACCGAGGTCATCGCGGGCCGCCTACTGGACCTTGCGGAAGAAGGCGGGCGGAAACGCCACGTTGATCTGCAGGTCCGTGATGGTGCGCTCGACCATCACGGCATTGTCGCGCCGGACGACGGCGGTGAACGGAATCCTGATGCCCTTCACCTCGCGGTAGTCGTCGAAGCTCTCCCTGATCGCCACACGCCCGCCGGGGTCGGCAGTCTCGTACGAGATCCAGGCGATCAGGTGCGTCCCGGCGTCGATGGCGACCCGTACCGGCGACAGCTGCTCCGACCAGAGCTCCACGACGCGGAGGGGCCGGCCGGCGAGCCCTTTCTCGTCCGGCAGCAACCGGCCCATCAGGCGGTTGTCGGCCGCCGCCAGGAGCAGGGCGATCCAGTCGCGACGCAGGCCCTGGGCGAACTGGTCGCGCATCGGCTGCGGTGCGTCCCGGATGCCGTTCCGGTCCCTGAGCCAGGCCTGCCCGTCGACGTACGCCTGCACGACCTCACCCGCCGGCAGCGTCGCATCGACCCGCATCCGGCCGGGGTACTCGATGAACGTGCGCGTCGTCGCGCGCATCGGGCCGCCCGGGGTCTGCATGACGGTGGTGGCCGTCGCGCGCATCGTCTTCACCCCGCGAAGAGCGTCGAGACCGCCTGCGGCGGCGGCGGCCTGGTCGAGGACGCTCCGCGCCTGCTCCCAGTCCTCGCGGGAGAAGGTCTTCAGGGTCGAGACAGGCGGCGCCACCGAGGCCGCCGGCCCCGGCGGCCGCCGGAAGTCCGCGGTGGTGACATCGAAATCTGCCAGGGCGACCACCTCGCCGCTCGGGATCCCGACGCGTTGCAGCGCGTCGACGATGATCGGCGCATAGCCCACGAGCACGATCGCCGGACTGTCGGGCCGGAGATGCGCGCGCATGACGCGCTGAATGTCGGCGGGCGTCGTCGCCTGCACCCGATCGCGAAACGTGCCGAGCTCGGCGAGCGGCACGCCGTAGAAGAGCGAGGTCAGCACCCTGGCGGCGATGCCGTCCGGCGTTTCGATGCTCAGCGGGAAACTGCCTGCGAGAGACGCTTTCGCCGCGTCGAGTTCGCGCGTCCCGACCGGCTCCCGCTGCAGGCGGAAGAACTCGTCGATGATCACGCGCAGCGCCGCGCCGGTCAACTCCGGGCGCGTCCCGATCGTCGCCGCGATGTCGCCCGTCGTCCGGTACGCGCTCAGGTCGGCCGAGGCACCGTAGGCGAGCCCGCGCCGCTTGATCAGCACCTGTTGAAGGCGGCTCGCCCCGTCTCCGCCGAGGATGCGGACCGCCAGGTTCGCGGCCATGAAATCGCCGGACGTCGCGCCGGATGCCGAGTTGGCCCACCCGCACTTCCGTCTGCGCCGCGTCCGGGACGTCGACGATGACCACGCGGCGCGTCGGCGCTGGCGGCCCGAGCACGATCGGCTCCACCACGGGCCGCGGGGCCCATCCGCCGAACGCCTTCTCGACGGCCGCGAACGCCTCGCCCGCCGGGACATCACCCACCACGGCGAGCATGCAGTTGCCCGGCGCGAAGTACCGCTCGTGATACTCGACGAGATCGCTGCGCGTGATCCGCTCGATGGACGTCGGCGTTCCGGTCGCCGGGTACCCGTAGGGGTGAGCGCCGTAGACGAGGCGCCGGAAGACGATGGTCGCCAGGTAGTCCGGGTCCTGGTAACTCACCCGCAACGCGGACCGCAGCTGCTCGCGCTGACGCTCCAGGTCCCCCGGGGCGAACGCCGGCGCGCGCACGACGTCCGACAGCAGGTCCAGGCCCTGATCCAGGCTGTCCCTGAGCACGGTGAAGTACGCGAGGGTGGCGTCGGTGCCCGCGCCGATGCTGATGTTGCCGCCGATGGAGTCGACCGCGTCCGCGATCTGCTGCGCCGATCGCGTCGCGGTCCCCTGGTCGAGCAGCGACGCCACCATGTTCGCGACGCCGAGCTTCGGCATCGGGTCTCTGGCGGTCCCGGCGCCGACGAGGAGCCGCAGGCTCACCACCGGCTGTTCGTGGTGCTCGACGACGACGACGCGCAGGCCGTTGGCCAGCGTGCGGACCTCGTACGGCGGGAACGCTCACCGCGCGCGTCGCGAGCGGCTTCGGCACCGGTTCGGACGGCCAGTTCCTGACCTGCGCGGCAGCCGGGCCCGCGGCCGCGATCGCCAGGATCGCCGCGGCGGCAAGCGCCAGCGCCGCTGCGCGGTGCGCCCCTCATTCGGCGCCTTCTTTCGCGGGCCTCGGCGTCACCGTGATCACCATGCGGGTGTTCGGCGCGAAGCAGGCCTGCGCCACCCGCTGGATGTCGGCCGCGCTGACCCGCTGGAAGAGGTCGAACTCCGCGTCGACAGACCCCACGTCGCCCTTGTGCAGCACGGCCGCGCGGGCGAGGACGCTGGCTTTCTGCTGAACGGTCTCCCTGCCCAGCACGAAATCGCGGGTGAACTGCCGCTTCGCGCGAGTCAGTTCCCGCTCCGACACGGGCTCGGTCCGCAGCCGGTCGAGTTCCTGCACGAGCGCCCGCTCCGCCTCGGCCGGCGTGTGCCCGGGCTGCACGACGGCGAAGGCATAGAAGAGGTTCGGATGCTCGGTGAGCTGGCTGACACCGGCCGCCGACGACGCGATCCCCGTCTCGTACACCAGTTTCCGGTAGAGCCGCGCGCTCGGCCCGTCCGACAGGATCTTCGACGCCATCTGCAGCGGGTACGAGTCGGGATGCCCGTCGAACGTCACGTGATGGGCCACGACGACGACCGGCAGCGGCCAGCCTTCCTCGACGACGAGCCGCCGCGGTGATTGTCTGAGCGGGCTCGGCAGGGATGTCCCGCGGCACCGCGCGCGAAGGCCCGGAGATCCGGCCGAAGTAGGCCGTCGCCAGTTCCACGGCCCGGCCGGGGTCGATATCGCCGGCGATGACCACGGTGGCGTTCGCGGGCACGTAATACGTCCGGTAGAACGCGCGCACCTCGTCGAGCGACGCGGCCTCGAGACCCGCCATCGTGCCGATGGTCGGGTGCTTGTACGGGTGCGCCGTGAACGCGTGGCCGTTCACGATTTCAGAGAGCCGCCCGTACGGCTCGTTGTCGTCGCATCCGCCGCGCCTCTAGAGCCGACCTCCCGCTCCCCTTCGAAGGCCGCCTTGTCGATGCGCAGCGACGCCATGCGGTCCGCTTCGAGCCAGAGCGCCATCGGCAGGAACTCGGACGGCACGGTTTCCCAGAACACCGTCACGTCCTCGGTGGTGTACGCGTCGGCCTGCCCGCCAACGCCCGTGACGAGCGTCGTGTGCTGCCCTGGCTGGACGTTTTTCGAGCCCGTGAACATCAGGCGCTCGAGGAGGTGCGCGAACCCGCTGCGCCCCGGCCTGTCGTCCTTCGATCCGACGTGGTACCACACCTGGACGTTGACGATCGGGGTCGAGTGATCTTCGTGCAGGACGAGCCGGAGCCCGTTCGGCAGCGTCGAAGCTGGAATAGTCCAGCTTCGGCGGCCTGACCTCCGACACGGCGCGCGGCCCGGCCGCCGAGACGGCGGCCAGCGACAGCCAGAGGCACCCGGCGGCGATACGCCGCGCCCGGCGGCAGCGGGACCCGCCGCGCCGGCGCGGTTCGGTGCGTTCCATCTACCGGATTATGGCACGAGCTACTCGCGCGGGGTGTCGGGACCGGCGCCAAGCCTGGCCTCGACGCCGGCGAGGCGCTTCTCCAGGTCGGCGAGGGTCTTCCTGATCTCGGGCAGGCGCTTGAACACGACCGAGGACTTGAGCCAGTCGCGATTGTCGATCGCCGGGTAGCCCGACACGAATGCCCCGTCCGGGAGCGAGTTGGGGATCCCGGTCTGCGCGGTGGCCCTCGTGCCCTTCCCGATGTGCAAGTGGCCCGCCACGCCGACCTGGCCGGCGAGCACCGACGAATCGCCGATGGTCGTGCTGCCCGAGATGCCGACCTGCGCCACGAGCATCACGTTGCGCCCGACGCGGACGCCGTGCGCCACCTGCACCAGGTTGTCGATCTTCGTGCCCGCCTGGATCCGCGTTTCGCCGACGGCCGGGCGATCGATGGCCGTGTTGGCGCCGATCTCGACGTCGTCCTCGATGACGACCGGCGCGACCTGGGGAATCTTCTGATACGTGCCGTCCGGCCTCGGCGCGAACCCGAAGCCGTCGCTGCCGATGACGGCGCCGTTCTGGATGACGACGCGGTTTCCGATCGAGCAGCGCTCCCGGATCGACACGTGCGAGTGGATCACGCAGTCGTCGCCGATCGTGACGCCGGCATAGATGACCGCGTGCGGGTGCACGATGGTGCGCGCCCCGATGACGGCGCCGCTTCCCACCGACGCGAAGGCGCCGATGTGGCAGCCGGGGCCGATGGCGGCGCCGGGGTCGACATGGGCCGCCGGTGACACGCCGGGGGCCGGCCGGTCGTCCGGCGCCAGCAGGGCGGC
Organism: uncultured Acidobacteriota bacterium; assembly: GCA_963834645.1. Lineage (GTDB taxonomy): Bacteria > Acidobacteriota > Vicinamibacteria > Vicinamibacterales > JAKQTR01 > JAKQTR01. The sequence goes on from CAWICP010000017.1 coordinate 28,520, forward strand.
TGCCGACGCGAAGGCCAGGTAGGGATCGCGCGCGCGCAGCATCGCACACGGCGCCGGCGCGGCGTCTTCGGCGACAATGACCGCCGCGGCGCGGGTGGTCGCCACCTGCGGCGCGTACTTGGGATTGGCGAGAAAGGACAGGTCGCCCGGGCCCGCCGCTTCGAGTGTCGCGACGCGCCCGATCTCGATCGAGCCGTCGCCGTCGAGCCGGCACCCGAGTCGCTCAGCGAGTTCGCGGAGGGTCAAGCGGCGCGAGTATATCACGGGCCTGCGAGCGCCATCCGCGCGAGGAACCGGTCGAGATGCCGCAGGTTCAGGCGCGAGGCGACGTCGTGCGCGAGCGCGGCCTGGTCGGCCGGCGTCATGCCAGGCAGGCGGCGCAACTCGGCCAGCGGCCCCGACGTCCGGTATGTCCAGGCGACGTGCCGGAGACCGTGGCGCGCGCCCAGCCACGAGAGGAAATGCCCGATCGCCCGGAACGAGAAGTAGAGCGACAGCACGTTCGGCCCGGGAATCGGGGTGAGCGGCAGCGACGCCAGGTAGATGCCGCCGTCAACGAACATCCACACCAGGTGACGCAGGCTGTCGCGGCGGAGCTCGCTTCGCACCCACCGCTCGGCATCGTCGGCCGGCATGTCGTCGGGATGGTGAGCGGTGACGGCCCGCTCGCTTCGGAGAAACCACAACAGGCGCTGCTCGGCGACGCGCTCGGCGAGCCAGCCGAGGGCCCGGTCGCGGAGGCGTTGAGGACGGGTCCGGCGCTCCGCGGACGCCGCTTTCGCGAGCCGGCCGCGACGCTCGGCCTCGAGGTAGGCGAGGCCGCGATGGAACCGCCTGCTCGAGTGCGGCGCGCCAGCCGGGCGCGCTCGTCATCGGGCCCCTGGCGGCGGTCCTCGACCTCGCAGTACAACCCGTAGTGGTGGCGCCCGGCGGGAACGAGGTAGATGTCCATCGAGGCGTCGGCGCGGGCTAGCGGGCGTCGCGCCCGCGGATTTTCTGCGCCGGGCGCGGCGGCGTGGTCGTGAGATCGGGCCGTCCGGCCTCCTCCCACGCGCCCAGGATGACGCCTGCCACGGCGGTGATCGCCTCGCTCATGCGCCGCTCGAGGACGGGCCGGGCCGCGGCGAACAACATGTCGTAGTACGCGTCGTCGTACTCGGTCCGGCCCTCCGCCGCGCGGCGGTCGGCCTCGAGCAGCCCGTCGACAAGCACCGCGCCCGAGGCCAGGGCGTCGAACATCGCCTCGCGCGTGTCGAAAATCGGCCGGGGAGCCGCGGGCACATAGGTCAGCCGCGACGCGAAGCGGGTCGGCAGCTCATCTTCGAGCCTCGCGTGGATGCCGTGCTGGTTGGTCAGCTGTCCGTCGTAGTTCAGGACGGCGTGGAAGGGCTGGTGGGCATCCGCCACGTAGTGCGCGAGGACGGCCGAGAGGTAGACGGCATTGTGCCGGCCGTAGCGCTGCCCGTCCTTGTGGGCCTTGAACGCGCGCAGCAGGCGGCCGCGCATCTCGGCGGCGCGCCAGGGCAGCAGCCCGTTCTTCGTGACCGTCTCGGGGCCGAACTTCTCGATGGCCGCCCCCAGGTCGCGCGGCAGCTCGCTGAACGGCGGCGGTCCGTACGCGTCGAAGTCGAGGAAGTGACGCGGCGCCTCCTCGTCGAAGCCCGCAACGCGCCACAGGTCCGGATCGCTGGCGTGCTCGAGCAGCGCCGCCCGATCCGCGTCGAACGCCGCGCGGAGCTCCGGCGGCAGCAACTGGATCGCGCGATCGAGGATCAGCCGGTGCCCCTCGCCGCCCCACGCGCCGACCTGGGCGGCGCCAATCAACCCGACCGCCACTGCCACGGCCGCCAGTCGTCGCATCACACGCTCCTCCATCCGGCGTCGGCGTCGTCGAACACCTCCGCTTCGAACCTGCTGATGGTCGCGCCCCGCTTCCAGGCATCGGGCGGCAGCCCGGCCTTCGCGCACGTCCGCGACAGAAAGGCCTCCCGGTCCCACCCGTACTCGACCGCCACCTGGGGCAGCAGCAGCCCGCGGCGCCAGCCCTGCTCGGCGATGAGGCCGTCGCGGCCGACGACGATCTCGCCGGGATCGCGGACGTCGGTGATCGGGTCCGAGCACGGAAATCTCGATCACGCACCGCGGCAACTCGGCCGGCAGGATGGCGTCGAAACGCGGGTCCCCCGTCGCCGCTGCCACCGCGCATTCCGGCACCACGGCGGCCAGCGGCTGATCGCCGGCAGGGTGCCCGATGCAGCCCCGGAGATCACCGTCGAGGTGAAACGAGACGAAGACGCCGGCTCGACGCGCCAGAATCCCCGCCGGCTCGGCCCGGCGGGGCGGCCGGCCGGCGAGCGCGTCGGCCACGGCCGCGCGGGCCACGTCCAGCAGCCGGTGGCGGTCCTCTGCCGAGAGCGGAGCGTCCACGCCGTGCTCCTCGCCCGTCAGGCCGCCGCCTCGAACGTGCCGAGCACCGCGGCGCAGTACCCGACCACGGCGCTGTTGTCGCCGGAGACGGCGCCGGAATCCGCGTAACAGAGCACGCGCGCGTCGGCCGCGCCGAGCGCGCGCGCCGCGCGCATCACCGCCACGATCGGCCCGCCGCCGCACGCGTGGCCGGGGTCGCGGGCGAGCGCCCGCTCGACGGCTTCGGGATCGAACCGCTCGATGGCGTCCACGATCACGCGGTCGAGCAGCGCCGCGCGGCTCGAGTCCTGGTAGTGCGACAAGTCGCTGCTCGCCACGAGCAGCGCGCGCCTGGACGCCATGGCGGAGCGAGAGCCCCTCGGCGAGCGCGTTGACCGTCGCGCGCGACTGGTGCCCCATGACGAGCGGCACGATCGGCACGCCGGGCAGCGCGCGCTGCAGGAACGGCAGCTGCATCTCGAGCGAGTGCTCACGGCGGTGCGCCGCGGGCAGTTCGAGCACCACCGGGCACGACGCGATAATCGTGTCGGCATCGTCTGCCGACACCTCGACGTCGCCGAGCGGCGTCTCGAACACGCCGCGCGCCACGATCGCCACGCCCTCGAATCCGATGTGATGCGACGGCCCGACCAGCACGACGACATCGTAGGCGCGGCCCTGGAGCTGGCGGTACGCGTGCGCCGCCACCGGTCCGGAGTACATCAGCCCGGCGTGAGGCGAGACCAGCGCGGTGATCTCGCCGGCGATGGTCTCGTCGACCTGGCCGAAGTACTGGTCGATGGCGGAGACCAGCGTGGCGGGATGGGCCGGGTACCAGGTTCCGGCCACGGCAGCCGACCGGCGTGTTGGTTGCGGTGCCATGATCGTGAATGTTAGCATCGGCCATGCCCGCCGGACGCGAAGACTTCCCGGTTGCCCGCGTCGCGGCGTTGGCCCGGCTCCAGGTTTCCCCCGCCGAGTCCGCCCTCTTCCAGGCTCAGTTGACGCAGGTGCTCGCGTTCGTGGGCAGGGCCGCCGACGCCGCCCTGGACGTTCCGGCACCGGATGACGGCGGGGATCGCGCCCCGGTCCGGGAGCGCCCCGACGCGGCCGGCGAGTCGCTCGGGGCCGAGGCGGCGCTCGCGAACGCCCCTGACGCCATCGACGATCCGCACCTGGTCCGCGTGCCGAAGGTCCTCGGATGAGGGCGCCGCCGCCCGGCTCCGCTGGGGCCCTGCGCACAGCGTTTGTCGAGGGCGCCACCACCGCCACCGCGATTTGCGTTGGGGCGCTGGCGCGCATCGCGGCGCAGAACCGGGAACTCGGCGCCATGCTCGCCGTCGACGAGGCGGCCGTCCTCCGCCGCGCGGCGGCCCTCGACGGCCTGGCCGACCGGCGCCTCGCCGGGCCGCTCGCCGGCGTGCCCGTCGCCGTCAAAGACAACATCTGCACGGCCGGCCTGACGACGACCGCCGGATCGCGCGCGCTGGCGGGCTTTCGTGCCGCCGTACAGCGCGACCGCCGTCGAACGCCTCGAGCGTGCCGGGGCGATTGTCATCGGCAAGACCAACTGCGACGAATTCGCCATGGGTTCGTCGAGCGAACACTCCGCGTTCGGACCCGTGCGCAACCCCTGGAATCTCTCGCGCACGCCGGGCGGGTCGAGCGGGGGTTCGGCCGCGGCCATCGCCGCGGGCCTCGTGCCGCTCGCGCTCGGATCGGACACCGGAGGGTCGGTCCGGCAGCCGGCCGCGCTGTGCGGGTGTGTCGGACTGCGCCCGACGTACGGGCGCGTGTCGCGCCACGGCCTGATCGCGTTTGCCTCGTCGCTCGACCAGATCGGTCCGCTGGCGCTGACCGTCCGCGATGCGGCCGCCGCACTGGAGGCCATCGCCGGCCCGGACGAGCTCGATGCCACCTCGGCGCCGGTGCCCGTCCCCGACTGGGGCGCCGCCCTGCGCGGCGACATCCGCGGCGTCCGAATCGGGTTCCCGAGACACCTGCTGGAGCGCGGCGTCGACGCCGACGTGGCGCGCGCCGTCGAGGCGGCCATGGACGTCTTCGCGGCGCGCGGAGCCGTGGTCCGCGACATCACGCTTGCGCACGCGGACCTGGCGGTGCCGGTCTATTACCTCATCGCCACGGCGGAGGCCAGCTCGAACCTGGCGCGCTATGACGGCGTGCGCTACGGGCACCGCGCCGCCGGCGCGGACGGCCTGCGCGCGATGTACGAGGCGTCGAGATCCGAGGGGTTCGGCGCCGAAGTCAAGCGCCGGATCATCCTGGGCACGTTCGTGCTCAGCGCGGGATACTACGACGCGTACTACCTGAAGGCGCAGGCGGCCCGGGCGCACATCACCGCCGGCTTCACGTCGGCGCTCGCCGAGGTCGACCTCATCGCGCTGCCGACCAGCCCCACGCCGGCCTTCCCGCTTGGCGAGCGCCTGCAGGATCCGGTGGCGATGTATCTCTCGGACGTCTTCACCGTCGGCGCGTCGCTCGCCGGGCTCCCCGCGATCTCGGTGCCCTGCGGCTTCACGGGAGGCGGGCTGCCGGTCGGCCTGCAGCTGGTGGGCCGGCCGTTCGACGAAGCGGCGCTCTTCTGCGCCGCCGACGCGTACGAGCGGGACACCGGGCCCTGGCAGCCGCACGCGTCAGGCGCGCGTCGCCGCGGCGGGGCGTGAGAAGGCCTTCACGAGTCCCCAGACCACGGCGGCCGCGACAATCAGCGGCAGGAGCGGCACGAGCACGCCCAGCAGCGCCACCAGCCCGAAGCCCACCAGCGCGATGACGCCGAGCACCAGGAACAGGGGCAGGAGCAGCACGCCCACGACGAGCTTCAGCAGCGTCAGCGCCAGGCGGAACGGCAGGAAGAGGAGCCAGAACGCCAGCTTCAGCAGGCCGCCGACAATCCCGACGATCAGGAGGCCGAACAGGAGGAGCGTTCCGAGCGCCAGCAACTCGAACATGACTGCCTCGCCTTCCCGCCGCGCCGGCCGCGCGGCATCGGCGCGCACGCCGCCGGCGGGAGCCGACGGTGCGCGCCGTCACAGGGATCTACGAGGAAGAGCGGGGTGCGGGTTCCAGCAGGCCGGCGGCCCGATCAGGCCGGGCGCTGGGAATTGCCGAGCTGGTCGGTCGTGCCGCGCGGCGTCGACGGCGGCCGATACGTCTCCGGCCGCCCGAGCGCTTCGTCGAGGCTCCGGACCGTGAGGGTCCGGGGGCCGCTCGGGCGCAGCTTGAACATATCGAGGGCGAGCGACGCGCCAATCATCAGCACGAGAATGAACACGGCGCCGACGCCTACGGCCTGGATGGTCGCGACCAGCATCGCACCGGCCTCGGCAAGGCTCATGACTGTTCCTCGGCCTTCGGCTGGGGCGTCGACTCGTCGCCCAGCCCGTACTGGATGAACCCGCGGCGGACTTCTTCCATCGCGACCCGCTCGGGCTTGTGCGCGGGCGCAGGCGCTTCCGGGGCGGCGCCTTCGGCAGGCGCGGCCAACGCCAGGCGGTTCAGGGCCCCACGGCGGAGCTGCTTGGCCCGCTGCGCGGCCACTTCCACGAACAGGAAGCGGCTCTCGTTCGGGTTGAGGGCGAACTTCTCGTCGGCCCGGGGAGGGTCGGCAACGGGCGTCTGGACGTCGGTATCTTCGTTCACAACCTTTTACCGTATACCACGCCAGATGGCGGATGCAAGCGGCAAACGCGGCACGAGGCGGGAGCGCGTGTCGAACGCCCCCGCCTCGCACTGCCTGCTCCGCCCCGCGGCCGGGTGTTATCCCTGCACCTGGACCTGGATCTGCTTCGGCTTGGCCTCCTCGCGGGTCGGCAGCTTGATGGTCAGCACGCCGTTCCGGTAGTCGGCCGACACTTTCGAGGTATCGACGGTCGCCGGGAGCGAGAAGCTCCGGCTGAACGCGCCGTACGTCCGCTCGATGCGATGGCAGCACTCTTCCTTCATGGCGCCGTCCATCTTCTTCTCTCCCCGCAACGTGAGGGTGTTGTTCTCGACGCTGATGTCGATGTCGTCCTTGTTCATGTCGGGCAGCTCGGCCTTGATGACGAGTTCGTGGTTGCCCGAGTCGTAGATGTCCACCGGCGGCGCCCACGCCCCGCGGCGCATCACGTCGTCGTCGGCGGCGCGGTAGACGTCGCCGAGCAGACGGTTCATCCGGTCCTGGGCCGCATTGAGTTCACGGAACGGATCCCATCGAACGATAGCCATGGTCGTACCTCCTCTGAGAGTCTGCCTATTCAAGACAGCGCGCCGCGCCGTCTCGGCCCGGCACCCTGTTCGCTGTCCACGTCACTAGGATAGGAGAATACATGATGCTTGTCAAATAATATTATCTTAGTTGTTAATACTCATATTAATTCGTGCCTGAGCTTGTCGCCGCATGGCGACTGGGCCAGGCTCCTCGCGCCTTCCCGAATCCCGAGTCCCGTCCCGACCGTGCGGTCCCTGCGACTAGCCCCTGGACCGCGCAGTCTTGGTATCCTGTCGCTGCGCCCCCCGGCGCGGCGTTTCGGCCGTGGCTTCAGGACTCTTCCGCCGGTCCCGCCGTGTGTTCAACGCTCCCCCGTGTGACGAGGAAGGTGATGCATGTCGCGATACAAGATTGCCTGGCTGCCCGGTGACGGCGTCGGCGTGGACGTGATGGACGCCACGCGGATCGTGCTCGATCGGCTGAAGCTCGACGCGGAGTACGTCCACGGCGACATCGGCTGGGAGTTCTGGTGCGCCGAGGGCGACGCGCTGCCGGCCCGGACCATCGAGCTGTTGAAGCACGTGGACGCCGCGCTCTTCGGCGCCATCACCTCGAAACCGGTGAAGGCGGCGGAAGCCGAGCTGGTCCCGTCGCTCAAAGGCACGGGCCTCGTCTACCGCTCGCCGATCGTGCGCATGCGGCAGCTGTTCGACCTCTACATCTGCCTCCGCCCCTGCAAGGCGTACCCGGGCAACCCCCTCAACCTGAAAGACGGCATCGACATCGTGGTCTTCCGCGAGAACACCGAGGATCTGTACGCCGGCGTCGAATTCAACCCGGTCCCGGACGCGTTGGCCGACACGTTGCGGCAGCTCTCGCCGCCGTTCGCGCACTTCGCCGGCCTGAAAGGCGACGAGTACGCGGTGTCGTGCAAGATCAACACGCGCAAGGGCTCGGCGCGCATCATCGACGCGGCGTTCGCCTTCGCGCGCAAGCACGGCAGGAAGAAAGTGACCGTCGTGCACAAGGCCAACGTCGTGCGCGCGACCGACGGGATGTTCCTCGAGATCGCCCGCGAGGTGGCCGCGCGTTACCCCGAGATCACGTTCGACGAAGCCAACGTCGACGCGATGACGATGTGGCTGCTGAAGAACCCGCTGAGCTACGACGTGCTCGTCGCGCCGAACCTCTACGGCGACATCGTCTCCGACCTGTGCGCGCAGATGGTCGGGGGCCTCGGCTTCGGCTGCTCCGGCAACATCGGCGAGAAGCTCGGCGTGTTCGAGCCGTCGCACGGGTCGGCCCCGAAGTACGCCGGCCAGTACAAGGTCAATCCCGATCGCGACGATTCTCACGGCCAAGATGATGCTCGACTGGCTCGGCGAGACGGAGATGGGCGCGCGCGTCGAGCGCGCCACGGCGGCCGTCATCGCGCAGGGGCAGGTTCGCACCTACGACATGGGCGGCAGCCACACGTCGCTCGAGATGGCGGAGGCGATCGCCAGGGAGCTCTAGATCGGGATTCGGGACTCGAACGCGGATGATGACGCTGGCCGTTGACCAGGTGAGCCGCGGCACGATGGCGAACATCACGCTACACGAAGTCGGGATGCGGGACGGACTGCAGATCGAATCGCAGGCCGTCCCGACCGAGCGCAAGCTCGACTGGATCGCCCGCCTCGCCCGCGCGGGACTCCCGATGATCCAGGTCGGCTCGTTCGTCAACCCGCAGAAGGTCCCCCAGATGGCGGACACCGACGAGGTGTTTCGCCGCCTGGCGGACGCCGAACGCCCGCCGGGCGTGGTCTACTCGGGCCTCGTCCTGAACGAGCGCGGCCTCGAACGCGGCCTCGCCTGCGGCGTCGACTATTTCTGCATGGGCGTCTCGGCCAGCGAGACGCACAGCCGGAAGAACACCGGGATGAGCATCGCCGAGGCCGCCGGCCGCATCGTCGCGATGGGACGGGCAGCGGCGGCGGCCGGCAAGGGCGTCCAGGTGTCGGTCCAGTCCGCGTTCGGCTGCGGCTTCGAAGGGGCCGTGCCGCCGGAGCGCGTGCTCGATCTCGCGCGGCGCTTCCTGGAGGCGGGGCTCACGACCATCAGCCTCGCGGACACGGCCGGTCACGCGAATCCCGCGCAGGTCGAAGCGCTCTTTGGCGCCGTCCGGGCGCTGGATGACCGGCTGGCGATGACCTGCCATTTCCACGACACGTACGGGATGGGGCTGGCGAATGCGTACGCGGCGTTCCGCGCCGGCGTCACGTCGTTCGAGTCGGCGTTCGGGGGCCTCGGCGGCTGCCCCTTCACGGCGGTCGCGGCGGGCAACGTCTGCACGGAGGACCTGGCGCACCTGCTGCACCGCATGGGCGCGACCACCGGCGTCGACGTCGCGGCCGTCGCCGGCGTGACCAGCGACGCGGCCGCGTTCTTCGGCCGCGCGCTTCCCGGCGTCATTCACCGGACCGGCCCGATTCCCTCACCGGCAGCCTGATCCGGCATCGAGGTGCGAACCGTGAAACTGCTCGACGGCGTCCGGGTGCTCGACCTGACCAACGTGCTGGCCGGCCCGTTTGCCACCATGCACCTGGCCCTGGCGGGCGCAGATGTCATCAAGATCGAGAACCCCGAGGGCGGCGATCTCGCGCGCAAGCTGGGCAACGTGCCGACGCTCAACCAGGAGCTGATGGGGACCAGTTTCCTCGCGCAGAACGCCAACAAGCGCTCGCTCACCCTGAACCTGAAGCTCGACGAGGGCCGGGAGATCTTCCGGCGCCTCGCGGTCGCGGCCGACGTGGTCGTCGAGAATTTCAGGCCCGGCGTGATGACGCGCCTCGGCGTCGGCTACGAGACGCTCCGCGAGCTGAACCCCCGTCTGGTGTACTGCGCGATCTCCGGATTCGGCCAGACGGGCCCCGACGCGAACAAGCCCGCCTACGACCAGATCATCCAGGGGCTGAGCGGCGTCATGGACGTCAACGGCGACGAGCGCCTGCACCCGCTCCGCTGCGGGTTCCCGGTGTGCGACACCGTGGGCGGCCTCAACGCGGCCTTCGCCATCATGGGCGCCCTGTATCACCGCGAGCGCACCGGCGAGGGCCAGTTCGTCGACATCGCGATGCTCGACTCGATCATGCCGCTGATGGGCTGGGTCGCCGCGAACCTCCTCATCGGCGGGGTGCCGCCGGTCCCGATGGGCAACGACAACTTCACCGCGGCCCCCTCGGGCGTGTTCGTCACCAGCGACGGGTACATCAACATCGCGGCCAACCAGCAGGAACAGTGGGAATCGGTCTGCGACGCGCTCGGCGTGCCGGAGCTGAAGACCGATGCGCGGTTCGAGAAGCGCGACGTGCGCAAGGCCAACCGCAAGCAGCTCACGCCGCTGCTCGAAGCGAAACTCGCCGAGCACCCGACGTCTCACTGGGTGGAGGTGCTCAACGGGAAGGGCGTCCCGTCGGGCGAGATCCTCGGCCTCGGGGCCGCGCTCGCCCAACCTCAGATCGCGCACCGTGGTACGATCCAGACCGTGGCGGAGCCGGGCCTCGGCGATCTGCGCCTGTTCAACCTCACCGCGAAGTTCGAAAAGACGCCGGCGTCGATTGACGCGCCCCCCCCGCGCCTCTCCGCCCACACCGACACGATTCTCGGCGACCTCGGCTACTCGGCCGAGGAGCATCGCCGCGCTCCGCCGGAAGGGAGTCGTCTGACACATGGGCATGACCGTCGCACAGAAGATCCTCGCGCGGGCCTCGGGCCTCGCCTCCGTCAACGTCGGCGACGTCGTCGAGCCGGCGGTCGACATGGCGATGTCGCACGAGAACACGGCGCTTGTCATCAACCAGTTCCTGGAGATCTTCAAGGGCACGGGCCTCGAGCCGCGCGTCTGGGACCCGTCGAAGATCGCCGTGATCTTCGACCACCGCGTCCCGGCGGAATCGGCGAAGACGGCCACGAACCAGAAGAAGGTGCGCGAATTCGCCGCCGCCCAGGGCATCGGGAAGTTCCACGACGTGCGCGGCGACTCGGGCGGCATCTGCCACCAGGTGATGGCCGAGGAAGGCTATGACCGGCCCGGCGCCGTGATTGTCGGCGCCGACAGCCACACGACCAGCCACGGCGCCCTCGGCGCGCTGGCCTTCGGCGTGGGCGCCACGGAGATGGCGTCGGTCTGGGCGCTCGGCCGCGCCGTGAACATCCAGGTGCCGGCCACCATCAAGGTCGTCCTGAGCGGCCGCTTGAATCCGGCGGTCACGCCGAAAGACGTCATCCTCCACCTCGTCGGCCTGCTCACCGCGGAAGGCGCGAACTTCAAGGTCATCGAGTTCCACGGCGACGCGATCGCGGCGATGCCGACCTCGGGCCGCCTCGTGCTGTGCAACATGTCGGTCGAGGCGGGTGCCACGTCGGGCATCGTGCCCGCCGACGCCGAAACCGTCCGCTATCTCCGTGAGGAGGCGGGCGTCACCGACCCGCTCGAACTGGTCCAGCCGGATCCGGACGCGGCCTACGACCGCGTGATCGAGATCGACGTCTCGACGCTCGGGCCGCAGATCGCGTGCCCGCACACGGTCGACAACGTGAAGGGCGTGGGCGCGGTCGCCGGCACGAAGGTCCACCAGATCGTCATCGGCTCGTGCACCAACGGGCGGCTCGACGATCTCGAGGAGGCCGCGCGCCGCCTCAAGGGCCGGAAGATCGCGAAGGACGTGCGCATGCTGGTCTTCCCCGCCTCCTGGAAGATCTACAAGGAGGCGATGCAGCGGGGCTACATCGGCGACCTGATGGAGGCCGGCGCCGTCATCATGAACCCGGGGTGCGGCTGCTGCCTGGGCATCCACGAGGGTGCCCTCGGCGACGGCGAGACGGCACTCTCGACGACGAACCGCAATTTCCACGGCCGGATGGGCAACCCCAATTCCGATGTCTACCTGTGCTCCCCCGCCGTCGCCGCGGCCAGCGCCATGAGCGGCGTGATCACCGACCCGCGGAAGGAGGACTGAGCGCCATGGCCACGGTTGTCTACAAGGTCGGCGACGATGTGTCGACCGACGCCATCTACCCCGGCCGCTTCATGGCCACGGTGCTGCCGTCGGAGACGCCCCAGTTCTGCTTCGCCGACGACAAGACGTTCAACACCGCGCTCCAGCAGAAGGCGATCGCCCCGGGCGGCATCATCGTGGGCGGACAGAACTTCGGCTGCGGCTCGTCCCGCGAGCAGGCCGCATCGACCATCAAGGGCCACGGCCTTGTCGTCATCGCCCGCGGGTTCGCGCGGATCTTCCTGCAGAACTCGATCAACCTCGGGCTGCGGACCATCATCTGCCCGGCGCATCGAGGCCGAAGTGGGAGACGAGATCGCGCTCATGCCGGCGCACGTGCGGAACGTGACGCGGAGCGCGGACTTCCCCATCGTGCCGCTGCCCGCGGCCAGGCAGGCCATCATCGACGCCGGCGGGCTCATCGCCTACACCCGCACGCGGCTGGTGGCCGACCGGGCACGGTAGCGGACGGGGACGAGTGCGGGCCCGCCCGCCGAAGCCCGAGGCAGCGCGTGCGCCGAGGGCGAAGGCGGGTGGCGGGCCGCCGGGGTCTGTGCGATCATGGAGAGCATGCGCCAGATCGACGCGATGCTGCCGCTCGCCGAGGTCCGCGACCTCGCCGACGAAGTGCGGCGCCTCTTCGACGACCTCGACCGCGCGAGGACGCTGGACAGGCGGCTGCTCCCCGGCGTGTTCTCGCCCACCCTGGATGCCCAGGAAACGCCCGAGGCGATCGAGATCGTCGTCGATCTGCCCGGCGTCGCCCTCGATGACATCCGCATCCTCATCAAGGGCTGCGTGGTCATCATCGCCGGCGGCAAGATGCCGCCGAACCCGGGCGAGCGCGCCGAGGCCAGCTTCCACCTCGTCGAGCGCGACTTCGGGAGGTTCGCGCGGGCGGTCCGGCTGACCGGCGCCTTCCATACCGCTCGCGCCACGGCCACGCTGGCCAACGGCGAGCTGCGCGTCCGCGTCCCGAAGGTCGAGGAGCGCCGCGGCCGCGACATCGCCGTCCAGGTCCGGCGCGGGCCGGACGCCTGAGGCGGCGGCGCACACCGGTTTCCTGCATCATGCGCATCCTGTTCATCGGCGACGTCTTCGGCCGCACCGGGCGCGACCTCGTGCGCCAGGGACTCCCCGTGCTCGCGGCCCGCTACGGCATCGACGCCGTGATCGCCAACGTCGAGAACGCGGCGTCCGGCGCCGGCATCACGCGGGAAACAGGCGACGCGCTGCTGAAGTCCGGCGTCGATGTGATGACCACCGGCAACCACGTCTGGGACAAGCGCGAGGCGCTCTCCTACATCGGCGTGGAGCCCCGCCTGCTGAGGCCGCTGAATATGGCATCCGCCGCTCCGGGACGCGGCGCGTTCGTGGCCCGCACGCCGGACGGGCGCCCCGTCGGCGTGATCAACCTGATGGGACGGGTCTTCATGCCGCCGGTCGACAACCCGTTCGCGGCGGCCGCCGCGGCCGTCGAACGGCTCGCGCGCGAGTGCCGCCTCATCGTCGTGGACATGCACGCGGAGGCCACCGCCGAGAAGATCGCCATGGGGTGGTACCTGGACGGCCGCGTGACGGCGGTCATCGGCACCCACACGCACGTGCAGACGGCCGACGCCCGCGTGCTGCCCGGCGGCACGGCGTACATCACCGATGTCGGCATGACCGGCCCGCACGATTCGATCATCGGCATGGAGCGCGCCGCCGTGCTCGACCGCTTCGTCACGGGCCTCCCGATCAAGATGGAGCCCGCCTCCGACAACCCGCGCCTTCAGGCGATCCTCGTCGACGCCGACGAGCGCACCGGCCTGGCGCGCGGGGTCGAGCGCCTCGACTGGTCCCATGACGACATGGCCGACGCGCGGCGCGCGGGAGACGATGCCCAGCCTCTTTGACCTGCCGTTCGACGACGCCGACGGCGGGCAGGCCGGCGAGCCAGTCGCCCCGCCGTCTCCCCGCGTCTACACCGTCTCGGAGCTGACATCGGACGTCCGACGGCTGCTCGAGACGACGTGGTCCGACGTCTGGGTCGAGGGCGAGATTTCCAATTGCCGGCTGTGGTCGACCGGCCACATCTACTTCTCCCTGAAGGACGCGGGCGCTCAACTGCGGGCCGTCATGTTCAAGGCGGCCGCCCGATCGCTCAGGTTCAAGCTCGAGGACGGGCAGCACGTGCTCGCCAGGGGCCGGCTCGGGGTCTACGAGCCGAAGGGCGAGTACCAACTCGTCTGCGCCGAGATTGAGCCCAGGGGCCTCGGGGCCAGGCAGCTCGCGCTGGAGCAGCTCAAGAAGCGCCTGCAGGCCGAAGGCCTCCTCGACGCGTCGCGCAAGCGGCCGCTGCCGGCGCTGCCCCGCCGGATCGGCATCGTCACGTCGATTGACGGCGCGGCCATCCGCGACATCCTGAAGGTGCTGGGCCGGCGCTATCAGAACGCCCACGTGATCATCGCGCCGGCGCGCGTCCAGGGCGAGACGGCGTCGGCCGACATCGCACGCGCGCTTGCCGAACTCGGCCGCGTCGAAGGTGTCGATGTCGTCATCGTCGGGCGCGGCGGCGGGTCGATCGAAGACCTGTGGGCCTTCAACGAAGAGCCGGCGGCCCGGGCGATCGCGGCCTGCCCGGTGCCGGTCATCTCGGCCGTCGGCCACGAGGTCGACATCACGCTGGCGGACCTGGTGGCCGACCTGCGCGCGCCGACGCCGTCGGCGGCCGCCGAGATTGTCGTGGCGGCGAAAGACGAGTTCACCGCACGCATCGACGCCCTGGCCGCCCGGGCGCTGGCCGCGGCAGGCAGACGGGTGCAGCAGGGGCTGCAGGCCCTGCAGCGCCTGGAAGCCAGGCCGGCGATGGCGGGATTCGCCGGCCGCCTGGCCCTGCGAGGCCGGCACGTGGCCGAACTGCAGCTCGAATTGCAGCGCGGCGGACGCGACGGCGTGGCGCGCCGGCAGCGGGCGTTCCAGGCGCTCAGGACCCGCCTCGACGCGCTGGATCTGCGGCGCAGTCTCGGCAGGATCGACACGCGGCTTTCGCAGGTCGACGCGCGGCTGAGGGCCGCGGCGGTCCGGACGTACCATGGCGCGGAGGGCCGGCTCGGGTCGCTGGCCGCGCGGCTCGACACCTTGAGCCCGCTGGCGGTGCTCGGGCGCGGGTACGCCGTGTGCTGGGACGGAGAGCGGCGCCAGATTCTGCGTGAGGCGGCGGCGGTCAACGACGGGGACGCCGTCCGGGTGACGCTGCATCGCGGCGAACTGCGGTGCGTCGTGACCGGGCGCGAGGAGGAGCGGTAGGCTCTTGCAGGACCACACACCCATGGACGTCAACATCAAGGATTTCGAAGGCGCCATCGCCGAACTCGAGACCATCGTCCGGAAGCTCGAGGAAGGCGACCTCGCCCTCGAGCAGTCGCTCGAGCTGTACGAGCGAGGCGTGCGGCTCTCCCGCTACTGCCACGCGCGGCTCGAGGAAGCCGAGCGCCGCATCGAGGTGCTCGGCGAGGGCGGAGAACTCCGGCCCGCCCCGCCGGCGCTGGCGGCGGTCGGCGAAGACGACGGGCGGGATGCCGACGCCGAGCCGTCGCGAAAGGGCCGGCGGGCGTGAGCGACAGCCCGCCTCTGCCGCTTGGTGACTACCTCCGGCTGCGCCGCGGCGAGGTGGAGCAGGCGCTGGCGCGGGTGCTGCCGCCGCTGGAGGGCAGGCTTGCGGCCATCCGTGAAGCCATGCGCTACAGCCTCCTCGCCGGCGGCAAGCGCCTCAGGCCGATCCTGGCGCTGACCGCGGCGGACGCCGCCGCCCCGGGCGATCCCGAGGCCTCCGTCCTCGCGATGCCCGCCGCGTGCGCGATCGAGATGATCCACACGTACTCGCTCATCCACGACGACCTGCCGGCGATGGACAACGACTCCATGCGGCGCGGCAAGCCCACGCTGCACGTCGTCTACGGCGAGGGCCTCGCGATCCTCGCGGGAGACGGCCTGCTGGCCGAAGCGTTCGCGCTGCTCGCGCGCGACCCCGACGATGAGGGCCGGCCCGAGGTCGCCGCGCGGAAGCTGGCGGCCATCCGGCGCATCGCCGACGCCGCAGGCGCCGCGGGCATGGTCGGCGGGCAGGCGATCGATCTGCAGGCCGTCGGGCGCAGCCAGGGCCCCGACACGCTCGACGCCGACGGCCTGAAGGACATGCACGCCCGCAAGACCGGCGCCCTCATCCGCGCCGCCACGGTCGTTGGCGCGATCATGGCCGGCGCGCCACCGGCGCGCATCGACGCCGTGGATCGCTACGCCACGTGGCTCGGCCTCGCGTTCCAGATCGTCGACGACGTGCTCGATGTCGAAGGCGAGGACCAGGCGCTCGGCAAGACCGCCGGCAAGGACGCGGCGGCCGGCAAGCCGACCTACCCGTCGTTCTTCGGTGTGGAAGCCTCGAAGCGCATGGCCCGGGAAGCCGCCGATGAGGCGGTCGCGGCCCTGGGCGCGGCGGAGCTCGATCGCGGCCGGCTCGCCGAGATCGCCCGCTGGGTGGTCGCACGCACGTCTTAACGCCGCCAGCCCATGGCTTCCGCGCCCCGCACCCGCCTCGACCTGCGCCTCGTCGACGAGGGGCTCGTCGCCTCGCGCGAGCGGGCGCGCGCGCTCATCCTGGCGGGACGGGTCACGGTGGCAGGTGTCATCGTCAGCAAGGCCGGCACGAGCGTCCCTGCCGATGCACCCGTCGCCGTGGTGGAGCCCGATTTCCCCTGGGTGGGGCGCGGGGGCGTCAAGCTCGCCCACGCGCTCGACTGCTTCCGGATCGACGTCACGGGGCGCGAAGCGCTGGACATCGGCGCCTCGACGGGGGGATTCACCGACGTGCTGCTCCAGCGCGGCGCGCGGCGCGTCGTCGCGCTCGACGTCGGCCACGGCCAGCTCGACTGGCGGCTGCGCGAGGACCCGCGCGTCGTGGTGCTGGAACACCGTAACGCGCGGCAACTCGAGCGCGGCTGGCTGCCCGCGCCCGTCGAGGTGGTCACCATCGACGTGTCGTTCATCTCGCTGCGGCTGATCCTGCCGGCCCTTCCGCCGGTGCTCGCGCCGGGCGCCGACATCGTGGCCCTGGTGAAGCCGCAGTTCGAGGCGGGCCGCGACGAGGTCGGGCCGGGGCGGCCTGGTGAAGGACCCGGCCGTGCACGAGGCCGTGCTGGCGCGTGTCACGGAAAGCGCCGCGTCCTGCGGCCTGATTCGCGTGGCGATGACGCCCTCACCCATCACCGGCGCCACCGGCAACGTGGAGTTCCTGATCGCACCTGCGGCGGGGCTGAGGCGCGGAGGCCGGCGCTGGCGGGGCAAACGGCCCGTTGCGCGAGTTCGTGGACGTCGAGGGGCGTGGGGCGATTACAATAGTCGGATGATGAACGCTCTCCTGACTTCCATGCGCCGCTCCCGCTTTGTCGTCTTCCTGATTGCGCTCGCCGGGTTTGCCGGCGGCTGTCAGTCCAAGCCCGCCGCCCCGCCCGTGTCCGCCGACGCGTGGGCGGTGGTGAACGGACACGAGATCACCCGCGACGACGTGGAGCGGTCATTCCGGAGGAATCTCCAGGCTCCGGCGCCACCCTCCGAGGAGGAAACGGCCGCCGCGAAACTGGAGATGCTCGACCAGCTCGTGGTGCAGGACCTGCTCCTCGCGAAGGCCCGGGAGCTGAAGATCGAGCTGCCCGACACCGAGCTCGACGCCGCGTACGTCGAAGCCCGCAAGAACATCCCGGACGAGTCCTTCCAGCAGGAGCTGGCCAGGCGGAACCTGACCGCCGCCGACATGCGCGAGGGGCTGCGCCGTGACATGCTCGTGCAGAAACTGCTCGAGCGCGAAGTCGTGTCGAAAGTCGCCGTGACCGATCAGGAGGTCGCCGCGTTCTTCGAGGCGAACCGCGCGCAGTTCAACCGCACCGAGGACGCGTACCGCATCGCGCAGATTGTCATCACCCCTGTCCGTGACGCGCGCATCGCCAACCGGACCGGCAACGACGCGACCACACCCCAGGAGGCGGCCGTCAAGGTGCGGACGGTGATGGACCGGCTGAAGGGGGGCGCGCAGTTCGCGGACGTCGCGGCGGACCTCTCGGAAGACCCCGAGTCGGCGCCGCGGGGCGGCGACCTCGGCTTCGTGCCGGTGTCGGCGCTGCAGCAGGCGCCGCCGGCGCTGCGCGACGCCGTGCTGAACGGCACGCCCGGTTCGGCGCGCCTGCTCAGCGGGGGCGGGGCGCACACCGTGGTGCTCGTGCTGGCGAAAGACCCCGCCGGCCAGAAAGACCTCAGCATGCCCGAGGTGAAGGACGCCATCACCCAGGGGCTGCGCACGCGGCGCGAGCAGCTGCTGCGGGCGGCGTACCTCGGCGCGATCCGGAACGACGCGGTGGTGGTGAACCTGATCGCCAGGCGCATCGTCGAATCGCAGGGCAAGCTGCCGAGCGTGGCCCCGGCCGCTCCCGGGACCAAGTAGCGCGGCTCAGCGCATCGGGGGGTTCTGGATCGCCTCCCAGAGCGCGGCCTTCGCCGGTTCAGATCCGCTGAAGACGTCGGACGGCACCTTCCGGTGCGCCAGGATGTTCTGGTAGATCATGTCGCCGACGCGCAGGTTCACGCCGAGGCCGGCCAGGAACTGCAGCCGGAGGCTGATGTCCCTGTTGATCACCGCGTCCGACGTCCAGCCCTTGAGGTTGGGCGCGTCGCCCGCGAACGTCGACAGCAGGTCGATGAGCGACGAGTAGCCGACCTCGCGCAGCGACTGCGCGACCGGCGCGTACTGCGGCTCGTCGAGGCGCGCGGCGAGCACGTCGATGTCGAGGGGCGCCGGTTCGGCCTGTCCGAGCAGGACGAGGTCGTAGCCGGCGCCGTTGTACGTGTTCCCGAAGACGATCCCGTTCGGGAACGTCTCGAAGAAGGTGGCGATCTGGCTCTTCACCGCCTCTTCGTTGCTCGAGTACAGCTGGACAAACAGCGTGACGACGCCGCCGGGGTTCAGGCGTCGCTTCACCAGGTCGAAGAACTCGCGCGAGTAGAGCATGGCCGCGCCCTTGACCCATGGGTCGAGCGGGTCTGAGGTAATCGCGTCGAACTTCTCGTGGGTCGTCAACAGGTAGTGCCGCGCGTCGTCAATCCGGATCGTCACCTTCGGATTGTTGGCGACGTCGAAATTGTGGGCACTGAAGAACCGGGCCACCGTCTTGGGGACCAGCGGCTCGATCTCCGCGATCGTGACGCGCTCGACGCGGGGGTCGATCGACACGGCGCCCGCCGTCACGCCGGCGCCGAACCCGATCACGAAGACGGATTTCGGATGCTCCGGCACCAGCGTCGTGAGGTGGCCGAGCATGCGCTGGAGGCGCATGTCCTGCGGCTCGCTCGAGGCCTGGACCTTTCCGGCGTTGTGGTAGTTCAGCACGCCGCTCGACAGCCTCGACACCGCCACCGACGCGTTCAGGCCTTCGCCCACGTAGATGAACTCCGCCTGGTTCACCCAGGTCGCGGAAAACCGCCCGTACCCGACCAGCAGCCCCGGAATCGGCGGGATCGCGCGGCCGAGGAGCACGGCTCCGGCGCCCAGGCACACAATCAGCGCGACGGTCGCGAACCGGCCGCCCGAGGTGCCGGCGGCGTTGCCGCCGAGCCCGGGCAGGAGCATCAGCAGCGCCGAGGTGGCGGCCACGGCGATCATGAACTGCTGCGTGTGCTGGCTGCCCACCCAGGCGACGAGCGCGCCGGCCCCCAGCGCGCCGATGATGGCGCCCAGCGTGTTCGCCGCGAAGAGCCGGCCGACAATCTGCGCCTGGTCGCCGCCGAAGCGGGCGCTCGCCGCCAGCGCCAGCGGGAAGCTCGCGCCCCAGAGGATGGCCCCGGGCAGCACCGTCCAGAGACAGCGCGCCACGTCCATCTGGAAGTTGAACCACGGACTCGTGGAGATGGAGGGATCGATCGGCCAGTACGGCATCGAGGTGCCGACCATGATGCCGGCCCATGCCACCGCCACGCCCACGCCCGCCTGGCACCAGCCCAGCGCGACGCCCGGACGCGCGAAGTTCCGCGCGAGCGCCGACGCGAGGCTGCTGCCGATGCCGAGGCCGAGCAGGAAGCCGGCGAGGATGAGCGAGAAGGTGTACGTCGTGCCGCCGAAGAGCAGCGAGAGCAGGCGCGTCCAGACGACTTCGGCCGAGAGCGCGGTGAACCCGGAGAGCGCAATCGCCAGGAAGATGGTCCGCTGCTCGACGAGCCGGGCCCCGGCCAGGGCGGGCGCGGGCCCCGCGGCGCCCGGCCCGCCGGCGACATCCGGCCGTTCGGCCGCGGCCTGGATGCGCTGCGGATCGTACGCGCTGATGGACGCCACCAGGAACGCGGCGGCGGCGACGGCGGCGTTCAACGCGAACGCCACCAGCGTCGCCGTGGTGAGGTCGTACACGCGGAGCAGGTAGAAGCCGGCCAGCACGCTGCCGATGACGGCCCCGGCGGTGTTGCCCGCGTAGAAGAACCCGAGCCAGGCGACACCTTTCGGCGTCATCTCGATCCAGCGCGAGAGCGCGGGGAGCGTGGCGCCCATCAGGAGCGTGGGCGGAAGCAGGCACACGCCGGCCGCGAGCGCCCGGAGGACCACGCCGAGCGTTCCTGGCCCCGCCCAGCTCGAGTAGGCGCTCCCGACAACGGGCATCCCGACGAGCACCAGCAGGCCGATGACGCCGATGGCCGCCTCGAGCAGCGCGTACATGCGGAGCGGATGATGACGGGCCGAGGCGACGCGCGAGTAGCCGAGGCTGCCGAGGCACAGCCCGCCCATGAACGTGCCGAGCAGGACGGCCAGGGAGATCGCCGATGAGCCAATCACGAGCTGGAGCAGCTGGAACCAGACCACCTCGTAGATCAGCGCGGCGCAGCCGCTGCCGATGAACAGGAGAAGCAGCACGGGCAGGAGTCGACGCGAATGCATGGCCGGGACCCTCTCTGCGTGGGGAAAGCCCCATCGCCAGGAATGGCCGTCAGTCTATGGGCTAGCCGGCCGCGCGGCAAGTGCTTCTTAGGTAGAATGGCCCAGCACGCCAGGGGAAGCGACATGATCAAGCGCGTCGGCATCGTGACCAAGCCGGGATTGACCGCCGTCAGCGGCGACTTGCCCGGCATCGCGGCCTGGCTGCAGCAGCGCGGCGTCGAACCGGTCTTCGACGAGAGTACGGCGGCGCTGACCGACGCCGGCTCCATCCGCACCGTCGATCGGGACGACCTGCCCCGGCATGTCGATCTCATCCTGCTGCTCGGCGGCGACGGCACCCTGCTGGGGATGGCCGACCGGACCGCCCGGGCCGGCCTGGAGGTGCCGATTCTCGGCGTCAACTTCGGCGGACTCGGGTTCCTGACCGAGGTCACCTACGGCGAGCTCTTCGCGTCGCTGGAGGCGGCGCTGGCCGGCACCGCACCCGTCGAGTCGCGCCTGATGCTGCGGGCCGCCATCGAGCGCCACGGCCAGCCGAGAGCCGAGCACTACGTGCTGAACGACGTGACGGTCACCGGGGGCTCGCTCTCGCGGGTCGTCGAGTTCGCCGTCAGTGTGGGAGGCGAATTCGTCGCCAGGTTCCACGCCGACGGCATCATTGTCGCGACACCCACCGGCTCGACCGCCTACAATCTCTCCGCCGGCGGCCCGATCGTGCATCCGGCCGTGCACGCGCTCGTGCTGAACCCGATCGCGCCGCATACCCTCACGAACCGGCCGGTCGTGATTCCGGCATCGGCGGACGTGCTCGTGCAGCCGCACGCGAGGGGTGTCGGGTCGGAGGCCTACGTCACCTTCGACGGCCAGTCCGGCGAGCGCCTGGAATTCACCGACACGGTCCGGATCCAGAAGGCCGCCAGGCCTGCGCGCCTCGTGCGCGGCGTCAAGCGCAGCTACTACCAGGTGCTCCGGGAGAAGCTGAGGTGGGCGGAGAGGTAGACGCTCGGGATTCGGGACTCGGGATTCGGGGTTCGGGACTCGTCGGCAGACCGTAGCGCAGTAGCCAGTAGCCAGTAGGGCGTGACGACGAACAGCGTCCTGGTCTTTCTACTGAATGCTGTCTACTGGCTACTTGCTACTGACGTTGCGCGGGTTTCCCTGGTGCCCGCGCCTGATTCCGGAAGAACTCCACCTGGTACTTCCGGACGTTCCTGTTGTGCTCGGGGAGCGTCGACGCGAAGGCGTGCGAGCCGTCGTTGCGGCTGACGAAGTACAGGTAGTCGACCGGCGCGGGCCGAACGGCCGCCTCGAGAGACAGGCGGCCCGGCGCGGCGATGGGCCCCGGAGGCAGGCCCCGGTACCGATAGGTGTTGTAGGGCGAGTCGATGGCCAGGTCGGCCCGCGTGAGGTTCCCGGAGAATCGCCCGCGGAGGTCCAGCGCGTAGATGACCGTGGGGTCGCACTGCAGCCCGATGCGCTGCCGCAGCCGGTTGTGGTAGACGGCCGACACGAGGGGCCGCTCGTCGGCCGCCGCCGTCTCCTTCTCGACAAGCGATGCCAGGGTCACGACCTCGCGGACCGACAGCCCCAGGTCCCCGGCGGCCTGACGCAGGTCCGGCGTCATCGCCAGCTCGAACCGCGCCACCATGCGCCGGACAAGATCCGGCGCGGACGTGCCGCGCGGCAATGCGTAGGTGTCGGGGAAGAGGTAGCCTTCGAGGTTCCGCGCGGCCGGGTCGATCGTGCCGACGAGCGTGGCGTCGCCGGCCGCCGCGATGAAGTCGCCCGCCGGGCCGAACCCGGCGTTTTCGAAAATCGCCGCCATCTGTTTGATGGTCAGCCCCTCGGGGAACGTGACGGTACGAAGATAGACGTCACCGCGGGCGATTTTCGCCACGGCGTCGGCTGCAGAGATGGCTCCGGAGAAACGATACTCGCCCGCCTTGAGCGCCGTCGCCTTGCCGCTCCGCCACACCGCGAGCCGCCATGTCAGAAGGTCGCGCACCACTCCTGCCTGGACCAGCCGCGTCCCGATGGCCCTGGTCCCGATTCCGCTCGGCACCTCGACGAACTGCTCGGCCCCCGCGTAGCCCCTGTAGGGCGCATCGAGCCGGACATACTGCCGCCAGCCCGCCCAGGCGCCGGCGGCAGTCAGCGCGAGTAAGAGGATGACGAGGAGCCGGCGCATTGTTCGGTCAGTCCGCTCGTCTGGCTGCGGCGTCCACGTCGAGGCTGAAGCCTCGACCTCCACAGCGTTCCGTCTTCCGTCTTCTTGCTTCTGGCTTCTGACTGGCTACTGGCTACTGACTACTTGCTACTGTCCAAGAACTCCTGCAGCATCACCGCCGCCGCCGCGGCGTCGAGCCGCTTCTTGCGGACTCTCCAGTCCCGCTCCCGCAGGGCAAGCCGGCTCTCGGCCTCGCGGCTTGTCAGGCGTTCGTCCTGCAGGAACACCTCGAGGCCGGTCAGCCGCCGCAACTCGGCGGCCAGCGCGCGCGCGTGGCCGGTCTGCTCGTTTGGCGTGCCGTCGAGACGCAGCGGGAGGCCTACGACGATCGCGCCGATGGGTTCGTCGCCGGCCTCGAGCCGCCGAATCGCCGCCGCCACCTCCCGCGCGGCGACGGCGGGGTCGCCGTGGCCCGCCACGGTCTCCGACGGGCGCGCCAGCGTGCCCGTCGGGTCGCTGACCGCAATCCCGATGCGCCGCCGGCCGTCGTCCACGCCCAGGATCCGCATCTGTGCTGGAGCGTACTATCATCGGGCACCGTCTCCAAGAGCCGGCGCGGCAAGGGGTCGTGCGGGGGCAGTACGCTATACTTTTTCGACAGTCACAGGACCGGCTTCGGGGCCGATTCCGCTCGAATACAAAGAGAGATCACGTGAAGCCGTTCAGCCTCCTGCTCCTCTCGGCCGCCCTGGCGATTGGCGCCGTGTCCTGTCAGAAAGCGGACTCCCCGTCGGAGTACTCGCAGAAGGTGGTCATCCTCGGTTTCGACGGGATGGACCCTGAACTGACCGAGCAGTGGATGGCCGCGGGCCAGCTGCCCCACCTGGCCCGGCTCGCGGCACAGGGCGGTTTCTACCGCCTCGAGACGAGCCATTCGCCGGAATCCCCCACCTCGTGGGCGTCGTTCGCGACCGGCTCCAACGCCGGCAAGCACAACATCTTCGATTTCCTCGTGCGGGATCCGAAGACGTACATGCCGGACCTCGGCATCGTGAAGAAGGAGCCGCCGAAGTTCCTGTTCAACTATCTGCCGATCAAAGGGCCGGTGATCTCGTCCATTCGCGGCGGCACGTCGTTCTGGGTCACGGCGGGGCAGCACGGCGTCCGGTCGAGCCTGCTCACCGTGCCCATCACCTTCCCGCCCGAAGACGTCGAGAACGGGGAGTTGCTCTCCGGGCTGCCGCTGCCCGACATTCGCGGCACGATCGGGACGTTCTACTACTTCGCCACCGACCTCTCCCGGTACGAGGAAGGCAACACGGAGATGGGCGGGATCCTCAAACGCCTCGTGATGGACAGGGGCGTGGCGACGACGGAGCTGGTCGGCCCGCCCAACCCCGTCGTCAAGGCGCAGCAGCGCGCGATCCTGGCGAAGGGGCCCTCGCTCGCGGACGCCGACAAGGCGGCGCTGGCCGAGCTCACCGCGCGCGAGGACATCCGGCTGCCCATCACGGTCCACTGGAACCGCCCCGAGCGCCGCGCGACGATCGAGATCGACGGCAAGAGCATCAGCCTCGCCGAGGGCGAATGGAGCAAGTGGGTCACCCTCGAGTTCCGGGTGAACTTCCTCGTCCGGCTGCACGGGATGGTGCAGGTGTTCCTCATCCGGGCCGACAAGGAGCTGCAGCTCTATATTTCGCCGGTGAACTGGCGGCCGGACAACCCGCCGGTGCCGATGTCGTCGCCGGCGTCCTTCTCGTCGCAGATCAACGACCGTCTCGGGTTCTTCCGGACGCTCGGCTGGGCCGAGGCCACCTGGGCGCTCAATGAAGACCGCCTCGACGAGAAGGCGTTCATGGACGACCTGTACCGCGCCTTCGACGACCGCGCGCAGGTGGTCCTCCACCGCCTCGACGCGCGCAAGTGGGACCTGCTGGTGGGCGTCAGCGAGTCGACCGACCGCGTCCAGCACATGATGTGGCGCTTCATCGACAAGACGCACCCCATGTACAACGAGGGGGACGCCGCCAAGTACGGCGACTCGATCCTCCGCGTCTACCGGCGCGTCGACCAGTTCGTCGGCGAGGTGCTCGAACACCTGCCGCCCGACACACAGCTGCTCATCATGTCGGACCACGGGTTCCATTCGTTCCGCGACGCGGTCAACCTGAACACGTGGCTGGTCAACGAAGGCTTCCTCGCGATCAAGGGCCAGCGGACCGAGACGAAGGGCATGAACGAGATGTTCCTCGGGTCGGGCCAGTTCTGGGAGAACGTGGACTGGTCGCGCACGAAGGCCTATGCCATGGGCCTCGGCCAGGTGTTCATCAACCTCAAGGGCCGCGAGGGCGACGGCGCGGTCGATCCCTCGGAGTACACGGCGGTGGTCGACGACCTGGCGGCACGGCTGCGGGGCCTGACCGATCCCCGGAACGGCGCGCGCATCGTCAGCAACGTCTACAAGCGCGACGAGATCTACAGCGGCCCCTTCGTGAAGGACGCGCCGGACCTCCAGGTGGGCATGGTGGACGGCTACCGGGTGTCCTGGCAGACCACGCTGGGCGGATCGCCGCCCGGCGACATCGTCTATCCCAACACGCGCAAGTGGAGTGGCGACCATTGCGGGTTCGACTACAAGACGATCCCGGGGCTCCTCATCACGAACCGCAAGCTCGCCGTGCAGGACCCGCGGATCATCGACATCGGCCCGACCGTGCTCAAGTACTTCGGCGTGCCCGTTCCGAAAGAGATGGACGGCAGGCCCCTGTTCTGATCCCCATGCGAAAGCCACGGCACGCGTCCCGCCTCCCCGTTTCGCCCTCCGCGGGGCGGAGCCGGGCGTGGAGCGCGGCCGGCGCGATCGTGCTGGCCGCCGCGCTCGCGGCCGCGCTGGCCGCCGCCGGAGCGCCGCAGGATCCGGCCAGCACGGACGCGATGGCCAGCCGGGCGGCGGCCCGCATCAAGGCGCTGCAGCGCGAAGCCGACGACCTCGCGTCGCGCGAGCGGACGCTCATCGAGGATCTCCGGCGGCTCGAGGTCGAGCGCGACCTGCGCGCGGAGGAGTTCGCCGCCAGCACGCGCGATCTGCAGCGCATCGAGCGCGAGCTCGACGACACGGCCATCCGGATCGCCGACCTCGAGCGGACCGCGGAGTCGCAACTGCCCGATCTGGCGGCGCGGATGGTCGAGCTCTACAAGATCGGCAACGGCGGCTACCTCCGGATGCTCATGAGCGTCGACGACCTTCGCGACATGGGCCGCGCGTACCGGTTCGTCTCGGGCCTGCAGGGGCTCGACCGCCGCCGGGTCGCCGAGCGCCAGCGCACGCTCGCGGACCTGCGCAAGGCGCAGGCGGCGCTCGAAGTCCGGCGCAGCCAGGCCAGCCTCGCCAGCGCGGCGGTCGCCCGCACCCGGGATGCGGCGGCGTCGGCCGTCGCGGCCCATGAGGATCTCATCAGCCGGATCGACGCCCGGCGCGATCTCGCGGCCCAGTTCGTGGGCGAGCTCGATGCCGCCCGCCGGCGGCTGCAGCGCACCGTCGACGACGCCGCGGCCGGACGCCCGGCGGAGCCGGGCCTGGCGATCGGCCTGCCGCTGCGCCCCTTCAAGGGCGACCTCGACTGGCCCGTGACGGGCACGGTGCGCGGGGGCTTCGGCCGCCAGGTCAACCGGAAGTTCCACACGTCGGTCGTGTCGAACGGCCTGCAGATCGCGGCCGACGCCTCGACGCCGGTCCTGGCCGTGCACGACGGCGTGGTCGCCTATGCGACCGCCTTCACGGGATTCGGCAACCTCGTGATCCTCGATCACGGGTCGGTGGCGTTCTCGCTCTACGGCTACCTGGCCGACATCGACGTCGTCTCGGGCGAACGCGTGTCGCAGGGCCAGCGGCTGGGCAGCGTGGGCACCGCGCTCGACGGCGAGCCCTCGCTCTACTTCGAATTGCGGATCGACGGTAAGCCGGTCGATCCACTACAATGGCTGCGGCGAAAGTAACCCCCATCCATGACCACCCGCACGCGATTCGGCATCATCCTGATCACGGCGCCCGTGCTCGCGTTCGCGCTCGTCGGCGGTCTCCTCGGCAAGACCATGGGAGGCCAGGAGACCTACCCGCACCTGCGCGTGTTCGACGACGTGTTCAGCCTGACGACCGGCAACTACGTCGAGGAGGTCGACGTCGATCGCCTGATGCACGGGGCCATGCACGGCCTCGCGGACTCCCTCGACGCCGACAGCGCCTACCTCACTCCGGCGCAGACAGCCGTGTTCAAGTCCGGCGCCGGGAACGGCCCCGCGGACGTCGGGCTCGATCTCACCCGCCAGTACCTACCTGCGGGTGGTCGCCGCGCGGGAGCAGTCGCCTGCCGCCAGGGCGGGGCTGCGGCCCGGCGACTTCATCCGGGCGATTGCCTCCAGGCCGACGCGCGAGATGTCGGTGTGGGAGGGCATGCGGCAGCTGCAGGGCGCCCCGGGATCGACCGTGAAGCTCGTGGTGCTGCGCGGCAACGCCGCCGAGCCCCACGACGTGGAGCTGACGCGCGAGGTGCCGCCCGCGCTGCGCGCCGTCCGCGCGGATCCTCCAGCCGGCGATCGGCTACATCCGCGTGCCGGAGTTCGCCGACAACACGCCGGCTGCGCTGCGCGAGGCCGCGGCCCGGCTGCAGCGCGAGGGCGCCCGATCGCTGGTCATCGATCTGCGCGGCGTCGCGCGCGGACCGCTCGAGGCGGGCAT
The DNA here is from genome assembly GCA_963834645.1 of uncultured Acidobacteriota bacterium. Classification (GTDB taxonomy): domain Bacteria; phylum Acidobacteriota; class Vicinamibacteria; order Vicinamibacterales; family JAKQTR01; genus JAKQTR01. The sequence continues at coordinate 56,027 of CAWICP010000017.1, forward strand.
CGCAGCGGCCCGGGTCTTTGTCGCAAGCGGTACGCTGGCGATCCTGGAGGCGCGCGGCAAGGAGAAGCGCACGATTGGCGCCTCGGCGGGTGATGGCCAGATCACCCTGCCGCTGGCCGTGCTGACTGATTTCGGGACGGCCGGCGCGGCCGAGTTGTTCACCGCGGCACTCACGGGCAACAAGCGGGCCGAGACGTTCGGCGAGCGCACGACCGGACGGGCCGCGATCCAGCGGCTGTTCGCGTTGCCCGACGGCGGGAGTCTGTGGATGTCCCACGCGTGGTACCTCACGCCGGCCGGCGCCGCGATCCACGAGCGCGGCCTGCAGCCGGATGTCCCCGTGGCCCAGCCAGACGTCGAGTTCGGGTCGCCCGCCCCGGCCGGGGACCGGACCCTCGAGAAGGCGGTCGAACGCCTGAGCAGCCGCACCGCGTCGTGACCAAGGTGAGCGAGACCCTGGACCGCGCGAATCGTCTTGACACGCTGAATCCCGTTGCGTATAAACGCGACGGTGCGTTTGCGGGCGCTTACCCGCAAGTGAGGCCGTAACGTCTGAGGAGGACGGATGAACAAGCAGGATTTCATCGCCAAGATCGTGAAGGACACCGGGGCGACCAAGGCCGCCGCGGGCAAGATGCTCGACTCGACGCTGGAGACGATCGGCAAGACGCTCAAGAAGGGCGACACGATCACGTTCGTCGGGTTCGGCACGTTCAAGACGTCGGTCCGGAAGGCGCGTACGGCGCGCAATCCCCGCACCGGCGAAGCCATCAAGATCGCGAAGCGCCGCGTGCCCCGGTTCACCGCCGGCAAGGCCCTCAAGGACCTGGTCAGGTAGGCGTCGCCCGTCGAGGCGGGCACATCACCCGGTCTCGTCACGGGGGCACGCCCCCGGCGGGGCCGGGTTCACTTTTTGTGCGGTGCATGCTCCGCGTTGACGCCCGCTCGGACCGATTGCTATACTAGGGGGTCCGGTACGCCTTGTCTGGTCGCGACTTAGGCGCGTAGCTCAGCTGGTTAGAGCGCCTGCTTGACACGCAGGAGGTCAGCGGTTCGAGTCCGCTCGTGCCTACCACTTCCCCGATACCCGAAGGCAGGTCGGTCGGGGTGGGAGTGACTGCCCGCCGGGGCTGAACCTGCCGTGTGCCATGAGTCAAATTGCCATCACGCTTCCCGACGGTTCCGTCAGGAGCGTCAACCAGGGAACTCGGGTCGCCGAGGTCGCGGCTGCCATCTCGCCGCGGCTGGCGAAGTCTGCCCTCGCCGGCCTGGTCAACGGCCGACTGGCGGACCTGTCGCACGCGCTCGACGCCGACGCCTCGGTCCGCATCGTCACGCCCGACAGCCCTGAGGCGATCGACCTGTACCGACACTCGACCGCCCACCTGATGGCGGCGGCCGTGGTGAACGTGTTTCCGGGCACCCAGTGCGGCATCGGCCCGGCGACCGACGACGGGTACTTCTACGACTTCGTCGTCGAACGGCCCTTCGTGCCGGAGGATCTCGAGGCGATCGAGCAGAAGATGCGGGAGCTCGCCTCGCGGGACCTGCCGTACGAGCGCCGCATGATCCCGAAGGAAGAGGCGAAGGCGTACTTCGCGGCCCGCGGCGAGCCGCTCAAGGTGCAGCTCATCGAGGAAAAGGGCGGCCCGACGTGTCGTGCTACACGATCGACGACGTGTTCATGGACTTCTGCACCGGCCCGCACGTGCCCTCGACGGGCCGCCTGAAGGCGTTCAAGCTGCTCACGACCTCGAACGCCTACTGGAAGGGCGACGCGCAGGGCCAGCCGATGCAGCGCGTCTACGGGACCGCGTTCTTCAGCGAAACCGACCTCAAGGCCCACCTGCAGCGCCTCGAGGAGGCGAAGAAGCGTGACCACCGGCGGCTCGGTCGCGAACTCGGCCTGTTCACCTTCCACCCGTGGGCGCCGGGCGCGGCCTTCTGGCTCGCCAAGGGCACGACCGTCTACAACCTGCTCGCCGACTACATGCGGCAGGTGCTCTTCCCGGCCGGGTACGTCGAGCTGAAGACGCCGCTCATCTTCAACAAGGCGCTGTGGGAGACCTCGGGGCACTGGCAGCACTACCGCCAGAACATGTTCCTCGTCGAGGCCGAAGGCGAGCAGATGGGCGTGAAGGCCATGAACTGCCCGGGCCACATGCTGGTGTTCGCGAGCGAGGGCCGCAGCTACCGCGACCTTCCGCTGCGCTATCACGAGCAGACGGCGCTCCACCGGAACGAGGCGTCCGGCGTGCTGTCGGGCCTCACGCGGGTGCGGCAGTTCGCCCAGGACGACGCGCACATCTTCGTGATGGAGTCGCAGATCGGCGACGAAGTCGAGCGCCTGCTGCGCCTCGTGCAGCGCGTCTACGACGACTTCGGGCTCGAGATCGCGATGAAGCTCTCGACGCGGCCGGCGGAGTTCCTCGGCGAGGTCGCCACGTGGGATCACGCCGAGGCCGAGTTGAAGCGCGCGCTCGAGACCGTGGGGCTGGCCTACACCGTGGAGGAAGGCGGCGGCGCCTTCTACGGGCCGAAGATCGACGTCGACGTGATGGACGCCCTCGGCCGCAAGTGGCAGTGCGCCACCATCCAGCTCGACTACCAGCTGCCGCAGCGCTTCGGTCTCACGTACGTGGGCCCGGACAACGCCGAGCACCGCCCGGTCGTGATCCACCGGGCGATTTTCGGCAGTTTCGAGCGCTTCATGGCGCTGCTGCTCGAGACCTACGCCGGCGCGTTCCCGCTGTGGATGGCGCCCGTGCAGGCGACCGTGCTGCCGATCGCCGACCGCCACGCGCCCTACGCCGCCACCGTGCGCGACCGGCTGGCGGCCGCCGGGCTGCGGGCCGAACTCGACGACCGGCAGGAGAAGATCGGGTATAAGATCCGCGAAGCCCAGTTGCAGAAGGTCCCGTTCATGCTGGTCGTCGGCGACCGCGAGATGGCCGACGGGACCGTGTCGGTGCGCAGCCGGGAGGCGGGAGACCGGGGGCCGAGCACGGTGGAGGCCTTCATCGAGACCGCCCTCGACCAGGTCCGGCGCAAGGGACGCGAGTCCCGGGAACAGTAGGAGGCTGCTATCGCATTCGATCGCTTCGGCCCACGCCGTGAAGAGCGCACACGCGTCAACGAGCGCATCAGGGTTCGCGAGATCCGCGTGATTGACGACACCGGCCAGCAGCTGGGCATCATGCCGCCGCAGCAGGCGCTGGCGCTCGCGAAGAGCAAGAGCCTGGACCTGGTCGAGGTTTCGGCGACGGCCACGCCTCCCGTCTGCCGCATCATGGACTTCGGGAAGTACCAGTACCAGGAGCAGAAGCGCCAGCGCGAGGCCCGGAAGCACCAGAAGTTCACCGAGGTCAAGGAGATCAAGTTCCGCCCGAAGGTGGACGAGCACGACTACCTGTTCAAGAAGAAGCACATTCGAGCGCTTCCTCGCGGACGGGGACAAGGTGAAGGCCACGATCTTCTTCCGCGGCCGCGAGATGGCGCACCCCGAGATCGGGCGGCGCATCCTGGAGCGGCTGCTTGGCGAGCTGGTCGACGAGGCGGTGGCCGAGAACATGCCGCGCAAGGAAGGCAACACGATGCACGTCATCCTCGCGCGGAAGCCCGGGTACAAACCGCCCAAGCCCGTGGCCAGGCCCGCGGCAGCCGCCGGGCCCGCCGGACGCGGCGGCGCAGCCCGCCGAAGCCGAGGAACTCGAACCGCTCGCCGATCTCGAGCCGTTCGACGAAGACGATCCGGGCGACGAGGGCGACGCGGTTGACGCCGGCGGCGAGAGCGGAGAAGACGAGCCGGGCGCGTAGCGCGTCCGGGAGACAGGAGTGGAATCAGGTCATGCCCAAGTTGAAGACTCATCGCGGCGCCGCGAAGCGGTTCAAGAAGACGGCGACCGGGAAGTTCGTCAGGAATTCCGCGTTCAAGCGTCACCTGGCGTCGAGCAAGACGACCAAGCGGAAGCGCCAGCTCGGCAAAGCGAGTGTCGCCTCGCCGGCCGACGCGGGCACGCTGGCGCGGATGCTGCCCTACAAGTAGACGCTGTCGGGACTCGGGGTTCGGGATTCGGGATCGGTCGAGGCCGCCCTTCCAGACGCCGAGAGCAGACCGGCGCAGCCGATGGCTGCCGCCGCAGGGCGCGGAGTCCTGGGACCCGGGGATGCCACCCCCCGGTGATCGGACCCGCCGCCGGAACGGGCGCGATGGCGCCCCCACTGAAAGCCGAGTGGCCGTGGAGTATCGAACATGCCGAGAGTGAAGCGTGGCACCGTACGGCGAGCCAAGCGCAAGCGGCTCCTGTCCCGTGCCAAGGGGTACTACCTCAACAAGAGCAAGCTGTACCGCGCAGCCAAGGAAGCCGTCGACAAGGCGCTGAACTACGCGTTTGTCGGCCGGCGCAACAAGAAGCGCGATTTCCGGCAGCTGTGGATCGTGCGGATCAACGCCGCCGCCCGCGAGAACGGGTTCACCTACCGGGAGCTGATCCAGGGCCTCAAGCTGGCCAACATCACCCTGGACCGCAAGCACCTCGCGGACCTCGCGGTCAACGACGCCCCGGCATTCACGAAGATTGTCGACCAGGCGCGCAACGCCATCGCCTCGGCCGCGAAGGCGTAGCCGCGCGGCAGGGATTCCGGAGCACGTATGCTGAAGACGGCGCGGCCGGTCGACACCGAAGCCCTCGACCGGCTCGAAGAGAAAGTGAAGCTTCTGGTGGCGCTGATCGGCCGCATGCGCACCGAGCAGGCCAGGCTGGCGGACGAGTACGAGAAGGTCTCGAAGTCACTCGACACGACCAGGGCGAGACTGCTCGAAGTGGAGGGCGCAACCGCCGAGATCGCCGCGTTGAAGGACGAACGCGACCTCATCCGGACCCGCGTCAGCTCCCTGCTGGAGCAGCTCGAGGGACTCAGCCTGTAGCGCCCGACCATGGCCGAGGGGCTGGTGCCGGTTCAGATCTTCGGTCAGCGCTATCCGATCAGGAGCGCGCTCGACCCTCAGTACGTCCAGGAACTGGCGAATTACGTCGACGAGCGCATGCGGGCGGCTGCGGACCAGTCGCCCGCCGGCGACTCGCTGCGGCTGGCCGTCCTGGCGGCCCTCAATATCGCCGACGAGGCGTTCCGCATCCTGGACGCCGAGGACGGGAAGCCCGCGAACGTCTCGGCCCGCCTGGCCGCCATCGAGCGCCTGATTGACGAGGCCCTCGCGGAAGCGCCGGGCCAGCTTGACCCACCTCCGCCCTCGTTCTAAGATCACCCCGAGAACAATCACGGGTTCCCTGCTTTGCGCGTGATGGCGCGGAGGCTCGTTTGAGCCAACGTTAAGTCCACGGAGCTGCGATGCCGTGCGGTGTGCATGCCTCCGAGTCGAGGAAGCCTGAAGCACGGCTCATATAGCGGTTCCACCTGCCCTTGGCAGGTTCATCGACCTCCCCACACGGCAAAGCGGGGCCTTCTCCGGCGGCGGACTCGCCGCCTTTCCCCTCCTTCGGTGGCCTCGGCTTCCGAACTCGGCCGTTCAGACACCACGCGGCCCCAGGCCGGACGCCAGAGCGTCGAAAGGACGCGGCATGAATGGAACCTACGTGGTCTATATCGTCAACGCCCTGATCACGGCCGGCATCGGCGCGGCCGTGTTCGGCTTCTGGCTGGCCAACCGGCGGCGCCTCGCCGCGGAGACCATCGGGCGGGCTGAGGAACTCGCCGCGCGCATGGCCAAGGACGCCGAGCGGGACGCGGAAACGAAGAAGAAGGAGGCGCTGCTCGAGGCCAAGGAGCGCGCCCACGAGCTGGTCGTGGACGCCGAACGCCAGGCCGGCGAGCGGCGGCAGCAGTTGAGCGCCCTCGAACAGACGCTGACGCGCCGCGACGAGAAGCTGACCGAGCGCCTCGGCGCCATCGAGCAGCGCGACAAGGAGATGCGCGCCCAGGAACAGACGCTGGGCAAGCGCGAGAAGGCCACGGCGGAGGCGGCGGCCAAATACGAGCGCCTCGTGGCCGACCAGCAGCGCGAATTGCAGCGCGTGGCGGGCCTGACGGCCGACGAGGCCAAGGAAACGCTCATCAAGCAGATGGAAGCCGACGCCAGGCGCGATGCGGCCAACCTCGTGAAGCGGCTCGACACCGAGGCCCGCGAGACGGCCGCCCAGCGGGCCCGGCAGCTCATCACCGAAGCCATCCAGCGCAGCGCCGCGGAACACACGACGGAAACCACCGTCTCGGTGGTCGACCTGCCGAGCGACGATCTCAAGGGCCGGATCATCGGGCGCGAAGGCCGGAACATCCGCGCGCTGGAGATCGCCACCGGGGTGGACCTCATCGTCGACGACACGCCGGGGGCGATCATCCTGTCGGGGTTCGACCCGTACCGGCGGGAGATCGCGAAGCAGGCCATCGAGCGCCTCATCGCCGACGGCCGCATCCACCCCGCCCGCATCGAGGAGGTGGTCGAGAAGGTGAAGGCGGAGCTCGACGAGGAGGTCCGCAAGCAGGGCGAAGCGGCGGCCTTCGAACTCGGCCTGCACGACCTGCACCCGGACGTGCTCAAGCTGATGGGCCGCCTGCGGTACCGCACCAGCTACGGCCAGAACGTCCTGAACCACTCGAAGGAAGTCGCCTTCCTGGCCGGCACCATGGCCCGCGAGCTGGGGCTCCAGGCGAACGTGGCCGTGCGCGCGGCGTTCCTGCACGACATCGGCAAGGCGATCGACCGCGAGATGCAGGGGACGCATCTCGAAATCGGCCTGGACTTCCTCCGCAAGCACGGCGAGTCTCAGCCGGTGCTCGACGCCGTGGCCGCCCACCACATGGACATCGACTGGCCGTCGCTCGAGGCCATGATCGTTCAGGCCGCCGACGCGATTTCGGCCGCCCGCCCGGGCGCGCGCCGCGACATCCTCGAGTCGTACGTCAAGCGCCTCGAGAAGCTCGAGGGCATCGCCGACTCGTTCAAGGGCGTCTCCAAGGCGTTCGCCCTGCAGGCCGGCCGCGAGATCCGCATCATGGTCGAGAGCGAGCGGATCACCGACGAGGAGGCGGTGTGGCTGTCGAAGGACATCGCCCGGCGCATCGAGAACGAGCTCGAGTACCCGGGCCAGATCAAGGTGACGGTCATTCGAGAGACCCGCGCCATTGAGTACGCCAAGTAGCGTCGCCGACGTCGGCGAGCACGCCCTGATCGCGAGGGTGCGCGAGCGCGTGCCTCCGCCGCCGGCCTGGGTCGCGATTGGCCTGGGCGACGATGCGGCCGTCGTCGAGCCGGCGCGCAACCTGCTCGAGGTGGCGACCACCGACGCGCTGGTCGAGGGCGTGCACTTCGATCGGGCGTTCACGCCGCCCCGGGCGATCGGGCATCGCGCCCTGGCGGTGAACCTGAGCGACCTGGCCGCCATGGGCGCCTCGCCCCGTTCGGCGCTGCTGTCGCTCGTGCTGCCGCCGGCGCTGCTCGTCGTGGATTTCGAGGCCATCGTCGACGGCTTCATGGCGCTCGCCTCCGCTCACGGCGTGGCGCTCATCGGCGGCAACATCACGCGCTCGCCGGGCCCGCTGATCGTCGACGTCACGGCGCTCGGCACCGCGCGGCGCCGCCGGGTCCTGGCGAGGTCGGGCGCCCGGCCCGGCGACGAGGTGTGGGTGAGCGGCGACATCGGGTCGGCCGCCGCCGGGCTGCAGTCGCTCTCGGCCGGCGCGCGAGCCGGCGAGGGCCTGTCCGGGTGCGAAGCGGCGTTTCTCACGCCCGAGCCGCGCGTCCGGCTCGGGACCCTGCTCGGCCGCAACCGCGCGGCCACCGCGTGCGTCGATCTGAGCGACGGCCTGGCCGACGGCCTGCACCAGCTGGCGGCGGCCTCCGGCGTCGGGATCGAGATTGAGCACTCCGCCGTGCCCGTCGGCGGTGAAGCCCGGGCCTGGTTCGAGTCTCGTGGCGCCGACCCGATCATGGCGGCCCTCACCGGCGGCGACGACTACGAGTTGCTGTTCACCGTGCGGCCGCGCTCCCGATCGCGCCTCGAGACGGTCCGCCGCCAGGCCCGGGGCCTCCGGCTGACGAAGATCGGGACGCGTCAGGCGGGAGGCCGGCGTGGCCATCATGCGCGGAGGGGTTGCCGAGCCGGTTCCGTCCGGCTACGTCCACTTCCGATGATTCGCCTGACACGGCTCGCTCGTGCGGAAGTGGCTGGAGTCGCTGCTCCACATCCACGACTCGCCGCGGCGCACGGCGGCCGCCTATGCGGTCGGGGTCTTCTTCGCGTTCTCGCCGGTCCTGGGCCTCCACACGGTGCTGGCGCTTGTCGTGGCCTTCCTCTTCAACCTGAACCGCGTGGCGGTCATCCTGGGTGTCTACACGAACCTGCCGTGGTTCATCGCCCCGTACTACACGCTGACGACGGTGGGCGCAGCCCGGGTGATGGGCGTGGACCTGCCGCCGCAGTTCGCCCGGCAGCTCGGGGCGGTGTTCGCGCGCTCTCCGCTCGATCGCGACTTCTGGGCCGCGCTGGGGACGCTGGTCTCGCCCCTGCTCTGGCCGTTCGCGCTGGGGTCGCTCGTCGGCGCCGTGGTGCTGGGCGTGGCGGCGTTCTTCGTCGCGCGGCCGTTCATCGAGGCGGGGCGGAGGCACCTGCACCTGCGCGGGCACCTGACGACCGCCATCCTCCGGAGGCGCGATGACCCAGATCTCTGCGCGCTGGCATCACGTGGTGGCCACGGCGATCGGGGCGATCGTGATCGCCCTGCTCTACCAGGTGACGGCGATCGACTCGCGCTACGCGGCCCGGCAGGCGGTCCTGCGGGAATCGTCGGCCGTGCCGTCGCCCGGCGCCCGCCTCCGTTTCAGCGCCACGGCCTACTGCAAAGGCGACGTCACCGCGTCCGGCGTCTGGCCGCGGACCGGTGTGGCGGCGGCCGACCCCGCGCTGCTGCCGGTCGGGTCGGTCATCCAGGTGATCGATCGGCCTCCGTACACCGGCATCTACACCATCATGGACACCGGCCCGATGGTCCAGGGCCGCCACATCGATCTCTACATGTGGAGCTGCTACGAGGCGCTCGCCTTCGGCCGCAGGGCCGTCGACGTGACCGTGCTGCGGCTCGGCTGGAACCCGCGCACCAGCACGTCGGGGCTGCTGCCCTCGCGCCCGCTGCCGCAGACGACGCTGCCCACGCCCGGCGGCCCTGCGGCGAAGTAGCCGGCCGCTGGCGCGCGCGAGCGCTAGTCGCCGTGGCGGCCTTCAGAGCACCATCACGTCGAACTGCTCGTGGTGCATGTGCGGATCCGACCGGATCGACACCTTCTTCCCCACCGCCGCCTGCATCTCCCGCAGCACCGCCGGCTCCTCCTCGCGCAGCGCCCGCGCGATGTCGGGGTTGACGCGCACCTGGACGCCCGGGCCGTCGACCTCGGCGGCGACTTTCCGCACCTCGTGGAGGATCTCGTAGCAGATGGTGGCCGCCGACCGGATGACGCCGGTGCCTGAACAGTAGGGGCACGGCTGCGTCATCACGCGCTCCAGGCTCTGCTTCACCCGCTTGCGCGTGACGATGATCAGCCCGAAGTCCGACACCTGCACCGCCTTCGACGGCGACCGGTCGCGGCCGCAGTTCCTGGTCGAGCGCCTGGGCGACTTTCTGGCGGTTCTTCCGCTCCTCCATGTCGATCAGGTCCAGGACGATGATCCCGCCCAGGTCGCGCAGCCGGATCTGCCGCACGATCTCCTTCACCGCCTCGACATTGGTCTTGACGATCGTGTCCTCGAGGCGGTCGTTGCGCTTGCCGACGAAGCGCCCCGTGTTCACGTCGATCGCGACGAGCGCCTCGGTCTGGTTGATGACGATGTAGCCGCCGGATTTCAGCCAGACCTTGCTGCGCAGCGCCTTGTCGATCTCCGACTGCACGCCGTACTCCTCGAAGATCGGGAAGTCCTTCGTGTAGTGCTTCACGCGCGGCGCCAGCGCGGGCATGAAGCGCTGCACCATGTCCTTCACGCGCCGGTACTCCGACTCGTCGTCGATCCGGATGGCCGAGTACTCGTCGGTGAGCAGGTCGCGGACGAGTTTCGCCACCAGGCCCTGCTCGCGGTACACGACCGCCGGGCACTTCGACGACTCGACGTTCCGCCGCATCTCGTCCCAGATGCGCTTGAAGTACACGAGGTCCGCGACGATGTCGGCCTCGGGCCTCGTGGCGGCCGCCGTCCGGATGATGACGCCCCCGGTGAAGCCCTCCGACTCGCGGAACGTCCGCACGATGCCGCGCAGCCGGCTGCGCTCCTCGCGCGCCTCGATCTTCCTGGACACGCCCACGTGGTCCACCGTCGGCATGAACACGAGGAACCGCCCCGCCATCGTCGCGTGCGAGGTGAGCCGGGCGCCCTTGGTCCCGAGCGGCTCCTTGACGACCTGCACCAGGATTTCCTGGCCCGCCTTGAGCAGCGTCTCGATCTTGGGCTCGTCGCCCTTGCCCCGCCCGGCGCCGGCGTCGGCCGCCGGGGCCTCCGCCTCGTCGCCGTCCTCGTCCCCGCCTTCCATGCGCTCGAAGGTGTCCATCGTGTCGACGACGTCGGACACGTAGAGGAACCCGTCGCGATCGAGCCCGATGTCGACGAACGCCGACTGCATGCCGGGCAGCACCTTCGACACGCGGCCCTTGTAGATGTTGCCCACGACGCCGCGCTGGCGCTCGCGTTCAACCGACACCTCGACCGCCTGGTCATCCTCGAGGATGGCGACCATGGTCTGGTGGCCATTGGAGGTGACAATCATTTCCTTGTTCACTCGTCTCTCACCTGCTCGACTCGCCCTGAGCAAGGCGCGCTAGCGCCGCGTCGAAGCGGGCGATCTCCGCATCCTCACGTTGAGGATCAGCCCGACGCCGGCCAGGGTGGCGATCACCGACGACCCCCCGTAGCTCATGAGCGGCAGCGTGAGCCCCTTGACCGGGGCCAGCCCCGCCGACATCGAGACGTTGTACATCACCTGGAACGTGAAACTGGCGAGGACCCCGACGACGAGCAGGGTCCCGAGCCGGTCCCGCGCGAGCCGGGCCGTTTCAATCGTCCGAAGCACGACGAAGGCGTAGAGGCCGAGGACGGCCAGCACGCCGACAAACCCCTGCTCTTCAGCGAGCACGGAGAAGATGAAGTCGTTGTGCGCGACCGGCAGGAAGCCCTGCTGCCCCTGGGTGCCCTTCATGAACCCCTTGCCCCAGAGGCCGCCCGACCCGACCGTGATCCGCGCCTGGATCTGCTGGTAGCCGGCGCCGAGCGGATCGCGCGACGGGTTGACGAACGTCAGGATGCGGCCCTTCTGGTAGTCCTGCAGGGCGACGCTCCACACCACCGGCGCGGCGACGATCGCCACGGCCAGCAGGATGCCGGCCACCTTGAGCCGCATGCCCGCGACAAACGCCACCGCCAGCAGCACGGGCACCAGCGTGGCGGCGGTCCCCAGATCCGGCTGCCGCGCGATGAGCACCAGCGGGAGCGCCGAGAGGGCGCCGCCGATGGCCAGGTCGCGGGCGTTCGGGGCCCGGCGCCGGCCGTCGCCGAACAGCTGGGCGAGGACGAGGGCGAGGCCGATCTTCATGAACTCGGAAGGCTGCAGGTTGAAGAGGGGCAGCGCAATCCAGCGCCGTCCGCCGCCGCGCACGACCCCGAAGAGCAGCACGTACACGAGCAGCAGGATGAGGAACGCCGTAGATCAGGTGCGAGCGGTCGGCGAGCGAGCGGTAGTCGATGCCCAGGCAGACCAGGAGCGCGACGGTGCCGAGGGCGATGGCCGCCAGCTGCGTCAGGTACAGGCGCGAGCCGCCGCCGGCGCTGTAGATCATCACCACGCCGACGGCGCAGAGCACGTACACCGCGCCGAGCAGCAGCCAGTCGATGTGCATGTAGAGGCGGCGTTCGAACATCTCGCCCGGCTCGATCATCGGCGCCCTCCTGCGGCCGGGGGCGCGGGCGGCGCGGCCGCGGGGGCCGCCGGCACCGCCGGCGGCGTGAACACGGGATACGGCCGTCCCGTCCTTCTTCGCGAAATACGTCTCGATCACGTGGCGGGCGATGGGCGCCGCGCTCGAGCCGTGCTCGCCGTGCTCGGCGAAGATGACGCCGGCGATTTCCGGGTTGTCGCGCGGCGCGAAGAACGCGAACCAGCCGTGGTCGCGCAGGTCCATCTCGGTGCGCCCCGCCGCCGCCCTGCCGCCCTGCAGCGAGATCACCTGCGCCGTGCCGGTCTTGCCCGAGACGTCGCGCCCGGCGACGCGGGCGCGGCCCGCCGGTGCCGGCGCCGTTGACCACCATCCACAGCCCGTCGTGCAGCGCGGCGATGGTCTCCGGCTTGAGCCTGACGCCTTGCGGCGCCGGCTGGTCCGACCGGCCGCCACCCGCCGCCGTCGTTGGTGGCCTTCAGCAGCCGCGGCGGATAGTGGATGCCGCCGTTCCCGACGGCGGCGTAGAAGGCGGCCAGCGCCAGCGGCGTCACCGACACCTGGCCCTGTCCGATCGACACCGAGATCGTCTCGCCCGGGTACCAGCGCTCCCCCGTCCGCGCCTTCTTCCAGGCGGTGGACGGCACCAGGCTCTCGGCCTCGTTCGGCAGGTCGATGCCCGTGCGGCCCGCGAGGCCCAGCGCCGTGGCCCACTTGTTGATGCGATCGACGCCGACCATGTTCCCGACCGTGTAGAAGTACGTGTTGCACGACTTCTCGATCGCGTGCCGGAGGTCGACCGTGCCGTGCCCGCCCTTCAGGTGGCACTGGAAGAACCGCCCGAAGAAGGTCGCGCCGCCGCGGCAGGTGACCGTGAAATCCGGCGTGATGACGCCCTCTTCGAGGGCGGCGACCGCCACGACCGCCTTGAAGGTCGAGCCCGGCGAGTAGCGCCCCTGGATGGCGCGGTTCTGCAGCGGCCGCAGCCGGTCGGTGTTCAGGCGGCTCCAGGTCGCCCGGTCGATGCCCGCGGCGAAGTCGTTCGGGTCGTACGCCGGCAGGCTCACCAGCGCGAGCACCTCCCCGCTGCGGGGGTCGAGGATGACGGCGGCCCCCTCGTATCCCAGCGCGTGGAAGGCGTCCTCGGCGGCCTGCTGGAGGGCGTAGTCGATGGTGAGCTTGACCCGGCGCCCCTCGGACGCCGGCACTTCGTCCAGCGTCGAGATCTCGCGGCCGACGCTGTCCACCATCACGCGGCGCTCGCCGTCGCTGCCCATCAGCGTCGCGTTGTAGGCCTTCTCGACGCCGGACTGCCCGACCACCGACCCGCTGCGGAGGCCGTCCGCCGCCATCTGCGCCTCGCCGACCTCGCCGACGTAGCCCAGCACGTGCGCGCCGAGGCCGACCGACGGGTAGCGGCGCGTCGGCACGCGCGCGACGACCACGCCCGGCAGTTCGTGAGTCGATGCGCCGCGCGAGCACGGCCGACACCTGCGCGAGCGTCGCATCGTCGATGACCGTGATGGGCCGATAGCTCGGCTCGCCGCGGTGCCGCCGGATCGTCTCGCGGATCTCCTGCTCGTCCACGCCCGCGACGGCCGACAGCCGATGGATGGTCTGGTCGAGCGCGGCGCTGTGCTCGCGCAGGATGGAGATCGTGAACGCGTCGCGGTTCTCGACGAGCAGCTGCCCGTCGCGATCGAACATGACGCCCCGCGGCGCCCGGAGCGAGAGCCTGCGGAGGTGGTTGTTCTCGGCCATCCGCGCGTACGTCGCGCCTTCGACGACCTGGAAGTACCAGAACGCCACGGCGAGCGTGCTGAACACGGCGATGACGACCACGGTGAACGCCGTCAGCCGGGCCGTCGTCGTGCGCCGGTCGGTGACGAGGGGGCTGGCCATCAGTGGTACCGCCGTTTCCGCCGCCGCTCGAGCACGGCGTTCCACCGCTCGCGGCCGACGGGCAGGAACTCGATCGCGTAGAAGAGCAGCACGCCGGCCGCGGCGTTGACGACCGCCTGCGTCGCGACCTCCAGGAGCGGATTGGCGTAGCGGCGGAGGCCGAGCAGCATCGAGAGGCCGACGAAGCAGCGCCGAGTTGAGTGCGCTGGCCCCGAGAAAGAGGAGCCCGCGCGACATCCACTGCGTGACGATGAACTGCGTGCCGGCCACGCCGGCCAGGTAGCCGGCGACGCTCTTGCCGAGGCCGCTCAGGCCGATCATGCCTCCGCCGAGCGCGTCCTGCAGCAGCCCCGCCGCCGCCCCGGTCAGCAGGCCCGCCACCCGGCCGTGCAGCAGTCCGACCGCCACGACGGCCACCAGGACGAGGTCGCCCACGCCGGACCGGGAAAGGGCGCTCTGGACGAGCACCGCTCCGAGCACGAGCGCCGCCACGCTGAGCGCCTTCATCGCTCCTCTTTCCCCGCCGGCGCCGCGAGGGGCGGGGCCCAGACCGGGGCCGGCCCGACCAGGACGAGGACCGTCTCGAGGCGCGAGAAGTCCGCAAACGGCCTGACGGTCACGCGGCGGTACGCCGTGCCCGACCGCTCGACGCGATCGATCCGGCCCACCGCCAGCCCGGGCGGGTAGACGCCGTCGATGCCGGCGGTCACGACCGTGTCGCCCTCGGCGAGATCGGCCGTCGCGGACAGATACTCGAGGCGCAGCGTGTCGTCGCCGTTGCCGAGGGCGATGCCCTCGCTCCGCGTGCGCTCGGTCCGCACCGCGACCGCCGCGCTGCGATCGATGATGAGCTGGACCGTGGCGGTGTCGCCGGCGGGCAGCGCCACGCGCCCGAGCGACGCCGGCGGCGCTCATGACGGGCATGTCGCGCAGGACGCCGTCGCGGAGGCCCTTGTCGATCGTGATGGTGCGGTAGTCGGGCGACAGGCTGCCAGCCACCACCTCCGCGCCGGTGGTCCTCCAGGGCAGCCGCGGGCCGCAGCTCGAGCAGCGCGCGCAGCTGGCCGGCGGCGGCCGCCTCGGCGCGGGCCTGCTGCAGCTGCACGCGCAGGTCGCGTGTTCTCGCCGGTCAGCCGCGCGTTCTCCGCGTGCACGCCGCGCAGCGCGGCGTACCCGTCCCAGATCGACTGGAGGGCGCCGACCACGACCCAGCTGGCTTCCTGGAACTCGGTGACCACGGCGACGGCCGTCGTCCGGAGCAGCGACGGCCCCGCGGGCGTGCCGACCTGGGCCGAAATGAGCAGGACGTGGCCCAGCACCACCGCGACCAGCAGGGAACGGGCACGTCTGCCGGCGTCCGCGCGAGCCATGCGTCAGTCGATGGAGATCTTGCGCAGCAGGTTGAAGTCGGCCAGCATCTTCCCCGCCCCGAGCACGACCGACGAGAGCGGGTCCTCGGCCATCGAGAGCGGGCAGCCCGGTCTCCTCGCGGAGGCGCATGTCGAGATTGCGCAGGAGCGCGCCGCCGCCCGGACAGCACGATGCCGCGGTCGACGATGTCGGCGGACAGCTCCGGCGGCGTGCGCTCGAGGGCCACGCGGACCGCGTCCACGATCACGTTGACGGTCTCGGCCAGGGCATCGCGGATTTCCTCGTCGGTGATGGTGATCGTCTTCGGCACGCCCTCGACGAGGTGGCGGCCCTTGATCTCCATGGTCAGCCGCTGCGTCGAGGGGGTACGCCGACCCGATCTCCATCTTGATCTGCTCGGCGGTCCGCTCGCCGATGAGCAGGTTGTGGTTGCGCTTGATGTACTGGATGATCGCCTCGTCCATCTCGTTGCCGGCGACGCGCACGGCCTTCGAGTAGACGATGCCCGCCAGCGAGATCACGGCGATGTCGGTCGTGCCGCCGCCGATGTCGACGATCATGTTGCCCGTGGGCTCGGTGATCGGCATCCCGGCGCCGACGGCCGCGGCCATGGCCTCCTCGATCAGGTAGACCTCGCTCGCCTTGGCGCGGTACGCGCTGTCCTTCACGGCGCGCTTCTCCACCTGGGTGATCTCCGACGGCACGCCGATGACGATGCGCGGGCCGGACCCACATGGCGCCGTTGTGCGCCTGCTTGATGAAGTAGGTCAGCATCTTCTCGGTGACTTCGAAGTCCGCGATGACGCCGTCCTTCATCGGCTTGATCGCCACGATGTTGCCGGGCGTGCGGCCGAGCATCTCCTTGGCGGCCTTCCCGACGGCCTCGACCTTGCCGTTGAGCTTGTTGATGGCGACAATCGACGGCTCGTTGACCACGATGCCCCGCCCGCGCGCGTAGACGCAGGTGTTGGCCGTGCCGAGGTCGATGGCCAGGTCACTGGAGAACAATGAGAAGAGGGAACGAAACGCCAACGCCGTTACTCCTTGCGGCCCGCGTCACGCGCGCGTGGCCAGGATGACATCATTCTTGCCGCGTTCCTTGACGCGGTACATGGCCTCGTCCGCCGCCCGCAGCAGATCCTCGGGCACCAGCGTCACATCGGGCAGCGACGCGATCCCCACCGACGCCGTGAGCCGGACGTCCAGGTGCAGCGCCTGCAGGAACCTGAACGCCGCCAGGCGGTCGCGCACGCGCCGCGCCACGACCACCGCGCCCGTCGCTCGGCGTGTCGGGCAGCACGACCACGAACTCGTCGCCGCCGTAGCGGGCCACCACGTCGCTCTCGCGCGCGCAGCCGCGAATGAGCGCGCGCGGCCTCCACCAGCGTCCGGCTGCCGCACAGGTGGCCGTGCGTGTCGTTCACCCGCTTGAACCCGTCCAGATCGACGAACAGCACCGACAAGCGGGCGCCCGTAGCGCACCGCGCGCTTCGCCTCGCGGTGCAGCGCGTCGCGCAGGTAGCGCGAGTTGTGCAGCCCCGTGAGATCGTCGGTCACCGACAGCGCCTCGGCCTGCCGCAGCAGCACCGCGTGGTCGAGGGCGAGGGCCATCACGCCCAGCAGCGACTGCAGCAGCGGCAGCAGCCCCGCCGCCAGCTTCGGCGCCTTCGCGCACGGGGTGCGATCGAGGCCGACCAGCGCCATCGGGTGCCGCCCCCGCCCGCCGAGCGGCGAACGCCACGGCGGCGACCGGCGCCGCAACCGGCACGCGCGGGTCCTCGCCGAGGTTCGCCGAGAGCAGTTCGCGGCCCTCCGCCATCACCCGCGTGGCCACGGCCGAGAGCGCCGTGTCGTCCGCGTCGGCGGGGCCCTGCGCGTGCAGCAGCGTCAACTGGCCGGTGCCGTCATCGGCCAGCAGCGCCCACGCGTCCAGCGGGATCCAGGCCGCGGCGCTGCCGACCAGCATCTTCGCGATTCGCCCGGGGTCCATGTCGGCATAGGCCTCCCGCACGATCTGCTCGAGCGCCTCGCGCCGCCGCAGCCGCGCGCGGAGGGATGCACCGTCGAGCCTCAGACGCTCGGCCAGGTCGAGCGGACCTCCGCTCGCGCCACCCGGAATCCCGTGGGGGGACACGCCCGTCACTCCCGGTAAGTTCCTCAGTCCTCGGCAAATATAGCACAGCGACACAGATGCCGGCCGGCCGATCGCGGGCCCCGGCGCCGGGCGGTGCCGGCCGCCCGCCGGTCCGAGGGCGCGCGCGTGACGCCGCCTGCCGGCCGCATGACGGGCTGTTGCCATCACGATAGGCGGGGCGCTACACTAAGAGTTTGCTCTGGATGGAGATACAGGCACCATGACGATGCTCGACCGTATGCGGCGTCACAAGGGCTGGCTCAAGTGGAGCCTCGGCCTTGTGGTGGTGGCGTTCATCATTTTGTACATCCCGGACTTCCTGCGCGCGAAAGACCCCGCCGGCGGAGCCCTGCCAAGCGACCAGATCGCGCAGGTGGACGGCCGGGGCGTCAGCGTCCTGGAGTTCCGGACCGCCTACCAGCGCCAGGTGGCGGCCTACCGGCAGGCGTACGGGACCAGCGTCAGCGAGCAGCTGCTCAGACAGCTCGGCTTCGAGCAGCAGGTGCTGCAGCAGCTGGTCAACGAGCAGGCGATGGTCGCCGAGGCCCAGCGCCTCGGCATGACGGTCACCGACGACGAGGTCCGGCAGCGGATCCTGGCGATGCCGGAGTTCCAGCTGAACGGCCAGTTCATCGGCGAAGCGCAGTACCAGGCCATGCTGAACTCGCGCCAGGCCGCCGATGTCGCCCGGCGAGTTCGAGGCGAGCCTCCGCCGGCAGCTGCTCGTCGAGAAGCTCCGCGCGGTGGTCACCGACTGGGTTGCCGTGACCGATGCCGAAGCCGACGCGGAGTTCACGCGCCGGAACGAAAAGGTGAAGGTCCAGCTGGTCCACGTCCCGTCGTCGGCGTTCCTGGGCCAGATGACGGCGACCGACGCCGAGGTGGCCGCGTACTTCGACGCGCACACGGAGGACTACCGCATCGGCGAGCGGCGCAAGGTGCGCTACCTGCTCGTGGACGTGGAGTCGCTGCGTCAGGGCATCGTCGTGCCGTCGCGCGAAGTCGAGCGCTACTACAACGACAACATCGAGCTGTTCTCGACGCCCGAGCAGGTGCGCGCCAGCCACATCCTGTTCAAGACCGAAGGCAAGGACGAGGCGGCGGTCAGGGCGGCCGCCGAGAAGGTGCTGCAGGAGGCCAAGGGCGGCGCCGACTTCGCGGCGCTCGCGAAGAAGCACTCGGAAGACGAGTCCAACGCCGACGCTCGGCGGCGACCTCGATTACTTCTCGCGGGGCCGGATGGTGCCGGAATTCGAAGCCGCGGTCTTCGGCGCCCAGCCCGGGCTCATCCCGAATCTCGTGAAGACGGGCTACGGGTTCCACATCATCAAGGTGGTCGACACGAAGGCCGGCACGACGCGCACGTTCGAAGAGGTCCAGGCCCAGATCCGCGAGCAGCTCGTCGGCGAGCGGGCGCAGCGCCTGGCGGACACGCGCGCCGCGGAAGCGGCCAAGGAAATCAAGACGCCGGCCGACCTCGACAAGGTCGCGAAGGCGCGGGGCTGGAAGGTGGAGGAAACCGGCTTCTTCGCCGCCGACGAGCCGATCCTCGCCCTCGGGGCCTCGCCGCAGGTATCGGCCGCAGATGTTCGCCCTGCAGGAAGGCGGCGTCAGCGCGCCGCTGCGAGTCGGCCGGGGCTATGCCATCGCCGCGCTCGCCGGGCGGCAGGAGCCGGCCATCCCGAAGCTCGACGAGGTGAAGGACCGGGTCCGCAACGACGTGCTCCGGGAGAAGGCGGTCAAGGCCGCGTCCGAGCGGGCGGTGTCGGTGGCCGCCACGCTGAAGTCGGCGGCCGACTTCGCGGCCGCCGCGAAGAAGGCGGGCTTCGACGCGAAGTCGAGCGAACTGGTGGCGCGCGGCGCCGCGCTGCCCGACATCGGCGTCAACGCGCAGGTCGAGAAGGCCGCGTTCGCGCTCGCCGCCGGGACGGTGAGCGATCCGATCGTGACCGCCGACGGCACGACCATCGTCAAGGTGCTCGAGCGGCAGGACGTGAAGCCGGATGAGATGGCGGCCTCGCGCGAGTCCGTGCGGCAGGACCTGCTCGGCGAGCGCCGGACCGAGTTCTTCAACGCCTACATGGAGAAGGCCCGCCAGCGCATGAAGATCGAGTTCAACCGCGAGGTGCTCGACAGCATCATCGGGTAGCGGCGGCTAGGCGAGAGGGCTAGGCGGGAGGCGTGAGGCGAGCGCGCGACTCCCGCCCGCCCTAGTCCCTAGCGAACGTACCCAACGGCATCAGCGCCAGCGGTTCTCCCGGACGGAAGAGGCGGATCGGGGCGGTCAGCATCCCGACCGCCCGCCGGTCCCGGATGCCGAGCAGGGCCGCCAGTTGCGCCTGCTCGTCCATCCCGGAGAGCGACGTCATGAAGAGATCGTAGAGGCTCCGCCTCGGCGGGTAGACCACGAGCTCCACCTGTTCGCCGGCGGGAATCTTCGCGCGTTCCTTCGCGATCGCCACCGCCTTGTCGAGGCCGCCGAGCGCGTCCACCAGGCCGAGGTCTTTCGCCTGCCGGCCGGTCCAGACCCGCCCCTGCGCAATCGCATCGATCTCTTCGGGCTTCTTGCGCCGCGAGGCGGCCACCTTCTCGACGAACTGATCGTAGAACGCCCGCAGTTGCTCGTCGAGCTTGGCGCGGTCCTCCTCGCTGTACGGCCGCACCGGAGAGTTCATCTCGGCATGCCGGCCGATGCTGATCGGCTTCGACGTTCATGCCGAGTTTGTCGTAGGTGCCGCCGGTCACGATCTTGCCGCCGTAGATGCCGATCGACCCGGTGAGCGTGCCGGGCTCGGCCACGATGTCGGGCGCGGCCATCGCGATGTAGTACCCGCCGGACGCCGCCAGATCGGACATCGACGCCACGAGCGGCCTCGCGCCCGGGCCCGTGCGGACCTGCATCAGTTCCCGCCAGATCACGTCGGAGGCGACCGTCGAGCCGCCCGGGCTGTCGACGTGCAGCACGATCGCTTTGATGGACCGGTCCTTCCCGGCCTTGCGGATGTATTCGACGAGCGTATCCGAGCCCACCACCGCCCCGTTCAGCGGGTCGATCCCGCTGCGCCCCGAGTTGATGACGCCGCTGGCGTTGATGACGGCGATGCGGGACCGGCCGGCCAGCCCCACCGACGCGAAGCTGACTTTCGCATAGTCGTCGTCTTTGACCCGCACGACGGACGCGGCGCCCGGCTTGATCTTCGCGTCGAGCTGATCGTCGTAGGCCACGTCATCGACGAGGCCGGCCCGGACCGCGTCCTCCGCGAGGAAGGGGCCATCGTCCACGAGCTGGCGCACCTCGGCCGGCGTCTTCTTGCGGCCCTCGGCGACGGCCTGGATGAACTGTTCGAACAGGTCCCGGTTGAGCGACTCGGACATTTCGCGGTGTGCCGGGGTGAACGTCTTCTCGGTGAGCTGGTTCGGCGCGGTCTTGTAGTCGCCGATGTGCAGGAAATCCGGGTAGGCGCCAATCTTGTCCAGCGTGCCGCGGAGGAACAGCTCGTAGGTCGCGAATCCGCTCACGTCGAGCGGGCTGGTCGGCAGCAGGAAGACGCGGCTGCACGCCGAGGCGACGAAGTACTCGCGGTCGCCGCCGTACTCGAGGTGCGCCACGATCGGCTTGCCGGACGACTTGAAGTCGACAATCGCGTCCCGCACTTCCTGCAGCCGGGCCCAGTAGGCCGTCGAGATCCCGGAGGGCCTCACGATGACGCCCGCGATCCGCCGGTCGGCCTTCGCCTTCCGCAGGTTTTCCGTGATCGCCCGCGTGCCGTTCCGCCGGGCCCCGACGACGGCCGCGAACACGGTGTCGGACGCCGAATCGGCCAGGTCGCCTTCGACGCGCACGACCAGGAACGAATCGGGCGGAATGGCCGGCTCCCGACCCACCGCGAACATCAGCACGACCATCGCCGCCGCCGACACGAGGATGGCCAGCAGGAGAATGGTCAGCACCACGCCAGGGCCGCGTCGTATAGCCACAGAATGTCCCCCTTCTTGCAGCCGCGAGTATACCAGCCCCCTCAGCGGGGTCGGGTCGATTTACGATCACGGGCCTCGAGCAAACGACAATTCCGTCATCGCCGTCGATCGAACCCCGACGAAGGCGGGGCCGTCCAATCCGGTGGAAGCACCCGCGAGGCAGCATGCAGACGAACCCGTCGAACCCGACGCCCGACACGCCGCTCTGGGACACGCTCAAGCAGGACTGGCGCTACGTCCGCGACGACGTGCGCCCGGGGTGGCGGACCATGTTCCGCACCACGATGGCGGAGGTCGAGGAGTTCTACCTCACGCCCGAGCACCGCCAGCGCCTCGCCGGCATGGGCGCCGTCAGGCGCTGGATGTGGCTGGCGTGGCTGGCTGCTCAAGAGCCTGTTCCTGAAGCTCACGCCGCTCAGGCGGTTCATCTTCCTGGTCGCGCTGGTGCTGCTCGCGGCCTCGCCGCGCGTCACCAGCGGCGGCGGCGGCGGCACCAGCGTGAGCGTGGACGGCCAGATGTTCAGCCTGTTCCTGCTCGTCGGCACTGCTGATGCTGGAATTGAAGGACAAGCTGCTCGCCAGGCACGAGCTCGAGGCCGGACGGGCGGTGCAGCGCGCCCTGATGCCCGAACGCTGCCCGAGCCTCGCCGGCTGGGACGTCTGGCTCTACACGCGGCCGGCCAACGACGTCGGGGGCGACCTGGTCGACTGTCTGGAACTGGGCCCGGGGCGCGTGGCCTTCACCCTCGCCGACGTCGCCGGCAAGGCCCTGCCGGCGGCGCTGCTCATGGCCAAGGTGCAGTCCACGCTGAGGGCGCTGGCAACCGACGCGCCGTCGCTGAGCGACCTGGCGGCGAAGTCCAACGACATCCTGTGCCGCGACGGCCTGCCCAACCGCTTCGCGACGCTCCTCTACTTCGACCTGCGCGACAACGACGGACGCGGTGCGCCTGGTGAACGGCGGCCACATGCCGCCGGTGCTCGTCTCGGCCGGCGGCTACCATGAACTGCAGCGCGGCGACATGGCGCTGGGCATGATGCCGGGGGCGACCTACCGCGAGCAGCAGCATGAGGTGAAGCCCGGCGAGATGCTGATCGCGTACTCGGACGGCCTGACCGAGGCGCTCAACGCCGCCGGCGAGTTCTACGGCGAGGATCGGCTTCGGGCGGACTTCGCGAGACTGGCGCCCCTCACGGCCAGGCAGGCCGGCGAGCGGATTCTCGAGTCGGTTGACGCGTTCATCGGGACCACCCGGCCCTACGACGATCTGTCGCTCATCGTCCTGAAGCGCGTCTAGCCCGGTGCGGCCTTCGATCACGACCGGGCGGCCGGCCGGCGATCCCGTCATCGTCGGAGATCGAAGTACATCTGGGTCCGACATGCGATGCCACCGGCCGCGTCCGGCCCGAGACGTCTGCGTCGACGCTCGATCTGGGCGGCGCTCGCGCTGGCGTTGATCTCCCAGGCCGGCCTCGCGTGGCGCCCAGGCACCTGGCGGCGCCCGAATCCTCACGCCGCGCAGCCGGAGCGCCCGACCGTTGCCACGCATGCCTACACGGTGGCTCCTGGCTGGATCGAAATCGAGATGGGAACGCAGCGCCAGCAGGAGGGCGCGCTGTCGTCCCGCATCGCGGTGCCGCTGCTGCTGAAGGTGGGGCTCGGCACCCGCGTCCAGCTCGACATCGGACCGGGCTGGCAGCGCAGCGCGGATGACGGCGGGACCGAGGCTGGTATCACGGACATGATCGTCGGCATCAAGTGGCGCCTGGCGGACGACGCGCCGGTGCTCGGGGCGTTCGCGATCCAGTCGACCCTGTCTCTGCCGACCGGCTCGCCCGAGTCGGGCAGGGGGTCGGGAAAGGCCGCGGTGAACGTGCTGGCGATCTCGAGTCACCGGATCGGGCCGGTCTCGCTCGACGTCAACGCGGGCTACACGCGGCTCGGCCGGCGAGAGCACCACTGCGCCGCGCGACAGCACGGTGTGGACGGCCGCGGCCGCGTTCCCGATCGCCGGACGCGTCGGCTGGGCGGCCGAACTCTACGGCTACCCGGGCACGAGCGGACCGCATGGGCAGCCTCCCGTCGTGGCAGTGCTCACGGGGCCGAACCTGACGGTGAGCCCGAGCCTGGTCCTCGACGCCGGGGCGATCTTCGATGTGGCGAGGTTCGGCGGGACCGCGGTCTATGCGGGCCTGACGTGGAACATCGGCCGCATGTGGCAGCCCTCCCCGCATCCCTCGCTCGCGCCTTTCCCGCCATCGTCCCGCTGAGCAAGGGGTCCTCTCGGGGTAAGATGCCGGCCGGAGGCGCATCGATGCGGCACAGGGTGACGGCGGCGTTCGTGATCACGCTGGGAATCGGACTCGCGGCGGCGGGCTGGCGCAGCGGGCCGGCCGCACAGGCCCCGGCCCCGCTCGAGTGGCAGGATCCGGCCATCGTGGGCGTGAACAAGGAGCCTCCCCACGCCACGTTCACGAGCTATCCCGACGAGGCGCTCGCGAGGGCGGGCAGGCGGGAGGCGTCGCCCTACTACCAATCGCTGAACGGCGACTGGAAGTTCCACTGGGTGCCGAAGCCGGCCGACCGGCCCGTCGACTTCTACCGGCCCGGATTCGACGACGCCGCGTGGAAGACGATCCGTGTGCCGTCGAACTGGCAGTTCGAGGGATACGACGTGCCGATCTACGTCAACATCCCGTATCCCTGGGGAAAGCCCGATCCGCCGCACATCCCCGCGAACAACAACCCGGTCGGGTCGTACCGGACGCGATTCACGGTCCCGCCGTCCTGGTCCGGCCGGGACGTCTACCTGACGTTCGACGGCGTCGAGTCGGCGTTCTACCTGTGGGTGAACGGCGAGCGCGTGGGATACAGCGAGGACAGCCGGACGCCGGCCGAGTTCAACGTCACGAAGTACCTGAAGGAGGGCGAGAACCTGCTGGCGGTGGAGGTCTACCGCTGGTCCGACGGCTCGTATCTGGAGGATCAGGACTTCTGGCGCCTCAGCGGGATCTTCCGCGACGTGACCCTCTCGTCGGCAGGGCCGCTGCACGTCAGGGACCTGCAGATTCGCACCAATCTCGACGCGGCGTACACGGACGCGCAACTGGCGATCGAGGTCCAGGTCCGCAACCGTTCGGCCGCGGCGGCGAACCTCTCGCTCCGCGCGACGCTGATTGACGCGCAGGGGGCGGAGCTGGGCCGCGCGTCAACGGCGGCCGGCCGCGTGCCGGCCGGCGAGGCCGCGACGATGTCCATGGTGCGGCCCATCGCCGCGCCGAGGAAATGGACAGCCGAATCGCCGTATCTCTACACGCTCGTCGTGTCGCTGCTCGACGACAGCGGTCGCGTGATCGAGGCCATTCCGCAGAAGGTCGGATTCCGCACCGTCGAGATGAAGGACGGCCAGCTCATGGTGAACGGCCGGCCGATCCTCATCAAGGGCGTGAACCGCCACGAACACGACGCCGACACGGGCCACGCCGTGAGCGTGGAGCAGATGCTGCGCGACGTGCGGCTGATGAAGCGCCACAACATCAACGCCGTGCGGACGTCGCACTACCCCAACGATCCGGCCTGGTACGACCTGTGCGACCAGTACGGCCTCTACGTGATAGACGAGGCGAACATCGAGTCGCACGGCATGGGGTACGCGCCGGCGCGCACGCTGGGCAACAACCCGGCGTGGAAGGCGGCGCACATGGACCGCACGGTGCGGATGGTCGAGCGCGACAAGAACCACCCGTCGGTCATCATCTGGTCGCTCGGCAACGAGGCCGGCGACGGCGTGAACTTCGAGGCGACCAGCGCCTGGGTCCACCAGCGCGATCCCTCGCGCCCCGTCCAGTACGAGCAGGCGGGACGCAAGGCGCACACGGACATGTTCGTCCCGATGTACATGCGGCCGAAGGGCATGGCCGACTACGCCTCGAAACCCCAGCCGAAGCCCCTCATCCAGTGCGAGTACGCCCATGCGATGGGCAACAGCACGGGCAACCTCCGCGAGTACTGGGACCTCGTCTACAGCCGCCCGCAACTGCAGGGCGGTCTCATCTGGGACTGGGTCGACCAGGGCATCCGGACGCGCATCCCGGCCGCCGGCGCACGACAGGCTCGGCCGGAGCGGACACTCCTTGCGGGGCCTGAATTCCAGTCGGGCTTCCGCCGCGTCGACAAGGCTGGCACCTATCTCGCGTACGGCGGCGATTTCGGGCCCCTCGACGTGCCGACCGACTACAACTTCTGCATGAACGGCCTGGTGGACGCCGATCGCCAGCCGCACCCCGGGCTCCTCGTCGTGAAACGGAACTACCAGTACGTCCACGTGAAGCCCGTCCGATCTTGCGGCCGGCAGGGTGACCGTCACGAACTGGCACGACTTCACGCCGCTCGACGATGTGCTGATCGGCCGATGGGCCGTGCAGGCCGACGGCGCGACGGTCGCGAGCGGTGCGATGCCGCCGCTGACGATCGGGCCGCGCGAAAGCAAGGACGTCACGCTGCCGCTGCCCGCGATCACACCGCGGCCCGGCGTCGAGTACTTCCTCGACGTCTCCTGGAGGCTCAAGGCCGATGCGCCGTGGGGCGGGCGCGCCGGCGACGAGATGGCGTACGACCAGTTCAAGCTGCCCATCGGGCGGCCCGCGGCGCCTGTCCCGCCCTCACCCGCCGCGACGCTGGCGCTGGCCGATGGCCCCGATGCCGTGACGATTACGGGGCCGGCGTTCACGGTGCTCTTCGACAAGGCCAGCGGCACGATGGCGTCGCTGAAGTACCGCGGCACCGAACTGGTGCACCAGCCGCTGATGCCGGACTTCTGGCGGGCATGGACCGACAACGACCGCGGCGCCAGGCTCCAGACGCGGCTCAACGTGTGGCGCATCGCGAGCGAGTCCTGGGACGCCAGGACTGTCACGGCCACGCGGGCCGCTGACGGGTCCGTGCGCGTGGAGGTCGAGGCCGCGATACCGGTCATCTCGTCGACGTACCGGGTTTCCTACACGGTCTTCCCCACCGGTGACATCTACGTCGATGCCTCGTTCACGCCCGGGATCGACAAGCTGCCGATGCTGCCGCGGTTCGGCATGCGGATGGCGATGCCGGCGGGGTTCGAGCGCGTGGCGTGGTTCGGGCCGGGTCCCGAGGAAACCTACGCCGACCGCAACGAGGCGCGCGTGGGCCGCCACAGCGGGACCGTCGACGGTCAGTGGACCGAGTATTCGAAGCCGCAGGAGAACGGCAACAAGGCGGACGTGCGTTGGCTGGCCGTCACCAACGCGAAGGGCGTCGGCCTGCTCGCGGTCGGCATGCCGCACCTCGGCGCGGCCGTCCGGCACTTCACGCACGAGGACATCTGGAACGCGAAACACACGTACGAGCTCACGCGCAGGCCCGAGACGCACCTCAATCTGGACTTCGCGCAGATGGGCGTTGGCGGCGACGACAGCTGGGGCGCGCTCGCCCACGAGCCGTACCAGTTGCCCGCGAAGGCGTACAGCTATCGCTTCCGGCTGCGGCCCTTCTCGACGGCGATCGACGGGACGCCGGACGCGCTGGCGAAGAAGGCGCCGATGGCGCTGCCGGGCCGATGACGGTCGCAGCCGTTCACTGACGGGCCCGGCACCGCGTCACACGCGGTACTCCTCGGCCTGGTGCGCGCCAAGCTCGCCGTCGATGTCGCCGCACAGGTTGACGCGGATGCCGAGCGCCTCGGCCATCCCGGCCTTGACAGCGAGCAGGCGGCGCGCGGTGGCCGCGTCCGGGGCGTAGACGACCTGAATGTGGTTCGCCTGGTGCTTCGCCATGAACTGGTCGCGCGTGATGCCGTAGAGCACCGCGTGCATCATCGGCCACTGGGGCGTGGTCGCCCCCCACCGGCGCTCCGTCTCGTCGTCGGGCAGGCGCAGGGCCCCGCCGCGGCCGATGTCCATGTGCAGCGCGTCGCCCTCGACGTAGATGCGGCTCCAGACGATCTCGCCCGGGCGGCTGACGCCCTTGATCGTGGCGCCGCCTCTCGGGAAGTACATCGGCGGCTGCCGTTCGCCGCGCGCGCCGTGGTAGCCGCCAAGGAGGTGGCTGGGCGGCACGGCGCCGGAGATCTCGAAGAGCCACACGAACTCGTTCACGCCGCCGCCCTCGAAATGCGCGCCCCAGCGCACGTCATGGAGCGTCGTCGACGGATCGAGGCCGGCGTCCAGCCACACGCGATTGGTGATGATCGCATCGAGTCCGGCGCACTCGTCGACTTCGTTGAAATGGGGAACCGCCAGTCCGTCGAACAGCACGTCGCCGCCCTCGCCGGTCACGGGCGGCCTGTCAGGCGTGTTCAGGAGGCCTTCGGCGAGATCGGAGGCCACGCAGACGTCCTTGAGGCCCTGCTGGTACTGGATGCCGATGGCCGCGCAGCCGAACGACGTCCGCCAGCCGCACGGCGGCGTCGTACATCTTCAGGCCCTCGAGCACCTGTTCCTCCGTGAGGTCCACCGCCGGATCCGGCCCGAAGCCGAACGTCATCCCGCGCTGCCGCAGCCATGCGAGGTGATGGGCCGCCGCCTCGTCGCTCACCTCCCGCATCGCGGCGTAGAGGGCCGACTGGCTCAGGCGCTCCTTGAAGACGCCCGCCGCGTGCAGCAGGTGGTCGGGGATGATGGCGTTGTACATCCCCATGCACCCTTCGTCGAAGATCCCCATGATTGCCTGCCGCGCCCGCAACTGCCGGCCGAGCCCCGCCCCGTGGAGCGCCGCGCGGCGCAGGTCGTCGCCGAGGGCCCGCTCCTCGAATCGCCGGGCGTGGCTCGTGTCGTGATCGATGCGGCCGTTGGCCAGCCACTGCGCCAGGCCGCGGCGCGCGAAGTCGTCCTCGAACGTCTCGCTCCAGATCGAGCTGTAGCGCACGCCGGCCTTCGTCAGCGACCCGTTGAGATTGAGCAACCCGACAAGCCCCGGCCACTGCCCGCTCCAGTTCGCGAGCGTGAGGATCGGACCGCGGTGCTTCGTCAGCCCCGGCAGGACGTGGCTCGAGTACTGCCACACCGCCTCGGCCACCACCAGCGGCACCGACGGATCGATCTGCCGGAACGCCTCGATGCCGTGGATCTGGCTGTCGAGGAAGCCGTGCTGCTTCACCGGGTCGTAGGGATGCCCTCGCACGATGGTGGCGTCCAGCGCCGCGAAGGCGCGCGCCACCGCGGCCTCGAGGGCTTCCTGGGCGGGCCAGCACACCCGGTTGGCGGCCAGCCGTGAATCGCCGCTTGCGACAAGACAAATCTCGCGTGCCATGGGAGGTCCTTTCGGCGGCGGGAGGCCCGCACCCACGGCTTGGTATAGGCCTCGCGGGACGGCCGTGTCAAGACGCGCTTCGCGCAGTCAGGCGGCTCGCGGGCGACGCCGCCTTCGCCGAATGCGTTACCGCAAGCGCGATCCAAGGCGATCCATGGCGGCCATGCGGCGTCGGAGGCGCGGATGCAGGAGTTCGGGATCGTCGCGATGCACTACAATGACCGCCGTGCCGATCGCACCGCTGGAGTAATCATGTTGCGAGATGTCGTGGAGGCGCGGCCGGTCGGAGGTTACAGGGTCTACCTCCGCTTTGACGACGGAGTGGCCGGCGAGGTCGACCTTGCCGGCCTGCTCCGCTTCGACGGCGTCTTCGCGCCGCTGCGTGCGCTCGACAAGTTCGCTGAGCTGCGCGTCGCGCCGGATCTCGGGACCATCTGCTGGCCGAACGGAGCTGACATCGCGCCGGAGACGCTGTACGACGCCGTCCTGCAGGGCCATGCGCCCACTCGGGCCGCCGGTTAGGGGACACTTCTCGTCCAGCCGGGAGTCCGCGAAGGGCCAGGGGCCTGGCGCCGTGCGAGCGGTTGCCCACTCCCGCCCGGCGCTGATATACTTTGTTGTCCTGCCTGTCTCTTCGAGTGCGGAAGTGGCGGAATTGGCAGACGCGCAAGCCTCAGGAGCTTGTTGCCGCAAGGCAGTGGAGGTTCGAGTCCTCTCTTCCGCACCAGCCTTCGCTCCCCTCCGGCCTGCCATCCTCCTCGGGGAGCTACGGCTAGGCAGGCCAGCCACCAACGCGAAGGCTGTCGCGACGTAGCGACGCGAGGAAGGCGTCGCGCCGGAGCGTCGCGAAGTCGGACCGCTCCCCTCCGGCCTGCCATCCTCCTCGGGGAGCTACGGCTAGGCAGGCCAGCCACCAATGCGAAGGCTGTCGCGACGTAGCGACGCGAGGAAGGCGTCGCGCCGGAGCGTCGCGAAGTCGGACCGCTCCCCTCCGGCCTGCCATCCTCCTCGGGGAGCTTCGGCTAGGCAGGCCAGCCACCGACGCGAAGGCTGTCGCGACGTAGCGACGCGAGGAAGGCGTCGCGCCGGAGCGTCGCGAAGTCGGACGTCCCCTCCGGCCTGCCATCCTCCGGGGAGCTACGGCTAGGCAGGCCAGCCACCTGCGAAGGCTGTCTCGCCGACTGTGCCGATGGCCACGCCGGAAGGCACGACGATCAGCGACGACCATCAACGGAATTCGCTCAACGCGGACGACGTCCGGGATTACAGTGGAGTCAGGAGCCGACGATGACTGACACCACTGGAGACGACCTCGGGCGAAATGACGCCTGCCACTGCGGGTCTGGCCGCAAGTACAAGCACTGCTGCCTCGACAAGGACGAGGCCGCTGCGCTTGCCAAGGCCAGTACCGACGCGCAGGTCGAAGCACCCACCGAGCAGCCCGCCGAGGCGCCCGGTCGGCAACCGCCACCCAAGCCACGGAGCTACCAGCCGTGGAAGCGGTCGGCGACCAACACGCACAGCTTCCAACGCATGAGTACGCCGCGGAAGGTCGGAGGGAGCTAAAATCCGGGATCAGAACCGGTAGGCAGGCGGCTTCGTCAAAGAGGGCTGGCATGCTTCTGCCTCTATTCGTGACGCTCCTTCCTGTGCTCTTCCTGGCCGGCCTCATTCGGAAGGCCGCGGCGCTTCGTCGACGTCACATCGACATGGACGGCGACCCGCCGATCTCCAAAGCGTTCTTCGTAAGCAGCAAGTACGCCATCGTCATCGTGTGGATCGCGATGGTCGTCCAGAGCTGGGGCGTCGATCTCTCCTTTGTCGACGTCCCTGGTCCGGCAAAGGGCGTGTCGCTGGGCTTGTGGATTCTTGGCTTCGCGCTCTTGTTCAGTGGTCGGTCTGTCCTCGGAGACTCCTTCAGGATCGGTTCGCCACGGGAAGACACGGGCCTGAAGCAGACCGGACTGTACAGGTTCAGTCGGAATCCGATGTACGTCGGTGTCTACGCGACGCTCTGCGCGGCGGTCGTGCGTACGTTCAATCCGATTCTGCTTCTCGCCGCCCTCTACGTGATTGCCGTCCACCACTGGATTGTGCTCGGCGAGGAGGAGCACCTGCGGCGCACGCTTGGCGAGGAGTATCGAACCTACTGCAGCCGCGTCAGGCGATACGTCTGAAGGGTCCTTGTTCGGTCGTCCGCGACGCGGCTGACTCGTCGTCTACTTGACGTTCAGGCTTTCGAGGGCCCTGGTGGCGGCCGCCTGAACTGCTGGATTCGGATCACGAACCAGAGTCTGAATCGCTTTCAGTTGCTTCTCCTCGGCCGGCCGATGGCTCCCGAGCCACGTGACGGCAGCCAACCTGATGTCCGGATCCGCGTCGCCCGTGGCTTTGACCACATCATCCAGCTTGAGGTCTCCAGTGCCGGTGAGTGCAAAGTTCGTCGTAACGGTCATTGCCACCGGCACAGGCGCCCCGTCCAGGGTCGTCGGCGTGAACTCCCATTGGCGCACGGCCTTTGTCGCTGCCGCTGCCAGGCTGGAATAGCCACTGATGACCTGGATGTCCTTTACTTTGCCGTCAGTACCGATGAAGCACTTCAGAACCACAGCGCCCGTCAAACCAGCGCGTTGCGCGTTTTCAGGAAACTCCGGGTTCACGTTCTTGATCTTCCGGGGTGGCCCGATCAGCTTGCCGTCTACGGCCCGATACGCGGTTGCCGGGGACAGGCCTTCCGCTATCAGGCGCGCCTGCAGGGTTGCCGAAACGCTTGGCATGCGCCTTTCCGCCCATTGTTGGCCGGCTGCCATGGTCTCCTGAAACAGAACCGGCGTCAGCCCGACCATCTTCTTCCCGATGTCCGAGCGATAGAACGCCAGCAGGCCTCGCACGTCCTCGCTCGTGAAATGCTTCGCGTAGATCGACACCATTTCCGCCTTGAGACCATCCGGCCCCTCCCAGGCCCTGGCAAACTCCGAATTCAGCACTTCTTTGGCGATCTCCACGACGCGATCCGGTACGTCTGGCCGCGCTTTCTTCAGAGCGCCAAGCAGTTGCCCATTCATCAAGATCATGACCTGCTGCCTCATCTGGGCGGAGCCAGTCGCGTCGAGCAACGCCTCGATGTCCGATTGAAACGCAGCATCCAGAGTCTGGCCCCGCGCAGGCATCGCTTGCGCAAGCACGCTGGCGACCACCAGCAGCAGGACTTGCAGATTGCGTACAATCACCATGTCCAACTCTTGTTCCGCCTGACTTCGTCAAGGCGATGGGGCAAGACGGCCGCTGTCGATGCGCAGTGTCTCTCATGTGGTTGACTCTGGCAAGCGTCTGCCGGGGCTTGGGTGCCAGCGACCAGCTCCTGATCTGGGCCGAACCTCCAGGCCCGTGTCCTCGTCATCTCTAGTGAGGAGAAAGCATGGCCGAGCAACGCACCTGGTGGGAGACGATCAAGGGCGAGAGCGGCGAACTGCTCGAACGGGTCAAGTCGCTCATCCACGAGGGGAACGTCCGCCGGATCGTCATCCGGCAGGGCGACCGCTCGATCGCGGAGTTCCCGTTGACGGTGGGCGTCGTCGGCACGGTCGGCGCGCCGATTCTCGCCGCGGTGGGCGCGATCGTCGCGCTGGTCACTAACTGCAGCATTGCCGTCCAGCGGGAGGCCGTCGCCACGTCATCGCCCGTGGCCCCGGAACCGCCGCCACCGCCGTCCGACGCGCCGCCATCCGAGCCGGCGTTGTCGAAGCCGGCCGGCCCGACCGAGCCGCCGCCCGCGCCGTGATGTCCTGACTTCAGCAGGAACTAGAGGTTCATCCGCGGTCGGCCGCGACGCGGAATCCCCGCCGGTGAATCTCGCCGTACGGGCCGCGGACGATAGGACGCATTCGCGCGTGGCCCTGTCCTGCCGACGTGCCCAGGTGAACATCACCTGCGTTCCGAGTCCCTGGGGCCCTGTTGCAGCGTGACAGCGGGGCTCCTGACTCTCGGACACAGTGACGCGGGCCGGGCGCCGCCGGCACGGGATGTCGCATCAGCGCCCTGTCCCCTTTCGTCAGAACCGTCCCTGGACGACGTTGAGCCTGTAGACAGCCGGCAGGAACCCCTGGAAGCGCCGCCCGGGATTGTACGGGTCGGCGAAGAAGCCGGCGGCCACCAGTTCGCGGTTCGCGATGCCGAAGATGTAGTGCCACACCGGGTAGAAGCTGTGAGACAGGGGCACGCCGTACTTGCGCGGCGTCAGCGCATCGAGTTCCGACGCCAGGACCGCGTACCGTTCATCGGCCCAGCGCTCCATGGCCTTCCGGCCAAGCTGGCGGACTTGTCTCACCATGCCCCGGTCGCGCTCGTCGAGCACCGTGATGCGGGCCTCGTACCGGCCTGCCGATTCGGCCACGTAGTCCAACGACGCCAGTAAGGCGAGCATGTCTTTGAGCGGCGCTTGTTCGACACCGGCGGCGGCGGCAAGACCCGCGAGGTTTTTCGGCCCGTCACGCAGCGCCAGCATGACGCGCGTCGCCTCGCGGCGGACGAGTCCTTCCACGGCCCGCCTGGCGCGCGCCAGTACGGGATCGGGAGCCGCGAGCTTCATGCCCCAGAACAGGTCCGGCAGGCCGACGCGCGGCACGGCAGCATGGTCGCCGAACGTGGTCACGGCGAGGGAGTCGTGGTAGTTGTGGCTGCCCCAATAGAGACGCCGCACGTCTTCGGGCGGCACGGGCTGCGAGGCGGAGGGAATGAACTCGCCCTCGCCGCCGCTGGCGAGGTACTTCCGGTCTTCCACGAGGTTCAGCCCGTCCCAGTCGAGCGACACGCAGCCCACGAGGAAGAACGCCGCGGCCTTCACGTCGCCGGCGGGCAGCTTCGCGTCTGCAATCAGCGTTTCGATGGCCTGCCGGTGCGCGAGCACGTAGCCGGCCAGCAGCTTCCCTTCGCGTTCGGCGGCGGCGCGGATGACCGCGCGGTCCTCGGCTGTCAGCAGCGAAAACGACAGGCGATACAACGAGCCGGCCTGGCGAATCAGGCCGACGGCCGCGAGGCGCTCCGCGGTGACGTCCGTGCCCTGGAGCGCCGCATCCACGTAGGCGCGGTCACGCGGCGCGCGGGCGATGTCCAGCAGCAGCGCCTGCACGGCGCGCTGAGGCATGAGCCGATTGAACTCGGCGGCGGCTGGCCCGCTGCCGATCGAGCTGTACTCGAGAATCGGAGGGTCGTCGGCGTGCGCGGCGGCCGGACCGAAGCCCGGCAGTGCCGCCGCGAGCACCACGGCGGCGGTCAGCCCGATGCGATTTCGCCACGGCCCAGGCGTCATCGGCCACCTCGCTCACGTCTTCGGCAACGGCCCGATCTCGATCTTCCGGAACTCCACCTCGGTGCCTTCGGCCTGCACCGCGATGCGGCCCTGCGACGCGGTGGCCCCGTGGCCGCGGTTCACGAGCGTGCCGTTCACCCAGACGGTCACGGTGTCGCCACGGGCTTCGACGATCATCGTGTTCCACTCGCCGAGCGGTTTCTCCGAATCGTCGGTGAGATTGAGGATGCGCCGCGCATCGCCTTCGGCCCCGCCCCACTTCTGGTCGGGCTTGCGCGGGCGGCGCGCCTCCATGTCGGGCACGGCGATGTCTTCCTGGATGCACCAGAAGTCGCCGGCGTTCCCGCTCTGCATCTGCACCTCGATCGACTTCGGGAACATCTTGTAGAGCGCGCGGGGCGTCGACGCGTGGATCAGGATGCCGCAGTTGCCGCCGGCACCGGGGAAGCGGTACTCGGCGACCAGGCGATAGTCGCGGTATGCCTGCTTCGTGACGAGGTGCCCCTCGGGCTTGCCGAGGCTCACCAGCATGCCCCCGCGCACGACGAAGCTGTCTGGCAGCGACGGATCGGCGTCGCGCTTGGGCACGTCCGCGGCCCAGTTCGACAGGTCCGTGCCGTTCCACAGCGCGATGGTGCGATCGGGTGTCACCACGGAGTCTGCGGTCTGGGCGACCGCCGTGGCGGCGAGAGCCAGGCTTCCCAGCAGGAACGACGCGACGATGGCGTGCTTCGACATGATGACCTCTCTGTGAGCCGGCCCGAGCGACAGCATGGCAGGTTTCCTCGGGTGAGTCCTCGAGCACCCGGCTGTCCGCAGCCTATCCTACTCGGCCGGGGCGCCGGTGTTAACTGACACCTGCTCCTGCGAGGCCTACGCTTGGACCGGAACCGGGGCTCTCAGGGAAGGACGGACCATGGTGTCCGGGCCGTGGTTTGTCGTTGGTGCCGCGCCGCTTGTCGCGTTCGCCGTTGCCGCCGGCTGCGGCTCGCCGTCCTCGCCAAGCTCCGTCGACTCGACCACCGCGGCGTCGGCGTCGCTCTCGGCCGGCGCCATCGAGATCGCGATCGAGGTGGCGCCGAACGTGCTGAACCTCCAGAGCGCAGGGCAGGTCGTCACCATCCACACCAGCCTCGCGTACGGGAGCGTCGTAGCGACGAGCGTGTCGATGAACAGCGTGACGATCAGCAGTTCGAAGGCGGGCAACCAGGGACAGTTCGTCGCCAAGTTCCAGATGGAGGCCATCAAGGGCCATCCGCTGAAGATCGGCGATTACAACACGCTCAGGATCGAGGGCCGGACGACGAACGGGTCCTCCTTCTGGGGATCGAAGGCGATCCTCGTCGTCAACAACACGGCCGGCAAATAGTCCGGGCGCGAGCCTGAAGACGGTACCTGTCGACGGCTTGGTGCGCTGAGCCGCAAGCCCCCCCGGCGGCGCCGGCCGGCATCGCCTCGACTTCTTCCCGTGTCGGCACGCCCGAGTTCACTGGTCGCCAGCCTCGAGACACGCAAAGGAAATCGGCGTTACCACCGGAAGGCCGTGTTCGCGGCGGCGGTGGACAGTCGATCCGCCAGGCCCTGCGCCACCTGCTGATCCAGATACGGAATGTCCACCCGGTGCGAGAACTCGCCGGCGCCGGCCGTGTCGACCTTCACGCGCGCCATGGCGGCGCGGCGGTCGAAGGGGGACTGGTGCATCGCCACCGCCTGGATCTTGTTGATGCGCGCCACGACGACGTGACGCCAGATCCAGCCGCGCCTCATCAGCACAACCTCGTTGTCCTCGGCCCAGCCGAGATGCTGCACGTGCTTGCGCGTGGACAGGGTCAGCCACGGCAGCAGCACGAGCAGCACGCCGAGCGCGACCCAGATGCTGGCGGCGGCCAGGAGCAGCGTGAGCACCGCGAGGAAGGCCAGCACTTTCTTCATGACTCGCCGGAAGGCGCGGGGATGCACGCTCTGCCAGGTGACGGCGCCGTAGTCGAACCCCGGCAACACCTGCTGCAGCAACCGCGGCAACGCCTCCACGCGGATGAGCGGCGCCAGCCACTCGCGCATGGGCGCGGCGCCGCCCTCGCCGGCGCCGCCTGCGGTCTCCACCCGCACCGAGGCGCGGTCGAGCCAGCGGTGCAGCAGGCCGGCGCGGATGTTGATGGTCTGCACCCGCCGGATCGGCACGGTGGCGGACACCCGGGTGACGAGCCCGTACTGGGTGCGGAGATCCTCGTTCATGCGTGTGAGACGGAAGCCGTAGAGCCGAGCCAGCGCCCACCCCATCGAGACGAGGCGCACGACGACCAGAAACGTCACGATGCCTGCCAGCGCCATCCACAACGGCGCCACCGGGAGCGGCCCATCGCCAAATAGGGCCCGGAACAGGTCGCGAAAGAAACCGCGGCCCAGCGAGCCATCGGCGAAGTAGCGGCCCATCAGCCGGTCGAGCAGGCCGGTCTCCCACCCTGCTCCGAAGGCGGCGCCGATGACGACCATGCCCTTGTTCTCGAGGAAGCCGAACAGCAACAGCTCTCTCAGGTTCAGATGCAGAAGCGCCGCAGGGACAGGATGCGCTGGAGGCGGAGGGTGCTCGGGGTGCTCAGCAGGCCCAGGGTGCTCGGGGTGCTCAGGGTGCGCAGCGGGCACAAGGGGCTCCGTGTGTTCGGCGTGCGCGGGGCGTGAGCTGAACACCCGGCTTCGAATCTCGTCGAAGGCCGCGCGCGGGAGGACGCTCAGGCGGGCTTCTTCTTCCTTGCCGCCGCCCGTCTCGACGCGGACCTCGACGACGGAGAAGAGGCGATGGAAGGCGTTCTGGACGGCATCCACGTTCTGGATGCGCGCATACGGGACGTGACGCTCGTGGCGAAACAGCAGGCCCCAGCGAAGCACGAGCTCGCGCTCGTCGCAGCGCCAGCGAAACGTCAGGTAGCGGGTCACGGACACAGCCGCGGCGGGCACGAACAGAACCGGCAGCCACACCTCCCACCCGTCTGGTATGCCGCCGAACATGCCGCCCTGGCCGCCGCTGGACCGCGAGACGCCGAAGATCAACAGCACGGCAGGCAGCGCGAAGTTCCTGGCGTGCCGCGCCAGGTCGAAGAGCAGCGTGGCCGGGTGCAGCCGATGCTCAGACGGCATCGCCCGCGCCCGACGGCAGGAGGTGCTCGCGGATGGCGAGCGCGCGGCCGTGCTCGAGGCCGGCCAGCGCCACCTTGGCGTGGTCGGTGCCGGCCGTGTAGATCACCAGCGTCCCGAGCTCGAAGTGCCGTTCGATCGGCCCCTGCGTGACGTCGATGTGCTGCACGCGCGACTTCGGCATGTTGATGACGACGCGCCAGTAGACGCCGCGGCGGATCTCGATGCCCTGCCCGTCCACGCGATAGGAGGTGTGCGCGTAGGTGCGCGCCGGCCAGCGGAAGGCGTGCCAGGCGCCGAGGCCGACCAGGACAGTCCACAGCAGCAGGCGGCCGATCCGGCTCGGGACGGTGAGCGAATCGCCCGCCAGCATGCCGATGATCAGGCCCACGAACGACAAGAAGGCGACGACGACCAGCAGGATGGCGCCGGTCGCCTGTTCCAGGGGGATCACGCGGGGGTCGAGCTGGTGATCCTGACCGTCAGCGATGTCGCACACCGGGCCATTCTACACGCTGCAATCCTCCGCATGCCTGAACCGCAAGTCCCTTTGCCCGGCCCTTCCAATCTATAATCGGTTGCACTCGCCTCCGCGGACGTCCCCGTCATTGGAAGATCGGCGAACGCGGTCCGGAATCGTTCTCAATCCAGAGGTCCATATGCTGCGAAAGCTCACCCTGTCCGTTGTCCTGTGCCTCGGCGTCCTCGGGGTGTCCGCGCAGGTCGCGCCTCCGGTTTCGGAGGACTTGAACACCGCCTTCAAGCCGATGCAGTGGCGCTCGATTGGGCCATTCCGCGGCGGGCGGTCGGTGGCGGTGAGCGGCGTGGTCGGCGACCCGAGGACCTATTACATGGGTACGACCGGCGGCGGGCTGTGGAAGACCGGCAACATGGGCCTCACGTGGCAGAACGTCTCGGACGGCTACTTCAAGACGGGGTCTGTGGGGGCCGTGGCGGTGGCCGACAGCGATCCGAACGTCGTGTACGTCGGCATGGGCGAGCACGCCCCCCGGGGAGTGAAGACGCACCACGGAGACGGCGTGTACCGGTCCACCGACGCCGGCAAGACCTGGAAGCACATCGGCCTGGAGCTGACGCAGCACATCTCGCGCATCGTCGTGCACCCGAAGGATCCGGACACCGTGCTCGTCGCGGCCCAGGGCGCCCTCTACAGCCCCTCGTCACAGCGGGGCGTGTACAAGTCCACCGACGGCGGCGCGACCTGGAAGAGCGTGCTGACCGTGAACGACAA
Source organism: uncultured Acidobacteriota bacterium (assembly GCA_963834645.1). Taxonomy (GTDB): domain Bacteria; phylum Acidobacteriota; class Vicinamibacteria; order Vicinamibacterales; family JAKQTR01; genus JAKQTR01. The sequence continues at coordinate 94,309 of CAWICP010000017.1, forward strand.
GACCGGTGCCGCGGAACTGTCGATGGACGCGACGAACCCGCGCATCCTCTACGCGGCCATGTGGGAGCACGGCCGTCGGCCCTGGCAGGTCATCAGCGGCGGGCCCGGCAGCGGCCTGTACAAGTCGACCGACACCGGGGAGACCTGGCAGAAGATGACGGAGGGCCTCCCCAAGGAGATGGGCAAGATGGCGATCGCCGTCAGCCCCTCCGCCCCCGAGACCGTCTACGCCCTGATCGAAAGCGATTCGGCGAAGGACGAACGCGGCCTGTACGTATCGACCAACGCCGGCAAGACGTGGAGCCAGGTGACGAGCGAGCCCCGCTTGATCCAGCGGGCGTGGTACTACACGGAGCTCTTCCTCGACCCGAAGGACGAGCGCACGATCTATGTGCTGAGCGCCCCTGCCCTGCGGTCGCTGGATTCCGGAAAGACGTGGCAGACGCTGGAGGGCACACACGGCGACTTCCACGATATGTGGATCAACCCCGACAATCCCCGCAACTTCATCATCGCCAACGACGGCGGCGGGGCCATCACCCTCGATGCGGGCAAGAGCTGGAGCACGCAGGATACGCAGCCGACGGCGCAGTTCTACCGGATCAACGTCGACAACCAGTTCCCGTACCGCATCTACGGCGGCCAGCAGGACAACTCGTCGGTCGTCATCGCGAGCCGCGAACTGGGCGGCGGGGGCATCACCACGGCGAGCTGGAAGGCGTCAGCCGGCGGGGAGAGTGCGTTCCTGGCCTTCGACCCCGACAATCCCCGCTACGTGCTGGGCGGCAGCTACCAGGGCACGATCGAGGTGATCGATACGCAGGCGACGGCTGGCACGAACATCATGGCGGCGCCGATTCAGTACCTCGGCATGGACGCCAAGGACATGAAGTACCGCTTCAACTGGAACGCGCCCATCATCTGGAGCCGGCACGAGCCGGACACGTTCTACCACGGCGCCCAGTTCCTGCTGAAGACCACGGACAAGGGCAGGACGTGGAAGCAGGTCTCGCCCGATCTCACGCGGAACGAGAAGGAGAAGCAGGGCACGCCCGGCGTCCCCTACACGAACGAAGGGGTCGGCGCAGAGAACTACGGCACGCTGGCCTACGTGGCGGAATCACCCCACGAGAAGGGTGTGATCTGGACTGGAAGCGATGACGGCCTGGTCCAGTTGACGCGCGACGGCGGCGCGACCTGGAAGAACGTCACGCCGAAAGGTCTCGCCGAGTGCCTGATCAACGCCATCGACGTCTCGCCGTTCGACAAGGCGACGGCCTACATCGCCACCACGCGCTACAAGTTCAACGATCATGCTCCGGGGCTCTACAAGACCACCGACTACGGCGCGACGTGGACGAAGATCGACCGGGGCATCCCCGCCAACGCGTTCACCAGGGTCGTGCGCGAGGATGATGTCAGGCGCGACCTGCTCTTCGCGGGCACCGAGCTCGGTGTGTTTGTCTCCTGGAACGGCGGCCGTGACTGGCTACCCTTCCAGCTGAATCTGCCGATCACGCCGATCACCGACCTGCGCGTGCATCAGGGGAATCTGATTGCGGCCACGTCCGGCCGGTCGTTCTGGATCCTGGACGATCTCGCGCTGGTCCGGCAGGACAAGGCGGATGCGCCCGCCTTCTTCCTGTATCGGCCGGGCAACGCGTACCTCGTCAACGGCGGAAGCGATCTGAACAACCCCGAGAAGGACTTCACCGGGGCCAACCCCGCGCGCGGCGTGAACCCGGCGAACGGGATTACTCTCTACTATCGGTTGCCTGAGCTGGAGAAGACCGATGAGGTCACGCTCGAGATTGCGGACGCGTCAGGCAGCCCCATCCGCACGTTCTCGTCCAAGAAGAACGAAGACTTCAAGAAGTGGGACGGCGGCCCGAGCGCGGATCCCGTGCTGCCGGCATCGAAGGGGCTGAACCGGTTCGTGTGGGACATGCGCTACCCGACGATCACGGGCGTGCCGGGCGTGTTCATCGAGGGCAGCTACCGGGGGCACAAGGCGATTCCGGGCAGGTACCGCTTCACGTTGAAGGTCGGTGACAGGAAGGCCGAGACCGACGCGGAGATCCTGGCCAATCCGTTGTACTCGACCAGCGCCCAGGCCTACGGGGAGTATCACAAGGTGATGTCAGGCATGGAGCGCGAAGTGGCCACGATGCACCAGTTGGTGAACAGCCTGTACGAGAAGCAGAAGCAGCTCGAGGCGATTCTCGCGGCTCTGCCGCCGGGCGACGAGGTACGCGCCGGTCAAGCGCGACGGCGAGGCCGTGCTCAAGAAGCTCAAGGCGTGGGACGACGAGATGGTCCAGCGCCGATCACGGGCCTACGACGACGTGGAGAACTTCCCGAACAGGTTCACGGCCAACTACCTGTTCCTGATCAACCACGCGGAAAGCGACCTGCCCGGCGTCAATCAGCCCTCGCTCGATCGGCTCGCCCAGATGAACGGCGAGTGGGCCGCACTGAAGGCCCGCGCGGACCAGTTGACCGCCGAGGAGATTCCGGCGCTGAACAAGAAGCTCTGGGCGCTGGGCGTCGGCGCGATCTGGAAGAAGTAGCCCTTCCGCGTCGACAATGCCCGGGATGAGGCGCTACTCGAAACGCTCCGGCCACCGGCGGGCGCCGTGCAGGACGGCAAGAACCTCGATGTGATCCTTGCGGACACGATACGCCACGATGAACGGCGTCCCGGTGATGACGAGTTCTCGAGTGCGGGGCACGCGACCGCTGCGGCCCATCTCCGGGTGCCGCTCCAGGGCCTCGACGGCCGAGAGGATCCGATCGACGGCGGCGCCAGCCGCGTGAGCGTTGTCCTGAGCGATGACGTCGAAGGCGGACTCGAGGTGACTGGCGGCGAGTCGTGTCCAGCGCAGCGTCACCGTCGTCTCTTCCTCGCCATCGCCGCCTTGACCACCGCGTGGTCGACCAGTGTGCCGGCATCGGCCTGGCGGAGGCCGGCCTTGATCTGTTCGATATGCCAGTGCTGGACGTCAAGATACGCGGTGACGGCTTCGTTGAGCAGGTGACTCCGGTCACGATCCAGGGCCTCCGCCAGAGCGTCGAGCGCACCCGCCTTGTCGGAGTCGATCCGAAAGCTGAGAGTCTGCTTGTCCATATGACGCGATAATACACGATATTACGTTGTCATACAACGTCGCGATTTGCCCCCAGGGGCGTGCCGGCCCCGTCACTGCGGCGGTGCCAGCGGACGCGCTGCCGCAGCAGGACTCGGCCGCCCTCCCTCGGATTAACTGGCGGCTCATGCGTCGCTGCCTTGCCGGGCGAACGTGAGCGAGACGGTCACGATGCCGACTTCCCCGCGGAAACCGACCTGCACGCTGACGTTGGGAAACTCCCGGAATACGGCCGGGAACGCGTCCCTCGCGGCTTTCAGGAAGTCGCGCACGTAGATCCCGTCGTAGACGGCGCCCTGTGCCAGGGACCACGACTCGCGCAGCCGCGCCGCGGCCTCGTCGGGCAGACCCGCAATCTCGAGCAGCCCCATCCTGGCCTGCGGGCCTCGGACGATCGTGATCACCGCCGCCGCCGACCGGGCCTCATCGTCAAAACTGAAGGTGTGCGCGGTCCTGGCCGCGATGTAGCCCTTTCGCGAATACGCATCCCGAACGGCCTGGAGCCCGGCGTCGAACAACCGCATGTTCAACAGGGCGCCCGGCATCAGGCCAAGCCGGTTGTCGAGGTCCGAGGACTGGAATTCCTCGTTTCCGGACCACCGGGCCCCCGCGAACGAGTAGGCGAACCCCTCGTGGACCGCCACAGTCACCCGGACTTTGCCCGAGCACGCCGCGTCGTTCGTCGCGGCGGGCCTCGCGCGGATGGCGGTCACCCCGGCCCTCGCGAAGCCCCGTTCGAGGAAGAACGGGAGCAGGTTCACGTCCATCGCGCGCGCGACAAACTCCCGCGAGTAGTCCTGTCCGACGACGGACTGCACACGGTCCCTGGCGCCGTCGGCCGACAGCGGCGAGACGCCCTCCAGTTCCACTGCGCACACGATCAGCGGCGTCGGCAGGTCGACGCGGAACCGGTATGCGCTGACCGTGCTGTCGCCGCCGCTGGCGGCGACGTAGCTGACGGTGCCCTTGATACCGGCTCCATCGAGGTGCCCCTGCAGGGCGCGCGTCACCCGCAGCAGGCTGCGCGGAAGCGACGGCGCGTAGCCCGCAAACGTCGGCAGTTCCCGGGCGATGGCCCGTGTCAGCTCGTCGTCTGTGAACCACACGAAGTTGTCGAGCAGGACGCGGGCATCCCACGGGGGTTCTTCGACGTCGAACGTGACGATGAGGGAGTAGCCGGCCATCGAGAACCGGTAGCCGATGCTGCTGAACAAGCCCGAGTCGATCAAGCGCTGCCGGGCGCGTTCGACGTCGAGTGTTGTGACCTGGGTGTTGACCTTCAACCCCGCGATCCGCACGACGGCGGCGGCGGGAATGCGCCTGGCGCCTGCGACGTTCACCCGGTACAGCGGGTACGGGCGCGAGGTCTGCCCCGCGGGCCCGATCCGGCCGCCCGCTCCGGCATCGACGCTCACCAGACACCCCAGCAGGGTGAGTGTGGCGGCGGTTCGTGTCATGGCGAGCCGGTACACCTCATGGTTTCGGTCGTCCCCGAACGGAGCCACTCTCCGAGCTTCGACCAGCGGCGCACGGCGCGCGAGCCGCGCACGGCCATCGCGAGCGCCTTCTTCTGTCCCACGAGCACCGCAGGGCGTCACGCGGCTCGAGCCGCAGCCGCCGTCACTTCCGGGTGGCCGGGCGCCCCACGGGAGCGTCCGGCACGCGCTCGAAGCGGACGTCCCATGCGCGCCCGCTGCCCACGCTCATGTGGGTGATGGCGCCCTTGCGGTCGCGGATGAACCGGATCAGTGCAATGCCCGCGTCGAAGGCATCCGCATAGAGGGGCTCGAGTTTCAGCGTCCGGTCAGGGCGACGCTTGATCACGAGGCGGCCATCCTCGACGGCCACCCGCAGCGTCGCTTCCGCCTCGTCGCTGCGATACGTGCCCTCGAGCGTCCTTCAGTTGCTGGACCGTCGGAGTGGCCGGCTCCACGCGATCGTAGATTCCTACGCCGCCGCCGGCGGGCACGATGCGAATCCGCGTGGCGCGTCCGTCGGCCGCAACGTCGATCTCGGCGACCGAGGTGCCAGACCGAAACCGTGTCGGCGAGACCGCGGTGAGCGATGGGCCGTTCTTCTCCTTCAGGCCAGCGCCATCACGCTCGATGACCAGCGCGACGCCGCGCTTCACGCTGCGATACATGCCCGCGGCCGCATCGAGCGCGGCCGCCGGGACCGTGACGGCCGGCGGCATCGGCTCGGGCCGGAGGGCGTCCCCGAGGTAGATGTCCGCCACCTGGTGCGCGTACCGTTCTGCGTTCGCACTGCCGGCGTTGCACAGGACCGCCACCGAGACGTCGTGATCCGGGAAGTGGGTGAGGAACGCGCGGTACGCGGCCGTGGCGCCTCCGTGGTACACCTCGCGCAGTCCCTTGTACGTGCCCAGGAACAGCCCCATCCCGTACCCGTGATCGCGCCCGTCGGCGAGCGTGCCCGTTCGCTGCTGCTCGGCGGCGAACGCGGCGTCTACGATGCGCCCGGCGAACAGGTGCCGGTTCCAGCGGAGCAGGTCGCCGACGGTCGTGAGCAGGCCGCCGTTGCCGTGAACGTCCTCGAACGGCATGAGCGTCTGGAACGTGCCTCTGTTCTCGTCGTACGCGATGGCGCGGTCCTTCACGATCCGCGTGCGATCGTCCCGCCACGAGGTGCGGCGCATTCCCAGCGGCTCGAACAGCCGCTTGCGCGTGAAGTCGGCAAACGGCTCGCCGCTCACGCGCGCGACCAGCATCGCCGCGAGGTTGTAGCCCGAGTTGGAGTAGGACCAGTCGGTGCCGGGAGCGAAGTTGAGCGCCGTCTGCCGCGTCAGGATGTCGAGGACGTGCGCGTGCGTGTAGGCGCGCGTCGTGCGCGGCCAGCCGGAGAGGGCTGGCGATCTCGCCCCAGTCGCGCAGGCCGGACGTGTGCTGGAGCATGTGCCGGATCGTCACCGGCTCCACCGACGCCGGCAACTCCGGGAAGTGCTTCCTGATCGGGTCGTCCAGGGAGAGCTTGCCCTCGCGCGCGAGCAACAGGACCGCGGCGGCGGTGAACTGCTTGGACACGGAGCCCGCCTCGAAGATCGTGTCCGGGTGGATGACGGCGTCGTGCTCGAGGTCGGCGATGCCGTACCCCTTCGCCAGCACCTCCTCGCCCTTGATGGCCACGCCAACGGTACATCCCGGCGTCGCCGTCGAGTCCCATCGTGAGAAGACGGCGTCCACCTTCATGGCCGGCGTCGGAGCCGGCTGCTGCTGGGCCTGCGGTTGAGCCTGGGCCTGAGCGCACGCGGGCGCGACCGGAGTCGCCCACACCAGGATGCCCGTGAGACCGATCACGACGAGGGAGTGGCGGAACGCGGTCATGCTCTACCTCCGGGGCGGGTGTCCTGCCAGACGGCTTCCGCAAGCGTTCGACGGATGCTGTCGCGGCCCGGTTCACTTTCACGCACGCATGTCCTCCGGCGAGCCGGTACGCCTGGATGGTTTCGGTCGTCCCCAAACGGAGCCACTCCCCGAGCTTCGACCAGCGGCGCACGGTCGCGCGAGCCGCGCACGGCCATCGCCAGCGCCTTCTTCTGCCCCACCAGCACGACCAGTTTCCGCCCGCGCGTGATGCCGGTGTAGATCAGGTTCCGCTGCAGCATCGGGTAGTGCTGCGTCGTCACCGGAATGACCACGGCGGGATACTCGCAGCCCTGCGCCTTGTGCACGGTGGTGGCATAGGCGAGGACGACCTGGTCGAGTTCGTGGGCGCCGTAGAGCACCGGCCGGCCGTCGAAGTCGATGGTCACGTCGCCGAGGTCCTCGTCGATCGCGACCACGAACCCGATGTCGCCGTTGTAGACGTCCTTGTCGTAGTCGTTCTCGATCTGCATCACCTTGTCGCCGACGGCGAAGGTGGAACCGAAGCGCTGGACGGTCTGCGGCGGGCTGCGGGTTGAGCACCTTCTGCAGTTCGACGTTGAGCGATCGCGCGCCGATGGCGCCCGCGGTTCATCGGGCTGAGCACCTGGACGTCGCGCACGGCGTCGAGGCCGAACCGCTGCGGGATGCGCTCGGTCACGATCTGGATGATCTTCGCGAGCCCGTCCTCGGGGCTCTCGATCTCGACGAAGTAGAAGTCCGACGGCGTGTCCGGCGAGGCCTGCAGCTCCGGCATCTCGCCGCGGTTCACGCGGTGGGCGTTGACGATGATGCGGCTGGCGGCGGCCTGGCGGAAGACCTCCGTGAGGCGGACGACGGGAACGGCGCCGGAGCCGATGATGTCGTCGAGCACCTGGCCGGGCCCGACCGACGGCAACTGGTCGACGTCGCCGACGAGGATCAGCGCGGCCCGCGCAGGCACGGCTCGGACAAGCGCGTGCATGAGCGGCACGTCGACCATCGACGTCTCGTCGACGACGAGCAGGTCGCAGTCGAGCGGGTTCGACGGCCCGCGGCGGAAACGGCCGTCGGCGGGGTTCACCTCGAGCAGGCGGTGAATCGTCTTCGCCTCGAGGCCGGTGACTTCGGCCAGGCGCTTCGCCGCCCGGCCCGTCGGCGCGCAGAGCGACACGCGCACGCGCTTCGCGCCCAGGATCGCGAGGATCGCCCGCACGATCGTGGTCTTGCCGACGCCGGGGCCGCCGGTGATGACGAGCGTCTTCGACGCGATGGCCTGGCGCACGGCTTCGCGCTGCCGGTCGGCCAGCGTCGAGCTCGAGCTTCCGCTCGACCCACTCGAGCGCCTTCGCGACGTCGATGGCCGGCCACGGCGGCGCGCCCGCCGCGAGCGCGCGAATCGCGTCGGCCAGCTGCCGCTCCATCGCGTGCAGCCACGCCAGGAAGATGCAGTCGCGGCCGCCGGTCGGCGTCGGCGACGACGGTGCCCTCGGCGATCTCGGCCGCGAGCGCGGCATCGACGATGTCGCCCGGCACGTCGAGCAGTTTCGTGCGCCGACGCGACCAGTTCCTCGCGCGGCAGGCCGCACTGGCCTTCGTCGATCGCCTGCATGAGCGCGTAGGCGATGCCGGCGCGGGCGCGGATGGCGGCGGTCTTCTCGATGCCGAGCTTGCGCGCGAGGGCGTCGGCGGTGACGAAGCCGATGCCGCGGATGTCGCGCGCCAGGCGGTAGGGGTTCTCCTTGATGAGGGCGATGGCGTCGGCGCCGTAGGTCTTGTAGATCCGCACGGCGCGCGACGTGCCGACGCCGTGGCGCGTAGAGGAACACCATGATGTCGCGGATGACCTTCTGGCCGGACCAGGCCTCGACGATCTGCGCGGCGCGGCCGGGGCCGATGCCGTCGACGTCGCGCAGCCGGCCGGGCTGCGGTGTCGATCACCTCGAACACGCGGTCGCCGAACGTCTCGACGAGCTTGCGCGCGAACACCGGCCCGATGCCCCGGATGAGGCCGGATCCCAGGTAGCGCTCGATGCCCTCGAGGCTGCTCGGCGGCGCGGTGTGCATGGAGGTGGCGCGGAACTGCAGGCCGTGGGACGAGGTCGTTCGAGCCACTCGCCCACCGCGCGGATCTCTTCGCCGGCGGAGATCGACGCCGCGTGCCCGACGACCGTCTCGAGATCGCGGCGGCCGGCCACCTTGAGCCGGAGCACGCAGAAGCCGGTGTCCGGGTTGTGAAACGTGACGCGCTCGACGGTCCCGCTGATGGTCGTCGGGTCGGCGCCGCGCGCCTCCGGCGGGGCGGTCCGTCGGTGCTGACGACGCCGAGCGGCAGGCGGCGGCTTCCTGGGCAACGCTGCCCCATTGTCTCATCGTCCGGCCTTCCGTGGCAGAATGACCGGCGCACGGCATGTCACGACCAGCATCAGCCCGGCTTCCATGCGTATGCTCAGCCTGCGCGTGCTCGTTGTCGCCGGTCCTGCGCTGCGGCTCGTCGCGCAGGTGCCGGTTCCCGCCGGCGCGCCGGCCGTGCACGACATCCGCCCGGGGCCGGGCGTCACCGTCGACGAAGATGCTGTCGGCGTAGGCGCCGGGCCTGGCGAATACGCCAGGCGACACGAAGGTCTACGTTCTCGAGGGCCGGGAGGCTGGCGGCGACCGTCTTCGTCGCGGGCGGCACGCACGGCAATGAGATCGCCGGCATCATGGCCGCCATCGTGCTCGTCGAGCACGCCCGCGTGCAGCAAGGGCCGGCTCATCGTCGTGCCGCACGCGAACAACTCGGCCATCACCGACGTGGATCCCGAGCGCCCGGGCCCGCCGGCCATCACGCTGACGACACCGTCCGGCGAGCGGCGGTTTCTCTACGGATCGCGCCGCACGAAGGCTGCGCACCAGGGCGCGCCGGACCCGCCGGCCTACCGGCATCCGAACCCGAAAGCCGACGAGGACGCTGGCGGGCACCGAGGCGCGCAACCTGAACCGCGCGTATCCCGGGCGCGGCTGGCGGCACGCTCACGCAGCGGATGGCGTACGGGATCATGCAGTTGCTGGTGGCCGAGCAGGTGGCGGTCGCGTTCGACTTCCACGAGGCCGGGCCCGAGTCGCGCCTGGCGTGGATGGTGGTGGCCAACCCCAAGAACCTGGAGACGGCCGCGGCGGCGCTGTTCGACCTGGAGGCGATGGGGCTCACGATGAAGCTCGAGCGGTCGTCGGAGACGTTCCGCGGCCTGTCCCACCGCGAGTGGGGCGACGCCACGAAGGCCCAGGCGTACCTGTTCGAGACGCCGAGCCCGTCGATGGTGAACGACACGACCGGCGTCGATTTCGTGAACGACCCGAAGTTGCCGCTCTCGAAACGCGTGGGCGGGCAGCTCGCGTCGTTTGCCGCCGTGCTGGCGGCTCACAACAGCCGGCGCGCCCCCCGCGCTGCGCATCGCGCTCGACGGCGTGCCTTCGATGGCCGACGTGGAAAAGGCGGGCGTCGGCGCGTTTCTGAGGTGACATGAGGCACGCGTCATTCCGCAAAATGCCGCCGGATGCTGCGATCGGCCGGATCGCGATGGCCCTTGCCGCGGCCCGCGGACTGGACACGTCGGTCCGGATCCCGGCCACGTTCACGTCGATGGACCAGGTTGCGATTCGCCAGGCCCCGCCGTGGGTGGCGCGGGCGGCGATCGTGAAGTCGGCGCGCGCGTGGTGGCTCTGGTGCGAGCCGCGCCGGACCCGCGCCCGGGACGGCCAGTGCGTACTCGATCTGCCGGCAGGTCGATACATCGTCGAATCGCTCGACACGAGGAGCCACACCTGGGTGTCGTGCGAGTCGGCGGCCGCCGCGCCGCTCGTCGTGGGCATCCCGTTCACCGGGCGGCCCGTGCTGGTGTGCCTCCGCCGCGTCTCACGGTCCGTGCAGGTCCCGCGCGAGTAGAGCCGCGCGCGACGACGCCCCCTCGAGGTGTTCATGAACCGACACGCGCTCGCAGCGGCGCTGATGGCCGTCACTGTCCTTGCCGCGCCTCTCGCGCCGCCCGCGGCCGCCACGCGCAACGCGCAGGTGACGGCGAAGCGGGGCATGGTGGCGTCGGCGCACGCGCTGGCTTCCCAGGCCGGCCTTGAAATGCTCAAGGCCGGCGGCAACGCGGTTGACGCCGCCGTCGCCGCCGCCTTTGCGATTGGCGTCGTCGAGCCGAACGCCAGTGGAATCGGCGGTGAGGGCATGATGGTGGCCTTCCTCGCCGGTTCGGGGAAGACCGTCGCCATCGACTACCGATCGACGGCGCCCGCCGCGCTGGGCTTTCCGGACGGCGTGCCGGGCACCGGGCATGCGGCGGTCGCCATCCCGGGAACGGTGGCCGGACTGGCCGCGGCGCTGCGGAAGCACGGCACCCTGCCGCTCTCTCGTGTGCTCGCGCCGGCCATTCGCCTGGCCGATCAGGGGTTCGTCGTCAGCCCGACGCTCGCGGGAGTCATCCTCGACAACTTCGACGCCATCCGCGCCAACGAGCCGCTCGCCCGCCTGCTGTGCCCGGGGGGCCTGCCACTCGAAGCCGGCGACACCCTGAAGAACCCCGCCCTCGGAGCGAGCCTTCGCGCCATTGCCGACGGCGGCCCGGACGTGTTCTACACGGGCACCATCGCCGAAACGATCGTGGCGGAAATGGCCGCGCAGGGCGGCCGGATCACGAAGGCCGACCTCGCCTCCTACCGGGCGATCGAGCGCGAACCCGTGCGGGGCCGGTACCGCGGATTCGACGTGATCTCCGCGCCTCCGCCCGTCGGCGGCGTCGCGCTCATCGAAATCCTGCAGATCCTCGGCGCGTTCGACCTGTCGAAGGAAGCGCCGCTGTCGCCGCGCTACGTGCACCTGGCCGCCGAAGCGATGAAGCGGGGGTTCGCGGACTATGCGGCCACCGTCGGCGATCCCGGCTTCGTGAAAGTGCCGCTGGTCGAGCTTCTGTCCGCCGACTACGCCAGAGCCCGCGCCGCAGAGATCAAGCCGGACCTCGTCACGCCGAAGGTCGCAGCCGGCGCGGTCGCGAAACAAGAGCCGCCGAGCACCACGTCGCTCTCCGTCGTCGATGCGCAAGGCAACATGGTCGCGCTCACCCAGACGATCTCGGACTTCTTCGGCGCGAAGGTCCTCGTTGCAGGCACCGGCATCATCCTCAACAACGAGATGAAGAACTTCGGCACGAGCGGGCCGAACGCGATCGCGCCCGGCAAGCGGATGCGCACGATGATCGCGCCGACGATCCTCCTGCGGGACAACCGGGGCTTCGCCGCGATCGGCACGCCCGGCGCGGCCCGCATCGTCTCGACGATGGCGCTGCTTGTCTCGAACCTGGTCGACTTCGGGATGGGCATCCAGGAAGCGATCGAGGCCCCGCGCTTCTACGCCCGCGACGTCGAAGCCGACCTCGCCGTCGAGGCGCGGGTGCCGGCCGCCACCCTCGACGCGCTTGCGAAGATGGGGTACCGCATCAAGACCTATCGCGACTTCGACCTGTTCTTCGGCGGGGCCCAGGGCATCGTGATCGATCCGAAGACGGGGATGAGAATCGGCGGCGCCGACCCGAGGCGCGACGGGGCGGTGGTGGGGTTGATTCGGGATTCGGGATTCGAGATTCGGGACTCGGGACTCGGCGACGCGATACGGAGGGCGCCGGCAGGGTTTCTCGCGAGGCGAGCGATCTGGCGTCAGTTGCGAGCGTGTCCCTCGAAGCGGGACCGCCACGCGAGAAGCCCTGGCGGCCCCGACGCTCGGAAGTCGCGCGAGTCGGCCTTGCGATAGCCGAGGACGCGCACCTCGAGATCCGGCATCACGTCGACGATCGCGTAAGCGCTGTTCCACGGCCCCGAGCCTTCCACCGCCGCTTTGAAGGTGAAGTACGGAATGCCGTTGATGCGGCTGAATGCCCCCTCGTGGCGGTGCCCCTGCAGGACGGCGATCACGTTGCCGGACTGCTCCAGCGCCTCCCGCACCTGCGCGGCGTTTTTCACGTAATAGGCGCCCGTCCCGTCGAGCTGCTGGTGCACGAAGACGATCACCGGCTCGCGCGAGGCGGCCAGCGTCGTCTTCAGCCACGAGAGTTGCGGCGCGTCGATGTTCGTGTCGCTCCACTCGAAGTTGCCGCGGTCGTAGTCGCTCCCGTCGGCCTTGTGACTGGCGTCGAGGACGATGGCGCGCACGCCGCCGTTCACGAAGGTGTAGTGCGTGGCGTTCGGCACGATGCCCGTGTTCGGCGCCGCCGCGAGAAACTCCGCCTTCGACAGGCTGTCGGTGTCGTGGTTGCCGATGACGTGATAGCGCGGGCCGTCGAAGCGCGCGAAGACGGATTCGATTTGCCTCAGGTACTCCAGCGTCCGGGCCGGGTCTGGCTTCGGATCCTGATCCTTGAAGTCGCCGAGCTCGACCACGAACGCCGCGCCTTTCGCGTGCATCACCTGGACGAATTCGGCCACCTTCTGGTCTGACTCCCGGTACGCGCGGGCGCCGTTCGGATCGATGTCGGCGTAATGGAGGTCGGTGATCACCCCGAAGCGGACAAGCGGCGGGGCCTGGGCGTCGGCGGGACAGGTGACGCTCAGGGCGGCGATGAGGAGGCAGATCAGGCGCATCAATCCCTCCAGCGTGCGACAATCAGACACATGATACGCATCGGCCGCCGCGCCGTCATCTGCTTCCTCGCCGTGTGCTTCCTCGCCGTGGCTTTGACCGTCTCCCTCGCAGTCGTGCTTGGAGCCGCCGTGCCGGCGGAGCAGGGCCAGGAAGCGGTTCCCGGCATCGTCGCCATGCCCGGCCAGTGGCTCCAGGGATACGTGAGGACCGTGTCGGGCGACACGCTCGTGTATCCATGGGCGTACCCGGGCCAGACCAGATCCCTGCTCAGCCGCGCGACCACCGGCCGGATGCGGGTGGCGTGGCTGGGCGAGCCGGCGCCGCCGGGCGGCGCGGACGACCGCCTGACGTATCTCTGGCATGCGGGCACGGCGTCAGGGTCCGGCGCGCATGCGTTCACCTTCGCCATCAACGGCAATCCCGTGGCGACATTTCGATCGGGCAGGACGCCCGACGATCGCGATTGGACCGTGAAGGGCTCCGACGGCGCCGTGCTGTCGTTCAGAGCGACCCGTATTGGCACCTTCGGCGAACTGTTCGGGTTCATGTGGGTGACCGCGCCCCGGTCGCTGTTTGGCTCGGGCGCCCCGCAGTTCTCGGTGACGGGCGAGGCCGCCGGCAGCCAGGACTACTATCTCGGCCCCGAGGAGCACGTGCGGAGTTTCGTGCGCGCGCGTGCGGAGCAGGCGGTGTTCGCATCGGGCGAGCGAGCCGTCCGGGTCGAGGTCAGCAGCGCGCGCGATCCAGAGGCGGTGCGCATCGACGCGGGCGGGTCTCCGATCACGGCCGAAGCACCGCCCGGGTACACGAGCCTGCTCGTTCCCGCCGGGCCGAACACGGATCGTGCCGTCACCGTGTCGATCACCGCGGGAAGCGACACGCCCGTCGTTCAGACGATCGCGCTGAAAACCGTGCCGGATCGCGCGCTCCACCTGCTTCCCCACTCTCACGTGGACATCGGCTACTCGGACCCGCAGCCCGAGGTCGAGCGCAAGCAGTGGAAGAACCTGGGCGACGCGGTCGCGCTCGCCCGCAGGACGGCGTCGTATCCGCCCGGCGCGCGTTTCAAGTGGAACGTCGAGGGGCTCTGGTCTGTGGAGAGCTACTTGAAGCAGGCGTCTCCCGACGACAGACAGGCGTTCATCGAGTCGGTGCGCAACGGGACGATCTGCCTGCAGGCGAACGACGCGAACCTGCTCACGGGCCTGGCGACCCCCGAAGAATTGCGGCACTGGACGTCGGGCTCGCGCCGCCTGCGCGCGACGCACGGCCTCGAGATCGGGCGCACGGCCATGCACTCCGACGTCCCCGGCCTCAGTTGGACGTCGGTGGCCGCCCTTTCCGAGGCCGGCGTGCGCTACTTCAGCAGCGGTCCGAACTACATGCCGGGCATGCCCGATGGCGGCGACCGCATCGGCGCGACGCTGAAAGCCCTTGGGGACAAGCCGTTCTGGTGGATGTCGCCGTCGGGCGAGGAGCGGCTCCTCTTCTGGATGGCCGGCCGCGGCTACTCCTGGTTCCACGGCCTCAACACGGGCCGCATGACGGATCGCAGTCGCGACGACGTGCTCCAGTACGTTCAGGCGCTCGCGGATGCCGGCTATCCCTGGGAGATGGTGCAGGTGCGGTACACGATCGGCGGCGACAACGGCCCGGTCGATCCGTCGCTGTCCGACATCGTGAAGGCCTGGAACGAGCAGTTCGCCTCGCCGCGGCTCGTCATCAACACGGCCGACGCGATGTTCGCGGAGTTCGAGCAGAAGTACGGCGCGAAGCTCCTCGGCATGGCGGGCGACATGACGCCGTATTGGGAAGACGGGGCCATCTCGAGCGCGGCGGAGGAAGCGACGGCGCGCGCGGCGGCGCGCCGCCTCGTGCAGGCCGAAGCGCTCTGGGCGCTGCGCCAGCCCGGCAGGTTCCCGGCGGCTGACGCAGACGAGGCGTGGCGCAATCTCATCCTCTGGCGCGAACACACCTGGGGCGCGGCCGATTCCGTCAGCCAGCCCGACCGCGCCGATGTCGTCGCCCAATGGACCTACAAGCGCGCGTTCGCCCTCGAAGCGGCGAAGCGGTCCATGGCCCTGCTCGACGGCGCTGCGCCCGCTCCCGGCAGCGTCCTCGAGGTCGTGAACACGCTGGCGTGGCCGCGCAGCGGGCTCGTGTTCCTGTCCGCGGCGCAGTCGACAGGCGGCGACCGCGCGCGCACGGCGGACAACCGCACGCTGCCGTCGCAGCGCCTCAAGGACGGCCGCCTCGCCGTGTGGGTCGAGAACGCGCCGCCACTCGGCGCCGTCAGGCTGCTCATCGGACCCGGCGAGGCCACCGCGCCAAAGGCCCAGCTGCGCCTGACAGCCGGCGCGCTCGACAACGGGCGGCTGCAAGTGCAGCTCGATCCTCACGCCGGCACCGTGGCCCGCCTGGTGTGGCGGGGAGCGACGGACCGCCGGCCGGTGTTCGGACCGGCCTCGCCCCGGAGCCCCATCGGCCCGCCCGGCAGGCCAAGCTCCACGGCCATCGATCTCACGTGGCGGTCGGGTGGATCCGGCAAGGAGGTGCCGCTGAACGCCGGACCGCTGTTCCAGTATCTCTATGTCGCCGGCCGTGACCCGTCGAGGGCCGTCGGGGCCTCGGGCGGAGCCATCGCCGCCTCGGACATCGGCCCGCTCGTGTCGGTCATCGAGCTCGCGGGCCAGGCCCCCGCCACGAGCGGGATCCGCCGCACGCTCCGCGTGGTGGCCGGGTCCGATACGGTCGAGATGGACGTCGAGATCGACAAGATCGCGGTGCGCGACAAGGAGAGCGGGCACCTGGCGTTCCCGCTCAACATTCCGGGCGGCGTGACGCGCGTCGATCTCGGAGAGGCGCTGGTCGAACCCGAGCGCCACCAGTTGCCGGGATCGAACCGCGACTTCATCGGGGCGCACAGCGTGGTGGACGTCTCGAATGCCGACTCCGGGGTGTCCATCGCCACGCTCGACGCGCCGCTGCTGCAACTGGGCGCCATCACCGACGAGCGCCAGAACGACGGCGGCACGCGGAACTGGCGCGAGCGCACGGCCGCCGGCACGACCATTTACGCGTACCTCTTCAACAACTACTGGCATACCAACTACAAGGCGTACCAGCAGGGGCCGATGAAGTTCCGCTTCGTTCTGCGGGCGCACGCGGGACACGACGCGCTGGCGCTCCGCCGCTTCAGCGACGAGCAGGACCATCCGCTGCTCGTCTTCGCGGCCGACCCGGCGGCGCCCCAGACGCAGGCCCCCTTCAGCCTCGCGGGCGACCCGGTCACGCTGTCGTCGTTGCGCGTCGCGGACGGCGGCGCGGCGCTCGTCGCGCGCCTCTTCAACCCGTCGCCGACGCCGGCGACGGTCACGCTGCGGCCAGCCGGCCAGGGCGCCCGCGTGTCGGCTGGTGTCGGGTGACAAGGCGCAAGCCGTGCCGGACGGCCGCGTCCCGTGCCCGCGCTGGGCACGCGCACGGTGCGCATCGAGCGGCGCTAGGCGTCGGCGACGTGCACGTCTGCCGGCCTTCGGCCGTTTCAGCTGCTCCGCGATGCGCGCGAGGGTGCGCGCGCGGTCGTGCTCCGGCCAGGTCCCGCTCCATCTCCTCGAGCGCGGCGCGCACCACGTCGCGGTGGTGCACGTCGAGGCCGTAACTGGTTGACGGCATCCAGCCAGAGCCGGTGGATCAGCTCGAGGTCCTCCTCGCTCGAGCGTCGGCGCGTGCGGGCCGAGGAGGAACGTCTCGATCTCGCCCGTCAGCTTGTAGGCGACGAGGCGCGACCGCACCTGCTTGCTCTTCTCGATCCGGTCCCACGCCTCGCCGAGCCGGTGCGCCATCTCTGTGCCCGCTGAACGTGGCCGATTCGCCGACCACGATGTCCGACGACTGCAGGCTCACCGCCGTCTGCGCGATGGCGTCGGCGACGTTGCTCGACGGCACGACGAGCAGTTTCACCGGCCGGCCCTCGCGCTCCGCGACCGACACCACTCTCGTGAAGAGCCCCTGTTCGTAGTCCCTGAACACCCGTCCGCCGTCGAAGTCGCGGAACCCGGTGTCGGGCCCCCGCAGGAGCCGCACGGTCATCACGACGATGTCCTGCTTGTCGGTGTCGGTGCGGTCCAGCACCCACTTCAGGTGCGCCAGCGTGTTCGGGTCGCGCACGGGTACGAGCACGCCGCCCGGCCGGGCCGACATCTCCGCCAGCCCCACGTCGGGCGCAGGCAGCAACTGGAACTGGTCGAGCGCGTGGTGCGCCGCCTTGCGCCGCGCCGTCGCCCGCTCCGACAGCACGAACGCGACGTAGACGCAGCAGCGTGAAGCTCGCCCCCGCGATCGTGGCCACTTCCTTGGTGAACAGGTTGACGACGGCCACCGACAGGAGCGCCAGCGTGATCGCGGCCAGTCCGATGGGCAGTTCGACCGATCCGACCTTCAGGTTCAGCGGCACGCGCCACTCGCGCGGGCTGGGATCCTTGAACCGGAGCACCAGCACCGACAGCGACTTGAGCGCGAAACTCCAGATGACGCCGAAGGCGTACGCCTCGCCGAGGATGTAGATGTGGCCGCCGCTCAGCAGGACGGTCAGCAACTGGAGGCCCACGACCAGGTTGAGGAACCGGTGGGTCGTGCCGAACCGCTTGTGGGGATGGCGGAACCAGTCGGGCAGGACGCCGTCCTCCGACACGCGGCTCAGCACGGCGTTCGATCCGACAATCGCCGTGTTGACGCGCGCTCGCGAGGATCAGGAAGCCGACCAGGACGACGAACGCCTGGAAGCCCAGCCGCAGCAGCTGCGGGCCGGCCAGGTTCATGGCGATGCCGGAGATCAGGTTGTCGTAGAACTGCGGCCGGACGCTGTCCGGAATCAGCGCCGCGGCGAGGAAGCTGACCGACGCCGTGAAGACCAGGCTGTAGACGAAGACCACGAGCCCCGTCCGGCGGAGGTTCAGCGGCTTCGGCGACTCGATCTCCCGGTAGACCTGCGCGAGCGACTCGTAGCCGCTCATCGCCAGGAACGAGTGGCCGAACCCGATGAGCAGCGCGATGGCCGTGATGGCGGGGAACCGCGTGTCCTTCAGCCATCCCACGGCGTGCTCGGAGAAACGCAGGTGCTCGAGGGTGGGCGTCGGCGGCAAGGGCGCCGCCGCCGACCAGGAGCGTGAAGATCGACCACCCGAGCAGGATCACGACCATGACGGTCGTGATCTGCATGATGTGCAGCGCGTCGCTGCTCGATTCGTGGAGGCCGCGGGTGTTGCGCCGCCAGAAGTACCACGATGATGCCCATGGCGAGCACGGCCGCGAACTGGTCCCTCGGGATGGGCAGGCCGATCGCCGAAGTGCGCGAGGATGTCGGTGAGCAG
>CAWICP010000018.1:0-71161 GCA_963834645.1 uncultured Acidobacteriota bacterium
GCGGTCCGGTCCATCTTCCCGACCGAGAACCCCATCGGGAAGCCGAAGTTCACGGGACCTGCCGAGGCGCCGGCTCCCTGGCCTTGAGCGCCGGAGCGGGCCTGCAGACTCAGCAAGCCGGCCAGCGTCATCGCGAGGCCGATGCCGGCGAGAAGAGCGGTCATCCGAACGGGTCTGTGCATCATGCTGGTCTGTCCTGCCGGAGTGCGTGAGACGGGGCCTTTCCGGGCAGGCGGCCGGCCCGGGACATGCCCTGCAAGGTGAACGGCCTGCCGGATTGCGCCGCGGCGCCGTCAACGATCCTTCCGCGCCCGACCCGGGTGCCGACGCGAGAGGCCGCTGCGCGACGCAACGTGTCCGATGGTGATTCGCCGAACTGCCGCGCGTATTCTGCAGAGAAGCGGCCCAGGTGGCTGAATCCCCAGCGCATCGCCGCCGTGGTCACCGTGGTTCCCGGGCGCGGCGCCTGGAGGTCCATTCGCACTCTGGCGAGGCGCGCCCGCCGCAGCAGCGCCATGGGCGCCACCCCGTGCTCGCGCCGGATCACGCGGTGCAGTGTGCGGCTGCTGAAGCCGGAGCCCCGGGCCATCCGCAGGATCGACAATGGCTCGCCGAGCCGGCTCATCATGAAGTCGATGGCGCGTCGTGCCGCGCCGTCACCGGCACATGAGCCAGCCCTGCGCGCGTCGAACACGCTGGTGCTGCCGCTTGGCGGTTGAGGTCGGGCGACGAGTGCTTCCATGGTCACGGGACCCTCTGCGCGTCAATCCTGTCGGGGAGGTTCCTTGAGGATCCCAGATCTCGGCGGAGGGGGATAGCTTCCCTTTGGGGAAGTCGCGGGGCAGGCGTCGCAATGCCTCGGGAAGTGGGGGCATTCGGCCGAGCGCGGTCGATCCTGTCAGCGCGCGGTCGGGTCGATGTGGGCTTCGATTTGATCGCCGGCCTTCACCGCCACTTCGTAATTCGCTCCCGCCTTCCGCACGCCGCCGCGGTTCCACGGCGGCACGCGGCCGCCGAAGTTGTCGCGGATGCGCAGCACGCCGTCGCGGCCGGCCGCGATGCGGAACCACGTCGTGGCGTTGTTCTCGCGCCGGGCGGAGACGCGGTGGCCGCCCTCGGCGCGCAGGTCGTCGAACGACGCGTCGTGCCAGCGCGCCGGACGTCGCCGGGAAGATGCGGATGACCTCGGTGTCGCGCTGCCCGGGCGTCGGGCTCCAGCTCTGCAGCAGCATCTCGTGCACGGCCTGCACCGCGAGGAAGTTGCCCTCGAGCGTGAACGGCCGGTAGGTGAAGTTGGAGAAGCCCGACTTCGCGTCTGGTCGCCGTTGGCGTGGAAGCCGTTGCGCAGGATGAAGGCCTTCGCGAAGATGTCGAGGTTCCGCAGCGCCGCCTCGGCGTCGCCCACGCGCGCACGCAGGGCCGCCATCCAGGAGAAGCTGTAGCCGCACCACGCCTCGTGCCCAGCGCGTCCCACTGCGCGAGCGACGCCGCGATGATCCGCGCGTCCGCGCGCCGCCTTCGACGGTGATGAGGTTGAACGGGTACAGGCCGATGAGGTTCGAGAGGTGCCGGTGGCTCGCCGGCAGGTCTTCATCCGCGGCGAGCAGCAGCGTGCCGTCGGCGTCGGCGTGGAAGTCGCCGAGCCGGTCGGCGGCCGTCCGCCACCGCGCGGCCTCGTCCGTCCTGTCCCAACGCGTCGGCCATCTCGGCCAGCGCGAGGAAGAGCATCTTCAGGCAGATCAGGTCGTAGTTGCTGTTCGGCCGCAGCCAGGCGCGGCGCGTGTTGTCGAAGATCTCGGGCGACGAGGAGAGCGGCAGCTTCGAGCACGCCGTTGGCGTCGGGCTTGAGCAGGCGCAGCAGGCACTGCCGACCTCGCGGCACCACGGATAGGCGCGCTCGCGCAGGAACGCCGTCGTCCACCGTGTAGCGCCAGTGCAGGTAGAAGAGGTGCGCGTTCCAGGCGCCCATCGTCGGCGAGAGGCTGTACTGCCCCCAGCCGCCCAGCGGCTGGCCGGCCAGCGACATCACGCCGGGCGCCGGCCAGGCCCGGCGTGCCGTAGAAGTCCCGGGCGAACCGCTGCGAAACGCGGGCGGCGGTCCCAGAGGAAGTCGAGGAAGGACAGGCCCTCGTCGAAGTGGCCCGCCGCCTGGTAGGCGATGTAGGTCATCTGCGTGTTGAGGTCGTTGTGGTAGTCGCCCTTCCACGGCGGCAGCCCGCCGGCGTCGGCCGTCCAGACGCCCTGCAGCGGCATCGGCGGCGCGCCGCGGCGCGAGGCGGCGCCGTAGAAGTACTGGACCAGGTAGTAGTGCCGCAGGATGCCTGCGTCGGGCACGGACACCTGCGACTGGCTCCAGAACCGCGCCCACCAGGCCGCGTGCGGTTCGCGCAGCGCGTCGTAGCCGGTCTCGAGCGCCGAGCGCACGCGGCGCCTCGCCAGCGCGAGCGGGTCGGGGCCGTCGTTCGTCGACGTGACGGCGACGGCGAACAGCGTGTCGTCACCGACTCGCCGCGTGCCCAGCGCCACGACGTAGCGCATGCCCAGCGCCGCCTCCTGCACGTACCACTGCAGGCCTGGCTCTTCTCCGAACACTGCCGGCGGATACCCCAGCTTCGCGACCCCCTGGCTGTCCGGGCCGGAAGACGTCACTCCCCCGCTTGCGACCATCGCCGGCGTCAGCAGGCGTGCCGATCTCGGGGCCGCCCCAGGGATGCGCACCAGCGCGACGGGCTGCGCGGCGCTGAAGAACGCCTCCGCGCGCGTGCCGCCCGCGAAGTGCGCGCGGCCCTCGGCCGTCGCGAGGTTCAGTTCGAACGTCTCGATGCGCTGTCCCGGATCGAGCGTGATCTCGATTCGCCCCGCCGGGATCTTGGTCGGGTGTGAGTCGCGATAGGCGCGGTCGAACACGTCGTCGATGTACTTGTAGTCCTGCTCGGCCACTGTCCTGATCAGGTTGGCGTAGGTGAAGAGCTCCCAGCGCATGCCCGTCGGCTGGGCGCTCGTCCCACAGATCGCCCCGATCCAGCGAGAGGCGCAGCGTCGAGCCGCCGCCCCACAGCAGGCCGCCCATCAGGCCGTTGCCGAGCGGCACGGCCTCGTCCCAGGTCTCGATGGGCGCAGCCAGCGTCAGGTTCAGCTCCGGGCCGGGAAGGCGGGCCGCCCCTGGCAGCAGAGCGGCGCTGCCAGCCTCGATGAAGACCAGGCACGCCGACAGCATCGAGAAGCACGCCCGCCGCATGGTCACCTCCTCGAAGAAGCGCTCGTGCTACTGCCCCGCCGCCGTCTTCCACGACCCGTACATCGGGTTCGGCAGCGCGATCCACTTCACGCCCCACATCGCTGCGTGCGCGTCGAGCAACGCCCGCCTTTCGGCCAGCGTTCCCCGGGCGCCCGCCACGAAGTCGCCGAAGTCGTCGCCGATGAGCAGCAGGATGCGGAAGTCCTGCGCCACGCGGCTGCGCCGCGACGACTTCTCGGAGGCCGCCCATTCGGGCCGCTCGGCGCGCGTGAGCACCGTGTCGCGGCCGGGGTCCAGCGGGAACCCGTACTTCGCCAGGTTGTCGCGCGTGGCCTGCTCGAGCGCGCGGTCCCGGTTCGTCACGTAGAACACCGCGACGCCCTTCGCCGCCGCGGCGCGCGTGAACTCGAGCGCGCCCGGAATCGGCGCGGCCTTCCGCTCGCTGCACCACTCGGCCCACCGCGCCTCGCTGTAGACGGTCCCCTCACGGATGTTGCGCTCTTCGCTCTCGCTGTTGTCGAGCACGGTTTCGTCGACATCCAGAATCACGGCCGGCGGCTTCGACGCGAAGTCGCCCGTCTGCTCGAGCGCCGCGGTCCATGTCCTGTCCGCCAGCGCCCGGTCCAGCATCAGCGCGGCGAGGCGGTACGCCTGCAGGGCCGTCGCCCGGTATTCCACCGACGTGCGGAACCAGACGAGCGAGTCGGGAAGCGGGATCTTCGCGGGCGTGGCGGCGGCTGGCGGGGCGGCCGGCGCGGCCGCGGGCGGCGCCGTGCGGCTGGCGCAGGCGGCCGAGGCGAGAGGGCCAGTGCGACAGGACGGCGGACAAGGAGGCGCGTGCGTCATGCCGCCATCGTGCCACAGGCGCACCGTCGCGACTACGTGCGGATGCCGCGGCGGACGAGCCGTACGAGCAGGCCGCGCACGATGGCTGGAACCACGAGCGGGCGAGGGTCCCGGCGCGCGTAGCGGTCGAGCGGAAGCGCCTCGCGGAAGCCGTCGGACGAGGAGGTCCCGGCCTGCGAGGGCCGACGCGAGCCGCGCGCGGCGCTCCGTCTACAGCTTCGCGCCGATCAGGCGCCGGCCGGCCGCGGCCGCCAGCGCCAGCGTGCCGAAGCGCTCGCGGTACATCCGGGCGTAGAGCCGCCCCGTGTCCTTCGGCGGGACCCGTGCGCCGGGATTCGCCGCGAGCCGCACGGCACCCGTCGCGCACGTCGTGACGCAGAGGCCGCACCCGATGCAGCGCTCCATCTTCACGGCCGCCGGGCCCGCGTCGCAGGCGATGGCCTCCATCTGGCAGCGCGTCTCGCACACCAGGCAGCTGTTGCACAGGCCGGCGTCCACCTCGGCGTGGAAGTTGGTGGCGAAAAACGACGCGGGGTTCGGGAGCTTCTTCGCCGTGGTCAGCACGCCGCAACAGCAGCCGCAGCAGCAGCAGATAAACAGCGGGTCCTGCGTGTTCTGGGGCTGGACCACCAGGCCCTCGCCATCGGCGCGCGCGAGGAACTCGAGCGTCTCGTCCCTGCTGATGAACCGCGCGGGGCCGCGGGCGACCATCGACTCCGCCGCCATGCCTATCGTCAGGCAGTGCTCGCGATCGGCCGTCTGACGGCAGGGTTCGCCGACGAGGTCCTTGCCCTGCTGGCAGATGCAGTTCATCACCGCGAACGGACCCGGCGATGCCTGGACGAGCGCCCGGATGTCGTCGTAGCGGCCCACGGCCCGCTCGAAGGGGATCGACTCGTTGACGGGCACGGTCCGCAGCTGCGGCGAGCGGTCCGAGTGGAACGCGGCGCCGAAGGCCTCGTCGGCGTAGCGGTCCACGTCGCGCTGCAGGTCGGCGGTGAGGCGGTTGACCTGCGCCTCGTAGAAGCCCACGACAAACGGCGACTTGCCGTACATCACCCCGCGGCGCGTCGGCACGCGCTGGATCAGCCCGCGCTCGGACATCCC
This sequence comes from uncultured Acidobacteriota bacterium, assembly GCA_963834645.1. Classification (GTDB taxonomy): domain Bacteria; phylum Acidobacteriota; class Vicinamibacteria; order Vicinamibacterales; family JAKQTR01; genus JAKQTR01. The sequence goes on from CAWICP010000018.1 coordinate 5,192, forward strand.
GTCGAGGGCCGCGGAAAGCGCCGCTCGCGCCATCGTCTTCCCCGCGCGGCGATGAATCGTGGCGATCGATTCCGGGATCGCGCTCAGGCACAGCGCCAGGCGGGCGTCCTCCGGCGAGAACAGGCGCCTGAGGATGCTGAGTTCGACGCCGGACTCGGTGGCCGGAAACGGCACCGGCATCCGGTCGAGGTGCTGCTGCAGCGACCGGTAGAGTTCGTCGTCCGGGGCGAGGGCTGGCGCGGGCATGAGGGACCTCTCTCCCGCCATTCTAATGCGCTCCCGGCCGGCGGACGGCACCGAACCGGCCCGCGGCCCTACAGGGGCAGCCACGTGCCGAGCCCGCGGGCGCGGGCGCGTCGGTACACTTCCGGCGCCACGGCCATGTCGTCGAGCGCCAGGCCGAGGTTCATGGCCATCGTCCGTTCGTCCGCGCGCTCGCGGCCCGGCTTGCGGCCGCCGACCAGCTCGCCGAGGTCGGCATACGGATCCGGCGTCTTCTGGAAGTAGCCGACGCGGCGGTAGTACTGGAACTGCGCGTGATCGTCGGTGGCGATCTTGTCGATGTGCGCGAGCGCCTCCTCCGTCCAGTAGCTGTCGAAGTCGACCGCCGACGCGAAGGCGCCGGGCTTCAGCCAGTCTCCCGCAATCGTCGGAGCCGGGTGCTTCAGGATCGGCCCCGACGTCACCACGACGTCGCTCGCGGCAACCGCCTCACGCACCTCCCGGACGCCGACAATCTCGATGTCGAGCGCGGCGGACATCTCGGCCACGAACCGCCGCTGGACCGCCGCATCGGTGTCGAAGGCATAGGCTCTCGTCAGCGGAAGCACCTCGGCAAGCGCCAGCAGGTTGGTCCGGCCCTGGAAGCCGCACGCGATGATGCCCGCCGTCGCGCTCTCGCGGCGGGCGAGGTGCTTCGCGGCGACGGCCGTCGCCGCGCCCGTCCGGTATCCGGTGATCCACGTGCAGTCCATGACGGCGTACGGCACGCACGTCTGCACGTCGTTGAGGATGATCAGCCCCGAGATGTACGGCAGGCCGCGCGGGGGGTTCGCCGGGTTCCCGCCGACCCACTTCACGCCCGCCGATTGCATCCCGGCGATGTACGCCGGCATGGCGTGGATGAAGGCGTCCGGCTGCGGGTGGATGCCCGGCTTGGGCGGCATCTCGACGCGGCCGGCGGCCTTCTCGCGAAACCCCTCCTCGACCAGCGCGATGACGGCGGCCATGTCGACGCCGGCGGCCTCGACGTCCGCACGCGACAGATACAGCAATTCGCCTTGCGTCATCGGTCTCCCGACCGCGACTGCGTCACCCGCTTCGCCAGCGGGACGGGCTACATGCCTTCGCCCGTCGTGCACTCCGTCACGAACGTCCTCTTACGCTTGTTCGGGTTCTCGATGATCTCGAAGAACTCGTTCAGGTACTTCTCGGTCGACCTGATGTGCCCGGCTTCGAGCCCCAGGGCGGCGAGCGTCGCCGGCAGCGCGAGCAGTTCCGCCTTCTTCTCCAGGAACGGTGTGAGCGCCTGCTCCACGTCCGCCTCCGTCTTGCACGGCCCGCGCCAGCGCCGCTCCCTCACCGAGCTCAGGTTGAGGTCCTTGAACGGGACCGCGTAGTGCGTGTTGACGAGGCCGGAGTAGTCGAAGTCGTACGGCACGGTGAGGCGGACGCCCTTGGCGTCATCGATCATGATCACGTTGTGCAGCGCGAGGATCGAGTAGTCCGTGTTGGCGATCATGTACTGGAACAGCGACATGAACATCAACTGGTCCTGATCGACGTACCTGAACATCTGCCGGGGCACCGACAGCTCGCGCGCGTGCATCCGCTTCGCCAGGTCGTCGATGTCCTCGAAGAACAGGCCGAGCCGCGTGTCGGGCTTCTTGCCGGGCTGGCTGTCGGCGTAGGTCACGTTCGCGAGGCGCACGCGCAGGGAGTGTGGAGTCAGCAGGTTGTGCAGGCGGTTCGCCAGGTACTCCTTGAGCGTGTACTGCAGGTAGATGCCTTCGCTCTGGCAGTGCACGCCGAGCTTGAGGTTGCCGTGCCCCTCGAAGACGCGTGCCCTTCGTCCCGTCCTTCGGGAGTTCGAGGCGCAACGGCGCGAACTCGCAGACACGCGGCTTGCGGCGGGAGTGCCCGCGCGTCCGAAGCTGCATCGGAACGGGCGTGCCCGCCGTGCCGTCCTTCACGATCGTCAGGGTGCCGGGGTAGAGCTTCTTGCTGTCGACGTCCCGGTCGCGCTGGACCGCCTTCCAGTCGGCGGTGAGGGTGATCTCGATGGGCTCCTGGCTCGCGAAGAGCGGAAGCGCCTCGGCCTCGGCCTTCCGCTTCTGGAGCGTCGCCTCGTCGGGCGGCCACGGCTTCGGGGGCTTGGCCTGCTTCTCGGCCGCCGCGGCGGCCGGCTTCTGCGCCTGCGGACCCACGGCGGCCGTCTCGGCGCCCGCCAGCAGGGCGTGCCGATCATGTACTGGAACAGCGACATCAGGAGGAGCGACGGCTGATCGAGGATCCTGAAGGCCAGGCCGCTGCACGCGCCTGCTCGTGCGCCTCCATGCGCTTCGCCAGGTCGTCCGACGTCCTCGAAGAAGATCCCGAGCTTCGTGAACGGCGCCTTGCCGCGCGTCGGAGTCGACGTAGGTGACGTTCAGCGAGGCGCGACGCGAAGCGAGCGCGGCGTGAGCACGCTGGAAGATGCGGTTCGCGAGGTGCTCCTTGAGCGTGTACTGCTGGTAGACGTGCCCTGGCTCTGGCAGTGCGTGCCGAGCTTCACGGCGCGCTGGCCCTCGAAGATCGTGCCCTCGACGTCGGCCTTCTGGAACTCGAGCCGCAGCGGCGCGAACTCGCAGAGCCGCGGGTTGCGCCGGACGTTCCCGCGCGTCCGAAGCTGGATCGGAATCGCCGGCCCGGCGACGCCGTCCGTCGCGATCGCGAGCGTGCCGGGGTACAGGGTCTTGCTCGTCGACGTTCCGGTCGCTCTGCACCTTCTTGAAGTCGGCGGTGATCGTCACGTCGATGGGATCGAAGCTCGCGAAGAGCGGCAGCTCCTCGGCCTCGGCGCTGCCGCTTGCGGAGCGTCGTCCGCGTCGGGCGGCCAGGGCTTCGGGGGCCTTGACCTGCTGCTCGGCCGCCGCGGCGGCCGGCTTCTGGGCCTGCGGGCCGGCTGGGCGCGGCCGTGTCCGGCGCCAGCCAGCACGGCGGCCAGCACAACCGCCAGAGCGAGCGCCGGAAGAATCGAGTCAGCATGGCGCCTCCTCGGGTCAGGAGCGCGGATCGCATGTGCAGCACGCGGGCTCGTGGCTACGCCTCCGCGCGTCCTCGCGCGTCGGCGTCAACGGCGCGTAATCGAGCGCGCCCAGCCCAATCCGGTACTTCGACACCGGGCTCGGCGCCAGCTTGAACGTCTCCACCAGCTGCCTGAACAGCGCCGGCACCTCGACGCGGTACTTGAGCTCGACGATGCACTGGCCTTCGATGAGGGGAAAACCCACGCCCGGGATGAACGCCCGGTCGGGCATCGGCAGCACCCGCAGGTTGGTGTCGATGGTCATCCGCATCGGTGCCCGCGCTCGCCACGCCCACGCGCGCCGTCCGGTCGTACGACATCTGGATGAGCGGGTTCAGACGGCGCAGCAGCACGCGCCGATGGAACCAGTAGCCCGGCCACGAGGCGACGGGCATCGGCCCCGCCAGGTGCTCCATCTCGGCCATCGGGACCGTCGTCCGCCGCTTGGCCAGCAGCCGGCTCGTCCTGAACTTGCGCTCGAGGAAGACGATGTCCGACTCGCCGTAGCGGCGGATGCGGAACTTGCTCCGCCCGTACGAGCCGTGGCGGTGATAGACGTCGAAGCCCGGCGTCTCGAAGTAGAGGCTCGTCGTGGTGTATTCGTCGCCGTGGGCGCCGGCGCCGAAGTGGTCGCGGGCGAGGTGGGCGCGCGCCCACTCGCGCAGCGCCGGGGCCTGCGCCTCGTCGACGAGGAACTTCAGCTCGCGGGCGAAGTCGCGCGTCTCGCGGGAATCGACGAGGGGGGCATTCGACACCTGCGCGTCACTCCTCGAACACGGGACAGCGTTCGACGCGCACGCTCTGCACGCCGTCGAGCCGGTTGAGCGCCCGCACGAGCTGCTCGGGCGTGCCCGGCTCCCGCAGCTTCGCCTCGTAGGCCACGTCGATCGACACGCCGTGCTTGGCCGTCTCGATCGACTGCAGCCGCCGGTGCGAGAAATACACGTCCAGCGTGCCGCCGAGCAGCGTCTCGGCGTCGTGGCCGAGGCCGATGCGGATCCGGACGAGCAGCGGCAACCGGCCGGTGATGTAGTCGCCGGTGGCCGGCGGCTTCATCCCGATGGCCACCACCGCCACCAGCGCCAGGCCGATGACGGCCACCAGCGGCGCGCGGGCGCCCACCGCCATCCCGACCACCACCGACAGCATCACGAACGCCGTGTCCTGGGTGTCGCGGACCACCGTCCGGAACCGCACGATCGCCAGCGCCCCGACCAGGCTGAAGGCGAGGGCGACGTTGTCGCCGATGACCTGCGTCACCATGGCGATGAGCACGGCGAGCAGCACCAGCGTCGGGGGGAATGTCGGCGTGATGTCCACTTCGTGGCGCGACCGCCGGTAGACCAGCGCCACCAGGCCGCCGAACACCGCGGCCAGACACAGGCGGATCAGGATCTCGATCGCCGGGAGCTCGGCCCCGTCAACGAACGGCCCTTTGAAGGCTTCAAGCATGGAGTGTCAGCCATCTTACAGCAATCCGCGGTCCGGAGCCTGCCGAACCGTCCCGGCCGCCGGCCGGCGCCGTCGCGGACATCACCCGGGTTAGACGATCGAACCCGGACGCCTGTTCGCCGTCGCGCTCCCGCAGGCGGCCTCATTCCGGCGGATCCCTGCTACACTTCGGCCCTGGCGGCAGGCCCCCGGTCGGAAATCCCATCAAGGAGACTGCAGAATGGCACCCCATGACGAGTTCGGCCTCACGCGGCGCGGGTTTTTTCAGGGCGTCATCGGCACGGCGGTGGCCGCCACGCTCGCGTCCCGGAGCGCGGCGGCCGACACGACCAGAGCCAAAGTCGTCAGGGTGGAGTCGCCCGACGTGTGGAAAGGCGACGCACGCCGGCCCGGAGGTCGTCGCGGCGATGGTGAACGCGGGCCTCATGTCGTTCACGGGCCAGGCGAAGGCCGACGCGGCCTGGCGGCAGTTCATGAAGCCCGGCATGCGCGTCGGCTTCAAGCTGAACCTGCTCGGCCGCCCGCTGGTCATCACGGCCCGCGAGGTGACCGACGCGGCCGTCGCGGGCGCGCTGGCCGCGGGCGTGAAGCCCGGCGACATCACGGTGTGGGACCGCAAGCCCGAGCACTTCGGGCCGGACTCCTACGAGGCCGGCACAGGCCGCCACGGCGAGCGCGTCAAGCAGGGATCGAACTGGCACGATTCGATGTTCGCCGAGACCAGCGGCGGGCCGGCGCCCATCGAGCGCATCGCCGTCGACGAGACCGACATCACCATCAACCTGCCGGTCATCAAGGACCACGGCGGCTGCCGGCGTCACCGGCGCCCTCAAGAACATCGCGTTCGGGTGCTACCGGAACCACCGCCAGGCCCACAGCGGCAACTGCGACCCGTACATCGCCGAGACGTACGCGCACTTCATCAAGACCACGAAGGTGCCGCTCGTCATCCTGGACGCCACCGAAGGCTGCTTCGACGGCGGGCCGGCGCCGCAGAACTCGCAGACGGTGTGGCGCGAGAACGCCATCTACGTCGCCACCGACCCGGTCGCCCTCGACGTCGCGCTCCGCGACGTGATCAACGCGAAACGCCGGCAGGCGGGCCTGCCGGAGAAGGTGCGCCAGTGCCGCCACATCGAGACGGCCGCGGCCGGCGGGCTCGGCATCGGCGACCCGGCGCGCATCGACATCGTCACCGTGAAGGTGTAGCGGAGTTGCAGCGATCGACAGGATGTTGCGAATGCGTCGCTGCCGTGCTGTGCCTGGGAACGGCGCTCGCGGCGCAGTCGCCTGCCGCGCGCGACCTGCGCCGGACGGCGCTCGCCGGCGCCGCCCCGACCGCGGAGATCATCCGCCTCGACGTCGACGGCGACGGCCGGCCCGACATCCTCGAGCGCTGGTGGAACGGCAAGCGCGTGCGGTGGCTGGACGAGAACGGCGATCTGTCGCCCACCGACACCAGGGGCGACCAGGTGGCGGACGTGCTCCAGGTGGACATGAACGGCGACGGCTGGTACGACGGCGTGACCGACCAGAACGTCAAGTGGGCCGACAACGACGGCGACGGCCGGCCCGACGTCCAGGCCTGGGCCACGCAGCCGCCGAGCTGGAGCGACGGCAAGTGGAGCACCAGCGAGTCGCACTGGATGCTGTTCCTCGACGTCGAGCAGGACGGCGTCCTCGGGTGGCAGGACTGGCGGACGTTCAACTTCGGCGACTCGAACTGGGACTACACCGGCACGCACGACTGGCTGCCCGACTACCACGGCGACGCGCTGTTCATGAAGATCCACCGCCCGCCCCAGGCGCTGCCCGACCCGCGCCTCAACTGGGAGAACCCGTTCGCCTTCTTCGACACCGACGGCGACGGCCTCACCGAGATGGGCATGCGGTGGCTCGACCCGATGATGCCGGTTGTCAAGGGCCTGGCCCCGCTCTCAGGCGTGCTGAACGAGGCCTTTCTTACTCTTGATCTCGACAACGACTCGGGCAAGGGCAACGAGATCGACTACGACATGTCGCTGCGCGGCTCGGGCGGCCCCGGCGTGCCGTACCAGTCCATGGTGACGGCCTACCCGGCCCTGCGCGGCAACCCGAAGTTCGACGCGTGCTTCCAGTGGGGCAACTGGCGGCAGGTCGGCGAACTCAAGTTCATGCCGCACGCGCGCAGCTACGACGCGTTCTTCACGGCGGGCTGGACCTCAACCTACCTGGTGTTCGACGAGGACGATGACGACCATCGGTGGGAACGGGTGGAGATGTACTACCCCATGCACGGGTTCGGCGGGCCCGAAGGATATCGACATCTGGTCGGTGAAGAAGTGGCGGCAGGGCAACTACGCGAACCTGAACATGGCCGCCGAAGGCGAGAAGCCCGGCCTCGGCGGGCACCCGCAGGCCGACTCGCTCGGCGACCGCGGCGAGTTCGATCGCGACAACTCGGGCGGCGGCAGGCTCTACGTCGGCGTCTTCGATCGCAAGCTGCACCTGGCCGGCGCGGAGTGGGGCGCATGGATCGTCGACAAGCACGCCGAGTTCCACGGCGGCTGGAAGGCGCCGTCCCCGCGCCCGCTCGCCACGAAGGTCGAGGAGGTCGTCCGCTACACCGACGCCGACGGCAACGGGTTCCTCGACACGGTCGAGTTCGACTACGACGGCGATCGCGCGTTCGACTTCACCGTCTCGCTCCTGGACTACAAGACGCCCGGCGGCGGCGCCCCTGATCAGGCGGCGATCATCGACACGCGGGCGGCGGGCTGGAAGGGCCTGCACGAGGCCTATACGAGCGCGGCGAACCAGTCGTGGCGGGAAGCGCTCGCCGTCTACCGCGCGGCGTGGAAGCGCGGCCTCACGACGCCCGACATGGACACGCTCGCGAACGCCGCGTCGGTGGCGGAGCGCCACGCCAACGCCTACTGGATCAAGGAACTGGCGTTCCGCGCGATCAGGTCGCGGCTCGGCGAGGCGCGGGCGGCCGAGCCGTCGCAGGCCGCCACCCTCGACGCCCTCGAGAAGGACCTGACGCGGCTGTACCATCCTCGGCCGCTTCGACGAGTACGTGGCGGGGATTGCGCGAGTGCCCGGGGTCTGACGACTCGGGACTCGGGCTCGCGTCGACCCTGAAGGGTCGACCTCATCCGAACTGGAGGTCGAGGCTTCAGCCTCGACGGACCCCTTCAGCCTCGACGGCACCGTCAGTCGATCCACAGCACCGGGTACCGCACCGGCATGTTCCGCTGGATCTCGGTCATCACCGGGTCGGCGGGCAGGCGCTTCCACAGCTCGATGTACTTCGCCTCCCGGTACGCCAGGCCCGCGAAGAGCAGCGAGGCGTGGCGCACGGGCCAGTACTCGAAGAACATCACGTCTCGCGGCAGCGTCCACCTCGACTTGTCGGCGATGAAGGGGAACATGAACGCGACGGCCTTCCGGAGCGACCGGCCGTCGGGCAGCGTGAACGCCCACAGGTCGTCGCCGGGCGTCGAGAGGATCTGCGCCACCGTCGCCAGTTGATCGAGCTGGAAGAGCGCGTAGCCGTAGGGCTTCGTGCGCCGCATCTCGAGGGGAAAGCTGCCGTCCTGGAACATCTGGTTCGGCAGCAGCCAGGTCTTGTACCTCGCGCGACAGTACGCCAGCTGCGGCTCGGTCGCCCAGCATGCGGGCGAACGCGGCCACCTGCATCACCCAGCACGTCCCGTGGTTGTTGCCGCGCTCGCGCTCGTCGAGGCCGTACGTCGCTCGTCGTGAGCCACGTCAGGTACTCGCGGAACCACGCCTTGATTGGCCCGGCGTCGGCGTCGGGCAGGGCGCCTCTCGCCGACATCACCTCGATGGCGGCGGACACCTCGATGAGGTGGATCGTGTCGATGATGCCCACGCCGCGGCCGGTGACCGAACCGAGGATGGCCTGGCTGTAGAGGAGGCTCGGGTTCATCCGCGTCGCGGGCGTCACGAACCAGGCGCGCAGATGGGCCAGCGCGTGCTCGGCGTATCTCCGGTCTCCGGTGATCTTGAAGGCCGCGCCGAGCGCGCCAACGCCGCGCGCCAGCCGCACCATCGCCCATCGGTGCCGGCCGAACGTGTCGGGATTCGACCAGCCGTCGCGGTTGACGTACGGCAGGCCGTCCGGCTTCGCGGGATCGGGCCAGGAGTAGTCGGACTGCGAGAAGTAGTCGTGGATGCCGCCGGCGCTCTGCTCGGCCTTGAACGCGGTGATGGTGATCGGAGGCTCGGCGAGGAACGCGTCGGCCGCCTGCAGGACGCGCGCGCGGTCGTGGGCCGCGGGATCCACGATCGGCGCCGGGCCCGATTGCGCCCGGGCGGGAGCGGCCGCGCCGACGCACGCCGCGAGCGCGACGGCAGCCAGCCTGGAGACGGTCGTCATGGGCATTCCTTTCGCGTGGGTGGTCTGACCACGCCGCATTATACGGGCGGCAGCATCGGTTTGACAGGCCCCGTGAACCTCGTGTCTACTGTCTTCCGACCGTCGCGGAAATCCGCGGCGGGCCGGCTCATTGGTCAGTCCAGTCGGTTCCCTCGCGGGATGCAGGAGGGCTTCATGAAACGCTTTCTCGTCGCGGCGGCCATGCTGGCCGCGGCCATCGGCACGACGACCGCCCAGGACGGGTGGCGGCCGCTCTTCAACGGGAAGACCCTCGACGGATGGGTCATGCTCAACGGCACCGCCCCCTTCACCGTCGCCGACGGCGCCATTGTCGGCACGACGGTCGTCGCGTCGCCGAACAGCTTCCTCGGCACGAAGGAGGAGTTCGGCGATTTCATCCTCGAGTACGAGGCGAAGCTCGACGCCCCGATGAACAGCGGCGTGCAGATTCGCGGTTTGAGCAGCCCGTCGATCCAGAACGGCCGGGTGCACGGCTATCAGATCGAAATCGATCCGAGCGATCGGGCGTGGACCGGCGGCCTGTACGACGAAGCGCGCCGGGGCTGGCTGCACCCCGTCCACGGGCAGGAGGCCGCGCGGAAGGCCTTCAGGATGGGCGAATGGAACCGGTTCCGCGTCGAGGCGATCGGCACCTCCATCCGCTCGTGGGTGAACGGCGTGCCGGTGGCCAACGTCGTCGACGACCTGACGCCGAAAGGGTTCATCGCGCTGCAGGTCCACAGCATCGGCAACGACGCGACGAAAGTCGGCCAGACGGTCCGCTTCCGCAACATCCGGGTCCTCACGCAGGACCTCGAGCGCCAGCGGACGCCGGACAAAGGCGACACCCCGCAGTTCAACTTCATCCCCAACACGCTGACGGCCCGTGAACAGAAGGAGGGCTGGAAGCTCCTGTGGGACGGCAAGACCACGGCCGGCTGGCGCGGCGCGAAGCTGAAGACGTTCCCGGAGAAGGGCTGGACCATCAGGGACGGCGTCCTCACCGTCGCGGAGACCGGCGGCGGCGAGGCGGCGGCCGGCGGCGACATCGTCACCATGGACGAGTTCGAGAACTTCGAGCTCATCGTCGAGTTCAACATCACGAAGGGCGCCAACAGCGGCATCAAGTACTTCGTCGACACCGAGCTGAACAAGGGCGAGGGCTCGTCGATCGGGTGCGAATTCCAGATCCTCGACAACGCCGTCCACCCCGACGCCAAGCTGGGCGTGAACGGGAACCGCACGATGGCCGGCCTCTACGACCTGATTCCGCCGGTTGGCGTGAGAAACAACGGCGTGGGCGAATGGAACCGCGCCCGGATCGTCGTCCAGGGCCGGAAAGTCGAGCACTGGTTCAACGGGTTCAAGACGGTCGAGTACGAGCGGGCGACGCAGATGTGGCGCGCGCTGGTGGACAACAGCAAGTACAAGGTGTGGCCGGCGCTTCGGCGAGCGGCCCAAGGGCCACATCCTGCTGCAGGACCACGGGAACACCGTGATGTTCCGCTCGATCAAGATTCGCGAACTGAAATAGCCGGGCCTCAGCAGGGATCCGACAGGTCATCCGAAAGTCGCATCATGTCTCAGTCACGCCGCCGATTCCTGCAGACGACGCTGGCCGGATCGGCCGGGTTGATCGTGGCGCCGTCGTTCTTCCCGGAGTCCTTCCTGCTCGGGCAGGGCGCCTCGCCCAACCGCCGCATCCAGATCGCGCAAATCGGGTGCGGGCGCATGGGCACCGAGGACATGCTCGGCACCATCAAGCACACCGACCTCTGCCGCATCGTCGCCGTCTGCGACCTCGACTCCAAGCGCGCGGCCGCCGCGAAGGCGAAGGCCGAGAAGTTCTACACCGACAAGGGCGAGACCAAGGTCGAGGTCAAGGCCTACAAGGACTATCACGAGGTGCTCGCGCGGCCCGACATCGACGCGGTGCTCGTGACGCCGCCCGACCACTGGCACGCCATCGTGGCGGTCGAGGCCGTGCTGGCCGGCAAGGATCTGCACGTCCAGAAACCGCTCACCTACGACATCAACGAGGCCATCGCGCTGCGGACGGCCGTGCGCGCGAAGAAGCGCATCCTCCAGACCGGCAGCCAGCAGCGGTCCTCGAAGCCGTGGGACACGTTCCGGGTGGCCACCGAGGCCGTGCGCAACGGCCGCATCGGCAAGATCCACACCGTGAAGATCGGCATCGGCCAGGACCGGCCGAAGGGCGTGGCCCCGAAGGCGCAGCCCGTGCCGGCGAACCTCGACTACGAGACGTGGCTCGGGCCGGCGCCGCAGCAGCCGTACATGGAAGCCCGGGTGCACCCGCAGGACAGCCTCGGCCGGCCCGGGTGGATCACGACCGAGGATTTCGGCCTCGGCATGATCACGAACTGGGGCGCGCACCACGTGGACATCATGCAGTGGGGGCTCGGGCAGGAGCTCGGCGGGCCGCTGGCGCTCGAGGGCCGCGCGACGTTCATGCAGAACGACGTGTGGACCGTGCACCAGACGTACCACGTCGAGATGATGTACCCGGGCGAGGTGCGCGTGATTCTCGACAACGAGTTCCCCAACGGGATCCGGTTCGAGGGCGCCGACGGCTGGGTGTTCTGCGCGCGCGGCGCGGGACTGGTGACGAGCAGCGACCCGGGCGCCGCAAAACAGGCGGAGTCGGCTCGGAAGTCGCTCGACGCCAGCAATCTCGCGATCCTGACGGCACCCTACGGCCCGAAGGACGTCCGCTGGCCGGCCAGCGACGATCACTACCGCAACTGGCTCGAGGCGATCATCGCCCGCAAGGACCCGATCGCCCCGGTGGACCAGTCGGCGCGCAGCCTCGAGGCCTGCGCGGCCGCGTGGATCGCCATGAGGCTGCAGCGGAAGCTGACGTGGGACCCGAAGCGGGAGGCGTTCGTCAACGACGCCGAGGCCAACGCGATGCGCGGCCGCAAGCCGCGATCGGCGGCCTACGACATCGACGCCGTGATGAAGAAGGCCGGCCTCGCCTAGTCTCCGGCGGGGAGGGTGAGCGTCAGGACTGCACCCTCCCCGCGGGCCAGGCCCGATCTCCACCTGCCCGCCGTGGAGCTCCACGACCCGCCTGGCCACGGCGAGGCCCAGCGACGCGCCGTGGCCGCCGGGCCAGTCGGGCAGCGCATGGCGCGCCCGAGGCAGTCAGCCGCGTCTCGGGCGGCGCCACCAGGTCCTGGCTGAACTGAATCGCCAGCAGCCGCGTGGCGGGGTGAGTGCTGACGCGAACCCTGAGCACCGCCTCGCCCACGCCCTGGAGCAGGCCGAGCATCGCTCCGGCGGCGCCTGTCAGCGCCACCGACATGAGGCGTTCGTCCGCGACGAGCGCGCGCGTCGGCTCGTCGATGGTGAGCGCCAGCTTCGCGTTCGACAGCCGTCCCTCCGCCTCGAGCCCCTGGAGGACCCGCCCGATCAGGCTCACCGGGTTGATGCCCTTCTTCGACACCTTCGGTTCGCTGCCGAGCAGGCTGTAGGCCTCGGCGAGCCAGCGCGCGCGGTGCGCCTCGGCCCTCACCAGGCTCGACCGCCACGCGCTCCCGCAGCGGGCGATCGCGATCGAGGAAGAGGTTCAGGCACGACTCGATCGTCGCCAGGCTGTCGATGATCTCGCGCGCGGCCAGGGCCGGCACGCCCGGACGGCGGCCGCCGCGCCCGGCTCCCGCGCGCCGTCACTCCCGGTCCGCAGGTTCTCGGCCTCCGCCAGCGCCGCGCCCGCTCGTCGTCGACGTCCCGGAGCAGGCACGGCACTTCGGTGAGTCCGGCCGCGGCCGCCGCGGCGAGGCGCTTCGCGCCCGGCGATGAGCTCGTACCGTCCCTTGCGGCGCCGACGAGCAGGGGCTGCACGACGCCGACCGACCCGATCGACTCGACCAGCGGGCCCAGGTCGTCGTCGCCGGCCGGACGGGCGCCCGTCGATGTCCTTGATCGCGATCAGGTGGACGGGCGGCGCCGCGGGCCGCGACGTCAGAGATCGACGTAGTGCGAGGTCGGCCCGCATGCGGAACGTCGGCGGCAGCCCCTCGCGGCCGGCGGCCGGCGACGAGTCGGCCTCCGCCTCGTCGCTCTCGATCTGGCCAGCGTCGCTGTCGTCGAAGTCTTCGTCGGGGGACGGCACGAACGGAATCTTGCGCAGGAAGACGCGATCGAAGTCGGACACGGGACAACCTCGGGGGCCACGCGACGTAATGAAGGGACGCCTTCCGATTCTACCGCGATGTCGCGATCGCATCGAGGGACAACAGCGAGCAGCCCGGCGCCGCGCCGCGCTCAGCGCGCGTCCTGTGCTACCGTAGTGCCGGATGTTCGTTGACGAAGTGGAAATCCGCGTGGCGGCCGGCAACGGCGGCCGCGGGTGCATCGCCTTCCGGCGCGAGAAGTTCGTGCCCCGGGGCGGCCCGAGCGGCGGCGACGGCGGCAACGGCGGCTCCGTCTTCTTCGCCGCGAGCCCGCACCTGAACACGCTCGTCAGTTTCCGCTTCCACCCCGACTTCAAGGCCGAGCGCGGCGAGCACGGCATGGGCTCGAACATGCACGGCCGCAACGGCAAGCACCTCGTGATCAAGGTGCCGATCGGCACCGTCGTGTACGAGGTGCCCGAGGAAGGCGGCGAACCGGTCGAGGTGGCCGACCTGACTCGAGGCCGGCACGAAGGTGCGCATCGCGGCCGGCGGCCAGGGCGGCCGCGGCAACGCCCGGTTCGCCTCGTCCACGAACCGGGCCCCTCGCCGGGCGGACCCCGGCACGCCGGGCGAGGCGAAGCAGCTGCGGCTGCAGCTGAAGCTGCTGGCCGATGTCGGTCTCGTCGGGTTCCCGAACGCCGGCAAGTCGACGCTCATCTCGCGCATCTCGGCGGCGAAGCCGAAGATCGCCGACTACCCCTTCACGACGCTGACGCCGAACCTCGGTGTCGTGGCGCTCGGCGACGACCGCAGCTTCGTGGTGGCCGACGTGCCCGGGCCTCATCGAAGGCGCGCACCGGGGCCTCGGCCTCGGGCACCAGTTCCTCCGGCACCTCGAGCGCACCCGCCTGCTGGTGCACATCATCGACGTCTCCGGCCAGTCGGGACGCGATCCGGTCGAGGACTTCAAGACCATCCGGCGCGAGCTCGAGCTCTACCGGCCCGAGCTCGCCGGCAAGCCTGCCATCGCCGCCGCGAACAAGATGGATGCGGTGACCGACCGCGCCGCCATCACGCGGCTGGCCGCGCACCTCGCGCGCCGCGGCATCCCGCTCCACCGGATCTCGGCGGTGACCGGCCACGGCGTGCCCGCGCTGCGTCGAGGACATGTGGCTCCACCTGCAGCCCGGCCGCGACGGCCGACTGACGATGGCGCCCCGGACTGGCGTGCTGGGCGGCACGTTCGATCCCATCCACCTGGGGCACCTCGCCGTCGCGCGGCAGGCCGCGGACGCGTTCGGCCTCGACCGGGTGCTGCTGCTGCCCTCGCGCACGCCGCCGCACCGGCCGGTCGACCCGTCGGCGTCGCTCTTCCACCGCTTCGCCATGGTGGCCCTGGCCGCCGCGGCCGACGACCGGCTCGTCGCGAGCGACCTCGAACTGGGCCGCCCGGGCCCCTCGTACACGGCCGACACGCTTCGCGCGCTCGGCGCGACCGGCCTCGGGGCGTGGCAGATTTTCTTCCTCATCGGCGCCGATGCGTTTGCAGAAATTGCCACATGGCGCGAGTACCCGGCGGTGCTCGACCTCGCGCACTTCGTGGTCTGCTCCCGGCCGGGCGCCGCGGCCACCTCGCTCCCGGCCCGCCTGCCGGACCTCGCGACGCGGATGATCCACGTGCCAGTCCCCGGGGCTGACGCCCCGCAGGCTCGCGGTCCGCGGACCTCGGAGCCGAGCCATCGGCGACGATCCCGGCGTGAACAGCCCGGAAACACGCGTCTTCCTGCTCGACTGCGCGACTCCCGACATCTCGTCCACCAGCATCCGCGCACACGCGCGTGCAGGGCGGCCTCTCGCGGGCCTGGTGCCGCCCGAAGTCGACGACTACATCCGCCGCCACGGTTTGTACGGCGCCGATCACGGCGCCGCGCCCGGAGGCAGGCCCGCGGCCGGCAATTTGCATGAGTAAAACGACGAGTGTGCGCGCGAAGACGACAGACGGCCCGGCGCCCCGCCCGCGGCGGCGGACGAAGGCGGCGGCAGACGGCGCCGAAGCCAGCACCTCGGGGCTGCCGGAGGAACTGACGCTGGCCGCCCGGATGGCCCACGAGAAGAAGGCCACCGACGTGGTGACGCTGGACCTGCGCAAGGCGCAGGCGTTCACCGATTTCTTCTTCATCTGCACGGGGCAGAACGCGCAGGCAGGTGAAGGCCATCGCCGACGCCATCGAGACCGCGCTCGCGAACGAGGGGCACAAGCCGGCGCACGTTGAAGGGTATGACCGGGCGAACTGGATCCTGCTCGACTACTTCACCTTCGTCGTCCACGTCTTCGCGCCGGAGGCCCGCGAGTTCTACGACATCGAGCGGCTCTGGGGCAGCGCCGGGCGCATCGAGATGCCCGACCCCGCCGCCTGAGCCCCCGGGAGCCCTCGCGCGCGTCGTCGACGCGCTCGTCAGCGTCGTCATCGCGCCCGAGTGCGCCGCGTGCGGCCTGCCCCTCGACGAGCCCACCGCCGGCCCCGTGTGCCGGGCGTGCTGGGCGGCCGTCCACTGCTTCCCGCCGCGCTCCGGCTCGCCCGACCGGGATCGCGCGCAGCGCGCGCGGGCGCTCCCGTGCCTCGCCGATTCCGCGCGCCCTCGCCGCCGGCCCGTACGAGGGACGGCTGCGCGACATCATCCACGCCTTCAAGTACGACGGGCGCCGCACGCTCGCGCGGCCGCTGGCCGCGCTGATGCGCGACGCCGGAGCCGGACGTCCTCGACGGCGCGGACGCCGCCGTCCCCGTGCCGCTGCACTGGCTGCGCCGCCGCCGCCGCGGCTTCAACCAGGCCGCGCTGCTCGCGTCCGGCCTCGGGCTGCCCGTCTGCCACGCGCTCCGCCGGTCGCGCCGCACGCGCGCCCAGGCCGAGCTGCCGGCCGGCGAGCGCCACGTCAACGTCGCCGGCGCGTTCGCCCTCGCGTGGCCGTACCGATTCCGCTGGCTGGGACCCGTCACGGCGCTCGCGCGCACGCCGGCGCGCCTCGACGGGCTCACCGTGGTGCTGGTCGACGATGTGAGCACGACCGGCGCCACGCTGGACGCGTGCGCCCGGGTCCTCGCTGGCCGCGGGCGTGCGCGAGGTGCGCGCGCTTACGGCGGCCCGAGTCGCCGCGCGACCGCGCTAGCGACGTCGGCGGCGACCGCCTCGACGGGGCGCGCCGCGTCGATCACGATCCACAGCAGATCCTCGGCCTGGCGCCGGTAGCTCGCCCGCACGCGGCCGAGCATCGGCAGGTCGCTCTCG
The DNA here is from genome assembly GCA_963834645.1 of uncultured Acidobacteriota bacterium. Taxonomy (GTDB): domain Bacteria; phylum Acidobacteriota; class Vicinamibacteria; order Vicinamibacterales; family JAKQTR01; genus JAKQTR01. Next base: position 21,741 of record CAWICP010000018.1, read on the forward strand.
AACCTGTCGCGGTTCTCCGCCTTGCGGGCCGCGGCCACCTCGGGCGCGATGTCGAGCAGGATCGTCACGTCGGGCTGCGGCAGGTAGGCCTGCACGCTCAGCAGCCAGTGCGGATCGAGTCCCTGCGCCTCGCCGTACGCCACGCTCGACGCCAGGTAGCGATCGCAGATCACGACGCGGCCGGCGGCGAGCCACTCCTGGATCTTCGGCTTCCACTCGTGGCGGTTGGCGATGTAGCAGCAACTGGATCGTGTCGGGGCCGAACTCGCGCTCGCCGTGCAGGCCCTTCCAGATTTCCTGCGCCGATCGGCGTCGCGTAGTCGGGAAACGCGAGCGACTCCACCTGCCGGCCGCGCGGCTTCGAACCACTGGCGCAGGAGCCGCGCCTGCGTCTGCTTGCCGCTCTGATCGAGGCCTTCGAAGACGATCGAGCGAGTCCGTGTCGATCGAGTCGTACGTCCTGCATTCCGAGAGCCAGCATGTCCGTCCGAAGCGTCTGCCGCTCGCCGGATCGACGCGCCAGCGCGCCGCCGTCGACGAGCACCTCGGCCGGCATCCGGCGGCGGTTGTAGTTCGACGCCATGACGAACCCGTAGGCGCCCGCGTCGAGCACCGCGACGAGGTCGTCGACCTCGACCGGCCCGAACTCGCGTTCGTGCCCGAGCGTGTCGCTGGTCTCGCAGAGCGGCCCGACGACTTCGCACGTCCTGCACGTCCCCCGCCCGCGGCGTCACGGCGACGATGCGGTGGAACGCGTCGTAGAGCATCGGGCGGATGAGTTCCGTCATGCCCGTGTCGAGGATGACGAACCGCGGGCAGCCCGGCGTACGCCTTCGTGTCGGCCACGCGGCCCACCAGGATGCCGGCCGGCGCCGCGAGGAAGCGGCCCGGCTCGAGCAGCAGGTGCAGGCCCGTCTGGCGCACGGCCGGCAGCACGGCCGCCGCGTACTCGGCGGGGCTGCCGTGGGCGCCGCCGTCGTAGGCGATGCCGAGGCCGCCGCCGAGGTCGATGTGCTCGAGGCGGAGCCCGGCGTCCCGCACCTCCCTGGCCAGGTCGGCCAGGGCCCGCGCCGCGCTGCCGAGCGGCTCGACGTCGAGGATCTGCGATCCGAGGTGGACGTGCAGGCCGACGAGCTCGAGGCCCGGCTTGCCGGCCAGGCGCCGCAGCAGCGGCGCGGCGGCTTCGATGGGCACGCCGAACTTGTTGGCGCGCCGCCCGGTCGAGATGTGCGCGTGGGTGTTCGCGTCGATGTCGGGGTTCACGCGCAGCGCGACCCGCGCCTTCACGCCCCGCGCGCGCGCCAGCGCGTCGATGCGGTCCGCCTCGCCGTCCGACTCGATGTTGATGGCCTTCACGCCGAGCGCGACCGCACGGTCGAGTTCGTCGCGCGTCTTGCCGACGCCGGTGAACACGATCTGTCGACGGGTCGAACCCGGCGCGCAGGGCCGCTTCGATCTCGCCGCCGGAGTTCGCGTCGGCGCCGGCGCCGAGGCCGCGGAGCAGGCGCAGGATGGCCAGCGTCGAGTTCGCCTTCAGCGCGTAGTGCAGCGTGTGCGGGTAGCCCTCGAAGGCCGACGTCGAGCGCGGCGCAGGCGTCCCGGATGAGCGCCGGCGCTGTAGATGTAGACCGGCGTGCCGGTGCCGGCGGCCATCTCGGCCACCGGGATGCCGTCGCAGGTGAGCTGTCCGTCACGCAGAGTGAATCCGGTCACGATCATGGCATCTTATCCGAGGCGCCGCGGGTTTGACACCCCCCACCGCTCACGGTATTCTGCGGCGTTACTGCGTCTGCGATGACCACGATGGACCCGACCACCACGCCTTCGGAACCCGACACCCTGATCGAGCGCTGCCTGAAGGGCGACCAGCAGGCCTGGGAGCAGATCGTCCGCCAGCACTGGCGGCAGGTGTTCAACGTCGCGTACAAGTTCGTCGGCCGGCACGACGAGGCGGAGGACCTGACGCAGGACGTCTTCCTGAAGATCTTCAAGTCGCTCGCCACCTTCGACCGGCGCGCGAACTTCCAGACCTGGCTCGTCAGCGTCAGCCGCAACCTCTGCATCGATCACTACCGCAGCGTCCGCAAGGAGCGGGAGACGATCAACCGCGACGTGAACGCCGACGACCTGTCGCCGCATGTCGGTCGAGATCAGCGCCGCACGTCGCCCTCGAGCGCCGCGACCTCGCCCAGGAGCTGCGGCGGGCGCTGCAGCGAGCTGCCCGAGACGCTGCGGACGGCGGTCGTGATGCGCGACATCCAGGAGCTGTCCTACCAGGAGATCGCCGACCGGCTGCAGCTGCCGGAAGGCACCGTGAAGTCGCGGATCAACCGCGGCCGGCACGAACTTGCGCGGCAGATCACGCGTCTCAGAGAAAAGGGCCTGGGCCCGCGAGCGGCCGCCGGGCAGGCCGGCCGCCGTTCCGGAGTATGAGCATGAAGCTGACCATCGACCGCGTCCGCGACATCACCGTCGTCCGCGTCGCCGAGAGCCGGCTGATGTACCCGCTGCTGTCCGACTTCTCGGCCGCCGTCGCCGGCCTCATCGGCGCAGGCGAGACGCAAGGTGATCGTCGACCTCACGCCCGTCGTCTACGTCGACAGCGCCACGATCGGCTGCCTGATGGACCTGTACCGCCAGGCCGCGGCCGCCGGCGGGTCGCTGAAGCTCGCCGGCGTGCAGAAGCGGGTCGAGACGATGCTGACGATGACCGGGGCGCACAACTTCATCCAGTTGTACGCCGACGAAGCCGACCGCGCTGGCCAGCTTCGAGGGGTAGCCATGCGGACCATCAAGACCACCACCGGCGCCGAGATCCCCCTCGACGGCGACCTGCTGACCGTCATGGAGACGCTGTACCACGAGGTGACGGCGCGCAGGGAGCTGGAACGGTCGTTCGAGGACATGGTGCGGGAGATTGCCCACCTGATCGACCAGATGACCGACGAGGAGCGCAACACCTACCTGCAGGAGAGCCTCTTCCTGAACAGCGTCACCTACGAGAACGAGCGGCTCGGCGCCTACATGCGGAAGCTGGCCGGGGGCGCGAGACGCCTCGGCGCCCGATGGCGCTCCATCACCTGGCTACGCGTTTCACCTGCTCCTGGCCGTGGAGCACCCTCGTCATGCTCTGCGACGGCCGCATCGTCTGCGGCTGCGCCGACCCGTACGCGAAGCGCGTGCTGGGCGACACCCGCACGTCGTCGCGTCCACGACATCTGGACCGGCCCGACCATCGCCGCGCTGCGCGACGACCTGAACCGCGGCGGCTCGACGTTCTGCGGCGACTGCCCGCTGAAGCTGCCGCTCGGCGAAGGACGAGGCCCCGCCGCGAGCGCGGCCTCGACGTGCCGCCCCAGCCCTCGCGCCTCTACGTCGAGTGCACGGCCGCCTGCAACATCTCGTGCTTCCAGGCCTGCTGCGCGCCGGAGACCGGCATCACGCGCACGCGCCAGGCCGGCATGCTCGACTTCGATCTCTTCACGCGCGTCATCGACGAGGCCGGGCCCTCGCTCGGGCGCGATCGACTTCTTCAACTACGGCGAGGCGTTCCTGCACAAGCGCGCCGTCGAGATGTGCGAGTACATCAAGGCGACGTTCCCGCACATCTACCTCTACACGAGCACGAACGGCCTGGCGTTCACGGAGGAGTCGGCGCGGCGCCTGGTGCGCTCGGGCATCGACGAGGTGACGTTCTCGATCGACGGCGCGTCGCAGGAGACCTACGCGCGCTACCGGCAGCGCGGGCGATTCGACGTCGCCGTCGGCCAACCTGCGCGCGATGGCGGACGAGAAGCGGACGGCCGGCCGCGACGTGCCCGTCATCAACTGGCGCTACATCCTCTTCACCTGGAACGACAGCGACGAGGAGATGGAGCGCGCGCGGGAGATGGCCGCCGAGATCGGCGTCGATCGGCTGACGCTGGGAGATCACGGATCATCCCGAGGACGCGTTCTCGCGGCGGTTCGTGCCCGGGTACGCCCGACTACGAGCGCATCCGGCACGAGGTCTGGGACACGAACAACCTCGGCAACGCGATTCCCGGCGCGACGCCGCGGGCGCGCATCGAGGTGCCCGGCGCCGTTGCCGGGGCTGCCGCTCATCGCGCGGCGCGGGACGCACGCTCACCGTGCAGACGCGCGTCCACAACCTGTCCGACGCGCCCGTTCCCGCGCGAGGCCAGCTACGGCCGGCGCCTCGTGCGCCTCGGCGCCCAGCTGTGCGACGCGGGCGGCACCGTCCTCGAACCGCGACTACGCCCGGGCCTGGCTGCCGCACACCATCGGCGGCGGCGAGCAGGCCGAGGTGCCCATCGAGATCCCCGCGCCCGCCGAGCCCGGCCGCTACCAGCTGAAGTTCGACCTCGTCAGCGAGGGCATCGACTGGTTCGAGGCCTGCGGGTCGGAGACGACGCTGAAGCCGCTGCGGGTCTGGTAGGCGCCTGACGGTGCGGTTCGGCCGGCGAGCACATAGTCCACCGGACAGCCGCGTTCTGCAGGTACACTCGAACTACACTCATTGCACCCAGCCGCCGCGCCGCTTCCGCCGGCAACGCGCTGGCACCTTCATCGGCCGGCCGCGTGGCGGCTCGGATTCACCCGTGCTGCTCGTGGCAGCCTCCTGACCGTCTTCCAGCGTCAAACGCCGATGGGTGCTGCCGGTCGTGGGGCCGACCGCCAGCACAGCCGCTCTGAGGAGCACCCGATGTCTGCCGTGCCATCCTGGAATCCGGCGAGTCTTCCCTATCCGCTCCCCGGCTTCCTGCCGGACCTGCTCGAGTGCGTCGCCGAGGGCGTCATCGCCGCCGACCTCGAGGGGCGGTTCGTCCTGTTCAATTCGAGCGCCCAGCGCATGCTCGGGCTCGGGCCTCACGACGTGCCGAGCGAGCAGTGGACCGAGACGTACGGGATGCTTCCTCGAGGACACGGTGACCCCGTTCCCGCCCGAGCAGGTGCCGCTGGCCAGGGCGATCCGCGGCGAAACCGTGCAGGACTGCCTGGTCCACATCCGGAACCCGAAGGTGCCAGACGGCCTCTGGATCAACGTCAGCGGCACCCCGCTCCGCGACAAGGACGGCGTGCTGTACGGCGGCGTGGCCGTGTTCCGCGAGGTGACCGGCGAGCGGCGGACACTCGAGCGGACCCGCCTCCTGTCCGCCGTCGCCGAACAGACTGCCGACGCGGTCGATGATCACGGACCGGCAGGGCGTGATCGAGTACGTGAATCCCGGCGGTCGAGAAGATGACCGGCTTCGCGCCCGACGAACTGGTCGGGCAGACGCCGCGGGTCCTCCGGTCCGGCCTGCACACCAACGCCGACTACGCCGGCATGTGGGCCACGCTCATGAAGGGCGACGTGTTCCGGGGCACGCTCATCAACCGGAAGAAGGCCGACGGCGCGATCTACTACTCCGAGCAGACCATCACGCCCATCCGCGACTCGGCCGGGCGCGGTGTCACGCTTCGTCTCGGTCGGCAAGGACCTCACCGAGGTGCCGGGCCTCGCTCGAGCGATCCAGCAAGCTCGACCTGGCCCGCTCGGTGCAGCAGCGGATGTACCCGACTGCGCCTCCCGGCGACTGCGGATTCGACGTCGCCGGCACGGCCATCCCCGCCGACGAGACCGGCGGCGACTACTACGACTATCTCCAGCTGCCCGGAGGCGGCCTCGCGCTGGCCGTCGGCGACGTGAGCGGGCACGGGTTCGACGCGGCGCTGCACATGGTCCAGGCGCGCACCATGCTGCGCGCGGTCATCCCGACGCAGTCCGACCCGGGCGCGGTCCTCGCCCAGATGAACAGCCTGCTCCTCGACGAACTCGACGAACAACCGGTTCATCACCCTGGTGCTGGCGTGCCTGCATCCGCAGTCCCGCACGCTGCGCTACGCGAGCGCCGGCCACACGACGGGCTACCTGCTCGGCGTCGTGCGGGCGCGCTCAAGGCCGAGCTTGCGCAGCACGGGCGTGCCGCTCGGGCCTGATCCCCGGGGCGCGCTTCGAATCGGTCGCGATCGCCGCGGCTCGAGGAGGGCGATCATCGTCGCGCTCGTTCACGGACGGGATCGTCGAGAGCGTCGACCGATGACGCCTACTACGGCCCGGAGGGCGCCCTGAAGCGACCTCAGGCGCCACCGCCACGAGCCGGCGGCGGACATCGTCCAGCACGTCTGCCAGGCCGCGCAGGCGTTCGCCCGGGGCCCGCAGACCGACGACATGACCATGGTGGTCTGCAAGGTCGGCGCCCGCCCAGGCGATCGCGGCCGATGCCCGCGTCCTGAGCCGTGCCGGCCTGTACAGACCCAGGGCCGCGGTTGCTCAGGCCGCGGCCCCGGTCTCTGAAGGAGGAGGAGGGAGGAGTCGACTACCCGGCTTTCACCGGGACCGCCGCCGGCATGAACCCGGCGGCCTGCTCGGGCACCAGTTCCACCACCTTCCACGCGTCGCGCTCTTCGAGAACCCGCTTCGCGAAGGCCGTGTGCAGCGCGTGGCCGGCCCGGTGGGCCACCAGGTGCCCGATGATCGGATAGCCCACCAGGGACAGATCCCCGATGGCATCCAGGATCTTGTGGCGCACGAACTCGTCTTCGTACCGGAGCTGGTTGTTCAGCACGCCGGTCTCGCTCAGCACGATGGCGTTCTCGAGCGACCCGCCCAGCGCGAGCCCCTGCTGGCGCAGCAATTCCACCTCGTGCAGGAACCCGAAGGTCCGCGCCGGCGCGATGTCGTCGACAAACGTCTGCTCGTCAATCCGCAGCGTGTGCGACTGGTGCCGCAGCAGCGGGTGATCGAAGCTGATGCTGTAGGTGACCTTGAAGTAGTCCGACGGGTACAGCGAGATCAGCTTGTCGCCGCGCGACAGCGTGATCGGGCGCAGCACCTTCAGGTACCGCCGCGGCGTCGCCAGCGTCCGGAGCCCGGCTTCCTGGATCAGGTAGACGAACGGCGCCGAGCTGCCGTCCATCACCGGCACTTCCCGGTGGTCGAGCTCGACAATCGCGTTGTCGAGCCCCATGCAGGTCATCGCCGCCAGCAGGTGCTCGACCGTCTCCACCACCGCGCCGTTGTGCGACAGGCAGGTGGCGTGGTTGGTGCCGCCGACATGCGCGACCGACGCCGGAATGTCGATGCCGAGGTCGCTGCGCCGGAACCGGATCCCGGTGTCCGCCGCCGCGGGCTTCAGCGTCAGGTTGACTTTGTGGCCGGAGTGGAGGCCGATACCGGCACAAGCCACCTGGCGTCGAAGGGTCCGTTGAAACGTCATCGTTATCTCGCCGGCTCCCCAGATGAAGCCACCGGGAACAAAGCAATCCCCATACCGGCGACGTCACTCAGGAATAATCTGCTCTAAATATATATCGAACAATATCTTACAGACATTACAGCCGCCTTCGACCAACGGCAGAACGCTCGTTCTGTGGCCAAACAGCCACGGCCTCTCTGGAACAGAGTGTGGCGATTCAGCCACACCCCTGACCCATGGTACCATCCTGCGTCCGGCACTAACTGGCCTTCCCGGCAGCCGGCAGCGCCTCGGCCAGCACCTCCGCCAGCACCTGCCCCGTGTACGACGCCCGGTTCGCCGCCACTTCCTCGGGCGAGCCCTGCGCCACGATCCGCCCGCCGGCTTCGCCCCCGTCGGGCCCGAGGTCGATCAAGATGGTCCGCCGTCTTGATGACGTCGAGATTGTGCTCGATCACCACCACGGTGTTGCCCTGGTCGACCAGCTTGTTCAGCACGTCCAGCAGCTTCTTCACATCGTCGAAGTGCAGCCCGGTGGTGGGCTCGTCGAGGATGTAGAGCGTGCGCCCGGTGCCGCGCTTCGACAGCTCCTTGGCCAGCTTGACGCGCTGCGCCTCGCCGCCGCTGAGCGTGGTGGCCGACTGGCCGAGCTTGATGTAGCCCAGGCCCACGTCCTGCAGCGTGCGCAGCTTGTTGGCCACCGGCGGGAAGTGCTCGACGAGCGGCAGCGCCTGGTCCACCGTCAGATCGAGCATCTCGGCGATCGAACGGCCGCGGTACTGGATCTCGAGCGTCTCGCGGTTGTAGCGGCGGCCCTTGCACTCCTCGCACGTCACGTACACGTCGGGCAGGAAGTGCATCTCGATCGCGATCACGCCGTCGCCCTGGCAGGTCTCGCAGCGCCCGCCCTTGACGTTGAACGAGAAGCGGCCGGGCTTGAAGCCGCGCGCGCGCGCCTCGGGCACGAGCGCGAACAGGTCGCGGATGAACGTGAACAGGCCCGTGTAGGTGGCCGGGTTCGAGCGCGGCGTCCGGCCGATGGGCGACTGGTCGATCTCGATGACCTTGTCGATGAGCTCGATGCCCTCGATGCGGTCGTGGGGGCCGGGCTCGTCGCTGGCCCGGTACAGCACGCGCGCCAGGGCGCGGTACAGGATGTCGTTGACGAGCGTGGACTTGCCCGACCCGCTCACGCCGGTGACGGCGGTCAGCAGGCCCAGCGGGATGCGCACGTCGAGGTTCTTGAGGTTGTTCGCCCGCGCGCCGCGGATCACCAGTTCGCCCCGCAGCGGCGTGCGCCGGACCGGGGGCACGTCGATCATCCGCTCGCCCCGGAGGTACTGGCCGGTGAGCGACTCGCGGCCGTGGCGCAGCAGGTCGTCCGGCGTGCCCTGGAAGATCACGCGGCCGCCGTGCTCGCCCGCCCCGGGGCCGAGGTCGACCACGTAGTCGGCCGATCGGATCGTCTCTTCGTCGTGCTCGACGACGATCACGGTGTTGCCGAGGTCGCGCAGGCGCCTCAGCGTCGTCAGGAGCCGCCGGTTGTCGCGCTGGTGGAGGCCGATGGACGGTTCGTCCAGCACGTAGAGCACGCCGCGGAGGCTCGCGCCGATCTGCGTCGCGAGCCGGATGCGCTGGGCCTCGCCGCCCGAGAGCGTGGCCGCGCTGCGGCCCAGCGTCAGGTAGCCCACCCCGACGTCCACGAGGAACCGCAGGCGGTCGACGATCTCGCGGCGAATGCGGCCGGCGATGAGCTCCTCGCGCTCCGAGAGCGTGGTCGACTCGAAGACGCGCAGCGCGTCGGAGACCGGGAGCGCCACCAGCTGCGGGATGGTGCGCCCCTTCACCTGGACGGCGCGGCTCTCGGGCCGCAGGCGATCGCCGTGGCACCCCTCGCACGGCCTCAGGGACCGGTAGCGCTCGATGTCGGCCTGGTCGATCCAGGTCGCCTGTTCGTAGCGGCGGCGCAGGTTCGGGATGATGCCCTCGAAGCCCTTGCCGTACGGGTCCTTCTGGCGCGCGGCCGCGGACGCGCGTTCGGCCTTCCCCGGCGCCGGCGGCCCGTGGAGCAGCAGGTCCTTCGCGCGCTTCGGCAGCTTGCCGAACGGCACCGTGACGTCGATGTCGAAGTGGCGGCCCAGGGCGGTCACGGCCTCCGTCACGAGGCGCGCGTCGCCCGCGGCCCACGGCGCGATGGCGCCCTGCGAGCAGCGACAGCGACGCGTCGGGCACGATCCGGTCGGGATCGAAATCCCAGAGCGCGCCCAGGCCCTGGCACGACTGGCAGCCGCCGTGCGGCGAGTTGAACGAGAACGCCCGCGGCGTCATCTCCGGGATGCTCAACCCGCAGTTCACGCAGGCCAGCGTCCGGGAGAACAGCCGGTCGCCCTCGTCGAGCGTGTTGATGACCACCACGTCCCCGGCGAGGCTGAGGGCGATGTCGATCGAGTCGGTCAGGCGCCGCTCGATGCCGGGCTTGACGATCAGGCGGTCGACGACGATGTCGATCGAGTGGTTGCGGCGCCGCTCGAGGACGATGTCGTCTTCGAGCGAGCGCAACTGGCCGTCGACGCGGGCCTTGAGGAAGCCCCGCTGGCGCCAGGCGGCGAGGTCCTTCTTGAACTCGCCCTTCCGGCCGCGCACGACGGGCGCCAGGACGTTGATGCGGATGTCGTGCGGATACGTCATCACCTGCGCCACGATCTGGTCGGTCGCCTGCGAGGTGATGGCGAGGCCGCACGTCGGGCAGTGCGCGACGCCGATGTTGGCGAAGAGCAGGCGGAGATAGTCGTAGATCTCGGTCACCGTCCCGACCGTCGACCGCGGGTTGGCGCCGGTCGTCTTCTGCTCGATCGAGAGCGCCGGCGACAGGCCCTCGATCGAATCGACGTCCGGCTTCTCCATCTGCTCGAGGAACTGCCGGGCGTAGGCCGAGAGCGATTCGACGTAGCGCCGCTGCCCCTCGGCGTAAATCGTGTCGAAGGCGAGCGACGACTTGCCGGACCCCGACAGCCCCGTGATGACCACGAGCTGGTTGCGCGGCAGGTCCACGTCGATCCCTTTCAGGTTGTGGACGCGCGCGCCGCGGACGGAGATCTGGCGGGTACTCATTGCAGGGACAATCGGGCCGTGCCCAAACATGAAATTCTACCATGCGGGGCGCTATAATCGCCGCACTCCCGGCCCGCCGGCCGGGCCGTCCCCCGGGCTGCTGCCCTGAGCCGTCGAAGGGAAGCCCCGGGGCTCCATCGCCCACTTCGCCTCCGGGGTTGCTGGATGAGCCGAGCCGTCGGGCGCAACGTCGTTCGCAAGGATGGGGCGGCAAAAGCCGCCGGCCTGGCGCGGTACGTCGATGATCTGACGCTGCCGGGCCTGCTCCACGCGCGGACGATCCGGTCCACCGTTCCCTGCGGCGACATCCTTCGCCTTCGCCTTGGCTTCGACACCTCCGGATTCACCATCGTCGATGCCCGCGACATCCCCGGCCGCAACGTCGTGTCGCTCATCACCGACGACCAGCCGTGCCTGGCGGAGGGCGAGGTGCGCCATGTCGCGGAGCCGATTCTGCTGCTCGCCCACGAGGACCGGGAGCGGCTGCTCGCCGCCGCCGTCGACATCGAGTACCGCGCGCGGGAACCCGTCCTCGACCCGGCGCGTTCGCCCCTGGTGTTCAAGCGCATCGCGATCGGGAAGGGCGACGTCGACGACGGCTTCCGGCGGGCCGACCTCGTGATCGAGGGCGAGTACCGGACCGGCCTCCAGGAGCACCTCTACATCGAGCCCAACGGCATGCTGGCCATCCCCGGGGACGGCGGCATCACCGTGGTGGGTTCGCTGCAGTGCCCGTACTACGTGCATCGGGCGCTCGCGGTGCTGCTGGGGATGCCGGAAGACAGGGTCCGCGTCGTGCAGGCGGAGACCGGCGGCGGGTTTGGCGGCAAGGAGGAATATCCGTCGATCGTCGCCGGGCACGCGTGCCTCCTGGCGCTGAAGTCGGGCCGGCCGGTGAAGCTGGTCTACGACCGCGCCGAGGACATGCTCGCCACGACCAAGCGCCACCCGTCCATCGTCCGCCACCGCACCGGCGTGACGCGCGACGGCCGCCTGACGGCGATGGAGATCGACGTCCTGATGGACGGCGGCGCCTACTGCACGCTCAGCCCGGTCGTCCTGTCGCGCGGGTGCCTGCACGCCACCGGGCCGTACCGCTGCGACCACGTGCGCGTCGGCGGCCGCGTCGTCATGACGAACACGCCGCCGAACGGCGCGTTCCGCGGGTTCGGCGCGCCGCAGACGCTGTTTGCCGCCGAGGTGCAGATGGATCGCGTCGCGGAGGCGGTTGGCATCGACCCCGTGCGGTTCCGCGAGATGAACGCCTTGCGGCCCGGCGACACGACCGCCACGGGCCAGGTGCTCGGCCGCGACACCGCCGCGCTCGACGTGCTGCGCGCCGCCGTCGCGCGCAGCGGGTACCGGCGCAAACGGCGCGAGTACCGCGGCACGAACCGCGGCATCGGCCTCTCCCTGTTCTTCCACGGCGCGGGGTTCACCGGCAGCGGCGAGGTGACGCTGCGATCGAAGGCCTCGCTCGAACTCACGCCGGCGGGCGTGCGCATCCTCGCGGCCAGCACCGAGATCGGCCAGGGCCAGCGCACGGTCCACGCCCAGATCGTGGCCGACGCGCTCGGCCTCCCCTACGACGCCGTCGAGGTGGCCGTCGCCGACACCGCGCGGGTGCCCGATAGCGGGCCCACGGTGGCGTCCCGCACGACGATGGTGGTGGGCGGGCTGCTGAAGCAGTGCGCGACCGAGATGCGAGCAAGACTCGGCAGGTTGACGCCGGCCGCCTACCTGCGCAGGCACGGGCCGCTGGTCGTGACGAAGGAGTACGAGCCGCCGCCCGGACTGGTGTGGGACGACGAGGCGTATCGCGGGTCCGCCTACGGATCGTTCGGGTGGGCCTGCGACGTCATCGAAGTCGAGCGCGATCCGGTGACGGAGGAGATCCGGCCCGTCAGGGTGACCACGGCGCACGAGGTCGGCAGGGCCATCTTCCCGCTCGGCGTGCGCGGCCAGATCGAGGGCGGCACCGCGCAGGGGCTCGGCTACGCGCTCACCGAGGAAGTGGTGATGCGCGGAGGCGCCATGGCCAACGCCCAGCTCACCAACTACATCGTGCCGACCACGCTCGATACGCCGCCGATGGACGTGGTGCTGGTGGAGAAGCCGTACGCGCACGGGCCTTACGGGGCCAAAGGCGTGGGCGAGATGCCGTTTGACGGCGTGGCGCCGGCGGTGGTCAACGCGATCAGAAGCCTCGGCATCGACATCCGGGAGGTGCCGGCGACGCCGGAACGGCGTGATGGCGGCCCGCTCGGAGCGACCCGGGATGGCGATCGGCGACGGGGACCGGGGACGTCGCGATGACCGCCGCGCATCGCCCCATCGTGTTCACGCTGAACGGGAGGCGGGTGTCGCTGCGCGTGCACCCGCTGAAGCGCCTGCTCGACGTCCTGCGGGAAGACTGCGGGCTGACGGGCACGAAGGAAGGCTGCGGCGAAGGCGAGTGCGGCGCGTGCACGGTGCTCGTCGACGGGCAGGCGGTCAACTCGTGCCTGGTGCCGGTGGCCCATGCGGCGGGAACGAAGGTGCTCACGATCGAAGGTCTGAAAGGCCGCCACCCGCTGCAGCGCGCCTTCGCCGAGTCCGGCGGGGCCCAGTGCGGCTTCTGCACGCCGGGCATGATCATGGCGGCCGCCGCGCTGGGGCCGCGCCCGACGCTCGATGAGGTGCGCACGGGCCTTGCCGGCAACATCTGCCGGTGCACGGGGTACGAGGGGATTTACAGGGCCATCAGGAAGCCAGAAGCCAGAAGCCAGAAGACAGAAGCACAGAAGCAAGAAGCGAAGCAGAGCAAGAAGGAAGAGCGCGGACGCCCGAATCCCGAATCCCGAGTCCGCGAAGCCCGATCGGCGAAGCGCGCGGAGGCGGCGGTGAGGACCGCGGTCTCGCCCCTGGTGCTCCTGCAGCCGCGGTCGGTGCGCGAGGCGCTCCGGATGCTGCGCGACGAGGGCCCGCTCACGCCGCTGGCGGGCTGCACGGATCTCTACGTCGGCTTCAACGTCGGCGCGCTGGCCGACCGGCGGTTCCTGAACGTCCGGGGCCTCGGCACACTCCGCGGGATCGAGGTGCGCGGCGACGTGCTCCGGATCGGGGCCCTGACGACGTATCGCGAGATCATCGAGTCGGCCCACGTGCGCCGCCGCCTGCCCATGCTCGCCGCGGCCGCGCGGGAGATTGGCGCGGTGCAGATCCAGAACCGCGGCACCCTCGGCGGGAACATCGCCAACGGCTCGCCCGCCGGAGACACCCTGCCCGTGCTCGCCGCCGCGGAGGCGCTCGTCGAGCTTCGCAGCCTCGACTGGACGCGCAAGGTGCCCTTCGCGGACTTCTACACGGGCTACCGCGCGAGCGTCCGGCGGACGGACGAACTCATCACGGCCATCGAGGTGCCCCGGGTGGAGGGCGCGCAGTGGTTCCGCAAGGTCGGCACGCGCGCGGCGCAGTCGATTTCCAAGGTGGTGATGGCGGGCGTGCGCGCCGACCGGCCGCGCATCGCGCTCGGCAGCGTGGCGCCCACCGTCGTCCGCGCGCGTCGAACGGAGGACGCGCTCGCGTCGGGCGCGACGCTCGCCGAGGCGCAGCAGGTGCTGCAGCAGGAGATCAGCCCGATCGACGACATCCGGTCGACCGCCGCCTACCGGCGGGAAGTCGCCGCGCGCCTGCTGGCGCAGTTCTGGGCTCGAGCAGCCGCCGCCTCATGGCCCTGCTACTTCCCCAGCGCGGCCAGCTTCTCGCGCGCCTTCGTCACGTCGCGGTGGAAGACGAACAGCTTGTCCGCGTTGTCGGACTTGTCGGTGAAGTTCCAGGTCTTGCCGCCCTTCTGCTTCACCTTCAGTTCCTTCTTCAGGTAGTCGATCTCGAAGATCTCGAGCGCGGCGAACGGGAAGGCGAACGCGTCGCCCTTGTTGGCCGTGTCGTAGCGGAGCCCGTCGGGCGTGGCCACGAGCCGGCCTTCGCAGGACCTCCCCATGGCGTGCTTGTGCACGACGGGCACCGAGGCGTCGAGCCGCACCTCCCTGAACTTCAGCGTGACGGTCGTTTCGCCCGTCTCGGCGACGTCGACCGTCTGCGCCAGCCCCTCCTCGCCCGTCGCCGACGCGTTCAGCTGGTGCGAGCCTCCCGTCACCTCGGTCGTGCGAAGCGGCGTGGTGCCGACGAACTTGCGATCGACGAAGACGGACGCCCCCGGCACGTCGCTCTCGACCACGAGCGTCGGGCCGGCGGGCGGCGGCGCGGCCGGCTCGGGGGCCGGCGGCGCTTCCCTGCGCGGCCGGGGCCTTCGGGCCGCCGGTGTGTCGGCGGGCGTCTCGGGCTCGGACGGCTTCGCCGCCGGCGGCCCGGGTGCGGGCTCGGCTTGCGCAACCGGCGCGGGCTCGGGCTTCGCCTCCGGCTTCATCATCATCGTCACGCCGACGTAGGCCAGGGCCAGCACGGCGATCGCCGCCGCGCCAATCACCAGGAACCTGCCCATGCCCCCCGACTGCGGCTGCTGGTCGTGGTTCATCACCGACATCGCCCCATCCCTCCGCCGCACAGTATACAAAGGGTGACACTGTCCCTTTCCGGCCAATCCGGAAAGACCGGCCGGAAATGGAAAGTGTCCCTTTATACTCGCCGGGTGACAGATGCTCGAGCACCCGCCGCCTGGCCGCCGCCTGGCCCGTCGGCCTGGCCGTCATCGCCATCCTCGCCTGCGCGATCGAGCTCGGCGGGCGGCAGATCGTCCGCCAGTCGCTGCTGCAGAACCTCACCGGCGCGGCGCCGCCTCCGGCCGCCCTGCTGGTGGCGATCGCCGCGGCGGCGGCCCTCGCGGGCGCCGCCTGGCTCAGGCTGCGCCGGGCCCTCACGATGGACCGGGCCGTGGCGCTGGCGCTCTGCGCCCTCTTCGTGGCCGGCCTCGCGGCGCAGCAGCGCCTGGGCGCCCGCCTCCAGAGCGACGGGTTCTTCTACTTCGCCTTCCTCCGATCGATCGTCAACGACCACGACGTCAGCCTCGCCAACGACTATGGCCTCATCGGCATCGGCGGCGAGGCGATCATGACGCCGACCTCGACGGGGTACGCGCAGACGGCATGGTCGGTGGGCCCGGCCATCGCCTGGATGCCGTTCTACGCGATTGGCCATGCCGGCGCGAGCTACCTGGCGGCCCGAGGGGTGCAGGTGGCCGTGGACGGGTCGTCGTATCCCTACCGGCAGGCCATCTGCGTCGCCGGCCTGTTCTACGGCCTCCTGGGCTTCTGGTTCTGCTACCGGCTCGCGGCGCGGCACTTCTCCGGCGGCCTCGCCATCCTCTCGACCGCGGCCCTCGCGCTCGGCTCCTTCATGCTCTGGTACGTCGTGAAGGAGCCGACCATGTCGCACGCGACGTCGATGTGCGCGGTGGCCGCGTTCATCTACGCGTGGGACGTCACGCGCGGCCGGCGGGCGGCCTGGCAATGGGCGGCGCTCGGGCTGCTCGGCGGCCTCATGCTGGCCATCCGCTGGCAGAACCTCGTCTTCATGGCGTTCCCGGCCTGGGAGCTCGTCTCGGCGCTCGCCGCGGGCCCCGGCGCGCGGGAACGGCGCGCGTCGGTGCTGCACGGCGCGCTGTTCGGCGCCTGCGCGTTCGTCGCGTTCCTGCCGCAGCTCGTCGCGTGGAACGCGATCTACGGCTCGCCGATCGCGGTCTCTCCGCTCTCGCCGAAGATGCTGTGGCTCAGCCCCGATCCGGTGCGCATGCTCTGGTCGTCGCGGAACGGGCTGTTCTCCACCTCGCCCGATCACCTACCTGGCGGCGCTGGGGCTTGTCGTCTTCGCCGTCCGGGACCGGCGTTCGGCCGGCTCGCGCTGGCGGTGTTCGCCCTGGCCGTCTACGTCAACGCGTCGGTCGAGGACTGGTGGGGCGGCGCGGCATTCGGCGCGCGCCGCTTCGACGGCACGATGCCGCTGCTCGCGGTCGGGCTCGCGGCGGCCGTCGACGGCCTGCGGCGGTGGAACGCGAAGCGGCCGCTCGCTGGCGTCGCGGCCGTCCTGGGCCTGCTCGTCCTCTGGAACATCGCGGCCATCGCGGCCGGCGTCGCGGGCCGGTTCGGCGGGAGCGTGCCTCAGTCGTTCGCCGACCTCGCGGTGGACCAGGCCCGCACGCTCTCGCGCTGGTTCGGGCACCCGTTTTCGTACCCGGCCAACCTGGTCTACGCGGCCCGCGAGGGCGTCGCGCCGTTCCGCTACGACTTCTTCGCGTTCCCGATGCTCGGCGATCCCGAGCGCCCGTACGGCCGCGTCGACATCGGGCGCACGACGACGCGTACCTCGGCGACGGCTGGTACCAGGCCGATACGCAGCCCGACGGCACGACGTCCCGGTGGTCGCGCGGCACGGCCGAGGTGCTGCTGCCGCTGGACCACCCGGCGCCGCTCGTCGTCCAGCTCCGCCTGAAGCCGTTCTCGTACCCCGGGGCGTCGCTCGAACCTCGCCGTGCGCGTCAACGGCCGCAGTTTCGGTCCCGTTTCCGCTGGGCGCCGACTGGCAGCGCGTGGACTTCCCGACGGACGCCTCGGCGTGGAGGGCGGGGGTGAACCGCGTGCAGCTGGTCTGGACGGGGGCCGCCGTCCCGGCGGCGGTGGGCATGGGAAACGACGCGCGCGAGCTGGGCGGCGCGACCGACTACGTGCGGATCCAGGTGGCGCGCTGAGGCCGACGGGCCTCGGCCCTACTGAATCGAGAAGGTGCCGGCCGGGGCGGTGTCGTCGGTCATGGCCAGCGGCGCCATCTGCGTGGCCCAGTAGATCGTGTGGTTCGTGTTCGTGCCGAAGGCCTTGGTCCCGCCTCCCGGCGAGGGCGTGGCCGTCGCGAAAAAGCCCTGCATCGCGGCGCCCGCGGCCAGCCCGTTGCAGGTCGGCGGCGCGTCCGGCGCCACGCCGCTCGAACTGCCCACCGTCACCTGGTAGCCGCTCTTGAAGACCGTGTTGCCCGTGCTGAGGTCGGGGCTGATGAAGGCCTGGCCCCCGGCCGGCGGCGTGCCCAGGTTCGACAGCGACGGCGAGAAGAAGCCGTTGCCGCACGCGGCGGCGTAGAGCGACTGCGCGCCCGTGATGGCGCGCAGCGACCCGATGGCCGCCGTCTCGTTCCCCGACTGCCGCGCGCGCTGCAGGCCCGGCACGGCCACCGCGGCGATGACGCCGATGATGGCGACGACGATCAGGAGCTCGATGAGGGTGAAACCGCGATTGCTGCGCATGCTGGTGCTCCCGGCGCGGCAGGCGCGCCCACTGCCTCAACGATGCCCCTCCGCCCCTCGATTGTCAAGCGGCTCGGCGCGCAGGCCCGTCGCGCCAGCCGCTTCTGCAGGATGCTGTGGCGCATGCCGTACAGGAAGTACACCACCAGCCCCACTCCCAGCCACAGGACGAAGCGGATCCAGGTGAGCAGCGGCAGCTGGAACATCAGGTACGAGCACATCCCGATCGCGATGAGCGGCACCCAGGGCACGAGCGGCGTGCGGAACGGGCGCGGCCGGTCCGGGTCGGACTTGCGCAGCACCAGGATCCCGAGCGACACCAGCACGAAGGCGAACAGCGTGCCGATGTTGGTGAGCTCGACCACCTCGTTGATGTTCAGGAACGTGGCGAACACCGCCACGATGACGCCCGTGAGGATGGTCGTGACGTGCGGCGTGCGGTACTTGGGGTGCACCCTGGCCGCCCACTTCGGCAGCAGGCCGTCGCGCGCCATCGAGAAGAAGATGCGCGGCTGGCCGAGCTGGAACACCAGCAGGACGCCGGTGGTGGCGCAGACGGCGCCGAAGGCGATGATGCCCGACGCCCAGGTGATGTTGTTGGCCGAGAACGCCGTGGCCAGCGGCTCGGCCGTGCCGAGTTGCGTCCACGGCAGCATGCCGGTGAGCACCATGGCGACGGCGATGTAGATGACCGTGCAGATGACCAGGCTGGCGATCATGGCGATGGGCATGTCGCGCTGCGGGTTCTTCGTTTCCTCGGCCGCGGTCGACACCGCGTCGAAGCCGATGTAGGCGAAGAAGATGATCGCCGCGGCAGCCGAGATGCCGCGGAAGCCGTTCGGCGCGAAGGGCACCCAGTTGGACGGCTCGACGTAGAAGGCGCCGACGACGACGAAGAAAATCAGGATCGCGACGTTCATCACCGCCAGCGCCCCGGTCAGCCACGCGCTCTCGCGGATGCCCACGACGAGCACCCACGTGATGCCCATCACGATCATGAACGCCGGCAGGTTCAGGATCACCGGGACGCCGAAGACGATCGGGGCCGAGGCGAACGCCTCCGCCGCGCGCGTGGCGCCGATGCCGAGCGAGGCCACATCGCCGCCCTGGGCCTGGAGCTGGGCCAGGTGCTCGGCCGCTTTCGCCGCCGTCGGGTAGTCGATGCACAGCCAGCCGGGGATGAAGATCCCGAAGCCCGCGAGCAGCTCGCGGAAGTACCCCGACCAGGAAATCGCGACCGCGACGTTGCCGACGGCGTACTCGAGGATGAGGTCCCAGCCGATGATCCACGCCACCGACTCGCCGAGCGTCGCGTACGCGTAGGTGTAGGCCGAGCCCGAGATGGGGACCATGGCGGCGAACTCCGCGTAGCAGAGGGCCGCGAACCCGCACGCGATCGCCGTCAGGATGAACGACGCGATGATGGCCGGCCCGGCGCCCAGGTGCGATCCGCCGCCGGCCGCCGCCGACCCGATCGTCGAGAAGATGCCGGCGCCCATGATGGCCCCGATGCCGAGCGCCGTCAGCTGCACCGGGCCGAGCGTCCGCTTCAGCTGCTGGCCCGGCGCCTCGCTGTCTCTCTTGATCTGGTCGAGCGACTTGACGGCGAACAGGTGCTTCATCAGGCTCTCCAGGGCTTCAGCCCCTTGTCGAGACGGTAGATCGTGTCGCTGCGAGGCCACGACGAGCCCGCCGCGCGGGTCGATGGCCACGCCGACGAGCGTGGCGGCCGAGACGACGAGCTCGCGCGGGGCCCCGGCGCGCACGCGGTAGAGCCCCGCGCCTCCCGCGAGCGCGTCCACCACGTACAGCGCCCCGTCGTCGTCGACCGCCAGCCCCTGGGGCCGGCCGAACTCGGACGACACCACCGAGACCGCGCCCTGACGATCGACGCGGTACACGTGATCGTAGGTGGCCATGGTCGGGCCCGTCACATACAGCGCATCGTCGGGGCCCATCGCCAGGTGGAACGCCGCCAGGCTGGGCGGGAGCGAGACGAACGGCACGACGTGGGCCGACGACCCGACGCGGAAGACCGTGCCGCCGCGATCGCCGACGAACATCGTCCCGTCCGAGCCGAACGCGATGCCGCAGGCCACGCCCAGGTCGTGGGCGACGATCTCGAACGTGCCGTCGGGCTGGACCTTCGCGCACCGTGCCGTCGTAGCGGCTCGTGACGTGCAGCACGCCGTCGAGGTCGCAGGCCATCGAGGTGGCGTTGGTCAGGTCGGTCAGAAAGGGCGTCTTGTCGCCCTCGCCGGTCACGCGGAACACCGACACCGGCACCCGCTGCCCGCGCGTGCCGCTGAAGGTGGCATAGAGCGTGCCGTCGGGGCCGAACGCCGGGTTGTCCACCTGGTGCACCCCGCTCGACCACCGGGGTGCCCACGTCGAGGTCCGCGCCTCCCGTCAGCGCCCTCCACCGTCACCGCCTGGCATCCCCGCGCGGCCGCCTCGGGCACGACGAGCGCGACGCGCGAAGGGGACGCCATCACCACCTGCGCCGGCACGCCGCCGACGCGGACCACCGGCAGGCCGCCGGCGGCGGGCGCGAGGCCCCGGCCGTGCAGCGTCACGCGGGCGCCGACCAGCGCGGAGGACGGCACGACGGCGTCGACGCGGGATGGGGTGGGTTCAGGCACGGGTGATTTCGGGCGGCGCAAGCGCTACTCGTCCTCGAGCTCGACGTTCCAGTAGAGGTAGTCGCGCCAGCTCTCGGGGGCCTGGCGGAGCCCGATGGTGATGCGCAGCGCCGGCGCCGACTCCGGCCGCTTCGGCAGCCGGATGAGGTGCATGCCCGCGTCCGCCGGCGTGCGCCCGCCCTTGCGGCGGTTGCACCCCACGCAGCAGGTGACGATGTTCTCCCAGTCCTTCTTGCCGCCCATGCGCGACCGGCACCACGTGGTCGAACGTCAGCTCGCTGGTCGGGAACGCGCGGCCGCAGTACTGGCACGTGTGGTCGTCGCGCGCGTAGATGTTCGCCCGCGAGAACGGCACGTAGTCGAACCGGTGCCGGATGCGGACGTAGCGGAGCAGGCGGATGACCGACGGCAGCTTGAACGTGATCGAGACGCTGTGGACCTCGCGGTCGTAGACGGAGATGACCTCGACCTTGCCCTGGCACAGGAGCGTAATCGCCTTCTGCCAGTGGACGACCTTGAGCGGCTCGAACGACGCGTTGAGGAGGAGCGTCTGCTCCATGCGCGCATTGTATAACAAGAGGTCCGGGCCTCGGCCACCCGCGGCCTGCCCCGGCGCGCGCCGGCGAACTGTTTCCCCCGCGCGCGGATGCCGATACCCTGAGAGAGATGACCTCGTCTGCGCGCGTCCGGATGTTGCTGGTGGCGGCGGTGGCGGCGGCCGCCGCGTCCGCCTGCGCGGCGCACCAGCCGACGATCCGAGTGCTGCCGCCGGCGCTGCCGCCGGGCGCGTACGCAGCCCGCGCCCGCCGCACCGCCCGCGCCGAGGCCCGCCGCCGCCGGCCTCGAGACGGTGCGCATCGCGGAGACCATGATTGGCGCGCCCTACCGCGAGGGCGGCGCGCTGCCCGACGGCTTCGACTGCAGCGGCCTGGTGACCTGGGTGTTCGCGCGCCACGGCATCGCCGTGCCGCGCGATGTCCGGCGCCAGGCCGCCTTCGGCATCGACGTGCCCCGCGGCGACGATCCTGCCGGGCGATCTCGTCTTCTTCGCCACGACCGGTTCCGGCCCGACGCACGTGGGCATCGCGACCGGCGACGGCCGGTTCATCCACGCCCCGAAGCGCGGCGACCTCGTGCGGGTCGAGTCGATGTCGGCGAGTTACTGGGCGTCGCGGTTCGTCGCCGCGCGCGGCATGCGGTGACAGGTCCCATTTCCGGACATCGGGCCTGGAAATGGGACCTGTCACCGTTTCAGATCCGGCGCGTCGACCCCGGCAGGAACTGGCGCATCACCAGGTCGGCTTCGGTGAAGTGCCGGCGGGGCGTGCGCTGCGGCAGCGGCACGACCTGGGCGGCGCGCGGTCCGCGGGGCTGGTCGGCCAGCCGCTCGCGGTAGCGCTGCGGGAACGCGGGGAACTCGCGGAACGTGGTGCCGGCCACGCCGCCGTGCCGCTTCACCAGCCCGTCGAAGTCGAAGGCGAGGAACTCCCAGACCGCCGGGTCGGGCCGGCCGGCCACGTATTCCCGCACGATATCCTGGACCTCGCGGAAGAACTGCGGCGTGTGCGTCTGCGCCGCGGGGCTGCCGTCGGCTTTCACGCTCCGGCGGATGCCGCCCTGGTGCGGGTCCACGTGGTAGAGCTCGTGCACGATCGTGTCGAGCTTCGCCATCCACTCCTTCCCGCGGCCGTAGACACGCTCCTTGTGGGTGTCCTTCAGCGTCTGATCGCAGAAGCGCGGCAGCGCGACGGAGATCAGGTGGGAGACGCGGCGGCCGCCGACGCGCACCTCGGGCGATCGCGCGACGAACCACTCCGAGCGCCGCGACAGGGCGCCGGTGCGCCGGTCGCGCCAGAAGTAGTACGCCGGCTCGCTGTCGGGCAGCATCAGCGAGTGGCAGGTGGCATACGCGCCGTGCGTGCGTGTCCGGCCCAGGCGGGCGAAGACGAGGATGTTCCGCACGTCGATGTGGGCCAGGGCCGGGACTCGGGCGACGACGTCCTCCATCAGGAGGTGGACTGTGCGCGTGTAGTCGATCATGAAGGGCCGGCGCCCATGCCGGCCCGCCGGGGCCGCGGTGGTCGCCGAAAGAGTGTGTCGGCGCCGGAGACGCCGGGCTTTAGCGCGCGGCCCGGCCTTACCTGCACACGGGCGGAACGCCCCGGCCTTCGATCTGCTCGGTCACCTTGTCGAGCGACTGGGCGTGCGTGCAGCCGTTCAGCCGGTAGCGCAGGTACTCCTGGATCCAGACGACGTCGCCTTCGGCGTCCACGCTCGTCTTCACCGCCGCGCGGGCGAGGTCGACGCGATAGAACTCCTCGAGCTGGAGGCGGAACCCGTAGGTCTGGTCGCGGGGCGGGAACGCGATGACCGACGTCGACGCCGGTGTGCCGCACACGCCGGGCACGCCGCCCCCCGCGATCTGGATGCGGACGCGCTCGACCGACTGCTCGTGGCTGCACAGGTTGAGGCGGTAGCGCAGGTACTCCTGCACCCAGACGACCGATCCCTCGACGTCCGAGTACGAGAGGCCGGCCGGGCGGCCGAGCGTGTTCACGTACTTCGACTCGAGCCAGTTGCGGAACTCGTACGTCTCGTTGCGCGGCGGGAAGCCGATCGCCCCGCCGGTGCCCCCGCCGGTGCCGCCGGTGGATCCGCCCGTGCCGCTGCCGGGCGCCCCGTAGATCTCCTGGATCCCGGCGATGTCGTCGGTCGTGAGGCTGTCGAGGTTGCCGATCGTGCTGTTCATCATCGCGACCACGCTCTGCCCGTGGTCGTCCGGATGGCCCAGGCCGAGCACGTGGCCCAGTTCGTGGAGCGCGACGCGCCGCAGGTCGTACACGAGGCCGGGCTTGGTGTTGCCGCGATACGAGTCCCACCGCTTCGTCTGGTTGAAGCCGATGTCGGCCTCGACGATCTGGTCGCCCCTGTACCACCAGGTCGTCAGCGCGAGCGTGTCGTGCCCGAAGGCCTTGCCGTACATGTCCGTCGCGAAGAACAGGTCGTTGCGGCCGTTCAGCTCGCCCCTGGCTGTGCTGGGAGTTGTGGACGGCCTTCAGCTGGATCCGCCCCATGAAGAGGTTCCAGCGGTCGACCGCGCCCGCGGCCGAGCACGACCAGTCGGCGCACCCGTCGGTGAGCGCCGGGGATGCGCCGAATTCGAGCTGAACCGGGACGGTGCCGGAGGGCCACGCGACGCCATTGACCCAGTAGGACTGCGACGCGGCCACGGCGGCGGCGACAAGGACGAGCGCGAGCGGGATGGCGCGGCGCATCATGGCTGGCTACCTCGCCTCGCGCTGCCGCCGGATCTCGCGCGCGATTTCGCCTTCGAAGGCCTGGAGCGTCAGGGCCCGGGCCGACGACACGCGGGCCGGGGCCGTGGCGGCCCCGATGTCGCGCACGCTGGCCAGCGGCTCGAAATTGTGGCGCGCCACCGATCGGCGGCGCGTGGCGGGATCCTCGAGCACGCGGAAGCGCCCGTGCATGAAGCCCACCACCGGGCTCACCGGCTGCCCGCGCTCGTCGACAAAGAGCACGTCCTCGTCGCCGACGCGGAACCTGGGCATGCCCGGGATTTCCATCCGGTACTCGCCCACCGTGCCGCCGAGAAACTCCAGTTGCGTCTGGCCGCCGAGTTCGCCCTTGAGCGTCCGGATCACCTTGAAGGTGACCACCGACACGATGGCGCGGCCCGACGGGGTCGACTCCCACCGCGAACGGACGTCGAGGGTCTCGCCGACAAACACCACCTGGGCGCGCGCGACCATGGCGTCGAAGGTGGGCGCGATGACCGATGCGGCCCGAGGGCCGCCGGAAAGGCCGGCGACGATGAGCGCGGCGGCGATGGCGCCGCCGACACCCGTGCGACTGCTCACGGCAGACCTCCTGGGCCGCCCGGCGCCGCGGCCGCGGCGGGAGCGGGCGGTTCGACGTCGCCCATGCGCTGGCGGATCAAATCCTGCCGGCGCAGCAGGTACGTCGACGGCCGCGCCGGGCTGTAGCGCCTCGGGTTGATGATCGACGCGGCCAGCAGCGCCGATTCGTCGGCCGCGAGGGCCGAGGCCGGCTTCTGGAAGTACGACCGCGCGGCGGCCTCCGCGCCCCAGATCCCGTCGCCCCACTCTATGACGTTCAGATACAGTTCGAGGATGCGCCGTTTCGACAGCTCCGCCTCCAGGCGCCGCGCGATCATCAACTCCTCGATCTTTCTCACCGGGCTCCTCGACGGCGACAGGTAGAGGTTCTTGGCCAGCTGCTGGGTGATGGTGCTGCCCCCGCGCATCCGCTTGCCCTTCGACCAGCTGTCCTCGAACGACTTCTCGAGTTCGTCGAAATCCACGCCCTCGTGCGAGAAGAACGCCGCGTCTTCGCTCACGATCACCGCGCGCTTCAGCGAGGGCGAGATGCGCTCGTACGGCACCCACCGCTGGACCTTTCGCGGTTTCTTCCCTGCCTTATCGGCTTCCCTGGCCCGAAGCTCCATGAACGCCGTCGTCGGCGGGTTCTCCTTCCGCAGCGCCCGGACATCCGGCAGCGACAGGTAGAGATAGGCGAAGGCCGCGAACCCGGCGGCCGCGGCCGCCAGTGTCCACCTCAGGAGACGCTTCGCCATGACGCGTTATTCACCCGCGATGACAATCTTGACGCGCTGCCCCGACGGAGGCCGGCTATCGGCCGCGAAACCGTTCACCACCAGCCAGCTCTCCTGCAGGAATCAGGCCACCAGTCCTATTGTACCCGTGCGCGGACCGACCACGCGGGCTCGAGCCAGTCGCCGATCAGGCTGCGGCGGGCCTCCTCGCCCAGGCCCGCCAGCTCGGCCTGCACGAGCGTGAGGTAGGCGATGGCCACGGGATTGAGCGACCCGGTCCGCCGGACGTTCCACTCGGCCTTCTTGCCCGACACCGAGATGCCCTCGCGATAGCTGGCCCTGAGGAGCAGCGGCCCGATCCCGGCCATCACCACCGTGGCATCGGCGAGGTCCTCGTCGTCGGCACCGGCTTCGGTCACGCCCGACCCTGCGGTCTCGAGGACGATGTGGGCGAACTCGTGCGCCACGATCGCGAAAATCTCCTCATCGTCGTCGCGATGGCGGTCGGCCACCTCCACCGCGGCCCCGTTGCCGACGAGTCTCACGCGGCCCGCCATGCCCTTCGGCAGGCGCGAGAACTTCACGGTGAAGCTCGAGAGGCGGACGCCGAGGCGATCGGCCACGAATTCCGCGGTGCGCTGGAGAAACTCGCGGCGGGTGCCGGCCACGAACGGGAGGCGGCCGATAGGATACTGGCGCGTGATGGCCGGGTCGCGGAGCGCGCGCACAGCGATTCGGGCGTACGCGTCGAGGCGCGGGCGCTGGGCCTCGAGGTTGTACTCGCGGACGATGGCGTCGCGGCGGCGCTGCAGGTCGGCCCGCGCGGTGTCGAGGGGCGTGCCCTGCGGCAGCAGCAGCGCGACGAGCGCGAAGGCGGCAACGGCGCGCATCCTCCGCGGTTCTCCTACCGCTCGCCCAGCACGTCGAGGGCGGCGGCCGTGCCCGCGCCGCGCGGCACCGCGGCCCCCTGCGCGCGCAGCACCGACTCGAAGGCGCCGAGGAACAGCAGGATGATGGCGGGCGTCGAACTGGCGCCCATCAGGCCCACGCGCCAGATCTTCCCGGCGAGCGGGCCGAGGCCGGCGCCCACCTCGATGTCGAACTGCTGCAGCAGCTGCTTGCGCACGGCGGCTTCGTCGACGCCGTCGGGCACGCGGATCGCGTTGAGCGTCCACAGCCGCTCCGGCTCGGGCGGCAGCAGCGACAGGCCCATGGCGCCGATGCCGGCGGCGAGCGCGAGGTGGTGGCGCCGGTGGCGCGCCCACCGCGCCTCGAGGCCCTCTTCCTCCACCATCAGCAGGGCCTCGCGCAGCGCGTAGAGGAGCGACGCGCAGATGGTGTGGTGGTACTTGCGCCGCACCCAGTAGTCCTCGAGCAGCGCGAGGTCGAAGTAGAAGCTGCGCGCCTTGACGCGCCGCTCCAGGGCGGCCGGCGAGAAGGTGACGGGCGCGACGCCGGACGGCGCGCCGATGCACTTCTGCGCGCAGCTGTACGTCGCGCCGATGCCCCACGCGCCGACATCGAGCGGATGCCCGCCGAACGACGTGACCGCGTCGACGATGGTGAGCGCGCCGTGCTCGCGCGCGATGGCCGCGATCTCGCTCCACCGGGTTCAGCACGCCCGTGGACGTCTCGGCGTGCACCACCGTGACCACGTCGGCGGGCGTCTCCTTCAGCGCGCGGCGGACCGCCTCCGGGTCCACCGCTCTCCCCCACTCGTACGGCAGGCGCGTGACCGCTCCGCCGTAGCGCTCGCTCATCCCGGCGATGCGGTCGGCGAAGTAGCCGCCCACAAGCGACAGCACCCGCGTGCCGTCGCCCACGAGGTTGGCCACCGCCGTTTCCATCGCCGACGTGCCGGTGCCCGACACGGCGAACGAGAACGACCCGGCCGGCGCCCTGAACGCGGCGTCCAGGCGCCCGCGCAGCTCGTCCATCATCGCCATCAGGTCCGGATCGAGATGGCTCAGCACGGGCGCGGCCATCGTCCGCATCACGCGCGGCGAGACCATGCTCGGCCCGGGGCCGAGGAGGATGCGTTCAGCTCGGGAAGCGGATCATGGTTCCCTCGAAGAACAGTAGTCAGAAGCCAGTAGCCAGTAGCCAGACTAGCGCCTGCCCAGTCCCCAGCCCCTACTGCGTCAGTTCCTCGAGCAGGCGCCGAAGCACCTCGCGCGCCTCGGGCTTCGCCGGGCGCAGCGGCCCCCGCACCTCGCCGCCGACGTAGCCGGCGATCTCCATGGCCACCTTCAGGCCCGGCGATGCCGTAGCCCGCCGGTCACCGCGTTCGCCAGCGGCGTCAGCCGGCGCTGCAGATCCCGCGCCTCGTCGTGCCTGCCCGGCCCGCACGAGGTCGTACAGCTTCACGCAGACGTCCGGGACGACGTTCGCCACGGCCACGATGCCGCCGGATGCGCCCACCACCATCGCCGGATGGAGCGTCGAGGCGGACCCGACCAGCACGGCGAACTCCGGCGGCACGCGCGCGACGACGCCGGCCACCTGGCCGATGTCGCCGTTCGAGTCCTTGAGCCCGACGATGTTCGGGTGGGCCGACAGGCCGGCGACCGTGTCGGGCGCCATGTTGAGCCCCGTCACGTTGGTGAAGTTGTAGAGCAGCACCGGCACCGGCGACGCGTCGGCCACCGCCCGGTAGTGCTCCGCGAGGGCGTCGGGCGTCATCTGCGACTTGAAGTAGAACGGCGTCAGCACCAGCACGGCGTCGGCGCCGGCCTTCGCGGCACGCCTCGTCGCGGCGATGGTGGCGCGCGTGGACTGCCGCCCCGTGCCGACGAGCAGCACGCGGTCGCGCGGCACGCCCTCGCGCACGGTGGCGACGATGCGCTCGGCTTCGTCCTCGTCGAGGAACGCCGCCTCGCCGTTCGAGCCGAGGGCGAGCAGGCCGCGCAGGCCGGTGCCCATCCAGCGCCCCACGTTGTGCGCCAGGCCGGCGTAGTCGACCTCGTCGTCCTTGAAGGGGGTGATGATGGGGGGATAGATGCCGGGGAGGTTCATGTCAGAAGCCAGAATCAGAGTCAGTAGCCAGTGAGCGAGACAGAAGACAGAAGACAGAAGACAGAATACGGGGGACAGTATACAGCCGTGCGGCTGACGAAGGGCCCGGCGAGCGAACTGCCCCACCGGGCCCCGGCTTTCTTGTCTTCTTGCTTCTGTCTTCTTGCTTCTGTCTTCTTCCTCTAGAACCTGAACCCCCCGCTGAAGTAGAACGACCGCGGCGTCTGGTAGGCGGAGGCCGAGATGGCCTTGCCGAAGTCCGGCCCGAGGCTGTAGTTCACGCCCTCGACCGGCGTCTCGGTGAACGGGTTGAACGTCTTCAGCGTCGAGTCGGTGGCGGTGGTCAGCACCGTGCCGTTCGGCCCGTCGATGGCGTCGGCGTTGAACAGGTTGTCCATGATGAAGCGGAAGAAGAACTCCGCCCTCGGCCCGAGCGCCTTGAACGGCAGCGTGTAGTTCACCGAGAGGTCGGTGGTGACGATCGTGTCGCTGACGTCGATGCCGCGCCCGCCGAAGTAGTAGGTCACCGTCGTCGGCGGCGTCAGGTAGCCGGGGTTGGCGACGTAGCTCGAGAGCATGGAGATGGCCGCGTCGCGGCTCGACGGCGTGCCGGACGTCACGTTCTGCAGCAGGCCGAGGTCGACGCGGCCCAGGCTGCCGAAGCGCAGGCCGTAGTTGACCCACAGGCGCAGCTTGTGGCGCTCGTCGATCGAGAGATCGCCGATGGGATAGTTCCAGTCCGCGTTGCGGTACTCGGGATAGTTGAGCAGGTCGCCGGTGACCGGCCCGTCGCTGGCCGTCTCGCCGTTGAAGTTGCCGTTCGACTGCGAGAGCGTGTAGTTGCCGCCGAGCTGGAAGTCGGGCGTGAACCGGTACTGGATCTGCGTCTGGAGGGCCTTGTAGGTCCGCTCCAGATCGTTGTTGTTCTCGAGCACGCCGAGGTCGAAGAGGCGGCCCCCGGGTCGGCCACCTTGCCGGTGGTCATGTCGCGCCGCTCGGCGTAGAAGTCCACGTAGGTGCGGAAGATGCCGTCCACCCGGACCGAGCCCTTCGAGCCCAGCGTCCGCGCCACGCCCACCGTGTACTCCCACGAGCTCGGCGTGGTCACGTTCGGCCCCACCTGGCGGTTGACGCCCGCGTAGGTCGGTGAGTCGCGCAGCGGCCGGTCGTTGCCGCCGTTCGCGAAGAACCAGTCGAAGACGGTCTTGAGCGCGTCCGGGCCGACGCACCAGGCTGGCCGCGTTGGCGTCCTGGTTGATCGCGGGCCCCATGGTAGACGTACCGGAACGTCGACTGGCGGCCGGCCGTCGAGCCGATGTCCACCATCGCGCTGGTCGCGCTCATGGCGTAGCGCGCCACGCCGCCGTTCACCGTCCACGTGCCGGTGGCGGTCGGGCTCCAGCGTCAGCGGCCAGGCGCGGGCTCCACACCTGGTCGTCGATCGACCTTCAGGCCCGGCCTGGTCTTTCGCGTTCGACTTGTCGAAGCGCACGCCGATGTTGAAGGTGAAGTGGTCGTTGTAGCGCCACGCGTCGTTGACGAACCCCGAGTAGGTGCGGATCTGGCTGCCCTGGCTCGTGTTGAAGATCGGGTTCCACATGATGTACGCGGCGGCCGACGACGTGGTGGTCGCGCCCGGGTTCACCACCGGGTAGAGCGTGGTGTCGGCGCCGCTGCCCGGAAGATCGTGTTGTTCGCGTAGAGCCGGTAGCCGCTGCCCGACTGCCAGTTGTCGTTCTTGCGGCTGTCCTCGTAGAGGTCGCCGCCGAAGACGATCGTGTGCGCGCCGGAGGACTGGGTGGACCAGTAGTACGACGCCTTGGCGATGATGTTCTGGTTGTTGCGCTGCTCCTCGTTGAGCTTGCCCTCGGGCGCGTTGCACACGGCGCAGAAGGTGGGCGAGTTCCAGCGCGAGCTGCTCCGCGCGCGGTCGAAGATGATCGTGCCCTGCTCGATGCTCGGTGTACCGCGAGCCGGTCCCGATGAACGAGAGCTGGCGCCGGGAGTACTGGCCCTCGACGAAGAAGTTCGGCCTGATCACGCCCGTGTAGTTCACCGACGTGAGCTTCTCGGGCGTCTCGTTGTCGTACGAGGCTCGCCAGGTCCATGATGACCGAGCTGGTGTAGTACGTGTCGTCCTGCTTCAGCATCTTGTACGTGTACCCGGCCTTCACCGTGTGGTTCGACGTGATCGACCACGTGCCCTTGCCCTCGATGCGCTGGTCGTTGGTGGTGGTGGTGAAGGGGATGTCCGTGTAGCGCGTGTTGTTGCCGTTCTCGCTCTCGTTGTAGCGGTAGGCGGTGAAGAACCACAGGCGGTTCCGCATGATCGGGCCGCCGAAGGTGGCCTCGTAGGTCGGCAGCAGCTGGTCGGAGCGCGGGTCGCCCGTGGTCAGCGTCCGGTCGTACGGCGTGAGGCCCGTCCACGAGTCGTTGTTGGCGGTGAGGCGGAAGGACCCGCTGAAACGGTTGCCGCCCGACTTCGTGATCGTGTTCGCGACGCCGCCGGCGAACCGGCCGTACTCGGCCGAGATCGTGCCGGTCGAGGTCTTCGTCTCCTCGATGGCGTCCTCGATGAAGAGCGCCCGCGACTGGCCGCGCAGCGTCTCGTTCAGGACGACGCCGTTCAGCAGGAAGAGGCCCTCGTACGACATCGCGCCCGAGAAGGTGATGTTGCCGTTCGGGCCGTTCGCGTTCGTGCCCGGCGCCAGCAGCACCGCCCCTTCGATCCCGCGGCCGACGGGGAGCGAGTCGATCAGGTCCGCCCGGAAGCTGGTCGCCACCGTCGACGAGTTGGTGAAGTCGGCCGTCACCGACGCGGCGCTCACGTTCACCGTCTCGGTGAGGGAGCCGATCTTCATCTGCGCGTTGAGCGTCGCCGTTTCAGCCACCTGGATCCTGATCGTCTGCTCCTGCGTGGCGAACCCGGCGAGTTCGAAGACGGCCTTGTAGTCGCCGGCCGGCAGGAACGGCAGGATGAAGTCGCCGTTGGCGGAGGTGACCGCCGTGCGCGCGCCCTGCATCGACGGCGACGTGACGGTGACGGTGACGCCCGGCAGCACGAGGCCTTCGGGATCGACGACCCGGCCCGTCACCGTGCCGGTCGGCGTGGTCTGGGCCGCCGCGACGGCGGCCATCAGGAGGACCAGCGCGAGGCTGGCGAGAATGCGCCGGACGTTCATGTCAACTACCTCCATGTAAGGACTGAGGATGGGGCGGTTCCCCGGCTGCCTGCCCGCCAGGAACAGGAGCGCGCCCGCGCAAAGCGCCGCCACGCCGGAGGCCAGCTGCGCGCGCGACGCGCTGCCCGCCAGCGCGACGACGATCACCACGCCCAGCACGGGCACGAGCGGCGAGAAGGGCGAGACGAACAGCGCCGCGCCCGCCCGCCCGGCCCGGCCCGGGCGCCCGAGCGCGACCGCCGCGCCGCACGACACGCCGTAGGTCACCAGCCGCGCCACCGCGCTCGCGATGGCCAGCCACGCGAACGAGCCCGAGAGCGCGAGCGCCAGCGCCACGCCGGCCGTGAACAGAATCGCGTTGACCGGCGTCCGGTAGCGCGGGTGGATCCTCGCCAGCCCGGCCGGCAGGTCGCCCTGCTCGGCCAGCGCGTAGATCATGCGCGACCCGGTCAGGATCTGCCCCGCCAGGTTGCCGGTCATCGACGCCAGCGCGCCGAGGCCGATGAGCAGCGCGCCGGGCCCGCCCAGAAAGCCCGCCGCCGCGTCCGCGAGCGGCGTCGTCGACGCGGCCAGGTTGTCGAGCGTGCCGACGGCCACCACCTGGCAGAGCATGGTCACCGCGCCGACGACGATGACCGTCGTCACGAGCGCGAACGGCACGTGCCGCCGCGGGTCCTTCGACTCGCCCGCCGGCACGGTCAGCACTTCGTAGCCGCCGAACACGAAGATCGTGAGGAGGGCCGCCGTCGACGCCTGCTCGAACGAGACGGACGGGAGCGCGGTGAACCGCGCGGGGCTGATGAAGAACACGCCGATGACGATGAAGAGGCCCAGCGGGACCAGCTTGGCGATGGTCAGCGCGTTCACGGTGCGCGAGCCCTGCTTGATGCCGACGACGTTCACCAGCGTCAGGATGACCGTGATGATGGTGATGACGGCGACGCGGCCGATCCCCTGCGCCGCGCCGGCCCAGTAGTAGCCGAGGGCGAGGGCGAGGCCGTTGGCCACCGACGCGTGGCTCGTGACGCGCGTGAACCACTGCATCCAGCCGACCTCGAAGGCCACGAACCGGCCGAAGGCGGTGCGCGCGTAGAGATACGGCCCGCCGGTCGCCTCGAAGCGGCTGCCCACCTCGGCCAGCGACACGGCCACGATCATCGTCACCAGCGTGCCGCCGAGGATCGCGAACGGGCTCCACGCGCCGACCGCGGCGGCGATCTGCGAGGGCATCAGGAAGACGGCGCCGCCGATGGTCTGGTTGATGCCGATCGCCGCGAGGTCCCAGCGCCCGAGGGCGCGGCGCAGCGTGGCCGTGGCGGCGGGCGGGCGGTCCTGCGTTCAGCGGCGTGTCTCCCCGGGAGGTGAAGCACCGCAGTTGTAGCACAATAGGCAGGCCATGCGCGTGCGTCTTCGCTGGCCGATCTGTGCACCCGTTGCCGCCCTGACGCTGGCCGTGTGCGCCGGCGCGTCCGCGCAGACGCCGTCGCCGCTCTCCGGGGCGGTCGGCCCGCCAGCGGTCTCCGCGCCGCGGGCCTCGGTGGCGGCCGGCGCGCTCGACGAGTCGATCCGCCTCGACGGCAGGCTCGACGAGGCCGCGTGGCAGCAGGCGCCCTCCATCGACAACCTGACGATGAGCGAGCCGACGCCGGGGGCGGCGCCGACGGGGCGAACCATCGTGCGCGTGCTGGCCGATCGGAAGGCCCTCGTGATTGGCGTGCGCTGCGAGGATCCCGATCCGGCCGGCATCGTCTCCTTCACCAAGGCGCGCGACGCCTCGCTCTTGAACGAGGACCACGTGAAAGTGGCGCTCGACACGTTCCAGGACGGGCGGTCGGGATACGTGTTCGCGGTCAACCCGGGCGGCGCGCGCTACGACGCGCTCGTCGAGCCGGGCGGCGAGAGCGAGAACGCGAACTGGGACGGCCTCTGGGAAGCCGCCACCAGCCGCGATGCCGGAGGATGGTCGCTCGAGATCCGCATCCCCGTCTCGACGCTGTCGTTCAGGCAGGGGCTCACGACGTGGAACTTCAACGTGCAGCGGCGCGTCCAGCGGCTGCAGGAAATCAACCGCTGGTCGGGCTGGAGCCGCGACTACAAGGTCACGCAGATGAGCCATGCCGGTGAACTGACCGGCCTGCCGGAGTTCGATCTCGGGGTCGGCCTCACGGTCAGACCCGCCGTGACCACCGGCGGCGGGATCCCCGCGCCGGACGCCGGCGTGGACGGATCGTTCCAGCCGAGCCTCGACGTCACGCAGCGCCTCGGCTCGAACCTCCTGGGGTCGCTCACGGTCAACACCGACTTCGCCGAGACCGAGGTCGACACGCGGCGCACGAACCTGACGCGCTTCCCGCTGTTCTTCCCGGAGAAGCGCACGTTCTTCCTGGAGGGTTCCGACATCTTCGGATTCGGCCTGGGCCTGGGCACCGAGATGCTGCCGTACTACAGCCGGCGCATCGGGCTGGTGCGGGACGCGAGGTGCCGATTCTCGCCGGCGGCAAGGTGAACGGCCGCGCGGCCGGCACCAACCTCGGCGTGCAGGTCGTCGGCACGAACGATGTCGCCGGCGTCGCGCCGGACGCCACGATGGGCGTGGTGCGGGTGAAGCAGAACGTGCTGGCCGAGTCGTCCGTCGGCGTGATCGCCACCGCCGGCGACCCCCGCGGACGCGCCGGAAGCTGGCTCCTCGGCGGCGACGCCACCTATCAGACGTCCCGGATGAAGGGCGACAAGAACTTCCTGCTCGGCGTCTGGGGCATCGCGATGGGGCGCGACGATCTCGGCCCCGATTCGAGCGCGTACGGCGTGAGCCTCGACTATCCCAACGATCTCTGGGACACGGTCGGTGAAGTACTGGCGGGTGGGGCGCGACTTCGATCCGTCGCTCGGGTTCGTGGCGCGGCCCGGCGTGCACGCCTACACCTTCAACACGGAGTACAAGCCGCGCCCGGACTTCTGGAACATCCGGCAGATGTTCTTCGAGTTCCGCAACTCGCTGGTGACGGATCTCGACGGCCAGTGGGAGAGCTACCGCATCTGGGTGGCGCCGGTGAACTGGAGGTTCGAGAGCGGCGACCGCGTGGAGGTGAACTGGGTGCCGACTGGCGAGCACCTCGCGGCCCCGTTCGCGGTGTCGCCGGGCGTCGTCATTCCCCCCGGGTCGTACCACTGGACGCGGTACCGCCTGGAGGCCGGCACGGCCTCGAAGCGGCGGTTCAGCGGCCAGCTCACCTGGTGGTTCGGCGGCTTCTACGAGGGCGTGCTCCACCAGGTCATCTGGACGGCCGCCTGGAACCCGGCGCCGCTTGTGACCGTCGAGCTGACCGGGGAGTACGACGCCGGCCGCCTCGACGCCGGCGACTTCGACACGACGGTGGCGGGTGCGCGGGTGCGGCTGAACCTCTCGCCCGACCTCACGATCGCGAGCTACGTGCAGTACGACACGCTGAGCAGGTCGGTCGGCACCAACACCCGGCTGCGCTGGACGGTGAGCCCCGCGAGCGACCTCTTCGTCATCTACAACCACAACGTCCGCGACTGGATGGACCGCTGGCAGCTCGATTCGAATCAGCTGCTGATCAAGTACCAGTACGCGTTCAGGTTCTGACGGCTAGTCCCGCGCAGTGCGGACGGGTCCGCCGATGTCAGCGCGGGGTCGAGGGCGGCGCGGCGAGGTTGACGCCGAGCACGAGGAGGAAGATGCCGGCGGCGGGCGCCAGCGTCCACGGCGCGTCGGCCATGGCCGAGACGTTGGCGGCCTCCTGCAGCATCACGCCCCAGCTCACCGACGGGTCGGGGAAACCGAGGCCGACGTACGACAGCGTGGCCTCGGCCAGGATGAACGCGGCGACGAGCAGCGCGGCCTGCGCCGCGAGGAAGCCGCGCGCCGCCGGCAGCAGGTGGCGCCAGAGCAGCCGCGCGCGGCCGGCGCCGAGGGCGAGGGCGGCCTGGGCGTAGTCGCGCTCGCGCTCGGAGGCCACGATCGCGCGCACGCCGCGGGCGACGATCGGCCAGCCGACCAGCGCGAGGATGCCGGCGACCAGCGCGAACACCTGGGCGGGCGGCAGCACGAGCGGGAGCGCCGCGCGCAGCGCCAGCACGACGTACATCGCCGGCAGCACGATCACGAAGTCCGAGAGCCGCATCAGCGCGTCGTCGGCGACGCCCCCGGCCGCGCCGGCCGCGCCGCCGACGAGCGTGCCGATGAGCAGGGCGCCGAGCGTGGCGAGCAAGCGCCACGGCCAGCGACAGCCGCGCGCCGTAGACGAGCCGCGCGAACACGTCGCGCCCCGATCCGTCGGCGCCCATCGGCAGCCACGGGCCGTCGCGCCCGTCGCTCACCTGCGCCACCACGCCGCGCGAGAACCACGCGAGGGGCACGGGGTTCGCCCGGTCCTCCTCGTACCGGCGCTCGAGCCGGTCGGCGAGGCGGATGGGATAGACAAACGGCGCGCGCCAGCGGCCGCCGGCGTCGACCACGCGCACCGGCATCGGCGGCGCGTAGGCGCGGTCCGGGAAGCGGACATCCGGCGGGTTCGGGCTGAGCGCGGGCGCCAGCACGGCCAGCCAGCGCGATGCACGCGACCAGCGCGATGCCGGCGCGCCTCACCCGCGCACCTCCTCCCGCCCGCGCAGCCTCGGGTCGACGGC
The DNA here is from genome assembly GCA_963834645.1 of uncultured Acidobacteriota bacterium. Classification (GTDB taxonomy): domain Bacteria; phylum Acidobacteriota; class Vicinamibacteria; order Vicinamibacterales; family JAKQTR01; genus JAKQTR01. The sequence continues at coordinate 57,404 of CAWICP010000018.1, forward strand.
CAGCAGCGCCGCGTCCGACGCCAGCGCGCCGAGCGCGAGGAAGACCCCGCCCGCCGCCGCGCACCCCGCCACCAGGTACATGTCGCGCGATCGCAGGGCGTCGAACATCAGCCGCCCGAGGCCGGGCCACGACGTCACGATCTCGACGACGAACGATCCGCTCAGCAGGTTGCCGAAGACGAGCCCGAAGACGGCCGCCACGCTCCGCAGCGAGGGTTTCAGCACGTGGCGCCACAGCACCCGGCCCGGCGGCACGCCTCGCGCGGCGGCGGCGGCGACAAACCGCTCGCTCCATCGTCTCGGCGGTCGCCTGCGACTGGAGCCGCTCGATCGTGGCGCCAAGCGGCAGGGCGATGGCCAGCGTCGGCAGGATCATGTGCCGGGCGATGTCGGCGGCCGCCTCCAGCCAGCCGCGCGCCGCGGCCGCGTCGGCCGACGTCATGCCTCCGGTCGGGAGCCATCCGGTGCGCGCCGCCACCAGCACCAGGACGAGCGAACTGACAAGCGTCGGCATCGAGACGGCCGCGACTGACGCGGCGCGGATCGCGCCCGGCACGATCCCGTGCCGGCTGCCCGACACGACGCCGAGGGGCACGCCCGCCAGCAGCGCCAGCGCGAGTGCGGCCACGGCCAGCAGCAGGGTGTTGCCCGCCCGCTCCGCCACCAGGCCCGCCACCGGCCGCCCGTACATGAGCGACGTGCCGAAATCCAGGCGCGCGGCGCGCGAGAGCCACGCGCCGTACTGCGCGAGGATCGGGCGGTCCAGGCCGAGCCGGGCCCGCTCGGCCTCGATCGACCGGGCGGTGGCGCCCGTGCCGACCTGCTCCGAGGTGATGTCGCCCGGCGCGGCGAAGGTGAGCAGCATCGCCGCCGACGACACGACGGCCACGAGCAGCACCGAGAACGCGAGTCGCCTGGCGAGGTATCTCAGCATCACAGGCCCTGGAGCGACGCCCGCCGTATTCTTGCACGCTTTGGGACGCGTACCTCACGCGCGGCGGCCGCGGCGCCGATAAACACCCCGGTAGTTCTGCATGCGACAGGTGTCTCCGGTTCCGGTCCGCTCGGCGATTGTCGGCGTGCTCACGCGCGACACGCTGGTCCTGCTCTATCTGGCCGCTCGTCGTCACCGAGGCGCTCCTCTACTCGCTGCCGATGCTCGATCCCGGGACGCTGACGGCCTTCGGCGCCTCGCCGTTCCAGATCCCGTTTGTCACGACGGTCGCCCTGGCCGGCTTCTACGGGCTGGAGCGCGTCCAGGACGCGGGAGGAGCGGCTCTTCTGGAGGACCCTGGCATACGCCTGCGTCTTCTGGCTGGCCACGCTGGTGGCGATCGCGCTCGTGCCCGCTGCCCAGTGGCGGTGGGTGGACGATGTCTGGGTCGACGCGGCGTATCTCTTCTTCTACTCGCCGATCCTGTTCGCCGCCGAGTGCAAGCCGCACCTCGCCAATCTCGGGCCCAGGCGCGACGTGGAGCGCCAGTTGCGCTGGGCTGGCGTGACGATTCTGGTGTCCGGCTGGTTCCTGTACTTCGTCGTCGCGCCCGCGGTGGCGGACCCGGCGTTTTTCGGCACGATGCTGCCGTCGGCCCTGCTCTTCGTGACGCTCGATGCCGCGATTGTCGCCCGGTTCGTCTGGCGCGCGTACTCGAGCGGGTCGACCCGGTGGCGGGTGCTCTACGGCGCGATCGCCCTCGCGGGCGCGTCGCTGCTCCTGACCGACACGTTCGACGCGCTCGAAGGGCTGGGGTGGCGCGCGCTGCCCGACGGCGCGATGACCGACCTGCTCTGGGCCATCCCGCCGTTCTTCCTGCTGCTGGCGTTCCGCCTGCGCGAGGCCGACCTGCCGAGAACGGTGGATGCCGCGACGGGCGAGCGGGCCGCCTCCTCGGGGCTGGATCCCGTGCGCGTGGGCAGCTTCCTGGTGGCCAGCGCGTTCAGCTTCCCGCTGGTGCACTTCGCCCTGCATTCGTGGCTGACCTACAGCCCGCGCCTGGTGATTTACCAGCGTCTCATCGTCGTGGCCGCGCTGGTCGCGCTCGGCGCGCTCGCGGTGGCCGCGTTCCTCTACCTCGAGCGCCAGCGCGTGGCCGCCGAGCGCCGCCGCACGGCGCTCGAGGACCGCCTGCAGCGCGCGCGGGCCCTCGAAGCCGTCAGCCGCGTGGCGGGCGTGGTGGCCGACGAGTACCGCGCCACGCTCAAGGGCGTCGGCGGGTTCGTCGATCGCGCCATCGACAGCCTCGGGGCCGGCGACCCGCTGCGCGACGACGCCGCGCGGGCCGCCGAGCACGTGCAGCGCGCCATGGAGTTCTCGCACGGCCTGCGGGCCATCAGCCGGCAGCAGCGCGGCCGCCCCGCCCGGATCGACATCGGCGAGGCCGTCTCGGACCTGATGCCGGAGCTGCGCCATGCGCTCGGGCCGAAGGTGCTGCTCGAGCACGTGCCGGCGCGCGAGGCGTGCGTCGCCATGATCGATCCGTCCCACCTGCGCGTGGTGCTGCTCGATCTGGCCACCAACGCGCGCGACGCGATGCCGGACGGCGGGCGCTGCCGCCTCGAGATGGGCGTGGTCGATCTCGATCCCGACGCCGCGATGGAGCTGGCCGCGCAGCCCGGCCGCTATGCGCGGCTGATCGTGCGCGACAGCGGCGCGGGCATCCCGAACGACGTGCTGCCGCACCTGTTCGAGCCGTTCTTCTCGACCAAGGGCAGCGCCGGCGGCAGCGCCGGCCTCGGCCTGGCGACGCTGTACGCGCTGGTGAGCCAGTACGGCGGGTGCGTCACCGTGACGAGCGAGCCGGGCGACACGGCGTTCGAGATCCTGCTGCCTCGCCGACTGACGTCCTGCCCTCGCACTTCGCCAACGGCCTCGCGGCCGGCTTCGGCGCGGCAGGCTTCGTCCTACTTCGCCGCCAGCTGCGGCGTCACGCCCAGGTTCTGGAACAGGAACGCGTAGATGTCGGCGACGGTTTCGATCTGCTTCGTCGTGCTGCTCGCGCCGTGGCCGGACTTGGTCTCGATGCGGATGAGCATCGGCGTCTCCGGGCTCGCCTTCTCCTGCAGCGTCGCGGCGTACTTGAACGAGTGCGCGGCACGACGCGGTCGTCGTGGTCGGCCGTCGTGATGAGCGTGGCGGGGTACTTCACGCCCGCCTTGATGTTGTGGAGCGGCGAGTAGGCGTACAGCGCCTTGAACTCGTCCGCGTTGTCGCTCGAGCCGTAGTCGGCGATCCAGTTCCAGCCGATCGTGAACTCGTGGAACCGGAGCATGTCCATCACGCCGACCTGCGGGATGGCCGCCTTGAAGAGGTCGGGCCGCTGGTTCATCACGGCGCCCACGAGCAGGCCGCCGTTCGATCCGCCCTGGATGGCGAGCTTCCCGGGCGACGTGTACTTGTTGGCGACGAGCCACTCGGCCGCGGCGATGAAGTCGTCGAACACGTTCTGCTTGTTCAGCTTCATGCCCGCTTCGTGCCACTTCTCGCCGTACTCGCCGCCGCCGCGCAGGTTGGCCGACGCGTACACGACGCCCTGCTCGAGCAGCGCGATGCGCAGCGCGCTGAACGACGGCGCCGTCGTGATGTTGAACCCGCCGTAGCCGTAGAGCAGCGTCGGGTTCATGCCGTCGAGCGTCAGGCCCTTCCTGTGCACCACGAACATCGGCACCCGCGTGCCGTCCTTGCTCGTGACGAACACCTGCTTCGTCTCGAACTTCGACGCGTCGAAGCCCGGGATCTCGGGCGTCCGGAACACGCGGCTCTCCTTCGTCGCGATGTCGTACTTGTAGATCGTGGGCGGCACGTCGAAGCTCGTGAACGTGTAGAACACGAACGTGTCGTCGCGCTCGCCGCCGAAGCCGCCGGCCGTGCCCGGGCCCGGCAGCTCGACGACGTTCTCGAGCGTGCCGTCGAGCGCGTGCACCTCGGCCACCGTGGCCACGTCCTTCAGGTAGGTGACAAACAGCTTGCCGCCGGCCGTGCCCGCGCTCTGCAGCGGCTCGGTCCGCTCGGGCAGGATGGTCGTCCAGTTCGCCTCGTCGGGCCGGGCCGGGTCGATGAGCACGATCCTCCCGTTGGGCGCGCCCCGGTCCGTCTGCACCAGCAGCTTGTCGCCGACGTTGCCGATCACGTTGAACGAGTCGTCGCCGATGGTGCCGATGAGCGGGCGGAACGCCTTCTCCTTCTTCGAGAGATCGCGCACGAACACCGCGTTGCCCTTCTTGCCCTTGCCGCGATCCGACACGTCGAGGATGGCGAACCGCTCGTCCTCGGTCGTCGCGAGGGTGTGGAAGCGCTGCGGGTTCGCCGCGTCCTCGAACACCAGTATCGTCGGCCGACTGCGGCGTGCCCACCTTGTGGAAGTAGACCTGGTGGTTCTCGTTCGACGACGAGAGCTCCTTGCCCTTCGCCGGCGCCGGGTACCGGCTGTAGTAGAAGCCGTCGCCCTGCCACGCCGCGCCCGACACCTTGATCCACTCGAGCTTGTCGGGCAGCATCGTCTTCGTCGCCACCTCCATCACGCCGTATTCCTGCCAGTCCGATCCGGCGCGCGAGATGCCGACCACGGCGTACTTGCCGTCTTTCGACAGCGCGAAGGCACCGAGGCGCGTCGTGCCGTCGGCGGACCAGGCGTTGGGATCGATGAGCACCTCGGGCGCGCCCTCGAGGCCCTTCTGGACGTAGAGCACGCTCTGGTTCTGCAGGCCGTCGTTCTTCGTGAAGAAGAAGTGCTCGCCCTTGCGCGACGGGGCCCCGTACTTGGGATAGTTGTAGAGCGCCTCGAGCCGCGTCTTGAGCGCGGCCCGGTACGGGATCTGCTCGAGATAGTTGAACGTCACCTTGTTCTGCGCGTCCACCCAGGCCGCCGTCTCGGCCGAGTTGTCGTCCTCGAGCCAGCGGTAGGGGTCGGCCACCCGGACGCCGTGATAGGTGTCGACGTGATCGACCTTCTTCGTCTGCGGATAGTCCAGGCGCGAGGGCCCGGTCTGCCGCGAGCAGGCTCCACCGGCAAGAACGACGCCCGCGGCAAGCGCGGCGCACGACCAACCGAACCGACAGTACCCGATCTTCATCGTCAGACTCCTTGGGGTGGCGAGACTCGACTGCACATCGACTGCCTGATCGAACCACAATGCTCGGGGGCGAGTCCAGCGGCTGATCTGCGGCGGGCCCGTTCTTCTGTAGAATGCTCCCTCGTGCACCCTCAGAGACTCCGCGGATGAGCGATCGCGCACCTGATCTCCCCCGCACCCTCACGTTCCGCGACCTCCTCCTCTTCAAGCTCGTCGCCATCGTCAACGTCAGCCTCCTCACGCCCTCGGCGGGCCTGGGGCGGTCCGCCCTGTGGCTCTGGGTGGTGGCGTTCGCGCTCTTCTTCATCCCCGAAGTCGTGGCCGTGCTGGCGCTCTCGAAGCGGTATCCCGAGGAAGGCGGCCTCTACACGTGGGCGAACCGCCAGTTCGGGCCCACGCACGGGTTCATCTCGGGCTGGTCCTACTGGACCGGCAACCTGTTCTACTTCCCGATGCAGTTGGTCTACCTGGCCGGCGTGATCGCCTACGCCGCGCGCGGCGCCGACAGCCAGTCTGGTCGACGACAAGACGTTCGTGGCGGCGGTGGCCTTCGGCTGGCTCGCTCTCGTGACCGCCGTCAACGTCGTGGGGCTGGGCGTCGGCAAGTGGCTGCCGAATGTCGGCGCCGTGTGCACGGCCTTCACGGCGATGCTCATCGCCAGCGCGGGCGTGGTGGCATGGCAATCCGGGGCGTCTGCGCCGGCGCGGCCCGACCTGCCCGCGGCCGGCGAGATCTTCTCGGGCCTCAGCGTCATGTGCTTCGCGTTCATGGGCGTGGAGCTGGCCTCGACGATGGGGAGCGAGATCAAGAACCCCCGGCGCGACCTGCCGCGCGCCGCGATGGCGGCCGGCGCGCTCACGCTGACCATCTACGTGTCGGTCACCTGGGCGCTGCAGCAGCTGCTGCCGCCGGGCGACATCGGCGTCATCGAGGGCATCATCCAGGGCGTGGACCTGGGCGTGCGGCGCCTGGGCCTCGAGCTGGCTCGCGACGCCGCTCGCCATCGTGATGGCCGTGTCGCTCGCGGGCGGCCTGGCGGCCTGGTACGCCGGGTCGACGCGCATCCCGTTCGTCGCCGGCTTCAACCACGCGCTGCCGGCGGCGCTCGGCCGCGTCCATCCCCGGTGGGGCTCGCCGTGGGTGGCGCTGCTGACGCAGGGCGCGCTCACGGTCGCGTTCATCGCGGCGACCATGTGGGGCTCGAGCGTGCGCGAGGGCTACCAGGTGCTGCTCGATCGTCGGTCATCACCACGCTCGTCCCGTTCGGCTACATGTTCGTCGGCCTCGTCAGCCTGAAGGACGAGCCGGCGTGGAAGCGCGCGGCCGGCGTCGTGGGGCTGGTCGTGAGCGTGGCGGGCCTGATTGCGGCCTTCGTGCCGGGCGGCGACGTGACGAACGTGGAGTGGTACTTCGCGAAGTTGCTGGCCGGGTCGCTGCTGCCGCTTGCGGTGGGCCTGCTGTTCTTCGCGCGCGCCCGGCGCCGGGCGCGTCAGGCCGCTCCCCTCGCAGACAGGCTCACGCTAGCCGCGCGGCGGGTTCAGTCTGCCCACAGGGCCGGGAGATCCAATCGATCTCGTCGAACGCGATCGGCACGGCGATCTGCGACTGCGGCGCCAGGCGATGCGTCGCAATCGGCAGCGGCCGTACTCCGAGCCGGCCGGGCTGAACCCGGCTTCCGCGAAATGGCGGTCGAACGCGAAGGCGCGGGAGATCCCGCGCCGGCGCATCACGTCGAAGCTCACCGCATCGACGAGGCTCAGGTCACGCGGCTCGCCGCGATGATGGCGCGATCGCCAGTCGGGCGCGTCGCGGCCGATGAACTCGACCGCCGCATCGGGAGCAATCGTCGGCCAGCACGCGGACCGCCGCCTGGCCCAGACGCCGCTGCGCGAGGGCGTACGTTTCCACCAGCACGTAGTTCGGAGGTGAAGTTCGGGCTCGTCGCAGGATCCACCAGCCTCCCGGCCCGCCAAGGCCATCGTCGTACGGCCCGCCCACCTTCCGCCGAGCACCGATCCGGCCCGAACATGCCGCATCGCCGGCCGCGGCGAGGCAGTGCACTTCGTCGCGATCGACGAGCTCTCGGCGCACAGAGCCATCGTCGCGGCAGCTTCACCGAGGCGGAATCGACAGCGCGTCGGCGCTGGGCGATCGACACGGCGGCGACCTCGTCGAGGCACGCGACGGCATCATGACATCGTCGCCGCACGAGGGACGTGCGCAGATCAGCTCGATCACGGCGAACGCGGAACGGTCGCGCAGGACGTCGGGGTCGGTCATGCCGTGCCGCAGGCAGTCGTCACTGCGCGCGGACTGCCAGGCCTAGGACATCAGCCTGCGCGTTCCAGGGAATTGATCAGCATGCGGTGCGACGGGCTCTGCGGCGCTAGCGTGACACGGTCCACCGATCGATGTCCGCGTCTCGCAGAGCAGATCGGGCGGGCGGACGGGCGCGGGCGGTTGCCTTGGCGATGCGCGCCGGCGCGTCCGCCAGTTCGGCACAGGACGTGCGCGCGCGGCACGGGCGCCTCCAGTGGCATGAGGCACGCCATGGATCGTCGTCGACCGTCCAGCAGGCTGCGCGTCGCAGACGCATGCTGCGCGGCCCGCGCGTGCTCGTGGCCACGTACACGCGCGGCACGGCGAAGTAGATGACCGGCAGGTTCTGCGCGAGCAGTTTCTGCACCTCGAGGAAGAGCTGGCGTCGCCGGCTCTGGTTGCGGTCGGCGGCCATCGTGCCCATCAGCGTGTCGATCTGCTTCTCCCACGGCGTGGCCGGCACCGCCTGCTCCATGTGCCACACGTGGGCGCCGCCCGAGCTGAGCCAGAAGTCCATGTTCATCGCCGGGTCGGTGTCGGTGGTGAGGAAGCGGAAGTAGAGGGCGTCGTAGTCGCCCTTCGTCATGCGGTCGACGAGCGCGCCCACTTCGAGCGGCACCACGTCGACGGCGAGGCCCACCTTCTTCAGCTCGTCGCGGATGAAGGCCGCGCCTTTCTCGAGCGCCGTGTTGCCTTTCTGCGTGACGAGCGAGAACCGCGCCGGCGCGCCCGCGGCGTCCTCGAGCATGCCGTCGCCATTCGCGTCGCGCAGGCCGAGGCCCGCGAGCAGCACGCGCGCGCGGCCCATGTCGTAGGCCTCGCGGTCGATCGCGCCGTCGGGCGCGAACCAGGTCGTGTTGGACGGGGTGATCGGCCCCCACTGCGGCTCGGCCGCGCCGAGGAACACCTCGTCGGCGAACGCCCGCCGGTTCACGGCGTGCGAGACCGCGCGGCGCAATTCCACGCGCGAGAGCCACGGCCGGCCGTCGTGCGCCTTCGCGCCGGGCTTCAGGTTGAACCAGAACGCGTCGGCGTCGAAGGCCAGGCCCGCGTCCACCAGGCGCAGCTTCCCGGCCGCCGCCTCGCGTTTGAGCGCGGCGTAGTCGTCGGGCCGGATCTCGCTCTGGGTGAGATCGGCCTGCCCCGACTGCAGGCGCAGCAGTTCGGCGTTCTGATCGGGCGTGATGTCGAGCGTGAGGCGGTCGAGATACGGCAACGGCGCGCCCGCCGCGTCCCTGCGCCAGTACTTCGGGTTGCGCGCCAGGACGATGCGCTGGCCGGGCTGGTACGACTGGATCACGAACGGCCCGAGGCCCACGATGTCGGCCGGCGGCGTGGCAGGGCCCCACTGCTGGCGGAGCGTGCCGGCCTTGAAGGCCGCATCCAGCTTGTGTTTCGGGAGGATCGGCAGCGAGTCGAGCAGGCGCAGGCCCGGGCCGAACACCGACGGGAAGGTGAGCACGACTGTGTGCGCGTCGGGCGCCGTCACGGCGATCGGCTTGCCGCCGACGAGCAGCGCGTCGCCGAGCGGGCTGCCCGTCTTCTCGTCGTACGCCGCCTGGAACGAGAACACGACGTCGGCCGAGGTGAAGGGCGCGCCGTCGGAGAAGGTGACGCCGCGGCGCAGTTTCAGCGTGCACGCCAGCGCGTCGGTCGAGCAGGTGTACGACTCGGCCAGCCAGGGCTCGAGCTGCTGCGTGGCGCGGTTGATGCGGACCAGGCGCGCCTGGGTGAGGCCGATGACGAGCGTCGACGCGAAGTCGCGGCCGGCGTGGGGATTGAAGGTGCGCGGCTCGCTGCGCATGGTGGCGACCAGCGACCCGCCGCGGATGGGCGTGGACTGGGTGGAGGTCGACCCTTCAGGTCGACGCCCGTCGAGGCTGAAGCCTCGACCTCCACGAGCGCCGGCCGCCCCGTACCACCCCCTCGGCACGCTGGTCGTCGCCACCAGCCCCGCAATCGCCACCGCCACCCACAACCGAGACACTGCGGTCATCCGAGACACCTCGCGTGTGGAGTATCGGCGCGGCACGCCTTCCCCTTCAGCCCAGGGTCGCCGACACCCGCGCAGCGAGCGAAGGCGCCTGAGCTTCCGCCACGGCAGTTTGCGCATATCCAGGTGGCGGCAGGCTCAACGGCCGCCGGCTCAGGCGAAGGAGGGTTCCATGGCGAACTCCACGATCGCGGCCCTGTCGGTGTTCCTTCTGGGTTTCGCGCTCCCAGGCCTCGCGCCGGCCCTGCGGCGGCGCAGGAGCCGGGGATCGCGTTCGACCAGCTCCACCGGTGGCTCAAACCCGGCGACACCGTCTGGCTGACCGACGCGCAGGGCCGTGAGATCAAGGGCGCCATCCGGGAGATCCAGTCATCGTCGCTGGTGATCGAGGCGGACGGCTTGAAGACGTTCGAGGCGGCCGACGTGCGGCAACTGGTCGAGCGCGCGACCCGTTCGATGAAGACGTGCTTGCTGTGGGGCCTGGTTGGCGGGACAGGCGCCGGAGTCGTCGCGGCGTTCGCCACGCGAGGGCCGATGTCGACGACGTGGTGCGTCGGGATCGCTCCCGAGGGCGTCCCGTGCAGCCCGATGCGCACGGGACTGGGCGACGAAGCGTATCTCCTGATTCCTGCCGGCGCCGGCGTGGGCCTGGCAGTTGGCGCCGGCTTCGCATCGCATGCGTGGGGACCGAAGCGCGTCATCTACCGCGCGCCGGGCGCGTCGCCGGCCGCGCGCGTGTCGGTCGCTCCTGTCCTCACGCCGCGGCACAAGGCCGTGGCGGTGTCGTTCACCTTTTAGTCAGGGAGGTCACCATGACGCGCGCAACGGCGGCGGCCGTTCTCGTTCTCGCGATGGCGCTCGGCGCGGCGAACGTCGCGGCGGCGCAGGAGCCGGTGACGTCGTTCGATCTGTTGAACACGCGCCTCATGGTAGGCGACACCATCTGGGTGACAGATGCACAAGGCCGGGAGGTCAAGGGGAAGATCCGCGATCTCTCGCCCGCGTCGCTGCTCGTCGACGTCGGCGGCACGCCGCAGGACTTCCAGGCGACGCGGGTCGGCATGATTCGCACGCAGCGGAAGGACCCGCTCTGGAACGGCGCGCTCTGGGGCGCGCTGGCGGGTGCCGTCACCGGCGCGGCGTCGTGCCTCTTGAACCCGGAGTGCGGCGGGGGACGAGGTCGCCGCGGCCGTGAGTCTGGGGCTCGCCGGCGTGGGCGCAGCCGCCGGCACAGCGATCGGGGCGGGCGTGGATGCGGCGGTCAGGGGCCCGAAGCTCCTCGTGTATGCCGCCCCGGCAGCACGCGGGGGCTCCCGCCTCTCGGTCGCGCCGATGGTCACGCCGCGCATGAAGGGCGTGGCCGTCTCGTTCAGTTTCTGACCGGCCGCCGTCCCCCCACGGCCGCGCGCGATTTCAGCAAGAGTTCAGGTCCGGCTCACGACTTTTCAGCGGCCTGTCCGTACATTGAGGACGTCACGTGAAGTGGAGGCCGACATGACACTCCGTCGAACCGCCATCCTCGTCGCTGTCTTCGTCGCCGCGGCAGTCGGGGCACCCGCCCTTGTCGCGGCGCAGGAGCCCGTCACGTCGTTCGACCAGCTCGACACCCGCCTGAAACCCGGCGACACCGTCTGGATCACCGACGCCGAGGGACGAGAGATTGAGGGGAGGATCCAGGCGCTCGCGCCGGACAGGATCACGCTGGAGGGCGGCGACGCGAAAGTCTTCGCCGCGCGCGACGTTCGCATCATCCGCGATCGCGAGCACGACTCGCTGAAGAACGGCACGCTGATCGGTCTGGGCGTTGGTGGAGGCCTTGCGCTCACCTGGTGCGTCGCCGCCCTCGCCAGTGACCCCTCCATCAGCCCGGGCGTGGAGTGTTTCGAGGGAGCGGTGGTCTTCGGCGGAATCGGCACGTTGTTCGGCCTGTTCATCGACGCGGCCAGCCCAGGCAAGATGCGCGTGGCCTACAGCGCACCTGGCGCGGCTGGCCCGCCGCACGCGCGTCTGTCGATTGCGCCCATGATCACGCCGCGCGCGAAGGGCGTGGCGGTGTCGTTCGCATTCTGACCGCTTGGATCGAGACCAGGTCCCATGGGATGGAGGTGGCTGATGTCTAGGTTCTTCGCCGTCGTGCTCCTCGTCGTGTCGTTCGCGGCGTGCGATCGCCAGGGCACTCCCTCGTCGCCGTCGGGCGCGGCCGGGGCGTCGCCGACGGTCACCGGCCAGGCGTTGGCTGCCGGGCCAGGATCGCCCCAGGGAAACGGCCAGGTGCCGTTTCATCTGCTGAATCCCGTGAGCTTTGCGATGGAACAGGGCGTCGTGGCTTTCCCTCCGCGGAACGAGCCCAACGCCTTCTACAACGACCTCCAGGTCCTGTACCGGGACTACCTGAAGCGACCACAGACCGCCCTTTCGTACGTCGATCCGGAGGGCGAGAACGTCTGGCTCACGGAGTACTTCCGGTTCTACCTGAACGGGTGCCCGCACGCCGAGGCGATGAGCCGCACCATCGCGCAGATCAGGACGGGGCTCACGCAGCCGGTGTGTGGAGGCGAAAGCGCAAGCCTGGCCTTTCCGCCGCGCAACCTGCCGTACGAATTCCAGTCGCTCCTCGAGAGCACCTACCATGACATCCTCGGACGGTCGCAGCAACCCTACTACGTGGACAGCGAGGGGGCGAACGTCTGGCTCGCGCAGTACCCTCCGCTTCCGCATCCAGGGCGCGCGCTGCAGTCACGTGGAAGCCGAGAACAAGGTGTTCGCCGAAATCCGCGGCGGCGGTGTTCAGCCGGCCTGCGGCCCCGCGGACTACGCGGATACCGTTCCGGCCGACGGCATCGACATGTGGGAGCTCACCGCCACCGGGTCGGGCACCGGAGGCTTGTGGGTGTATCTCCTCTGGGCTGACGCCTCGGCGGACCTGGACCTCTACTTCACCGACAGTTCGTGCAACGGCTACCCGCCGTTGGAGTGCACGATCCTCGCGGCGTCCGTCAGTGACACGGGCACGTCGGAACGGTTCAGCGTCGGGATTCGCGCGGGCGACCGCTACCGCGTCTGGGTTGACAACTGGTCGATGACTCCTCAGCCCTACTCGCTGACCATGCAAAACACCCCGGGGTTCCTGGCAACGGAAGGCGGCACGGACCTGGCGCTGTCGAAGGAAGCCGGCCGCATGGGGCGCAAGCCGGCCGACGCGCGCAGAATCCGCTGAGCGTTGGAGGGGCGGACAGCGGCGCGGCGCCGGAGGCGCGCGGGCGCGATTTCAGCGGAACTTCAGCGACGGCTCAGGACTTTTCAGCCGCCCGGCCTCATATTGAAGGCGTCACGAACGAGGGAGGCCATCATGAAATCCTGGAAAGTGGCTATCGTGCTCGCCGTCATCAGCCTGCTCCTCGCTTTCGCGCTGGCCGCCGCGCAGGAGCCGGTCAGGGACTTCGCCCTCCTCAACACCCGCCTCGTGCCGGGCGACACGATTTGGGTGACCGACGCCCAGGGCCGCGAGATCAAGGGGCGGATCGCCGCGCTCGGCGCCGACGCGATCACCCTGGAGGGCGGTGGCGGCAAGACGTTCGCCTCTCCTGAGGTTGCGACAATCACGGTGCGCCGAAGCGATTCTCTCGGCAACGGCGCGCTCATCGGGCTGGGGGTCGGCGGGCTGGAACCGGCCTCGCGTGCCTTGCCACCGCCGAAGGAGGGGATCGGGAGTGGTGTGCCCCGATAGCACTCATCTACGGCGGGCTCGGCGCGGCGATTGGCGTCGGCATCGACGCCATGATTCCCGGGAAGAAGCTGGTGGCGTACCGGGCGCCCCGGCGGCGACAGGCTCGTCGCCCGGCCCGCCTCTCGATCGCGCCTGTCGTCACGCCGCGCGCGAAGGGCCTGGCTGTGGCGTTCGCGTTCTGATCGCCGCCACGTCACGCATGGGCGACGATGCTACAATCGCCGCGTGAGGGCATCCCCGAAGAGCCGCATGAGTGCCGCGCAGCCCGCGCCGCACCCGTGGCGGTACGCCGACCTGGTCGCGCTCCCCGACGACCAGTTGCGCCACGAGCTCATCGACGGGGAGCACGTCGTGACGCCATCACCGAACACGGGGCATCAGGAGATCTCGAGACGCCTTTTCTCGCGCTCAATCGCCACTCAAGGAGCGCGCTTTCGGCCAGGTGCTCTACGCCCCCTTCGACGTGAAGCTCTCCGCTTCACCGTCCTGGTGCCTGACCTGGTCTACTTCACAGGCCGAGCGGTTCGCGCGCGTCGTCAACGAAAAGCACGCCATCGCCGCGCCGGACCTCGTGGTCGAGATCCTGTCGCCCGGCACGCGGCGCCGTGACAAGGGCCGCAAGCGCGCGGTCTACGATCGCGAGGGCGT
>CAWICP010000019.1:0-176890 GCA_963834645.1 uncultured Acidobacteriota bacterium
CGAAGACCGTGGCCTGCGACCGCCTCCGGTTCGTCGACCTCTCGCAGCCCGCTCCTGGGCTCGTCGCCTCCGCCGCCTCCTCCCGGCGGCATGGGCGGCCCGCCGCGATAGGACGGGCACGCAGAGGCGCCGCGGGCGCTGCAACCGGCGTGGGGGCGGCTGCAGCGCCCGTTCTCGCGGAGACGTCCCGGGCCCGGAGGACCCAGGCCGGCGACCGTGCTAGACTGCGCCCCCATGATCGGATTTCTCAGGTCCGCCCCGGTCGATCGAACGGCTTCCCGCTGACCAGATCGACCCCGAGTACAGGCGCCTTCGCCGCCAGGTCTTCGCCGGCATCTTCGTCGGCTACGCGGCGTATTACCTTGTCCGGAACAACCTGGCGCTCGCCATTCCGGACATCCTGAAGGAGTACCCGCAATACTCGAAGGCGTCGCTCGGCACCGCGCTGACGGGTCTGTCGATCGCCTACGGCGTGTCGAAGTTCCTGATGGGCTCGGTCTCGGACCGGAGCAATCCGCGGTATTTCCTGCCGCTCGGCCTGCTTGCTGTCGGCGGCGATCATCGCGGCGTGCGGACTGGTCAAGGGCATCTACGCGTCGCTCACGCTCCTGGTGGTGCTGCAGACGCTGAACGGGTGGGTGCAGGGCATGGGCTGGCCGCGTGCGGCAAGACGATGGTGCACTGGTTCAGCACCAACGAGCGCGGCGATGGTGGTGTCGGTGTGGAACACGGCGCACAACGTGGGCGGCGGCGCTCGTGGCCAACCTGGCGCGGCCTCGGCGTCCTGATGTTCGGCGACTGGGGCGCCAAGTTCTACTTCAACGCGATCGTGGCGGCCGGCGTGGCGGTGCTGGCCTTCGTGCTGCTGCGCGACACGCCGCAGTCGTGCGGGCTGCCGCCGATCGAGGAGCACCGCAACGACTACCCGCCGGACTACAGCGAGGCGCACGAGCGCGACTTCACGTTCCGGCAGATCTTCCTGGAGCACGTCCTGAACAACCGGTACCTCTGGGCGATCGCCGTCGCCAACGCCTTCATCTACTTCGTGCGCTACGGCGTCGTGAACTGGATCCCGACCTACCTGCAGACCGCACAAGGGCTTCTCGTTCCAGCAGTCGAGCCTGGGCTGGTCCCTCTACGAGTACGCGGCCATTCCCGGGACCATCGCCTGCGGGTGGGTGTCGGACAAGGTGTTCAAGAGCCGGCGGGCTCCGGCCACGATCCTGTTCATGGCGCTCACGCTGGTGGCCGTGGTCGTCTACTGGCTGAACATCAACGGGCCGCTCTGGATCGACTACGCGGCGCTCATCGCGATCGGCTTCCTGATCTACGGGCCGATCATGATCATCGGCCTCCACGCGCTGGACCTCGTGCCGAAGAAGGCCGCGGGGACGGCCGCCGGGTTCACCGGGTTCTTCGGCTACGTGTTCGGGTCCGCGATCGCGGGAACCGGCGTCGGCTGGATCGCCGACCACTGGGGCTGGAACGGCGTCTTCATCACGATGGTGGCGTGCTGCGTCCTGACGATGGCGTTCAGCGCGATGACCCTCGGCCACACGGCCACCAGCCACAAGCGGTCGTCGTAGCCCGGCGCTGGGGTCAGACCCGGCGTCTGACCCCGGGTCGCATCAGGCCAGGCGGAAGCAGGCGGCGGTTTCCTCGAACGCCGCCAGTTGGCGGCGCTGCCAGTCGTCGCCCTCGCCGAGTTCGGCGGCCATCAGCCGCGCCACCTCGGGCGCCATCTCGACGGCGGCCTTCGCGTTGAGGAACAGCGCGCGGCTGCGCCGGGCCAGCACGTCCTCGACCGTGCGCGCCATCTCCACGCGCGCGCGCCCAGACCACCTCGGCCTCCGTGTAGGGCAGCGCCGGATGGAGGCGCTCGCCCGAGCGGCGGGTGGGCGCGCATCAGGTCCTGGATGGCGAGGGCGTCGGAGCCGTACACGCTGAGGGCGCCGAACTTCTCCGCGTGGGGATGGAACCCGTGGATGTTGAGCGTCCGCGTCACGCAGGTCTTCTCGGGCAGGCGCGCCAGCATCGCGGCCTGGTTCACCGTGTCCTCGGCCATGTGCCGGTAGGTCGTCCACTTGCCGCCGGCGATCGTCAGCAGGCCCGACCGCTCGATGTGGATGGTGTGGTCGCGCGAGAGCGCCGCCGTCGACGCGGCGCCGTCGGCGCCTGACCAGCGGCCGGATGCCGACCAACACGCTCAGCACGTCGTCGCGCGTGGGCGCCCGGTGGAGGTACTGGCCGGCGGTCTCGAGGATGAACTCGATCTCCTCGTCGAACGCCCGCGGTTCGAGCGTCGGCTCGGGAATCGGCGTGTCGGTCGTGCCGACCAGCGTGTGGCCGTGCCAGGGGATGGCGAACATCACGCGGCCGTCGCGCGTGTGCGGCACCATGATGGCGCTTCGCCCGGCAGGAACGACCGGTCGAACACGAGGTGGACGCCCTGGCTCGGCGCGATCATCGGCGCGGCGTCCGGATCGGCCAGGCGGCGCACGCCGTCCGCGAAGGGGCCGGTCGCGTTGATGACGACCCGCGTGCTCACGCGAATCTCCTGCCCGGACTCCTCGTCGACCGCGACGACGCCGTCGAGGAACCCGTCGGCGTCCTTCGTGAAGCCGGTCACCCGCGCGTAGTTGAGGAGCGTCGCGCCCTGCTCGGCGGCCGTCTGCGACCAGGTTGATCAGCAGCCGCGCGTCGTCGAACTGGCCGTCGTAGTAGACGACCCCGCCGCGCAGCCCGTCGGTCTTGATCGTCGGCAGGCGCTCGAGCGTCTCCTCGCGCGAGAGGATCTGCGAGTCGCCGAAGCCGTACTTGCCGGCGAGCACGTTGTAGACCTTCAGGCCGATGCCGTAGAACGGCGCCTCCCACCAGTCGTAGTTGGGGACGACGAACGCGAGGTCGCCGACCAGGTGCGGCGCGTTCTGGCGCAGGAGGCCGCGCTCCTTGAGCGCCTCCATCACCAGCGAGATGTTGCCCTGCTCGAGGTAGCGCACGCCGCCGTGCACGAGCTTGGTGCTGCGGCTCGACGTGCCCTTGCCGAAGTCGTGCTGCTCGAGCAGGAGCACGTCGTAGCCGCGCGACGCCGCGTCGACGGCGATCCCGACGCCGGTGGCGCCGCCGCCGACGACGACCATGTCCCAGGGCGCCGCGGCGCTCGGCCACCCGGTTCAGCATCTCGGCGCGGTTCATACGTGCGCTCCCGCGTCCAGCCAGCCCTTCGCGCGCCCGAGCGCCTCGTGCCACCGCCCGCGAAGCCGCTCGACGTCCGGCGGCCGCCATGGACGGCTCGAACCGCCGCTCGGCCTGCCACTGCCTGGCGATCTCCTCCGGCGATCCCCAGAAGCCGACGGCGAGCCCGGCGAGGTAGGCGGCGCCGAGGGCCGTCGTCTCGGTCACCGTCGGCCGCACGACCGGCACGCCGAGCAGGTCGGCCTGGAACTGCATCAGCAGGTCGTTGCGCGCGGCGCCGCCGTCGACGCGCAGTTCGGCCAAGCGCGATGCCCGCGTCGCGCTGCACGGCGTCGAGCAGGTCGGCCGACCTGGTAGGCGATGCTCTCGAGCGCGGCGCGGGCGATGTGGCCCGCGGTCGATGCCGCGCGTGAGGCCGACGATGGTGCCGCGGGCGTACGGGTCCCAGTGCGGCGCGCCGAGCCCGGCGAACGCCGGCACGAGGTAGACGCCGCCGTTGTCGGGCACGGAGGCCGCGAGGCGCTCGACGTCCGGCGAGTGCTGGATGAGGCCCAGGCCGTCGCGCAGCCACTGCACCACCGCGCCGCCGATGAAGACGCTGCCTTCGAGGGCGTACTCGGTCCGGCCGCCGACCTGCCAGGCGACCGTCGTGAGCAGCCGGTTGTCCGACGCGACGGGCCGGTCGCCGGTGTTCTGCAGCAGGAAGCAGCCGGTGCCGTAGGTGTTCTTCGCCATGCCCGGCTTGACGCACATCTGGCCGAACAGCGCCGCCTGCTGGTCGCCGGCGATGCCGGCGATCGGCACGCCATCGAGGCCGAGGCCGGCCGGACACGTCGCCCGTACACCTCGCTCGAGGCGCGCACCTCGGGCAGCAGGCTCGGCGGGACGTCGAGCATGCGCAGCAGGTCCTCGTCCCACTCCAGCGTGTGGATGTTGAACAGCATCGTGCGCGACGCGTTGCTGACGTCGGTGACGTGCACGCGCCCGCCGGTCAGCTTCCAGACGAGCCAGGAGTCGATCGGTGCCGAAGGCCAGCCTGCCCGTCGGCCGCCTTCGCGCGCGCGCCGGGGACGTTGTCGAGGATCCACGCGATCTTGGTGCCGGAGAAGTAGGCGTCGATCACGAGCCCGGTGCGCTCCCGCACGAGCGTCTCGAGCCCGTCCGCCTTCAGCGCGTCGCAGCGGTCGGCCGTGCGCCGGTCCTGCCAGACGATGGCGTTGTAGACCGGCTCGCCCGTCTCCCGGTCCCAGACGACGGTGGTTTCGCGCTGGTTGGTGATGCCGATGGCGGCGACGTCCCGCGGCGCCGGCCTGCGCGCGGGCCAGCGCCTCGGCCGCCACGGCGATCTGCGACGCCCAGATCTCCTTCGGGTCGTGCTCGACCCAGCCCGGCTTCGGGAAGATCTGCGGGAACTCCTGCTGGGCGACGGCGACCACGGCGCCGCCGTGATCGAAGAGGATGGCGCGGGAACTGGTGGTGCCCTGGTCGAGGGCGAGGATGTAGGCCACGGTGAGGCTCCTGGAACGAGTCCGGGGGGACGCGCGGCGGAAAACGGCAGAAGGCTACCACACTTCGGGGTATACTCTGCGCCCGAGTGCGCGTACCCCGGACGCAACAGGAGAAGCTCATATGTCGCGAGGGACCTTGCGGGAGGTGCTGGCCGAGTTCCTCGGCACCTTCGTGCTGATTCTCTTCGGCGCCGGTGTCGTGGCCCAGTTCATCGTCAGCAAGCAGGCGCAGGGCAGTTACCTCGCGATCAACCTCGCGTGGGGCCTCGGCGTCGTCGATGGGCTGCTACGTGTCGATGGGCGTGTCCGGCGCGCACCTGAACCCCGCCGTCACGCTGGCCGCGGCGGTGCACCGCGGGTTCCCGTGGAAGAAGGTCGTGCCGTACGCGCTCGCCCAGACCGCCGGGGCCTTCGTCGCGGCGGCCGTCGTCTACCTGACCTATCGCGAGGGGCTGAACGGCCTTCGACGGCGGCGTGCGGCAGGTGCTGGGGCCGCAGGGCACGGCCGGCATCTTCGCGACGTACCCGCAGCCGTACCTGAGCACGTTCCCGGGCGGGTTCATCGACCAGGTGGTGGGCACCGCGATTCTCGTCGCGGTGATCCTCGGGATCACGGACCAGCGCAACGCCCCGGCGCCGGCCGGCCTCGCGCCGGTCATCGTCGGCCTGCTCGTCGTCGGCATCGGCACGGCGTTCGGCACCAACTCCGGCTACGCCATCAACCCGGCCCGCGACTTCGGGCCGCGCATGTTCACCTCCCTGGCCGGGTGGGGGAGCGAGGTCTTCCGCGCCGGCAACCACTGGTGGTGGGTCCCGATCGTGGGCCCGCTCGTGGGCGGCGTGCTCGGCGGCTGGCTCTACGACGCTGTTTGTCGGGAAGCGCTTTCCGAAGGCGTGAGAACCGGGGTCTGACAGACCCCAGGCTCCATGACCGATGGAGGCCGGGACCTTCAGGCCCGGTCGCGCACCTACTTCGTCCTCGGGAACATGTCGGGGTTGTCGGTGAAGAGCGCGTCGACGCCGAGCGTGAAGAGGAAGTGCTTCATCTCCTCCTGCACCGACGGGTACTTGCCGGTGCTCGAGCGCGCGGAAGGTCCACGGCGTCACGGTCAGCTTCGCCGCGTGGGCCCAGGCGACGATGTCGGGCGTCTTCTCGAGGATGGCCTTGTTCGGCCCGATGCCGCTCGCCCAGGCGGCGATCTCCTTCAGCTTGTCCGGCGTATCGATGCGGCCGGCGTCCGCCGGCGACACCAGGAACACGCGCGGCACCGTCGGCAGCGTCGATGGCCGCCGCCTTCAGCGTGGCGTCGTCGAACGACTGCAGGACGAGCGGCGTCTTCGGATCGGCCTCGAGGCCGTTCTTCTTCACGATGTCGGCGAAGAGCTTCACGGGATCCACGCCGCGCTGCCGGTAGAACTCGGGGTCCTTCAGCTCCGGGTAGAGCCCGGCCTTGCCCCTGACGAGATCGATGGCTTCCTGGAACGTCAGGATGCGCGTGCCGGCGAACTTCTTGTCCATCCAGGACCCGGCGTCGAGCCGCTTGATCTCGGCCAGCGTGAAGTCGTGGACGGGCCATCGGCGGACGGACCTTGTCGCCGGCCTTTTCCTCGACGAAACGGGTGGGGAAGACCTCCTCCACGTCGGTCGTCCGTTCGAGCGTGAGGTCGTGGATGGAGACCAGCACGCCGTCCTTGGTGACGGCCAGGTCCTGCTCCACGAAGTCGGCGCCCTGGGCGATGGCGAGCTTGTAGGCGTCGGCGGAGTGCTCCGGCGCGTACGCCGAGGCGCCACGGTGGGCGACGAGGATCTTCTTCGGCGCAGGCGGCTGCGCCGAGGGCGACCGCGCAAGACACACGGCGGCCGACGAGCGCGCAGGCCGCGATCGCGAGGAGTCGGGTATGCATGCGGCGATCTCCGGAGGGCAGCGGGAGGCGGCTGCGCGGCCGCCTCCCGCGATGCGCCGACGCGGAGCTAGAACGTGACCTTGGCGCCCAGCTGGAACTGCCGCGCGTCATAGGTGGACGTGATGGTGCCGAACCCCGACGAACTGCGGTTGCCGTTCGGCGCGGTGAAGTTCGTCCTGTTGAGCAGGTTGAACGCCTCGATGCGGATCTGCAGGCTGGTCTGCGGGCCGATCGGGAGCCTGAAGTTCTTCGACGCCACGAAGTCCAGCTGCCAGAACCACGGGCCGCTCACGATGTTGCGCTCGGCGTTGCCGAAGACCTGGCTCGGATCGGTGGGGATGACCACGTTGGTCGGGCTGAAGTAGTCCGTGATCGAGTTCTTGTCGCCGTACGGGTCGCCGATGACGTTGGGCCGGTAGTTGTTCGCGCCCGCGGAACTCCTGGGTGATGCCCGACACCACGAACGACGCCGCCGGCGTGTAGGTGAGCGTCACCGGCGCGCCGGACGTCATCGTGTTGATGCCGCTGAACGTCCAGCCGCCGACGAACGCGTCGACGACGGCGTTGGCGTCGTTCATCCACCGCCGGTCCCGGCCGAACGGCAGATCCCAGACGAAGCTCGTCGTGTTGTTGAGCGGCTGGTTGTAGCCGGAAATCGCGTAGTCGGCCTCCCGGTTGTAGAAGTCCTGCGGCCCGGCGATGTTGCCGTTCGGCGCCTCGAGCGACCCGGCGCCGTTGTCCTTCGCCTGCGACCAGGTGAAGGCGTTCAGGAGCATCAGGTTGCCCGGCATGCGGTACTCGAACTTCACCTGCAGCGCGTTGTAGCGCGACTTGCCGTCGTTGGACGTGTAGGTGATGTCGCCGAACTCCTGGATCGGCCGCCGCGCCTGCAGCGACAGCGACCCGGCCGCGTTGTTGGGCACGGCCTGGTTGTAGTTCGCGAGCGACAGCAGGTCGTCGGCCCGGTTGCCGACGTACGCCACGTCGACCAGCATGTTCTTCGCGATCTCGCGCTGCACCGAGACGTACCAGCTCTGGACGACGCTCGAGTGGTAGTCCCTCGGGATGTACAGGATGTTGGCGGTCAGCGGGTTGAACTGGGACGGGTCTGCGAGGCCCGCCGGGTAGCCCTGCTGCGTGGTGCGGAACGTCGGCAGCGTCGGGTTCGACTGGGACACCACCGCGTTGACGACCTGCGGGCCGTTGATCGACAGGATGTTGGCGGCGCCGATCCGGTGGAAGTGGATGTAGCTCATGCCCCAGCCGCCGCGCACGACGGTCCTCGGCGTCATGCTGTACGCGAGCCCGAGGCGCGGCCCCCAGTTGTTGCGATCCGGGTCGATGAGCGCCCGGTCGTACATCGACCCGTCCTTGGCGAAGATCATCGTCTTCGCGGCCGGGTCGTAGTTGGTCATCAGGTTGTCCTTCTCCCAGAACGGCGTCGCGTACTCGTAGCGCAGGCCGAGGTTCAGCGTCAGCTTGTCGTTCAGCGCGCCAGTCGTCCTGCACGTACGCGAACTGGTACCGCTGCCGGAGATTCGCGACGAGGATGCTGCTCAGCGCGTACTGGCTGCGCAGGCCGAGCATGAAGTCGGCGAGGTTGTAGACGTTGTTGGCGGCCACGCCGGTCGGCCGCGTGAAGTTGCCCGTGTAGGCATCGCGGCCGTACAGGGGATTCACGTCCTGCACCTCCGTCATGACGTACTGGAACTCGTACCCCGTCTTGAGCGAGTGAGCGCCGCGCACCCAGGTGTAGTTCAGCTTGGCATTGAACATCTCCGGGTACTGCCACTGCGGGTTCGTCGCCTGACGACCGAGGTCCGAGTATCCCGAGATCAGCTGCGTGTAGAGTCCGCCTGAGATGCGCGGGTCGTTCGGCAGCCCCGTGATGCCGTACGCGTCAAGCGCTGACGGCGTGCCCAGGCCCCACGGGTTCTTGCCGGCTTCCGTGCGCGACCAGCCGAAGCGGCCCTCCAGCAGGGACGTGCCCGTGCGCGCCCACGTGAAGCCCGACGCGAACTGGTTGGTGGTCACGTAGGTGGCGGCGTTGCCGGAGCCGCCGGACGGCAGCGGGATCGGCGGGTCGTCGAGGGCGTCGACCTTCCGGTAGCCGTACCGGGCGAAGGCGCTGAGCGACGTGCTGAGCTGGAAGTCCGCCTTGCCGTTCCACTTGTCCTGGTTGTTCTGGAAGTTCTGCAGGATGTCGTAGTTGTTCGACGCGCCGCTGCGGGTGGGATCCGGAAGGTCCCCGAGGACCTTCCTCGCAAACGACGTCATCGGGATCTGCGTCCCGGCCGGATAGACCTCGCCCGTCAAGCGGGTTCCGGACGTCCACCGACAGGATGCCCTGCCGCTGGGTCGGCGTCGGGATGGTCGCGAAATTGACGAGCTGCCCGATCCTGCCTGAACAGCTCCATGTCCGCGAAGAAGAACGCCTTGTTCTTCACGATCGGGCCGCCAAACGCGCCGCCGAACTGGTTTCGCTCGAGCGTCGGCTTCACGCCGGACGACGGCTTGAAGAACCCGGTGGCGTTCAGCGCCGTGTCGCGGTAGAACTCCCACCCGGCGCCGTGGAACTGGTTCGTGCCGCTCTTGTACGCCACGTTGATCGTGGCGCCGCCGCTCCGCCCGTACTCCGCGCTCGTGTTGTTGGTGACGACCCTGAACTCCGCCACCGCGTCTGGAGAGGGCTGGACCGTCTGGTTCGAGAACCCCTGGTTGCTGGTCCCGTAGGCGTTGTTGTCGAGACCGTCGAGCAGGAAGTTGTTGAACGTGCTTCGCAGGCCGTTGACGTTGAAGGAGCCTTCGCGGCTCGTCACCGCGCTTCCCGTGCTCAACGCCGACAGCCGGACGCCCGGGCTGAGGAGCGCCAGCGCCGAGTACTCGCGCCCGTTCAGGGGCAGTTCCACCGCCTGCCGGCCGCTGATGAGCTGGCCGCGCTGGCTCGAGTCGGTTTCGAGCACCTGCGTGGCGCCGACGACCTGGACCGTCTCATTCACCTGGCCGGGCGAGAGCGCGAGGTCCACGCGCTGGCGGGCGCCGACGTTGACCTGGATGTTGTCGGCGACAGCCGTCGCAAACCCCTGGAGCTCGGCCGCCACCTTGTAGCGGCCGATGCGCACCGTCATGAACTCAAAGCTCCCGTTGGCTTCGCTCACGCGGACAGTCGCGACTCCGGTCTCGAGGTTCGTCAGGGTGACGGTCGCCCCGGGGACGACACCGCCCGTGTTGTCCCTGACGGTGCCGACCACGGTGGCGGTGTCGAATTGCGCGAACGAGGGCAGCGCCGCGCCTGCCAGGCATGCGGCGGCGAGCACGGCGACGAACAGGAATCGGTTCTTGAACACGATGGGCATCCTCCACTGGCGTGGGGCGAGGAGAACGGCAGGCTGGGAACAGTGCGTCCAAGCGCAGGCAGACTAGAATCTCCGGGAGCCGACAAGTCAAGCGGAGATCCGGGTACATGAGGGGCGTCGCGGCGGCGAACAGCGCGGCTGACAATTCTGAAATCGATGCCTCAAGCTCGTGAATCCACCGCCCCGGCGCAGGGCAATTCTTGTGCAAGTGCCCCTAGCGGCGCCGCCAGATCAGCCCGATAAGAAGGATCACGGGAGGTTCGTGCCTGGCCCGCGGGGTTCGGCGCAGACGTTGCACGACGGACGGTACGCATGCGAAAGGTATTCGTCGATCCGGTAGTCCTGCCTGAGCCGCGCTTTCGCGACGGCCTCGGGATCCGGTACGTCCGGACCGAGGGCACCGACGACCAGGTCGAGGTGCTGCGCCCGCTCTGGGACGTGGGCGCCATGCAGAACGCCATCCGGCAGCGCGTCGGCCGCCTCGCCACCTTCCGCCAGGCCCGCTTCGTGCCGGTCAGGGCGGCCGAGGTCCCGCGCGACGATGCCAGCACGCTCGAGGTGATCTCCGACTACGTGCAGGGCCACCGGTTGTCCCAGTATCTCGAGGCCGCGCAGACCGGGGTGGTCTCGGTCGGCATCAGCACGGCCATCCATGTCCTCCGCGAATTGCTCGGCGCCCTCGCGCTGCTGCACGAGTCGCGTGGTGTCACACACGGCGCCGTCGGGCCCGAACGCGTGCTCATCACTCCGAAGGGGCGCGTCGTCGTGGCCGACTACGTGCTCGGACCCGCGATTGAGCGCCTCGAATTCACCCGCCCGAGACTCTGGCGCGAATTCAGGATCCCGGTGCCCGCCGGCAAGGGCGCGCCCACGCTCGACGGCAAGGCCGATGTGCTGCAAGTGGGGATGACCGCACTGGCGCTGCTGCTCGGACGGCCCGTCGACCTCACGGAGTATCCGGACCGCGTGGATGGGCTGGTCGCCTCGCTCTGCCAGTCGCAGAGGGGAGATGGCCGGTCGCCCGTGCCCGCCGCGCTCATCGACTGGCTGAGACGCGCGCTCCTGAGGGACGCGAACGGCAAGTTCGCCAGTGTCTCCGACGCCCGGCTGTCTCTCGAGTCCGTGCTGTCCTCGCAGGAGGCGGCGACCGGCGGCGCTTCGGCGCTCAAGTCTCTCGCGGAGACGTTCGGGCAGCATGCGGCCGCACTCGAGGCGCGGGCCGCGGCGGAAGCTGCCGAGAAGGCCCGGAAGGCCGCGATCGCCGCACAGGAGGCGGTCCGCGCCGCACTCCAGGAGCAGGCCGCCGATGCTGCCGCGGCGGTGCCGATTACGGACCTGGTTCCCGCGTTCACGCTGCAATCGGATGAGCGGTCGGACCCGCCCGTCGGCTGGCGCGTGCCGGAGCCGCCGCCGGTGGAAGAGACGCTTCCCACGAGCCCGCTGATCCAGATCGACACGCCACCGTGCGATCCAGCCGCGGAAGAGTTCGTCGAAGAGGTGCTGGATCTGTCTGGCCTCGCCGGTCCCGACGATGGAGACCTCGCGGCCGCAGTCGACGCGCTCGCCGCAGAGGCGGCTTCGGCCCCGGTTGCGCAACTCGGCACGCTGGAGCCCGAGGCGTCGCTCGATCCGGCTGTCGAAGTCGTGGAAGTCGTCGACCTTCGCGACCTCGCCGCCGCCGAGTCCGCTCCCGAGTTCCTGGATCCGATGCCCGCCGTGCTCGATGCCGCGCCGGCGCTGCTTGAAGTTGTCGATGTCGCGCCGGTGGAGCTTGAAGCTGTCGATGCCGCGCCGGCGCAGCTTGACGTTGTCGATGTCGCGCCGGTGCAGCTTGAAGCTGTCGATGCCGCGGCGGTGCAGCTTGAAGCTGTCGATGTCGCGCCGGCTTTGCTCGAGGCGGAGGAGGTCGCTCCGAGCACGCCCGCGGCGCTCGTGGACGCCGCACTCGACGCGCTCGCGTCCCTGGAAGCTGCGCCACCGTCCGACATCCAGGCGGCACTCCCGGAGTGGCGCCTGTTGGCCGACCCGTTGGGCGCGAACGCCCCGACCATCGACGTCGTGGAGCCGCTGGAATCGCTGGACGAACTCGTAGCGGAGTTCGCGGCGACCGCGATGACCGCGCCCGCACCGGCACCGCCGGCCGGATTGCCCGTGCTCGTGGAGGAGCGAGCCATCGACGTCGATGGAACCGCCCGCGATCCCGGCCGAGCCGCCCGTCGCGATGCTGGAGGCGTCCGTGCCTCTCTTCGAGGCGCCAGTGGAGTTCACGTCGACGGCGGCGACCCGGCAGGCCGAGGCGGAAGTCCCGACCGTCGTGCAGCCGAGCGTACTCGACGAAATTCTGAACCTTCAGGAATCGCAGGCCGCGGCCCAGGCGGATGTCGAGCCCGCGGCCCGAGCCGGCCGAGCCAGCGCCCGATATCGCCGCATGGAGCTTCGTCGAAGAGCTGCTGCACCATGACGCGCGGTTCGAGGCGCACGCCGACGCCGCCGACGTGCCGCCGGCTCTCGAGGCCGACCCATCCGCCGAGACGGCTCTGCCCTCCGCTGCCTCCAGACTGGTTCGTCGACGTTCGCCCCACGCCCGCCCCGCCCGCGCCGCTGCTTGTCAGCCCGGTCGAGGCCGACGTCTCTGTCGAGGACGAGACTGAGGACGTGCTCGAGGAGATGCCGAGGCCTGCTGCCCTCGGCGGCACCAGTCGAGCAGCCACGCGTCGAGGCCATTCCAGCCGCCGTCCGCTACGAGTCGCCGGCGGGCATGCGCCCCGAACTCGAGGCGCCTGACGAGGACGCAGAGCGGACCGGTCTTCCCGAGGGTGGCGCCGAGCGTGCGGCGAGTCCGCGCCGAGGCCCGGCGCCGGAGAATCGCTCGACTCCGCAGCGGCGGCGCCGAGCTTCTCGAGTCCTTCATCGGCGCGTGCTCATCCGCGGCTGGCGCCGTCGCCGGCGGCCTGTGGCACGCGGTCTCGGCGGTGGGTCGCGGGAGCGCGACTGCCGGCCGTTCGGTGTTGTCGGCCGCCGTGCTGCTGACCACGGCCGTCTCGCGCGGCGCCGGTGGGGCGGTCCGGGCCGTTGCCGCAGGCGCCGGAGCAGTCGCCAAGGGTGGCGCAAGGGCGACTTCTCAATTGGCGCATGCGGCCGGCACGGCCTTCAGCGCCGTGGTCGCGGGCGCAGGGGCCGTGATCCGCCTGCTCGCGTCAGCGACGTCGGCCGCGGCCGGACAGGGATCGAGGGCGGCCGTGGCGATCGTGCGGGCCGGCGGCGGGGCGCTGTCGGCCGCGACACGGGCGCTGTCGGCCGGGCTGGGCGACGCTCGGGCGAGCCGGCCGCGCGGGCGCCGCCGCCGGGCTTCGAGGAGCGGGACAGGCGGCACGCGGGTGCGCCGCCGCGTCGGGCGCTGTCGCCCGAGGGACGGCATCTTCGGCGGCCGGCGCTGGCCGGGCCGCCGGCCGCGCCACGGCGACGGCCGCGTCGGCTGCGGCGGTCGTCGGCGGGGCGGCTGGCCGCATGGCAGCGTCAGCCGGCAGGGTGGATCGCGCGCGCCGCCGTGACGATTCCCCGGAAGGCCTATTTCCTCGCCAGCGACCTCGCGGACCGCGTGCCGAAACCGGTGTTCCGTCCGTGGTACTTGGCGGCGGCCCTGGTCGTGATCGCCGCGGTGGCGGGCGTGCCGTACGCCAGAGCGAGGTTGTTCACCGACAAGCCGGCGGAGGATACGGTTCGCGTCGAGTCGGCCGTGCCCGACGCCCCCGTGCAGGCCGCGGGGGCCGACGTGAAGGGCACCGGATCGATTCGCGTGACGACCGAACCAGCGGGCGTCGACGTCCTGATCGATGGCGTGCTGCACGGCTCGGCACCGTTGACGGTCGAGAACCTCGCGGAGGGCGCGCACACGATCCTGATCCGCGACGGCACAGGATCGGTGCGGAAGACCGTGCAGGTCCGGGCGGACGAAGCGGTCGAGGCGACGCTGCAACTCCGGCCCGGGTGGCTGGCCGTCTTCGCCCCGGTGAAGCTGGAGATCCTCGAGAACGGACGGTCCATCGGATCGACCGAGGGGGGGCGGATTCTGACACCGCCAGGGCCGCACACGATCGAGCTGGTCAGCCAGGCGATGGGATTCCGCGAGACCCGGCAGGTGGACATCAAGCCGGGCGCCGTGGCGGCGGTGACCATCGCGATGCCGCCGGCGACGATCGAGATCGTGGCGCCGGCCGACGCGGAAATCCTGGTCGATGGCGAGCGCATCGGGACGGCGCCTCTCGGGCCCATCCAGGTGGCCGTCGGGACGCGCGAAATCCTGATGCGCCACCCCACGCTGGGCGAGCGGCGCCAGACCGTCTCGGTGACCTACCTGTCTCCCACGCGTGTCGTCTTCGAGTAGCGCCTGGCCCGGGCGTCGTCAGGCGATGCGGAGGACCTTCGCCCCGCGCACGGACCGCGACTTCAGATCGCGCAGCGCCTGGTTGGCCTCCTCGAGCGGGTACTCCTGAACCTCCGGCCGCAGCCCCATCGCGGCGGCAGCATGGAGGAACTCCGTGACGTCGCGCCGGGTGACGTTCGCGACGCTCTTCACTTCCTTTTCCATCCAGAGATGCGCCGGCGTAGTCGAGCTGGGCGAGCGCGTCGCGGTCGCCGTGCTCCTTGCGGATGGCGTTGATGACGAGGCGGCCGCCTGGCGCGAGGTGCCGCAGGCTCTCCAACGACCGGCCGCCACGCGGGGGTGGTGTCGATGATGGCGTCAAGCAGGGCCGGCGGCGTGTCGGCGGTGTCGCCGGCCCACGACGCGCCGAGCTCCTTCGCGAACTCGCGCTCGGCCTCGCTTCTGGCGAAGACGAAGACCTCGGCGTCCGGGTCGCGATGCCGCACGAGCTTCAGCACGAGGTGCGCCGACGCGCCGAACCCGGTGAGCCCGAGCCGGCCTCCGTTCGGCAGGTTCGCCAGGCGGAGCGAACGGTAGCCAATCGCGCCTGCGCAGAGCAGCGGCGCCGCCTCGGCGTCGGTCATCGGGCTCTCGGGAATGGGGTAGGCGAACTCCTGCCGGACCACCATCAGCTCGGCGTACCCGCCGTTGGCGTCCCGGCCCGTGGCGCGGAATGCGGGGCAGAGGTTCTCCAGCCCCCGGCGGCAGTACCCGCAGCGTCCGCACGCCGAGTAGATCCAGGCGACGCCGACCCGGGCGCCGGGCCCGAGTGCGGTCGGCCTCGGCCCGCACTGCACCACATGGCCGACAACCTGATGGCCGGGGATGATCGGGAGGGAGGGCGGCGGCGTGCGGCCTTCGATTTCGTCCAGTTCGGTGTGGCAGACGCCGCAGACCGACACGCGGATCAGCACTTCGCCAGGCCCGGGAATCGGGTCGGGCACCTCGGAGAGTTCCAGCGGCGCGGGAAACGTGTCCAGGTCGCCGAGTTGGCGGAGCAGGAGCGCCTTCATGGCCGGCCCATCATGGGGCGCATGGTACCACGGCGCACCCGTCCCGGTGTGACCTGTCCTGTCACGCCGTCCCCGTAATCTGGCACGACAGCACCGGCAGCGACAAGGAGGCCGCCATGGAATTCGAGTGTTTCGCGTGCTACAGGGCCGAGGTCAACCGCCTCCGGGCACGCCGGTTGGACGCCGCGGCCTCCGGCGCGACGATCGCCAATCCGCGCCCGCGGCCGTCGAGGACCGTCGCCGATCGGGCGGCCCTGCTGGCGGAGATTGCGGTCCGCCGGCGCCGTGCGCAGATCGTCGCCAGGCATGCGCTGGAAGCCCCGGCGCCCGCCCGCGCGGCAGTGGCGCTGGCGTCCTAGCGCCGGGGTCTAGAAGGGCAGGCGCCACTGGTTCGACGAGGTCGACCAGCGCCTGCGAGGTGGCCAGCGGCTCGACCTGGCCGGCGGGCGGGTAATGCCCGCGGGCACGATCGAGCTCTTCGCTGATTTCCCGCGCGAGGCTCGCGGGCTCCAGCACCTGGACCCGGTGGCCGAACTGCAGCACGAAGCTGTGCAGCCAGACGTCGTTGCACACGTCGAGCTCCAGCTGAATCGAACCGTCCGCCCGGGGCAGCGTCCGCTGGCTCTTGTGATACTGGCGTTCCGCGACGATGGGCGCGAGTTCACGCTCCACGTGGATGACCACGTGCACCGTGGGGCCGTCGTTCGGCCCGAGCGACCGCGAGAAGGTGTCCTCCGACCAGGCCGGGTCCGCCTCGAATCGTTCCTCGAGCACCGTGACCCGCCGGATGCGCTGGGCGGCGAACGTCAGCACCTGCACGCGGGCCGGCACCCATGCCCGCAGGTACATCGCGCCGTGCGTGTAGACGAACCGAAGCGGATAGACGAGGTACTCGGACTTCCGTTCGTGTGAGAGCGAGAAGTAGAGCATCCGGGCCTGGCGCCGCTCGACCGAGGCGTCGACCAGTTGTTCGATCATGCGGTTGTGCGCCGCCGAGAGGGCCACTTTTCCGCCCGTCGGCCTGGCGCTCATCACCGACGGCAGGCAGTCGAGATACGCCTTCATCGCCGGCTTGATTTCCCGTTCGAACTTGCCGAACGCGTCGCCGAGCGCAGCCTGGAACGGGATGCCCGTCAGCGATTCGACGAGGCGCCGGCTGAGATAGAGCGCGCACAGCTCTGAGAGCGAGAATCCGAGCTGGGTGAGGTGCCGGAACGGGTGCGCGTCAAGCGTCCAATAGGTATGGTGGTCGCGCGTGTCGTCGATGAGCGGAAACCCGGCCTCCTGCAGGGCGATGAGGTCCCGGTAGATCGTCCGCTTCGACACGCCCGCGGCCTCGGTCAGATCCTGCACCGTGAGGCCGTAGTGCGCGGCTTCGATCGATCGCAGCATGTTCCACTGGCGGATCACTTCGGCGTTTCGCGGCACGGTGCGCCCTCCTGGCGGTGCTGTTTGTAGCAGAGCGGGGACCGCCGCGCAAGGCGCACCTGCGGCCGCGCAGCTATGCGGGGGCGGGAGGCTGGGCGCCGAGGTGGGCGGCCACGTGGGCGCCGAGGCGGTTGCCCGCCTCGAGCGCCGCCGCAATGTCGCGGCGGGTCAGCCACTCGACGATGAACGCCGCGTCGAACGCGTCGCCGGCGCCGGTCGTGTCGACCACCTGCACGGGATGCGCCGGGGCGTGCCACGCCGCGCCGTTCCCGTACGCGGACGCGCCGCCGGGCCCCTGCTTCACGACCGCCAGCGTCGCGTAGGCCTCGAGGGCCGCGAGCGGGCGCCCCTCGCGGAGCGCGTCGGCCTCGGCGTCGTTCGCGAGCAGCACGTCGACCCGACCGACGCCCTCCATGAGGCGGCCGGCGCCGAACGCCTGGATCAACGCGAACGACGAAGGGTCGAACAGCACCGGGACGCCCCGCTTCCGCGCGTCGGCGAGCAGCGCGGCCAGAAACCCGGTGGATCGCGCCAGGAAGATGTCGTAGCCGTTGAAGAACACCGCATCGGCCGCGTCGAGCAGGGACGGCGGCGCGTCCCCCTCTTCGAACCGCAGCACCTTGGTGTGGTCGATGACGAACGAGTGCTCGCCGTCGGCGGACACGAGGATGCCGACCCGGGTGGACACTCCGCCGGGCACCGTGATCACGTGGCGGCCGACACCCTCGCTCCGAAGATGCGTGTGCATCAGGGTGCCGAGGGTGTCGTCGCCGATCTTGCCAATCAGGGTGACGTCGGCGCCGAGGCGTCTGGCCCACACCG
This sequence comes from uncultured Acidobacteriota bacterium, assembly GCA_963834645.1. Lineage (GTDB taxonomy): Bacteria > Acidobacteriota > Vicinamibacteria > Vicinamibacterales > JAKQTR01 > JAKQTR01. The sequence goes on from CAWICP010000019.1 coordinate 17,651, forward strand.
CCACGTTCGCGGCCGCGCCGCCGGGCATGACGTCGACGGTGCCCAGGACGTCGGATCCGCGCACGAGATCGCCCTCGGGACGGATGAAGATGTCCCAGGCCACGTCGCCGATGACGAGCAGGCGGAGAGCCACGGCGCGCTCGCGCGTCGAGCCGGCCTACTTGACCAGGCGGGCGTTGAGCGTCATCGGCACCGCCGCGAGCGCCTTCGACACCGGGCAGCCGGCCTTGGCCTTCTCGGCGTGCTCGAGGAACACCGCCTCGTCGCAGCCGGGCACGTTCGCCTCGCTGTCGAGTTCGATGAGCGTGATGGCGGGGCCGTCGCCCATGTGCACCTTGGCCGACGTGCGAATCTCGACGGGCGGGAAACCGCTCTTCGAGAGGACGGCGGCGAGGAACATCGAGAAGCAGCCGGCATGGGCCGCGCCGATCATCTCCTCGGGATTCGTGCCCGGGCCGGTTTCAAAGCGCGACGCCCTGCGTGAAGGGCCCTTCGTAGGCGCCTTTCTCGAGCTTCATCGTGCCGTTGCCCTCGACGAGATTGCCCTTCCACACCGCGCTCGCGTTGCTGATCGCCATGATGAATCCTCTCCTTCGTGAAGTTCAGCATATCACCCGCCCCTACGCCGGCGGGCGTTCGGGCGCCGGGACGAACGCGTAGAAATCCTGCTGGAACCGCCGTGCGTACTGGTCGAGCAGTTCGCGCACGCGGGCCTCGTCCGACGAGGCGACAATCAGCCCCGCGTGGTTGGCCTTCCTGACCCGGTACACGATCTCGGCGTCGGCGTACCCGGAGAGATCGGGCCACTCCTGCTTCGCCAGCGTCAAGACCAGCCCCGCGTAGCGCTCCGCCGCCTGCGGCACCCGGTAGGTGCCGTCCTCGCCCGCGATCTCCAGCCTGGCCCACTCGCGCCAGAGATTGAGTCCGCTCTCGGCCTCGACCAGGTCGACAATGAACGCGCCGCCGACGCGCGCCGAGGTCTCCAGGAAGAGGAACCGGCCGTCGGCGGCGCTCCGGATGAACTCCGTGTGGGTGACGCCTCGCACGATGCCGAACGTCGCGAGGACATCCCGGTTGATGCGCTCGAGGGCGGCCCACGCGGGATCGTGCTTCGGCACGGTCGTCGTCGTGAAGATCCCGCCGCCGTGCGCGACCTGGAACGGCGGCTGGCCGTACTGGTGCATCGCCTGGAACACGACGGCCTTGTCCCAGACGATGGCGTCGACGTGGAAGACGTCGCCGGCGACGAATCGCTCGAGAAGGTAGAACGAGCGCCGGTCACCCAGGTCGTCCAGGGCTGGCCGGAGGTCCTCGGCCCGCTCGATCTTCTTCATGCCGATGGCGGCGGCCTGCGAACGCGGCTTCAGAATCCAGGGCAGGGGCGTCTGGTCCGCGAACGCCGCGATCTGGCCGTCGTTCACCGTGTGCACGAAGTCGGGGACGAGAATGCCGAAGTTGCGCGCCTTCATCCGCTCGGCGAGCTTGTCGCGGAAGTAGCGGGCGGTGGTCTCGCCCATCCCCGGCACCCGCAGGTGTTCGCGCAGGAGCGCGGCGGTCTCGACGTCGAAATCGTCGAGGGCGACGATGCGGTCGATGCGGTGCGTGCGGCCGGCGTGGCTGACGCCCTTCAGCAGATCTTCCCGGCCGATGTCGCGCGGCATGAAGAAGATCTCGTCGATGGCCTCCCGGGGCCAGGCGGCGTCACGGAGCGTGTCGGTGGTCAGCAGCAGCACCCGGCAGCCCTGGCGCTTGCACTCCTTGAGGAACTCCTGGCCCTTCTCGTAGGTGGCGACGCACAGCACTGTCAGCGGACCTGTCTGGGACACGGCGCACTCCTGAGGTTGATGGCAGGCAACAGCTTACATCAGCCCCGGCTGGCCGGGAGCGGCCGGGCGGAAGGCGCAGCGGCAGGTTGGGGACTTGGCCCCTGCGCCGAAGCCCGATAGGATGGAAGGTCGGGGTCATCGGAGCGCGCGCGTATGTATGACAACGGGGCGGGGACGCCCGCGAACGGGCAGGTCGTCGGCAACGTGCGGGTGTTGCCTGGCGTGGCGAGCCCGGAACTCGGGAACAGCAGGGACATCCAGGTCTACCTGCCGCCGTCGTACCAGTCGAGCGGCCGGCACTACCCGGTCATCTACATGCAGGACGGGCAGAACCTGTTCGATCCCACCACGTCGTTCTCCGGCGAGTGGCGTGTGGACGACACGCTCGAGGGTCTCGGGCCTGACGGCGTCGAGGCGATCGTGGTGGGCGTGCCGAACATGGGGTCGCACCGGATCGACGAATACAGCCCGTTCCGCGACCCGGTGAACGGCGGCGGGCGCGGCGACGCCTACCTCGATTTCATGGTCAGCACGCTGAAGCCCGAGGTCGACCGGCGGTTCCGCACCCGCCGCGAGCGGACGCACACCGGGATCATGGGATCGTCGATGGGCGGACTCATCAGCCTCTACGCGTTCTTCCGCGAGCCGCTGCGTGTTCGGCTTCGCGGGGGTGATGAGCCCCGCGCTGTGGTTCGCGAACGGGGCGATCTTCGACTACGTCGCGTCACACCGGACCTGGTCCGGCAGGGTCTACGTGGACGTGGGCACCGGCGAGGGCCGGCAGACCGTGCGCCACGCGCGGCTGATGGCTCGGGCGTTACGGCGTTCGGCGTCGCGTCCGCGCCTGGACGTCATGTACGTCGAAGGGCGCGGCGCCGCGCACAACGAATCGGCCTGGGCCGGCCGTTTCGAGCGCGCCGTGCGGTTCCTGCTGCCGCGCGCGCCCGCCGACCTGCACTGGTAACTCGCGCTTCTTCGGCGGGGCCGGCGCTGGCGGCGTCGGCGGATCGAAGTGCCGCTCGTACCACGCGATCGACCGATCGAGCGCGTCGATGATGTGCCGCGGCTCGCGCAGGCCGTGGCCCTCGCGCGGGTAGCGGACCATCACCGTCTCGACGCCCACGTCTTTCAGCGCGATGTACCACTGCTCGGCTTCCGAGACGGGCACGTCGCTGTCGTTCTCGCCGTGCAGGATGAGCGCCGGCGTCTTCACCTTCGCCACGTATCGCAGCGGCGACCGTTCCCAGAGCGTGTCCATCATGCCCGCTTCGTGGGGATACGCGCCGAACTCCACCGCGAGGTAGTCGTGGTAGAACGCCGTGTAGTTGAAGCTCACCAGGTTCGCGATGCCGGCCGTGGGGATGGCGGCCTTGAAGCGGTCGGTCCGGGTGACGATCCAGTTCGTCAGCTGCCCGCCGTAGCTGCCGCCTTCGATGCCCATCCGCCCGGCATCGATCCACGGATGGCGCGCCAGCGCGGCGTCGACGCCGGCCAGCACGTCCTGGGCCTCTTTGCCGTTCTGGTCCTTCGCGATGGCGTCGGCAAACGCCTGGCCGTAGCCGGTCGAGCCGCGGTAGTTCACCATCAGCGTCGCCCACCCCTTCGCGGCGTAGACCTGCGCCTTGAGGTTGAAGGCCGGTCCCTGCTGGCCGTGCGGCCCGCCGTGGACGGCGACGATCAGGGGATGGCGCGTGCCCTCGGAGCGGTTCGCGGGAAGCGTCAGGAACGCCTCGATCTCGAGCCCGTCGGGGCCCTTGAACGTCAGCGACTCGACCGGCGCGACCTGCCGGCTGGCGAGCAGCTCGCGGTTGAGGTCGGTCACCCGGCGGGGCGCCGGCGCGCCGGGCTCGCGGATGAACAGCTCGGCCGGGCCGCCGGGCGTGCTCATCGCGAAGGCCACGGTGCCGTCTTTGGCGACGGACCACGACCCGACCGCGCCGCGTTCGCCGGCCGGAGGCGCGACGACCTCGGGCGCGCCCCCGGCGGCCGGCAGACGGTAGAGACGAACGTCGCCGCGCTCCTGCACGGTGCAGTAGACCCATGCGCCGTCGGCCGACCACTGGGGCGGGCCCTGGCGGTTGTCGATGACGGCGCCGATCTCCCGACGTCCGGTGCCGTCCGCCTTCATCACCCACACGTGCGTGTCCTCCATCGTCGTTTCCGAGGACGTGAGCGGGCGCGTGGTGGCCAGCATCGCGATCGCCGAGCCGTCAGGCGACCACACGGGGTGATACTCGGCGGCTTTCGTGTTGGTAATCCGCCGCACGCTCGCGCGGGCGACGCTGACCGCGAAGATGTCGTAGTTGAAGACCCGATCCGGATCGGCTTCCCGGTTCGAGACGAACAGCATCTCGTCGCCCTTCGGCGACCAGTCGAGGGAGTGGTTGTGGTAGGTGTCGCTGGTCAGCGGGCGGGGTTCGTGGCTCACCAGGTCCACCATCTGGATCTGGAGCCGCCTGTTGTCGTTGAAGCGGGTCAGCCCTTCCGCCGCGCCCGGCTTGAAGAGGTAGCGCGTGATGACCATCGGGTCGCCGTCCGCTTCGGCGCCTTCGGGCCCCGGCACCCCGTTGGCGATCGCGACGCGAGAGCTGCCCGGGCGACCAGGTGAGAATGCTGCCTGTCGACGGCAGCGGGTGGTTCGTGCTCAGGACGCGCCCGAGCGCCAGCGCGGGCGACCCGTCGAGGCGCTGCACCATCAGCCCCGACTCGTCGTCGACTCTCCCGGTGAACGCCAGCGACTGGCCATCGGGCGACCAGCGCACGTTGGTGCCCGAGTCGCGGTCGCCGCCGAGGCGCGCCGTCGTGCCCGCGGCCCGGTCCCACATCCAGATCTGCGACGCGGGACGGCCCGTCCGGAGGTTCGACTGGACCGTGTAGGCGATGCGCTTCCCGTCCGGAGAGATGCGAGCCTCGCCCACAGTCTTGATCTTGAGCAGGTCCGCGCTGGTCCACGGCTGCGGCGGCCTGCGCCAGTCCGGGCGGACCGGCCATGGCTGCCACCGCCAACGCGATCGCGGACCAGTGCACGAAGTTGGTGCCGAACCATCGACGCATACACGATCCTCCGAAGAAGGGATGAAGACAGGATACAGAAGCAGAGCAGGCAGTAGTCAGTAGCCAGTAGCCAGAAGAAGACGCTCGTCGCGCTGTCCCGCTGCTCCGGGATGCGCCGACAGTTCGATAGGCCTTTCCTACTGGCTACTGTCTACTGGCTACTGATGCTTCCTGATCCTCGATCCCGAATCCCGTCACCGAAGCCGCCGGATGAATGATGCGGCCGCGTCGAGGACGCTCTCGTTGGCGCTCTCTGTGCGGGATGTGCCCGCACTCGTCGAGCACCAGCGTCGCGACGGGCCCGGCGACGTGGGTCACGATGGCCTCCACCTGATCGAGCGTCCCGAAGTCGTCGTCGCGGCCCTGGATGACCAGGACCGGGCAGCGGACCGCCCGCAGCCGTTCGCGAATGTCCCAGTGTCCGCAGTTCGGGCCTCAGCCAGTTCCCGGTCCACCCGAGGACGGTGTCGTCGACGTGGTCGCCGTGCTGCCGGTGGAGCCGGGCGCGCAGGTCGCCATGGAGGAACCTGTCGCGGGCGCGGGCGATCCCCTCGATGCTGATGGGTTCGAGCATGACGTGCGCGGCCTCCGAGATGACGCCGCGCACGCCGTCGGGAAGGGCAGCGGCGTACATCAGCGCGATGGTCGCGCCGTCGCTGTGGCCGAACAGCACCGGCTGCGTGATGCCCGCCGAATCGAGCAGCTCCGGGAGCACGACCGCCGCTTCGTCTTCGAGAAAGTCCGCCGGCCAGGGCCGCGGCCTCGCCTCCGATCCGCCGTAGCCCCATCGGCTGTACACGAGGAACCCGCATCCGCACAGCGACGCGAGACGTTTGGGAAAGTCCCTCCATTGCCTGGCGCTGCCGAGGCCTTCGTGCAGGAAGACGATGGTCGGCCCGCCATGATCCTGCGGGGGATGATGCAGCACCTCGAGCCTGTGCCCGGCGATCCGAACCTCACGCATCCGGGCGGCCATCCTGCCGGCGCCGATCCGCCGCCTGCGAGGCCTTGAGGTACCGGGACGGCAGGTCCCCTCCGACGTGCGGCGCGATGAAGGCGGAGGCCGCAACGAGGCCGCGCAGGCTCACCCCGGTCTCGATGCCGAGGCCGTCGAGCATGTAGACGAGATCCTCGGTGGCCAGGTTGCCGCTCGCGCCCGGCGCGTACGGGCACCCGCCCAGTCCGCCGCAGGAGGCGTCGAAGGTCGCCACCCCGGCCTGCAGCGCCGCCAGCACGTTCGCCAGGGCGGTGCCGCGGCTGTCGTGGAAGTGCATCGCCACGCGGTCCAGCGGCACGCGCGCCTGGAGGGCCTCCAGCACGCGCCACACCTGGCCGGGGTGCGCGACGCCGATCGTGTCGCTGACGGCGACCTCGAACACGCCCATCTGCAGCAGCTCGTCGGTCAGCTCAGCCACGCGGGCGGCGGGAACATCGCCTTCGTAGGGGCATCCGAACGCCGTGGAGAGGTAGCCCCGCACCCCGACACCCGCCGCGCCCGCCTCCCGAATCACGTCGTTGAAGCGCGCGAACGCGTCGGCGATGCCATGGTTGATGTTGTGAAGGCTGAACGCCTCGGATGCCGCGCCGAACACGGAGACCTCGCGGAGCCCGGCGCCGATGGCGCGGGCGAGGCCGCGGAGATTGGGCACCAGGGCCGAGTAGCGCGTCCCCGGGCGGCGCGCGATGCCGAGCGCGACGGCCTCGCTGTCGGCCATCGCGGGCACTCGGCGCGGATGGACGAACGCCCCGACCTCGACCACCGGCACGCCGGCCTCCGACAGGCGGTCGATGAAGGCGATCTTGTCGGCGGTGCGCGGCGGCGACGACAGATCCTGCAGCCCGTCGCGCGGGCCGACCTCGACCAGGGTCACGCGCGGAGGCAGTCTCATGCGAGGTCGACCAGTGGGGGACCGGGCTGCACGAGTTGCCCGGGCGCGCAATGGACGGCCGACACGACGCCGTCCCGGGGCGCGCGGATGGGCAATTCCATCTTCATCGCCTCCAGCTTCAGCAGGACGTCGCCGGCGTGCACGTGCTGGCCCGGGGCGACGGCGATCTCGATCACGGTGCCGGGCATCGGAGCGGAAAGGCCGCCTGTCGCCGCGCGCGTGCGCGGCGCGCCGGACTGACCTTCCGGCTGCACGTCGACGCACACGGTCGTGCCGCGCGCGCTGACCCACCGCGCGTCGGGAGGGCCGGCAACAGCCACGCGCCACGCGTGCCCGCCTTGTGTGACCAGATAGTCGCCTGACGCGATGGGCAGCACGGTGAACGCCTCACTCTCGTCGCCCACGCTGATGCGGCCGTCAGCACGCACCACGACCGCTGTCGCCGCGTCGCCCTGCCGCACGATGAACCGGCGCGAGTCGGCCATCTCAGCCTCTCCAGCCCGCGAGCGATGCCCACGGGTCGGGAAACGCCTCCGTGGGGCCGGACGGGGCGGCGGCGCGGGCGGCGTGTGCGTGGACGACGGCGGCGGCGAGCGCGGCCGCCGGAATCGGCGGCGCGGCCAGGGCCCCGCGGCCCTCGTCGAGGTACGCCGTGTCCACGTCGCCCGCACGGAAGGCCGGGCTGTCGAGGACGGCCAGCAGGAACCCGATGTTGGTCGGCAGCCCGAGGATGCGGAACTCCGAGAGGGCCGCCCGCATCCGCTCGATGGCGGCATCACGCGTTTCGGCGTGGGCGATGACTTTCGCCATCATCGGGTCGTAGTGCACCGACACGTCCGAGCCTTCGACCACGCCGGCATCGACCCGAACGCCGGGGCGCTCGGGCTGCCGGTAGAGGAGGATGCGCCCGGCCTGCGGGAGATACCCGGCCGTCGGGTCCTCGGCGTACACGCGGCACTCGATCGCGTGCCCGCGCTGCCGAAGGTCCGTCTGGGCCCAGGGCAGACGGAGCCCGGCCGCCACGCGGATCTGCGCCTGCACGAGATCGACGCCCGTGACGGCCTCGGTCACCGGGTGCTCGACCTGGAGGCGCGTGTTCATCTCCAGGAAGTAGAACCGGGCGTCGTCGCCCACGCCTTCGAGCAGGAACTCGACCGTGCCGGCGTTGCGGTAGCCGACGGCCGTGGCGGCCGCGACCGCGGCCTCGCCCATGCGCGCGCGCAGCGCGGGCGTCACGGCGGGCGACGGGCTTTCCTCGATCACTTTCTGGTGCCGCCGCTGCACCGAGCAATCGCGCTCGAACAGGTGCACGACGCCGCCGTGCGCGTCGGCGAACACCTGGACCTCGACGTGGCGGGGCCTTCGGACGAGCCGCTCGACGTAGAGCGTGCCGTCGCCGAACGCGCCCTTCGCCTCGTGGCGGGCCCCCGAGATGGCCGCCGCGAGCTCGTCGTCGCTGCGGACGACGCGCATGCCTTTGCCGCCGCCGCCGGCGGAGGCCTTGATGAGCAGCGGAAACCCGGCGCGCCTGGCGGCCGCCTCGAGCGACGCGTCGGACTGATCCGCCGGCGTTTCGCCCGGGCACCACCGGCACGCCCGCCCGCTCCATCAGCCGGCGCGCGGAGATCTTCGACCCCATCGCGGCGATGACCTCGGACGGCGGGCCGATGAAGATGATCCCGGCCGACTCGCAGGCCGCGGCGAAGTCCGCGTTCTCGGCCAGGAACCCGTAGCCCGGGTGGATGGCGTCGGCGCCGGTCGATCGGGCGGCCTCCAGAATCCGCCCGGCCGACAGGTAGCTCTCGGCGGGCTGCGCCGGCCCGATGCGCACCGCCTGTCCGGCGGCGAGGACGTGAGGCGCGCCCGCGTCGGCGTCCGAGTACACGGCCACCGTCGCGATGCCGAGTTCGTCGCACGCGCGGAGGATCCGGAGCGGCGATCTCTCCGCGGTTGGCGACGAGGACTCTCCGGATCATCGCCGCCTCCGGTCCGTTTCGACATCCTCGCGCCAGGCGGCCCGCCGCTTCTCGAGGAAGGCGCGGAGCCCCTCCTGCCCCTCGGCCGAGACTCTGGCATCGGCCAGCACTTCCGCGGCAAGGGCGGCGGCTTCGGCCGACGGCCCGGCGGCCACGCGCCGGATGAGCGCCTTGGTGGCGGCCACCGCCTCAGGCCCGCAGGCGAGCATGCCATCGACCACCCGCCGCACCTCGTCGTCGAGCGCCTCGGGCTCGACAATCGTGTGCACGAGGCCGATCTCGCGGGCCCGTTCGGCGGAGAACCGGGCGCCGGTCAGGAACAACTCGCGCGCGGCCGACGGCCCGATCTTCGCCACGACATACGGCGAGATGATGGCCGGCACGATGCCAAGCCGGACCTCCGTGAAGCCGAACACGGCATCCCGCGCGGCGATCACGATGTCGCAGACGGCGGCGAGGCCGGTCGCTCCGCCGAGCGCGGCGCCGTGCACGCAGCCGATGAGCGGGAAAGGCAGCGTGTCGAGCACGCTGTACATCCGCGCGAGCGCCTCGGCGTCGACGAGGTTCTGCTCCCTCGTGTACTCCACCGTCCTGGCCATCCACGAGAGATCGCCGCCGGCCGAGAACACCGGACCGGCGCCGCGCAGCACGGCCGCGCGCACGGTGAGGTCGGCGTGCCGCGAGATGGCCCACGCGGAGATTTCGCCGACCATCTCCTCGTTGAAGGCGTTGCGCAGCTCCGGCCGGTTGAGCGTCAGGTGCTCGACGGCGCCCTCCCGCCGGGCCAGCAGGTGAGTGAAGTCCATCGTCACATCCTGAAGACGCCGAAGCGGGCGTCGGGGATCGGCGCGTTGAAGGCGGCCGAGAGCCCGAGGCCGAGCGTGTCTCTGGTCTGCGCGGGGTCGAGCAGGCCGTCGTCCCAGAGCCGCGCGGTGGCGTAGTAGGGCGAGCCCTCGCGTTCGTACTTCTCCACGATCGGCCGCCGGATCTCCTCCTCCTCGACCTCCGTGAGGGTCCTGCCTTCGCGGGCGTACTGGTCGCGCTTCACCGTGGCCAGCACCCCCGCCGCCTGGTCGGCTCCCATCACCGAGATGCGCGCGTTCGGCCACATCCAGAGCAGCCGCGGATCGTAGGCCCGCCCGCACATCCCGTAGTTGCCTGCGCCGAACGACCCGCCGATGAGCACGGTGAACGTGGGCACGACGGAGTTCGCCACGGCGTGCACCATCTTGGCGCCGTCCTTGGCGATGCCGGCCTGCTCGTACTGGCGGCCGACGATGAATCCCGTGATGTTCTGCAGGAAGATGAGCGGGATGCCGCGGAGGTTGCAGAGCTCGATGAAATGCGTCGCCTTCAGGGCGGATTCCGAGAAGAGGACGCCATTGTTCGCCACGAAGCCCGACGAGGAAGCCGTGCAGGCGGGCGAACCCCGTCACCAGCGTCGAACCGTAGCGCTCCTTGAACTCGTCGAACCGCGAGCCGTCGACGATCCGCGCGAGCACTTCGCGCACGTCGTACGGCTGCCGCGTATCCCTCGGCACGATGCCGTAGATCTCGGCGGGATCGTAGAGCGGCGGCTCGGGCGATGTCATGTCGGCGGGAAGCGTCTTCGACCCGTTCAGCGTCGAGACGATGGTTCTCGCCAGCCGGATCGCGTGGTCGTCGTCCTCGGCGAAATAGTCGGCGACGCCGGAGAGCCGCGTGTGCACGTCGGCGCCGCCCAGTTGCTCGGCCGTCACCTCTTCGCCGGTGGCCGCCTTCACGAGGGGCGGGCCGGCCAGGAAGATGGTCCCGGTGCCGTTGACGATGATGGTCTCGTCGGACATGGCGGGGACGTATGCGCCTCCCGCCGTGCACGATCCCATCACGACCGCCACCTGGGGGATGCGGGCCGCCGACATCCTGGCCTGGTTGAAGAAGATCCGGCCGAAGTGATCGCGGTCCGGAAACACCTCGGCCTGGAGCGGCAGGAAGGCCCCGCCCGAATCCACCAGGTAGAGGCAGGGCAGGCGGTTCTGGAGGGCGATCTCCTGCGCGCGGAGGTGCTTCTTCACGGTGATGGGGAAGTAGGTGCCGCCCTTGACCGTGGCGTCGTTGGCGACGACCATCACCTCGCGGCCGGACACGCGGCCGATGCCGGTGACCAGGCCGGCGCCCGGCGCGCCGCCGTCGTACATGTCCCACGCGGCCAGGGGCGAGAGCTCGAGGAACGGCGACGCCGGATCGAGCAGCCGCTCGATGCGATCGCGGACGGGCAGCTTCCCCTGCTCCCGGTGCCGGGCCAGGTAGCGTGGGCCGCCGCCGGCCCGGGCGACAGCCAGGCGCTCCCGCATTTCGGCGACCAGGCCTTCGAAGTGGCGCCGGTTCCCGGCGAACTCGGCGCTCCTCACGTCTGCGTGCGTCGGGAGGATGTCCATAGGAGTAGCGGCGATTATACCGGTTGCGGTATGTTGTCGGCACGCGGCGGTGCAGACGCGGCGGTGCGGACCGCGTGAGGAGGCGGCGTGGAAGATCGGGCGCGTGTGTTGATGTCGGCCTGTCTGGGGGCGCTCATCGGAGGCGTGGCCGGCTACCTCTTCCTGACCGACGACGGGCGCCGCCTGCGGGCGCGCCTCGAGCCGGGCATGGACGACCTGCTGCGCGAGATGCGGCATCTTCGATCGGCCGCCGAAAAGGCGAGAATGGCCGCGGCTGAAGGCGTGATGACCTTCAGCGAGCTGCGGCGGTCCGTGGCGCCGAAGGCCGAGACGCCCTGGAGCGGCCGGCCTCCGGCGGCGTACTGATCGACGGCCCGCAGGCCCCGTGTGACTGACGGTCCGATGGCCTCGAGAGGCGTTGCCTGGACGGCCCGGCGTCTGAGACGCCTGGTCGAACAGGTCCGCGACGGCACCGTCCTGACCGGGCGGGCCGCCTGGCGGGGCGTCCACGAGGTCGCCTTCGGCAGCGACGACCTGACGCATGCCGCGGCGATCGCGTACTACGCGCTGCTGTCGTTCCTCCCGTTCCTGCTGCTCTCGATGTCGGTGCTCGGCACCTTCGAGGCCGGGCGCGGGATGCGCGGCGACGTGCTCGAGTTCGTGCTGCGCTATTTCCCGGAGCAGCCCGATTTCGTGGCGAGCAACATCGATGCGTTCACGAGAACCCGCATCCGCCTCGGCATCGGCGGCGCGCTCGGCCTGCTGTGGGCGTCGCAGGGCGTCTTCGGGGCCATCAGCACCGCCGTGAACCATGCGTGGGCGGTCGAGCGGCCCCGCTCCTTCTGGCGACACCGCTGGTTCTCGCTGCTGATGATGTCGACGGCGGTGCTGCTGCTCTTCATCGCGCTGCTCGTGCTGAGCGCCTCGAAGGCGAGCGGGACGCCCTGGTCGGCGTTCCTGTTCTCGGAGATGCCGGTGTTGCAGGCCGTCTCCGACTGGGGCAACAGGCTGACGACGTTCCTCCTGTTCGTGGTGATTGTCGGCCTGATCTTCTACTTCGTGCCCAACACGCCCGTGCGGTTCCGCGACGTGTGGCCGGGCGCCGTGCTGACCGCCGTGCTCTGGCGCGGGGCGTACGAGGGGTTCTCCTGGTACGCCCGCTCCTGGGCGCGCGCCAGCTTCCACGGCTCCATCGCCACCGTGGTCTGGTTCCTGATCTGGATCTACATCTCGGCCGTGATCCTGCTCTACGGCGTCGAGTTCACGGCCGCCATCGCGCGGATCAGGCGCGAGCGCCGCGGACCCGGCCTGCCGCTGAACGCGTCCTAGCAGGATGTCGAATCGCCTCGCGTCCGAGAAGAGCCCGTACCTGCTCCAGCACGCCGCCAATCCCGTCGACTGGTACCCGTGGGGCGAGGAGGCGTTCGCGGCCGCTCGGCGCGACGACAGGCCGATCTTCCTCTCCGTCGGCTACGCGACCTGCCACTGGTGCCACGTGATGGAGCACGAGTCGTTCGAGGATCCGGCGATCGCCCGGATCCTCAACTCGAGGCTTCGTGTCGATCAAGGTGGACCGCGAGGAGCGCCCCGACGTGGACCGGGTCTACATGCTGTTCGTGCAGGCCACCACGGGGTCCGGCGGGTGGCCCATGAGCGTGTGGCTCACGCCGGATCTCCAGCCCTTCTACGGCGGCACCTACTTTCCGCCGGACGGCGCGGTACGGGCGGCCGGGCTTCGCGGCCGTCCTCGAGGAGATCAGCCGTGCGTGGCAGGAGAAGCGGGCCGACGTGGTGCTGTCGGCGGCCAGGCTGACCGAGCGCCTCCGCGGCTTCGCCACGGCGGGCCCGCCGCAGGTGTCGCCCGTGCCCGGGCCGGAGGCCCTCGACCTCGGCCGTACGGCAGTTCGAATCGGCCTTCGACAGCCGGCGCGGCGGCTTCGGCAGCGCACCGAAGTTTCCGCGGCCCGCCGAACTGCTCTTCCTGCTGCGGGAGTGGAAGCGCACGGGAGAGCCGGCCGCCCTCGACATGGTGCGTGCGTACGCTGCGCGCGATGGCCGACGGCGGGATGCGGGACCACGTTGGCGGCGGGTTCCACCGGTACTCGGTGGACGCCGACTGGCGCGTGCCGCACTTCGAGAAGATGCTGTACGACCAGGCGCAGCTGTCGCTCGCGTACCTCGAGGCGTACCAGGCGACCGGCGATCCGGGCTTCGCCGAGGTCGCTGAAGAGACGCTGCGCTACGTGTCGCTGGAGATGACCGACCCGGGCGGAGGGTTCTACTCGGCGGAGGACGCCGACAGCCTGCCGCCCGAAGATGCCTCGACACCGGGCGCGCGCAAGTCGGAAGGTGCCTTCTACCTGTGGACGTCCGACGAGGTGGAGGCCGTGCTCGGCGATGACGCCGCGCTCGTGCGGGCGCGGTTCGGGATCGAGGCCCGCGGCAACGCGCCGTTCGACCCGCACGGCGAGTTCACCGGGAAGAACCTCCTGTACGTCGCGGCGCCCGTCGCGCACGTCGCGTCGGGCAGCGGACTCGAGGTCCGGGAGGCCGAGTCCCGCCTCGCGAAGGCCCGGCAGCAGATGTACGCGCGCGCGCGCCGGCCGCCCGCGCCCCCTGCGCGACGACAAGATTCTCACGGCGTGGAACGGCCTCATGATTGCGGCCTTCGCCAGGGCGTCTCGCGTGCTGCGGAAGCCAGGCCCATCTCGAGTCGGCCAGGCGCGCGGCATCGTTTCTGAGGGACACGATGTGGCAGGGCACCAGCCGGACGCTCTACCGCCGGTTCCGCGACGGCGAGGTGGCGATCGCGGGGTATGCCGAGGACTACGCGTGCCTGGTGTGGGGCTTGCTGGAGCTCTTCCAGGCCGAGGGCGACCCGGCGTGGCTCGAGTGGGCGCTGCAACTCCAGCGCAGGCAGGACGAACTGTTCTGGGACGATGCCGCCGGCGGCTGGTATTCGACGACCGGCGCAGATCCGTCGGTCATCCTCCGCATGAAGGACGATTACGACGGCGCGGAGCCGTCGGCGACGTCCGTGTCGGTGGGCAACCTGATCGTGCTCGCGCATCTCACGGGCGATGCCGACTGGCGCGCGCGAGTCGAGCGGACGCTCCAGGGAGCCGCCGCCCGGATCGATGGGGCCGGCCGCAGCGTGCCGATGATGCTGGCGGGGCTCTCGGCGTGGCACGCCGGCGTCCAGCAGATCGCGATCGTCGGTGCGGCGGGCGACGGGGCTCGCGACGCGCTGGAGCAGGCAGTGTCGGGACGTTATCTGCCGTTCGCGGTGGTCGTGCCGGTCGAGCCCGGCGAGCGGCAGCGGCGGCTCGCGGCGGTGGCGCCGTTTGTCGGCGCGATGCGGGCGCTCGACGGCCGGGCGACGGCGTATGTCTGCCGCGACTTCGCGTGCCAGGCGCCGACGTCGGATCCCGAGGACCTCCTGCGGGCGCTATGATGATGTCATCAGGATGACCTCGATTCCGCGGCGGATAGGATCGTTCGGCATCGGCGTGGCCCTGCTGATGGCCATGTCGGGGGCGGTGTCCGCACAGTCGCTCTCACTCGTCGTCCCGCCGGCCGGCGCCGCCCGCGACGCGTTCCAGGCGTTGGAGGAGGGCCGGTACAAGGACGCGGACGCCGCCTTCGCGCGGGCGCTTGCGGCGGCGCCTGAGGATCCCGCGCTGCTCCTGGGAGCGGGCCTCGCCGCCCGCCGCCTCAGCAACGCCGCGCGCGCCCGCGAACTGCTGACCCGGGCGCTGCAGATCGATCCCGCGCTCACGCCCGCGTCTCAGCTGCTGGGCACGATGCTCTACGAGTCCGGAGACCTCGAGGGTGCGATTCGCGTGTACGACGCCGCCCTGGTGCGCGCACCGGACCAGGCGCGGATGGCGGCGAGAGTGGAGGAGTGGCGCAAGGAGGCCGCGCTCCACGAGGGCTTCAGGCGGACCCTGGGCGGGCACTTCGCGGTGCTCTTCGAGGGTCCGGCGGAGGAAGAGGCGGCCGCCGCGGCGGTCGACATCCTGGAGAGCGCCTACGACTCGCATCGGCGGCCTGCTTCAGGCGTTCCCGGCCGAGCCGATCACCGTCGTGCTTTACACGCAGCAGCAGTTCCGCGACGTCACGCGGACGCCCGGCTGGAGCGGCGGGCTCTTCGACGGCCGCATCCGCCTGCCGGTCCGGGGCGGGCTCGCGGACCGGCGCGAGTTCGAGCGCGTGCTGACCCACGAATACGTGCACGCGCTCGTGCACAGCGTCGCCGCCGGCGGGGTGCCGGCGTGGCTCAACGAAGGGCTGGCCGCCGCGCTGGAGATCGGGCGGCGCCGATCGCGCGCGCAAGGCCATCGCGCGCGGGACAGTCGTGCCCTTGCGCTCGCTCGAGCGGTCGTTCGCATCGCTGCCGGACTCGGCGGTGACCGGCGCGTACGCCGGCAGCGCGCTGGCGGTGCTCGACATCCTCGATCGCGTGGGCCCGTCCCGCCTGATGGGACTGCTGGCGGACCTCGGCGCGGGCGCCGACTTCGACCGCGCCTTCACGTCGTGGGTGCAGATGCCGTTCGCCGACTTCGAGCGGGAGTGGGCCGAGAAGGTCCAGACCATCCGCTCGGCGCGCTGAGGAGCCGCGGGCGGGCCGCGCTATCTCTCTCGGGGCGCTCGATGCGGTCGTAGCCCGAGCCGTTCCAGCGCAGCACTGGCCAGAGTGCCCTGCGACACTCGCCTTCGTTACCGTAGTTGCTGTAGATTCACCCTGCGGCCCGGCTTCACCGGGCCGCGGCTGGAGTTCTCGATGATGCGACGAGCGGTCCTTGTGTGCGCGGTTGCGGCGGCCATGAGCGGCGGCCTCGGGATGGCCCAAGCGCCAGTCCAGGCGCCAGCCCGGCCGCCCGATTACCCGACACGGCCAGCGCCCCTCACCAGCGTGACGTTCTCGGACGCGTTCTGGGCACCCCGGCTCGAGACGGTCCGCACCGTCACGCTCGCCGCGACCTTCAGGCAGAGCGAGATGACGGGGCGCATCAAGAACTTCGAGATCGCCGGCGGCGACGCGGCAGGGGAGTTCTGCTCCCGGTACGCCTTCGACGACTCCGATGTCTACAAGATCATCGAAGGGGCGTCGTACGCGCTCGAGGTCCGGCCCGACAAGGCCCTCGACGGATATCTCGACACGCTCATCGCGAAGATCGCGAAGGCTCAGGAGCCCGACGGCTACCTCTACACCGCGCGCACGATCAACCCCGCGAAGCCGATGGCCATGGCGGGCAAGGAGCGGTGGACGAACCTGAAGGACAGCCACGAGCTGTACAACCTCGGCCACCTGTACGAGGCGGCGGTGGCCCATTACCGGGCAACCGGCAAGAAGACCCTGCTCGCCGTTGCCACGAAGAGCGCCGACCTCATCGCCCGCACGTTCGGGCCGGCGGGCCTGCGCTATCCGCCGGGGCACCAGGAGATCGAAATCGGCCTGGTGAAGCTCTATCGCGTCACCAAAGACCCCAAGTACCTCGCACTGGCGAAGTTCTTCCTCGACGAGCGCGGGAACCCGGCCGGCCACCAGCTGTACGGCGAGTACGCACAGGACCACAAGCCCGTCGTCGATCAGGACGAAGCCGTTGGCCACTCGGTCCGCGCGGCGTACATGTACACGGCCATGGCCGACGTGGCAGCGCTCACCGGAGACGCCCGGTACGTCACGGCCCTCGACCGGCTGTGGGACGACGTCGTGCTGCGGAAGCTGTACCTGACCGGCGGCATCGGCGCGACCGGTGCGTGGGAAGGGTTCGGTCCGGCCTACGACCTGCCAAACTCGGCGTACGCCGAGACGTGCGCGTCCATCGCCAACGCGCTGTGGAACTTCCGCATGTTCCTGCTGAAGCAGGACGCGCGGTACATCGACGTGTACGAGCGCGCGGTCTACAACGCGATGCTCTCGGGCCTTTCGCTGAAGGGCGACACGTTCTTCTATCCGAACCCGCTGCTCTCGGTCGGCCAGCACGAGCGCAGCCCGTGGTTCGCGTGCGCGTGCTGCCCGAGCAACCTGCCGCGGTTCATGCTGTCGATTCCGAGCCATGCCTACGCGGTGGCGGGCGACAGGGTGTTCGTGAACCTGTTCGTGCAGGGAGAGGCGCGCCTCGCGCTGCTCCGCCGGCGAGGTCCGCCTCGAACAGCAGACGCGCTACCCGTGGGACGGCGACATCAGGATTCGCGTCTCGCCGTCGAAGCCGGGGCCGTTCACCCTGGCGGTGAGGGTGCCGGGCTGGTCGATGGACCATCCGGTTCCGGGCAACCTCTATCGCGCGCTCGCGGCGGGCCGGGAGCCGGTCACGCTCAGGCGTGAACGGGCTGCTGGTCCCTATCCGTCTGGAGCGGGGATTCGCGGTCATCACGCGCGAGTGGTCCGTCGGCGATACCGTCGACCTGCACCTGCCGATGCCGGTCCGCCGGGTCGTGGCTCACGAGGCGGTCACAGCCGACGAAGGGCGGGTGGCGGTGGAACGCGGACCGCTGGTCTACGCGGCCGAGTTCGTCGACAACGGCGGTCTCGTCACCAATCTGGTCCTCGACGACCAGGCGCCGCTCGCGGCGGAGTGGCGGCCGGACCTCCTGAACGGCGTCATGACGGTGACCGGAAAAGCCACGGCGCTCCGCATGCGGAACGGCTCGGCGGCCGCGGAGGCAAGCCCGCTGACGCTGATCCCGTATTACGCGTGGGCGCACCGCGGCAAGGGCGAGATGGCGGTGTGGCTGGCCAGGCGCGCGGATCGGGCGAAGCCGGCGCCGGACCCCACGATGGCGTCGAGCGCCAGGGCGTCGAGCTCGGAGGCGGGCAGGAGCATCCACGAATGGAACGATCAAGCAGCCATGAACAGAGTGCAATTGGAGATCTGCTGCGGCTCGCTCGACGATGCGGTCGAGGCCGCGGCGGGTGGGGCGGATCGCGTCGAACTGTGCTCGGCGCTGTTCCTGGGCGGTCTGACGCCGTCCTACGGCGCGCTGGTCGAAGCCAAGCGCCGGCTGCCCATCCCGGTGATCTTCATGGCGCGCCCGCGGGGCGGCGGGTTCTGCTACACGCCCGTCGAGATGGCCGCCATGGAGCGCGACACCGAGATGGCCGTCGCGCACGGCGCCGATGGCGTCGTCTTCGGCATCCTGGAAGACGACGGCCGGGTGGACATCGCGCGAACCCGCCGGCTTCGGAGCCTCGCCGGGAATCGCGAGGCGGTGTTCCATCGCGCCTTCGACGTGACGCCGGACCCGTTCCGGGCGCTGGACGAACTGGTCGATCTCGGCATCACGCGCATCCTGACCAGCGGGCAGTGCGACACGGTCTGGGAAGGCCTGCCGCTCATCAGGAGGCTGGTGGAGTACGCGGGCGATCGCGTCCAGATCATGCCCGGCGGCGGCATCAAGCCGTATCATTTCGACGAGGTGATCGAGAAGACGGGATGCCGGCACATCCACGTCGCGGCCTGGAAGTCGCAGCGGGACGCGTCGACCAGCCGCCGTCCGGAGGTGACCTTCGGCGGCGCGCTCTATCCGCCGGAGGATCGTTACGACATGACCGATCGCGCCATCGTCGCCGAACTGGCGCGACGGGCGGCCAAGGACTGACGCGCGACGGCCGTCCGCGACCGTTCTGGCGCGGCAGGCCGAAGGAGGAATGAGATGGCGGAGGCAAAGGGCAAGGTCTGTCACTACACCGAGGTGCCGGCCGTGGCCGTCGGAGAACAGGGCCCGGGCGCGTCGCTGCGGTGGCTGATCGACGACACCCATGACGGGGCACCGGTGTATGCGCTCCGGATGGTGGAGATTGAAGCCGGCGGGCACTCGCCGCACCACCTGCACCCCTACGAACACGAGAACTTCGTCGTCGAGGGCCGGGGCCGCGTGTTCATGCACGGCGTCTGGCACGACCTGAAGGCCGGCGACGTCGTGTACGTGCCGGCGGACGTCGAGCACGAGTACGCGAACGCCGGCGACACGACATTCAAGTTCCTGTGCGGGATCCCGGTGACGAGGCTCCGTCCGCAGCCGTAGGCAGCGCCATGCTCACCCGCGTTCCTGTCATGCTGTCGCTCGCCCTCGTGTGGCTGTCACCGGCGCTCGCGCGGGCGCAGGTCGGCGCGCCGCCGCAGGCGCAGGAGGCCCCTGCCGTCGCGGCGGCCGCCATCGACAAGATCTTCGAGCGCTGGGATCGGAGCGGCTCGCCCGGGTGCGCCGTCGGCGTGTCCCAGGGCGGCCAGGTCGTCCATTCCAGGGGGTACGGCATGGCCAACCTGGAGTACGGCATCCGCATCTGGCCGACGCACCGTGTTCGAGTCGGGCTCGGTGGCGAAGCAGTTCACCGCGGCCGCCATCACCCTGCTGGCGCAGGACGGCAAGCTCTCGATCGACGACCCGGTCAGGAAGTATGTGCCGGAGCTTCCGGACTTCGGCACGCCGATCCTCATTCGCCACCTCCTGAACCACACGAGCGGGCTTCGCAGCCAGTGGCCCATGCTCACGCTCGCCGGCCGCCCGCCCGGGGTCGGCGGTCCACACCGTCGCGGAGATTCTCGAACTCGTCAGCCACTACAAGGAGCTGAACTTCAAGCCGGGCGACGAGTTCCTCTACAACAACACCGGCTTCACCCTGCTCGGCGTCATCGTCCAGCGTGTCTCCGGGAAGAGCCTGAACGAGTTCAGCAGGAGCGGCTGTTCGGCCCACTCGGCATGACACGCACGCAGTGGCGGGAAGACTTCCCGGCGATCGTGCCGAACCGGGCCACGGCGTACCGGCTGATGCCCGACGGGCGGTTCCGCGCCAACATGCCGTTCACCAACGTGATCGGCAACGGCGGCCTGTTGACCACGGTCGGCGATCTGCTGCTGTGGAACGAGAACTTCGACCGCCCGCGCGTCGGAGGGCAGGACCTCGCGGACCGCCTGCAGACGCGGGGCCGGCTCAATGACGGCTTCGAGAACGAGTACGCGCAGGGCCTGTATGTCACCCAGTACCGCGGAACGCGCGAGGTCAGCCACGGCGGCTCCACGGCCGGCTATCAGACGTTCCTGGCCCGGTTCCCCGACCACGGGCTGTCGGTGGCGGTGCTGTGCAACACCACCGGCACCAGACCCGTCGCGCTATGCGCACGAGATCGCCGACATCATGCTGGCCGGCAGGCTGAAGGACGCCGCCGGTCGTGAGGGCGGTGGCGGCGCCTCCTGAGGTGCTCGAGCGCCTGGCGGGCGTGTACCGGGAGACCGTCCACCGACGCGGTCCTGCTCCTGGAGTGGGATGCCAAGGGCGGTCGTCGTTCGCGCGGGCGGACAGTCCCTGGTGCCGACCGGACCCGGCGAGCTGTACACGCATGGACGGCGCACGCCGGTTCTCGACCGAGCGGGGATGGCCGGACACGTCGCGGTCGGCTCGCCTCGTGGAGACCTCAGAGCGGCGACAAGCCGCGGCGGTGGGAGCCTAGCAGGCGCCATTCAAGCCCGGACGCGGCCCAGCTCGCGCGAGTTCGCCGGCGAGACTACACCAGCGACGGAACTCGGCGTCACCTACACGGTCTACGTCGAGGCGGGCGCCCTGCAGGTGCGCTTCCGGCCCGCGCAGCGGTTCACGCTTGAGGCCGGTCGTTCAAGGACGCCTTCGTCGGCGACGGCAACACGATCCGCTTCACGCGGTCACCGGACGGCGCGGTGGACGGCCTGCGCATCTACGCCGGCCGCGCCCGGCACGTCCGGTTCGTGCGGCAGCCCCTGACAAGGAGCCAGTGATGGATCGCATCGGTTTCATCGGCCTCGGGCTCATGGGAAAGCCCATGGCCCTCAATCTGCTGAAGAAGGGGTTCTCGCTCACGGTACATAACCGAAGCCAGGCGCCGGTCGATGCGCTGGTGGCCGCGGGCGCTCGGGCGGCGGCCTCGCCGGCCGGCGTCGCCGGCGAGAGCGACGTCGTCATCACGATGGTGCCCGACTCGCCGGACGTGCGCCTGGTGCTCGAAGGGCCGCAAGGCGTCTTCGAGACGCTGCGCGCGGGCAGCGTCATCGTCGACATGAGCACGATCGCGCCGGCGGTGGCGCGTGAACTCGCCGCGAAGGCGGCGGCGCGAGGCGTGGCGATGCTGGACGCCCCGGTCAGCGGCGGCGAGATTGGCGCCGTCAATGCCTCGCTGTCCGTGATGGTCGGCGGTGACGCCGCGGCGCTGGAGCGCGTCCGGCCCATCCTGAACGCGATGGGTAATCCGGACAAGGTCGTCCACATCGGCCCGAGCGGCGCCGGTCAGGTGTGCAAGGTCTGCAACCAGATCTGCATCGGCGGGGCGCTGGCGTCTGTCGGCGAGGCGTTCGCCATCGCGCGGAAGGCCGGCATCGACCCCGCCCGCGTGCGCGAGGCGCTGATGGGCGGCTTCGCGGCGAGCCGCGTGCTCGAGGTGCACGGCGAGCGCATCCTGAAGGGCAACTACGTGCCGGGATTCAAGACGAAGCTCTACCACAAGGACCTGGGCATCGTCGGCCAGACGATTCACGAACTCGACGTGCCCGCGCCGGTGGCCGCCCTCGTGCAGCAGTATGTGAGCGCCCTGATGGCCGCAGGCCGCGGCGAGGAGGATTACTCCTCGCTGGCCAGGGCGGTGTTCGACGCGGCGCACCTGGACTGACGGAACCGTGACGCCCGCACTGCAACCGCCCGGGGCCCGGGCTCGTAATAGTCCAGAGAGAGGACATAGATGCTTGGACCTGGGTTCCGGACGATGAGGTCGGTGGGCTTCCTGTTCAAGGCCCCGTTCATCCTGGCGCTGCTCTTCGTCATCAATCTGATGACCTCGCCCGGCCACTGGTGGGTGCAGTGGGCGGCCCTCGGCATCGGCATCGCGTGGTTCCTCGCGCTGTTCAGGGTGCTGCGGACCGTCATCCTGGCCGGCGGGCTGGCCGCGCTCGGGTTCTACCTGTTCAACCGCTATGGCAGGACCGGCGAGGCGCCGACGGCGCCGTCGGGGCCAGGCGCTCAGCCGCCCGATATTCCTACCGTGCCGTTAAGGCGGGAATGACCTGATCGTCAGCGTGGCGGGCGTGCCGCGCGGCCCAGTTCCGCCAGCCGGAGGCCCACCGCCAGCCCGAGGTGGAACGCCGCTTCCTGCTGCAGCCAGACGTGCCGTCGACTGGTTGTCGACCAGGTCGTCCACCAGTTCCTGCTGTTCCTCCGTGAGGGCCGCCTTGATGGCGTCGACGTCGCGCTCCTGGCGCTCGAGATCGACGGGGGCGAACACCTCGTCCTCGTGCAGGAGCTGCAGCATCTGCTCGAACTCGTCGCCGCACACTTCCTCGGCGAGCGCGAATGTCGGCGCGAAGCGCAGATCGGGCGAGAGATCCAGGCGCGACGCCGCGGCCCTGGCGATGTCGAGCAATTCCTCCGACAGCGGCATGACTACTCCTCGATCCAGCCTTGGCCGTTCCACGTGGATCTGGCCTGATCAGCCGCGGCCAGGACCGCCTCGACTGACGGCAGCGTTTCACTCGACAACAGGGCTCCCCCGGCGCATTCCACGGCGATCCAGAAGGCGCCGGGCCACTCCGCGACGAAGCAGGAGATCCTCGCGGTGCCGCGCCGGAGGCGCCATAATGTGAGGGCCTCCCCGCCGAAGAGGCCGGCCGGGACCGGACGGGGCGGCTCGGGCTGCACGCGGCTATTGTATGACGTACAACTTCGATCCTGATCGGTGGTACGAGAACCAGCGCGTGGCGCTGGACGGGAAGCGCGGCAGGGGCGAACTCGACGACGAGGGATACCAGGCGGGGCTCGACGACCTCGAGCGCCGCTACGACGCGATGACGAGCCGGCTCGACAAGCCGTTCGACCTCAGCGGTACACCGCGAACCCCAGGGCCGCCGCACCGAGAATGATGAAGGCCGGGTTGACGCTGGTGAGGGTCAGCAGCGCGAAGGCCGCTCCGGCGATGAGCAGCGTGTCCCACTCCCGCAGGATGAAGGCCGATGGACCCGAGCCGGCCACCCCGAAGACCGTGAGCGCCATGTCGTAGGCCGTCCACACCAGCAAGCCGACCACGACCGGCCGGACCGCCTTCAGCATCGCCTGGACGGCCGGGCTGTCTTTGACGCCGAAAAACGCCACGACCATCACCAGCATCAACAGCGTCGCCGGCAGCACGGTGCCGCCGGCGGCGGCCACGGCGCCGGGCACCCCGGCCAGTTTGTAGCCCACGTAGGCGGAGACCTGCGGGGCGATCGGGCCCGGCAGGGCATTGCCGACAGCCACGGCGTCGGCGAACTCCGGCGGGGTCACCCAGCCCTGGGCGGTCGTTTCCCGCTGCATCAGCGCGAGCGACGCCGGTCCGCCGCCCCAGGAGAACAGCGAGACTCTCGTGAAAACGAGGAAGATCTTCCACAGGAGCATCATGGAGGCAGAGATTATCACGGCGCGTGTTTTGCACGGATCCAGGTCTGGCCGGACGGCGGTGGCGGAAATCCGGTGGCGTGCTATGCTGGGGCGTTTCCGCCCCCTGTGCGCCCCGGCCAGAGCCGGCGCACCCGGTTCCGGCCGCACGCGTGCCCACGGCCTGGCGCAGGAGCCATCCCCCGCGTTGACGACACTATGGCCACCGACTCCGGTCATCCGACTGCGCTCGAGACGTTGACCGCGCCGGTCACGGTGCTGGTCGGACACTTCGGCGCCGGCAAGAGCGAGATTGCCGTCAACCTGGCCTTCGGCTGGCGCGACAGCGGCGAGGAGGTCGCCGTCGTGGACCTCGACGTCGTGAAGCCCTACTTCCGCTCGCGCCTGCTCCGCGACGAACTGCAGGCGCGCGGCATCACGCTGGTGGTGCCGCAGGATGACCGTTTCTACGCCGACCTGCCGATTGTCGTCCCGGAGGTCCGCGGCGCCATCGGCCGGGCCATGGCGGGGCAGGGGCGCGCCATTCTCGACGTGGGCGGCGCCGACGTCGGGTCGCGGGTGCTCGGCTCGATCCCCGGGCTCGACGATCCCGCGCGTGCCGACGTGCTCTTCGTCGTCAACGGGAACCGGCCGTTCGCCGAGTCGCCGGACGCCGTGATCGCCATGCTGCGTGAGATCGAACGCGTGTCGAAGCTCCGGGTGACCGGCCTGGTGGCCAACACCCACCTCATCAACGAGACCACCGACGAGACGGTGACGGCGGGGCTGGCGCTCGCCGACGCCGTCTCGCGCGAGACGGGCCTGCCGGTTCGGTTCTGGGCGATGCTGGCGCGCCTCGCCCCGCGTCCCGCAGGCGTTCAGCCCGCTGCCGTGGCTGCCGCTGACACGCCACATCACCACACCGCTCGATCCCCGGCCGCACGGCGTGCGCCGCCGGTCGAGTGTCGTCTAGAGAGGAGACGCTGTGCCCACGCCGATCATCGACGCCGACCGCTGCAAGGGCTGCGAGCTGTGCGTGTTCGCCTGTCCCGAGCGGGTGCTCGAGATGTCGCCGGACATCAACGCCAAGGGCTACTTCTTTCCCGACGTGGCCCGGGTCGAGGACTGCACCGGCTGCCGCTACTGCCTGCTGGTCTGCCCCGACACCGCGGTGCAGGTCGAGAACAAGGGCAAGACGACGGTGCGCACCGAGGGCCTGACCGAGAAGCCGACCACCTACTGCCCGGGCTGCACGCACGGCGTGATCCACCGGCTCGTCGGCGAAGTGATCTCGGAGATGGGCGTCCGCGAGCAGACCGTCGGCGTCGCGCCGGTGGGCTGCTCGGTGCTGGCCTACGACTTCTTCAACTGCGACATGCAGCAGGCGTCGCACGGCCGCGCGATGGCCGTCGCCACCGGCATCAAGCGCGGGCGGCCCGATCTCGTGGTCTTCACCTACCAGGGCGACGGCGACCTCGCGTCGATCGGCATGGCCGAGACGGTGCACGCGGCGAACCGCGGCGAGAAGATCACCGTCATCTTCGTCAACAACGCCATCTACGGCATGACCGGCGGCCAGATGGCGCCGACCACGCTGCCGGGGCAGATTGCGACGACGTGCCCGACGGGGCGCGACGTCTCGCTGGCGGGCTATCCGATCCGGGTCGTGGAACTGCTGGCCACGCTGCGCACGCCGGCGTACCTGGCGCGGGTGTCGGTGCACGAGCCGAAGGCCATCATGAACGCCAAGAAGGCCATCCGGAAGGCGTTCAAGTTCCAGATCGACAAGACGTGCTTCTCGCTCATCGAGGTCGTCTCGACGTGCCCGACCGGCTGGGGGCAGCAGCCCCACGAGGCCTGCGAGTGGCTGGAGGAGACACATGCTCCCGTATTTCCCGCTCGGTGACGTGAAGATGCCGGAGGCGGCGCACTGACGCCGGCCCGGAGGGCCACATGCACAACGAACTGATTCTGGCGGGCTTCGGCGGGCAGGGCGTCCTGCTCATCGGCAAGCTGCTCGCGTACGCCGGCATGAAGGCCGGCCTCGAAGTCACGTGGATGCCGGCCTACGGCCCGGAGATGCGCGGCGGCACCTGCAACTGCACCGTCGTGCTCTCGGACCGGCAGGTCGGATCGCCGGTGACCAACCGGCCGCACGGCGCGATCGTGCTGAACCTGCAGTCGATCGACAAGTTCGAGCCGCTGGTGCGGCCCGGCGGCATCCTGGTCGTCAACACGAGCCTGATCAACCGGCCCGTGGCGCGGACCGACATCATCGTCGTGCCGGTGGCGGCCAACCAGATCGCGATCGACGCCGGCAGCGCCAAGGCGGCCAACATGGTCGCGCTCGGCGCGTTCCTCGGCGCGTCCGGACTGGTGAACCCGGATCTCGTGCGGGACGTGCTCGCCGAGACGTTCGCCGGGCGCCAGAAGATCGTGCAGTTGAACCACGTGTGCCTGGCGAAGGGCTTCGAGATCGGCCAGGCTTACGCGCCGGCGATGGCCGGGCGCTGACGGCGGAGATCGCGTCATGGCAAAGAAACTGATGAAGGGCTGCGAGGCCATCGGCGAGGCGGCCATCCAGAGCCGGCTGCCGGCTGTTCTTCGGGTATCCCATCACGCCGCAGAACGAGATTCCCGAGTACATGTCCGGGCGGCTGCCGCAGGTGGGCGGCGTGTTCGTCCAGGCCGAGAGCGAGGTCGCCGCGTCCAACATGCTCTACGGCGCGGCCGGCGCCGGGCGCCGGTGCTTCACCTCGTCGTCGAGCCCGGGCATCTCGCTGATGATGGAAGGCATGTCGTACCTGGCCGGCGCCGAACTGCCGGTCGTCATCGTCAACATCATGCGGGCGGGCCCGGGCCTGGGCGGCATCCTGCCGTCGCAGTCGGACTACCTCCAGGCCACCAAGGGCGGCGGCCACGGCGACTACCGCGTCCTCGTGCTGGCGCCGTCCACGGTGCAGGAGGCGGCGGACCTCACGATGGAGGCCTTCGACCTGGCCGACAAGTACCGCAACCCGGTGATGATCCTCGGCGACGGCCTGATCGGCCAGATGATGGAGCCGGTCGAGTTCAAGCGGCGGATCGAGCCGGAGGACCTCCCCGAGAAGCCGTGGGCGACGACCGGCGCCGTCGGCCGCGGGCCCGAACATCATCAACTCGCTCTACCTCAGGGCGGAGGACCTCGAGCAGCACAACCTGGCACCTCGGCGCGAAGTACCAGGCGATGGAGGCCGAGGTGCGGCACGAGACCTACCGGACCGACGACGATCTGGACGTGCTCATCGTGGCGTACGGGACGGTGGCGCGGATCGCGCGCACGTCGATCGATGCGCTGCGGGAGAAGGGGCTGAAGGTCGGGCTGTTCCGGCCGGTGACGCTGTTCCCGTACCCCGGCCGAGGCGCTGGCCGACGCCGCCTCGCGCGCGAAGCACGTGCTGGTGGCCGAGCTCTCGATGGGCCAGATGGTCGAGGACGTTCGCGCCATCGTCGCCGGGCGCGTGCCCGTGGAGTTCTTCGGGCGGTGCGGCGGCATGGTGATGACCGCGGAGGAACTGGCCGAGCAGGCCGAGAAACTGGCGGCCGTCCCCGCGTAGGGCGGCTGCCGTCGTGATGCCGGAGTGGAGAGCAGACCATGAGCGACAACCGTGACGCCATCCTCGAGATCGTCGGCAAGGCGTACCAGATCGAGACCGACGGCTACACCTTCTACTCGATGACCGCCGAGCGGGCCACGAAGCCCGCCGTCCAGGAGCTGTTCGCGAAGCTGGCCTCGGACGAGGTCCAGCACCAGGCGTTCCTGAAGTCGGTGGCGAAGAACTACGACGCAGAAGGGCACGGCGGCCTTCAAGTTCGACGCGAAGATGCCGGACGCGCGCGGCGTGACGTCGCAGGTGTTCACCGGCACGTTCCGGGAGCAGGCGGCCGGCGCGCAGTTCGAACTGGCGGTGCTGTCGATCGGCATGACGCTCGAGACGAACGCCATCAAGTACTTCACGACGGCGGCGAAGCAGGCCACCGACAGGGAGGTGCAGGAGTTCTACCAGTTCCTCGCCGACTGGGAACAGCAGCACTACGACTCGCTGCAGAACATCTTCAACATCGTCCGCTCGGACCACATGGCGGAGAGCGGCTTCTCGCCGTTCTGAGGGAAGACAGGCGTAGCCAGTAGCCAGTAGTCAGTATCCAGCAGGAATGCGGAACACGCACGGTGTCTCCGTGCTGCTACGGCCTGCTGCTGCTACTGGCTACGAGTCCGATCCGACCAGCCCCGCCCTAGCGCCGCGCCTATCTCGCCGAGAACCGATACACCGTCGTCGACTTGAACGTCCTTGCCCGGCTGCAGCACCACGGGCGGGAACGTCGGCTGGTTGATCGAGTCGGGGAAGTGCTGCGTCTCGAGGCAGAACCCGGAGTGCCGCTTGTACGCGACGCCGGCCTTGCCCGTGAGCGTGCCGTCCAGGAAGTTCCCGGTGTAGAGCTGCACGCCAGGCTCGGTCGTCAGCACGTCCATCACGCGGCCCGACTTCGGCTCGCGGACGGTGGCCGACATCGCGAGCACGCCGCCGCCGTGCGACAGGACGTAGTTGTGGTCGTAGCCGCCCGGCGCCGCGCCCGGCACCTGCGCGATCCGCGCGCCGATGGGCGTGGCGCGGTGAAGTCCATCACCGTGCCGCGGACGCTCGCGATCTCGCCGGTGGGGATCAGCGTGTCGTCGACCGGCGTGAACCGATCGGCCATGATCGTCAGTTCGTGATCGAGGATGGTCCCCTGGCCCTCGCCGGCCAGGTTGAAGTAGCTGTGGTTCGTCAGGTTCACGATCGTCGGCTTGTCGGTGGTGGCGGTGTAGTCGAGCCGCAGCTCGTTCGCGTTCGTCAGCGTGTACATCACCGTCGCCGTCAGCGCGCCGGGGTAGCCCTCTTCCATGTCCGCGCTGACGTAGGTGAACCTGACGGCGGCGCCGTCGGTCGCCGGGACCGCCTGCGCCTTCCACACGCGCTTGTCGAAGCCGCGCATGCCGCCGTGCAGGTGGTTGAGGGCCGTTGTTGGCCGCCAGCGTGTAGTCCTGCCCGTTCAGCGTGAACCTGGCGCTTCGCGATGCGGTTGCCGACGCGGCCGATGGTCGCCCCGAAGTACGGATGGTCGCCTTCGTACTTGTCGAGGGACGGGAAGCCGAGCACGACGTCCGCCATCGTGCCGGCCCGGTCGGGCACGTGCAGCTCGGTGAGCAGCGCGCCGTAGGTGATGACTTTGGCGACGATGCCCCTCGGCGTTCGTCAGCGTGTAGAGATCGACCGCCTGTCCGTCCTTCGTCGTGCCGAAGCTCGTCTTGTCCACGCGCGCCCCCTTGCCGGCGGCCGCGGTCTGGGCCCAGCTCGACGCCGCCAGCAGGACGATGACGGCACAGGCGGACGCGGCCGATCCAATCCGTTGTCTCATGATGCCACTCCCTGGTTCGCAGACGAGGCCACGGCCACCACGGCGGGCCGCAGCACCTCGTCGCGGATCGCATATCCCTGCCGGATGACGCCGACGACGATGCCATCCTGAGCCGGATCGGTCACGGGGACCGTCGTGGCGGCCTCGTGGCAGGTCGGGTCGAACCGGCGGCCCGCGGCGTCGAGGGGGCGCACGCCGTGGCCGTCGAGCTTGGCGAGGAACTGCGCGCGCACCAGCTCGACGCCCTGCAGCAGCGCAGGGTCCGACCCGGCGCCCCGGGCGGCCGCGATCGCGCGGTCGAGGTTGTCGACGACGTCGAGCAGGTCGGCCAGCATCGGCCTCGCGCCGCGCTCCACTTCTTTCGCCACGTCGCGGCGCATCCGCGCGCGGGCCTGCTCGAACTCCGCGTTGGCCTCGCGGTAGCGCGTCAGCGTCGCCCGCAGTTCCTCGTCTTTCGCGGCCAGGCGCGCTTCGAGTTCCTGCACGTACGTCGGCTTGTCGAGCGACTCGTCGGCCGCGCCGGCGGAGGCGGCATCCTTGCGGGCCCACCAGCGCCGATCGACCACGTGGATGTCAGTCTGTGGTTCGTCTGTCATGACTCGTCGTTCGGATCGGGCCCGCCCGGCCTCACGCCGTGACCGGAGCCGCGGGAGCGGTGTCTGCCGGGGCGGCGGGCTCGCACGTGAACGTCAGCGCGTCGCCGGCCAGCCCGATCTCGACCGTGCCGCCGTGCTCGAGCGCGCCGAACAGGATCTCGTCGGTCAGCCGATCGCGCACCTCCGTCTGGATGACGCGCGCGAGCGGGCCTCGCGCCGTAGACGGGATCGTAGCCCTTCGCCGCCAGCCACGCCCGCGCTTCGGGCTGGAGCGTGATCGCGACGCGACGCTCGCTGAGCTGCGATTCGAGCTGGAGGATGAACTTCTCGACGATCGTCTCCATGACGCCCGGCGAGAGCGACTGGAAGCTGACGATCGCGTCGAGCCGGTTGCGGAACTCGGGGCTGAAGATCCGCTCGACCGCCTCTTTGGCGCGCAGCTTGTCGGTCCGCGATCGCGATCCCGACACGTTCGACGCCGCCGAAGCCGATCGTGGCCGCGCTCATCTCGCGCGAGCCGGCGTTCGAGGTGAGGATCAGCGACGACCTGCCGGAAGTCCGCCTTGCGGCCCGTGTTGTCGGTCAGGGTGGCGTGGTCCATCACCTGCAGCAGGATGTTGTAGACGTCCGGGTGCGCCTTCTCGATCTCGTCCATCAGGACCACCGCGTACGGGTGCGTCCGCACGGCGTCGACGAGCAGGCCGCCCTGTTCGAAGCCGACGTAGCCCGGCGGCGCGCCGATCAGCCGGGCCACGGCGTGCTTCTCCATGTACTCCGACATGTCGAAGCGGATGAACTCGTTGCCGAGGTGAAGGGCGAGCTGCCGGGCGAGCTCCGTCTTGCCGACGCCGGTCGGCCCGGTGAACAGGAAGCAGCCGGCCGGGCGATCGGGCTGGCCCAGGCCCGCGCGCGACCGCTTGATGGCCGCCGTGACCTGCCGCACGGCGTCGTCCTGGCCGAACACCACGCGCTGCAGCGAGTCGTCGATCGTGCGCAGCCGCTCGCGGTCCGAGGCGCTGGCCTGCTTCTCCGGGATGCGGGCCATGCGCGCGACGACGCCCTCGATGTCGTCGGTCGACACGGTGCGTTCCGCCTCGGGCGGTGCGTCGGCCGGCGCCGGCAGCATCCGGAGGCGCGCCCCGGCTTCGTCGATGAGGTCGATGGCGCTGTCCGGCAGCCGGTAGTCGCGCAGGTGGCGCTTCGCCAGCCTGGCCGCCGCGTCGAGCGCGTCGTCGGCGTAGCGGACCTTGTGATGCGTCTCGTAGCGCGAGCGCAGGCCCTTGAGGATCTGCACCGTCTCTTCGATCGTGGGCTCGTCGACGACGACCTTCTGGAGCCGGCGCGCGAGCGCGCGGTCCTTCTCGATGTGCTTGAAGTCCTCGAACGTCGTCGATCCGACGATGCGCAGTTCGCCGGCGGTGAGGACCGGCTTGATGAGCGTCGCGAGATCGAGCGTGCCGCCGGTGGTGGCGCCGGCGCCGACGGTGGAGTGGATCTCGTCGATGAAGAGGATCGGCAGCGGCTTGGCGAGCAGCGCGGCGATGACCGCCTTGAAGCGCTCCTCGAAGTCGCCGCGGAAGCGCGTGCCGGCCAGCAGGGCCGCCGTGTCGAGCGAGAAGACCTCCGCGCCCTTCAGGATTTCCGGGACGTCCTCCTCCAGCAGGCGCTGGGCGAGGCCTTCGGCGAGCGCCGTCTTGCCGACGCCCGCGTCGCCGACGAACACCGGGTTGTTCTTGCGGCGCCGGCACAGGATCTCGAGCGTCCGGTTGAGCTCGACCGCGCGGCCGACGAGCGGATCGAGCTTGCCCGCGGCGGCGCGCTCGGTCAGGTTGGCGGCGTACGCCGCCAGCGGGTCCGGGCGGCGCCCTGTTCGTCGTCGCCCTGGCGGGCGCCCTCGCCATCCTGGCCGTCGCCCGGGGAGGGGGGCGGCACGGGCGCCTGCGGCACCTTGCTGACGCCGTGGGAGATGTAGTTGAGGATGTCGAGCCGGGTCACGCCGTGCGAGGCGAGCAGCGTGGCGGCAAACGACCGCGTCTGCTGCATCAGGGCCGCGAGGATGTCGCCGGCGCGCACCTCGTCGCGCCCGGCGCTCTGCACGTGGAGCACGCCGGCCTGGAGCGTCCGCCGGAAGGCCAGCGTCTGCTCGGGCTCCTTGTCGGAGCCCGGCGGCAGCTGTTCGATGCGCTCCCGCAGGAACGTGTCGAGTTCGCGGCGCAGCCGGGGGATGTCGCCGCCGCACGCGGCGAGGATCTTCTCGCCCTCGAGGTCGTGCGCCATGACGTAGAGCAGGTGCTCGAGCGTCAGGTGCGCGTGGCGGCGCGAGACCGCCTCGCGGTACGTGACGTTGAGGAGCATTTCGACCGACGGGCTGAACACGGCAGCTTCCTTTCCCGGGACCCCTTCTACAGTATAGCCGTCAGGCCTTCTCGATGATGGCCCTGAGCGGGAACCCGCGTTCCTGCGCCAGGTCATGGGTCGCCGCCACCTTGGTCTCGGCGATGTCCCAGGGAAACACGCCGCACAGGCCCTGGCCCTGCGTGTGGACCAGCATCATGATGCGGAAGGCCTCGGCCGGCCCCTTGTTGAACACCGATTCGAGCACCTGGACCACGAACTCCATGGTGGTGTAGTCGTCGTTCAGCAGGATGACGCTGTAGCGGTCCGGCTCGCGCGTCTCGGCGCGGGTCTTCTCGAGCACGGACCGGTCGGTCTTCGGCGGTTCGTCTGCCATCGGTTGCAGTATACCGTTCAGGGGCGGTGCAGACGCTTCGGGTACAATGCCCCCGCCTTCCCTGGAGCGGACCTGTATGCGCGATGCAGCGACTCGTGGCCGGCAGTCGTGGACCTGCAGTTTCTCGGCTCGGCCGGACGGATCGCGGCGGCAGCGATCCCCACGCCGGCCGGGGTGCTGGTCGTCGATCCCGGCCCCGCCAGTTGCCTGCCGGCGCTCATCGCCGGGCTGGCGGATCTCGGTGTCAGGCCGGGCGACCTGCACGGGGTGCTGCTCACCCACATCCACCTCGATCACGCAGGGGCCGCGGGCACGCTGGTCCGCCAGTACCCGCACGTGAAGGTCTACGTGCACGAGCGAGGCGCGCCGCACCTGGTCGATCCGGCAAAGCTCCTGGCGAGCGCCACGCGCCTCTACGGAGACCAGATGGACCGGCTGTGGGGCGAGTTCGCGGCCGTGCCTGCGGCCAATCTGCGTGGTGCCCGCCGACGGCGACGTGCTGGACTTCGGCGGCGCCGGGTTCGACGTGGCCTACACGCCTGGTCATGCGTCGCATCACGTCTGTTACCGCGACCGGCGCTCGGGCGTGGTCTACGCGGGCGACACGGCAGGCATCCGCGTCGGCCCGAGCCCGTACGTGCTGCCGCCCACGCCGCCGCCGGACATCGACGTGCGCGCGTGGCAGGCGAGCCTCGCGAGGGTGCGCGCATGGGCGCCTTCGGGCGTGTTCGTCACGCACTTCGGCCTGTATCGTGACTCGGGCGCCCACTTCGATGCGCTGAGCCGCGAACTGGACGCCTGGGACGAACTCGCGGGGAGGATCCTCGCCGAGGTCCCGGAGGAGCGCCGCCTGTCGACGTTCGTCGAGTCGGTACGCGAGCGCGTGCGCCAGCGGGTCACGCCCGACGAGCACGAGGCCTATCGCGACTCCGTGTCGCTTGACGACTGCTGGGCGGGCCTCGAGCGGTACTGGCGGACGCGCAGGAGCCAGGGAGGGACCGATGGCCGGTGATCGCGGCGCCATGCCGCGGCCGGGAGACGGGCAGGGCGCGCGGATGCTCATCGACGGCGAGTGGATCGGCCGCGACGACACCCTCGACGTGGCCAATCCGTTCGACGGCCGGCTCGTCGACACCGTGCCGCGCGGGCGCGCCGAGGACGTCGACGCGGCGGTGGCGGCCGCCGCGCGGGCGGTCGATCGGCCGTGGCCGACCCATGCCCGTTACGACGTGCTCATGCGCGCCGCGGCGCGCCTCGACGCCGACCTCGCAGGCTACGCGCGCACGATCGCCCTCGAAGGGAGCAAGACGATCCGCGAAGCGCGCCGCGAACCGGTCCGGTGCGTCACGCTGCTTCGCCTGGCGGCGGAGGAGGGGAGGCGGCTGGCCGGCGAGACGCTGCCGTTCGACAGCAGGGCCGGCTCGGAAGACCGGGTGGGCTACTACTTCAGGTTCCCGGTGGGCGTGGTCGGCGCCATCACGCCGTTCAACGACCCGCTGGCGATGGCCTGCCACAAGGTCGGTCCGGCGCTCGCCGGCGGGAACGCCGTCGTGCTGAAGCCCGGCACGGCGACACCGCTCTCCGCGCTGCGCCTCGCGCAGGATCTGATGGAATCCGGGCTTCCCGCCGGCCGGCTGAACGTCGTCACCGGGCGCGGCGAGGAGCTGGGAGAGGCCATCGTCGCCGACCCGCGCGTCCGCCTGGTGACGTTCACCGGCGGCGTCGACACGGGCCTGCGGATCACGAAGACGGCGGGGATCAAGAAGCTCTGCATGGAGCTGGGCTCGAACTCGCCCGTCCTGGTGATGCCCGACGCGAACCTCGATCGGGCCGTGCCGGCGATTGCGGCCGGCGCGTTCGCCCAGGCGGGGCAGAACTGCCTGGGCGTGCAGCGGGTGTTCGTGCTGTCGGAGGTCTACGACGTGTTCCGCGAGCGCTTCGTCGCGCACGTGCAGGCGCTCACGGCGGGATCGTCGATGGACGAGGCGACCGACGTCTGCGCGATGATCACGGTCCGCGAGGCGGAGCGCGTCGAAGCGTGGGTGCGCGAGGCCGAGCGCGGCGGCGCGCGTGTGCTCGCCGGCGGCCGGCGCGAAGGGGCGCTGGTCTGGCCCACGGTGCTCGAGTCGGTGCCGGAGGGCGCGCGCCTCGACTGCGGCGAAGTCTACGGTCCGGTGGTGTCGCTCTACCGCGCGGGCATCGCTCGACGAGGCGATCGCCCGCGCGAACCGGGTCGACTACGGCCTGCACGCGGCGATCTTCACCGAGAACCTCCGGGCGGCCTTCGACGGCCATCCGGGGGCTCCACGTGGGCGGCGTGATCGTGAACGACTCGACCGACTACCGGCTCGACGTGATGCCGTTCGGCGGCACGAAGCTGAGCGGCATCGGCCGCGAAGGCATCCGCTTCGCCCTGCAGGAGATGACCGAGACGCGCGTCGTCTGTTTCAACCTGTAGCCGCCGGCGCCGCGCGGGCTCGAGTGGGGTAGACTGGCCAGCACGCGCGCGGGAGCATCACGATGCAGGACTTCGAGAAACTCGGGGTGTTCTACCTCGGCCGGACCTACGACCTCGCATGCCGGCAAGCGCGAGGACGGTCTCGTTCTGTACGACTCGCGGGACCTGGTCACGCACGGCGTGTGCGTCGGCATGACGGGCAGCGGCAAGACAGGCCTCTGTCTGTCGATTCTCGAAGAGGCCGCCATCGACGGCGTGCCGGTCATCGCCGTCGATCCGAAAGGGGACCTCGGCAACCTCCTGCTCACGTTTCCCGAACTGGCTCCGGAGGACTTCCGGCCCTGGGTCAACGAGGACGATGCGCGGCGGAAGGGCGTGAGCGTCGATCAGTTCGCCGCGGACGAGGCGGCGAAGTGGACGCGCGGGCTCGCCGAGTGGGGACAGGACGGCGCGCGGATCGGACGGCTTCGCGCGGCGTCGGACTTCGCCATCTACACGCCCGGCAGCAGCGCCGGCCTGCCGCTGTCGATCCTCCGATCGCTCGACGCGCCGCCGCCGGCCTTCATGGAGGACCGCGAGCTGTTCGCCGAGCGCGTGAGCACGACGGCGACGAGCCTGCTGACGCTGGCGGGCATCGAGGCCGAGCCCGGCCGGAGCCGCGAACATACGCTGTTGACCTCGATCCTCACGGCGACGTGGGCGGCCGGCCGCGGCGTCGACCTCGCGGGGCTCATCCAGCTGATCCAGACGCCGCCCGTGCAGCGGATCGGCGTGCTCGAACTCGAGTCGTTCTTCCCCGCGACGGATCGATTCGGGCTGGCGACCGCGTTCAACAACCTGCTCGCGTCGCCGGGCTTCGACGCCTGGCTCGACGGCGAACCGCTCGACATCGACCGGCTGCTCTACACGGCCGAGGGCAGGCCGCGCGTCTCGATCCTCTCGATCGCCCACCTCGGCGATCGGGAGCGGATGTTCTTCGTGTCGCTGCTGCTGAACGAGCTGCTGGCGTGGATGCGGGCGCAGCAGGGCACGACGAGCCTGCGCGCCCTGTTCTACATGGACGAGGTGTTCGGGTTCTTCCCGCCGGTGGCGAACCCGCCGTCGAAGACGCCGCTGCTCACGCTGCTCAAGCAGGGCCGCGCGTTCGGGCTCGGGTGCCTGCTCGCGACGCAGAACCCCGTGGACCTCGACTACAAGGGCCTCTCCAACTGCGGGACCTGGTGGCTGGGCCGCCTGCAGACCGAGCGCGACAAGGCGCGGGTGCTCGACGGACTCGAGGGCGCGCTCGCGTCCGGCGGCGGCCGGTTCGATCGCGCGTACTTCGACCGCGCCCTGAGCGGCTTGAGCAGCCGCGTGTTCGTGATGAACAACGTGCACGAGGACGCGCCGGCCGTGATCGAGTCGCGCTGGGCCATGTCGTATCTGCGCGGCCCGCTGACCCGCGATCAGATCAAGATCCTGATGGGCCCGCGCAAGGCGGCGGCCGCGTCGCAGGCGACACCGCCGCGGCGGCGGTCCCGGGACAGACGCCGGCCCGGCCGTCGGGCCCTCCGAGCCGTGCGGAGCGTGACGCCGGCGAGGGCGCCGACAGGCCGGTGCTGCCGGCCGGGATTGCGCAGTTCTTCGTGCCGGTGACGCTCGCTCGCGGCCGGGGCCGCGAGCTTGTGCTACGAACCCAGGGCGGTCGGGGTCGCCAGCGTGGGATTTTCGGACGCGAAACTGCGGCATCGACGCAGGCCCGCACCGTGACGGTCGTCGCGGCCATCGACGCGCGGCTCGGCAGCGTCGAATGGGCCGATGGCACCGTGCTCGACATGTCCGCGAAGGACCTTCACGCCGAACCCGCGGCGGCCGGCCTGTTCCTCGAGCGTTCCGCCGGCCGCCACGCGCGCCAGGTCGTACGACGCGTGGGCGAAGTCCTTCAAGAGCTGGATCGGGCAGAGCCAGACGCTCGACCTGCTGAAGAGCCCGCGCACGGGCCTCGTGTCGGCGCCCGGCGAGTCGGAGCGGGATTTCCGCATTCGTCTCCAGACGGCGGCCCGGGAGCAGCGCGACGAGGCGGTGGAGAAGCTGCGGCGGACGTACGCGCCGAAGCTGGCCGCGCTCGACGAGAAGATCCGGCGGGCGGAGCAGGCCGTCGACCGCGAGTCCGCGCAGGCCTCGCAGCAGAAGCTCCAGACGGCGGTGTCGATGGGGGCCACCGTGCTCGGGGCGCTCTTCGGGCGCAAGGCGTTGAGCACGTCGACGCTCGGCAAGGCCACCACCGCGGCGCGCGGCGTGGGCAGGACGATGAAGGAGAGCCAGGACATCGAGAGGGCCCGGCAGACGCTCGCTGCCGCCGGACAGCAGAAGGCGGAGCTCGAGGCCCAGGCGCAGGCGGACATCGACGCGCTCGGCGGAGCGCTGGATCCGCTCGGCGAGACGCTGGAGCCGGTGACGCTGAAACCGAAGCGCACCGAGGTGACCGTGCAGCTGGTGGCGCTCGCGTGGGTCCCGATGTGGAAGGACGCGGAGGGACGCCTGACGCCGGCCTATCGGTGAGGGTTCAGCCCGCTTCGAGCCGTCGAGGCCAGCTCGCCAGCCGTCGTCCGCTGCATGCGCTTCCGACCGCCCGCCAGGATTCGACTGATTACACATCGCTGACCGAACCGGCGGCACGCCGGGCGTCGGGCGGCGGGAAACACTTTGACACGGCTTGAAGGCGAGCGTACAGTTAGAGCAGAGATTCTAACTATGAATACAGGTTCATCTATTCGACGCCGCCGCCATCGGGAAGCCGACCTCGCCGGTCTGCTCGACGCCGCCGAGAAGGTGTTCAGCGAAAAGGGGTACCACGCCACGTCCATCCGCGACATCGCCCGCGAGGCCGGGTTCAGTGTCGGAGGCGTCTACCAGTTCTTCGAGAGCAAGGACGAACTCTACCTTCGCGTCGTGGAGACCCAGTGGGAGTTCTTCTTCGGGCTCCTCGACAGGGCGCGGCAGGCCGAGGGCGCGCGCAAGAAGCTCGAGGCGCTGACCGCGGCGATGTTCAGGACGTTCGAGGAGCGGCGAGGCTTCTTCCGGCTCTTCCTCTCGGAGCGCGGGCGGCTGACGGCCGCGTTCTCCGACCAGATCGCCGAGCGCGTCGGCGCGCACACCCGGCGGCTCCGGGAGCAGCTGGTTGAGCTCATGCGCCAGGGGGTCGACGAGGGCACGCTGCGCGGCGGCGACCCGGGCATGCTCGCGTCGGCGTACCTGGGCATGGTGCACAGCTGCATCTTCGAAGCGCTGTCATCGGGCGCGGAGAAGCCGAACCGGACCCCGGCGGAGGTACTCGCGCTGTTTCTGGACGGGGCGGCCGGCGGCGGATCGGGGCATGGAGGCGGAGCGTGAAGTACAGCAATGCAGGCATGGCGGCCCTGGCGGTGATGGCCGCCCTCGCGGCGGCGTGCGGGTCCGGCGCGAAATCCGAGGCGGCGCCGCCGGCGCCCGAGCCGGTCGAGATTACCGCTGCGCCCGCCGAGCAGCGGAGCGTCAACCACGTGCTCCGCGTGACCGGCACGCTGATGGCGGCTGAAGAAGCCGAGGTGGCGGCGGAAACGACGGGCCGGGTGATCGGACTCCGGTGGAGCGGGGAAGCCGCGTCTCGGAGGGCGCGCCGCTCATCACGCTGGCGCCGCTCGAGGCGCAGGCAGCCGCGACCGACGCCGAAGCCAGCGTGGCGCAGCTGGAGGCGCGGCTGGCGATCGAGCCCGGCGAGCCCTTCGGCATCGACAAGGTGCCGGAAGTGGCGGCGGCCAAGGCCACGCGCGACCTGGCCGAGGCGGAGTTCGCCAGGATTCGCAGCCTGCTCGATCAGAAGGTGGTGTCGCAGGCCGAGTTCGATCAGCGGCGCACGCAGGTCGAGGCGACGAGCAACCAGTACCGGCGCCGCGCGCAACGCGGCGCAGCAGCAGTTCCGGATGCTCGAGGGGGCGAAGGCGCGGCTGGCGCTCGCCCGGAAGGCCCTCGGCGACACCGTCGTGCGCGCGCCGTTCGCGGGCCTCGTCATGGAGCGGAAGGTCAGCGTCGGCGACTTCGTCACGCGCGGCACCAAGGTGGTGACGGTGGTGAAGGTCGCCCCGCTCCGCGTCGAACTCACGGTGCCCGAGCAGTCGGCCGGTCTCATCACGCCGGGCGAGGCGGTCCGCCTCCAGGTCGACGCGTATCCCGGGCGCTACTTCGAGGCCGAGGTCCGGTTCGTGTCGCCGGCGTTCCGCGCGGATCAGCGCGCCCTCACGGTCGAGGCCATCGCTCCCCAATCCCGACGACGCGCTGAAGCCCGGGATGTTCGTGTCGGCGGAGGTGACGCTGCCGTCGGCTGAGCCGTCGGTGGTCGTGCCCGCCGGCGCCGTCAGCACGGTGGCGGGCATCAGCCACGTCTTCGTCGTCCGCGGCACGGGCGTCGAACAGCGGATGATCACCACCGGGCTGACGCTCGGGACCGTGACGGAAGTGGTCCAGGGGCTCGCGGCCGGCGAGATCGTCGCGACATCCCGGGTCGAGTCACTGACAGACGGCGCGCAGGTCCACGTCGGCGCGGCGGCCGCGACCGCCGGCCGCCGCGAAGAAGTAGGAGCGGCTTATGCAGTGGCTTGCGGCGCTGTGCGTTCGACGGCCGGTGTTTGCGTCGGTCCTCGTGCTGACGCTCACCGTGGTCGGGGCGTTCGGGTACTCGCAGCTCGGCGTCGATCGATTTCCCAAGGTCGATTTCCCGACCATCATGGTCACCACGCGGCAGCCTGGAGCCGCGCCGGAGCAGATCGAAACCGAGATCACCGACAAGATCGAGGAGGCCGTCAACACGATCAGCGGCCTCGACGAGCTGCGTTCGACGTCCGCCGAAGGCGTGTCGATCGTGACGGCGTCGTTCCTGCTCGAGAAGGACGTGGACGTCGCCGCCCAGGAGGTGCGCGACAAGGTCAACCGCATCCTGCCGCAGCTGCCGCGCACGATCCTGCAGCCGATCATCGAGAAGATGGACACCGACGCGGCGCCGGTGCTCGGCCTTGCCGTGTCGGCGCCGAGGCCGGTGCGGGAAATCACCGAGTACGCGGACAAGGTGCTGCGGCGCCGGCTCGAGACGGTGAGCGGCGTCGGGCAGGTGCTGGTCCTCGGCGGCCGGGGCCGGCAGATCAACGTGCTGGCTCGACCCCGATCGCCTGCGCGCCTACAACGTCACGGTGACCGACGTGTCCCGGGCGCTGCAGGCGCAGAACGTCGAGATTCCCGGCGGGCGGCTCGAGCAGGGGCCGCCGAACCTGACGCTCCGCACGCGGGGGCGCGTCCAGTCGGTCGAGCAGTTCGGCGAGATCGTCGTGCGCGTCCGCGACGGGCCATGCGATCACGGTGGCCGACGTGGCGACGATCGAGGACGGCATGGCGGACGCCTCCACGCTCGCCAACGTGAACGGCTCGCCGGCCGTCGTGCTGAACATCCGCCGCCAGTCCGGCACCAACACCGTGCAGGTCATCCAGGCCGTCAAGGACCGGATCGAGGAACTGCGCGCGACGCTGCCGCCGGGCTACGCGATCACGATCGTCCGCGACCAGGGCGACTTCATCAAGGCGTCGATCCGCGCCGTGCAGGAGCACCTGGTCCTCGGCGCCCTGCTGGCGGCGCTCGTGGTGCTGCTCTTCCTGGGCAACTGGCGGTCCACGGTCATCGCCGCGATCGCGATCCCGACGTCGATCATCGCGACCTTCGGCCTCATCTGGTACCAGGGCTTCACGCTCAACTCGATGACGATGCTCGCGCTCACGCTCTCGGTCGGCATCGTGATCGACGACGCGATCGTGGTGCTCGAGAACATCTACCGGTTCATCGAGGAGAAGGGCCGCGATCCCTTCGAGGCGGCCGTCGAGGCCACGAAGGAGATCGGCCTCGCCGTGCTGGCCACGACGCTGTCGCTGGTGGCGATCTTCCTGCCGATCGGCTTCATGAGCGGCATCGTCGGGCGCTTCATGAAGAGCTTCGGCCTGACGATGGCGTTCGCGGTCATGGTGTCGCTGCTGGTCAGCTTCACGCTCACGCCGATGCTCGCCGCCCGCTGGCTGAAGGTGCGCCGCCAGGAGGGCGACGCGGCGCACCCGGCCCATACCTCACGCGAGAGCGGGTGGTTCGGGCCGCATCGATCACGGCTACACGAGGCCGCTCGAGTGGGCGCTGTCGCACCGGCGCGTGGTCGCCCTCGTCGCGTTCCTGGTGCTGCTGTCGAGCGCCCCGCTCTTCATGATCGTCAACAAGAACTTCCTGCCGGTCGACGACCAGTCGGAGTTCGAGATCGGACTGCGCGCGCCCGAAGGCACGAGCCTGCAGTCGACCGAGATCATCGCGAACCGGATCGCCACCGCGCCTGCGGACCGGCTATCCGGAAGTCGCCTTCACGATGGTGACCGCGGCCGACGATTCCGCCAGGACCGCCAACGTGGCGACGATTTACGTGCGCCTCGTGCCGCTCGAGCGAACGCCGTCGCGACGTGTTCGCCGTGTCGGACCTGGTCCGGAAGGAGCTGACGGCGCAGTACGCGTCGGCCGGCCTGCGGACCGCGGTGCGGGCGATCGCCGCCATGGGCGGGGGCGGGCAGCAGAGCGCCGAGATCCAGTTCGTCGTGAACGGCCCCGACATCGCGCAGGCTGCAGGAGTACGCCCAGCGGATCGCGGCCGAGACCCGCACGGTCCCGGGAGCGGTCGACGTCGACATCTCGCTGAACCCCGGGAAGCCGGAACTCGAGGTCACGCTCGATCGCGCGAAGGCCGCCGACCTCGGCGTGCAGATCGGCGACGCGGCCGAGGCCATGCGGCTGCTGGTCGGCGGCGACCAGGTCACCACCTTCAACGAGGGCGGCGAGCAGTACGAAGTGCACCTGCGCGCGCTGCCCGGGTACCGCCGGACCATCGCGGACGTTGGCAGCCTGACGGTGCCCTCGTCGCGCCTCGGCAGCGTGGCGCTCGACAACATCGCCACGTTCGCGCCGGGCACCGCCCCGGCCGAGATCCAGCGCCTGAACCGCGACCGGCAGGTCACCGTGTACGCGAACCTGCTGCCCGGGCTTCGGCCAGACGGCGGTGATGGACGCCATGCAGGCGTCCGCGTCGCGGCTGAACCTCGGGCCGGACTACGCGACCCGGTTCGCGGGGCGCTCCCGCGAACTGGCCCGCACGGGACGGGCCTTCATGCTGGCCTTCGGCCTGTCGCTCGTCTTCATGTACCTGATTCTGGCGGCCCAGTTCGAGTCGTGGCTCCACCCGATCACGATCCTGCTGTCGCTGCCGCTGACGCTGCCGTTCGCGCTGCTTGTCGATCATCGTGACCGGGCAGTCGCTCAACATCTTCTCCGGCCTCGGCCTGCTCGTGCTGTTCGGCGTCGTGAAGAAGAACTCGATCCTGCAGATCGATCGCGCCAACCAGCTCCGGGACCACGGGCTGAGCGTGCACGAGGCGATCATCCAGGCGAGCCGCGACCGGCTGCGGCCCATCCTGATGACCACGCTGTCGTTCGTGGCGGGCATGATTCCGCTCGTGCTGTCGAGCGGCGTCGGCTCGGGCACCAACCGCGCGATCGGGTTCGTCATCATCGGCGGGCAGACGCTGGTGCTCGTGCTGACGCTGGTCGTGACGCCCGTCGCGTACTCGCTGTTCGACGACGCGTCGAAACTCGGCCTGTGGACCCGCGCGTACGGGTTCCTGGCGCGCCTGGGCGGCCGGGTGGCGGCGCGGCTGAAGCCCGCGGGCGCCGCCGGGGCCGGGGTCCTGCTGGCGCTGGCGCTCGCCGCGCCCGCCGACGGGCAGGCGCTCGCGCAGGCGGCCGCCTCCCAGGCACCCGCCGCGCCGGATGCGCCGCTGCTGCGCCTGACGCCTCGACGACGCCGTCCGTATGGGGCTCGAGAACAACCTGGACCTCAAAGTCGATCGCCTCGATCCGCAGATCGCCGGGGAGCGCGTCGGCCAGGCCGAGTCGGTGTTCCTGCCGGCCCTGACCTCGAGCCTGACGCGCACGAGCGCGCTCGCGCCGCCGACGAGTTTCCTCGTCGGCAACCAGGGCGTCCAGAGCCTCGCGGGAAGCGGCACGCTGGGCCTCACGCAGCGGCTGCCGCATTTCGGCACGAGCTACGCGGCAGGCTGGGACACGACGCGCACGAAGTCGACGAGCCTCTTCTCCAACTACAACCCGATTGTCACCTCGAGAATCCAGTTCACCGTGTCGCA
Organism: uncultured Acidobacteriota bacterium; assembly: GCA_963834645.1. Lineage (GTDB taxonomy): Bacteria > Acidobacteriota > Vicinamibacteria > Vicinamibacterales > JAKQTR01 > JAKQTR01. Next base: position 60,639 of record CAWICP010000019.1, read on the forward strand.
GCCGCTGCTCAAAGACCTCGCGATCGACGCCGGCCGGCAGCAGCTCACCATCAGCAAGCGCAACCGGGAGATTTCCGACACGCGGTTCCGGGAGACCGTGGTGCGCACCGTGTCGGACGTGAAGAAGGCGTACTGGGACCTGGTCGCCGCCCGCGCGCTGGTCGACGTCCAGCAGCGATCGCTGGAGCTCGTCGCGCGAACTCGTGCGCGTCAACACGGCGCGCGTCGATGTCGGCCAGGCGCCGCCGCTGGACCTGCTGACGGCGCAGGCCGAGGAGGCCCAGCGGGACGAGAACCTGACCATCGCCCAGGTCGCCCTGAAGCAGGCCGAAGATCGGCTCCGCATGCTGATCCTCGACGCGAACGGCCAGGCGTTCTGGACGACCGGCCTCGACCCGACCGACCGGCCGGCGCTGCTGGGCGAGCTGCCGGACGTCGAGACGGTGATCGACCGCGCGCTCAGGCAGCGCCTCGACCTGGTGCGGGCGCGCGCGGAGCTGGAAAACGTCCGCACCAACGTGCGGTTCTACAAGAACCAGACGCTGCCCGACGTGCGCTTCCAGGTGAACTTCCAGAGCGCGGGCCTCGGCGGCACCCGGCTCCTGCGCGAGGGCGGTTTCCCGGGCACGGTGGTCGGCAGCGAGCCGGTGTCGTTCGGGTACGTGATGCGCCAGGTGTTCCAGTCGGCGTACCCGACCTGGATCGTGGGCGTGAACATCACCTACCCGCTCGGCCGGAGTTCCGACGACGCGAACCTCGCGCGATCGCGGCTGGAGGAGGCGCAGGCGCGAGCCGGCTGCAGAGTTCGGAGCTGAAGGCCGTGCGCCAGCTGCGCCAGTCGGCGTGGCAGGTCGACATGAACGGGCGGCGCATCAACACCAGCCGGGCGGGGCGGGCGCTCGCCGAGCAGCGGCTGGACGCCGAGCAGAAACGGTTCGAGGTCGGGATGTCGACGACGTTCCTCGTCGTCCAGGCCCAACGCGATCTGGCGCAGGCACGGAACAACGAACTCCAGGCCGCGCTGGAGTACGTGAAGGCCGTCATCGAGTTCGAGACGCTTCAGGAAGCGGGGCCGGCGGCGAGCGCAGCGCCGGATCGGCCACGACGTCGATGACCGTGACCGGCAGCAGTGTCACGGCCGGCACGGCCGCCCTGCAACCCTCGCCTCGACGTCGGCCATCCGGTAGCGGGGCGCCCCCGGGCCGCTCCGCCGGAAGGTCTACACGACGAGGAGTTCTTCGAGTTCCGGGATCTCGTCCTTGAGGGTCGATTCCACGCCGAAGTAGAGCGTCATCTGGGCGCTGGGACAGCCGACGCAATTGCCCGTCAGGCGGACCTTGGCCTTGTTGTCGGCGACGTCCACGAGTTCGATGTCGCCGCCGTCGTTCTGGAGGAGGGGGCGGATCCGATCGAGGACCGACTTGCACACGTTCGCGAGTCACCATGTGAGGGCTCCTGGATGTTTAGTATACTACCGCGGACATCTGGTAGACTGACGCAAGACGAATCCCGCAGCCCCTGACCCATGGTGCCCGTCGCCCCTTTCACGATCGATGAAGTCGTTGTCGGCCGCAGCTCGCGGATGCGGGCGGTGTTCGATTTCGTGCGCGTGATCGCGGACCGCGACAGCAGCGTGCTCGTGACCGGGGAGACCGGCACGGGCAAGGAGATGATCGCCAACCTGATCCACCAGTCGAGCGCGAGGCGCCACAAGCCGTTCGTGCCGGTGAGCTGCGCGATCCTCTCCGAGACGCTGATCGAGTCGGAACTGTTCGGGCACGAGCGCGGCGCGTTCACCGGCGCCATCAAGGACCGGCCGGGCCGGTTCGAGCTGGCCCAGGGCGGCACGATCTTCCTCGACGACATCGACGATGTGCCCGATGTCGATGCAGGTGAAGCTGCTGCGGGTCCTGCAGAACCGCACGGTCGAGCGGCTCGGCGGGACGCGGTCGATCCCGATCGACGTGCGCGTGATCACCGGCAGCAAGCGCGCGCTGAAGGAGATCGTGGCGGAGGGCAAGTTCCGGGACGACCTGTTCTACCGCCTGAACGTCATCCCCATCAACCTGCCGCCGCTGCGCGAGCGCCGCGAGGACGTGCCGATCCTGATGGATCACTTCATCAAGCGGTACTTCCGGCAGCGCAACGACGAGCCCCGGGCGGTCGCGCCGGCCGTGCAGCAGGCGTTCATGCGCTACCCGTGGCCCGGCAACGTCCGCGAGCTCGAGAACGCGTGCGAGCGCATCGCCCAGACCTGCACGTGCGACACCGTTCGCGTGGGCTGCGTGCCGGTCAGCGTGCTCTTCCACAAGTACGCCGAAGACCACGAGCCGATTGTCGAGACGCACGACCACCCGTCGGCCATCTCGCTCGACGACCGCCTGCGGGAGGTCGAGTCCAATCTCATCAGCTGGGCGCTCAAAGTCAGCAGCGGCAACAAGTCGAAGGCCGCCGAACTGCTCAACATCAAGCGCTCGACGCTGGGCGACCGGATCAAGAAGCTCGGCCTGGGTCACCTCGAGTCCGCCGAGTAGCGTCGGTCCGGCGCCTCCGCCGAGATTCCGCCGAAAATTCAGGGCCGAACGAGCGTTCGGTCGAGAAATCGTCGCAATTTCGGCCAGAAATCCGTCATTGCCGGCTGGCACCCGGGTTGCTGCTCGCTATCCTATGATGCCTGGCCTGGCCGTCGGCGGTGATGCCCCCATGCACTACAGGGTGCTCGGACCCGACGCGGGGGGCGTGTCGCTCGCCGACCTGCGGCGCCTCTTCCGGGGCCAGCGACTCACGATGGCGCGGCGGACCCGCCTGGAGCAGGGAAGCCGGATCCTCGCGCTCTGCGGCCGGCGCGTCGTGGGACTGGCGGCCTACAGCCGCTCGGATCGGGAGTTGCGCGTCGAGGAGGTCGGCCTCGACACCTCTTCGGACTGCACGCCGGCGCAGATCGCGGAGGGGTTGCTCGATGCCCTCGAACTGGGCTGCGTGGCGGGCAGCGTGCGCCGACTCGTGATCCTGACGCGGGCCGGCCTGTTCGACGAGGTGCTCCAGAACAGAGGGTATACCGCGATCGCCCAGGTCGCGACCGGCACCTGGTTCGAGAAGCGATTCGTCTAGCCCGCCTGGCCCGCCCTACGCTTTGCGGGGCTCCGCGGGCGCGTCCGGAATGCCGTAGACATCGCACGGAAAACCGGCAAGCCGGACCCGCTGGACAATCTCACGCAGGCGCGCCGCCGGCACCGGCTGCAGGTACGGAAACGCCGGCGTGCGGTCGATCGTGTAGATCTGCACGCCTTTCGGCCGGATGCGATCGAGCGCGCCCACCCAGTTGATGACGGTGAGATCGCCGGTGTTGTCGACGCGGCCGGTGCGGTCCTTGACGAACATCGCCTGGATCACGATGTCGGGCACCTTTTTCAGGCCGGCCACCAGTTGTTCGATGGAGAGCGGCGAGCCGTTCACCGACCGCAGCGTGGGGGTATCGCCGGCATCCAGCTTCATGTAGCGCTCGTCGATGCCGGCGAGCGCCTCCCGCACATCGGCCCGCTCGAGCGTGCTGGCGTTGGACAGAATCGCGAGCGGTACGCCCGGCACCAGTTCGTCCCGGACCTTTCGCAGCGCGGTCACGACGTCCTTGATCTTCGGGTGCATCGTCGGCTCGCCGTGGCCGGCCAGCGTCAGGCGGTCGATGTGGTCGCCCTGCGCCAGGAGGGCGCGCAGCGCCACGGACACGGCCTTGGCGACGGTGGCGGCGCTCGGCCAGTGCTCGAACGCCGGCTCCGACGCCCGGCGGGAGTGCTCGGACCACCCGTACTGGCAGTACGAGCAGTTGAAGGAGCACAGCTTCAGATGGGCCGGCGTCAGGTTGATGCCGAGCGAGCGGCCGAGGCGCCGTGACCGGACCGGCCCGTACACGATGCCCTCGTGCAGCGGCATCAGCATCGCCGTGGCGGCCGGCCTCGGGTGCACGCCCGCGGGCTTGCTCGCCGCAGCGGCGCTTCGCGGCCTGGCCGCCGGCCGGACCGTCCTGGCCACCGCCGGACGCGCGGGCTTGGTGTCGGTGACTCGCGGGCCCTTCGCGGCAACGGTCTTGGCGGGTGCGGCCTTCGCGGCAACGGCCTTGGCGGGTGCGGCCTTGGCGGCAACGGTCTTGGCGGGTGCGGCCTTGGCGGCAACGGTTTTGGCAGGTGCGACCTTCACGGCAGCCGATGCCCGGGCGCGGGAACCGGCCGGTGCCGGCTTGCGAGTGACCGCCCGCGACGGCTTCGATGCGACCTTCTTCACGTGAACCTCCGCCGTCCGGGAACCCGGCCTGGCCGTGAAGCCAGACGGCGTGCCCGTCGGGGAATCCCGTCTCATGCTGGAGGACGGGGGGGCCAGACCGCTGGAGCGCCGGAGCGGCGCCCTTTCGGCATTATCGCACGTCCGTCCGCTCTCCGCGGGGCAGAGCCGCGAAGGTGCGGTCAGGCGAGCGCGAGCGTCTCGAGTTCAGCGGGATTGAGGACGAGGAACCCGTCCTTCTCCGTGAGGACACGAGCGGTGCTTGCCCCACCGGCTCATGATGCGGATGCTGGTCTCGATGGTCGTGCCGGTCATGTCGGCGAGTTCCTGGCGCGACAAGGCGACGGGAATGAACGTGCCGCCTCGCTCCGGCCGTCCCTGTTCCTGCGCCAGCTTGAGGAACAGCCGCGCGAAGCGCGGCTCGACGCGCCCGCCCGTGAGCTCGGCGAGCCGGAAGGCGAGTTCCGCGATGCGATGCGTGAGGCCCGACAGCAGTCCGCGGACCAGCGTCGGATGCCGCTCGAGCAGGAGGAAGAACGCGTCCCGAGGCACGAGCAGGACGTGCGCGTCCTCGATGGCCACGGCCGAGGCCGGGAACGGGTGGCCGTCGTAGGCGGCCACGGCTCCGAGCGGATCCCCGGCGCCGAAGATCTCCAGAATGACGTCCTTGCCGGCCGGCGTCATCTTGGAGACCTTCACCCGTCCGCTGACCAGCGTGCAGAAGTGCTCGGGGCGCTCTCCCTCGGCGAACACCGTTTCGCCGCGGTGAAAGAGGTGCACGCGCGCCACGTCGGCGAGCCGCTGGCGATCATCGACGCCAAGCCGGGCGAAAATCGGTGAACGGCGCAGGGCGTCATCGATATCGAGGGACATGACTGTCGCTATCCTACCGCGATTCCCCGGCCGATGCAGGCGGGCCGCGCCGGCGGTGAAACTCTGCCGCGCCCGCCGTCGTAACTACACCTGAACCCACGTCGGCCGGGTCCGCCCCGGCGCCGGCCGCTTTCCCCCTGGACTTCCCTGATGCGCCGATGTTCGCGGATTCGCTGTCCTCCTGCTGACGGCCGCCGGCACCGCGCTCGCCGCGGCCGCGGAGAGGCCGACCATCACGATCCCCCGCGTCGACCGAACCGCCGGAGCTGGCCCGCTACCTCGATGGCGGCGACCACGCCGCCGGGGGTGCGGATCACGGGGTTCGTCCAGCGCGAGCCGGGTGATGGCGTGCCGTCGTCGCTCGAGACCACGGCGTATCTCTCGTACGACGAGCAGCATCTCTACGCGGTCTTCGTCGCCAAAGACGACCCCGGCAAGGTCCGCGCGAACATGACCAAGCGCGAAGCCATCATGGGCGACGACATCGTCGGGTTGCTGCTGGATACGTACCACGACGGGCGTCGGGCGTACCAGTTCATGGTGAACCCCCTGGGGATTCAGCTCGACGGCGTGACCACGGAGGGACAGGACGACGACTACAGCTACGACACGCTGTGGCAGTCGGACGGCCGCCTCACGAAGGACGGCTACGTGGTCGTGATGAAGATCCCGTTCAAGAGCCTCCGTTTCAGCAACGCGGAGACCCAGACGTGGGGCGTGGCCGTGGCCCGAAGCATCCCGCGCGCCAACGAGACGTCGTTCTGGCCGTACATCACGCGGCGCATCGTCGGGATTCGGACAGCAACTGGCCACGCTGGAAGGCCTGGAGGGCATCTCGCCGGGGCGCAACCTCCAGGCGATTCCGTACGGCAACTTCGCGTCCGCCCGCGTGCTGGACGACGCCGGCGTGCGCGGGACCGAGGATTCGGCTCGCGTCGGGCTGGACGCCAAGGCGGTCATCAGGGACGCGTTCACGGTCGACCTCACGGTGAACCCCGACTTCAGCCAGGTGGAGTCGGACGAGCCGCAGGTCACGGTCAATCAGCGATTCGAGGTGTTCTTTCCCGAGAAGCGTCCGTTCTTCATCGAGAACGCCGGGTACTTCGAGACGCCGCAGACGCTGTTCTTCTCCAGGCGGATCGCGGATCCCGGCGTCGGTGCCCGCCTCACGGGCAAGGCGGCGCGGCTGGGCGTTCGGCGTGCTGGGCGTCAACGACGACGAGCCCGGCCGGGAGGTCGAGGCGGGAGACTCGCGGAGCGGCAGGACGGCCGGCATCGGCGTCGTCAGGGTGCAGCGCGAGTTCGCGCGGCAGTCGTACGTGGGCGGCATCTTCACCGACGTCGAGTTCGGCGCGTCGGCGAACCGCGTGTACGGCGGCGATGCCCGGTGGAAGTTCACCGACAACTGGACGGCGACGGGCCAGTGGGTCGGCAGCCAGACCATCGACGAGTCGGGTGACGCGACGCGCGGGACCTCCTGGATCGCCGAGATCACCCGCGAGGGCGCGCGGGTTCGACTACACGGGCAGTGTCACCTCGCAGGAGCCCCGATTTCCGCTCGGAGCTGGGGTACATCCGCCGCGTGGACATGCGCGAGGTGCAGCAGGAGGCCGACTACTCCTGGTATCCGGAGAAGAGCCGGGTCCTGCGCGTCGGCGCGGACATCGAGGCCGGGGCGCTGTGGGACTATGGCGGGCAGCTGCAGGACTGGCAGGTCGAGCCCGGCTTCGAGATCGAACTGCCCGGCCAGACCGAACTGGGCGGCATGTACTTCGCGGCCTTCGAACGGTACGAGGGCATCGAGTTCCGGCGGGGCGGCGCGATGGCGCGCGCCAACTCCGAGTGGCTGTCGTGGCTCGGCGTGGGGATGCACTACTTTCGCGGAAGCGGGATCAACTACTACCCGGCCGAGGGGCTCGTACCCGTTCCTCGGCGCCGAACAGAGCCTGGAGGCGGAGTTCACGCTCCGGCCGTCTTCGCGGCTGAGGCTCGACCAGGCGTACCTGTACTCGGATCTGTCGACGAGCGACGAGAGCGCGCTGCCGCCGGGCGCGCCGCGGGGCCGCATCTTCACCGACCACATCCTCCGGACGCGCGTGAACTACCAGTTCACGCGCGCGCTGTCGGCGCGAGTCATTTTCGACTACGAGTCGCTGTCGCCGAACCAGGCGCTCGTCGACCTCGAAGACGAGCGGCGGTTCAACGCCGACGTGCTCTTCACGTACCTCCTGAATCCCTGGACCGCGGTCTACCTCGGCTACTCGGACGGGTACGCGAACCAGCCGCTGGCGCCGATCCCGTCGCCGCCGCCTTCGCGCGCGGACCTCCCGCTGACCTCCGTCGGCCGGCAGGTGTTCGTGAAGCTCAGCTATCTGTTCCGCTACTGAGCGGCGGGCTCAGATATCGGCGCGGGAGAGGCGCCGCGACGCGATCCAGAACGGCAGCGCGAGCCAGAGCGCGAGCGAGGCCGCCAGCCACAGGGCGGCGCGGAACGGCCCTCCGGCGAATCTCAGCAGCGCGAGCGACGCCGATCCGAACGCCGCCGTGCCTTCGATGAGCAGCAGCGACCCGGTTCTCACGGCGCCGACCGGGTTGACGATGGCGGCGGTGATGAGGAGCCGGGAGGCGGCGCCGGACCGGAGCAGGGAGGCCGCCCCGAGCGCGGCCAGGTCCGCCAGCACGACGAGCACCAGCCAGACCACGAGCGCGATGGCCAGCGCCCGGGAGCGCCGCCTGCCGATGTTGCCGGCCGCGATGAGGGCCGCCAGGCCCAGGCAGACGCCCGTCAGCACGAACGCCGCCGCCACGACCACGAGGAAGCCGAGCACGCCGTCGTCGCCCGCCTGAGAGTAGATGACGACGCCCGCGGCGCCGAACCCGACAGCCTGGGCGGAGACAAGCGCCTGGTAGAGGCCCAGCACCCGGCCGAACAGGATGACCGACCTCGACACCGGCTGCGAGAAGAGCAGTTCGGCGTTGCCGCGGTCGGAGGCGAGCGCGAGGACGCCCAGCAGGAGGGCCGTGAGCGGCACCAGCAGCATCACGAGCTGCACGAGCGACGCGGCCGTGCGGGAGAAGTCCTGGACGCCGCTGCCGCCCGAGAGCACGTATCCCGAGACGGCGACGGCGAGCGCCAGCGACGGCGAAGGCGACGGCGAACGTCTGCGTCCATCTCGACCGGAACGCCAGGACGAGCTCCTGGCGGGCGCAGAGCCGGAGCGCGCGAAACGGGGAGACGGCGGTCATCGCGCACCCTCCGGCAGCGGGCGTCCGAAGAAGGCGCGCGGCGTCAACGGGTGTGCCGCGCTGCGAGGCCGGGTCGGCGTCGCGCGAAGCCGCCGACGCGTGCGCCACGACGTGGGAGCCCATCGGCGTCTCGAGCCCCGGCACGCTGGTGAAGACCGCGGCGGATGGCGGGACCCATTCGCCCGATCGATGATCCGCGACATACGCGACCGCTCCGGACGGCAGGCTCGCGTGGTCGCGGAGGTAGGCCGCGAGGCAGCCAAGGTCGTCGAAGAATCGAGGCTCTTCACCGGGCGCCACGAGCTGGGAGGCGAAGCGCGGGCTCGAGACGGCCATCCGGCACTCCGCACACGCGTCGTTGCGCGCGTCGAGCGCAGCCGGCCCGGGGACGGCCGTCCCGCAGGCCGTCACCAGGAGCACGAGCGCGCCCGCCACGAGGCGCTTTCATTCGGCGTCTCCAATCAGTCTCGCGGTAGAACGCGTCGAGCCGGCCCTCCTCGGCGGTCAGGCCGCGAATCTCGACGCCCGCGCCGCGCAACGCCTCGAGCGCCGCCGGACGCAGCGACGGCGGGCCGGGGATCACGATCTCGTCGGCTTCCAGCCGGCTTCCGGGCGCCAGCGCGGTCAGGCGCTCCACGGCAGCCTCGCAGGGGCCAGCCGTTCTCACCCGCATGACGCCGCGCTCGGCGAGGCGATCGTGCAGTTCGCGCTGCGTGAGCATGGCGACGAGGCGTCCGGCGACGAGGACGGCAAAGCGATCGGCGAGGCGCTCGACATCGCCCAGTTGATGCGACGTGAACAGCACGGTCCGGCCCTCGGCGGCGTGGCGTTCGACAATCGAGTAGAACGCCGCGAGCCCGTCGGGATCGAGCGCGGCGGTCGGCTCGTCGAGCAGGAAGACGGGAGCGTCCGGCAGCACGGCCACGGCCAGGCCGAGGCGCTGCGTCATGCCGCCGGAATACGTCCCGACGGCCCGGCCGGCGGCGCCGTTGAGCGACGCGAACCGCAGCACCTCGTCGGTGCGCGAGGCGGGCGTGCCGCGGAGGCGCCGGTAGAACTCGATGACATCGCGGCCCGTGAGCGTGTCGGGAAAGCTCACCCGCTGGGGCAGGTACGACACGAGGTCGCGCGCCGCGGGCAGGCGTGCGCTCCGGCCGGGCTCGCCGAGCAGGACCTCGCCGGCCGTCGGCGTGATCAGGCCGGCGGCCGCCTTGAGCGTCGTGGTCTTGCCGGAGCCGTTCGGGCCGAGCAGGGCCAGGGTCTCGCCCCGCCGGACCTCCAGGTCGAGCGCCGCGACGGCGACGTGCGAGCCGAACTCCTTGCGGAAGCGACGGAACGCAATCATCGCCCGGCCGCCCTTCGGAAGCGGCCCGGACGCGCGGCGGCGGCCGACACGCCTCCCATCACGACGAGGCCCAGCGAGACGAGCAGGCCGGCCAGCCTGGCGGACCGGGTCTGGCGCGCGGGCTGCGGCACGTCCGGGAGCGCCGGCGGCCTCGCCAGCGGGCGCCGGTCCTCGACGGTGATGGCGGCCAGGACGGGGAACGTCGTTTCGGCGGCGCCCAGCGCCGCGGCCGCCAGTCCCTGCGCGAACAGATCGGCGGCCGTCAGGTTGCCCCGCATGTGGTCGAACACGCTCGACAGCCGGTACGGGCGGTCCGAGCGCCCGTCGCCGTCGAGGTCGAGTTCGCGGTTGTCCGACCAGTAGTTCCCGGCCACGACGGTGTCGGTCCTGCGGCCCACCAGCATGAGCGGCGACAGGTTCGCGACGAACGAGTTGCCCTCGAATCGCACGCCCGCGCAGGAGTCGTAGAGGACGATGGCCACGTCGGACTCGGCGATGATGTTCCGGCGGAAGACGTCGCGGTTCGATCCTTCCAGGAAGATGCCTCGGGCGTTGTCGGCGATCAGGTTGTCCTCGGCCACCACGTCGTCGCAGGCCTTGAAGAGCAGGCCGACGGAGGCGAAGCCGCGGTTGTGCAGGAACCGGTTGCGCCTGAACTGGATCCGGTTCGAATACATGATCGCCGAGCCCGCGGCGGCATGCTCGAACGTGTTGTCCTCGAAGACGTTGTCGTCGGAGAACATGTAGTGCAGGCCGTAGCGGACGCGGCTGGCCACGTTGCGGGCCACGAACCCGTGCGGCGACGACTGGATGTAGAGGCCGTCACGCGCTTCGTAGATCCGGTTGTCGGTCAGCGTGAAGCCGTCGGTGTTCCAGACGTGGATGCCGGACCCCTTCTCGCCCGGCTCGAGGCCCGGCACGCCCTCGACGACCGTGCCCTGGACGGTCGAGCCCGGGGCCTCGCGGAGGTACACGCCGAACAGGGCGCGCCTGATGCGGCAGTTGGCGATGGTCGCCCGCGGCGCGGCGACGTGGATGCCCGACGTGTCGCGGCCGAGGTCGCCGCGGCCCAGCCCGTCGACGTCGAACCCGTCCACGGTCACGTCGGCCGCGCGGATCCGGATCACGCTGCCCGAGCCCGAGCCCTCGAGCGTCGGGCGCCCGATGCCCACGAGGTGCACGGGCTTGTCGATGAAGAGATCGCCGCGATACGTGCCCGCGTCGACGACCACGCGGGACCCGGGGGGGCCGCGTCGAGGCGGGCCTGGAGCGGCGACGCGGCCCCGGCGGCCGGCCGCCCCTCGAGGCTCCCCGGAGTGGTGGCGTGATCCTGGGCCGCGGCCGCCGCGGCGGCCAGCAGGCAGGCCAGGAGCGCGGCGGCTCTGGTCACGCCGCCTCCGGCAGCTCGGCGCGGGCGCGGCGCCAGGCCGACGACCAGGGCGACCACGAGCAGCAGCGACGACAGCGCCATCGCGTACGACGCCGCCTGAGGGTACGAGTACACCTCGAAGTTCGCGAGCTGCTTCGCGCCGAACAGCGGGAGGCATGAACGGGTCGACCTTGACGGCGGCCGTGGGCGCCAGGTTGTGCCCGTACACGTACATCTTGTAGCCGAACGACCAGAGCGCGAACGCCGAGAAGTAGATGTTGAGCACCAGGACGTCGAGAATCCCGCCGACGGTGCCCATGACGGCGGCCCGCAGGTAGAGCAGGCCGAGGGCGCCGACGATGAAGGGCAGCCACTTGAACTCGGTGAAATCGTCGGCCACCAGATCGCGCATCCCGATGTAGTGGTTCAGGATGTTGATCTCCGCGATGTCCTGGTTGCCGTTGCCGCCTTCGAGCTTGTAGCTGTAGATGTCGAGCCGCAGGCCCTCCGGGTACTGCGGCGCGAACATCGTCAGGTTCCAGAGGGGGAGAGAAGTAGCACCGCGCAGGAGCAGGAGCGCCGAGGCCGCGACGAGGAGCCGCGGCCCGGCGCCGAATCGGACGGGAGAGCGTCTGGTTCAGGCGTGCGAGGAAGCGTTGCATCGTGAGCCTAGCGCACGATCATGTAGCCCTGCATCTCCTGGTGGAGCGCCGAGCAGAAGTTCGTGCAGTAGTACGGGAAGACACCCCGTTTCGCCTTGAACGTCACCGTCTTCGTCTCGCCGGGGTCGACGACGATGTTGATGTTGTAGTCGAGGATGCCGAGACCGTGCAGCTCGTCGGTGGTCTGTTCGATGTTGGTGATCGCGATGGTCACCTCGTCGCCGTCCTTGATTTCGAAGTCGGTCGGCGTCAGCGTCGAGCGGACCGCGATCATCTTGACGAGGACCTTGTTGCCGTTGCGCGTCACGCTCGGCGTCTTTGACGTCCCAGATGGCGTGCGGGTGCGTGTTCTCTTCTTTCGGATAGACCTCGATCGGCTTGATCTTGTCGGCCTTCACCATCTGCGCGTAGTGCGGCTCGGGCTCGGTGAACGCGTCGTAGAGGAGCTTCATCTTCTCCTCGGTGATGTCCACCAGCTGCGACGACTCCGGCTGGGACGGGCCGACCGAGAGGTGACGGCCGTGCGAGAGCTTGTTCAGGCCGACCAGGTAGTTGCCGTCGGGGCTCACCGTGTCGCCCTCGGCGGCGGTCAGGTGGCCGATCGAGTAGGACATCGGGATCTTGTCGACCACTTCCCAGGTGCCGAGCTTCCACTTCGCGACCGCGCTGTCGACGAAGAGCGAGGTGTAGGCGTAGCCGTCCGTGCCGAACTGCGTGTGCAGGGGGCCGAGGCCGACGGGGACCTCCGCGTCCTTGATCGACTCGTACTTCAGGACCGGGATGCCGTCTTCCTCGCCGGTGAAGTCCTTGTTCCGGATGGCCGTCTGGATCTTCTCGAAGTTGAACACCGTCGTCACGCCCTGGAGCTTGCCCGAGCCGACGATCCAGTTGCCGTCCGGCGCCACGTCGACGCCGTGGGGCGACTTGCCGCACGGGAGGAGGTACACCAGGCCGGGATGCTCCTTGGGGTTCAGGACCTTGACGCCGCCGATCAGCGTGCCCTTGCCCTCGGCCGCCAGTTTCTCCGCCATCTTCCAGTCCACCATGGCGATGTAGTCGCGGTCGCGCTGGGTCGAGGTCACCTCGAGCTTGCCGGTGGCCCGTTCCGCGTTGTACGAGGTGAAGAAGACCCACCCGTCGGACACCTTCTTTCCCGCGTCGCCCAGGTCGTAATTGAACGGCGGCATCACGACCTGCCAGCCGAAGGACATTTCGCCGCTCTTGGGGTCGATCTTGATTCCCGTGATGACGCCCTTGAAGTCGGTCGCGTACTTGGCGACCTCGACGGCCGTGCCTTTCGGGATGGGAATCGAGAAGCGCGAGGCCATCACGGAGTACTCGCTGTTCGGCGTCACGAACGCGGACGCGTGGTTGCCGGAGACGTTGGGGATCGGCCCGAGGATCTGACGGGTCTTGAAGTCCCGGAGGTCGATCCGCGCGACGCGGCCGTTCATCTCGTTCACGAAGAGCCACCGGCCGTCGTAGTCGCCGTTGGTCTCGGAGAGCGCCGGGTGATGCACGTCGCCCCAGGTCAGGTTCGCCGAGCATCTTCTTCGCTGTCGTCGTCGAACCCGTAGCCGGTCGCGGGGTAGGGCGTGAAGACCGGAATCGTCGAGATGTGGCGCATCGACGGCACGCCGAAGACGTAGATCTGGCCGGAGTGCCCGCCGGACGAAGAACAGATAGTACTCGTCCAGGTCGCCCGGGGCGACGTAGGTCTTCTGGGCGGCCACCGCCATGTCCGAGGTGGCGCCGGCCGCCTTCTTGGCGCCCTTGGGCGCGCTCGGCGCGCAGCGGCTGACAAACAGCGCCAGCGCCAGGACGCCCATCGCGGTCCAGGCGGCGGATCGGGAGCGAATCCAACTCATGTCCATGTCCTCCACGTAACGGTCACGGCCGGCTCACGGTTTTCGGAAACGCGGGGCCAGGCCGGCCGGGAGCGGCCTGGCGCCTCCGCTTGTCACGAGGTCTACTGCTTCGCGCCTCCCGGCGCCGGCGCCAGGGGGTTCTGACCGGCGGCGACGAGGCGCTGGTACTCGGCGAACGCCTCGCGCAGTTTCTGGATCGCGATCTCTTTCTGTTCCGGCGTCAGCACGATCTGGCGCGAGAGCACCACCGACATCGTCCCGGTCGGGTTCTTCAGGAACTGGTCGACGGTCACGCCGAACCGCTTCTGCGTGTCCTCGACGGCCGTGGACAGGTCCGGGCCGATCTGGGCGGGGCTCCGCACCTTCAGGGCGGCAATCGAGTGGCACACGAAGCAGCCCGTCTGCACGAACCAGGCGCCCGGGCCGGTCTTCATGTCCGCTTCGGCCTGCCTCTCCTCGGCGGTTTGGGGATCCGTGCGTGGCACGCCCGGGAGGAACGCCGCGTCGAAGGGCGCCTTGCGCCAGGAGAGCATGAGCATCGCGAGCGCCTGCGCCTGCTTGGTGGACAGCCCGAAGTTCGGCATCACCGAGTCCTGCACGAGCGCCCGCGGGTCCTTCAGATGCGCCACGTGCCAGGCGAACGCCGTCGTCTGGCCGGAGAGCCGGCTGTAGTCGTACTGCTCCGGGGCCTTGTCGCCGACCCACGTCAGGTCGGGGCCAATCGTGCCGCCGCGGTTGTTGATGACGTGGCAGGCCCGGCAGCCCTTCTCCTGGACGAGGTCCTTGGCCAGGTTGATCATGTCGGCGCCTTTGGTCGCCCGCTCGTAGCGATGGCAGATGTTGCAGTTCATCTGCATGAGCGCGGCCTTGTTGTCGACGAGCGAGTACGCTTCGCCGAGCGGCTTGCCGAGCAGCGGCTCCTCCCAGTGCGCCACCTCGCCGTGGGCGGCGGCGGTGTCGATGGCCCACCCCTGACCGCCGTGGCAGGCGCTGCATCCGAACCGCTCCGGCGGATGGGACTTCAGCAGCTCGCCGGGATGCGTCCGGTACGGCTCCTCGGCGGTCTCGAACCCCTTCCAGGAGACGGCCTGGTGGCACGTCACGCACCGATCGGCGCGGCGAAGGCCCGGCACCCAGACCTGCTGGAGGCCCGACGGAACCGTGGCCGCCCGCTCGGCGCCCAGTTTCTCCGACACCATGTTGCGGAACGTGTACTGGTAGTACCGGTAGTCGTGCTGCCGATCGCTCCAGGCGAAGAACGCCGTCGCGCCGACCAGCACGACGCCGATCGCGGCCAGCACCGGGCGATCGATTCGGGGAAACGGAGAATTCGTGCGTTTCTCCATGTCAGATCCTCCCCGGGATGCCCGGCCATGCTTCCCACGGCCAGTAGAAGTTCCAGTACGGCCCGCGCATGAACATGCCGATGAACGTGAAGGCGAGGACGAACAGCATCGCCAGGATGAAGACCAGGTTCTGGTTGCGGCGGCTCCGCGGGAACCAGAGCACCCGCCGGCGCCGGCGGCCGACCGGTCCAGCCAGGGCCAGGCCGTCAGGAGCGTGATCAGGAGGCCCGGCAGGATCACGCCGCCGAGGAAGGCGCCGTTGATGGTGAACGAGCCGAGGCGGATCGTGGTGTCGGTGACGATTTCCTGCAGCCAGAGGAAGTACCACGGGGCCTTTGCCGGATTCGGCGTGATGAGCGCGTTGGCCGGCTCTTCGAGCGGGGACGGAATCGCGCTGGCCAGGATGCTCACGAGCGCGAAGGTGCCGAGCGTCACGATCAGGGCGCGCCGGGTGAGGTCCGGCACCGCGTTGACGGTCAGGTCCGGGGCCTCCGGCGACCGCGCGGTCACGGCCGGCGACGTGCCGCGCGCGACGCCCAGCAGGGTGTAGGTCTTGGACGGCACCGGACCGGTCTCGCGCAGCTCGGTCGCGAGGGCTGCGGCGTCGGCCTTCGCCAGGCCGCCGTCCTTGCGGATGCGCCACATGTGGTAGGCGACCAACGCGCCCAGCGCGCCCGGGAGCACGATGATGTGCAGCACGTAGAAGCGAATCAGCGTCGCCTGTTCGATGGCGCGTCCGCCAATCAGCAGTTCCCGGATCGCCGGACCCACGCCCGGCACCGCCGACGCGATGTTGGTGCCGACGGTCACCGCCCAGAAGGCCAGCTGATCCCACGGAAGCAGGTAGCCGGTGAAGGAGAGGAACAGGGTCAGCAGGAGCATCACGACGCCGATCACCCAGTTCCACTCGCGCCGCTGGCCCTGGCCGACGCCGTTCTTGTAGGCGCCGGTCAGGAACACCCTCGCCAGGTGCAGGACCACGGCGACGACCATCAGGTGGGCGCCGATGCGGTGCACCGCGCGGAGCCACCAGCCGAACGTCACCACGTACTCGATGTCCTTCACCGACTGGTAGGCCCGCTCGACCGACGGCACGTAGAGGAACATCAGGGGCAGGCCGGACAGGACGAGCAGGAAGAACAAGGCGCGCCGGACACCGTGCCGAGCCAGCCCGAGTAGCTCCAGGCGAGCGAGGGCTTGTAGACCTTGGACGGGAACCAGTGGAGCAGCAGGTTCGAGACGATGGCGTCGCCTGCCTCGCGGTCGGATTGCGGCCGGTAGCTCCAGAGCGAGCGGGGGTGCACGCCGGGTGCCGACTCGCCTTCGGGCGCTGCGGGGAACTGGAGGCGTTCATGATCGGCACCTCAGGAAAGCGTCAGGCGGAAGGCGTGGTCGACCTCGTCGGCGAGGTCCACGACGAGCTGGCCGTCGTCGGGGGAGACCGCCAGCCGGTACCACGCGAGCGGCGTCGGCGCCGGGCCCGAGACGTTCGAGCCGTCGCCGCGGTAGGTCGAGCCGTGGCACGGGCACATGAAGCGGTGCGTCAGCCGAAGCGGCTGGCCCTCGATGGTCTGCTCCTCGGGCCGGGCGAGCGCCTCCGCGCGGACCGTGCAGCCGAGGTGCGTGCAGACCGCCGAGATGGCGTGGAACGTCTTGCCGTTCCGGAACACGAACAGGCGTTCGTCGGGGAGGAACTTCAGGCCGTCGGGGAACTCCTCCGGCGGTCCGAGCTTGACGGTGGTCGGCGCGTCGTAGGTCACGTTCGGGACCAGCGATCGCAGCGACGCGCCGGCCTGCGCGGTGATCGCGACGAACCCGGCGCCCGCGCCGAGCTTGAGCAGGAAGTCCCGCCGGTCCGTGTTCTGGGGCTCGTTGGCGTCGCTCATATCGTTCCCACCTGCGTTGGCGCACCGGCATCGGGCGGTTGCGCACGGGACGGCACGAGGCGTTCCGTGATCGTGAACTTCTCCATCGTCATCGCGTCGGTCGGACAGCGGATCGCGCACAGCCCGCACCGGATGCACCGCTCGTCGTCTTTCACCATGGCCGAGAGGGGCAGGCTCGACGCCTGCGCGCGCGCCGCCAGCGCGTCGCGCGTCGCGGCCGTCGAGATCGAGGCTGTCGAACGGGACGATCGCCAGGCAGTGCTCGGGGCAGATGTCGACGCAGCGGTTGCACAGCACGCAGAGTTCGGGGTCGTAGATCGTCTGCACGTGGCAGACCAGGCAGCGGGCGGCCTGCTCGATCGCGTCGGCGTCGCCGTAGCCCGTTTCGACCTCGGTAATCCCGGTGCGGCGACCGAGGTCGAGCGTCGGCGGCGCCTTCCGGTCGAAGCGCTCGAAGCCGGCGATCATGCGGTAGCGGGACGTCGGGATCTTCTCGATGTCGAGGTGGCGCTCGATCGACGCGGTGCCGCGGCTCAGGTACGCATGGATCGACTGCGCCGCCCGCTTGCCGTTGGCGACGGCCTCGATGAGATTGCGCGGGCCGAAGGCGACGTCGCCGCCGGCGAACACGCCCGGCGCCGACGTGGCCAGGGTTGCCGCGTCGATCCGGATCGTCCCGCCCGGCGTCAGGGCCACGCCGTCCTCCGGCTGTCAGGAACGACAGGTCCGCCCGCTGGCCGATCGCGAGGATGCAGGCGTCGGTCTCGAGCGTCACGACGTCGTCGTCCGCGTAGGTCGGCGCGAAGCGGCCGTTCGCATCGAAGACCGACGTGACGGCGCGCAGTTCGACGGCCGAGAGGCGTCCCTGGCCGATGAAGCGAAGCGGGCCGCGGCGCGTGAGGAACCGGACGCCCTCGCGCTGCGCCTCCTCGAACTCTTCGTGCCCCTGGGTGGTGCGGAGCACGGGCATCTCGTCGAAGTTCTCGAGGGAGACCACCGTCACGTCGCGCGCGCCCGCTCTGACGGCCAATCGCGCGGAGTCGAACGCCTCCTTCACGCGGGCATCCGATTCAGCCGCCAGCTCCTCGCGCTCGTGCGCCGCGTCGGTCGACGTCGTCGCGGAGCGCGGTGCGCGCCGCGTCGAAGGCGACGAAGCCGCCGCCGATGACGACCACGCGCTGGCCGAGCTGGCACACGGTACCCGCGGTTGACGTTCAGCAGGTAGTCGATCGCCTTGACGACGCCGTCCAGCTCGACGCCGGGCACCTGCAGGTCGCGGCCGGCCGACACGCCGACCGACAGGAAGACGGCATCGAAGCCATCGCGTCGAAGGGCGGCGAGGCCGATACTCGGGGGTGAGCGGCGTGTTGAGGCGGAGGTCCACGCCGAGGGCGGTGATCTTCTCGATCTCCGCGCGGATGACCGAGCGGGGCAGCCGGTACTCGGGGATGCCGAAGCGCACCATGCCGCCGGGCTCCGGGGCGGCTTCGAAGACCGTGACGTCGTAGCCCATCACCGCGAGGTCATGGGCAGCCGCCATGCCGGCCGGGCCGCGCCGACGACCGCGACACGCCCTCGCGCGCCCGCCTGCGCTGCCGGGCTGGCCCGGTGGAACGCGAGGGGCATGTGACCCGCGTAGCGGTTGCCCTCCTCGATCGGCGAGGCGGCGAGGCGGTCCTGCGTGTCGGGCCGCGTGGACTCGACGCCGTACTTCTCGGTGACGAACCGCTTGAGGGCGCGGATCGCCACCGGGGCGTCAATGGCGCCCCGCCGGCAGGCGTCCTCGCACGGGGCGGCGCAGACGCGGCCGCAGATCGAGGCGAAGGGATTCGGGGCGCGGGCCACGAGGAACGCCTCTTCGTGCCGGCCCTCGGCGATCAGCTGGACGTAGCGCCCGGCATCGGTCGACACCGGACACCCGGCCTGGCATTTCACCTGGGACTTCCAGTGGTCGAAGTCCGGCAACCGAACGGAAAGGGGCATGGGGAGCCTCGCGAGCTGAAGCATGCCCTCCGCGCGAGCGCGCGTCCTATGATGGCCGTCATAAGCGCGCCGATTCAGTCCTGCCGCCGCCGCACGCGGGGCACCTCGCCGTGCTGGCCGGGCGTTCGCGTCTGATCCATAATGAGCGCCATATGGCGCTCAACGCGTGCGAACTGGAGATCGACCTCTTCTGCCGGGGGATGCGGATTCCCGACGACGTGTCGCTCGACGGGGCGCGGGGCATCTCGAGGACCCGCGCCGGCCTCGGGTCGGGCCTCGAGATCACGATCCCGACCGGGTCGTGGCTGAAGCCCGAGGTCTGGGTCAACGTGCCCGTCGTCGAGTCGTTCGCGCAGCGGTCGCCGTACGTGCTGTCCGGGTCGCCGGCGGCCGGCTACACGCCTGACCAATGCGGAGACCACTGACCGCTACGCCGTCCGCGTGCCCAGGGAGCCGCAGTGGTACGGCCGGCAGACGTCGCGCGACATCCCGATGAACCACATCGGCGTGCTGCAGGGCACGTATCTCGGGATCTACGTGAACCTCGTGTGCACGTTCTGGAACTACAATCCCGCGCTCAACTGCCGGTTCTGCACGACGGGCCAGAACGTCGGCGAGAACGAGTCGGCCGACAAGGACGTGTCCGACGTCGTCGAGACGTGCTGGGCCGCCAAGGAGGAGTCGGGCGTCACCTTCGTGCACCTGAACGGCGGCTTTCAGGGCAGCCGCGGCATCCAGTTCACCGAGCCCTACATCCGCGCCATCAAGGAAGAGGTGGGGATGCTGACCGGGGTCCAGCTGGCGCCCGAGAAGGACTTCAGCCGCTACGATCGCCTGATCGATCTCGGCGTCGACCACCTGTCGTTCTGTCTCGAGTTCTGGAACCCGAAGTACTTCACCGAGATCTGCCCCGGCAAGGAGAAGATGCTCGGGCAGAAGCTGTTCCTCGACGCGATGGAGTACTGCGCGAAGCGCATGCCGAAGGGCGCGGTGTCGGGCGAGATCATCGCGGGCATCGAGCCCATCGAGGACACGATCGCGGCCATCGACTACATCGCGGGCCTGGGCGCGTTTCCGACCGTCTGCGTGTTCCGCCCGACGGTCGGCGCGGACATGGAGTCGTGGCCGCCGCCGAAGTACGACGAGATGCGCGCCATCATGCTGCACGTCTACGAGGCCTGCCGGAAGAACTGGATTCCCATCGGCGCGGCCCCGAACATCGAGGTCAGCCTCGTCGTGAATCCCGACGACGCCGCGCTGCTGGCGCAGAGAGACAGCGCGTTCTGGGCCTACGAAGCCTACCGGCGGACGGCGCGGGTCGTCGCGGCGCCGCTGTTCGCGTGGCGGCGGCGCGGCGACGATCGGCAGCGAGCGACGGTGGTCCGCGGCGTCCCGGCCTGCGAGTCTGGCACCTCGTCGTGCATCAGAGTGCGTGCAGGTGACGGATCCTGTCCATGATCGATCGTGAAAAAGTGCTCGCCGTGCTCCAGAAGCGATTTCCTGGAGCCTCGCCGGACCAGTTGGCGGCTGCGGCCAACGCCATCGTCGGCCTCGCCGGACGAATGGGTCGATGTCACGGCGCGCCAGCCCGAGTTCTGGACCATTGCGCGGCCGTGCACTGCGCCGAGAGTCTGTTTCATCGCCGATCAGCGCCAGCAGGGGTTCGAGTTCCGGATTCTGATGAAGCGGCCGTCGGTCGACTAGGCGTTGGCGGAATCCCGGCGGTCGGGAGCGGGTTTGACGCGGATTGTGCCGACAGCGCGCCACCCGCGAGGCGTCAACCGATGGCATTTGCTGGGATTCTCGTTGGCACTCAACTTGCAATGTAGATATGGCGCATGGGCCACATCGATTCGAAGCGTGGCCTGTGGTGTACGGATTAGGCTCTCAAACGCAACGATCTGGCCGCTCGGGAGGCTCGCGCATAAGACACCTCTTTTACCCACCGCGGTCGGTCAGCCCATGAAACGGCCGACCGTGACGACCTGCTCTTTTTCATCCTTCCAGACCCTGAATCCACAGGGCGAATCTTCCGAGCGGCAGATCAGTTGCGATAGAACATGAGGGCGGCCCCTGAGGGGCCGCCCACGCGGTCGCTGTCCGAATCGCGCGAGGAGTGCCATGAACACCGAACGGATGCCGTGGACGTGCCGATGGAGCGAGTTCCGTCCGACCTCGCCGGCGCCGATGTGGATGGACCAGTGGATGGCCCAGTGGGTCTGCCTGGCCGATCGTCAGCGCACCGGCGACGGCGACCTCGACCGGTGCGTGGATTGCCAGAAGTACGAGGCGCGCGACGATCGCGCCGGCCAGCCTCCGCGTGATATCGTGCTGTAGGGCGGGTGCCTGATCGGCGCGCGCGGCGGGACGCGCCGCGCCACGACGGGCGTCATCGTCCGCCCCTGGAACCCCCGTTTCTCCGACACTTCCATGATGCGTCTGCTCCTCCGTTGCTGCCGTGTTGTGCTCGCCGTGGTCGCCACGGCTTCGGTCGCGGCGGCGGCGCCGCAGAAGCCGGGCGCGCCGGCGCCTCCGAGCAACGACGATTGCCTCGCGTGCCACGGCGACGCCGGCGCGGTGCGGGCCGACGGCCGGTCGGTGGCGGTCGCGCCCGAGACCTTCGCCGGGTCGATCCACGGCATGGGCGGGCTGGCGTGCGTGGACTGTCACGCGGACCTCGCGACGCTGGCGGAGTATCCGCACGCGGAGAAGCTGCAGCCCGCGCAGTGCGCCACCTGCCACGACGCGGCCGTCGCCGCGTACGACACGGGCGTGCACGCGCAGGCGCGGCGAGCCGGCGGCAACCTCTCGGCGGCCGCCTGCGCGGACTGCCACGGCAGCCACGACATCAAGCCGTCGGCGGACCCGACCTCGCGCACCCACCACGCGCGGCTCCTCGACACGTGCGGCCGGTGCCACGGCAACGAGGCGATCATCAAGCGCGGCAAGATCGAGATCGGCAACGTCGTCGACCTGTTCAGGGACAGCATCCACGGGAAGGCGCTCATCAAGAGCGGCCTGAGCGTGGCGCCCACCTGCACGGACTGCCACGGCAGCCACGACATCCGCGGCAAGACCGACCCGGCGAGCAAGGTCTTCCGCAAGACGATTCCCGGCGACCTGCAGCAGCTGCCACGAGGGCATCGGCCGCGAGTACTGGGAGAGCGTCCACGGGGCGCAGGTGGCGAAGGGCAGCCCCCTCGCGCCGGTCTGCACGAACTGCCACACGGCGCACGAGATCCGCCGGTCGGACGTGGAGGGCTGGAAGCTCGAGGTCATCAAGGAGTGCGGCACCTGCCACGAGCAGTCGCTCGAGACCTACCGCGACACGTTCCACGGCCAGGTGACGGCGCTCGGGTTCGCGCGCGTGGCGTCGTGCGCCGACTGCCACGGCGCGCACGACATCTTCCCGAAGGCGGACCCGCGGTCGACGGTGTCCGACGCCAACCGGGTGGCGACCTGCCAGCAGTGCCACGACGGGCGCGACGCCGAGCTTCGCGCAGTACGATCCGCACGCCGACCCCGACAACCGCGAGCGGAACCCGCTGCTGTTCTACACCGCGCAGTTCATGAAGATGCTGCTGCTGGGCGTCTTCTCGTTCTTCGGCCTCCACACCGCGCTGTGGCTCGGCCGCGGGATGCAGCAGAAGGCGGCCGGTCAGCTGGCGCCGTCGCAAGGACACCGACGTCGACGGAGGACGGCGAATGAGCGCGCAGGGCCCGGCCGGCGGCCACGTGGCCACGCCACACCCACTACCGCAGGTTCGACCGGGCCGACCGGCTCCTGCACGGCTTCCTGATGTTCAGCTTCCTCGGCCTGGCCTTCACGGGCCTGCCGCTGCTGTTCAGCCACGAGCCGTGGGCGGCGACCCTCGCGCGGTTCTTCGGCGGGTTCGACAGCGCCGGGCATCATCCACCGCGTCTGCGCGGTCGTGATGATCGGCCGTGTTCGTCACCCACCTGAGCCGGATCTGCCACCGGCTCTTCGTGCCAGAAGGACCTCGGCGATCCTGTGGGGGCCGACGTCGATGGTGCCCCAGCCGCGCGACTTCTTCGAGATGGTCGCCCACATCCGCTGGTTCGTCGGCCTCGGCCCGCAGCCGCGCTTCGATCACTTCACCTACTGGGAGAAGTTCGACTACTGGGCCGTGTTCTGGGGCATGGGCATCATCGGCGGCTCCGGCCTGATCCTCTGGTTCCCCGAGCTCTTCGCGCACGTGCTGCCGGGCTGGATGTTCAACATCGCCACGGTCGTCCACGGCGAGGAGGCGCTGCTGGCCGTCGGCGTTCATCTTCACGATTCACTTCTTCAACGGCCACCTGCGGCCCGAGAAGTTCCCGATGGACTCGGTGATCTTCACCGGCCGCGTGACGCTGAAGGAGATGGAAGAGGAGCGCCCCGACGAACTCGAGCGCCTGACGCGGACCGGACGCATCGACGAACTGGCCAGCGCCGCGGCTCCACGGTGGGTCTACCGCCTCGGACGCACCGCGGGCACCATCGCCGTGGTCCTCGGCCTGCTGATGGTGCCTTGATCCTGTTCGCGGTCCTGACCTAGAGGTCGGGACACTGGACGTGTAACGATGACCGAAGCCCGCTCCCGTTTCTCGCTGTTCCGGAACGCCATCACCATCTTCGGCGCGGCGCTCGACCACGACCGGCGCCGTCCTCTTCCTGGCGTTCTTCCTCCTCGAACTGGCCGGCATGCACGCCAACCCGTATCTGGGCATGCTGTTCTTCCTGGTCTTTCCGGGCCTGTTCGTCGCCGGGCTCGTGCTCATGCCCATCGGGGTCTGGCTGGCCCACCGGCGTGACGCGGCCGGACTGAAGGCGTGGCGTCCCGCGTGGCCGAAGCTCGATCTGAACGAGGCCGTCCAGCGGCGGGCCGTGGCGATCTTCCTCGCGTCCACGCTCGCGAACATCCTCATCGTGTCGGTGGCCGCCTTCGCCGGCATCGAGTACATGGACTCGCCGCAGTTCTGCGGCCAGCTCTGCCACGAGGTCATGGAGCCCCAGTGGGCGGGCTACCAGGAGGGCCCGCACTCGCGGGTGGTCTGCGTGCAGTGCCACATCGGCCCCGGCGCGCCCTGGTTCGTCAAGTCGAAGATGTCCGGGCTGCGGCAGGTCTTCGCCGTGACGTTCAATACGCACTCGCGGCCGATTCCCTCGCCGGTCCACGACCTGCGCCCCGCCCGCGACACCTGCGAGCAGTGCCACTGGCCCGAGAAGTTCCACGGCGACAAGATCCGGACCATCCGCACCTACGCCGACGACGAGGCGAACACCGAGTCGGTGACGACGCTGCGGATGCACATCGGCGGCATCAACCGGCTCGACAAGTCCGCCACGGGGATCCACTGGCACGTGCTCGCAGCAGAACCGCATCGAGTACATCGCGACCGACGACAAGCGCCAGGTCATTCCGTACGTCCGGCTCGACGACGGCCGGGGCAACGTGACGGAGTTCTTCGCGGAGGGCGTGACCGACGCCGCGTCGCTCACCGGCGAGCGGCGCGTGCTCGACTGCGTGGACTGCCACAACCGCCCCTCGCATACGTTCGCGTACTCCGCCGAGCGCGCGGTCGACGAGGCGATTGCCGCCGGAGGCTTCGACCAGGCGCTGCCGTTCATCCGGCGGGAGGCGGTCAAGGTGCTCTCGGCGCCCTATGCCGACAGGGCGGCGGCGTTCGCGGGCATCGAAAACGGCCTCACGGCGTTCTATCGGGGTCATCCCAGCGTCTCGAAGGACGCCGTCGATCGGGCCGTCGCGACGGCGAAGCATGTCTTCGGACGGAACGTGTTCCCGACCATGAACGTCACGTGGGGGACCTACGCCAACAACGCCAGCCACAGCGATCCCGGTCCGAGCTCCTTCCCGGCTGTTTCCGGTGCCACGACGGGACCCACAAGACGAAGCAGGGCAAGGTGATTTCCGACGACTGCAGCCTCTGCCACACCATTGAGTAGTCGTCCTCGCGTTGACCGTCAATAATCCAACCGGTTGGAGTCGACGTCGGACGTCTCGGTGCCGACAAACCGGCAGTATTCGTGCTAGATTGTCGGGAACCTGTCGGACCGATGAAATTCGGTACAGCCCGTCGCATCGGCAGCCTGAATCAATATTCAGGAAATGTTCATAAAATCGCCATCGCCTGAACCGGCATTCAGCTTGCACAGCTCCTCACTGGATTCGGTCCGTTGGCCGGACCCCTCAGGAGCTTTCTCAAGGAGCACGCCATGCATTCTCTCTCCAGGACCCTCATCCGCGGGGTGGCGCTGGCCGGCCTGGTGGCCGCCTGGTTCGCCTTCGCGGGGACGGCGTCGGCGGCGACGCAGAAGCCGGCGGCAGCGCCGGCCGCGGCCGACTACGCCGGCCAGGACACCTGCCTGGGCTGTCACGAAGACAAAGGCGCGATCGCCAAGACCGGTCCCCACGCCCGGGCATTCAACCCGAGGACGCCGAACGCGACGGCCGGGTGCGAGAGCTGCCACGGGCCGGGCAAAGCCCACGCCGAGGCCGGTGGAGACAAGACCAAGATCGCGCAGCTCTCGAAGCTCAGCGCGCAGGAGGCGAGCGAAACCTGCACGTCCTGCCACGACCGGAAGACGCACGCCCTGTGGGCCGGCAGCCAGCACGACAATCGCAACGTCGGCTGCCTCAGCTGCCACAGCGCGCACTCGCCCAAGAGCGAGAAGGGACAGCTGAAGGCCTCGAGCGAGTCCGAGCTGTGCGCCTCCTGCCACCGCGCGATCGTGAACAAGCAGAACCGGTTCAACCACATGCCGGTGCGCGAAGGCAAGATGTCGTGCGCCTCGTGCCACAACGTGCACGGCAGCTCGAACCAGAAGCTGCTGAAGACGGGCACGACCATCGACGAGAGCTGCACGAGCTGCCACGCCGAGAAGCGCGGCCCCTACATGTGGGAGCACGCCCCGGTCGCCGACAGCTGCGCCACCTGCCACGATCCGCACGGGTCGAACAACGACCGCATGCTCGTCGCCAAGCAGCCCTACCTCTGCCAGCGCTGCCACGTGACCTCGCGGCACCCCCCGACGGTCTACGACGGCTACCAGCTGAAGAACTCGCAGAACGCCAACAAGATCTACGGCCGTTCCTGCGTCGTGTGCCACCAGATGGTGCACGGCTCGAATTCACCGAACGGCAAGGCCTTCCTGCGCTGATAGAGGAGGACTGCGATGCGCATCAGAGTATTGACAGCGACTGCGGCGCTTCTGCTCGCCTCCGCGACCTACGCGATGGCGCAGACCAAGCCCGCCGAGGCGACTTCGGGCACGACCGCCGGTGCGGCGACGGGCACGGTGGATGTCGGGTTCCGCATCACCGACGTGTCGGGTGACGAGGCCCGCTTCGAGCGGTACCGCGACCTGCGGAACGGGTTGTACACCAACATCGTCTTCGGGAAGCAGACCGACACCTACCTGTTCGACGTGACGGCGAACAACGTCGGCTACCGCGACCAGAACTACACGCTCGACTACCAGAACAGCCGGGTGAAGTTCTCGTTCATCTGGGACTCGATCCCGCTGAATTACTGCTACAACTGCCTCACGCCGTGGCGGGAAACGTCGGCCAACAGCTGGACGCTCGACGATGCGGTCCAGCAGCAGGTGCAGAACAGCCGCCCGCAGAAGCCGGGCGGCCCGACGACGCCGCTGCCGCCGGGCTACGTCGCGATCCCGACCAGCGCCGCGCAGTTGTCGTCGGCGTCGGTGTACCGCGCCCTGGCGCAGACGTTCGAGATCCAGCAGCGCCGTGACGTCGCCGGCTTCAAGTTCGGCTACGACATGACCACGGACGTCGCCTTGAGCGTCGACTTCACGACGACCAAGAAGTCGGGCTACCAGCCCTTCGGCATGTCCCACGCGTTCAGCAACGCGAACGAGCTGCCGATGCAGCTCGACAACCGGACGAACGACTTCGGGGCGGCCGTCGAGTGGGTGAGGCCCAAGGGCATGTTCCGCGCGGCGTTCGAGCACTCGATGTTCTCGAACCAGTTCAACGCCGTCGAGTGGGACAACCCCCTGCAGCTCACCGACTACAACAACGGCCTGGTGCCGCCGGCCGGCCCGTACGACGCCAGCGGCTACAGCAACGGCAACGGGGCGGCGCGCGGCCGGATCTCCTCGTTCCCGGACAACTCCATGACGGTGGTCAGCTTCATGGGGCTCTACAAGTTCAATCGCACCACCACGGTGAACGGCACCGTCCAGATCAGCGACCAGACCAACGACGACGAGCTGATCCCCTGGACGACCAACGCGTCCATCAATCAGCCGATCGTCTGGGCGTCGTTCCCGTTCCTCGCGGAGCTGCCCCGGCCGACCGCCGAGGCCAAGGTTCGCGGCGTCAACGCGCTCCTGAACTTCACGTCGCGGCCGACTCGCAAGATCGGGTTCAACGCGAAGTACCGCCACAACACCCACGCGAACATCTCGCGGCCGTTCCCGTACGACGAAAACGTCCGGTTCGATGCGGTGCCCGAAGAAAGCCCGGGCATGATGGCGGAAGGCCACAGCGTCATCCGTGACACCGTCGACGCGTCGATGTCCTTCAACGTGATGCCGTTCTCGACGGTCCGGATCGGCTACGTCTTCGACAACTTCGACCGGACCGGCCGCACGCACAACGACATGCGCGACCAGGGCCTCCGGGCCACGTGGGACACCACCGGAAACCAGTTCGTCTCCCTGCGGGTCGGGTACGAGTTCATCGCCCGCACCGGCAGCGGGTTCTCCGAACAGGCCGTCGAGGACGCGGCCGCCCAGCCTGGCCTCCGGTTCTACGACGAAGCGGACCGCGACCGGAACCGCTTCAACGCGCTCGTCACCCTGACGCCCATCCAGACGGTGGACCTCACGGCGTCGGTGACCTACACCGACGACCAGTACGGCGGCCCGGGCCTCGAGTTCGGCCTGCTCAGCAACACGAACACGGCGTTCAACCTGGGCGCCAACTTCACGCCGTCCGACCACATCGCGATGGGCGTGAACTACGGCCGCGACAACTTCAGCGCCTATCAGAAGGCGCGCAACGCGAACCCGGCTCCCGACCCGACGTGGACCGATCCGAAGCGCGACTGGACGCTGGACAACGACGAGATCGTCAACAACTTCGATCTCTACCTCGACCTGCTGAACACCTTCAAGAACACCGGCATCCGGTTCGCCTGGAGCTACAGCGACTCGGACAACGGGTTCCTGCTCGGCGGCCCGCGCGTCGACCCGTCGGTCGCCGGCTCGCTGGCGGCCCTGGGACACGTTCGAGCAGCTGCCGAACGTCACCAACACCTGGCAGCAGTTCATGGTCGACCTCAAGTACTCCTTCTCGGCGAAGGTCGGCTTCGCCCTGGGGTACTTCTACGAGAAGCTCGACATCAGCGACTTCGCCACGATCGACACCAACGGCTCGGTGGGTTTCACGCCGGCGACCGGCAACCCCAGGATCGACTACCTGGGCGGCCTGACCACTGGCTACGGCAACCGGCCGTACAACGGCAGCACCATTACCGCGCGCCTGCTCTACACCTTCTGACGGCTCGCGCGCACGCCGCTCCGGGGCCGGCCAGCCCGAAAGGGCTGGCCGGCCCTTTTCGTTGCCCATGACGGCTGGCCGCGCCGACGGGCAGCCCGATCGGCGGCGGCGGCTTTCTGCTAAGATAGGGATTGTTGAGACCGAATCTCATTATGGCAACGGCCATGACGAGCCTCGGTCATCGTGCGCCGTCCTGCGAGGCCCCGGATGTCCTGCGCCCAGGCTGCGGTTCGTGAACCACCGCCGCCCCTGTCCTGACCCTTCGCTCCCGCCCGCGCCGCATCGCGCTTGTCGGCAACGCCAACGTCGGCAAGAGCGTCCTGTTCGGACGCCTGACCGGCCAGTACGCCGTCGTCTCGAATTACCCCGGGACCACCGTGTCGCTGACGAAGGGCCGGATGATGGCGGGCGGCGAGGTGTGCGAACTCGTCGACACGCCCGGCGTCACGGCGCTCGAAGGGGCGCTCACCGAAGACGAGCTCGTCGCGCGGCGCATCCTCGACCCCGGCGACACGGACGTCGTCATCCAGGTGGCGGACGCCAGAAACCTCCGGCGCGGGCTGATGCTGACCTCCCAGCTCTCCGCGATCGGCCGGCCGATGGTGCTCGTGCTGAACATGACCGACGAGGCGCGGGTGCACGGCATCGTGATCGACGCCGCCGGGCTGTCGGCGCGGCTGGGCATTCCCGTGGTCGAGACGGTGGCCACCGAGGGCCGCGGCGTCGCGGAACTGCGCGAGGCGATCGGCCGCGCGGCCGTGCCCTCGTTCGATGCGGCCCACCGCGGCGACCACGCCCGCGTGGCGCACGACCTGGCCGTCGAGCACCGGCGTCACCGCCGCCGGTCGGCGGCGCGCGTCCAGGAACGCCTGGGGCGGCTTGTCCGCGAGCCGCTGACCGGCCTGCCCATCCTCGCGCTCGTCCTCTACGGCATGTACCTCGCCGTCGGCGTGTTCGGCGCCCAGACGCTCGTGGAGCTGGTCGAGGCCGGCCTGTTCGAGCGCGATCATCAATCCCGGCGCGATCGCGCTCGTCAATCGCGTGGTGCCGTGGGCGATCGCCAGGGACTTTCTCGTGGGCGAGTACGGCCTCATCACGATGGGGCTCACCTACGCGATCGCCATCGTGCTCCCGGTGGTCGCCACGTTCTTCTTCGTGTTCGGCTTCCTCGAGGACTCGGGCTACATCCCCCGGCTGGCCATCTTCAGCGACCGGATCTTCCGGGTCATGGGCCTCAACGGGAAGGCGGTGCTCCCCATGGTGCTGGGCCTCGGGTGCGACACGATGGCCACGATGACGACGAGGATCCTGGGCACGCCGAAGGAGCGCCTGATCGCCGTGCTGCTGCTGGCGCTCGGCATCCCGTGCTCGGCGCAGCTGGCCACGATTCTCGGGATTCTCGGCGGCGTGTCGTTCGCGGCGCTGGTCACGCTGTTCGGCGTCGTGCTGACGCAGATGTTCCTCGTGGGGTTCCTCGCGGCGCGGGCCATCCCGGGCGAGCGCTCGGAGTTCATCATGGAGCTGCCGCCGCTCCGCCTCCCGCAGCTCGGGAACATCGTCCGCAAGACGCTGCTGCGGGTGCGGTGGTACCTCGGCGAGGCCGTGCCGCTGTTCCTGATCGGGACCGCGCTGCTGTTCGTGCTGAGCCGGGCCGGCCTGCTCACCAGGCTGACAGACGCCGCCGAGCCCGTCGTGGCCGGCGTGCTGGGGCTCCCGAGGGACGCGGCCGCCGTCTTCGTCATGGGGTTTCTCCGCCGCGATTACGGCGCGGCCGGGCTGTTCCAGATGTCGAAGGCGGGGCAACTGGACGGCGTGCAGGCCGTCGTGGCGCTGACGGTCATGACGCTCTTCGTCCCGTGCGTGGCCAACTTCCTCATGATGGTCAAGGAACAGGGACTGAAGGCGGCGCTGCGCATCCTCGGCGTGGTGACCGTCATCGCGCTTGGCACCGGTGCCGTCCTGAACGCGGTGCTGCGGGGGCTGCATGTCTCGTTCTGAGAGGACGCACCGGCTGTCGGCCCTGGGCCCCGGCGCGCGAGGCAAGGTCGTTCGCGTGTCCCGGGAGAATCCCGTCCGGGCCGATCGGCTGATGGCCCTCGGCGTCACCCCAGGCGCGGCGGTCACCGTGCTCCAGCGCTTTCCCGGTGTGGTGTTTCTCTGCGATCACACCGAACTCGCGGTGGAGCCCGCCGTCGCCCGCGCGATCGTCGTCGAAACCGACGAGGCGTGACGCGCGCCCCTCCCCGGGGCAACACCTCGCCAGGGCTGGCCATCCGGCACGCAGCTTGCGAGTCTCCTGCCTGTCCCCCTCATCGTGCCGGGAATCCGCAGCCCGCACCGCGTTCGGCCGCCCATGGCGGCGGATCCCTTTCGGGCGGCGGCGGGCATGCGCAGCAGCGATTCCGCCGACCGGGGATGGAGCGACTCGAGATGCGATTTCTCAATGTCCTGATGGACGAGCATCGTGGCTTCAGCGCCATGCTCGACGTGCTCGAGGCCATCGCCGGTCGCCTCGAACGGGGAGCCGACGTGCCGATGCCGATGCTGGTGGACGTGCTCGACTTCTTCGAGAACTTCACCGACCGCCACCACGACAGGGAGGAGGAAATGCTCTTCCCCCTGCTGGCGAAGCACGGCATCGGGCCCGATCAGACGGTCGTCGGCGCGCTGATGTTCCAGCACGAGGCGGGGCGCATGTACGGCACGAAGATGCGCGGCGAGCTGACGCGCATGAAGCAGGGAGACCCGTCGGCAGCGGGCGCCCTGGCCGCCGACGCACGCGGCTACACCGAGCTCATCCGCGAACACATCCGCATCGAGGACGAGTACTTCTACAAGCTCGCCGACTCGGTGCTGACCGAGGCCGAACACGCCGCCATCGTGGAGCAGTTCAGCGGGAGCCCGGACAACCGCGCGCAGCACCCCGACCGTGAGCGCTACCTGAAGATGATTGACGTCTATCCTGGCGTGGTCGCGGCCTGGGGGGCGTCGCGCTAGGCCGTCAGACCTGTTCGCGTTCGGACGGGGCCTTCTTTTCGGGACGTCGAGACTCGACGTCGCAGCTCCCGCTCATTCAGGTCGGCACGCCCAGCCTCGGCAGGACCCAGGCGTTCAGCAGCACCCAGACCACCAGCACGGCAATCGGAATCAGGTAGTCCATGGTCAGGCCCCCGCCCCGGCGCCAATCGCCTCGAGGGCCTTCAGAGCCCGGCGCAGACGCTCGTCGGCCTCACGCGCCACATCCTTGAGCGCCGGGTTGCCGCCGACGACGCCCATGGCGGCGATCGGGGCCATGGCCGAGACCACGCTCCGGCCGGGCTCCGTCTCGTAGACGACCACGTTGCAGGGCAGCAGCAGGCCGATCTCGAGTTCGGCCTCGAACGCGCGGTAGGCCAGCGGGGGATTGCAGGCGCCGAGAATGGTGTACTTGCGGAAGTCCTTGTCGAGCTTCTGCTTCAGCGTCTGCCTGACGTCAATGGTCGTCAGGATGCCGAAGCCCTCCTTCTTCAGTTCCTCGGTCGCCCGCTCCACCGCCTGTTCGTAGGGCAGCGCCACGTCGACGCCCATGCCGTATCGCGATTCCTTCATGCCATCCTCCGCCACACCATGGTAGCGCATCGCCTCTCCCCGGGTGTCACCGTCTGCTCGCCCCGAGGCTCGCGCTGTCACAGAGATTCCGAATCGGCCCGGAGGTGACACGGTGCCGGCGGCCTCCGGGGGCGGCGCCGGAATCGGGCTACAATGGCGAACGCTGTGACCAAACCCACGGAATCGAATCCATCTGTCAGGGGCCGGGACGGCCGCGGTACCGATTACGCGGCGCTGCTGCTGGCCGCGCAGGGCGGAAACCAGGCGGCCATGGAGCGGCTCCTGATGAAGGCGCAGGAGATCGCGTACCGCTTCAGCCTCCTCGTGTGCGGCCACGCCGATGACGCCGACGACGCCATGCAGGAGGCCCTGCTCAAGACGTATCGTCACGCGGCCCAGATCAAGGAGCCGGCGGCCTTCAGGACGTGGCTCTACCGGACCGTGAAGAACGCCTGCCTCATCGGCCGCAGGCGGCGGGTCGACGAGCCGGCGCGGGTGCATTCGCTCGACGAGGTGTTGATGGCTCCGGACGGCAGCCTGCAGCGGATCGACGTCGAAGACCACGGCCGGCGCCCGGACCAGGTGATGGAGAACTCGCGCCTCCGCCAGTCGCTGCACCGGGCGCTGCAGACGCTGCCGCCCGAGAGCCGGCTGATCGTCTTCCTTCGGGAAGTCGAAGGCCTGTCCACGCGCGAGGTGGCGTCGGTGGTCGGCATCTCGGAGGCGAACGTGAAGACGCGCCTGCATCGCGCGAGGCTGAGTCTGCGCCGGCACCTGGAGGCCCCATGAACACGACGCCGTCGGACCGCTGCCGCGCGCTGCTCGAGCAGCTCTCGAGGTACATCGACGACGACCTCTCGCCGGCCGAGCGCCGCGCGCTGACCGCGCATCTTCGCCGGTGCCCGTGCTGCCAGACCATGGCCGACAGCCTGAAGCACACCGTCGATGCGTGCCGGAAAGCGGGGACGACCCGGCTGCCCGCGGACGTGCGCGTGCCGGGCAAGGGCCCGCATCGCCACGCTGCTCGCGTCGGGCGCCGCCGCGCGACGCCGTACATGAATTGAGGACCGGGGATCCTGCTCCGTCCGGCGCATTCCGCCGCGACGAAACCGTCTCCCCGATCCTCAATGCCTGGGCTCGACTGCGGAACAGTCTTCCCCGAGTCCCGAATCCCGAGCCCCGAATCCCGAGCGCCTACCCAATCTGCATCTGATACGCCGCCAGCACCTTCATGTAGTTCGCGCGCTCGAAGGCGGCCGGGTTCGGGCTCCGCTCGAGGCTCATGCTGCCCATGGCCTGCTTGAGCGAGTCGTACTCGTGCTCCTCGAGCCACGCGCGCATGCCGTCGACGAGGCCCTTGATGTGCTCCGGGCCGTTCTTCAGCAGGCTCGACACCACCTGGACCCCGCCCGCGCCGGCCATGACGGCCTTGAGGGCGTCGGCGGGCGTGTGCACGCCGCCGGTGACGGCGAGCGTGGCCTTGACCCGGCCGAAGAGCACGGCGAGCCAGCGCAGCCGCAGCAGCAGGTCGTTCGACGTGGACAGGCTGAGGCTGGCCGTCACGGCGAGGTCCTGCAGATCGATGTCCGGCTGGTAGAAGCGGTTGAACAGCACGAGGCCGTCGACGCCGAGGGCGTCGAGCTGGGCCGCCAGGTGCGACGACCGACGAGTAGAACGGCGAGAGCTTCACGGCGATCGGGATCGTGCACGGACTCCTTCACGGCCCGGACGATGTCGATGACGCGGCGCTCGACGGCGGCGCCGGTCTCCGCGGGGATCGGCGGCGACGTGGTAGACGTTCAGCTCGAGGGCGTCGGCGCCGGCCTGCTGGATGAGCTTCGCGTACTCGAGCCAGCCTTCGGAGGTCGTGCCGTTGAGCGAGGCGATGACCGGGAGCTTCACCGTCTGCTTCACGAGGCGGATCTGCTCGAGGTACTGATACGGCCCGAGGCGGAACTCGCCGGCCTGCGGGAAGTAGGACAGGGCCTCCGCGCTGCCGTGGTCCAGCAGCTCCATGTGGTAGACCATGCCCAGCTGCTCGCGCGTGATCTGCTCTTCGAACAGCGAGTGCATCGTGATGGCCGCGGCACCGGCGTCCTCGAGGCGCTTGACCAGGTCGAGGTGGTCCACCATCGGCGAGGCGCCCGGCATGATCGGGTGCGGCAGGTTCAGTCCGAGATAGGTCGTCGAAAGATCCATGGCCAGTCTCCATCGCCCGGCGCCTCATGTCGGCGCCGGGCTGGT
This sequence comes from uncultured Acidobacteriota bacterium, assembly GCA_963834645.1. Lineage (GTDB taxonomy): Bacteria > Acidobacteriota > Vicinamibacteria > Vicinamibacterales > JAKQTR01 > JAKQTR01. Next base: position 94,878 of record CAWICP010000019.1, read on the forward strand.
TGGTGGTGCAGTACCGGTTACGCCTTCGCCACGGGGAACGCCATCTTCGCCAGCTGCTCGTAGACGCTGAAGCGCCTCGTGACCTCCTGCTGGGCATGCTCCGACAGCATCTTGAAGCGGACCGGGTCCATCTGCTCGACCACCCGGAAGCGCATCTCGTTCCCGGTGTACTTGGCCAGGTCGATCTTCGGCGCCGGCGAGTCGAGCACGAGCGGGCTCTCGCCGGTCGCCGCGCGCCGCGGGTCGAAGCGGAACAGCGGCCAGTAGCCGGTGTCGACGGCCAGCTTCTGCTGGTCGAGGCCCTTCGCCAGGTCGTAGCCGTGGGCGATGCAGTGGCTGTAGGCGATGATGAGCGAGGTGCCCGGGTACGCCTCGGCCTCGAGGAACGCCTTCACCGTCTGCACGTCCTTCGCGCCGAACGCGACGTGCGCGACGTAGACGTTGCCGTAGGCCATGGCCATCATGCCGAGGTCCTTCTTGCCGGTGGCCTTGCCGGCCATCGCGAAGCGGGCCGACGCGCCGAGCGGCGTCGCCTTCGACTCCTGGCCGCCCGTGTTCGAGTAGACCTCGGTGTCGAGCACCAGGATGTTGACGTCGCGGCCCATCGCCATGACGTGGTCGAGGCCGCCGTACCCGATGTCGTAGGCCCAGCCGTCGCCGCCGACGATCCAGACGCTCTTGCGGACGAGGTAGTCGGCGAGGCTGCTCCAGCCGGCGCGCCTCGCGGCTGTCGATGCCCGGCCAGCTTCTGCAGGAGCGCGGCCACGCGGGCGCGCTGCTCGGCGATGCCCGCCTCGGTCGACTGGTCGGCCGTCGAGCAGGCCGTCGACCAGCGTCGTCGCCCAGCTGCGGCGCCGAGCGCCTTCAGCAGTTCCTGGGCCTGCTCGGCGTGCTTGTCGAGCGCCAGGCGGTAGCCGAAGCCGAACTCGGCGTTGTCCTCGAAGAGCGAGTTCGACCAGGCCGGGCCGCGGCCGTCGCGCGTTGACCGCGTACGGCGTGGTCGGCAGGTTGCCGCCGTAGATCGACGAGCAGCCGGTGGCGTTGGCGATGAGCGCGCGGTCGCCGAAGAGCTGCGTGAGCAGCTTGACGTACGGCGTCTCGCCGCAGCCGACGCAGGCGCCCGAGTACTCGAAGAGCGGCTGGAGGAACTGCACGCCCTTCACGTCCATCTTGACCTTGGTCCGATCGACCTCCGGCAGGTCGAGGAAGAACGCGTAGTTCTCGCGCTCCGCGTCGCGCAGCGGGCGCTGCGGGTGCATGTCGAGCGACTTGTGCTTCGGGTTCGCCTTGTCCTTGGCCGGGCAGACCACGGCGCACAGCGTGCAGCCCGTGCAGTCCTCGGGCGCGATCTGGATCGTGTACTTCAGCCCCTTGAACTCGTTGCCCTTGAAGTCGACGCCCTTGAACGTCGCCGGCGCGCCCTTCAGGAGGTCGGACTCGTAGACCTTCGCGCGGATGGCGGCGTGCGGGCAGACCATCGCGCACTTGTTGCACTGGATGCAGATGGCCGCGTCCCACACCGGGATGTCCTGCGCGATGTTCCGCTTCTCCCACTGCGCGGTGGCCGTCGGCCACGTGCCGTCGACCGGGAACGCGCTCACCGGCAGCAGGTCGCCCTTGTTGGCCAGCATCACGGCGGTCACGCGCTTGACGAAGTCCGGCGCCGCGTCCGACACGATCGGCGGCAGCGCGCGGGTGGCCGTGACGGCGGCCGGCACCGTCGACCTGGTGGAGATTCTCGAGCGTCTGGTCGACCGCGGCGAAGTTCTTGCGCACCACCTCGGGCCCGCGCTTGCCGTAGGTCTTCTCGATGGACTTCTTGATCTGGGCGATGGCCTCGTCGCGCGGCAGGACGCCCGAGATGGCGAAGAAGCACGTCTGCATCACGGTGTTGATGCGCGTGCCCATGCCCGTGTCGCGGGCGACGGCGAAGGCGTCGATCACGTAGAAGCGGAGCTGCTTCTCGATGATCTCCTGCTGCACCTCGCGCGCCAGCTGGTCCCAGATCTCGTCGGGCCCGAAGGGGCTGTTCAGCAGGAACACGCCGCCCGGCGCCGCGTAGCCGAGCACGTCGTACTTGTCCATGAACTCGTACTGGTGGCAGGCGACGAAGCCGGCCTGCTTGATCGAGGTAGGACGAGCGGATCTGGCGCGGGCCGAAGCGCAGGTGCGAGATCGTGATGGCGCCGGCCTTCTTCGAGTCGTAGACGAAGTAGCCCTGGGCGTGGTTGTCGGTCTCCTCGCCGATGATCTTGATCGAGTTCTTGTTCGCGCCCACCGTGCCGTCGGCGCCGAGGCCGAAGAACACGCCGCGGTGCACGTCCTTCGGCTCGATGTCGAGGTCGGCGTCGTAGGGCAGCGACAGGTGCGTGACGTCGTCCATGATGCCGATGGTGAAGTGGTTCTTCGGCGCCGGCTTCGCCAGTTCGTCGAAGACCGCCTTGACCATCGTCGGCGTGAACTCCTTCGACGAGAGGCCGTAGCGCCCGCCGATGACCTTCGGGTCGGCCGCGAACGCCGACTGGCCGCTGTCCTTCGCCTCGCGCAGCGCGGTGACGACGTCGAGGTAGAGCGGCTCGCCGAGGGCGCCCGGCTCCTTCGTGCGATCGAGCACCGCGATGGCCTTGACCGTCGGCGGCAGCGCCTTGACGAACTGGTCCAGCGGGAACGGCCGGTACAGCCGGACCTTGAGGACGCCCACCTTCTCGCCGCCGGCGTTGAGCCACTCGACCGCCTCGTGGGTGACTTCGGCGCCGCTGCCCATCACGACGATGACGCGCTCGGCCTCGGGGTGCCCCACGTACTCGACCAGGCCGTACGCGCGGCCGACGACCTCGCTGAACCGGGCCATCGCCGCCTCGACGTGCGGCGGGCACGCCGTGTAGAAGCCGTTGCAGGCCTCGCGCGCCTGGAAGAACGCGTCGGGGTTCTGGGCCGTGCCGCGCAGCAGCGGCCGGTCGGGCGTCAGCGCGCGGTTGCGGTGCGCGGCGATGAGGTCGTTGGGCAGCAACTGGCAGCAGTTCGTCGTCGGAGATGCGCACGATCTTCGCGACCTCGTGCGACGTGCGGAACCCGTCGAAGAAGTGCAGGAACGGCACGCGGGCCCGCAGCGTCGCCAACTGGGCGATGGCCGCGAAGTCGTGCGCCTCCTGGACCGAGCCGGACGCCAGCATGGCGAACCCGGTCTGGCGGCACGCCATCACGTCCGAGTGGTCGCCGAAGATCGACAGCGCGTGCGTCGCCACCGTGCGGGCCGACACGTGCATGCAGAACGAGGTCAGCTCGCCCGCGATCTTGAACATGTTCGGGATCATCAGGAGCAGGCCCTGCGACGCCGTGAACGTCGTCGTCAGGGCGCCCGCCTGCAGCGCGCCGTGGACGGCGCCGGAGGCGCCGCCTTCCGACTGCATCTCGGTGACCTGCGGGACCGTGCCCCAGATGTTCTTCTGGCCCTTGGCGGACCACTCATCGGCCCATTCCCCCATGTTCGAGGACGGCGTGATGGGGTAGATCGCGATGACTTCGTTGGTGCGATGGGCAACGGAGGCGACTGCCTCGTTGCCGTCGATGGTGATGTGCTCCCGTGTCATGTGTATGCAATCTCCGATTGAAAACCGGGCAGATCCGTGGAAGTGCCGTCGGTGTGTCCCGGGGCGGGTCTGGTCGGACCCCCGTGTCTTACGCAACCTCCGTGCCCTCGACAACGGCCACGGAATGAACCATTTCCGGGCCGTTCCGCCGGGGGACCAGTTCGGCTGCCGGAAAACCGGCAACTCCGGCCATCCAGCCGGTCAGACTGCGGTGAGGACAGACGCGAGGCCGGATGTCTGGTCGTACGCCGCTGCGGGTGTACTCGGGGGCGGGAGTAAGGGGGTCACCCATGCGGGAGCCGGACGCTCACCGACAGCCACCAAACAGTACTACGAGACCGGCCATTTGTGAAGCGCCGGCGGACGCCTTCCCGCGCTCGCGACGGCCAGAGGCCAGGAAGGGGAGGCTCCGGCCGTCGTCCCTATAGAATAGGAAGCGAGAGGGGGACTCGTGCGACGAGGACCGATCCGCCGACGGCTCGCCGCCGTTCTGCTCGGGCTGGCGCTCGCTGCCGCGTGCGGGCGCGAGCCCGCGGCGCCTGCGACGCCGGCCGGGTCACCCATTCCGGCCGCGGCCCAGGCCGCATCGAGGACGAAGGTCGTCTTCCTCGGCGACAGCCTGACGGCGGGCTACGGCCTCTCCGCCGCCGAGTCGTATCCGAGCCTCCTGCAGCAGCGACTGCGATCGCGCGGCCTGGACGCGGAGGTGGTCAACGCCGGCGTGTCCGGCGACACCTCGGCCGGAGGGCTTCGCCGCGTGGACTGGGCGCTCGACGGCGACGTGCGGGTGCTGGTTGTCGCGCTCGGGGGCAACGACGCGCTGCGGGGGCTGAGCACGGAGGAGCTCCGCCGCAACCTGGCCGCCATCATCGAGCGCGCCCGGACGCGGAACGTCACGGTCGTCCTCGCGGGCATGGAGGCCCCTCCGAATCTGGGGCGGGCCTATACGTCGGCGTTTCGTCAGGTGTACCGCGACCTCGCGGCGGAGTACCGCGTCGAGCTCATCCCGTTCCTCCTCGAGGGCGTCGCAGGCCGGCCTGCGCTCAACCAGGCCGACCTCATCCACCCCAACGCCGAAGGGGCGGCCAGGGTGGCCGACCTGGTCTGGCCGTACGTCGAGCGCGCGGTGCGCGAAGCGGGGCGCGATGATTGAACTCCAGCAGGTGACCAAGACGGTGCAGAGCGGCGGCCGGCCGCTGACCATTCTGCACCCGCTCGATCTGACCGTGGCGGCGGCGCAGTTCCTGGCGATCACGGGGCCGTCGGGCAGCGGGAAGTCCACGCTGCTGGGCCTGGTTGCCGGACTCGACGCGCCCAAGCTGCGGCCGCATCCTCATCGGCGGCCGCGACATCACCGGGCTCGGCGAGGACGATCTGGCCAGGCTCCGGCGTTCGACCATCGGCTTCGTCTTCCAGTTCTTTCATCTGCTGCCGTCGCTCACCGCCCTCGAGAACGTCGTGTGTCCCGATGGAGATCGCGGGCCGACGCGACGCCGCCTCCCGCGGGCGCGACCTGCTGGCGGAGGTGGGGCTCACCGATCGGGGCCATCACTATCCGTCGCAGCTCTCGGGCGGTGAACAGCAGCGCGTCGCCATCGCCCGCGCGCTCTCGAACGACCCGCCGATCCTGCTGGCCGACGAGCCGACGGGCAACCTGGACTTTGCCAACGGCCAGCACGTCATGGAACTGCTGCTCGAGATCCGGCGGACCCGCGGGGCGACGCTGATGCTCGCCACCCATGATGCGGCGCTCGCCGCGCGCGCCGACGCCCGGCTGCGGCTGCGCGGCGGGCGCGCCGAGCCTGACGGGAACTGACGCGATGTTCATCGTCCGGATGGCGTGGCGGGAGATGCGGTGGTCCTGGCGCCGGCTGCTGTTCTTCTTCCTCTGCCTCTCGATCGGCGTCGCCTCGATTGCCACGCTCCGTTCCGTCGTGCAGAACGTCCGCGCCGCCTTGCGGGCCGAGGCGCGCACCCTGCTGGGCGCGGACGTCGCCCTGTCGACGAGCCGCCCGTGGGAGCCGGACGCCCGGAGCCTGATCGACCGTCTCGCGTCACCGTTCCGGGTGTCCGAGGCGGTCGAGGTCGTTGAAACGCTGACCATGGTCCGGCCTGCCGACGAGCGAAAGGCGGTCTCGCGGCTGGTCGAGCTGCTCGGTGTCGAACCGGCCTACCCGCTCTACGGCGCGCTCGAGCTCGACGGCGGCCAGCCGTACGCGCATGCGTTGCTGAAGGGGCGGGGCCTGCTGGTCCGGCCCGAGCTGCTCGCGCAACTCGATGTCGCCGTCGGCGACGAGGTGATCATCGGCGACACCCGCTTCACGATCCGGGGCGTCGTCGCGGCCGAGCCGGGCCGCCGCGCGGGCGCGTTCAGCGTCGGGACGCGCGTGTTCGTCGATCTCGAAGACCTCCGGGCGTCCGGGCTGCTCGGCTTCGGCAGCCGCGCGACCCATCGGCTGCTGCTGAAGCTGCCGGAAGCCGGCGTCGCGAGGCTGACGCGAGACCTGCGACAGGCGTTCCGCGACGCGTTCGTCTCGGTGCGCAGCTACCAATCCGCCGAGGACCAGATCGGGCGCGAACTCGGACGGGCGGAGAACTACCTGAGTCTTGTCGGCCTCATCATCGTCATGCTGGGCGGCGTGGGCGTCTGGAGCGTCATCCGGGTGTTCGTGCAGCAGAGGCTCCGCAGCGTGGCGATCCTCAAGTGCGTGGGCGGCGGCGCGGGGCAGATTCTCGCCATCTACGTGGCGCAGGTGGTCCTGATGGGGATGACGGGCAGCGTCATCGGGCTGCTCATGGCTGCCGTCGCCATCGCGTGGCTGGGGCCGGTTGTCGCCGCGGCCACCGGTCTCGTGGCGGAGGTCGGACTGACCGCGAGCGCTGCCGCGCAGGGCGCCGGCATCGGCCTGCTGGTCGCGTTGCTGTTCGCGCTCGTCCCGCTGCTGGAGGTCCGTCACGTGCGCCCGTCGCTCCTGCTGCGCGCGTCGGAGCCCGCGCGGCCGCGCCGCGACGCGGCGTGGTTCGGCTCCGTGCTCGGCATCGGCGTGCTGCTGGTGGCGCTGGCGGCGTGGCAGGCCGGATCGTGGCGGGTCGGCGCCATCCTGGCCGGAGGTTTCGCGGGCGTCTCTGCCGTGCTGGTGGGCGCCGGGGCATTGCTCGTGCGTGCGCTGCGGCCGCTCCAGCGCAGCCGGACGCTCGCCGTCCGCTACGCCTCCAGGCGAGTGGGCAGGCCGGGGAGCCAGGTCCGGCCGATTCTGCTCGCCGTGGGACTCGGGACGTTCCTCGTGGTGGGCGTCCGCGTGCTTCAGGACGGGCTGCTGAAGGCGCTGGCGCTCAATACACGGCCCGACAGCCCCGACATGTTCCTGATCGACGTGCAGCCGGACCAGGCCGAGGGCGTGCGCGCCTTCCTGCGCGGGACCGTCTCGCGTCCCGGCGGCGAACCGGCGCTCATCCCCGTGCTGCGCGCGCGGATCACGGGGATCCGGGGCAGGGAGCTGACCCTCGACGGCTACGAGGACGTCCGCGAGCGCGGCGGAGGCCTCGGCCGGGAGTACGTGGTGACCTACCGGGCCGGACTCGCCGACAACGAACGGCTCGTGGCGGGCACGTTCTGGCCGGCGGCCGCGCCGGACGGCGCGCAGGTGTCGGTGGAGCAGGGCCTCGCCGATCGGCAGCGGTTGCGCCCCGGCGACACGATCCGGTTCGACATCCTGGGCAGGGCCGTCGAGGCGACCGTCACCAGCATCCGCAAGGTGGACTGGGCGGATGCGCGCGCGGGCGGCTTCATGTTCGTGTTTCGGCCGGGCCTGCTCGAGTCGGCGCCGGGGACGTTCATCGCGCCCGTCAACGGCCCGGTCGAGCCGGCCGCGAGGGCGCGCTTCCAGCGCGACCTCACGGCCGCGTTCCCGAATGTGTCGGTGATCGACGTCCGGGAGATTCTCGCCGGCATCGCGCGTGTGCTGCGCACCATCACGCTGGCGGTGACGGTGGTCGGGTCGCTCGTGCTCGTCGGCGGCCTGCTCATCCTGATCGGATCGATCTCGATGACGCGGTTCCAGCGCATGTACGAGGTGGCGGTCCTGAAGACGCTGGGCGCCACCACCGGCCAGGTGGCGGCCATGCTGGCCGTGGAGTACGGCCTCCTCGGCGCTGCCGCGGGCGCTGTCGGCTCCTTCGGGGCGCTCGGCCTCGCGTGGGCCGTGGGCCGTTTCGTGCTCGAACTGCCCTGGGAGCCCGCCCCTGGAACGCTGGTCGCGGGCTTCGCGGGAGCGTCGGCGATCGTGGCCGTGGTCGGAGTCCTGGCCAGCCTGGACGTGATGCGCCGCAAGCCGCTCTCGACGCTGCGAGCCGAGTAGGACGGGCGGCTGGCCAGATGTTATGATGGGATATTCGTCTGGTCGCAGGCGATGCAGGAGTAAGCGCAATGTCCGAAAACTACCGCGAAGCCCTCGAGCGGAAGAAGGTCGAAATACTGACGACGGGCGGAGTCCGCCCCCTGGCGGCGACGATGGAGAACAACTCCCGCCAGGGCGACATGGCCGATCAGGCGGACGGCAACAACGAGGTCCACATCCAGCTCAAGCTGAAGCAGACCGACGCGAAGATCCTGCAGGCCATCGAAGAGGCGCTGGCGCGGCTCGAAAAGGGCACGTACGGGACCTGCCGCGACTGCGGCGAGCCGATCTCGCCGGCCCGCCTCAACGCGATCCCGTGGACGCGCGTCTGCATCACCTGCAAAGAGAAACAGAACTCGTGAACCCGACCGACCGCCTCGCCTTGCTGCAGGAGTTCTACCGCGAGAAGGCGGCGCTGTTCGTCCGCCACCAGGCCGGCGCCGAGTTCGTCTCCGCCTACGACAGCAACAACGCCTATCAATACGTCCTCGCCCGCGAGGACGCGCACCTGGAGTGGCTGCGGCGGGCCATCGGGGAACTGGGCGCACAGGCCGGCGAACTGCCGCCGCCTCCCGCGCTGGCATCCGGCTCGACCGCCGGGGCCGCGCGTGCCGTGGCCGGCGAGGACGCGCGGGCGGCGACGGAGTTCCTGGCGCGCTGGCAGCCTCGCGTGGCGGCCATGACCCACGCCCGGGATCGCAAGATGCTCGAACTCGTCCTGGGAGAAGTCGCCGAGCACCAGCGGTTCTTCTCGCAGGCCGCCGAAGGGAGCGCTGATCTCCTCGGCCGCCGGCCCGATGGCGCGGGCACCGGCGGCGGCGTGCTCCCGCGCCGATGGGTCGAGTAACGGCATGGTTCGAGCCGCCATCGCCCTGGGCAGCAACCTCGGGGATCGACAGGCGGCGCTGCAGGACGCGGCGGGCCATCTCGCCGGGCACCTTGACGGCCTCACGGTTTCCGACTTCATCGACACCGCGCCGGAAGGCGTCGTCGACCAGCCGCGCTTTCTGAACGCCGCGGCGGTCGGCGGCTGGGACGGCGGTGCGCGCGCGCTCCTGGACCTGCTCCTGTCCATCGAGCGGTCGGCCGGTCGGGAACGGCCGTATCCAGGCGCGCCCAGGCCCCTCGATCTCGATCTCATTCTGCTGGGATCGTCGGTCATCGACGAGCCGGACCTGGTCGTGCCCCATCCCCGATTCAGGGATCGCGGCTTCGTGCTCGCCCCGTTGTGCCAGATCGCTCCGGACCTGGTCGACCCGGTGACGGGGCGCACGGTGGCCGACTTGTACCGGTCCTGGAGGGAGAGGTAGCGCCATGCGCATCGCGCTCGTGCAGCACCAGCCCGGGCCGCGCCAGGCCGACAACGTCCGCCGGGGCCTCGACGCGGTGCGGGAGGCCGCGGGCCGCGGCGCGACGCTCGTGGCGTTTCCCGAACTCGCGTTCACGCCCTTCTTCCCGGCCTGCCGCTGCGGCGGGACGCTGCCGCTCGAGCTGGCCGAGCCGGTGCCCGGGCCGACCTCCGACGCGTTCGCCCGCCTCGCCGCCGACCTCGGCGTCGTCGTCGTGCTCAACCTGTACGAGCGGGAGGGCGACCGTGCGTTCGACAGCTCGCCGGTCATCGACGCGGACGGGACGCTGCTCGGCACGACGCGCATGCTGCACGTCGCGCAGATGCCGCACTTCTACGAGCAGGACTACTACACGCCCGGCGATCACGGCATGCCCGTCTACGACACCGCGGCCGGGCGGATCGGCGTCGCCATCTGCTACGACCGGCACTATCCGGAGGTGATGCGCAGCCTCGGCCTGCAGCGGGCCGACGTGGTGGTGGTCCCCCAGGCCGGGATGGCGGGGGAGTGGCCGGACGGCCTGTACGAAGCGGAGCTCCGCGTGGCGGCGTTCCAGAACGGCTACTTCACGGCGCTGGCGAATCGTGTCGGCGGCGAGCCGACGATGACCTTCGCGGGGGAGTCGTTCGTGTGCGACCCTGCCGGGCGGGTGATCGCGCGCGGGCCGGCCGGCGCCGAGGCCATCGTCTACGCCGACCTCGACGTGTCGCAGGTGCGCGTCCTGCCACGCCCGGCAGTTGTTCCTGCGCGACCGGCGTCCTGAGATCGTGCCGGCGCTGCTGGATCTGATCAGTCCTCGCCTGCAGGCCGATGCGGCGGGCGACGGCTCGGCTGCCCGAGCCCCGAGTCCCGAGCCCCGAATCCCGGAGGCGTGAGTAGCAAGATGGCCCGAGGTTTTGACAGCAAGTCAGTCGAGTATCAGCAGGAGGAGGCTCTGCGGAGCCGGCAGGAGAAGAAAGGACGGCCGCTGTCCGAGGAGGAGCGCGCCCGGCTCCAGCGTCGCCAGACGCTGAATCTGGCTCGCGCAAGGACAGCGGCCGATCTCGCGCGGGCCGCGTCGCCCGCCCAGCAGGAGATGCTGAAGCGGGCGATCGCGGCCCTCGATGCGGAGTTGAAGGCGCTCGGCTAGCCCTTCTTGAAGACCATCTTGCGGGTCGTGTCGCCCTGCGGCCCGCCCTTCGTCGCGGTCACCACGGTCAGGGTCCCGTCGGCCTCGAGGCTGCGCGTCTCCGTGACCTCGACCGTCGTCTCTCCCATCGTGCGGGAGTACTTGGTCACCAGCTTGCCGCCTTCCCAGGCGCTCTTGCTCGTGACCTCGCCGCCGCGGCCGCCGGCGTTGACGCTCGGGCTGCCGTCGAGCTTGTAGACGGTCTTCATCGACGCCGTTCGGGGTCTCACGCTCGATCGTGATCTCGGTCGCCGTCTGGGTGATGGTCAGGCTCTGGGGGCCAGCCGGGCCACGGCCGCCCATGGCCGGGTCGCTCTTCTCCATGTCCTGGATCCACTTGCCGGAGAAGTTGGGCGTCTGGGCGATCGCCATGGCGGGCAGCGCCAGGACGAAGGCGAGGAGGGCAACGAACACGAACCGTCTTGTCATACCGAACTCCTTGTTGCGGGTTACTCGAAGCGCAGCGCCTCGATCGGGTCGAGCTTGGCGGCCTTCGTGGCCGGGTAGAAGCCGAAGAAGATGCCGATCATCGCGGAGAAGCCGAACGCCAGCGCCACGGCGTCGGAGGAGATGGTCGTCGGCCAGGTGAGGAACTCGGTGACGCCCCAGGAGATGCCGAAGCCGAGCGCGATGCCGATGCCTCCGCCGAAGAGGCTGAGGACGACGGCCTCGACGAGGAACTGCATCAGCACGTCCGAGCCGCGGGCGCCGATGGCCATGCGGAGGCCGATCTCGCGCGTCCGCTCGGTGACCGACACGAGCATGATGTTCATGATCCCGATGCCGCCGACCAGCAGCGACACGCCCGCGATGCCGGCGAGCAGCGCGGTCATCGTCTCGCGTGGTCTCGGTCCGCATGGCGGCCATCTCTTCGAGCGTGCGGACCATGAAGTCGTCGGTGTCGCCCGGCATGATCTTGTGCCGCGTGCGGAGCAGCTCCTCGATGGCCGTCTTGGTGTCGGCCACCACGTTGGAGGAGGCCGCCGAGACGGTGATGTCCTGGATGTGCTGGATGCCCATCAGCTTCTTCTGCGCCGTGGTGTAGGGCACCATCGCCGTGTCGTCCTGGTCCTCGCCGCCGGTGCCGGACCCCTTGCTGGCCATCACGCCGATCACCTTGAAGGGCTGGTTCTTGATCCGGACGATCTGGCCGGTCGGATCCACGTCCTCGCCGAAGAGGTTGGTGGCGACGATCGACCCGAGCACGACCACCTTCGACGCGCTGGTGACGTCCTGGGTGGAGAAGAACGTCCCGTACTTGACGGGCCAGGAGCGGATCAGCGGGAACTCGACGTCGGTGCCCTGGATGCGGGTCTGCCAGTTCTGGTTGCCCGCGATGATCTGGTTCCGCGTGGACACGCTCGGGGCGACGTACTGGGCCGTCGGCACGAGCTCCCGGACGGCCAGCGCATCCTCCACCGTCAGCGTGTTCGACGCCCCGGAGCCCTGGCGGACGCCCATCGCCATGAAGTTGCCCGACATCACGTTGATGATGTTGGTGCCGGCCGACTGGATCTGGGCCTCGATTGACGACGTGGCGCCTTTGCCGAGCGCCACCATCGCGATGACCGCCGCGACGCCGATGATCATGCCCAGCATGGTCAGCGTCGTGCGCATCTTGTTGCGGTTGAGCGCCTTGATGGCGACGCGGAAAATCATGAACAGTCGCATCATGGGTTCAGCTCCCAGCCGGCCCGGCCGCGGAGGCTCGGGGCGGCGACTTCCGCTTGAGGCCGGCGCTCGGGGTGTCGGTGCTCCCGTTCGCCTCGGGCGGCGGCAGGGCCGCCAGTTCGTCCTTGGCCCACCGCCGGTGCGCGTTGATCTCGTCGCGCACGATGTGCCCGTCGCGGAACGCGATCGTCCGCGTGCCGTACTCGGCGATGTCGTGCTCGTGCGTGATGAGCAGGATCGTGATGCCGCGCTCGATGTTGAGGCGCTGGAACACGTCCATCACCTCGATGCTCGTCCGGCTGTCGAGGTTGCCCGTCGGCTCGTCGGCGAGCAGGATGGACGGGTCGTTGATGAGGGCCCGCGCGATGGCGACGCGCTGCTGCTGTCCGCCCGACAGCTGGTTCGGGTGGTGGTGCGACCGCTCGAGCAGGCCGACGATCTCGAGCGCCGCCCGCGCGCGCTTGTGGCGATCCGACGCCTTGATGTGATCGCGGCTGTAGAGCAGCGGCAGTTCGACGTTCTCGATGGCGCTGGTCCGCGACAGCAGGTTGAAGCCCTGGAAGACGAACCCGATCCGGTGGTTCCGCACCTTCGCCAGGGCATCGCGCGACATCTTCGAGACGTCCTGCCCGTCGAGGACGTACTCGCCGGACGTCGGCTGGTCGAGGCACCCGAGGATGTGCATGAACGTGGACTTGCCGGACCCCGACGGGCCCGTGACGCACACGAACTCCCCGGACTCGACATCCACGGCCACGCCTCGCAGGGCGTGGACCTGGATGTCGCCGACGACGTAGGTCTTCCTGAGGTCCTTGACCGAGATGACTGGCATGGCGTCTATCGGCCTCCGCCGCGCTGCGCCGCCCGCTGCGGGAATCCGCCGCCGGGCCCGCCGCGTCCGCCGGGCCGCCCGGCATCAGCGGCGACCGCGTCGAGGCGGCCGCCGCCTGCGCCGGCGTCATGACCGCCGTCACCAGTTCCTGGCCGGGCTGCAGTTCGCCGGACAGCAGTTCGGTGTAGGTGCCGTCGGTGATGCCCAGCCGGACGCGCACCGGCTTCAACTGTCCGTCGGCGTCGAGCCACACGCGGCCGGACGTCTCGGTGACCGGCAGCGGACCGAACAGCTGGTCGATGGTCTGCGCGCCGGCGCGATTGGCCGACGGCTGGCCCTGGCCGGGCTGGCGGCCCGCACCAGGCGCGCCCCCTGGCCGGGCGCACGCCTGGCCGCCGGGCCCGAATCCGCCGCGTCCGCCGGCGCCGGGATTGTTCGGGTCCATCCCGCGCTCGCGCATGCGCGCCTCGAACTGGGCGCGCTCTTCGGGAGACATGCTGGCCATCCGCTCCTGGAAGCGGCGCTGGCGCTCGTCGGGGTCCACGCTCTGGCCGCCGCCGAAACCGCCCTGGCCGCCGCCCGCGCCTCGCTGACCCTGGGCCGCGGTGGGCGCTCCGGCGCCGCCGCGCGGGGCGCCCTGGCTCTGGCCGGCCTGCGTCCCGGGCCGGCCCTGGGCGCTCTGGCTCTGGCCGGCCGGCGCGGCGGCCTGAGTGCGCGCGCCGCGGCCCTCGGCCGCGGGCGCTGCTGCGCCGGCGGGCGCCGCCTGCGCCGGTGACGCGGCGGAGGCCGGGCCGCCCGCAGGCGGTCCACCCATGCGGCCGCCGCCCGCGCCGCGCTGCATCTCCGGCGGCACGGCCTGGTTCAGCGCCGCGAAGGTGTCGGCGTTCGGCCGGAACCGCAGCGCCGCGTTCGGCACGCGAACGACGTCGTTGCGCCGGGCGATTTCGATCGTGACCGTCGCCGTCATCCCCGGCTTGAGCTTCAGCTGCGTGTTCGGCACGTCGATGACGGTGGCGTACGTCACGACGTTCTGCGTGACGATGGGCTGCAGGCGCACCTGCGACACCGCGCCGACGAACTCCTCGAGCGGGTACGCGTCGACGCGGAACTTGACGACCTGGCCGGCGCGGATGCGGCCCACGTCGGATTCGTCGACGTTCGCGTTCACCTGCATCTTCGTCAGGTCCTCGGCGATGATGAACAGCGTCGGGGCGTTCATGCTGGCCGCCACGGTCTGACCCACGTCGACGTTGCGCGAGATGACGATGCCGTCGATCGGCGCCTCGATGACGGTGTGCTGCAGGTTGACCTCGTTCTGGTTGAGCGAGGCCTTCGACTGCGAGAGGCTCGCTTCCGAGGACTTGATCTGGGCCTCGGCCGAGCGGACGGCCACCTGGGCCGTCTCGAGGTCCTGCGGCGACACGAGCTTGCGCGCGGCCAGGCTCTCGGTCCGCTTCAGCTTGATCCGCGCGTCCTCGAGCGACACCTTCAGGCGATCGAGGTCGGCCTGCGAGCGGATGAGGTTGGCGCGGGCCTGCTCGATCTGGGTCTGGAGGAGCGACGGGTCGAGCTCGGCGACGATCTGGCCCTTCTTCACGATCGAGTTGAAGTCGGCGTACAGGGCCTTGATGTTGCCGGACACCTGCGAGCCCACCTGCACCGTCGTGACGGCCTGGAGGGTCCCGGTGGCGCCCACCGACTCGATGATGTCGCCGCGGGCGACGGCCAGCTTGGAGATCTTCACCTCCTCGGCAGGGGTGCGGTACCTGTAGAACGCGCCGACGGAACCGGCGATGACGGCGAGCACGATGATCGTGACGATGAACTTTTTCATGGTCTAGTCACCCGACTCCGATGCCGGGGCCTCGTGGTGGACCCCGCGCCTCAAGCCCTTCCAGCCTTCTTCGAACAGCGTGTAGACGGTCGGCACGAACACGAGCGTGATGAGGGTCGACGTCACGAGCCCGCCGATCACGACCCGCGCCAGCGGCGCCTGGATCTCCGAGCCTTCGCCGAGCGCCAGGGCCATCGGCACCAGGCCCAGCACCGTCGTGAGCGACGTCATCAGGATCGGCCGCAGCCGCGTGCGGCCGGCCAGTTCGACGGCCTCGCGCAGCGGCAGCCCGTCGCGGCGCCGGAGCACGTTGGTGTAGTCCACCAGCAGGATCGCGTTGCTGACGACGATGCCGGCCAGCATGATGACGCCGATGTAGGCCTGGAGGCTGAACGTCGTGCCCGTGACCAGCAGCGTGCCGACCACGCCGATCGCGGCGAGCGGCACCGAGAACATGATGATGAACGGGTCCTTCAGCGACTCGTACTGGGACGCCATGACCGCGTAGGTGAGGATGAGCGCCAGGATGAGCGTCAGCAGCAGCTGGTTGAACGCCTTGGCCTGCTCCTCGACCTCGGTGCCGAACCCGACGGAGAAGTCGCGGGGGACCGCGATGCCGGGGATCCGTTCCTGCACGGCCTTGACCGCCTCGCTCAGCGGCACCTCGATCTCGGCGCTGACCCGCGTGATGCGCTCCTGGTTGCGCCGCTCGATCTGGACCGGGCCCTTCTGGGTCTGGACGTCCATCAGGTTCTTGGCCTGGATGACCTGCCCCTGGCCCGCGCTGAGCATCACGTCGTCGACGTCCTCGACGCGGCTGCGGTCCTCCTCGCGCAGGCGGACGATGATCGGGTACTCGAAGCCGCGCTCGCGGAACTGGGCGGCCGTCGTGCCGGCGACGTTCGTGCGCAGGGTGCTGGCCACGTCGCTCTGGCGCATGCCGAGCAGCGCCGCCTTCGGGCGATCCACGCGGACGGCGAGTTCGGGCCGGCCTTCTTCGCGGCCGATGCGCGCGCCCTTGATGCCCGGCGTCTCGTCCATGACGGCCTTGGCGCGGATGGCCAGGTTGCGCGAGTCCTCGAGGTCGTGCCCCCGGATCTCGAGCGAGAGGCGCCCCTCGCCGCCCTGGTTGAACATGCGGCTCATCTGGTTGTTGCCGCCGGAGGCGCGCGGGCGCAGGACCACGCCCGGCAGGCCCGTCAGTTTCACGCGGAGATCCTGCGCGACCTCCTCGTTCGAGCGCGTGCGCTCGGCGCGGGGCTTGAGGCGCAGGGTCAGCGACCCGCGGTGGCCCGAGCCGCCCATGAACCCGCCGCCGCCGCCGTTGCTGATCAGGATGTCGAGCTCGGGCACCACCTCGCGCACCATCTGCTCGAGCCGGAGGATGGTGGCCTCGGTCCGCTCGATGCGCGTGCCGACCGGCAGCTCGACGTCGACCTGGACCTCGCCTTCGTCGGTCTGCGGCATCAGCTCCGAGCCGACGAGCGGCATGAGGACGATGGCCAGGACGAAGAGCGCCGTGCCGGTGAGCAGCACCGTCGGCCGGTGATGGAGCGCCTTGTGGAGGACGGTGCGATAGCCGTCGTCGATCCGCGTCAGCGCCGTCTCGCTCCAGCTGTACAGCCGGCCCATCACGCCGCGGCGCTCCTCGGCGGGCGGCGGGAGGCGCAGCAGCTTGGAGCAGAGCACGGGGACCAGCGTCACCGCGACGAACAGCGACATGCCCAGGGAGAACATCACGACGACCGCGAGCTGCTTGAACATGATGCTCGAGATCCCCGTGAGGAACAGCAGCGGCACGAACACCGACACGTGCGTGAGGATGGAGGCGACAATCGCCGACCACACCTCTTCCGAGCCGTCGATGGCCGCCTGCCGCCGGTCCTTTCCGAACTTCTCCATGTGGCGGAACGAGTTCTCGAGCACGACGATCGACGCGTCGACGATCATGCCGACGCCCAGCGCCAGCCCGCCGAAGGTCATCGTGTTGAGCGTGAACCCGGCGAAGTAGAGCAGGGCGAAGGTGCCGATGATCGAGATGGGGATCGACGCGCAGATGATGAACGTCGACCGCACGTCCCGGAGGAACAGGAAGATGATCCCCACGACGAGGAAGGCGCCGAGATAGGCGGCCTCCTTGACGCTGTCGATCGACCGCTCGATGAAGATCGAGCTGTCGTCGAGCACCATCAGCCTGACGTTCGGGACCTCCTGGTTGATGCGCGCGATTTCCGCCTTCACGGCTTCGGCGATCGCCACCGTGTTCTCGCCCGACTGCTTGGTGACGCGCATCCGGATCGCCGGCGTGCCGTTGATCCGCGTGAACGACCGCAGGTCTTCGGTGGCGTCCTTCACCTCGGCGATGTCCCGGAGGTAGATCGGCACGTTGCCCCGCGACAGGATCACCAGATCGCGGATCTGCTCGAGGTTCTCGTACTGACCCTGGCTTCGCAGCAGGTACGTCGTGTCGCCTTCGTCGATCTCGCCGAGGGGCGTGTTCTCGTTCTCGCTCCTGAGGACGCTGACCACGCGGTCGACCGAGAGATCGAGGGCCGCGATCTTCTCCTTGGACAGCTCGACGTGAATCTGCCGCCGGAGGCCGCCTTCCACGCTGACGGCCGCCACGCCCGGCACCCGCTCCATGCGCGGCGACAGGATGTTCTGCGCCATCTCGCGGAGCTCGACCCGGTCCATGTTCTGGCTCTCGACGCCGACGCCCATGATCGGCATCGCGGAGGCGTCGAACTTGAACAGGATTGGCGCGTCGGCGTCCTCGGGCAGCCGCCCGCGCACCCGGTCCACGCGGCTGCGCACGTCGTCGGCGGCCTCGGCCAGGTCCGTGCCCCACGCGAAGTTCAGGCGGACCGTCGAGCTGCCCTCCGACGAGGTGGCGTTGATCTGCTCCAGGCCCGCCACCGCGCTCACCGCCTGCTCGATCGGGCGGGTGACGAGCTCCTCCATCTCGAGCGGGCCGACGCCGCCGTAGCTCACGCGGACGGTGATGCTGGGGAAGGTCACGTCCGGCATCAGGTCGACCGGCAGCCGGACGAGCGAAATCGCGCCGAGCAGCACGATGACCGCGCAGAGCATGTACATCGTGATCGGGCGTTCAATGGCCGTGCGTGGGATGCTCATGTGTTCGCTCTCTGCTGTCTCAACGTCATGCCGGAGCTACGCGCCGCCGCCGGGCGCGCCTGCGCCGCCCCTGGCGCGCCGCCCTCGCGCCGCCGGAGCGCCGCCACGGGCGCCCCGCCCGGCCTGGCCGGCAATCACGATCGGATCGCCGTCCCTGAGCGACGCGGACCCGAGCGTGATCACCGTGCTCGCCGTCGGCCAGGCCTTCCGTGATTTCGACGGCTTCGCCGTCGACGATGCCCGACGTGATCGGCTTGAAGCGGGCGGTCTTCCCGTCGGCCACGAAGACGCCCCGCGTGCCTTCCACGTCGACGATCGCGTTGCGCGGCACCGTCAGCGCGCCCGCGCGCTGGGCGACGACGAACTGCACGCGCGCGTACATGCCCGGGCTTCAGCCGCGCGCCGGCGTTCGGCACCTCGACCTCCATCTGCGCCGTGCGCGTGGCCGGGATCCAGCACCGGCGCGAGCCGGGCGACGCGCCCCGCGAAGGTCTCGCCGGGATACGCGTCCACCTCGACGACGGCCGGCATGTCGATCACGATCCGCCGCAGGTCCTTCTCGACGAGGTTGGCCACCAGGCGCACGAAGTGGATGTCCACCACCGACAGGAACGACGAGTTGGTGCCCACGAACGCGCCGGGATCCAGGCTCCGGCTGCCGACGAACCCGTCGACGGGGGAGAGGATCCGCGTGTTCGAGAGATTGATCCGCAACTCCTCGAGCCGCGCCGTCGCCTGGGAGCCCTGGGCCCTCGCCAGGTCGACCTGGGCCACCGCCGCGTCGTATCTGCGCCTCGGCGTCGTCGAGCGTCTGCTGCGCGATGAGGCTGCGTCCGAAGAGGTTCCTCGAGCGCTCGAGGTTGCTCTGGGCGTTCTTCAGGTCGGCCTCGCGCTGGCGGACCGTGGCCCTCGACACCTCGAGCGAGGCCTCGGTCTGGCGCACCTGCTCCCGCAGTTCGCGGTCTTCGAGCGTCGCCAGCAACTGGCCCCGGCGGACCGGGTCGCCCAGGCGCACGTTGACGGATTCGATGCGCCCGCTGACCTTGGGGACCACGGCGACCGTCGCCGCGCCGATCAGGTTGCCGACCACCATGACGCGCTCCGCGACGTCGAGGCGGCGTTGTCGTCGTGGTCTCCACGGTCATCGTCGGGCGGAACGCGCCGCCGCCGGGGCACCGCCGCCGCCGGCCGACCCCCCGGCTGCCCGTCGCCGCCTGCGCCGGGGCCGTGCCGCCGCCTGCACCGGAGCCCAGATACATCCAGAGGCCGACCGCGACCACGACTGCCACGATTCCAAGAATGAGTGCTTTACGCATACGTCCTGCCGGTATCCCTCAACTCATGACGCGCGGAGGCGGTGGACATGTCCCGAGACGCCCCCGTCAGATGCCGCCGGCGGTCTTCTGGACACGCTCGAAGGCGACCAGCGCCTTCTGGTAGTCCAGGGCCGCCCGCAGTTCCGCGATTCTGCGCGTCGAGCAGGTCGCGCTGGGCCTGCACGACGAAGAAGTTGGTCGACATGCCGACCTCGAACTTGCTCTGCTCGTTCTCGAGGCGCTTCTCCGACAGCTCGCGGGCGGCGCGGGAGGCCTCGCATGCGCCTCAGCGTGCTCTCCACCTGCAGCGCCGCGTTGGTCACCTCGGTCGCCACCGTCAGTTCGAGCGCCCGAATCTGGGCCTGGGACTGCTGGTACTGCAGCTTCGCCCGGGCGTACGCCGCCTCCTGCGCGCTCTTGCCCAGCGGGTAGGAGAACGTCATGCCGACGGTCCAGTTGGGATAGTCGAACTGCCGCATCATGGCGAACGCCTCGGGCCAGCCGCCGGGGATCGTCCCGACGACGACGCCGCCCTCGCGGATGAACTGATTGCCGCCGAGGCCGCGGGTGCCGAGCGTGGCCGTGGCGTTCAGGGCGGGCATCATCTGGTTGCGGAGGTACTGGATGTTGACGTCGTTGCTCGCCAGGTTCTTGCGGGCCGTCACCAGGTCGGTCCGCTGGTCGAGCGCCGTCGTCACGGCCGCCTCGAGGATCGATCGTCGCGGGCTGGACCTGCACCATGTCGATCGGGTCGATGGTGGCTCTCCAGACCGGGTCGGTCGGTGTCGCTGACGATGAGGCGCTTGAGCACCAGCTCCGCCGTGCGCCGCGTGGCCTCGGCCTGCGGTCAGCGTCTGGCGCCGCGTGGCGGCCTCGGCCTGGGCCGAGATGATGTCCATCGGCGCGAGCGTGCCCACCTCGACGCGGACCCGGTTGTCCTCGACGAGCTTCTCGGCCAGCGCGAGCGACTGCTTCGCGGCCTCGATCGCCCGGATCGCGGCGAGCAGATCCCAGTAGGCGTTCTTGGTGGTCGCGGTGAGTTGTGATCCGGGTCAGCAGCGTGATGTCCGAGATCTCGCGCGTGATGGTGCCGGTCCGCAGCTGGTTGCGCGTGGTGTCGATCTTGAAGTCCCGGAGCAGCGGCTGGGTGATCGTGGCCGTGAGCTGCGTCGTGTACTGCGGGTTCAGCGTCGCGAACGTGCTGGTCGTGTTCGTGCGCGCGTTGTTGAACGCCGCCGTGTAGGTCGTGCCGAACCAGGGCAGGGTCTGGGCGATGTTGACGTTGGCGTTGGCCGTCTCGTTCGTCACCCGGCTGCCGCCGTTCAGCAGGCTGGTGGGCAGCGGCATGGTCGAGTTGGCGTTCAGCGTGCGAATTCAGCGTCGGCCGGTACGCGCCGCGGGTCTGCGCGAGCGTCAGGTCCTGCAACTGCGGGTTGAGCCGCTCGACGGACAGCTCGATGTTGTTGTCGAGCGCCATCTTGACGGCCTGTTCCACCGTCAGCTGGATGACGGGCCGCGCCTCCGCGCGCTCCTCCAGCGTCTTCTGCTGCGCCGGGACGGGCTGCGCCTGGCCTTCCGTGAACTTCTCCCTGGCGTATTTCACCAGTTCGTCGACGCGAGCCTGCTCGCGGGCTGCGGCAGCCCCGGACTGCGCCTGGGCGAATGCGCCGGAGCGGGATCGCGAGCGCAAGCGCCGCGATGCCCACGATGAGTGCGACACGTGCCAATCCTCTTCACGGAACTCCTCCCTGGTGAGGGGGTTATCCTGTCTCGGCTACCTGGTGGGCTGTCGGCGGATCTGGCGGCGTTCCTGCTCCCAGCGCTCGTGCAGGGCGTTCATCTTCGCACGCTGTTCGACGGTCAGGATCTGGTGCATCCGGTAGATCATCAGCGTGCGGGATCTTCGCCAGCTCCGCCCGCGAGTGCTCGACCTGGTCCACCATCTTCATGACGTCGCCCTCGGGCGCCACGCCCTCGGCGATGGTCTTCGACAGGCGGGCCTCGAGCCGGTCCAGCTCTTCCTTGCCGGTGGTGAGCGTCGGGCGCAGGCCCTGGTACACCTCCTCGAGCCGCGCGATCTGCTCGGGCGACAGGACCAGGTCGGCCTTGAACCTGTCGGACTGCCACCACTTGAAACCCTGGGCGCCCGCCGCGGCGGGGACGGCCAGGACGAGAACCAGACACCAGATGACGCCGCGCCGGATAGACATGGCGGTCTTACACCTCCGCTTCGCCTGGGAATTACGACCGGGCGGGGCGGAGTGTTTACCGGGGCGCCGGGGCGGGATCGGCGAAGGCGGCAAGCTTGAGAATCGTGGCGCCGACGAGGTTGTCCGGCGTCGACGCCCCGGCCGTCAGGCCGATCGAGAGCGGCCCCGTCCGCCGGGAGCCATCCGCGCGTGGCCACCTCGGTCCTGCTGACCGGCCGGCCAGTGCCGGATCTCCTCCGGCGACACGAGGCAGGCGTCGTCGGCGATGTGGTAGGTCGGGACCCGGTCCGCGCAGATCCGCGCCAGGTTCAGGGTGTTGCTGCTGTTGTAGCCGCCGACGACGACCATCAGGTCGATCGGGTGAGTCGCCGCAGCAGCGCTGACCACCGCGTCCTGCCGGTCCTGGGTGGCGCTGCAGATGGTGTCGAACGCGCGATAGTGCTCGGCGAGCGCCTCGGCGCCGTAGCGCTCGCCGCCAGCGCCTGCCGGAACATCTCGCCGATCTCGAGCGACTCGGTCATCAGCATCGTGGTCTGGTTGGCCAGGCCGATCCGCTCCAGGTCCCGATCCGGGTCGAACCCCGGCGAGGCCGCCTCCGCGAAGCGCCCGAGGAAGGCCGCGCGGTCGCCGCCGCCGCGGATGTAGCGCGCAGACGTCGGCGGCCTCCGCCCGGTCGAGGACGACGAGATAGGGGCCGCTGGGCGGCTTGAGGGCCTGGGACGCCGTCGCCCGGGTCTCTTCGTGGTGGATCTTGCCGTGGATGACGGAGGTGAACCCGTCCTCCGCGTAGCGCCGGACGTTCTTCCAGACGTTGAGCACCGATCCGCACGTCGTGTCGACCAGCGTGCAGCCCTGCCGGTCGAATGCCGCCAGCTGCGCGACGGTGACGCCGAAGGCCGGGAGGATCACGACGTCGTCGGGTCCGAGCGCCTCGGGCGACTCGCCGGGGTCGTCGAGGAACCGGATGCCGCTCGCGCGCAGCTTGTCGTTGACGTGCGGGTTGTGGATGATCTCGCCCGTCAGGTAGACGCGCCTGTCCGGGAAACTTCCGGCGCGACTGGTAGGCGTAGTCCACCGCCCGGTCGACGCCGTAGCAGAAGCCGAATTCGCGCGCGAGATGCAGCGTGAGCCGGCCGGAGCGGAACGTGAAGTCGGTGGCCTTGAGCTCGTCGACCAGCGCGCTGCGATAGTCCTGCGCGAGTTCGCCGGCGACGGCCGCCTTCAGGTCGAGGCCTTTGCGGAAGATCACGGACGGCATGCGCGGGCTCAGTGAACGCCTGAGCTGGCGTGCAGGGCGGCCGGGTCCACCCCGAGGCGGCGAATGGCCGCTTCCCACATCTCGGCGGGCTTGGTCTCGAAGACGATCTCGGTCGCGACGTCGCTGATGAGCCACGACGACTCGGTGAGCTCGCCGTCGAGCTGCTTCGCGCCCCAGCCGGCATAGCCCATCAGGAGCCGGGCCTTCTCGACCGGCGGGCCCTCGATGAGCTTGCGCAGCAGCACGGCCGACGAGGACACGAAGACCCCCGGGCTGACCTCGAAGGCGTCGTCGCCGAGCGGCTCCTCGGGCAGCAGGAGCGCGCCGCGCTGCGGTTCGACCGGGCCGCCGGTCCAGATCTCCAGGCCGCTGTCGCCCTGGAGCGGCGGCGTGAACTCGATCACGCTGGCGGCGGTCTTGCCGGTGGGGCGGTTCAGAATCAGGCCCCAGGCGCCGTCGGCGCTGTATTCGCACAGCAGGATGACGGTGTGGCGGAAGTTGGGGTCCGCCAGCTGCGGCATCGACACCAGCATCGCGGGCGCCAGCGTCGGCCGTTGCGGGGTCTCGTCGTCGATCACACCACGATCATACGACGGAACGGCGCCGGACGCGCAGGGCCCGCAGCCGCGTGCGATCGGCGCCGAATCCCGGGGCCGCTCAGACGTCGGTCGGCGAGAAGCCGTCCGACGACGGGTTCCGCAGGTAGGTGTCGATCGCGCGAGCCGCCTTGCGGCCGGCGCCCATCGCCGAGATCACGGTGGCGCCGCCGGTCACGATGTCGCCGCCGGCGAAGACGCCGGCCTTCTGCGTGGCGCCGGTCCCGTCGTCGGCGAGGATGTTGCCCCACTTGTTCACGGGCAGGTCGGGCGTGGTGTTGCGGATCAGCGGATTGGCGCCCTGGCCGATCGCGAACACCACCGTGTCGACGTCGATGTCGAACTCGGAGCCCTTGACCGGCACCGGGCTGCGGCGGCCGGACGCGTCCGGTTCGCCCAGCTCCATGCGGATGCAGCGGATGGCGCGGACCCGCGACCGCTCGTCGGCCAGGATGGCGGTCGGCGCCGCCAGCATCATGATCTCCACGCCCTCTTCCTCGGCGTGGTCGATCTCCTCGGCGCGGGCGGGCATCTCTTTCCGCGTGCGGCGATAGATCAGGTAGGCGTTCTCGGCGCCGAGGCGCAGCGACGTGCGGACGGCGTCCATGGCGGTGTTGCCCCCGCCGATGACGGCGACGTTGCGGCCCCGGATGGTGGGCGTGTCCGTCACGGGGAACAGGTACGCCTTCATCAGGTTCGAGCGCGTGAGGTACTCGTTCGCCGAGTACACGCCAATCAGGTTGATGCCCGGAATCTTCGGGAACGTGGGGAGCCCGGCGCCCGTGCCGATGAAGACCGCCTCGAAGCCGAGCTCGGTGAAGAGCTCGTCGACGGTGAACGTCTGGCCGATCACGTGGTTGGTCTTGATCTCGACGCCGATGCGCTTGAGGCCGTCAATCTCGCGTTCGACGATCGACTTGGGCAGCCGGAACTCGGGGATGCCGTAGACGAGCACGCCGCCGGGCTTGTGCAGCGCCTCGAAGATCGTCACCGCATGGCCCAGCTTCGCCAGGTCGGCGGCCACGGTCAGGCCGGCCGGGCCCGACCCGACGACCGCCACCTTGTGGCCGGTGGAGGGCGCGGGCGGCGTGTCGTCGGTGAACTTGACGAGGGCGGCGTAGTCGGCGACGAAGCGCTCGAGGCGGCCGATGGCCACCGGCTCGTTCTTGACGCCCAGCGTGCACTTCATCTCGCACTGCTCTTCCTGCGGGCACACGCGGCCGCAGACGGCCGGCAGCACGTTGCGATCCATCAGCGTCCGGAAGGCGCCCTCGAAGTCCCGCTCGGCCACCTGCTTGATGAAGTGCGGGATGTCGATCTCGACCGGGCAGCCGGCGATGCAGGGCTCGTTCTTGCACTGGATGCAGCGCTGCGCCTCGAGCACCGCGAGGTCCACCGGGTAGCCGAGGGAGACTTCCTCGAAGTTGTGCGCCCGCTCGTGGGGGTCCTGGAGCGGCATCGGCGTCTTCGTCTTCTGGATGATCTTTTTCGCCATGGGTCTGGGGCTCGGCTCTGTGAGGCGGCGCGCGCGGTCAGCTGGACTGGCTGCGGCAGGCGGAGGCCTGATCGAACAGGCGAAGCGACTCGGCTTCCTGCTCCCGGTAGGCGCGCAGGCGCGCGTTGAGCTCCTCGAAGTCCACCTGGTGCCCGTCGAACTCGGGGCCGTCGACGCAGACGAACTTCTGCTCGCCGCCCACCGACACGCGGCATCCGCCGCACATGCCCGTGCCGTCCACCATGACGGGGTTCAGGCTGACGGTGGTGGGGATGCCGAGCGGGCGCGTCACCTCGACGACGGCGCGCATCATCGGCAGCGGCCCGACCGCCACCACCTCGTCGAAGTGGCGGCCCTCGGCCAGCAGCGCCTTGAGGGCGTCGGTGACCAGGCCCTTCTGCGCCGTACGACCCGTCGTCGGTGGTCACGACGACGCTGGTCGACCACCGCGCGGAGCTCCTTCTCGAGAATGACGAGGTCCTTCGACCGCCCGCCGATAATCGCCACGACCTCGCCGTGGAGCGCCTTCACGCCGCACGCGATCGGGTAGACCACCGCCGTGCCGATGCCGCCGCCGATGCAGCAGACTTTCCGGCCCGGGTGAATCTCGGTCGGCCGGCCGAGCGGGCCGGCGAGGTCGAGAATCGCGTCGCCCTCGTTCATCGCGTTGAGCTGACGGGTGGACTTGCCGACGCCCTGGACGATGATCGAAATCGCGCCCCGCGCCTTGTCGACGTCGGCGATCGTGAGGGGGATGCGCTCGCCGTTCTCGTCAGTCCGGATGATCACGAACTGGCCGGGCTTGCGCTTGCGGGCGATGTGCGGCCCCTCGATCCAGAAACGGACCACGTCGGGCGCCAGCACTTCCTTGTTGAGAATTCGATGCACGGTTCAGGCTCCGCTGCTGCAGGCACGACTGGACGAGGGAACTGCCGGGAATCTGGCGGTCCACTCCTGCAGGTAAAGTGTACAGCAAACCGGGTACCAGGGCGCCCTGGGTCCCCGCGACAGCGCCGGACGCGGCGCGTCAATCCTGCGATAGAATCGGCGCCACGAACATGTCGCGCATCATCAACTCGTTACGGTCGCTGGCGTCGTACGTGCTGCTCGTGCTGTACATCGCGCATCGTGGGACCGCCCGCCCTGGCCGTCGCGTTCGTGACCGGGCGGGCCGGCCACGTCCTCACGCTCGGCCGCTTCGGGGCCCGCTCGGTCCGCAGGCTGCTCGGCATCCGGCTGGACGTGTCGGGGCTGGAGCACGTGGATGGCGACCGGCCGACCCTCTACTGCATGAACCACCGCAGCAACGTGGACGTGGTGGCGTTCGAGGCGCTCTTTCCCCGCTGCCCGCGGCTTCGCGGGCTCTACAAGGCCGAGATGGGGAAGCTGCCCGTGCTGGGCCGCGCGATGCGGCTGGTCGGCTTCGTGCCGGTGGACCGCGGAAACCGGGCGAGCGCCATCGCGTCGGTGGACGCCGCCGCGGAGCGGCTGCGGGCCGGCGACTCGTTCCTGATCGCGCCGGAGGGCACGCGCGCGCGGACCGGCGACCTGCTGCCGTTCAAGAAGGGCGGGTTCGTGATGGCCATCAAGGCCCAGGCGCCCGTCGTCCCGGTGGCGCTCAGCGGCACGGAGGAGGTGATGCCGCGCGGGCGGTTCTGGGTCCGGCCGGGCGTCGTCCGGATCGACGTCGGCGCGCCGATTCCCACCGCCGGCCTCACGCTCGACGATCGGGACCAGCTTGATGGCGACGGTGCGCGGGCGCCTGCAGGCGATGCTGCAGGGTTGACGTCGCGAGCTGCCGGCGGCGTAGCGATTGCCGAAGTTGTCGTCGTCGGGGTCGTACTGGACGGCGGCCTGGCCGTCGGCCAGGAAGACGAGCGACTGGTGGCTGGGCACCTCGAAGCGGCGCCGGCACGTGGGGCACGTCACGAGGTCGTCGGTGCGGATCATGTAGTTGCGCAGCTTGGGGAACTGGGCGCGGTCGCGGTCGTCGGCGCCGGGCGGCAGGCGGTCCTTCTTGATCCTCGTCACCCAGTGAATCTGGAACTCGTTGCGCCGCTTGCAGTGCGGGCACGTGTAGGTGGCGGGCCGCGTTGCCGTGGGTCTCGACGTAGAAGTCCCGCTCTTGTAGCGCCATCCGCGTATCATAGCAGGCGGCGCGCGCGGCGGAATCGAGACGCGCGAGAGTGGCAGGTGGGCTGATGATCCGGATCGGCATCGATCTTGGCGGCACCAAAATCGAAGGCATCGCGCTCGCGGCGAACGGCGAGGCCCTGGCGGGCCGGCGCGTCCCGACGCCGCGCGACGATTACGGCGGCACGGTGCGCGCGATCGCCGCGCTGGTCGGCGCGCTCGAGTCGGAGGCGGGCTCGCGCGGGACGGTGGGCATCGGCATGCCCGGCGCCATCTCGCCGGCGACGGGCCTGGTCAAGAACGCCAACTCCATGTGGCTCATCGGGCAGCCGCTGCAGCAGGACCTCGAGCGCGCCCTGGGCCGGCGCGTGCGGCTGGCCAACGACGCCAACTGCTTCGCCCTGTCGGAGGCCTGCGACGGCGCGGGCGCCGGCGCGGAGGTGGTCTTCGGCGTCATCATCGGCACCGGGACCGGCGGCGGCGTCGTCGTGAGGCGCCAGGTGCTCACGGGGCCCAACGCCGTGGCGGGAGAATGGGGGCACAACCCGCTGCCGTGGCCGGAGCCGGAGGAGACGCCGGGGCAGGACTGCTACTGCGGCCGGCGGGGGTGCATCGAGACGTTTCTGTCGGGCCCGGGCCTCGCCCGCGATCACGAACGCGTGACCGGCGCGCGGATGAGCAGCGAGGCCATCGCCGCCCGCGCCGCCGGAGGCGACCCGCACGCCGAGGCGACGCTCCGCCGGTACGACGCGCGGATGGCGCGGGCGCTGGCGAGCATCATCAACGTGCTCGATCCCGACGTCATCGTGCTCGGCGGCGGGCTGTCCAATCTCGACCGCCTGTATACGGAAGTCCCCGCGCAGTGGGCGAGGTGGGTGTTCTCGGATCGCGTCGACACGCGGCTGGTCCGGCCTCGCCACGGCGATGCCAGCGGCGTGCGGGGCGCGGCGTGGCTCTGGCCGCTGCCAAATCCCATCTGATATGCTTGCCGAAACTGTCACCGGCCGTCACCGTCCGCCCCCGGCTGACTCGGTCGACGTGACCACCACGCATCCACTCTCTCCGGGATTGCCATGAATACGGATCTCGTCATCGGAATGGCCGGCTCGGGCGGCGACGGCATCGTGTCGGCGGGTGAATCGCTGCTGACCGCGGCCGCGCTGCTCGGCTATCACGGCGTGCTGACCAAGAGCTTCGGCCCCCAGATCCGCGGCGGCGAGTCCAGCTTCCGCCTGCGGCTGTGCACGGAGAAGGTCCTCAACCCGGGCGGGTCGCTCGACATCGCCGTCGCCCTGAACTGGGAGGACTTCCTGAAGTTCGGGGCCGAACTGCCCGTCGGCGGCCAGACCACGGTCGTCTACGACAGCAACACCAACGTGGCGCCCGACAAGCTGCCCCTCGTGGGCGTGACGCCGGCCGAGGTGCTGAGCGTGCCGATCGAACAGATGGCCCGCGAAACCGGCGGAAGCGACCGCGCCAAGAACACGGTCGTGCTCGGGCTGATGTCGGGGTGGATGGGCATCGGCCGCGACGAGGTGATCGCCGGCATCCGCAAGCGGCTGTCGAAGAAGGGCGCCGAGATCGTCGAGCGGGCCGAGAAGGCGTTTCTCGCCGGCCTCGAGTACGCGCAGCAGCATCCGCTCAAGACCGATCGGATGATGGGGGAGCCGCCCGCAACCGGCGCGAAGTTCGTCGTCGACGGCAACGACCTCTGCGCGGCGGCGGCCATTGTCGCCGGCTGCGACTTCTTCGGCGGCTACCCGATCACGCCCTCGTCGGAAATCATGCACTTCCTCGGCCGCGAAATCTGGAAGTACGGCGGGACGATGCTGCAGGCGGAGGACGAGATTGCCGGCATCGGCGCCGTGGTCGGCGCCTCGTTCGCCGGCAAGAAGGCGATGACCGCGACGTCCGGGCCGGGCATGTCGCTGAAGACGGAGATGCTCGGCCTGGCCAGCATCGCGGAGCTGCCGCTGGTGTGCGTGAACGTGCAGCGCGGAGGTCCGTCGACCGGGATCCCGACCAAGGGCGAGCAGTCCGATCTGTTCCAGGCGGTCTTCTCGGCGCACGGCGACGTCATCCGCCCGGTGCTGGCCGCCGTCAGCGCCGAGGACATGTTCCCGATCACCATCGAGGCGTTCAACCTGGCGGAGTACTACCAGACGCCGGTCATCATCCTGTCGGACCAGGAGGTCGGGCAGCGCAAGGAAACGGCCGAGCCCATCGACGCGGCCGCCATCAAGCTGGTCGAGCGGCAGAAGCCGACGGGGAAGGAACTCGAGCAGTACACGCGGTTCCGCTTCACCGAGACGGGCATCAGCCCCATCAGCCATCCCGGCATGAAGGGCGGCAACTACCTGGCCTCCGGCATCGAGCACAACGAGCAGGGCGCCCCGACCGCCAGCGGCGAGATGCACAGCCGCATGAACGACAAGCGGCTCAGGAAGTTCGATCCGCTGAAGCAGCGGCGGGACCTGTTCATCGTGGAAGGCAGCGCCGACGCGCCGCTCGGCCTCATCAGCTGGGGCAGCGTGGCGGGCGTCGCGATCGAGGCCTTCCGGATGGCCGTCAAGCAGGGCCTCCAGGTGAAGCTGCTGGTCCCGCGGCTGCTGTATCCCGTCGCCGAAGCGGTCTACCAGGAGTTCTTCGCCTCCATCACGCGCGGCCTCGTCGTGGAGCAGAACCACCAGAGCCAGTTGTACCGCCTGCTGCGCATGTTCGTCGACGTGCCGCGCGGCATCGAGACCCTCGCGAAGAGCGGATCGAATCCCATCACGCCCCAGGAAGTCGTCGACCGCCTGCGGCAGATTTCGCTCGCGCTGCAGCGCGACACGCACCAGCAGCCCTCCGAGGGCTAGGCCCCGGACGCAGGAGAGGACGCGGGACATGAGCACGCTGACGGCGAAACCCATCGAGGACTACACCTCGAAGGACTACAAGAGCGACCTGAAGCCCATCTGGTGCCCGGGCTGCGGCGACTTCGGGGTGGTGCAGGCCATCTATCGCGCGCTGGCCAACATCGGCCGCGCGCCGCACGAGATCGCGTTCATTTCGGGCATCGGCTGCTCGAGCCGCATTCCCGGCTACACGACGGCGTACGGGTTCAACACCGTCCACGGCCGGTCGCTCCCGATCGCCCAGGGCATCAAGCTGGCCAATCCGGACCTGCTGGTGCTCGTGCGCGGGCGGCGACGGCGACGGCTTCTCGATTGGCGGCGGCCACGTCGCCCACGCGATCCGCCGCAACATCGACATCACGTACATCGTGATGGACAACCAGATTTACGGGCTCACCAAGGGGCAGCTGTCGCCGACCTCGCGCCGGGGGCTCGCGACCGCCTCGTCCGCGCTCGGTTCGATGGAGAGCCCGGTGAACCCGCTGCTCTACGTCCTCGGATACGGCGCGCAGTTCGTGGCCCAGGGGACGCCGGCCGACATGAGCGGCCTCGCGACGATCATCGAGGAGGGCATCCGGTTCCCCGGGTTCGCCTTCATCAACGTGCAGTCGCCGTGCGTCACCTACGGGCAGGAAGACCAGATGCTCAAGGCGCAGAAGGCGACCATGCAGACGCTCGAGTCGCTGGGGCACGATCCCGCCGACCGCCTGGCGGCCATGAACCTGGCGCAGGCGTACGGCGAGAAGCTCTACACGGGCGTGTTCTTCCGGCAGCCCGAGCCGGGCCCGACCTTCGAGCGCCTCGCGCGCGAGCGCCAGGAGGCGCAGCGGGCCACGGTCTCGAGCCGGGCCGACGTGCTGAACGTGTTCCGCTGAAGAAGCCGTAGTCGTCAGTCGGCCATGACGCGACGGAACCAGAGCGAGTAGTGGCGCACGGTGCGCGGAGCGTGCGCGCCGACTGACGCGACAACCAGCGCGCCGATGAGCAGCGGGACGCGCTGCTCCCACAGGAACGGAACGAGGCACAGCGCGCCGAGTTTCGCGTACACGAACAGCGCACAGACCTGG
This sequence comes from uncultured Acidobacteriota bacterium, assembly GCA_963834645.1. Classification (GTDB taxonomy): domain Bacteria; phylum Acidobacteriota; class Vicinamibacteria; order Vicinamibacterales; family JAKQTR01; genus JAKQTR01. The sequence goes on from CAWICP010000019.1 coordinate 125,826, forward strand.
TGGGCCCAATGGGCGGACGGATAGAGCTCGAGCGCGATGAGCGCCCCGCCGGATGCCATCGCCAGCCAGAGCAGCGGCCGGAGCGCCGCCTCCTCCGCGCCGAACACGTGGCCGCCGAGCAGCGTGCCGGTGGCGGCCAGGTGGATCGTGCGCGCACCGATGTTCCACCACCGGGAGTGGGGAAGGTGGCGTCGCGGGTCCGGGAAGAGCAGCGAGGAGAGTGTGGCCATCGGATCCTGCGGGCATTATACCGGGGGCGTTCGTGCAGGACGTGGTGATCCGGCGGGCCGCGGGTGACGATACGCGGTGGGCGGCCGGCCTGATGGCCTCGTCCGATCCGTGGATGACCCTCGGCCGCGGCTTCGACGCCTGCCTCGCGGCCTGCACGTCCACGCTCGATGTGCTCGAGATTGCCGAGTCCGACGGCGAGCGGTGCGGGCTCGTCCTCGTACGGCCGGCCGGCGTGGCCGGCGCGCCCTACATCGTGTCGATCGCGGTCGCCCCGGCGTTTCGGAGCCGCGGCATCGGCGCCGCGCTGCTCGACCACGTCGAGCGCGCGTACGCCGGGCGGTCGCGGCACCTGTTCCTCTGCGTGTCCTCCTTCAACCCGCGCGCCCGGCGATTCTACGAACGGCGAGGGTTCGAGGCCGTCGGCACCCTCAAGGCGTTCCTCATCGACACCGCCGACGAGATCCTGATGCACAAGCGCCTCGCCTCCGGGGCCAGACCGGCCTGATGGGCCGGACCCGGCAGGCGTCAGCCATTGCGGGGCGCTCCGGGGTACAATGCGAAGTTCCCGCCGCGGGCGGGGCGGCCGGCGGTCCCCGTCGGGCCGCCATCGAGGCATGCATGTCCACTGACTTCCGCCGAGTCGCGATCGTGAACCGCGGCGAACCCGCGATGCGGTTCATTCATGCGGTCCGCGAATACAACCTGGAGCATCGGAGCGGCATCCGCGTCATCGCCCTGTTCACGGAGCCGGACCGGCACGCCCGGTTCGTGCGCGAGGCCGACGAGGCCGTCGACCTCGGGCCGTCGACCTACGTGGACGACGCCGACGGGCTGAGGCGCCCGGCGTACCTCGACTACCGGGTCCTCGAGCGGGGCCTGGCCGAGGCGCAGGCGGATGCGGTCTGGACGGGGTGGGGATTCGTGGCCGAGCGGCCCGAGTTCGCGGAGATGTGCGAGCGCCTGGGCGTGGTCATCATCGGTCCCGACAGCGGGTCGATGCGGCGGCTGGGCGACAAGATCTGCGCGAAGCGCCTGGCCGAGCAGGCGGGGATTCCGGTGATTCCGTGGGGCGACGCGCCCGCCGACACGCTCGATGCCGCGCTGGCGCAGGCCGAGGCGCTCGGCTACCCGGTGGCGCTCAAGGCGAGCGGGGGAGCCGGCGGCCGCGCGATCCGGCGCGTCACGTCTCCGGCGGACCTGGAGGCCGCGTATGGCCCGCTCCGGCGCGAGGCGGCGCGCGTCTCGAACGACCGCACGGTGTTCCTCGAGCGGTGGATGGCCGGGATGCGCCACATCGAGGTGCAGATCCAGGCGGACCGCCACGGGACGATCTGGGCCATCGGGACCAGAGACTGCTCGCTGCAGCGCCGGTTCCAGAAACTCGTGTCGGAGGCGCCGGCGACAGGCCTCACCGCGAACCTCGAGACGGCGCTCACCGACGCCGCCGTGCGGCTCGTGGCCGCCGCGCAGTACCGGGACCAGGTGAGCGTCGAGTTCCTCGTGGATCTCTCGGGACGGTTCTATTTCCTGGAGGCGAACACGCGTCTCCAGGTCGAGCACGTCGTCACGGAGCTCACCAGCGGCATCGATCTGGTGAAGCTCGAGATCGACGTGGCCCGGGGAGGCCGCCTCGCGGCCGTGCCGCCGCCCAGCTCCGGGCATGCCATCGAGGTCCGCCTGAACGCGGAAGACCCCTACAGCGGATTCGCGGCCTCTCCGGGCGTCGTGACGCTGTTCCGGACGCCGACCGGACCGGGGCTTCGTGTGGACACCGGGATCGCGGAGGGCAGCTCGATGCCCCCGGAATTCGGATCGATGTTCGCCAAGCTCGCGGCCCGCGGCCACAGCAGGGACGAGGCGCTGGGCCGCCTGAAGCGCGCGCTCGCGGACAGCGTCCTGGTCGTGTCCGGCGGGCCCGACCAACCGCACGTTCCTCCTGCAGGTGCTGGAGCGGGCGGAGGTGCATCGCGGCATCGTCGACACGGGCCTGCTCGACAGGCTGACGATCGGCGAGGCCTCGCTGTCGGACCGGCACGCGAAGATCGCGCTGCTCCAGGCCGCCATCGAAGTGTACGAGTCGGAGCATACCGAGGAGGTGTCGGCCTTTTTCGCGTCGGCCGCGCGCCTCCGGCCGACCGCTCGCGCCGGCGTCGGACGGCCGGTGGAATTGAGCTATCGCGGACATCGCTACGAATTGCGCGTGTTCCGCACCGGAGAGGGACGATACCGGATCGCGGCCGGCGCCCAGCGCATCGATGTCGGCGTCGAACGCGACGGTCCGTGCGAGCGCTGGCTGTCCACCGATGGCCGCCGCTACCGTGTGCTGGCCGCGATGACCGGCTACACGCTGCTCATCGAGGTGGAGGGCATCCCGCACGCGATCTCCCGCGCCGACGAGGGGGTGGTGCGCGCCGGGTCTCCGGCGGTCGTCGTGTCGGTGCATGTCGAGCCGGGCGATCGGGTGGCGGCCGGCGAGCGGCTCGTGATGGTCGAGGCCATGAAGATGGAGACCGCCATCCTCGCGCCCTTCGCCGGCGCGGTCCGCCAGGTGTTCGTGCTGCCGAACAGCCAGGTCAGCCCGGGCGCTCCGCTGGTCCACCTCGAAGCGGCCGCCGATGGGCCGGCGCGAAAGACCGGGCCCAGGATCGTCTTCGACGGCGCCAGGGCTGTCGCCGCGCGTGACGGAGGGCGGCCGGTCTCCAGGGGCCGCGCCCTGTTGAAAGGCGTCAAGGCCGGCCTGAAGGAGCTCAAGCGCGCCGCTCCCCAGCCCTCGCTGGACGTCCTGCCCGTGCTGCGATCGGTGGTCCTCGGGTTCGACCTGGACGCGCCGGAAGTGGATCGCGTGCTCCAGGAGTACGGGCGGCTGATCGAGTCGCTGCCGCCCGACGACGCCGACCTGCTCAGCGCCGAAGACGACCTGCTCCGGGTGTTCGTGGACGTGCGGGCGGTGTTCGGCCGCCAGTCCGCGGAGGAGGACGAGGGCGGCCCGTCGCTCAGTTCGGAGCAGTACCTGTTCAGGTACCTCCGGACGCTCGAATCACAGGGCGCCGATCTGCCGGCGGCGTTCCTCGAGCAGCTCCGGTCGGCTCTGCAGCACTATCACGTGTCGACGCTCGAGCCGACGCCTGCCCTCCGCGACGCCCTGCTGGCGCTCTTCAAGGGACACCAGCGCAGCGATCTCCAGGTGCCCGTCGTGCAGGCCGTGCTCGAACGGCGTCTGGCGATGGCGCGCGCGCTGGCTCCGGGCAGCCCGGCGTTTCTCCGGATCATCGAGCGGCTGATCGCCGCCGTGCAGGGCCGGTTTCCGGATCTCGCCGACCTCGCGCGGGACGTGCATTACCGTTACGTCGAGCAGCCGGAGTTCGAGCGGATGCGCGGAGCGGTGCAGGTGCGCATGCTCGACCTGCTGGCCCGCCTGGCCTCCAGTCCGGAGGGCCCGGAGGCCGACGCGTGGCGCGCGGAGCTCGTGGCGTGCCCGCAGCCGCTTCGGACAGGCTTCGCGGCGAGCCTCGAGGGGATGCCCCGGGCGGTCCAGCGTCTGGCCCTCGAGGTGATGATTCGCCGCGATTACCGGTTCCGCCAGCTCGAGGACGTCCGTCACGCGGCCGGCGCGGAGTGGCCCATCGTGCTGGCGTCCTACCCGCATGACGGCCAGCTCATCGACGTGGTCGCGACCGGCGGCCAGTTCGAGGACGCGATGCGGGTGCTCGGCGGCGCTGAGGAATCAGGTGTCCTCGGTGCCAGGCGATCACGAGTGCGTGGCCGAGATCTACCTGTGGGGCGCAGCGACCGCCAGTCTCGAGCCGATCGCCTCCATGCTCGGGGACCAGCTGGAGCAAGTTGGCTTCGACCGCCCGCTGCGCCGCGTCGTGTTCGTGCTCGTGCCCGTGCCCGGCGAGGGAGCGGGCTCGGACCTCCAGTTCCTCACGTTCCGGCCGTTCGGCCCGGGGTTCCGTGAGGAGAAGGTGTTCCGCGGCCTCCATCCGATGCAGGGCAAGCAACTCGAGTTCTCGCGCCTGCGCCACTTCTTTCTCGAGCGTCTGCCGGCGTCGGAAGACGTGTATCTCTTCAAAGGCGTGGCCCGCGAGAACCCGCGGGACGAGCGGCTCTTCGCGCTGGTCGAGGTGCGCGAGGCGACGCCGGTTCGCGACGGCGCGGGCCGGCTGACTGAGCGTGCCCTACTTCGAGCGGATGGCGCTCGAGGCGTTCACGGCCGTGCGCAGGGCCCAGCTGAAACGCCCGGGCGAGGAGCGGTGGCAGTGGAACCGGGTGACGCTGTTTGTCCGCCCTCCGCTCGATCTGAGCCGCAGCGAAATCGGGGACCTCGCGGCCAGGATGTCGACGCATGCCGCCGGCCTGGGCCTCGAGAAGATCGTCATCCGCGGCACCATGCCGGACGAACGCGGCACGATGGCCGACGGCTCGGCCACCATCACGCTGACGGCCGGCAAGGCGCCGCTGCTGCGGTTCTCGGAGGCCTCCGGCGAGCCGCTTCGCACGCTGTCCGATTACGACCAGCGCGTGGTGCGCATGCGGCAGCGCGGGCTGACGTATCCGTACGAAATCGTGCGGATGATGACGCCCGAGCACGCCGGCCCCGCGTCCGCGATCCCGGCGGGCTCGTTCGTGGAACTCGACCTTGACGACAGCCGGCGCCCTCGTGCCCGTCGAGCGGCCGTACGGCCAGAACACCGCCAACATCGTGGTCGGCCTGCTCACCAACCGGACGGCGACCTGCCCCGAGGGCATGACGCGCGTCGCGCTGCTCGGCGATCCGAGCCGCGAAGTCGGGTCGCTCGCGGAGCCCGAGTGCCGGCGCATCCTCGGCGCCCTCGACCTGGCCGAGTCGATGGGCGTGCCGCTCGAGTGGTACGCCCTCTCGGCCGGCGCGAAGATCTCGATGGAGAGCGGCACGGAGAACATGGACTGGATCTCCCGCGTGCTCCGCCGCCTCATCGACTTCACGCAGGCCGGCGGCGAAGTGAACATCGTCGTGACGGGCATCAACGTCGGCGCCCAGCCCTACTGGAACGCCGAGGCGACGATGCTGATGCACACCCGCGGCGTGCTGATCATGACGCCGGAGGGCGCGATGGTGCTCACCGGCAAGATGGCCCTCGACTACTCGGGCTCGGTGTCGGCCGAGGACAACATCGGGATCGGCGGCTACGAGCACATCATGGGGCCGAACGGCCAGGCGCAGTACCGGGCGCGGGATCTGCGCGACGCGTGCCAGATCCTGCTGCGCCACTACGCGCATGCCTACCGGATGCCCGGCGAGCGGTTCCCGCGGCGCGCCGCGACCGTGGACCCGCCGGCGCGGGACATCCGCGGCTTCCCGCACGACAGCCTGGAGGACGGGTTCGCCACCGTCGGCGACGTGTTCTCGGACGCCGCGAACCCGGGCCGCAAGCGCCCCTTCGACATCCGCCGGGTCATGCTGTCGGTGTGCGACGAGGACCATCCGCCGCTCGAGCGGTGGGCCGGATGGCGGGACGCCGAGATCGCCGTCACGTGGGACGCGCGCATCGGCGGGTACCCGGTCTGCATGATCGGGTTCGAGTCGCGGACGGTGCCGCGATTCGGCCTGGTGCCGGCCGACGGCCCCGAGCAGTGGACCTCGGGCACGCTGTTCCCGATGTCGTCGAAGAAGATCGCGCGCGCCATCAACGCCGCGACGCTCAACAGGCCGCTGGTCATCCTGGCGAACCTGTCGGGCTTCGACGGATCGCCGGAGTCGATGCGCCGGCGGCAGCTCGAATTCGGGGCGGAGATCGGGCGGGCGGTGGTGAATTTCAAGGGCCCGATCGTCTTCGTCGTCGTGTCGCGCTATCACGGGGGCGCCTTTGTCGTCTTCTCGAAGACGCTGAACGCGAACATGGAGGTGGCGGCGCTCGAGGGGAGCTTCGCCTCGGTGATCGGCGGCGCCCCGGCGGCGGCGGTCGTGTTCGCCCGCGAGGTCGACGGGCGGACGAAGAAAGACCCCCGCGTGAGGGAGCTGGAGGCCGCGGTGAAGGCGGCGGCGACCGACGGCGATCGCGTCAGCCGCAGGACCGCGCTCGCGGACGTGATCAAGACGGTGCGGTCGGAGAAGCTCGGCGAGGTGGCCGACCAGTTCGACCGCATTCACAGCGTGCACCGCGCGCTCGAGGTCGGGTCGCTCGATCGCATCATCAGCGCGGCGGAGCTGCGGCCGTACCTGATCGACGCCATCGAGCGCGGGATGGCACGCGAAATGGAGCGTTGGCAGGCATGCACACCCCCATCGCGGTAATCCTGGCCCGGGGACTGGGCACGCGGATGCGGCGCGAGGATGCCGCCGCCGCCATCGGCGAGGACCAGGCGAAGGTGGCCGCGACCGGCGTCAAGGCGATGATTCCCATCGGCCGGCCGTTCCTGGACTACCTCCTGAGCGGCCTGGCGGACGCGGGGCTCAGCGAGGTGTGCCTCGTCGTCGGCCCCGAGCACGGCGCCGTGCGCGAGTACTACGGCGGCGCGTCGGCGCCGACGCGGGTCCGCATCGAGTTCGCCGTCCAGGCGGAGCCGCTGGGCACCGCCGACGCCGTCGCGGCGGCTGCGGACGTGGTCGGCTCGCGGGAGTTCCTGGTCCTGAACTCCGACAACTACTACCCGGTCGAGGCCTACCGCGCACTCGCGGCCCTGGACGGACCGGGCCTGGTGGCCTTCGAGCGCGACGCGATGATCCGCGACGGCAACGTGCCCGCGGACCGCGTCCGGCAGTTCGCCGTCGTGCGGATCGCCGGCGACCAGTCGTTGCTCGACATCATCGAGAAGCCCGACGAGGCGGCGCTGGCGGCGTGCGGGAACGAGGTCTACCTGAGCATGAATTGCTGGCGCTTCGACTCGTCGGTGCTGGAGGCGTGCCGCCGCGTGCCGCTCTCCGCGCGCGGCGAACGCGAACTGACCGACGCGGTCCGTCTCGCCCGGCACGAGGCCGGCACGCGGTTCCGCGTGATCCGCATGAAGGCCGGCGTCCTCGACCTCTCGAGCCGCGGCGACATCGCCGAGCGTGGCCGGCCGCCTGGCGGGCGTCGAGGTCCGATTGTGATGGTGCCGACCGTCGAGGGCATCGACGCCGCCGGCCTCCGCGCCGAGGCCGCCGCCTCGAAGCGCGCGCTGTTCGCCCGCGCGCGCGCCGCCCTCCGGGCGGGAGGCCCGCCGCCGGCGGCCTTCTTCGTGCCCGGCCGCATCGAGGTGCTCGGCAAGCACACCGACTATGCCGGCGGCCGCAGCCTGCTGTGCGCGGCGGAGCAGGGGTTCTGCCTCGTGGCCGCCGCCAGGAGCGACCGGCGGGTCACCGTGGTGAACGCGGACACCGGGCGACAGGGCGGACCTCGCGCTGGCGCCGGACCTGCAGCCCGTGCTCGGGCACTGGAGCAATTACCCGGCCACGGTCCTCAGGCGCGTGGCGCGGAACTTCCCCGACGCCCGGATCGGCGCCGACCTCGCGTTTGCCAGCGACCTGCCGCCGGCCTCCGGGATGTCCAGTTCGAGCGCCTTCATGGTGGCCGTCTTCCTGGCGATGGCGGCGCTCAACGAACTCGATCGCGCGCCCGCCTACCTCGAGGCCATCGGCGCGCCCACCGACCTGGCCGGGTATCTGGGCACCGTGGAGAACGGCCGGACCTTCGGGCCGCTTGCGGGCGACACGGGCGTCGGCACGTTCGGCGGCAGCGAGGACCACACGGCCATCCTCTGCTGCCGGGCGTCGACGCTGAGCCAGTACCGCTTCGCGCCGGTCCACTTCGAGCGCGACGTGCCGATGCCCGGCCGCCACGTCTTCGCGGTCGCGTTCAGCGGCGTGCTGGCGGAAAAGACCGGCGCGGCGCTGGCGACCTACAACCGCGCGTCCCGGGCGGTGTCGCGGGTGCTGCAGATCTGGAGGGACGCGAGCGGCAGGCCGGCGCCCACCCTGGAGGCGGCGGTGACCGGGTGCGACGGGGCCGTTGACCAGATTCGCGAGGCCATCGCCGCGTCGGGCGACACGGAGTTCGGCGCGGACCTCTTGCGGACGCGCTTCGACCAGTTCGTGCTCGAGAGCCGGACCATCGTGCCGGGCGCCGGCGACGCGCTGCGCGACGGCGACCTCACCCGTTTCGGTGCGCTGGTCGACCAGTCGCAGGAGGCCGCCGAGGCCTGGCTCGGCAACCAGGTGCCCGAGACGGTCTGTCTCGCGCGTGAGGCCCGCCGCCTCGGGGCCGCGGCGGCGTCGGCCTTCGGCGCGGGATTTGGCGGGAGCGTCTGGGCGATGGTCGCCGGGGACGCGTGCGGCGAGTTCCTCCGCGAGTGGCGCCTCGCCTACGAGCGCGCGCACCCCGAGGCCGCGGCCCGGGCCGTGTTCTTCGAAACCTCACCGGGGCCTGCCGCGCTCCGGCTCGGGTGAGCCTGGCGCTCAGGCGCCCGGTGCCGAGAAGCTGGCCTTCAGCGCCCGGTAGTCGGTCTTGCCGGTGCCGAGCACCGGGATCGTCTCCACGTCGATGACCTGTCGGACATAGTGCAGCGGGCTCAGCCCCGCCTCCTTGATGAGCGCGTTGACCGCCTGGCGTTCAGCCGGGCGCCTCGTGAACAGCACGACGTCGGGATGCTCAGGGTCGCCGACGGCCTCGACCGCGATGAGCGGGCCATCGTCGGCGTCGCCGAAGTGCCGCTGCAGGACGGCCTCGATGGCCGGAAGCGACACCATCTCGCCGCCGAGCTTGATGAATCGCTTGAGGCGCCCCTTGAAGGTGAGGCGGCCGTCGGCGGCCGCCGCCACCAGGTCTCCCGTCCGGTACCACGACCGGTCTTCGAAGGTCACAAACGGCGAGTCCCCCGCGTAGTTGAGGTAGCCGCCGAAGATGCTCGGCCCGCGCACCAGCAGCATGCCGGTCTCGCCCGGCCGCCACGCGCCGGGTCAGCTCGAGATCCACGATGGCGCCTTCCACCGACGCCATCAGCTTGCCGATGGTGCCCGGGACGGGCTCGTCCATGGGGTTCACGGCGACGACAGGCGAGCACTCCGTGATGCCGTAGCCCTCGAGCACGATCAGCGGAGGCCAGCGCTCGCCGAGCGTCGCGAAGAGGCTGTCCGGGCACTTCTCGGCGCCAATCACCGCGAGCCGGAGCGTGGAGAGTTGCCGGTCCGACGCGACGCGCACGATCCCGCCGAGGAACGTGGGCGTGCCGAAGAGCACCGTCGCCTTGTACGTGTCGATGACCCTGGCCAGGAGCGCCGACTCGGTGGGATTCGGATGAAACACGGTGCGCAGCCCCAGACACCAGGAGAGCAGCACCGTCGTGGTGAGGCCGAAGGAATGGAACGGGGGCAGGAAGCCGACGGTGATGTCGCGCTCCTCCAGTTGCCCCATTTTCAGAATGTCGGCGATGTTGGTGAGCAGGTTGCGGTGCGTCAGCGGCACGGCTTTCGGCAGGCTCTCCGACCCGCTCGTGAACAGGACGACGGCCGTCTCCGGAGGTGTCGCCCGCTCCAGCGATGCCCAGCTGATGCGGCTGGTCAGGGCCGCCCGGATCTTCTCGGCCGGCCTCACCGACGCCAGCACGTCCTCGACGAACAGGAAGGTGTCCTCGATGGCCGACAGGTCGATGCCCGAGGAGCCCAGCTTCGCGACCAGTGCCCGGGCGGTGACGACGGTCGCGACGCCGAGCGTGTCGAGCGAGTGCCGCAGCGCGCGCGTTCCCGCGGTCCAGTTCACCATGACCGGCGTCTTGCCGGCGAAGAGCGCGGCGAGCAGGAACACGGTGGCGCCCACCGAGGCGGGCATCATGATGCCGACATACGGGCCCGGCAGCCGTTCGAGCTTCGGCTTGAGCACGAGCACGGCGGTGACCAGGTCGCGATAGGTGCGCGTGCCGCTCGACTGGTCGGCGAAGATCGGTTGGCGGGGCCGGGCGGCGGCCTGCTTCAGGAACACGGCGGTCAGCGTGTCGCCCGGCGGCAGCGTCAGGGCCGTCCGGTTTCCCGACGCGGCGAACCACGAGGCCGGCGGCGCCTTCAGATCCGAGGCCGTGTGGGACACGCCCTGCCCGGCCGCCGCCAGGACCACGTCGGCGACGGTCGTCAGGCTCTCCGGCGTGTCCACCGAGAAGCCGAACTCCTGCTGCAGCCACGTCACCAGTTCGGCCGTGGCGAGGCTGTCGAACCCGAGGTCCTTCGAGAGCTGATCGTCGATGGAGACCTCGGCCCGCCCGGACTCGTCTCGAAGATGCGCGAGCACCAGGTCGCGCGTCGCCGGAGCGACGTGCGTCGCATCCGAGCGCGGGGCCTCCCGCACGGGCTCGGGCATCTCGCGCGTGCCGCCTTTCTCCCAGAACCCGTAGGGCACGTAGGTGTTCCGTGCGGCGTGCTCGTTGTAGAAGCGCTCGAGGTAGCGGTTGATCTCGGCGCGCGTGCCCGTTCTCGGGAAATCCGCCGGCTCGACCAGCTCGACCGACATCCGCCGCCTGGGCATGAAGAAGATGCCGTTCTGCAGGAGGTACTTGATGCCGCGAGCCAGTGCGCTGCCGATGGCGGGCATCTCGCCGTCGAACCCGAGGCTGAAACTGCTGCCCCACAGGCCGTTGTGCCGCACGAGGACGATGCGGACGTCCGGGACCGCCTTCACGAGCGTCTCGACGCCGCTCGCGCTGCCGATGTCTTCGAGGTACTGCCGCTTGAGGCGGCCGGCGGGGTAGAGCAGGATGTTCTCGCCGGCCTTCAGGCCATCGGCGATCTCCTGCAGCGCGGCGCGCGTGCGGTCGCGGGCGCCCGCTCCGCTGCGCTCCAGGTTGGGCAGGATGCGCGACCCGTAGAGCAGGGCGATGTAGCCGAACACCGTCCGGTTGACCTGGTGCTCGTCGGCGAGCGGGCGCAACTGGAACGCCGGGTAGAGGTGCGCCACGATGAACGCCGGGTCGAGCAGCGACGAGTGGTTCGGCAGGAAGAGAATCCCGCGCCGCCCCTTGCGCTTGACGGCGTCGAGCCCGCGGAGATCGATCCGGTACCGCAGTCCGATGATCGGGCGGGCGACGTAGGCGACGAGGCGGGTGACCACCGACACCACCAGAGCCAGCATGCAGCCTCCACGGGGATGGAGAGAACGTACTAGAGACGGCGAGACTGGCGCAAGCACGCGGCGAGTGCCGCTGCAGCGCCCACAGCGCGTCGCGTCGGCGCGCCCGAGCCGCGCGACGTGCCCGGTCGCGCGACGATCCCGCTGGCCACGCCGAGTCGGCCGGCAGGATCGTCCGGCGAGTCCCGAGTCCCGTCTCTCCCTGTCTGCAGGTATCATGATGGGTCATGTCGGCACCCGCCATCATTCGTGCCGAGGGCCTCACGCGGGCCTTCGGCGAGGTCCGCGCCATCGACGGGCTCGATCTCGAAGTGCAGGCCGGCACCGTCTTCGGGTTCCTCGGCCCCAACGGCGCGGGGAAGACGACGACGATCCGGCTGCTGCTCGGACTGCTCGAGCCCACCAGCGGGCGGGCCGACGTGCTCGGCTTCGACACGCGCGCCCGGGGCGGCGCGATCCGCGAACAGTCGGGGGCGCTGCTCGAGCATCACGGGCTGTACGAACGGCTGAGCGCCGAGGAGAACCTCGCCTTCTACGCGCGCGTCTGGCGCATGGATCGGGCCGCGCGGGCCGATCGCATCCGGGCGCTGCTCGAGCCCCTCGGTCTCTGGGATCGCCGCCGCGAGCCGGTCGGCCGCTGGAGCCGGGGGATGAAGCAGAAGCTGGCCGTGGCGCGCGCGCTGCTGCACAGGCCGGCGCTGCTGTTCCTCGACGAGCCCACGGCCGGGCTCGACCCCGTGGCGGCGGCGACGCTCCGGGACGACCTCGGCACGCTCGTTCGGCGCGAGGGCGTCACGGTGTTCCTGACCACGCACAACCTGGTCGAGGCCGAACGTCTCTGCGAGCGCGTGGCGGTCGTCAAGCAGGGGCGGCTGCTCGCCGTCGGCCACCCGGATGAGCTGAAGGCCCGCAGCGCGACCCGGGCGGAAATCACCGGGCGGCGCTTCGACGACGCCATGCTCTCGATGCTCCGTGAGCAGGAGGGCGTGCTGCGCGCCGAGCTGCACAACGGGCGCATCGTGCTGGAGCTGGCCGAGTCGGCCGAGACCGCTCCGCTGGTGGCGCTCCTGGTCCAGCGCGGCGGGCTGGTGGAGGAGGTCCGGAAAGACAAAGCGTCGCTCGAAGACGTCTTCCTGACGCTGATGGAGGAAGAGCCGTGATCGGGGATGTCCTCACCGTGGTCTGGAAGGAATGGCGGGAACTGCTGCAGGTCGGCGGGACCGTGCGGGGCGGGCGGCTGAGCCTCGTCATCCTCGTCGCGGTCTTCGGCGTCTTCCTGCCGCTCCAGTCGGGGGCCGAGTGGGTCCAGTCGCCCGTCACCGTCTTCTACTGGGGGTGGGTGCCGCTGATGCTGGTCGGAAGCGCCGTGGCCGATTCGTTCGCCGGCGAGCGCGAGCGGCACACGCTCGAGACGCTGCTCGCCAGCCGCCTGCCGGATTCGGCCATCCTGCTGGGAAAGATGGCGGCGGCCATCTCCTACGGCTGGGGCCTGGTGCTGGTGATGCTGGCGCTGAGCCTGGTCACGGTGAACGTGGCCGCGCGCACGGGCCCGTGGCTCCTGTTCCCGTGGCGGTTCGCCGTCGGCGCGCCGCTGCTGGCCCTGCTGGGCGCCGGACTCGCGGCGACGGCTGGCGTGCTGGTGTCGCTTCGCGCGCCGACCGTGCGGCAGGCGGCCCAGACGTTGAACGTCGGCGTGCTGCTGCTCGTCTTCATCCCTGTACTCGGCATGCAGGCCCTGCCGGACGCCTGGCAGGCGCAGGCGGGGGCCTGGGCGCTGTCGGTGGGCGCGGACGGGCTGCTGTGGGCGTCCGCGCTGCTGCTGGCGCTGCTCGACCTGGCGCTGCTGGCGGCGGCCTTTGCGCGGTTCCGCCGATCGCGGCTGGTGCTGGATTGATCGTGTTCGGCGCGTCGGTCGCGCCCTGTTTCCGGAGGTGATGCTCATGGTTCGGACGTATCGCGTGGCGGCACTGGCGGTGGCGATGGCGCTGGCGGCTCTCCAGCCGCCGGCAGCGGCAGCGGCCCAGGCCGCGCAGCCGGTGACGATCGAGTCCTTCGCCGGCGCCTGGGAGGGCTCGGCGCAGACGCCCAACGGGGACGTGTCGCTGCGCGCGGCGTTCAAGGTGCAGGACGGGAAACTCGGCGGCACCATCGAGTCGTCGATGGGCCAGATCACCGTCGTGACATCGACGTTCGCCGACGGCAAGCTGACGCTGACGATCGATCTCCAGGGCGGCGCCGGGACGCTGGGATGCCAGCTGGCGGGCAATCGGATCGAGGGGATCTGGGAGTACGGCAGCGACACCGGGCCGTTCCGGCTGGCGCGGCCCGGGACGGGGGACGGCGGAAGCGCCGGCGATCCCATCAGCGGGACCTGGGCCGGCGAGGTCGACATCGCCGGCCAGATCATGCCGTTCTCGATGGACCTGCGGGTGACCGGGGCACGGTGGCGGGCGAGATGATCTCGGCGACGGGGAAGGTGCCGCTCACGAGCGGCAGCTGGAAGGACGGCGCCCTGCAGCTGGCGTTCCCGTACACCGGCGGCGAGCCCGTGGTGATGGGCGCCACGATCCAGGACGGGAAACTCGTGGGCGTGGTCGACTACAACCGCGGCGAGGCCAGCGGCACCTGGACCGCGGCGAAGAAGTAGCGCGCAGCTCAGTCCGTCAGGTCGGGCCCCGGCCTCGGTGTGAGCGCGGCGTCGAGATCCACGATGGCGACGACGCCGAATCCGGGGCGGTTTCCGATGGCGAACCTCGCGTCACGGATGATGACTCTCCTGCCGCCGTTCGGGAGCGGCAGCACCTCGTAGCTCGGGAAGCGCAGCCACCGGCGCACCCCCTGGACAAACGGCGCCGCGAGCGCCGCGTCGACAGCGGGGTCGTGCGCGCCCCTGTCGAACGACGGTCGGCTCGATTCCTGCCGCGGGGCCGACCGTCCAGGTGACAGGCACGAACAGGTATCGGCCCTCGGTCACGACGATGACCGATCGGCGGAGCGGTTCGGCCGGCACGGGCATCGCGGCGACCTGCTCGGCGGCCCATCCGCGCTCCAGGGCCAGTTCGCGCACCTGCCGCTCGGCAATCCGCGATCCGGCGTACATCGTGGCGATGTAGAGGCCAGCGAGGGCGAGGGCGCCCATCGCGATGCCCGGCCGGCCCGGCTCGCTGACGCGGGCCCGGGCCAGCGCCCAGATCGCGAGCCCGGTCATCCAGACCGCGCGCGCCCACTCCGGCACGACCGGCGCCAGCAGCATCAGGGCCGTGGTCCCGACGCCGAGCGCCGCCGCCGTCACGCGCCCGCGGGTGTGCGTCGTCCACGCCAGCATGGCGGCGCCGCCGAGGATCAGCCAGAGCCAGGGGTCGACGATGAACAGGGTGTCGCCGTAGAACCAGCGTTCCGAGAACGGCATCAGGAGCCGGACGCCGTAGTTGTTCAGCCAGTCGAGAAACGGGTGGGAGAGCACGCCGAGGGCGGCCAGACCCAGCAGGGCGAGCGGCTTCGCCCGCAGCCGCTCCGGGTGCCGGCGGGCCATGACGCGATCGACGACGATCATCACCGCCGTCAGCGCGAACGGAAGCAGGGCGATGGCGAGGATGCCGTGCGTCCAGCCTCGGCGCAGCGCGAAGGCGACATCGGCGCTGTGGAGGTAGCACGCGCCATCCACGTCCGGGAGGTTCGCGGCGATGATCAGGGTCGACGAAGCGAGCGGGGTCAGGCGTTTGAGGCCGCTTTCGGCGAGGCACGCGCCTGCCAGCGTGTGCGCGAGTGGTTCCATGCGTCGGAAGCCCATGATAGCATCCCGGGGATTGTCGCCGTTGTGGAGGGAGCTTCGCATGTTGATGAGACTGGCGCTCGGCGTATCGGTGGCGGTGCTGGGTCTGGCCGCCGTGGCGGTCGCGCAGCAGGGTTCGCCCGCGAAAGATCCGGTGCGCGTGAAGTCGGACGCGATCCACGCGAAGGTCCTGACCCTCGACACGCACGTCGACATCCGGGGCGGCGGCGATTACGGCGTGCTGACGCCGGGGCAGAAGTGCGACCTCGTGAAGATGCAGCAGGGCGGGGTGAAGGGCGTGTTTCTGGCCGCCTACGTCGGGCAGCGCCCGGCCTTCGACGCGGCGGCCTACAAGGCCGCCTACGATGCCGCCAGCAGGCAGTTCGACTTCCTGGACACGCTGACCGGGAAGGCGCGGCCGGAGATGTGCGCGTTCGCCGCGTCGCCGTCCGAGGTCGAGCGCGTGGCGAAGACGGGGAAGCGCGTGATCATGACCGGCCTCGAGAACGGCTACCCCGTGGGTGAGGACCTCGCCAACGTCAAGGCGTTCTATGATCGCGGCGCCCGTTACATCACGTTGACCCACAGCGGGCACAACCAGATCGGCGACTCGTCGAGCGACCGCAACCCGCCCCGCAACAACGGCCTGTCGCCCTTCGGGAAGCAGGTCGTCGCCGAGATGAACCGTCTCGGCATGATGGTGGACGTGTCCCACTCGGCGGCGACGACGTTCTGGGACGCCATCAAGCTGTCGAAAGCGCCCATCATCGCCTCGCACTCGGGCTGCAAGGCCGCTCCACGACGTCGACCGCAACCTCGACGACGAGCAGCTGAAGGCCCTGGCGAAGAACGGCGGCGTCGTCCAGATCGTGGCGCTGGCGTCGTACCTCAAGGCGGACTCGCCCGGGCGCGCGGAGGCCGTGCGCCAGCTGCGCGAAGAGCTCGGGATGCCTGCCGGCGGCCGGGGCCGGCAGGGCGGGCCGCCTTCGCAGCCGCTCACGCCGGAGCAGCAGGCCGACGCGCAGAAGCGCCGCGCGGCCTACATGGAGCGGATGCAGGCGATTGACGCGAAGTTCCCGTCAGCGTCGATCGCCGATTTCGTGAATCACATCGACCACGCCGTCAAGGTGGCGGGCATCGATCACGTCGGCATCGGCACGGACTTCGACGGCGGCGGCGGGTTCCCCGGTTTCAACGACCACTCGGAAGCGGCGAACGTGACGGAGGAACTGGTCCGGCGGGGCTACTCCGAGCAGGACGTCGCGAAGATCTGGGGCGGCAACCTCATGCGAGTCTGGCGCGACGTGCAGAAGGTGGCCGAGCGGGAACAGACGGCCGCCCGGTAGCGCGCCGCGCCGAGGCCCGGAGGGGCAGGAATGGACCATCGACTGCTCGGGCGGACCGGGGTACGTGTTTCGCCGCTCTGTCTCGGCACGCTGAACTTCGGCGGCGGCACCGACGAACCCGACGCCGTCCGGATGGTGCACGCCGCGCTCGATGCGGGCATCAACGTCGTCGACACCGCCGACGTGTACCAGGCCGGCGAGTCGGAGCGCATCCTCGGCAAGGCGCTGGCCGGCCGCCGGGACAAGGTCGTGCTCGCCACCAAGGTTCATGGCCGGACCGGCCTCGGACCGAACGACCAGGGCAACTCCAGGCTCCACATCCTGCGCGCCTGCGAGGCGTCGCTCCGCCGCCTCGGCACCGACTACATCGACCTCTACCAGATCCACCGGCCCAGCCCCGGAGATTCCCGTCGACGAGACGCTCGGGGCGCTGACCGACCTCGTGCGCGCGGGCAAGGTCCGCTACATCGGCTGCTCGACGCACCCGGCCTGGATGGTGATGGAGGCGCTGGCCGTCAGCGAGCGCCTGGGGCTGGCCCGCTACGTCAGCGAGCAGCCGCCCTACAACCTCCTCGATCGCCGGATCGAAAACGAGCTGGTGCCCCTCGCCCAGCGCTACGGGCTCGCCATCCTGCCGTGGGCGCCGCTCGCCCAGGGGGTGCTGGCCGGCCGGTACCCGGCGAAGGGCCCGCTGCCGCCCGACTCGCGCGCGATCCGGCAGCCCGGACAGGCGAACATCTACGCGGATCGCGTCACGCCCCGGGGCCTTGACGTGGGCCGGGCCTTCGCCGAGCTGGCCCGCTCCCACGGCCGGACGCCAGGTCAGCTGGCGCTGCTCTGGTGCAAGGACCAGCCTGGCGTCACCTCGCCGATTGTGGGCCCGAGGACGGAGGAACAGCTGGCCGAGCTCCTGCCGGTGCTCGACTGGTCCTTGTCGCCCGACGAGCGCTACGCCTGCGATGCGCTGGTGCCCCCGGGCGGCGTGGTGACCAACTTCCACAACACCGCGCCCTGGATGAAGACGCCCGTCGCATGAAACTGGCGTTCATCGGCACGCACGGCACCGGGAAGACCACGCTCTGCTACGACGTGACGGCCGGTCTCAAGCGCCAGGGCCTCAACGCGGACATGGTGAAGGAGGTCGCGCGGCTCTCGCCGCTGCCCATCAACCGCAAGACGTCGCTCGACGCGCAGACCTGGATTCTCATGACGCAGGTCGCCGAGGAAATCCGGTCCGCCAGCGCCCACGACATCGTCGTCTGCGACCGGAGCGTCCTCGACAACTACGCCTACATGGTGCTGTCGTGCGGCCGGCAGAAGCCGATCGAACGATTCGTGGACCACTGGATGAAGTCGTACGACGTCCTGATCAAGGTGCCGATGATGGCCCCGGCCACCGAAGACGGCGTGCGCGACACCGACGAGTTCTTCGTGCGGTCGATCGATCAGCTCGTCGACACGCTCCTCGCCGAGAAGAAGATCGCCCACTGCCGGCTGGCCGCGGCCAGCCGCGACGGCTGGGTGGCGCAGGCGATGACGGCGGTGACCGGGCACCCGGCCATCGCCGGCCGGCTCATCTAAGCCCGGCGGCGGCTGGGGCCGGGACGCCCGGGGACCCGGCGCTCAGCCCGGCCGCCTCGGCTTACCGGCGACTGGTGGGACGCTGGGGCTGTTCCGCCACGGCGGGCCCGCCTCGCGGTCCCGGGGCCGCCGGCGCGTGGCGGTCGAGAATGCTCCTGAACCGCTCCGCCTTGCGCTGCTGGCCGGCCGGACGCTGGGACGGGCCTCCGCGGCCCGCGGGCTGGCCCGGCTGGCCGCCCGGGTGGTCGCGGCGCGGCCGCCGGGCCGCGCGGGCGGCCGCCAGGCGCTCCCGCACCGGAATCTCGAGGCGCTCGTCGGTCCTCTTCGCGTAGTCGAACTCCGGCAGCGTCACCCGCGGAAGGGCCTTGCCGATGGCGCGCTCGATCGCGCGCAGGTCCTGCTCCTCGTCCGGCGACACGAGCGTGAAGGCGTCGCCGGTCATCTCCGCCCGGGCCGTCCGTCCGACGCGATGGATGTAGGCATCGGGTTCCTGCGGCACGTCGAAGTTGATGACGTGCCCGAGCTCCTCGACGTCGATGCCGCGCGCGACGATGTCGGTGGCGACGAGGATCCGCGACTTGCCCGCCTTGAATCCCTGGAGCGCCGCCGTCCGCTGGCTCTGGCTGCGATTGCCGTGGATCTTCGCGGTCGAGATGCCCTGGCGTTCGAGGTAGTCCGCGAGCCGGTTGGCGCGGTGCTTCGTCCGCGTGAAGACGATGGCGTCGGCGACGATGTCGCGCTTCACCAGCTCGGCGAGCAGCGCCGACTTGAGTTCGCGGCCGACGGGGTAGACCGCCTGCGTGATCCCGATGGCGGGCGCGGACTTCCGCTCCAGGTTGATGGTGACCGGGTCGCGGAGCATCTCGCGCGCCAGCGTCGCGATCTCCTTCGGCATGGTCGCGCTGAAGAACAGCGTCTGGCGCTTCACGGGGAGCTGCCGGAGCACGCGGCGGATGTCCGGCAGGAAACCCATGTCGAGCATCCGGTCGGCCTCGTCGAGCACGAGGACTTCGAGGCCGGTGAAGCGCGCGTAGGGAAAGCGCAGGTGATCGAGCAGCCGGCCCGGCGTGGCGACAATGACGTCGACGCGGCTGCGGAAGGCGTGCTCCTGCGGCCCCATGCCCACGCCGCCGTACACCGCGGCGCCGGTGACCGGCGTGTGCACGGCGAGTTCCTCGAGGTGCGCCACGATCTGGGCGGCCAGCTCGCGCGTCGGCGTCAGGATCAGCGCGCGCGTCGTGCCGCGCGGCTTGGCCATCACCCGGTGGAGGATGGGCAGCAGGAACGCGGCGGTCTTGCCGCTGCCCGTCATGGCGCAGGCCAGGAGGTCCTTGCCGGCGGCGGCCGGCGGGATCGCCTGCTCCTGAATCGGCGTCGGGCGCTGGAAGCCCAGTTCCTTGACGCCGCGAAGGAGGTCGGCATGGAGCGGGAATTTCGAAAAGGGCATGGTGACAGCATACCCGCTTGCGGCCCGGCCGCCTGTGCTATTCTGGGCCGCCCTCGCCCCCGAGACGGCAATTTTTCACCTTCCCATCACGGAGTTGTGGACATGAGACATCGACACTTCGTCTGTCTCGGCCTGCTCCTGCTGGCACTCGCCGGGCTCGCGCCGGCCGGTGCGCAGGAGGTCAGCCTCACGGGCCAGGTCATCGAGCGGACGCTGCCGAACGGCCTCAAGGTGCTGATGGTCAAACGCCCCGAGGCGCCGCTGATCCGGTGCATCCTCGCCTACCGCGTCGGCGCGGTGAACGAGCCCCAGGGCATCACCGGCATCTCGCACTTCCACGAGCACATGATGTTCAAGGGCACGTATGCCATGGGCATCAAGCCGGGGACGCTCCAGAAGGACCTCGAGTACGACCGGCAGATCGACGCGCTCGCGGCGCAGATCGCGGCCGAAGACGCCAAGATCAAGGGCCGCGACGAGGCGAAGGTCGTCGAGTGGAAGCGGCAGATGAGCGATCTGCTCAACAAGCAGAAGGCCGAGACCATCGTCAGCGAGGAGATCTGGAGCGCGTACCAGGAGGCGGGCGGCACCGGGCTGAACGCCTCCACCGGCTCGGAGATGACCCAGTACTACGTGACGCTGCCGAAGAACAAGATCGAGCTGTATCTCGCCCTCGAAGCGGATCGCATGGCGAACCCGGTGTTCCGCGAGTTCTACTCCGAGCGCGACGTCATCACCGAGGAGCGCCGGATGAGCGAGAACAGCCCGGGCTTCTTCTTCCAGGAGCAGCTGAACGCGACGTTCTACGCGGCGAGCCCGTACGCCAACCCGGTGGTCGGCTGGATGTCGGACATCAGCCGCGTCACGAAGCAGGAGATGATCGACTACCGCGAGAAGTACTACCGGCCCGACAACGCGACGCTCGTGCTGGCCGGCGACATCGACGAGAAGGTGCTGATGCCGCTGGTCACGAAGTACTTCGGGGCGATCAAGTCCCGCGGGCCGTCTCCGCGGGTCCGCACGGAGGAACCGTACTCGGAGTACTACAGGAAGACCAACGGCCCGAGCTTCAAGACGCCGTACATCGAGAAGCGGGTGATCGGCCGGGCGGCGACCGCGCCCGCCGTGACGATCATGTTCCACACGCCGCCGGTGTGGCACGACGACTCGGCGGCGCTCTACATGCTCGGCCGCGTGATGAGCGCGCGGACCGGCAAGATGTACCTGGACCTGGTGAACAGCAAGGTGCCGCACGCCACCTCGGTGAACGCGATGGCCCAGGCCCAGATGTACGAAGGCGCGTTCCGCGTGTCGGCGACGGCCCGCGAGACGCCCGCCGAGTCGACCGTCGTGCCGCTCGAGACCCTCGAGCAGGAGCTCTGGATGTACATCGACGACGCGAAGGCGGCGCCCGCCGACCCGCAGGTGCTGCAGCGCATCAAGAACTCCGTCGAGGCCGCCTATCTCCAGAGCCTGGCGGGCACCGGCATCGCCGGCACGCTGGCCCGCATGGAGGTCGCCTACCGGTGGCAGCACATCGAGGACGAGTACAAGGCGCGGATGGCCGTCACGCCCGCCGACATGATGCGCGTGGCGAAGCAGTACCTGAACCGTGACAACAGCGTCACGGGCGTGATGCACCGCGAGCGATAGGACCCCGCACCGAGGAAAGGACCATGACCATGCTGAAACGACTTTCGGCGATCATGCTGGTCGGCGCGCTGGGGTGCCTCGTCGCCTCCCACACGCTGCTGGCACAGACCGGTTCGACCCGGCCTGCTTCTCAGGCGGGAGCGGCGGCCAAGGGGCCGCGCCCCGATCAGTTCAAGTTCCCGCCGCTCGACTTCACGCCTCCGAAGGCGGCGGAGTTCCGCACCGTGCTCTCCAACGGCCTCGTCGTCTACATCGCCGAGGACCACGAAATCCCGTGGTTCGAGGCCACGCTGCTCTCGCCGGTGATCTCGGCCGGCGGCGGGGGCGGGATGGGCCGGGGCCGCGGTGCCGAGGCGATCGCATCGCCGCAGGCCGGCGGCGGCGCGGGCGGCGCGGGCCGCGCCTTCCTCGAGCCCCTCGACAAGCTGGGCGTCGAGGGCCTCACGGGATCGATCGCCCGCAGCGGCGGGACGACGACCATGACCGGCGACGAGATCAACGAGCGGATGGACTTCCTGGCCGGCAGCGTGAGCGCCACGGCGCTCTCCCTGCACGTCCGCCACGTCGACGAGGGCCTGAAGATCTGGCTCGACCTGCTGACCAACCCGGCGTTCCCCGAGGACCGCCTGCAGCGCGAGAAGCAGGGGATGCTGCCCGGGATCCGCAACCGGAACCGGAACATCAGCACGGTGGCCAGCCGGACGTTCCAGCGGCTCGTCTACGGCGACGCGTCGCCGATCGTCGCGCAGCCGACTGAAGCGACCATCAACGGCATTGACCCGGGCCGACCTGGTGGCCTGGCACAAGAAGTACTGGGGCGCGAACAACGCCATCCTCGTCGTCACCGGCGACTTCAAGAAGGCCGAGATGCTCCAGAAGCTGGAGGCCACCTTCGGCAAGTGGCGGAACGCCGACAAGGCGGCGCCGGCGTGGCCGAAGCGCGGAGCAGACGACGAAGCCCGGCGTCTACATGGTGCAGCCGCAGGGGGCCACGCCGAACCAGGGCATCATCCAGATCGGCCACATCGGGCTGACCCGCGACGATCCCGACTATCCGGCCGTCGACCTGATGAACTACACGCTGGGCGGCGGGTCGTTCTCGTCGCGCATCACCAAGATCGTGCGGACCGACAACGGCCTGGCCTATACGGCGAACTCGTCGGTCCCGTCGGAGATCCACTATCCCGGGACGATTCAGGCCTTCTGCCAGACCAAGAACGAGACCGTCGTGTTCGCGGCCCAGTTGATGCTCAACGAGATCGAGCGGATGCGGGCGGGCGAGATCAGCGAAGCGGACCTGAAGTTCGCGAAAGCCGCGAGGCTCAGCGCGTTCCCGGCGATGTTCTCGAACGTCGCCGGCAACCTCCGCAACTTCGCGTCGCTCGAACTCGAGGGGCGGCCCCGCGACTTCTACGAAACCTACGAGGCCCGCTACGGACAGGTGACGCTGGCGGACGTCAAGCGCGTGGCGCAGAAGTACCTGCGCCCGGACAAGCTGATCATCATGGTGGCCGGCAACATCGAGGAGTGCAAGGCCGGGGCGGGCAAGCTGCTGCCGAACCAGGCGACCATCGACGCGATGGCGGCCAAGTTCGGCGGGCGGACCATCGACGGCCTGGCCAAGAAGTACGGCGACGGCACGGTGCACATCGTCACGCTGAAGTAGCCGAACGAAGAGGGCGGCCGGTCCGCGTGGACCGGCCGCCCTGGGTCACTCTCCAGCCGCCGTCAGGCGCTGGCGTCCGCGTCCGCTTCGGCCTTGCTTCCCGACCAGAGCCGCTGCACCACGTAGATCAACGCCGACCCGCTGACGACGAATGTCGCGAGCAGGAACGTGGCGGTGGACGTCCGGCCGTAGAGGAAATTCCCGACGGTGAAGAGGGCCGACCAGATCATGGTGCAGCCGGCCACCCAGCCGAGCAGCGCCAGCGGGATGTTGTCGCCTGCGGCGCGAGGGCCGCCCCAGCCGTCGACGAGGCCGGCGTCTTCTGGACCTTCTTCCATCCAGGCCCGAACGGGCGGACCTTCGTGTAGAAATCGATCAGGACCTGGCGGTCGGTCGTCGGGCCCACGAACGCGGTGGTGACCCAGCACACCGTCGTGAACGCGATGGTCATCAGCAGGGCGACGTGGGTGCTGAAGTGGATCCCGTTCTTCGCGAGGATGAGCAAGACCAGGGAAATCGCGAACGAGCTGACCATCGCGGCGACTTCGCACCAGGCGTTGACGCGCCACCAGAACCACCGAACCAGGTAGAGCAGCCCCGTGCCCGCGCCAATCTGCAGGATGACGTCGAAGGCGTCCTTCGCCGAGTCGAGGACGAACACGAGCGCCGAGGACAGGACGAACAGGAGGACCGTGGCGAGGCGGCCGACCATCACGTAGTGCTTCTCGCTGGCGTCCTTCTTCATGAACTGCCGGTAGAAGTCGTGGACCAGGTAGGACGCGCCCCAGTTCAGGTGCGTGAGAATGGTCGACGAGTTCGCGGCGATCAGCCCGCCCACCATGAGGCCGATGAACCCCACCGGCATGAACTTCAGCATGGCCGGGAACGCGATGTCGTGGCCGATGAGGGTCGGGTCGAGGTTCGGGAACGCGGCCTGGATGTCGGAGAGGTTCGGGTAGACGATGATCGAGGCCAGCGCGGTGATGATCCACGGCCAGGGCCGCAGCACGTAGTGCGCCACGTTGAAGAACAGGACGGCCCCCAGCGCGTCCCGCTCCGACTTCGACGCGAGCATCCGCTGGGCGATGTAGCTGCCGCCGCCAGGCTCGGCCCCGGGGTACCAGACCGCCCACCACTGCACCGCGATGGGCATGACGAACACCGCCACCGCGATGTCCCAGTTGTTGGTGAAGTCGGGCAGGATGTTCAGGTAGTTGATCCCGTTCGGGCCCGGCGTCGCCGACAGCTTGGTGACCAGCCCGCTCAGGCCGCCCACCTGGGGCAGCGTCACCGCGAAGTACGCGGCGGCGATCACCGCCGTCATCTTGATGAAGAACTGGATCATGTCGATGACGAGGACGCCCCACAAACCCGAATGGGTGGCGAACACGACGTTCAGCGCACCCACGAACGCCAGCGTCTGCCACCGCTCGAACCCGAACAGCACGCCGGCGATCTTGCACGCGGCCAGGTTGACCGTGGCCATGATCATGCAGTTGAAGAGCAGGCCCAGGTACACCGCCCGGAAGCCGCGGACCACGCCGGCGGCCTTGCCGGAGTAACGAATCTCGTAGAACTCGAGATCCGTCATCACTCCCGACCGGCGCCACAAGCGCGCATAGAAGAAGACCGTCGAGACGCCGGTCAGGACGAACGCCCACCACACCCAGTTGCCGGCCACGCCGTTGCGCCGGACGATGTCGGTGACAAGATTGGGCGTGTCGCTGCTGAACGTGGTCGCGACCATGGACAGACCGGCCAGCCACCACGGAACGGCCCGGCCGGAGACGAAGAACTCCGACGTGCTCTGGCCGGCCCGCTTGCCGAAAAACAGCGCCGGCACGAAGCAGATAAGCAGGGATACCGCAACGATAACCCAGTCAATGAGTTGGAGTTGCATGTGTGTCAGTCTCCGTGCGGATGACGCCCGTCAGGATGCCGCCAACGCCGCACACGATAACACAGACTCCGGCGAATTCGGACGACCCGATCTGTCACGCGCCCGGGGGAGACTGACGTAGACTGTTGGCACGGCCGGCGCGGCCGGATCCGACGCCTCGGAGGCTGCATGTCGCGTATCGACGTTCTCCGTCCCTTCATCGAGAAGAACCTGGCGGCGATGCTCGAGGTCGAGCGGGTGACGCCGGACGGCGACGGCGAATACACGTTTCCGCACGGCAGCGCCGAGGTCACGGTGCGCCTGCTCGACGCGCCCCTGCCGCTGCTGCAGTTCTCGGCGGTGCTCGTGACGGGCATCAGGAAGAAGGCCCGGGTGCTCGAGGCGCTCAACGACCTGAACGCGGCGGAGCTGGGGATGCGGATCTTCCGCTTCGAGAACCTCGTGATTGCGGCCTGGGAAGTGCCCGCCGACACGCTCGATGCCCGCCAGTTCACCGACGCGTGCCATCGCTTCGGCGAGGCCGCCGATCGGCTCGACACGATGCTGGCCCGCAAGCTGGGCGGCAAGACCGCCCGCGCCGACGCGGATGACGAGGCGGTGGATGCGTAGGAGCGGACCTGCGCACCCGGCCCTCCGACTGCTCTCGCGTTTCAGCCGCGAGATCGCCGATTTGACCGGCCGGGTGCTGCGCGCGACGGTGGCGGTGTCCGGGGCGACCTCCGACGGAGGCAGCAGCGGATCCGGCTTCTTCCTCGACACCCGCGGGCACATCGTCACCAACCATCACGTGATCTCGGACGTGCAGCCGCCGATCACGATTACGCTGCACGGCGGCGCCAAGGCCCTGGCGGGCGTGGTCGGCGTGGACCGGATCGCCGACATCGCCGTGCTCACGCTCGACGGCAAGTGGCCGCACGCCCTGAAGCTGCGGAGGTCGCGCGTCCGGACGGGGGAGCTGTGCCTGGCCGTCGGCAACCCGCTCGGGCGCTATCCCGAGTCGGTGACGATCGGCGTCGTGAGCGGGCTGGCCCGGACCGCGAGCGCCGGGCCCGGCCGGCCGCACTACGACCTGCTCCAGACAGACTGCGACATTCACGAGGGCAACTCGGGCGGACCGCTGGTGGACGTCGCGGGGCGCGTCATCGGGATCACCACGCTGCTCGACTCCGAGTCGCCGTACATCGGGCTGGCCATTCCCGCGGACACCGTGAGGGCCGTCGTGCCCCAGTTGCTCGGCGCCGGGAGGGTGGAGCGGGCGACGCTGGGCGTGTCGGTCGCGAAGCGCAGCCTCGTGGTGGCGGGCCGCGAGGTGGCCGGCCTGGAGGTCGTCCGCCTGCTGCGTCAGCGCGGCCAGTCGTTGAAGGCCGGCGACGTCATCGTGAGCCTGGCCGGGCAGCCCGTGCCGGACCCGCCGTCGTTGTTCGCGCTGCTCGGCGGCGATCGGATCGGCCGAGCCACGCCGGCGGCGGTCCTCAGGAACGGGCGGCGCCTGTCGCTGACGGTCACGCCCTGGCGCCTGGAGCCCTGAGGCCCCGGCGCCGCCTCAGCGTGGGGCTGGGAGGTCCTGTCGGGCGGCTTCCGCGGGCGTGATCCAGAACCACGCGAGCGCCGCGAGGACCGAGAGGCCGGCGGCAAGATGCAGCGCCGGCTCCCACCCGAACATCTCTCCGATCATCGGCGTGAGCATGGGCGACACGACTCCGCCGATGTTGCAGCCGGTGTTCATGATGGCGCCGCCCGTGCCGCTGCGGTCGCCGGCCAGCCCCGCGACGGTGGTCCAGAACGGGCTCTCGACGCTCAGGACGAGGGCCGTGGCGACGGCCAGCGCCAGCGCGGCCATCCAGGCCTCCGTCGTGTGGGCGCCGATGGAGATGAACACGCCGGCGCCGCCCATGCCCACGATGGGAATCAGGCGCCGTCCCCACACCGGCCCGAGCCTGCCTTGCACGAGGCGATCGGAGATGACTCCGCCAAGAGGAATCGAGACGGCGGAAAGCACCCACGGCAGGCTGCTGATGAACGCGCCTTCGACCAGGCTGAAGTGCCGGACCTGGACGAGATACAGATAGAACCAGAAGATGAAGATGTACCCGACATAGCCCTGGAGCGTATAGCTCAGGGTCAGCAGGGCGAAGCCCGGCGCCTTCAGCAGGCGCACGACCACGCGGCCGTGGGTTTCGCGCCCGGTGACGCCCGCGGCGGCACGAGGCGATGACGTCGTGGCTGCTGGAGCGGGATCGCGGACGAGGAGCCAGATCACGGCGATCGACCAGCGCCGGGATCGCGGAGGCCACCATCGCGGCGCGCCAGCCCCACGGCACCATCACGGCGGTGATGAACGGCGGAGCGATCGCCGACCCGAGCCCCACCGAGCCGATGACGAACCCGTTGGCCCGCCCCATCGAGACCGGCGCGGTCCACCGCGACACCCCTTCGAGCGCGGCCGGGTAGGTGGGGAGGCCAGCACGCCCATCACGAAGCGGAGCGCCACGAGCATGCCGACCACGCCCATCATCGAACCGGCGGCGGCTCCCGCAGGCACGGCCGCCTGAAGGACCGTGACCGCGACCCAGCCCCACGCCAGCACCGACAGCGTGCGCTTCGCGCCCCACGTGTCGGCCATGAGGCCCCCGGGGAGCATCAGCAGCGTGTAGCCGGCGAGGAACGCGCTGAAGACACGGCCCATCTGGGTTTGCGTGAGGCCGTACTCCTGCATGACCAGGGCGCCGGCGACCGAGATGTTCACGCGGCAGAGGTAGGCCGCGGTGGCTGTGGCCGCGAGCAGCAGCACCAGGCCCCAGTGCGTGCGGGTGAGCGGCACGCCGGGCACGTGCGTCACTCGAGCGCCGGGGCGCCGTGCAGCGGGGCGGCCATCAGATGCAGGCTGAGGGCGGAGACGGCGGGCGTGCCGCGCGTCTGCACGATGGTCAGCCGGAGGCGTGCGTCATGGTGCGCCGCGTCGATCCGCACCTCCGGGAAGCGCAGCAGGCGTTTGTAGCCGATGGTCGTGCCCTGCGCGAATTCGCGGCACTCGCCGGCCGCGCAGACCTCGAGCGTGAAGGCCTCGACGCGCTGGCCCTGCCGGATGTCCTCCTGCAGGAGGGCGACGTCGAACCGGCGGCCGGCGGCGATGGGCACCTCGTAGCGGACCGGCCCACCCTCGACCGACACTCGCTGCGGCGGCCGGGCCTCGGCCGCGGGGGAGGCGAACGTGCGGTCGAGCGCCGCGCGCATGCCCATGAGGCTCGTCACGTCGGCATCGGCGATGCGCCCGCGCGTGTCCGGCGGCACGTTGAGCAGCAGCAGCCCGTTGCGCCCGACCGAGCTGAAGTAGATGTCGACCAGCTTCTCCGGTGTCTTGACCTGGCCGTCCTGCTTCGCATGGTAGAACCAGCCGGGCCTGATCGAGACGTCGGTCTCCGCCGGGTACCACGCGAGCACGGAGGCCGTCCGGATCGCCTCGCGGCTGCCGAGGTCCTTCGCGGTCAGGTCGCCCGGCACGAAGGCGTCATCGAGCGGATGGGGAGACTCCCGGCGCGGCGCCGCGCCCTCGCGCAGCGTGAGCGGCACGACGCTCCATTCGGTCTCGCGGCCGTAGCCCGACTCGGTGCCCACCCAGCGCACGTCGGGCGCCATCCCGAAGATGACCGCGCCGGGCTGGAGTTCCCGCACCACGCGGTAGTACGACGGCCAGTCGTAGACCTGGCGCTTGCCGTTCGGCCCCTCGCCCATCGCGCCGTCGAACCAGACCTCGGCGATCTCGCCGTATCCGGTGAGCAGTTCGCGGAGCTGCGCCCGGAACAGCTCGTTGTAGCGCGGCGAATCGCCGTAGCTCGGCTCGTGGCGGTCCCACGGCGAGACGTAGACCCCGAAGGCCAGGCCCGCTTCCCGGCACGCCCGGGCCACTTCGGCCACCACGTCGCCGTTCCCGTTTCTCCAGGGGCTGCTCTTCACGCTATGGGTCGTCGTGGCGGTCGGCCACAGGCAGAACCCGTCGTGGTGCTTGGCGGTCAGGATGAGCAGTTTCATCCCGGCGGCCTTGAAGACCTGCACCCACTGGCGCGCGTCGAAGTCGGTTGGATTGAACAGGGCGGGCGATTCCTTGCCGTCGCCCCACTCGCGGTCGGTGAACGTGTTCATGCCGAAGTGCGCGAAGGCGATGAACTCGCGCGCCTGCCAGGCGAGCTGGTTCGGCGAGGGCGCGACGCGGGACGCTTTGGCGACGATGCGATCGAGCGGCTCGCCCGGAGTGATGGTGACGAACCGGACCGACGCTGGCGGCTCTTGCGCCTGTGGCGGTGCGCCGCGCGGGGCGAGGGACGCCGACGGCGGAGACGAGCGCGCGGCAGCGGCGGCCGCGAGAAGGAGGGCGAGATGCGTGAATGGGTTCATGCGTATTGTCCTGCCACCCAGCCCGAAGACCAGGCCCACTGGAAATTGTATCCGCCCAGCCACCCGGTCACGTCCACGACTTCTCCGACGAAGTACAGGCCCGGTACCTCGCGGGCCTCCATCGTCTGCGAAGACAGCGCGTGTGTGTCGACGCCTCCGAGCGTGACCTCGGCTTTCGAGAACCCGAGCGTGCCCGACGGCATCAGCGTCCAGGCGTTGAGCGCGCGCGCCATCTTCTCGCGGGCCGGCAAGGGATACTCGTCAATCCGGCCCGTCCAGCCGTGCAGGCCGCACCATCCGTGCGCGAGGCGGCGGGGGAGCGCCTCGGACAACAGGTTCGGGAGGACGGCCCGGCTGCCGGCGCGCTCCGCGAGCCAGGCGCGGGCGTCGTGTCCCGGCAGCAGATCGAGTTCCACCGGCGCACGCGAGCCTGGGGCGTAGGACTGAAACTGCCAATAGCTCGAAATCTGGAGGATGGCCGGGCCGGACAGCCCTCGATGCGTCACCAGCGCGCGCTCGGCGAATCGCGGCGCCCGGCGGCCCGTCCCGCAGCGAACGACCGACTCGAACGCGACGCCGGCGAGGGGCGTCAGGGCGGCCATCTCCTCCGGGGCGAGCGCGAGCGGGACCAGGGCGGGCCGGGGCGCCACGACGGGGATGCCGAACTGTTCGGCCACCGCGTAGCCGAACGGCGTGGCGCCGAGCAGCGGAACGGCCAGTCCGCCGGTGGCGATGACAACGGATGCGCACCGCCATGTGCCCTGGTCGGTGACCACGTCGAAGCGCGCGCCGTGCGGCGAGGGCGGCGACGTGCCGGCGGCGCCGGTCGGGGCGATACGATCGACGGCGCACGGGTGTACGAGCCGCACGCCGGCTGCGTCGCAGTCTCGCCGCAGCAGCCCGAGAATGTCGTGTGAAGACCGGTCGCAAAACAGTTGCCCGTGCTGCTTCCTCGTGGTAGGGAACGCCATGGCGCTCGACAAGCGCGATGAAGCGGTCGGGCGGGTACCGGGCCAGCGCCGAGCGGCAGAACCCGGGGTTCTGCGAGAGATAGTGTTCCGCCCCGGCGTGCCGGTTGGTGAAGTTGCAGCGCCCGCCCCCCGACACGCGAATGCGCTCGCCGATCGTGCGCCAGTGATCGACGAGCACGACGCGCCGGCCGCGGCGGCCGGCTTCGGCGGCCGCCATCATGCCGGCCGCTCCGGCGCCGATGACGACGACGTCCACGTCCATGGCGAAACGCCGCCGATGGTAGCACGCGGGCGCGCTTGTCAGCCCGGGCGCCATCGCGTATTCTCGGAGATGAGCGGTCGTGCGGGCCGCCCTGCGCAGGTCACGAACCCGTACCTACTGGAGCCCCCATCCATGGAACAGGTGACGGCGGAACGCCGCGCGTTCGGACGACCCCAACGACATCTACGCGAACCCTCCCGATCCCGACGTGCTCGAACTCGAGCCGGTGCACCCGGGCATCAGAGACGAGGCGTACGTGGCCCGGCGCCGCGACCTGTTCGCCCTGTGCCGGGAGCACCGGTTGGGCAGCCTCGGGCCGCCCGTCATCGACTACACCCCCGAGGAGCAGCGCATCTGGCGCGAGGTGTCCCCGAAGCTGGACGAGCTCCACCAGCGCCACGCGAGCCGGATCTACCTCCAGGCCAAGCGGGACCTCGGGATCAGCGCGGCCGAGATCCCGCAACTGCGAACCCTGAGCGGCCAGCTGCAGCGGATGAGCGGCATGCACCTCATCCCGGCGGAAGGGCCGATCGCGTACCGGATCTTCTACGCGTACATCGCCGAGCGCGGATTCCCGTGCACCCAGTTCATCCGGCACGGCTCGAAGCCGGAGTTCACCCCCGAGCCGGACATGATTCACGATTGCCTGGGGCACGTACCGCCGCTCGTGAATCACGACTATGCCGGACTGCTGACGACCATCGGCCGGGCCGCCGTGCGGGCGGCATCGGGCGACCACGTGCTCGCGCTGAAGCGCCTCAGCTGGTTCTCCATCGAGTTCGGCCTCATCGAGGAGGCCGGCGAGACGCGCATCTTCGGCGCGGGCATCCTCTCGTCGACAGGCGAGATGCCGTTCTCGTTGTCGACCGACGTCGAGCGCCGGCCCTTCGTCACCGGCGAGGTCATCGAGACCGATTACGACTGGACGAAGATGCAGGAACGGCTGTTTGTCATCCCGTCGTTCGGGTTCCTCCGGCGCGAGGTCTCGGATCTCGTGGCCCGGCTGGGCATCGATGTGACGTAGGCGGGCGGCCGGCCCAATCGCGCGCGGCCCGCGTTTCGGATACACTGAAGTTCTGCCGGGCCTGCATGCCGGGCCACCGTGCGCCCGGCGCCAACGCTTTCCAAGGTGTTCCTGATGACTGTCTCCCGACCCGTGAGAACCCTGCTCGCCGCCTTCGTGCTGCTGGCGGCCGCCTCGATCGCGGCCGCGCAAACCGCTGTCCAGACCCCCGCCCGCAAGCAGGCGCCGCTGGCGGTCGCGCCGTTGCCGTCGGCGACCGAGCGCGTGCCGGTCGATCCCCGCATCATCATCGGCCGGCTGGAGAACGGGCTGCGCTACTACATCCGGCGCAACCCCCGGCCCGCGAAGCGCGCCGAACTGCGCCTGGTCGTCAACGCCGGGTCGGTCCTCGAAGACGACGACCAGCTCGGCCTGGCGCACGTGGTCGAGCACATGGCGTTCAACGGCACGAAGCACTTCGCCGGCCAGGAAATCACGGGCTTCATGGAGTCCATCGGCATGCAGTTCGGGCCGAGCCTGAACGCGTTCACGACGTTCGACGACACGACCTTTCTGCTGACCGTGCCCACCGATCGCAAGGAGATTCTCGAGAAAGCGTTCCTCATCATGGAGGACTGGGCGCACAATCTCACGTTCGACGGGCGGGAGATCGACAAGGAACGGGGCGTCATCGTCGAGGAGTGGCGCCAGGGGCGCGGGGCGGCGGCCAGACTCCAGGACCAGCTGTTTCCCGATCGTGCTGAAGGGATCGCGCTACGCGGCGCGCAGCCCGATCGGCACGAAGGAGTCGCTCGACACCTTCTCGCACGACCGGCTCAAGCAGTTCTACCGGGACTGGTACCGCACGGACCTGATGGCCGTGGTCGCCGTCGGCGATTTCGATCCGCCCGTCATCGAGCGCATGATCAAGGAGCGGTTCGGGTCCATCCCGGCGCCGGTTGGACCCAAGCCGAGGCCGGCCTACCCGGTGCCCGACCACCCCGGCACCCGCTACGCGATCGCGACCGACCCGGAGCTGCCGGCCGCGTCGCTGACGATCTTCAAGAAGCTGCCGATCCGCGAGCAGGCGACGGTCCTCTCCTACCGCGAGCGCATCATCGACCACCTGTACGCGGCGATGTTCAACGCGCGGCTCAACGAGCTGAGCCAGCGCGCGGACGCGCCGTTCATCGGCGCCGGCGTGGATCGGGGCATCTTCGTGCGGACGGCGGAAGTGGCGATGCTCTCGGCGATGACCCAGCCCGACCGGATAGGTCGAGCACTCGAAGCGCTCGTGACCGAGGCGGCGCGGGTCGAACGCCACGGGTTCACCGCCACGGAGTTCGAGCGCGAGAAGCGGAACCTGCTGCGCGGCTACGATCAGGCGCTCGCCGAGAACGACAAGGACGAGTCGGCCCCGCTCGCGGCGGAGTACATCCGGAACTTCCTGACCGACGAATCGCTCCCGGGGATCGCGTGGGAGCACGAGATGCACCTGAAGTACCTCCCGGGCATCACGCTCAAGGAGGTCAACGCGCTGGCGACGGTGTGGAACGGCGACAACAGCCGCGTCGTGGCGATCTCGGCCCCCAGCCGGCCCGGCCTGGCCATCCCGACGGAAGCCGATCTGGCGCGCATCGTCGGATCGGTGTCGCCGGCCGCGGTGACCGCCTACGTGGACACCGTTCCTGACGCCGTGCTCATGGCGAAGCCTCCCGCGCCCGGCGCGATCACCTCGGAGAAGACCATTCCCGAGGCCGGCATCACCGAGTGGACGCTGTCAAACGGCGCCCGCGTCGTGCTGCATCCGACCACGTTCAAGCAGGACGAGGTGTATATCCGCGCCATCAGCCCGGGCGGCGCCTCGCTGGTGCCCGATGCGGACTACGTGGCGGCCGCCACCGCCGCCCAGGTCGTCTCGTCGGGGGGCCTGGCCGGCTTCGATGCCGTCACCCTCGACAAGGTGCTGGCCGGGAAGGTGGCCACCGTGCTGCCGTTCTTCGAGGAGTCGTTCGAAGGGCTGGCCGGCGGAGGGTCGGCTCGCGATCTCGAGACGCTGCTGCAGCTGATGCACCTCCGGTTCACGCAACCCCGGGCCGACGCCACCGCGTTCGGCGTCATGGTGGACCAGGCGAAGTCGCTGGCCGCGAATCGCCGCTCCGATCCCGACACCATCTTCGAAGACACCGTGTCGGCCATCGTCTGGCAGAACCACTTCAGGAAGCGGCCGCTGTCGGCCGAGGTCGTCTCGGAGATGAACCTCGAGAAGTCGTACGCGTTCTACAAGGACCGGTTCGCCGACGCCGGCGACTTCGTGTTCGTGTTCGCGGGCAGCTTCGATCCCGCCGCCATCCGGCCCCTCGTCACCCGCTACCTCGCCTCGCTGCCGTCCACCGGACGGAAGGAGAGCTGGAAAGACACCGGCATCAGGACGGCGCGCGGCGTCGTCGAGAAGCTCGTCGAGAAGGGGATCGAGCCGCAGAGCCGGGTGCGCGTGGTCTTCTCCGGCCCCTTCAGGTGGGACCCCACCCAGCGGACGCTGCTCCGCGTGCTGGGCCTGATTCTCGAGGGGCAGCTCGGCGCCGTGCTGCGCGAGGACCAGTCGGGGACCTACGGCGTGAAGGTGACCACCGCCAGCGACAAGATCCCGACGCCGTCCTACGCCCTGTCGATCGACTTCAGCTGCGCGCCCGAGCGGACCGAGGACCTGGTGAAGCGCCTGTTCCTGGAGTTGTCGCGCGTGCGGATGGAGGCGCTCTCGGAGCCGTACGTCCGGGGCGTGCGCGAGGCGCTGGCGCGGGAGTTCGAGACCGACTCCCACGAGAACCGCTGGGCGGTGGCCCGGATCACCGAAGCCTACGAGAACGGCGACGACGTCAGGGACGTGCTCAAGGCCCCGGCTCTTCAACACGACGCTGTCGGCGGCCATGATCCAGGATGCCGCGCGGCTGTACCTGGACACCCGGAACTTCGTGCGGGTGACGCTGATGCCGGAGAAGAAATAGCCGGTGCGTCGAGGCTGAAGCCTCGACCTCCATTCAGATGGAGCCCGGGGGCTTCAGCCCCCGGGGAGTCAGTTCACCTTGAAGGTCGTGTCGCCCTTCTCGAAGAAGTTGACAATCTGTCTCGCGGCGGCCAGGCCGGCGTTGATGTTGGCCTCGGCCGTCTGCGCGCCCATCTTCTTGGCCGTGAAGCAGTAGCGTCCCTGGTACTTCGCGGCGAACTCGGCCGCGCATGCCGGAGCCACGTCGGCGCCGTACATGAAGTCCGGCCGCTCCTCCATCACCTGGAGCAGGCCTGCCTCGTCAATCACCTCGGCCCGGGCGGTGTTGATGAGGGTGCCGCCTTTCTTGAACTTCGAGAGCAGGGCGGCATTGACGGACTGCACCGTGTCCTTGGTCTTGGGCAGGTGCAGCGACACGTAGTCGCACGTGGAGTAGAGCTCGTCGGCCGTCCCGACGGGCGTCACGCCTTCGGCCTTCATCTTCTCGGCAGGCACATACGGATCGAACGCCAGCGCGTCCATCCCGAAGCCCCTCGCGATCATCGCGACGTACTTGCCGACGTTGCCGTACGCGTGGATGCCGATCTTCTTGCCGCGCAGTTCGGTGCCGTCCTTGCCGCTGAACCCCCGGCGGGCCAGGGTGATCATCAGGCCGAAGACGAGTTCCGCGACGGCGTTCGAATTCTGGCCGGGCGTGTTCATGGCGACCACGCCGCGGGCGGCCGCGGTCTTGAGGTCGATGTTGTCGTACCCGGCGCCGGCGCGGACGACGATCTTCAGGTTCGTCGCCGCCTGCAGCACCTCGGCGTCCACGATGTCGCTGCGGATGATCAGGGCGTCGGCGGCCGCGACCGCCTTCAGGTAGTCGGCTTTGTCCTTGTAGCTCTCGAGCAGCGTCAGGGCGTAGCCGGCTTCACGGAAGATCTCGGCGATGCCGGCGACGGCGACCTTGGCGAAGGGCTTCTCGGTCGCGACCAGCACGTGCTTGGACATGGAACCTCCTGGGATGGATCCCTCGAGGGGCAGGGGGCGGGCAGAGAGACTATAGCGCCACAGGCGGCGCAGCCGCTAGTCGGGGAAGGCGAAGATCCGGTCCATGAGCCTCCACTTCGCGCCCGGGGGACCGCCGGGGACAGCCTGCTGGTAGCGCCACATCAGCGCCTCCCACGCCTGGACCCGATCGCTTGCGGCGTCGGCCGCCGCCTTCGCCTCGAAGCTGAAGCGGTCGTCGACCTCCATGACCATCAGCAGGCGGTTCTCGAGGCGGTAGATCTCCATCGAGAGGATGCCGGACGAGGCGATGCTCTCGAGGATCTCGGGCCAGACCTTGCGGTGGTACGCCTCGTACTCCTCGATGAGGCGGACATCGTCCTTGAGATCGAGCGCGAGGCAGTAGCGTCTAGCCATGCGTGTCCGCTCCGGTGCCCTTCCAGCCATAGAGCGCGACCACCAGGAAGCAGGCAAGCGGCGCGTAGTAGGCCAGTTGAATGCTGCCGGTGGCGTCCGAGATGCGCCCCATGACGAGCGGGATGATCGCGCCGCCGACAATCGCCATGACGAGCAGCGAAGACCCGAGCTTCGCGAGTTCCCCGGTGTGCTTGATCCCGAGATCGAAAATCGTCGGGAACATGATCGACATGAAGAAGGGCACCAGCATCAGCGCCGAGACGGCCGTCATGCCGGACGTGTTGATGGCGATGCCGAGCAGGGCCACGCTCGCCAGAGCGTATGCGGTGAGCAGGCGGACGGGGCGCACGAAGCGCATGGCGAAGGTGCCGGCGAATCGGCCCACCATGAAGCCGACCATGGCGATGCTGCCCCAGAGAAACGCCGCGCGCCGGTCGGTGAGGCCGGCGGTCTGCTGCGAGAACCTGACGAAGAAGCTGCCGACGCCGATCTGGGCGCCGACGTAGAAGAACTGCGCCACCACGGCCAGCACCAGGTTGGGGTGGTGCAGCACCCGCCGCGTGAAGGCCATGCCGTGCTCGCCCTCGCCCTCGGCGGGCACCTCCGGGATGCGATACCGGAAGAAGAGCAGCATCACGGCGATGATGACGCCGGCGAGCACCAGGTACGGCAGGACCACGCTCCCGGCTTCGCGCTGCAGGTACGCCTGCCGGGCCGCCTCGGTGAAGCCGGCGAACTCGGCGTCGGTATACGTGATGCCCGAGAGGATGAGGCTGCCCCCGATGAGCGGTGTCACGACGGCGCCGACGCCGTTGAACGACTGCGACAGGTTGAGGCGCGAGGTGGAATGGGCCGGGTCGCCGAGGCCCGAGATATAGGGGTTCGCCACCGTCTCGAGAAACGCCGCGCCGAAGCCGAAGATGAACAGGGCGGTGAGGAACGTCCCGTACGTCCGGCTGTAGGCCGCCGGCACGAACAGCAGCGCGCCGAGGGCGAACAGCGCGAGGCCGCTCAGAATCGTGAACCGGTAGCCCCTCCGCTGGATCAGGAGGCCGGCGGGGATCGCGGCCAGGAAGTACGCGATGTAGATGGCGACGTCGATGAAGGCCGACTCCATGTCGCTCAGGAGCAGCGCCTTCTTCAGGTGCGGGATCAGGATCCCGTTGATGTTGTGCACGAACGCCCAGAAGAAGAAGAGCGTCGTCACGAGGAGGAACGGCACCACCAGGTGCCGATCCTGCCTGCGGTAACCCGTGTAGCGGTAGAACCAGTTCATGGGCGCGATCGTCAGAAGATGGCGTAGTGCCGCCGGATCCGGACCTGGATGGCGTCGGGCACGAATCCGTCGGCGACGAGGATGAGATAGCCGCCGCCGCCGGCCCCGCTGAGCTTCCAGCCGCGTGCGACGCCGCGGTAGGCGTCGATCTGATCGTAGATGGCCTGACTGGCCATGTTCGGGAACATCGCGACCTGCGCGTCGAACGACGCGGTGAACGCCCGGCCGACACGCGGGAAGGTCCATGGCCCGGATGGCCGCCCAGCAGTCGTCGGCGGCGGCCGCCAGCGCGCGCGCGCCATCGGCGGTCACGCGCGTCTCGCCGAGCACGCTGAACTCGGCCGCCCTCGGGCCGAGCGGCACCAGGTGCAGGCGCCGCTCGAGCCACGCCAGCACCTCCTCGTCGTCGACCGTCTCGATCGCGTACGGCCAGTAGGCGCCGTTGTACTCGAGCCGGTTGAGCCCGGGATAGACGATGCCGATCGCGTCCTGGGAGCCGGCCACTTCCTTGGTGCCGGGCGGGTTCTCGTAGCTGAACAGGATCTTGGCCACCTGCTCCTTGTTGCCCTGGGGCAGGGCGGTCCGCCAGAGCTCGATGGCCTTGTTCCGCGTGCTCGACGCCATGCCGCTGCGGTTGTTGAACTCGTGCGTCGGCTCGATGGAAATCGTCAGGACGGCG
Source organism: uncultured Acidobacteriota bacterium (assembly GCA_963834645.1). GTDB lineage: Bacteria > Acidobacteriota > Vicinamibacteria > Vicinamibacterales > JAKQTR01 > JAKQTR01. Next base: position 163,485 of record CAWICP010000019.1, read on the forward strand.
CCGGGATGATGGCAGGACACGAACGGCTGGTCGAGCCAGCCCCCCGCGAGATCGATCCGGAACGGGATCGTGCACGCGTCGCGAAGGGCCGTCGTGCTTCGCGCCGGCAGGCCGCCGTGCGGCAGCCGGCGGAGGACGAGGTACTCGATGCCCATCTCGCGGCACAGCTGCGCTTTGCTCTCGTGCGCGCCGTCCTCGTTGACGACGAACACGTCGGGCCTGACCTCGCGCAGTTCGTCGACGAAGTCGAGCAGGCCCATCCCGCGGCTGATGCGGCACTCCTTCACGCACCGCAGCGAGTCGATGAGGTACTTCCGCTCGTCCTGCGGGTTGACGGGGTAGCGGCCCTTGAGGCGGAACACGCACTCGTCGTTGCCGACCGAGACGTGCAGGTCTCCGTGCGTCGCGGCCTCGGTGAGAAAGGCCACGTGCCCGCTGTGCAGGAGGTCGAACGTGCCGCTGACGAAGGCCTTGCGCGGCATGCGGCGGCTACCGGGACGCGGCCCTGGCCGCCTTCACCTGCGACGCGATCCAGGGATAGGTGAGCGCCAGGCCCGCCTCGAGGTCCACCTTCGACGTCCAGCCGAGCGAGTAGATGCGCGCGTTGCTGAAGTTGCGCGAGTGCACGCCCACGGGGCCGTCCACGTGCCGGATGTTGATCGTCTTGCCGGCCACCCGGGCGGTCGTGAGCGCCAGTTCGTCCACCGTCACGTACTGCGGGCAGCCGATGTTCGCCGCCCCGTGCAGATCCGAGTGGGTGAGCGCGAAGATGCCGTCGACCATGTCGCTGACGTAGGTGTAGGAGCGGACGGCCGAGCCGTCGCCCCAGACGTCGATCGTGCCGCCGTCCTCGATCTCGGCAATCTTGCGGCACATGGCCGCCGGCGCCTTCTCGCGGCCGCCGGTCCAGGTGCCCTCCGGCCCGTAGCAGTTCTGGAACCGCGCGATCCGCACCTGCATGCCGTAGCGCCGTTCGTACGCCTCCGCGATGCGCTCCGAGTAGAGCTTCTCCCATCCGTACTCGTTGTCCGGGTTCGCCGGCACGGCTTCGGCTTCCGTCATCTCGGGCTCGCCCGGCTGCATGTCGCGGTAGACGCAGACCGACGACGAGAAGAAGTAGCGCGGCACGCCGAGCCGGGCGGCCTGGTCGGTCATGTAGATGTTGATGAGCGCGCTGTTGTGCATGATCTCGGTTTCGGCCGAGTGGATGAACCCCATCCCGCCCATGTCGGCCGCCAGCTGGTAGACCTCGTCGAACGGACCGCCGCCGACGGTGAGCGCCTCCCGGCAGTTGGCCTCCACGCGCAGGTCGAGTTGCTTGAACTCGTCCGCCCCGTCGGGCGACCACTCGTGCCGCTTGATGTCGACGCCGCGCACCCAGTAGCCGAGCCCGCGCAGCTTCTTCACGAGATGCATGCCGATGAATCCGCCCGCCCCGCACACCAACGCTCGCTTCACGGCCGTCCTCCGGAATGAAAGGTCGCAGTTCGCGGGATCACGTCGCCCGCACGCGGTCTTCGACGCCACTTTGCGGGGACCCGCTGCCGGCGGGTTCGCCCGCGGTGCCGTGGGCCTCGAGGAGGCGCTCGTGGCCCAGCTTCAGCCGGCCCTGTTCGACCTCGTCGACGCCGGCCGCGCTGATGGCCAGCATGCCCGACTCGAGACGCTCGAGCCAGCCCTTCGCCCGCAGGTACCAGATGTGAAATTCCACCAGTTCGAGGGGCGTGCGCATCAGCCGGGCGACTTCGTACTCGCCGATGCCGGGCAGCGCCATGCTCCGGCGCCGCTGGACGTAGAACAGGGAGAGCATCCGCTCCCGCATGTCCCGGTCCTGGTCGAACGCGGTTCCGTCGCCCGACTCGGAGACCAGCTTCCACTTGCGGTTCCAGTACTCCTGGTACGTCCGCGTCGTAGCCGGCCCGGGACTCCGGGTCGGTCAGCACCCGGTGTGCCTCCACCAGGCGGCGGAACTTCTCGTCGTCGGGCGAGTCCTGGTGATCGGGATGGTATTTCTTGGCCAGGTGCCGGAACACGCGCTGAATCGTCTCTTCGTCGGCGTTCGAGCTGACCTGAAGCAGCTCGTAGTAGTCGACGAAACTGGTGAGATCCAAGGGCCATCCTCTCCGAGGCACGGCGGCGGGGCCGCAGCGCCTCCAATTCATCCAAGTATTCGTCGGCGCGCGGGGATGTCAAGGAGTTTCCTGCCGCCGCGGGTGTAGACTGGGCCAGCACGAACGGCTGCTGCGCCCATGAACGCCCTCTTTTCTCGGTCACGTTTCCGCCGGCACGAGCCGCAGGCTCGAATTGGTGCACGTCGAGAGCGGAGCCGTGCTCGCGTCCCGCGTGGCGGTCGGAGAGGCGGCGCGGTTCGGGAGGACGCGGCGTCGCGCCCGGGCAGGCGGATGGTGGAGACATCGTGGTCGTGTCTCCCGGCCGGTGGATCCACACGCGTCTTCGCGAAGTCGCCGATCGACGTGGCGTTTCTTGGCGCCGATGGGACCATCCTCAGGACCCGGCGTGCCCTGAAGCCGGGAAGGGCCGCTGCCGTGCGCGGGTCGCAGGCGGTCATCGAAGGCAGGGCGGGGTTCATCACGCGTGCGGGGCTCGCCGTCGGCGACCGTGTCGCGCTTCGCGAGGCACAGGCGCCGAGGCCGGCCAGGGACGTGGCGCCGTGGCGTTCGGCGCTCGACGAGGACGGAGACTCGCCGCCGCGCGGCGCGCCCGACGCCTTCTGGGACACCGACGCCGAGGTCGATCCGTGGGACGTCGGCTCCCTCGATGCGCCTCGGCATCGCGGCCCCACCTGTCCAGGTCCGCAGCGAGAAGCGGAGCCGCGGCGGTTCCGGCGCCAGAGGCCCAGGCGCACAGGCGCCCGGCTCCGCCCCGCGGCGTCTCGCTCGCGCAACTGGTCGCCCGCCAGACGCCGATCGAGTGGTTCGAAGCGGTCGCGATCACGGAAGGGATCTGCGCGGCGCTGCTCGCAGGACGCACCGGCAGGCGGGCAGGGGAGTTCCCGAGGCCGAGGAGATCGCGATCACTCCCGAGGGGGAGATCGACCTGCTCGCCGAAGGGCCGCGGGATGCGCCGTCGCCGCGGCTCGCCCGGCTGCTGCACGCGCTGAGCGAAGGCGCGCAGGGCCTGCCCGTGCAGCTCAGGCTCCTGGTGTTGCAGGAACTGTCGCCCTCGCCGGCGTGCGCGACGACGCTGGAGTTCTCGACGAAGCTCGCGCTCTACGAGCGCCCCGGCCGCGCCAACCTGATACGCGGGGTGTACCGAGCGGTTCCAGCGGTTGCCGCCTCGGGATGCGGAAAGCCGTCCTGCGAGTCAGCCCGCGCACGCGCCGGCGCCGCAGCCGGAGGCGTGGTGGCGCAGGCGGGTCGTTCGGGGAGCCGCCGCCGCGGCGCTGGCCGTGCTGCTGGTCGCCACCGCGACGGTCTGGCTGTGGAACGCGGCGTCGCCCCCGCCGCCGGGGACCGTCGACCGTCGCGGTCCGGTGGCGCGTGCGGTGTCCGCGGCGGGAGCGTCAGTGACGGAAGCGGCCGCGGGCAGCGCGCGAACCGTTTCGCGCTGGCTCGGCCTCGAAGCCACCGACAGGCCGACGTGCCGTACCCGCCGTTGACGTCATCGAGGCACCGGCCGCGGTGGCCACCGCTCCGGCGCGGCGGCGTGCCGCGCGCAGGCCGGTGCCGGCCGCGCCCGCTCCCGGCGTGAGCAGGGAAGCGGATCCGCCTCCTGAATCGTGGGACACCACGGTGTATTCGAACGTCGACCCGGAAGTCGTGCCGCCGGCGCTCGTGCGATCGCGCCTTCCGTCCAGACCCGCCGAAGGGCATGCGCTCTGACGCGCTCCCGGAAGTGGAAATCGTCGTGTCGTCGAGCGGCGAGGTCGAGTCCGTGAAACTCGTGACCGAGCAGGCCGGCGTCGGGCCGTCGATGATGCTGAGCGCCATCAAGGCCTGGCGCTTCCGGCCCGCGACGCGCGATGGAGAGCCGGTGCGCTACAGGCTGCGCATGCGCTTGACGAACCAGTGACCGCCGGCCGGTTCCCGAATCCGATCCGGCCGGTCGGTAACTCAACGAACGATTGATCTTGCGGCGACGTGCTCTGCTATAATCCGGCTGCCTCGCGGCCCGGCCCTGATGGCGCGGGATGCGAGAGGCGTTAGTCATGCACCCAACGTGAGGAGGGGAATGTGACGAGTCCTACGTGCTTGTGGAGGCGCCTGCTGGCGCGAGTCCTGGTACTCGCCCTTGCCCTCGGCGCCGCTCCCTGCGGACTGCCTGGCCGGCGGCACCCCGCCTGCTGGCGAGTCCACACCCACGCTCGCTGCCTCCATCCAGAAGGCGGTCGCGATCGAGACGGCGAAGATGAGTCAGGCACGAGCCGCTTCGTCGGTGGCGAGTCAGGACCCCGCGCAGCCGAAGGCCGACCTGGGGTCGAAGAGCTTCTTCAAGTCGCGGGCCGGCCTCATCGCGCTGGTGCTCGTGGGTGTGGGGACGGGAGTCGCCCTCTATTCCACCAGCAACGACCGAATCAGCTCACCGGGCAGGAAGTAGGAGGACGCTGAACCATGAGACGACTAACAGTGTTCGTGGCGCTGCTCCTCCTCGTTGGAGGCGCGGCCGCCAATGCCCAGTCTCTGACGGGCACCGTCGCCGGCAAGGTCACTGACGAGCAGGGCGGCGTGCTGCCCGGCGTGACCGTGACGCTGACCGGGCGGACCGGCGCGCAGGTGACGGTCACCGACGAGAAGGGTGAGTATCGCTTCGTCGGCCTCAATCCAGGGCCGTACGAGGTGAAGGTGGAACTGGCCGGCTTCACGCCGCGCACGGAGCGCAATCTCGACGTCGGCATCGGCCGGACGCTGACTGTGCCGTTCACGCTGAGGGTCGGCGGCGTTGCCGAGACGGTCGAGGTCGTGGCGAACGCCTCGACGATCGACACCGCGTCGACAGCGTCCGAGAACTCGCTCTCGCAGGAGTTGCTGTCGAACATTCCCATCAACATGGGCAACTTCAACGCCGCCGCCAACCTGATGAACTACGCGCCGGGCATCAACGGGACTCGGCGTTCGGTGGCGACGCCGACTACGGCAACGCGCTGCTCATCGACGGCGTGGACACGCGCGATCCCGAGGCGGGGTCGGCGTGGGTGTTCTACAACTTCAACATCATCGAGGAAGTCCAGGTCGGCGGCGTGGGCGCGCCGGCCGAGTACGGCGGGTTCAGCGGGCGCCGTCGTGAACACGATCACGAAGTCGGGCGGCAACCGCTACTCCGGCCTCTTCGACTTCCGGCACACGAACGACAGCCTGGCCGGCGACAACATCAAGGAGGAGTACCTGGCATCTGAACCCGGCGCTCGGCTCTCCGAACGTCATCACGAAGTTGAACGACTTCACCGTCCAGATGGGCGGGCCGTTCAGCAAGGACAAGGCGTTCTGGTGGTTCAGCGTGCAGCGCTACGCCTTCGATCAGGATCCCGCCGGTCCTAGCAAGCTCCGCACCGAGGTCAGCCCTCGCTACAACGGCAAGATCACGTGGAACATCACGCCGAGCGATCAGTTCACCGGGTCGTTCCAGTACGACAATTACAACGTGACCGGCCGCTTCGGGCTCGTCTCGCAGAGCGCCGCGGACGAAACGCAGACGCTCAACCAGGACTCGCCGGAAGCCGTCTGGAACTTCCAGTACCGGAAGCTGTTCGGTTCGAACGCGTTCCTGGAGGCGAAGTACACCGGCTACTGGGGCTACTACTATCTCGATCCCGGTCAGGTCCGACTCCTACAGGTACGACGGTGAGACCGGCGCGGAATCCGGCGGCGCGGGCTATTTCTACTACTGCCGATCGCGACCGGAACCAGGTGAACGTCTCGTTCTCGACGTTCGCGAGCGCCTTCGGGCAGCACAGCTTCAAGTTCGGGATGGAGATCGAGCGCAGCGGCGTGCGCAGCCAGTTCGGCTACACGAACGGCGTGTATTTCTACGACTACGGCGGCCCGTACCTGGCGTACGGGTACTCCTACGACGTCCGCGGGAACGAACAAGCGCGAGTCGTACTACGCGCAGGACCAGTGGAGGATCGGCCGGCTGACGGCCAACCTCGGCCTCCGGCTGGATCACATCGCCGGCTACAGCCCCGAGATGAACAAGACCGTCTACGCGCCCGACCTCGCCTGGGGCCCGCGCCTCGGCGCGACCTTCGATCTCACGGGGAGCTGGCACCAGCGTGCTCCGCGGCTCGTGGGGACGGTACTTCGAGGGGCCGGCGTTCAACCCCTACAACCAGGCCGTCGGCGGCTGGACGCCGTTCCAGTCGTTACGAGGTGCTCTCAAACGGGTCGCTCGAACTGTTCGACGAGACGATGATCGGCGGGAACTGGACCGTCGATTCGAACATCAAGCACTTCAGCCTCGACGAGGCCACCGTCGGGTTCGAACAGCAGTTGAGGCGGGACCTCCGGTTTGCCGTGACGGGAATCTGGAGGACGTGGGACAACTTCGTGGGGGCGGTCATCAGAGGCTCCACGTGGACGCCGTTCACGAGAAACCTCCCGGATCCGAGCAACCCCGACCGCGACGAAGCCGTACACGCTGTATCGGTGGGCCAACCGGACGGACTCGCCCGACACGGTGGTCACCAACTACGCCGGCTTCCAGTACAAGGACCCGAGCGGCAACGTGCTCGGGACAACCGACCCGTCGCGTAAGTACAAGGGCGTGATGTTCGTGCTGACGAAGTCGCCTGTCGGACCGCTGGCACGGCCAGTTCTCGTACGTGTGCTCGAAGTCCGAGGGCAACGTCGGCAACGGCGGACGGTCCGGATTCGGAGGGGCCGGGTTCCGCAATCCGAACAGCGTGCTCGTGAACTCATACGGCGTCATGGAGTATGACCGCCCGCACGAGTTCAAGCTGATGGGCGGTTACACGATGCCGAAGATCGAGGTCGGGCTGAGCACGCCTACTATCGGGCCATCAGCGGCTACACCTACACGCCCGTTGCGAACGTCAGCGGTTCGTCGAGCGTGCTGAACTGGACGGGTTCGATTGAACATCAATCTCGAGCCCAGGGGCAGCCAGCGGATGGACATGCAGCACATCGTCGACCTCAGGATCGAGAAGGAGTTCAGGGTCGACGTTCATCGATTCGGCGTCTTCTTCGACATCGCGAATCTCTTCAACAACGACCTGATCACGGGCGTTCAGACGCGCGTGCCCGACCCGGACCATCACGGATCCCAGCACGGGCGAGGGATTCCCGGTGAAGTACAAGTCGCCGACGGCCGTGCTCGCGCCGATTCAGATGACCTTCGGCGCGCGCTGGACCTTCTAGCGTAAGACGACCGTGGCGGCTCGCGCCGCCGCAGCATGACAACGCCCTGGAGGCCATCACGGCCTCCAGGGCGTTCTTCTTTTCGCGTGAACTGCCGCGGCAGCAGGTCAGCGGGCCGCGCCTCGTGTGCGGCCCTCGAGCGCGCGGCCCAGAGCCGCCTCGCGCGCCGCCTCGGCCGGGCGACCCTGCCGGTTGCAGATGTCGGCGAGGACGTAGTGGCCCAGGGGGGCCACCTTGGGGTCCGGTGAGAGGCTGAGCCCCTTGCGCGCCAACTCGGCGGCCTCGCCCAGATTGCCGCCGCGCTCGAGATAGGCCCTGGCGAGGAAGATGTGCCCCTCCGCGAAGGCGGGGTTTCCATCGATCGACTGCTTCAGCGCGTCAATCCTGAGGTCGCGCTGGCCGGTCCGTTCGTACAAGAGCGACAGATTGAACGCCGCCTTGTAGCTGTCGGGGTGCCGCTTCAGCTCCTCGAGATACTCGCGCTCGGCAGTCGGCAGGTCCCCGCGCTCCTCCGCGATGAGCGCCAGGTTGTACCGTGCCAGTATGACGTCTTCCTTGACGGCAATCGCCTCGCGGATGAGCTTCTCGGCCGACGCGAGATCGCCGCGCCGATACGCGATCACGCCGAGCGCGTTCGTGGCCGACGCCACCTTGGGGTCGAGCTCCAGCGCCTGCTTGAACACCTGCTCGGCCCGGTCGATGTCGCCCCGCTCCAGGAACACCTCGCCCACCTGGTAGCGCACGTAGGCGTCTCGAGGATCGAGCTGCAGGTACCGTTCGTACCCCGCCATCGCCGCCGCATCGTCGCCGAGCCGCCTGAAGGCGTGCGCCATGTTGATGACCGCGATGTCGTAGTCGGGCTTCAGCTCGAGGGTCTTCCGGAAGTGGTCGATCGACTCGCGGTACCGGCCTTCCTTGAAATAGAGATTGCCGAGCGAGAACCAGGCGTCGATGACCTTGGGATCGGCCGTGACGACCCGAGTCAGCATGCCCACGGCCTGATCGAATCCGCCTTCCTCGCGCCCGAGGTCGCGGGCGGCGCCCATCAGGTTGAACAGGTCGATCTTGTCTTTCGGATCCGCGCGGTCGCTCCTGGGGTCGTTCGCGGTGGCGACAAACGATCCGACGTACCCCAGCGCCGCGAGCCGCTGACGCACCTCCGGGTCGACGTCCTCAACGGGCGCCGCCGTCGGGGCCTTCTCGAAGGCCGACTCGATCTCGCGCAACCGCGCCACCATGCCGTCGCCGACGGCCCGACGCGCCTCGTAGATGTTCGTCGTCTCCCTGGGGTCGCTCTCGATGTCGAACAGTTCCGGGCGCGGGGCATCGATGAGCTTGTAGCGGCCCGCGCGGAGCGCCCTGAGGTCGCTCCACCCGAAATGGTGCAGCGGATACATGGACTCGGCGTAGCCCTCGAGGCCCAGTTCGAGGGCGGCGCCGGTCATCAGCGGCACCAGGCTCTTGCCGGAAAGGCCCGCCGGCACGGAGACGCCGGCAAGCTCCAGCATCGTCGGCGCCAGATCGACGATGCGAACCGGATCGGCCACCACGCGCGGGCCGGTCTTTCCGAATGGCGCGCGGACGATGAAGGGGACGTGGGTGACGCTCTCGTAGATGAAGAACCCGTGCGACTCCTCGCCGTGGTCGCCGATGCTCTCCCCGTGGTCGCCCAGCACGGCCACCACCGTCTTGTCGAGCAGGCCGCGCTCTTCCAGGAAGCTGATGACGCGGCCGACCTGCGCGTCGGTGAAGGCGACCTCGCCCCGGTACGGGTGGCCCTTGTACTCGGATTTCTGCGGCTCGGGCGGATCGTAGGGCGTGTGCGGGTCGTACAGGTGGATCCAGGCGAAGAACCGGGAGTCCTTCACCGAGTCGATCCACGGGAGGGCCTTGTCGACGACTTCGTTGCCCGGCCGCTGGATGTCGCCGAGCGAACGCCCGCGGCGCTCCGAGATGTCGAAGTCGTCGACGTACTCGTCGAATCCCTGGTCGATGCCCCACTTCGCGTCGAGCACGAAGGCGGCGATGAACCCGCCGGTGGCGAAGCCTTTCGCCTTGAGCATCTCGGCGAGCGTCGTCTGCTCCGGCGACAGGAAGAACCCGCCGTTGTCGCGCACGCCGTGCTCGGGAGGGAAGCGGCCCGTGAACATGCTCGAGTGCGCCGGCAAGGTGAGCGGCGCGCTCGACATCGCCTGCGCGAAGCGCGTGCCCTCGCCGGCGAGCCGATCGATGGCGGGCGTCTTGACCAGCGTCGACCCGTAGGCGCCGATGTGGTCGGCCCGCGTCGTGTCGAGCGTGATGACGACGATGTTCAGCGCGTCGCGGCTGACGCCGGAGGGGAGGGCCCCCAGGTCGACCTGGCCCGCCATCTGGGTGCGGCCGGCCGACAGATACCACGCCGCGCCCGCCGCCGCGGCGACGACCAGCGCTCCGGCCCCGGCCAGGGCCATCCACGTCCTGCGATGCTTCGTATGTTCGTCACGATACCTCTATAGGACCGGCGTCATAACCTGCGTACGGCGGCTGATCTCGGCCGCGGAACGGGTTCTGACACCGCCTCTAAGAGTGTATCGCGCACGCTGGTCACCGCGGAAGTTTCTGTCAGATGATCGGCCGGCCGCCGCCGCCCTTGCGGAAGAGCATCTCGCGCCGGCCGGTCTTGAGCAGGAAGGCCTCGGCGACGCGCATGCCGTCGAACATCTTGATGATGTCGCGGTTCTGCAGCGGGCCCTGGCGCTCCAGCGTCGATTCGCGCGCGCGTTCCCGCAGGTGAGAGTCGTCGATGACGATGTACTTCGCGCAGCCGAGGCCCGAGCGGCCGCCGGTGCCGAAGAACCCGAACAGCGCGCCATCGGTTCGCATCAGCCGGACCAGCACCGCCGCCAGCGCCCGAGCGGACGGCCGGTCGAGGAAGTCGTACAGGTCCCAGACCAGCACGCCGTCCACGCTCTCCGGTTCCAGCCTGAATCGATCCGACAGAAACGCCGGAAAGGCGTCGCGTTCGCCCTGGCGGACGTGCCGCTCGAGATCGGCGAACAGATCTTCGACGACGACCTTGCAGTTCAGCCGATCGCCGAAATACGTGATGTTCGGCCCCACGACGCAGCCGAGATCGAGCAGGACGGGGGCCGGCCTGGTTTCGAGGTGAGAGAGGAACTTCGGCAGCGCCTTGGAGGCGACGACAGGGCAGGGATCTCCTTCAGCGGTCGGGCCGGGATCGGGCCGCCCCTCCTCCGTCTGCCGGAGGGGCGCCAGACGTGAGAGCCAGCCGCGCAGACCTCCGCACCGATTCGCCGTCCGGCAAGCAAATCCCTCCCTCCGGCGCGCGCCGCCGGCAGGTTCGAGGCGCGGTTCCGGCGCGCTACGCGCCCGCTACGCGCGGGCCGCCCGGAACCGGAGCGCCTGCCGGGAGGGGCGCGAGCTTCGCGTCGGGCTTGGCGGCCTGGGCGGGCGCCGCGGCGACGGCCGGCTTCTTCTGCATGTCCACGCTGCCGCGAAGATGCGCGCCCTCCGCAATGCCGACGCGCGGCGCCGTGACGTCGCCGTCCACGGATCCGCTCTCGCGAAGCTCCACCTTCTCGCTGGCCGTGATGTTGCCGACGACTTCGCCGAGCACGATGACGATCTTCGCGAACACCTCGGCCTTGAGCTTGCCGTGCGAGCCCACCGTCAGCACGTGCTCGCGAAGCTCGACTTTGCCTTCCACGGTCCCTTCGACCACGAGGTCTTCGCTGCCGCTGAGCTCGCCCTTGAAGACCACCGACTTGCCGACGTTGAAAGCTTCCTTGTCCATGTGGCGCATCGCCTCGGTTTCCGGTGCGTGAACTCGAGGGGCGCTTGGCACGTCCCGGCGGTCCGGGGGGCACAGCACCCGTGGCTTCGCGGCTGCGATCAGGCGGTCGCGGGACCTCGATCCGTTTCCACATCGTGAACCTCGTTGTGATCCGCGGCGGCCGACAACCCGTCACCGCTGATTATTGCAGACAACGTGCCAGGGCGGAACTGGATGTGTGCCGGCGGGCAATGGCGCAGCCAGAGCGCCCGGGCCGATACCGGGTGGTGAGTGGGATGCGGCTTTGGGTGGGGCCTCAGCCGTTCGGACGGTACTTATTGTCCGTCCGAGCACGTAATTGTTACTCGGCGGCCGCGGCGCTCCGGCCAACCGAGCGGCTTCACCGTCTGAAAAGGCAGCGCGCTGGTGCGCTCTCAGGGGACCGGAAAAGGAGAGGAACATGCGAACCCTCACCGTCGCCACGGTGGCCCTTTCGTTGCTGGTTGGCTGGCAGACGCTCGCCAGCGCCGGGCAAACGCCCTCCACAGCTCATCCGCATTTGGCGGTCCCGGCGTTGCCCGGCTGGGCGACGCGGGGCTGACGCCTCCCAAAGTGCTGAAGCAGGTGAAGCCCCAGTACACCCCCGACGCGTTGAGGGCGAAGATCGAGGGCGGCGTGACGCTGGAATGCGTCGTCAAGGCCGACGGCTCGGTCGGCGATGTGCGCGTGGTGAAGTCGCTCGACAGGGACCATGGCCTCGACGATGAAGCCGTCAAGGCGGCGAAGCGGTTTCGCTTCAGTCCGGGCCGCATGAACGGAAAGGCCGTGCCGGTCGTGGTGCCGCTCGAACTCACGTATCGCGTCAGGTAGCCTCAGCGATCGTTCGCCGCCGCGGACCGCGCTTGACGACCGGTGTAAAGTGGCGGCCATGGTCACCGCGCAGAGCCTCGCCGCGCTGATTCTGCAAGAGTCAACCCGCCTCATCGCGTGGGCCTCCAGTCAACTCGCGGCCGGGGACACGCGAAAGGGGACCCAGCGGGATCTCGGTGGGCTGCTGGCCCTCGACGCCGCGGTTCGGGCGTTCGCGACGAGCCGAATCCCTCGAGGTGCCGAGCCTGCCGGCAGGCTTGATGCCGGAGCGGTTTCGGCAGTTGCCGCTTGTGGCACAGGCCGCTCTCGACCGTCCCGATGAGTTCGTCGCCCGCTCGATCAGCCTGGCGGTCTCCGTGTCATTCGACCAGTTGCTCGGCTTGTCCGATGCGCGGGCCGGTCGAGTGCTCGCCGTGACCGTCGTCAAGTCGGCGTTTCGCATGTCCGCGGCGGGCCGCAAGGTGCTCTGTGAGACGGCTGCCGGCGAAGCGGAACGGCTGCGCGCAGAAACCGACACGGCAGCAAGCGTGCTCAACCGGATCGCGGTGGCTTCCTCCGCCACGGGGCGTGATCACGAAACCTTCCTCTACTCGGGGCCAATCGACGGGCGATTGCGGCCGTTCTGCGCGGAGCGCGTCGGGCGGGTGTTCTCGCGGAAGGCCATTGACGCGATGGACAACGGCCAACTCCCCAACGTGTACCTCACGTGCGGAGGTCACCAATGTCGGCATACGTGGCTTCCCGTCCCGCATGGCGCTGGTTACGAGAGGCTTGTGGACTCGGGGCATTTCGTAGAACCGGGTTACGCGGAGGATGTGGCTCAGGTGCATGAAGCGCGAGCGCGGCTCCGAACGGCGGCAGGGCTGCCCCCGGAGGCGGAAGGCGGGGAGCGCACAGCCTGTCCCGGCCCCGGCGCGTGGCACGATCCGTATCGCTCGACGCGCCCGAGGAGGCGATCCCCCGCCTGAAGCCTTCTCGATACCGAGCCTGGTGGTGACGCTTGCGCTCGCGCGCTTTGTGTGGCAAAGTAGGCCGCATGGATCAGCACGTCGCCGCCGAGCACCTGCAGGTCATCCGCACGCTGATGGAGCGATCCGCCCTATATCGCCGGACGCTCGGCCCCATCATGGTGGCCGTCGGGGCGGTGGGAAGCGGGGCCGCGGTTGGGGGCATCGCACTCAGCATCGAAGCGTTCCCGGCGTTTTGCACCTGGTGGCTCCTGGCGGCCATGGTGGCCACCGCGGGCGCGTTCGCGATCGCCAGGCGGCAGTCCCTCGAAGACGGCGAGCGCTTCTGGTCGCCGCCTACCCTGCGGGTGACGCAGGCACTCCTGCCACCGCTCTCCGCCGGACTGATTCTCAGCCTCGTGCTCGTCGTGTCCGCGCCCGGTCATCTGCGCTGGCTCTTCGTGCTCGGGAACGCCTTCTTCT
>CAWICP010000020.1:0-82552 GCA_963834645.1 uncultured Acidobacteriota bacterium
GTCCGGGATGCGGGATTGGGGATTCGGGATTGGTCAGTTCAGCTGTTGAACTGCAACCGACGCGGCGAGAGCCGCGTCCGACCTAGCCCCTAGCGCCTAGCCCCCAGCCCCTAGCTCCCGAGGCGCGAGCCATTGACTTGGATTAACAACGCACGTAAAATTAACGTTGTTAATCAATGGGTAGCACCGAGCGCCGACAGACCCACCGCGCGTCCTTGAGACGCGAGATCCTCGATGCCGCCAGCCGGCTGTTCGTCGAGGAGGGGCACGAGCGGGTGACAATGAGGCGGCTCGCGGAGCGGATCGAGTACTCGCCGACGACGATTTACCTCTATTTCAGGGACTAAGAACGAGTTACTGTCGGCCGTCTGCGAGGAAACGTTCTCGCAGTTGGCCGTCAAGCTCGAGCGCCTCCAGAAGACGTCCGGCACCCCGCTGGGTTACCTGCGTGAGGGGCTGCGGACCTACGTCGACTTCGGCCTCGCGAACCCGAACCAGTACGAGGTGTCGTTCCTGCGGCCGATGCCTGGCGAGCGCGGTGCGGGAGGCAATCGCCGGGGGTTTCGGGCAGTCAATCGGCGGCCGCGCTTTCAATCTGCTGCGCCAGGGCGTTGGCGCCTGCGTCGAGAGCGGCGACATCCGAACGGCCAGCATCGACATGACGGCGCAGGCGCTCTGGGCAGGCGTTCACGGGCTCACCGCCCTGCTCATCACCGAAGCCGGCCTCTCGTCGGTCAGCCGGACGGCGCTGGTCGACCACACGATCGACACGCTGATTGCCGGCCTCAGGACACCTGCGCCCGCCGCGCCGCGGACCGCGGTCCAACCCAAGTCCAAGAAATGGGACTTCATGGACTGACCCTCGACTGGGGATGGCGACGTGTTTGGGTGTCGGGCTGTTAAAATAACAATGTTCACTTACGGAACAATGCTATTATTCGTCCTCCGAATCCCGAGCCCCTAGCCCCTAGCCCCATAGCCCCGAGCCCCAGCCCCGCCTAGCCCCGAACTAGAGTCGCATCCGTAAGTCCCAACTCTCGTCCGCGCTGAGCTTTTCGAGCGCGACGCCCATCTTCTCGAACACGCGCAGCATGGGCTCGTTCTCCTTCAGCACCTCCGCCGTCAGGCCCGTCAGGCCCTGCCGGCGGGCGACGTGGATGAGGAACGCGAGCAACTCGGTTCCGACTCCCCGGTTCTGGAACGCGTCGCGGACGGCGAACGCCACGTTCGCCCACAGCCGCTCCTCGTCGAGGTAGTACTCGCCGAGGCCGACGACGGTCTCGCGGCCCTCTTCCTCGACGACCGCCAGGATGATCATCTCCTTCGTGTAGTCGATCACCACGAAGTCCTGGAGCCGCTCGTGGGACATCTCCCAGGTCGGCGTCAGGAAACGGCGGTACATGCTGCGATCGGAGAGCGAGTAGAAGAAGTCCTTGAGCAGCGGCTCGTCGCTGATGCGCACGGGCCGCAACAGGATGGCCTGCCCGCGCCTTGTCGTCTTTCGCGTCTCCAGGTGCTCGGGGTACTCGCCGCGCTCGCCCGGCAGGTACCCCTGGTCGTGGTAGACGAGGTTCAGCCGCCGCGCCTCTTCGACGAGTCCCGCGCGGAACTCCGGGTGTGCGATGGCGATGAGATCCATGGCGCGCTCGCGGATGTTCTTGCCGTGGATGTGCGCCATGCCGTACTCGGTCACGACGTAGTGGACGTCGCCGCGGTTGAGCGTCGCGCCGGCGCCTTCCTGCAGGAACGGCACGATGCGCGACGTCTTGCCGTCGTGGCTCGTGGAGGGCAGCGCCAGGATCGACTTGCCGCCCGGCGCGAGCACGGCGCCGCGCATGAAGTCGGCCTGGCCGCCGATGCCGCTGTAGAAGGTGCGGCCGATGGACTCGGCGCTCGCCTGGCCGGTGAGGTCGACCTCGAGCGCCGTGTTGATCGCGGTCATGCCGGCGTGCTGCGCGATCACCAGCGGGTTGTTCGTGTAGTCGATCGTGCGCAGCTCGATCGTCGGGTTGTCGTCGAGGAACTCGTACGTCGCGGCGCTGCCCATCGCGAACGACGCGACGCTCTTGCCGCGGTTGATCGACTTCCGCGAGTTGTCGATGACGCCCCGCCGGATCAGATCGACGATGCCGTCGGTCAGCAGCTCCGAGTGCAGGCCGAGGTGCTTCTTGCGCCCGAGGGCGGCCATGATCGCGTTGGGCACGCTCCCGTATCCCACCTGGATGGTGTCGCCGTCCTGGACGATGCGCGCGACGTACCGGCCGATGCGGGCGGCGACATCGTCGGGCACGCTGGGCAGGTACTCGAGCAGCGGCTCGTCGCACTGGACGAGATAGTCGACCTCGTCGACGTGCAGGAAGCCGTCGCCCGGCACGCGCGGCATGCGGGGGTTGACCTGGGCCACCACGAGCGAGGCGCACGCGACGGCCGCCTTCACGATGTCGACGCTGACGCCGAGGTTCAGGTAGCCGTGGCGGTCGGGCAGCGACGTCTGGATGAGGGCCACGTCGATGTCGATGTGGCGGCGGTGAAAGAGATCGGGGACCTGCGACAGGAAGATCGGCGTGTAGTCGGCCAGCCCCCGGTTCACGGCCGCGCGCGTGGGATTGCCGACGAAGAACGAGTTGTGGCGGACGTTGGCCTGGAGGCGTTCGTCGGTGTAGGGCGCCACGCCGAGCGACCAGACGTGCAGGATCTCGGCGCCGAAGAGGGCCTTGGGATTCGAGCGCACGTATTCGGTCAGCGCCCGGACCAGGTGCTGGGGCTCGCCGCACCCGGTGCCGACGAAGATCCGGTCGCCGCGCCGGATGCGGCCGAAGATCCGGTCCGCGGGCGCGAACTTGTCCGCGTGCCGCGCCTTGAACTCGTCGAATGCCGATGTGGTCATTGCCGCTCCGGCCCCCGAATCCCGAGTCCCGAGTCCCGAATCCCGGGAAGCGTCAGATGGAAAGCAGCAACCCCGCCCACGGCAGCACGGCCGCGAGGAAGTAGATGCCGGTCAGGACGGCGAGAATGCGGTGGGTGCCGAGGAGGTGCAGCGAGATGCCGAGGCCGGAGGCCAGAAGTTTCGCGCCGGTGAGCGCGGTGCCCTGGCCAAAGGCGGCCATGAGGGAGGCGAGCAGGGGATTGGCCTCGAGGTGGACGCCGAGCGTCGTGACGCCGACATACGTCATCACGCCGTCGGCCGCCTGCGCGAGCAGGAACAGCACGATGACGGCATCGCCGAAGCGGCGAGCGCTGCCGGTGCCTTCCCATCGGCCCTGACCCAGACCACGTGACGGAGGAGGAAACGGGCTGCATACCCGTCAGGCTGCAAGAAGCGATCACAGCCGGGCCGGGTGCGAGGAACCGCGGCCCACGCCGATTCTGCCCGAAAACCCGCAGTCGTGTGAAGGGGCGCCCTACATTCCGTGAAGAGGCGGGCAAAACCACGCAACCCGCGGCGGAGGCAGTTCGAAGAGGCGGTCCGCGCCGAAGGCGGCCACCTCGCGCGCGCCGTGTGACGCGAGCCACGCGCTGACCCTGGCCCCGTCGCCCTTCAGGAAGACGTCTTCGTGAACGATGGCGTGCGTGGCGCCGGAAGCGGCCAGCACGCGCCAGGCCGCGGCGGGATCGTCGAGCACGCGCCCGAGCCCCGCGCGGTTCACGGCGTAGGACTGCGGGAAGCCGCCGCTGTAGCCGTTCAGCAGCGGCCGCCAGTGCGCGGCCGAGTGGAGCATGTAACGCAGGTCGTACTGCTCGTCGCCGAAGGGGAACTCGGCGATCGACGGCGCCCGCCGGCAGCGCGCGCACCGCGCGGTAGATGGCGGGCGGCCGTCCGGCGGCGATCAGCGGCACGGCGGCGGCCTCAGGCCGCCGACGGGTTCCACGTCCCGTTCAGCTCGATGGGCGCCGGCGAGGCCTCGAACCAGGAACAGCACGCTCGCGAGGGCCAGAACGATGGTCGCGCGGCCCGGAGGCCACGCGACCGGCGGGGCTGAAGCCCCGCCGCTCGTAGCGCTTCAGCCCCCGGAAGGCTCGTTCGATCGCGCGGGCGCCGTATCCGCCAAGGACGGAGAGAAACAGGACGACGAGCATCGCCCATGCGTGCCGGGCACGCGAAGGCCGTCGAACCCGGGCACGTACTGGTAGAACCACCAGTACAGCCCGTCTCCCGCGACGCGGACGCCCTTCGACGTGACGATGGGGCCGAGCGAGAGCCAGAACGCGACCAGCAGCGCTCCCGCGTAGAACGCCAGCGCCGACCCGGGCACGCCGCGCACGAACGCCCGCGCGCGCCGCGAGAAGACGAGCAGCGCCGCGGCGGCCAGGACCGAGCGGCCCGCAGCGCCCGCGCGAGGTTGTGGACGCGGATCGACAGCGGCCCGATCTGATAGTCGAATCCCGTGTGCGCGAGGATGACGAACAGGGAGCCGATCGCCACGCCAGGACGACCGCCGCGACGCCGATCACCCCGCGCCGCCAGCGCGGGCATCTCCGGGTCGGCGCCGCGCGTTCGGGTCACCGCCCAGGTCACGCGCGCGTGTGCGGCCAGCCCGATGACGGCCAGCAGCACGGGCATCACCGACGGGAACAGATCGCCCTCGGGCTTCGGGAACGCGCGGGCGACGCCGCCCCAGAACGACTGGGCGCCGTGGGCGGTGAGGTAGCTGTAGACGTCGGCCGAGTAGCGCATCACTTCTTCGAACGGCCGCGCCTCGAAGCCGTGCTCGGCGCAGTTCGAGGTACGGAAGCAGGAGCGGCACCGTCGCGCCCAGGACGGCCGCGGCCGCCGCGCAAAGCGACGCCCACACCCGCGCGTCCCTCCACAGCCCGCGGTCGGCGATCTCGTAGATCACGTACGCGGCCACGAACGGCGCGAAGTACAGCAGGAAGTACCCGCACGACCAGTTCTGCGCCACGAGCGCCAGCGCGGCGCCGGCGAGCGGCCACGCGCGGCGCGTCTCGAAGTAGCGCCTGAACCCGTACAGCGCGAACGGCATCCACTGCGACGACATCACCTGCAGGTGCGAGAACTGGCCGATGCGGTACGGCGCGAACGCGAAGAGCAGGCCGGCCACGAACCCCGCGCGCGCGCTCCCGGTCAGCTCGCGCACGAGCAGGAACGTCCCGAGGCCGGAGAGGACGAAGGTCGAGAGAAACAGCAGGTTGTACGAGAGGACGATGTTGCCGGTGAGGGCGTAGACCGGGAGGATCTGCAGCACCTGCGCGGTCAGGTGCTCGGAGTAGGCGAGCGTCAGGGGCTCGGGGTAGAAGATGTTCGCGTGGAAGTAGCCGCGGAGCGCGCCGAGGTCGCCGCCGAGGAAGCGCAGCCAGTGGTCCGCGCCCCACTGCAGGATCCAGATGTTCAGGACGGAATCGCCGAGGTCCCAGGGGATGTCGCGGGTGAGGCCCGCGGCGAGGGGCCACGTCATCGCGAGGGCGATGACCGAGTACAGGCCGCCGCGCCGGCTGCAGACGGGCCGGCAAGGGCATCCAGAAGCGAGCGGCGTCGGGAGGGGACCGGTCATGCACGCATTCCCAGGCGCTAGGCAGGCGCTGGGCACCGTGCCACCCACGCGGCGAACGCCGCGTCGGCGAGGCCTAGCCGCCCAGCCCCTAGCCCCTATCTACTCTCCCCATTCCACCGATAATCGAGAAATGGCAGGACTGCGGCCCAGGTGCCGCCAAAGGAGCTCCCGGTGAGAATCGTGAACTGGCGGTCGGTCGTCGTGGCGGCGCTGGCCCTGGCCGTGCTCGGCGGCGCTGCCCGCGGCGCGCAGGCCCAGACGTTCGGCATCGGCGCCAGGATGGTCTCCGTCTCCGGTCCCGAGAGCCCCGCCCTCGACGACAGCGACTCGTCGCGCACGCGCCTCTGGGGCGGGTACATCCGTTTTCACCCCATCGGCAGCCTCGCCATCGAAGCGGCGATGGACTACCAGTCGTTGACGAACGAGTCCGAGACCGCGCGCGTCCGCAACACGCCGATCCAGATCTCCGGGCATGCTGCTGCCCGTCAAGAAGACCTTCGCGCCGTACGTGCTGGCCGGGCTGGGCTGGTACAGGCACAAGATCGAGGCGCTCGACGGCGGCCGGCACGGTGGCCACGGCGAACGCGACGGACTTCGGCTACCACGCCGGCGCCGGCCTGCAGCTGAAGTTCGGCCAGCACGCGGCGATCTTCGCCGACTACCGGTACGTCTGGGTCGATGCGGACGGGCTCGACGGCTTCTCCAGCCTCATCAAGTCGGCCGCGTCGCTGACGATCGGTGGTCGGCCTGGTGTCGGCGGTGACCGGCGACAACGATTCGGACGCCGAGCGGCATCAGCCGCGGCGGCTCGATGTGGATGGGCGGGATGACGATATACTTCTGAGCGACACGCAGGTGCTAGCGGTATCACTAGGAGCGCGTAGGCGCGTAGTTACGGCCTCTACTGACTACTGACTACTGGCTACTGTCTACCCAGGGAGTAGCCCCATGGCGATCCGCACGGAGCTCACGCTCGTCATCGAGAACAAGCCGGGCGCGGCGGCCCGGGTGTTCAAGGGCCTCGCCGACGACCGGATCAACATCGTCGCGATGCAGCTCGAGCACACGGGGCTGCTCCGGCTCGTCGTGGACAACCCGCTGCACGCCGCCGAGCTCATGCGCGAGCGCAAGATCAAGGTGGATCAGCGCGACGTCCTCTACACGGTGATGCCGAACGGCCCAGGCGCGCTCGGCCGGGCGGCGAGGCTGCTGGCGGAAGCCGGCGTGAACGTCGAGTACCTCTACTCGACGGCCGTCGAAGGCCACCCGATGGCGGCCGTCGTCATCGGCGTGCCGGATGCGATGAAGGCGTCGGCGGCGGCTGGGATCTGACGGCCGCGATTCAGAAGCAAGAAGCCAGTAGCCAGAAGCAAGAAGAAAGGCCTGTTCAGCTGGAGAACCGTCTTCTGGCTTCTGACAATCGACAGTAGGCCCTTCTGGCTTCTTGCTTCTGTCCCCGCTAGACCGATCCTCTCCTCGCCACGTCCTCCACGATCTCCGCGAAGGTGTCTATCTCATCGAGCGTCGTGTAGACGTTCGGCGTGACGCGGATGCCCTGGTAGTCCTCGCGCTTGATGGGGACGACGATGATGCGGTACTTCGTCCAGAGGTGGTCGGCGAGCTTCGAGCAGTCCACCGCGTCGAGGCCGACGTTGGCCAGGCCGCAGGACTGCGCGGGGTCGAAGGGCGTGTGCATGCGGAC
This sequence comes from uncultured Acidobacteriota bacterium, assembly GCA_963834645.1. GTDB lineage: Bacteria > Acidobacteriota > Vicinamibacteria > Vicinamibacterales > JAKQTR01 > JAKQTR01. The sequence goes on from CAWICP010000020.1 coordinate 7,213, forward strand.
GCCCGGCACCTTCTCGAGGCGCCGCGCCCAGCGGTTCTTGAGGTAGCGCAGGCGGGCGGCCTTGCGCTCGATGCCGATGCCGCGCAGGAAGACCAGCGCCTCGGCGATGGCGTTGTGGTTGGCGGCGGGGTGCGTGCCGATCTCCTCGAACTTGCGGATGTTGTCGGCCTGGCTCGCGGCGGCGGGCTGCATCGGCCACAGGCCCGCGATGTTCTCGCGCCGCACGTACAGGAGGCCCGTGCCGACTGGCGCCGTGAGCCACTTGTGGAGGCTGCAGCCGTAGTAGTCGCACTCGAGGTCGCGGCCGACGAACGGGAAGTGCGCGAACGCGTGCGCGCCGTCGACGATGGTCTTGATGCCGCGCGCGCGGGCCATGCGGCAGATCTCGCGCGTCGGGAAGATCTGGCCGGTGAGGTTGGTGATCTGGCAGAGCAGGATCACCTTCGTGCGCGGCGTGATGGCCTTCTCGAACATGTCGGCCAGGTACTGCTGGCTCGGCGGCGGCACCGGGAAGTGGATCTTCGTCAGCGTGATCCCGTCGCGGCGCACGCGCTGCTCCCACGTGGTGAGCATGCGCGGGTAGTCCTGGTCGGTGGTCAGCACCTCGTCGCCGGGCTTCAGGTCGAGGCCGAGCTGGGCGATCTGGAGCGACTCGCTCGCGTTGCGCGTGATGGCGAGCTCCTCCGCGTCGCACCCGAACTCGCGGGCGAGCTGGCGCCGCACGCTCTCGACGTTCGGCTCGAGGATCTGCCACATGTGGTAGACGGGCGACTGGTTGGTGATGTCGAGGTAGCGCTTGAACGCCTCGTGCACCACGCGCGGGCTGGGGCACACGCCGCCGTTGTTGAGGTTGATGATCGTGCGGTCGAGCGTGAAGGCCGACTGGATCTCGCGCCAGTACGACTCGTCCTGCGCGACCTCCTCCGGCGGCCGCGACGCGACGGCCTGCGACGCTTCGAGCACGCGCTCGAGGCCGTCGGCATTGTAGGCGGCAAGGGCGGCCGTGCCGGCGACGCCGCCGCGCACGAGGTGGCCGATGAAACCGCGGCGGGCTCGCTCCATGGGACGCTCCGTTGCTGCGGCCCTAGTGTCGAGCTTCAGCAGGCGGTCGAGCTGGGCCAGGCGCTCGTTCGAGCCGAGCAGGGCCAGCACGTCGCCGTCGAGGATCTCGTCGTCGGCGGCCGGCGCGACGTTGGTGATCTCGCCGGTCGCTCGCCGGCCGGCTTGCGCTTGATGGCGATGAGCGTGAGGCCGAACCGGTTGCGCAGCTGGAGCTCGCTTGAGCGACTTGCCGGCGAACTCCTCCGGCGCGGGCATCTCGATGATGCTGAAGTCGCGCGACAGCTCGATGTAGTCGAGGACGTTGGCCACCACGAGGCTGTGGGCCACGCGGATGGCCATCTCGCGCTCGGGGAAGATCACGCGGTCCACGCCGATGCGCTCGAGGATCCGCCCGTGCAGCGGCGTCACGGCCTTGGCGATGATCCGGCGGCACGCCGAGGTCCTTCACGAGCATGACGACCAGCAGGCTGGCCTCGATGTTCTCCCCGATGGAGATGACGGCGACGTCCACGTCCTGGACGCCGGCGGTCCTGAGCGCGCGCTCGTCGTTGGCGTCGAGCTCGACGGCGGACCGGATGACGTCGGCGTGCTTCTGGACGCGCTCCGTCGTTGGCGTCGATGCCGATGACGTCCTGCCCGAGCTCCGTCAGCGTCGTGGCCATGGCGGAGCCGAAGCGGCCCAGGCCGATGACCGCAAATGTCTGCTTCTTCATTAGCCGATCAACACCTTTCCTTCCGGGTAGCGCACGCGCGGCGGCGCGGCGGCGCCGGCCAGCGCGACGGCGAGGGTGAGCGGGCCGACGCGGCCCATGAACATCATGAACATGATGAGCAGCTTCCCGCCCGTGCCGAAGAAGCCCGACAGGCTGAGCGGGCTGCCGGGGACCCCCATCGACAGTCCGACGGTGCCGAACGCCGACGTGGTCTCGTAGCTGGTGTGCAGCAGGGCCTGGTGCTCGACGAGCAGCAGGAGGCCGGTGACGAGGACGAGGCCGATGGCGGCGAGCATCGCCAGCGAGAAGGCCCGGTTCACGAGGTCCTGCGGCAGGCGCCGCTTGAACACGTGACGTCCCGGTGGCCGCGCACCGTTCGCCCACACCGCGGCCACGATGACGCCGAACGTCGTCGATCTTGACGCCGCCGCCGGTGCCGCCGGGCGACGCGCCGATGAACATCAGGCAGATCGTGAGGAACAGCGCCGGCGACGTCATGTCGCCGATGCTGATCGTGTTGAAGCCCGCCGTGCGCGGCGTGACGGCCTGGAAGTAGGCCGCGAGCACCTTCTCGCCGACGCCGAGCGGCCCGAGCGTGTTCGGGTTCGCCCACTCGAGGGCCAGGATGGCCAGCGTGCCGACCGGCGATGAGCGACGCGCGTGACGGTGAGGACCAGCTTCGTGTGCACCGACATGCCGACGGCCGTCCGCTTCCGGAGGCGCAGGATGCCGGAGAGCACGAAGAACCCGAGGCCGCCGGCGATGATGAGCGTGGTGATGACGAGGTTGATGGTCAGGTCGCCGCGGTAGCCCATCAGGTTGTCGCTGAAGAGGGCGAACCCGGCGTTGTTGAACGCCGACACCGCGTGGAACAGGCCGAACCACAGGCCCTTCGCCCAGCCCACGTCCTGCGCGAAGCGCGCGCCCATGATGAGCGCGCCGAGTGCCCTCGATCGCGAACGTCAGCAGCGCCACCGTCCACGTGAAGCGCAGGAGGCCTTCCATGCTGGTCACGTTGAGCGCGTCGGCCAGCGTCATCCGCTCGTGAATCGAGATCCGGCGGCCGAACGCCACCATGATGAGCGACGAGATGGTCATGTAGCCCAGGCCGCCGGCCTGGATGAGCAGCATGAGCACCACCTGGCCGAACGGCGACAGGTCGTTGGGCGTGTCGACGACGATGAGGCCGGTGACGCAGACGGCCGAGGTGGAGGTGAAGAAGGCGTCGAGCGACGGAGACGGCGCGGCCCGGCGCGGCCGAGACCGGGAGGCTCAGCAGGACGCCGCCGACGGTGATCAGGCCGACGATGTGCAGCGACAGCAGTTGAGCGGGGGAGAACTCGCGCGTCTGCGCACGGATCGGCGATTCTACTCGGGATTCGGGGACTGGGGGTTAGACGGATCGCGTGGCAGCTGGCCGGCTGGTCGGTCTCAGTCGGCAGGACTCAGGGTGCTGTGGCCAGTGAGCCCAGCCACGTCGGCCGAGCGTCTGCGACTGACGCTCGGCTGCTCGAGCCGCCCTACTGCCGCTACCGACTACCGGCGTACCTGAGTCCCGAGCCCGAGTCCCGAGTAGAATCCCCCCATGGACCTCGAACACCGTGTCGTGCTGATCACCGGCCCCAGGCGCATCGGGGCCGAGGTGGCGAAGCGTGCGGCCGCGCGGGGCGCCGACGTGGCGCTCAGCTACAACCAGTCGCGCAACGAGGCAGAGGCGGCGGCGGCCGGCATCCGGGCGACGGGCCGGCGGGCGGTGTGCATCCAGGCCGACCTGTCGAACGGGCCGGCGTGCCAGCAACTGGTCGACGAAACGGTGCGCCAGCTCGGGCGCCTCGACGTGCTGGTCAACATGGCCTCGCTCTACGCGGCGACGCCGTTCGACGAGCTGAACGAGGCGCTGTGGGACCGCGGCCTGGCCGTCGACCTGAAGGCCGCGTTCCTGTGCGCCCGCGCCGCGGTGCCCCACATGCGCGCAGGCGGGCGGCGGCCGCATCATCAACATCGCGGACTGGCTGCCGGCGAGCGGCCGGGCGCGCTACAAGGGCTTCCTGCCGTACTACGTCGCCAAGAGCGGCGTCATCGCCCTCACCGAGGCGCTGGCGCTCGAGCTGGCGGGCGACGGGATCCTCGTCAACGCCGTGGCGCCGGGCCCGATCCTCGCGCCGCCCGACACGGCCGACGAGGAGGTGAAGGCCGTCGAGCAGGCGACGCCCCTCGGCCGCTGGGGCGGCGAGGCCGAAATCGTGAAGGCCGTCCTCTTCCTCGTCGACACCGACTTCGTGACGGGGGAGGTGATACGCGTCGATGGAGGAAGACACCTGCGGTGACGACGCGTAGAAGCCAGAAGACAGAAGCAGAAGTCAGAAGACCAAGCAAGCCGTATCGCAGAAGGTCTGCGACACCTGCGTGCGGGCTTCCTTGCTTCTGACAATCGTCAGTGAGCTCTTCTGGCTTCTGTCTTCTGATCCGACGGACTACCCCATGGGCTCATTTCTCGACTCCCTCCCCAACTCCGGCATCGTCAGAATCCGGGAGCTCATGTACGCGCTGGACCGGCCGTTCCGGCTCGACCAGGGCGACGTGAGCTTCGACGCGCCCGAGACGATGAAGGCCGCGATGCGCGCCGCCATCGACGCGAACCAGACGCACTACCTGCAGACCGCGGGGCTGCCGCGGCTGAAGGCGCTGCTGGCGGAGAAGCTGCGCGCGCAGAACGGCGTGCCGGTGCGCTCCGAAGACGAGGTGCTGGTGACCAACGGCGGCGTGCACGGGATCTACCTCGCCGCGCAGGCGCTTGTCGAACCCGGCGACGAGGTCATCGTGCCGGACCCCGAGTGGCCGCCGGCGACGCTCGCCATGCTGGCGGCGCGCGCCTCGGTGGTGCGGTGCCCGCTGCACCCGTCGCTCGGCTGGCGCCTCGATGTGAACGAGGTGGCGTCGCTCATCGGCCCGCGGACGAAGGGCCTCTACCTGAACTCCCCGAACAACCCGACCGGCGGTGTGTTCACGCGCGGCGATGTCGAGCGCCTGGCGGACCTGGCCCGCGAGCACGATCTGTGGGTGATCTCGGACGAGGCCTACGAGGACGTGCTGTACGACGGCGCCGAGCACGTGAGCATCGCCTCGCTGCCAGGGATGTACGAGCGCACCGTGCCGGTGTGCACGTTCAGCAAGACGTACGCGGCAACCGGCGTGCGCGTCGGGTACCTCGCGGCCCGCGACGAGCGCCTGCGCGACCGCCTGCAGAAGATCCTGTTCCTCACGACGAGCAACGTGTCGTCCATCTCGCAGTACGGGGCCGTCGGCGCGCTGGAAGGCCCGCAGGACGTGGTCGAACAGTACCGGGTGGAGCTTCAGGCGCGGCGGGACCTGTTCTATGCCGGCATTCGGGAGGCCGCCGGCCACGTCTTCAGCGGCGAGCCGCCCACGAGGCGCTTTCTATGCGTTCCTGCGCATCGACCCGTCGTGGACACCGCCCGCCGGCGCCTCGTCGCCTTCACGCTCGTGGGCGATGGCGGAGTTCCTGATCGGACAGGGCCGCATCGGCTGCGTGCCCGGCGTGGACTTCGGCTCGGCGGGAGAGGGGTACGTGCGCTTCTGTTTCGCCCGGGACCGCGAAGAGCTGCTGGGCGCGCTGCGCGAGATGAGAGCGCTCTTCGCTGAGGCGTGATAGAAGCAGTAGTCAGAAGCCAGTAGCCAGTAGAACAGACAGCGTTTCAGCTGGCGTCACGCTGATTCGCAGTCGAGACGGGCATTCTCTACTGACTACTGGCTTCTGTCTTCTGATCTGCGAGCGCATGGGTCTCGCGAGCCCGGAGTATACAATACCCGCCATGATGCCCTTCCAGGCTGCTCTCGAGCGGCTCGCGGCCGTCCCGGCCCTCGACCTGTGGACGCCGCCTTCGCCCGTCCACGATCTCTCGAGGCTCCGCGCCGCGCTCGGCGGCGGCCCCCGCCTGCTCGTCAAGCGCGACGACGCGATCCCCTTCGGGTTCGGCGGCAACAAGGTCCGCAAGATCGCGATTGTCGCCGCCGCGGCCATCGCCGAAGGCGCCGACACGCTGATGAGCGTCGGCGGCGTCCAGTCGAACTCGGCGCGTGTCGTGGCCGCGGTGGCGGCGCGGGCGGGGCTGAAGTGCGTGCTCGTGCTCAACGGCGCGCGGCCGGACCGTCCGACGGCCAACGCGCTGCTCGACGCCCTGCTCGGCGCCGAGGTGCACTACGTGGAGTCGCGCGCGGACCGCGCGCCGGCGATGGCGCGGATCGCGGAGGACCTGCGGCGCCAGGGGCGCCGCCCGTACGAAATCCCCCTCGGCGCGTCGACGCCGCTCGGCGCCCTCGGGTTCGCGCGCGCCGTCGGCGAACTGGTCCAGCAGGGCGTCGTCCCCGACGTCATCGTGCACGCCACCTCGTCGGGCGGCACGCAGGCGGGCCTCGTGGCGGGATGCACGCTGCACGGCCTGCCGACGCGGGTCCTCGGGATCAGCGCCGACGATCCGGCCGCCTCGATCCGCGACACGGTGCGCACGATCATCTCGGGCATGGGCGACCTGCTCGGCACGAGCGGCGCCGAACTGGCCGCCGCGCGCGAGATCGAGGTCGACGACACCCACGTCGGCGAGGGGTACGGCGTGCCCTCGGCGGCCTCGCGCGAGGCGGTGGACCTGCTGGCCCGGCACGAGGCGATGTTCGTCGACCACACGTACACCGCCAAGGCGCTCGCCGGCCTCATTCATCACGTGCGCCGCGGCACGTTCGCGGACAATCAGACCGTCCTCTTCTGGCACACGGGCGGGCAGGTGGGGCTCTTCGCATGACGACACTGACGTTTCTCGGCGCGGCGCAGACGGTGACCGGCTCGAAGTACCTGCTCGAGACGGCGGGCCGGCGCATCCTCGTCGACTGCGGCCTCTTCCAGGGGCTCAAGGAGCTGCGCGAGCGGAACTGGCAGCCGCTGCCGGTCAAGCCGGACGCCATCGACGCGGTGGTCCTCACGCACGCGCACATCGACCACTCGGGCTACCTGCCGCGGCTGGTGAGCCAGGGCTTCAAGGGCCGCGTCTTCTGCACGCCGGCACGGCGGACCTCTGCCGGATCATGCTGCCCGACTCGGGCCGCCTCGCCGAAGACGACGCGCGCGACGCGAACCGGGAAGGCTACACGAGGCACGCGCCCGCGCTGCCGCTCTTCACCGAAGACGACGCGTACCAGGCGCTCACGCACCTGCAGCCGGTGGGCTACGACCGCCCGGTGCCGGTCGGCGGGGCGGGCACGCTCACGTTCGCCGACGCCGGGCACCTGCTCGGCTCGGCGTTCGCGCGATTCACGCTGGAGGCCGACGGCGGGCGCGACGTGGTCTTCAGCGGCGACCTCGGGCGCTTCAGCCGCCCGGTGCTGCCCGACCCGTCGCGCGTGGAGACGGCCGACATCCTGCTGGTCGAATCGACCTACGGCGACCGCACGCACGAGCCGGACGACGGCGGCGCGCGCCTCGCCGAGATCATCACGACGACGATCGCGGGCGGCGGGAAGGTGATCATCCCGGCGTTCGCGATCGGCCGCGTCGAGGAGGTGATCTACTGGCTGAAGCGGCTCGAGGAGGCGCGCCGGATTCCCACCGTGCCGGTGTACCTGGACAGCCCGATGGCGGTCGACGCCCTGCGGCACTACGCGCACCACAGCAACGATCTCGACCCGGACGTGCAGTCGGGCCGCGGCCAGATGGGCGCGTTCACCACGCAGCGGTTCACGGCCGTCGCGTCGCCGCAGCAGTCGAAGGAAATCCAGGCCTCCGCCTCGCCCTGCATCGTCATCTCGGCGAGCGGGATGGCGACCGGCGGGCGCGTGCTGCACCACCTGAAAGCCGCGCTGCCCCGAAGCGCGAACACCGTGCTCTTCGTCGGCTACCAGGCCGCCGGCACGCGCGGCCGGCAGCTGGTCGAGGGCGCCGAGACGGTCAAGATCCACGGCCAGCAGGTGCCCGTCGCCGCGCGCATCGAGCGGATCGACTCGATGTCGGCCCACGCCGACGCGGACGAGATCATGCAGTGGCTGCGCGGCTTCACGCGGGCGCCCCGGATGACCTACCTCGTGCACGGCGAGCCGCCGTCCCAGGACGCGCTCAAGGCGCGCATCGAGCGGGAGCTCGGGTGGCAGGTCCGCAGTACCCGAGTACCTGGAGCAGGTACGCCTGTGAGCGAGCAGGACGGCCGGCCCTTCCTCCTCGAGCGCGTCGACGAGGCGGCGGTGGTGCAGCTGTACGCGGACGGCTTCGACGGAGCTTGCGCCGCGCGAGAAGACGCTCGTCTATCACCTGTCGCAGGCCGCGCTGGCCGGGCGCGACATCTACTACGACCAGCGGTACGCGCCGAGCCTCGACATGCGCGAGGTGCGTCGAGGCGGTGCTGACGCACGCGGAGAACGTCGACGCCGGACACGCTGGCGCGGGTGCACCACTACGCGAAGCTGTTCTGGCTGAACAGCGGCCCGCACAACGACCAGACGGCGCGGAAGTTCGTGCTGCGCTGCGAGCCCGCGGCGTTCGCGGCGGCGGTCCGCGCGGCGGCGAACGACGGCGCGCGCCTGCCCATGAGGCCCGGCGAGACGCTCGACGCGCTGCTGGCGAGGCTCGCGCCGTGCTTCTTCGACCCGGAGTTCGACGCCAGCGTCACCAGCAAGACGCCGGGCGAGGGCCGCGACATCCTCGCGACGAGCGCGAACAACCTCTACGACGGCGTGAGCCTCGCCGACCTGGAAGGCTTCCGCGAGCGCTATCCGCTCAACTCGCGCCTCGTGAAGCGCGACGGGCGGCTCGTCGAGGAGGTGTACCGGGCCGGCGGCCGGTACGGACGCGAGATCGAGGCCATCGTCCGGCACCTCGAGGCGGCGGTGCCGTACGCGACGCCGGCGATGGCCGAAGCGCTCGGCGCGCTCATCCGGTGCTACCGGACGGGAGAGGCCGCCGACCGCGAGGCGTACGACATCGCGTGGGTGAGGGACAAGGACTCGCCCGTGGACACCATCAACGGGTTCGTCGAGGTCTACCTCGACGCGCGCGGCGTGAAGGGCGCGTGGGGATCGATGGTGTTCTACGTGAACCACGCGAAGACGGACGCCATCAGGTCGCTGGCGCGCCACGCGCAGTGGTTCGAGGACCACATGCCGTGGGACCCGAAGTACCGCAAGGCGGACGTCACGGGCGTCAGCGCCAGCGCGATCGACGTGGTCGTCGAGAGCGGCGATTCCGGCCCGCTGACGCCCATCGGCGTCAACCTGCCGAACGACGAGCGCGTGCGGGAACGCCACGGCAGCAAGTCGATCTCGCTGGTCAACGTGATGGAGGCGTACGAACGGTCGCTGCCGGCGTCGTACTGGGCCGAGTTCTCGTGGACGCGCGAGGAAGCCGAGCGCGCGGCGACATGGAGCGGCGCGGCCTCCGAGGTCGCCACGAGCCTGCACGAGGTGGTCGGCCACGGCTCCGGGCAGGCCGACCCGGCGCTCGGGACCAGCGCGTCGGCGGCGCTGCGGGAGTACTACTCGACGATCGAGGAGACGCGCGCCGACCTGGTGGCGCTGTACTTCGTGCCGCACCCGAAGCTCGCCGAACTGGGCATCGTCGAGGCCGGGCACCAGGCCGAGATCGCCTGCGCCGAGTACGAGGCCTTCGCCCGGAACGCGCTGGTGCAGTTGCGGCGCGTGCGGGAGGGATCGCACCTCGAGGAAGACCACATGCGCAACCGCCAGCTCATCGTGCGGTGGCTCATGGCGCACACGCACGCCGTGCAGGAGCGGTGGCGCGACGGCAAGACCTTCTACGTCGTCGCCGATGTCCACGGCTTCCACGACGGCGTCGGCCGGCTGCTGGCCGAGGTGCAGCGGATCAAGAGCCAGGGCGACATTGCCGCCGCCCGCGCGCTGGTGGCGACGTACGGCACGCACTTCGACCCGGCGCTGCGCGACGAGATCGTCGCGCGCGTGCAGCGGGTCGATCTGCCGTCCTATACCGGGTTCGTCATGCCCGGCCTCGAGCCCGTGCACGGCCCGGATGGCCGGATCGCCAACGTGCGGATGACCTATCCGCTCGACCTCACGCGCCAGATGCTGGAGTACGGCGGCAAGGCCCCTCGATGAGCACCGGCCGGCCGGCCGTTTTGCGGAGGCGGGAGTCCCGAATCCCGATCTAGAATCTCCCCGTGCCCATCACCGCGAGCCGCTTCCGCTTCGGTCCCTTCGTCGTCGAGCGGCCCGCCTACCGGGTGCTGCGCGAAGGCCAGTCGGTCACGCTGTCGCCCAAGCTGGTCGACCTGCTGCTGTACTTCGTGTCGAGGCCCTCGGTGCTCGTCACGAAGGACGAGCTGTTCGCGGCCATCTGGCCCGACGTGATCGTCACCGAGAACGCCTTGACCCAGGCCATCTCGGACCTGCGCCAGGCGCTCGGCGACGAGCCCGCGTCGCCCACCTACATCCAGACCGTGGCGCGGCGCGGCTACCGCTTCATCGCGCCGGTCGAAGCGCTGCCCGCGCTCGATGCCGACCCGCGGGCGCACGCCGAGGCCGCGCCCTCGGGCGACGCGGGCATGGTGCGATCGGTGGCGGTGCTGGATTTCGCCAACCTCGGCGCCGACCCCGAACTCGCGTGGCTCGCCACCGGCATCCCGGAAACGGTGACCAACGACCTGACGGCGTTCCGCGTGCTCCGCGTCGTGGACCGGGTGCGCATCGGCGAAGCCGTCCGGCGGACCGACGGCTCGATGACGGCCGTGGCGCGCGACCTCGACGTCCACCTCGTCGTCGTCGGCAGCTTCCAGCGCGCCGGCGAGCGGGTCCGCATCACCGCGCGGCTCGTGGACGTGCCGACCGGCGCCACGCTGGCCGACGCCAAGGTGGACGGCCGCCTCGAGGAGATCTTCGATCTCCAGGACCGCATCGTCCGCCAGTTCTCGGCGGCCCTCGGCGTCGAGACGGCGCACGGGCAGTCGACGCGCATGGGCGTGCGCGAGACGTCGAACCTCGACGCGTTCCGCGCGGCGTCGGAAGCGCGCGTCAAGCTCGACAGCCTGGATCCGGCCCAGGTCGCGTCGGCGGCCGAGGGCTTCGAGCACGCCGTGCGGCTCGATCCGCGATATGCGATGGCGTACGCGGGCCTCGCCAACGCGCACTACCTGCTCTACGAGGCCACGCGCGCCCGCAACGAACCGGATGCCGCGAGGCTCGCGACGGCCATCGGGCACGCCAGGCAGTGCGTCGACCTGGACGACACGCTGGCGGAAGGCCATGCCACGCTGGCGTTCCTGCTGGTGAGCGCCGGCAAGTTCACCGAGGCCGTGGCCGCGGGCCGCCGGGCGGTCTCGCTCGATCCGCACGACTGGCGCCACCTGTTCCGCCTCGGGCACGCGGCGTGGGGCAGCGAGCGGCTCGACGCGCTCAAGCGCGCGCTCACGATCTACGGCGACCTGGCCTTCGCGCACTTCTACATCGCGATGGTGCACATCGCGCGCAACCAGCTGCCGACGGCCGTCGAGGTGCTGCACCAGGGGGTCGCGCTGCAGGACAGGCAGGCCGGGCGGGAGTCGCGCTATCCGGCCAGCGGCCTCCACTGGCTGCTGGGGATGGTCTACCTCGCGCAGGGCGAGACAGGCCGCGCGCTGACGGAGTGCCGCCGCGAACTCGAGGCCGCCTCTGCCGTGGCGTCACGCGTCTGGGGCAGGGAGTTCGCGATGAACGCCCACGACGGCTGCGGCTTCGCGCTGCTCGCCGAGCGGCGGTTCGACAAGTCGGCGGACGCCTTCGCCGAGGCGCTGCGCCTGTTCCCCGGCCACGCGCGATCGCAAATCGGCCTGGCGCAGGCGCTCGCGGCCGCGGGCCGGAAATCCGAGGCGCAGGCCTCGCTCGACGAGGCCCGCACGTCGATCGGCGGCCTGGGGCGCAGCGGCCGGCTGCTCGAGGCCGCGCTGCTCTCGGCCATGGCCGCCATCGTGCAGGGCCGGCCGACGGATGCCATCGCGCTGCTCGGCCGGCTGCTGACCGAAGCGCCGCCGGGCTTCCCCGGCTGGACGATCCCCATCGAGCCGATCTTCAAACCGCTGCACGCCCAGCCCGAGTTCGCCGGCATCCTCGCGCGGCTGGCGGAAAGGGCGAGGTAGGGCGGACAGAGCCAGGAATCAGTAGAAGTAGTCAGTAGCCAGTAGCCAGTAGGAAATGCTCATCAAGCTGTCTTGCGGCTGTGAGCTGTCGCGACAGTTCGACGGGCCTTTCCTACTGGCTACTGACTACTGGCTACTGACTACCTACTGCCACCCGACTGACGCGTCCGCATAGTAGTATTTGACCGAGCATATGCGCGTCCGACTCCGCCCGATCGCGAGGCGCGTGCCGTACGCGCTGGCCTTCGCCGCCCTGGCGTGGCTCGCGGCCGGGTGTCCGCGCGAGACGGCGATCAACCTCGGCAAGGGCGAGACCGTCGCCGACGGCGTCCAGCTGTTCCGGGTGGACGATGCGAACCTGCTCGATCCGCCGGGTCCGGTGTCTGTCCAGATCCTCCGCCTCGATCCGTCGAAGGTCGACCTCCGCAGCGCGCTCGCGCGCGACCGTGTCATGCAGCTCGAGACCGTGCCCGACATCGCGGCCCGGTCGGAGGCGATTGCCGCGGTCAACGCGGGCTTCTTCGTCGTCAAGAACGGCGATCCGGCGGGCGTGCTGGAGCTGGGAGACGAACTGGTCAGCGACTCGCCCCTCACGCGCGGCGCCGTCGGCATCGTGCGCGCGCCGGGGAAGCCGCTGTCGCTCGTCTTCGACCGCGTCAGCGCGTCGCTCTCGCTCTCCTACGTGGTCGATGGCGAGCCGTTCAGCCAGGACATCAACGGCGTGGACACCACGCGCGTGCGGGGCCAGCTGATGCTCTACACGCCCCGGTTCGGCCCCGACAGCGACATGGCCGATACCGGCGTCGAGTGGCAGCTCGCCGGCTCGCCTCTCCGCGTCATCGAGCGGCGCCCGAACGCCGGCCGCACGCGCATTCCCGCCGACGGCGTGGTCCTGTCGTTCGGGGGGACCGTGCTGCCCACCGGGCTCGAGCGGCTCGACGCGGGGCAGGAGGTGTCGATCCAGACGCGCTTCCGGACGCTGCTCGGCACGCGGCCCGAACAGTGGATCGAGGCCGGGGACATCGTCGGCGGCGCCGGCCTGCTCGTGCACCAGGGGAAGCCGATGGGCGAGTGGTCGGCCGAGCAGCTGCGCGCGGGGTTCGACACGGAGCGCCATCCGCGGACGATGATCGGCACGACGCGCGGCGCGGCCATCTGGCTGGTGACCGTCGACGGCCGCAACCCGTCGGTCAGCCTGGGCATGACGTTCGCGCGAGTTGACGAACCTCGCGCAGAAGCTCAATCTCGTGTACGCGCTCAACCTGGACGGGGGCGGGTCGACGACGATGGTGGTGAAGGGGAAGATCGTGAACCACCCGTCGGATGCGGCGGGGGCGAGAAGGGTGAGCGACGCGTTGATCGTGACGCGTCGCGAGTAGGAAGACAGAAGCCAGAAGTCAGTAGCCAGTAGCCAGTAGAAAGACGCCTCGACGGAGTCACAGCTGTGACAGCCGTCTTCTGTGCTTCTGACATGTCTACTGGCCCTACTGGCTTCTGACTACTGACGATCGCACGGTTCGAGTCTCGCAGAGGAGTGTCCCGTGTCTGAATCCGTACTGCTGTCCGAAATCGCCGAGCAGCCTGCCGTGCTCGAGCGGCTGTTCACCGAAGGTGCGCCCGAGGTGGAGGCGATTGCCGCCACGATCCGCGCCCGCGGCATCCATCACGTCGTGATCGCCGCGCGCGGGTCGTCCGACAACGCGGCCCGCTACGCGCAGTACCTGTTCGGCGCGCACAACCGGTTCACGGTGACGCTGGCCACGCCGTCGCTCGTCACGCGCTACCGCACGCCGCCCGTGATGAGCGGCGCGCTGGTGGTCGGCATCTCGCAGTCCGGCGAGTCGCCCGACCTCATCGCGGTGGTCGAGGAGGGGCGGCGGCAGGGCTGCCCGACGCTGGCGGTCACCAACGTGGCCGGATCGCCGCTCACCGCCGCGGCCGACCACACGATCGTGCTGCGGGCGGGGCAGGAGCGCAGCATCGCGGCGACGAAGACCTACACCGCCCAGCTGGCCGCCCTGGCGATGCTCTCGACGGCGATCGCGCAGAACGACGAGTGGCGCCGCGAGCTCGCGGAGGTCCCCTCGTTCGTGGCCGCGGCCCACGCGGTCGATCGCGAGGCCGTCCTCGCCGCCGCGCGCGCGCTGCAGCACGCCGGCCATGGCGTGGTGCTCGGCCGCGGGTTCAACTTCGCCACCGCCTTCGAGGCGGCGCTCAAGGCCAAGGAGCTCGCCTACGTGGCCGTGGAGCCGTACTCCTCCGCCGACTTCCAGCACGGCCCGATCGCGCTCATCGACACGGGCTTCGCCGCGATTGTCATCAACGCCGCCGGCGCGGTGAGCAGCGAGGTGGAGGCGCTGCTTGGCACCATCGCCGAGCGCGGCGCGAGGCCGGTGGTCATCTCCAACGTGCCTTCCTCGCTGGCCCTTGCGGCGGCGCCCATCCCGATCCCGGCCGGCATGCCGGAATGGCTGTCGCCGATTGCGGCCATCGTGCCCGGGCAGTTGCTGGCGTTCCACCTGAGCCGCCTGCGCGGCTTCGATCCGGACCAGCCGCGCGGACTGAAGAAGGTGACGAAGACGACGTGAGGGGCTCGGGACTGGGATCGGGACTCGGGGCATCAGTGCAAGTAGCCAGCAGCCAGTAGCGGCAGAACGGCCGTCGAGCTGAGCCGCCGTTCGCTGCAGCTGACTACGACTCCTGAGCTCCTGAGTCCCGAGCGCCGCGACGGCCGAGCACCCCGGCGCGCAGCGCGGGAGCGAGCTTCTCGCAGCCGGTGCGAAGCACCAGCCGCGAGGCGCGGCCGCGGATGGCCATCAGCACCGGCACGGCGGCGCTTCGGGATCGTGCTTGGCCCATTCGCGCAGGAGCCACCCCAGGCCTTTCTGCACCATGTCGTCGCGGTCGTCGACAAGCCGCGCGGTCACGGCCACCGCCTCGCCGTAGAAGAGCCCTCTCCGGATGCCGTGAATCAGCGAGACGGCCGCCGCCCGGCGCCGCCAGCGGTTCGGCGACGCAGCCCACCGCAGCGGCCGCTTCGCGCGCGCCGGCTCGGCAACCATCATCGGGCCGATGAGGTACATCGTGAGGGCATCGTGGTCGGCCCACGAGCTCACCTTGCCGAGCCATCGCTCGAAGCGCGCGAACTCGGCGCCGCCGAAGCGCTTCAGCGACGGCTCGAGCATCGTGACGGCCAGCGCCTTCTCTTCGAGGACGGCGCCGGCAAACAGGCGCTCGGCCACATCGAGCAGCAATGCCGGGTCGGACGCCAGTTCCTTGTGCATCTCCCGCGCGTAGCGGCGCAGGTCCGCCGTGTACCAGCCCGTGCGACCGCACCGGCTCCGAGAAGTACCGCTGCACGCCGGCGGCATGCGCGGGCGATCCGTGGCTCTTCAGGTGCGTGACGATGGCGCGGGCGACGGACGGAACGGTGCGCTTCGGCTGCATGGTCATTCACTCCCGCATCGCGGCTTTCTGTGTGGACTCAACGATATTGAGATCCACTTTCGATTTTGGTGGATTCTATTCTCGCCGACATGAGAGTAGAATCCTCGGC
The DNA here is from genome assembly GCA_963834645.1 of uncultured Acidobacteriota bacterium. Classification (GTDB taxonomy): domain Bacteria; phylum Acidobacteriota; class Vicinamibacteria; order Vicinamibacterales; family JAKQTR01; genus JAKQTR01. The sequence continues at coordinate 22,686 of CAWICP010000020.1, forward strand.
TACCGGCAGCTTGAGCCATGCGAACCCGCTACGGCGTCCCCTATTGGCTGGATCGATACCCGAAGGCCCGCCAGCCTTCGTATCCGCGCCACCGCGGCGCGATCGACGTGCAGGTGGCGATTCTCGGCGGCGGCCTGACCGGCTGCTCGGCGGCCTACGTGTTCGCGGCCGCCGGCGTCCGGGTGGCGCTTGTCGAAGGCAACCGCATCGGGCAGGGCGGATCGGCCGCGTGCCCGGGCCTGCTGAGGCTCGAACCCGCGGTGCCCTTCGATACGCTCAAGGCGCAGCACGGGCTGCGGGTGGCGCGCCACCTCTGGCAGTCGTTCCGCCGCGCCGGACTCGACATGGCGGCAACGATCCGGCGTCTGCGCATCCGCTGCGAGCTGGTGCCGGACGCGGCGCTGCGCGTGGGGCTGCGCGGTGATGACGAGCGGAGGCTGCGCCGCGAGTTGGCGGCCATGCGCGAGGCGGGCGTGGAGGGCTCGTGGCTCACGCCGGCGCGCCTGCGCCAGGAGACCGGGCTGACCGGCATCGGCGCGATCCGGTCGGCGGGCGACGCGTTCATCGATCCGTACCGGGCCACGCTCGGACTGGCCGCCGAGGCGGTGAAGCGCCGCGCGCTGGTGTTCGAGCGGACGCCGGTCACGCGCGTCCGGGCCGGGCGCAAGGGCGTGGAGCTCGTGACCGATGGCGGCGTGATTCGCGCCGAGACGGTCGTCATCGCCAGCAATCACCCGATGGCGGCGTTCAAGCCGCTGCGGCGCCACTTCGAGCCGCGGGAGGCGTTCTGCGTCCTCACTCCGCCGGTGCCGTCGTTCGTGCGCCGCGAGTTCGGCCGCAGCCGCGCCATCGTCATCGACCAGGACGATCCGCCGCACGTGTTCCGCCGGACCAGCGACGAGCGGGTGATGTTCCTCGGCGCCGACCAGTCTCCCGTGCCTGCCCGCGCGCGCGAGAAGGCGATGGTGCAGCGCACGGGCCAGCTGATGTACGAGCTGTCGAAACTCTACCCGGCCATCGCCGGCACGCGGCCCGAGTACGGCTGGATCGTGCCGGTGTCGATCGCGCCCGACGGCATGCTGTGCGTCGGGCCGCACCGCAACTACCCGCGCCACCTGTTCGCCTTCGGCTCCGGGCACAACGGCGTCGCCTCGGCGTTTCTCGCCGCGCGCCTCCTGCTGCGCCAGTATCTCGGCGCGCCGGACAGGGGCGACGAACTGTTCGGCTTCGCGCGGCTGCTGGGGTAGTCCCGCCGGATCGCTCGGCCGGGCGCCTGCGACTGGGCGCTGCGCGCGCGGGTCCGCTTCGAGCGGCCGCTCACGCGGCGCGCAATCGCAGTGCTGCGACAGCCGCATGCGCCGACGCGGCTCGGCCTTTCGAGCGTTTTGCAGACTGACGCCGCGCGGCCGGTTCGAGCGCCCACACGACCCGGCCCCAGCCACGCATCGGGCGATGCGATCCCGAGCCCGAATCCCGAGTCCCGAGTCCCAGTCCCGAGCCTACCTGGTGTACTTGATCAGGACGACTTCGTTGGCGCCCTCGTTGTAGAACATCTCGTCGACGACCGTGCGGGCGACGAGCAGCCTGTACTGGTCCGCGCGGCTGCTCGCTTCGTCGTGCGGCAGCAGCACCGGCAGCACGGTGCCGTCGTCGAGGATGCCGGCCGGGAGGCGGGGCGCGTCGAACCCGTACCCGGGATGCTTGACGTAGAACACGATGGACCGCTCGGTGCGGATGGCCGCGACATCCACGAGCGTCCACGACGCCAGGCCCGACCCGTGTCCGATGGCGCTCAGCAGCACCTCCCGGTAGGCCATCAGGAGGCCCTCCCGGTCGGTTCCCGGCACTTCCGATTGCAGTTCCGAGATGAACCGCAGCAGCCGCTCGGCGGTCAGCAGCGAGCAATCGAGCCTCACGGCCACCCAGTCGGCCACAGCCGACAGGATCACGATTCCGTCGTGGCCGGGCGGGCTTGCCACGGCGCCGCTCACCATCGCGGCGATCTCGTCGGGGTCGAAGGGCTTCGAGAAGACGGCGAACACGCGGGCGGACAGGGCCTCGACCACGTCCTGCCGGGAGGCCCGATCGGTGAGCACGATTGTCCGGACGCCGCGGCGGGTCCGCCGGATCTCGTCCAGCAGCACCAGGTCTTCCTCGACGGTTGTCGAGGGGCTGGTGAGCACCACGTCGAACGCGCCGAAGCGCAGTCTTCGCAGCGCGTCCACGTCGCCGGCCGCGGCCGTGATCTCGTGCCCGGCCAGCACGGGGGACGCCTCGAGCGCCTTCAGCAGGTACGGCTCGGGATCGATCAGCAGGATGCGGGCCATGGGGGGATTCTACAGAAGACAGAAGACAGAAGTCAGAAGCCAGTAGTCAAGCAAGTCAGAAGAAAGGCCCGTCACGCTGCGCGGCATCTAACCTGCTTCCGACGACTGGCTAGCTGGGCCCTACTGGCTACTGGCTTCTGACCAGCATGCAGCGGCCGAGCCCCCGTGATCTATACTGAAATTTCCGAACGCCACCGACCCCGAATCCAGGAGGTTCTCCGATGCGGCGAGTCCTGTCCTCCGTGCTTGCGCTGCTGCTGGTCGCGTCGGCCGCCCCGGCGCTCGCCCAGTCGCAGGCGGCCAACGGCGCCATCGAGGGCACCGTGCGCGACAACTCTGGCGGCGTGTTGCCGGGCGTCACCGTCGAGATCGTCAACATCGACACGGGGACGCAGCGCATCGCCGTCACCAACGAGAGCGGCCTGTACCGGGCCGTGCTGCTGCCGCTCGGCACCTACCGGCTGACGGCCGAACTGGCCGGCTTCAAGAAGCACGAGCGGGCCGGCATCACGCTCAGCGCCGGCCAGACGGCCGAGATCAACGTCACGATGAGCGTCGGCGATCTGAACGAGACGGTGTCGGTGACCGCGGACACGCCGATTGTGGACCCGGCGAAGATCGATCTCGGGCGCAACATGAACGAGCGCGAGGTGAAGAACCTGCCGCTGGTCTCGCGCAACCCGTTCAACTTCGCGCTGCTGCAGCCCGGCGTCACCGGCTTCGAGAACTCGGAGTTCGGCGTGCCGCGCTTCAGCGCCAACGGCACGCTGCTGCGCATCAACTACCAGATCGACGGCAACACCAACACCCAGAAGGACCGCGCCGGGCTGCGCATGCTGCCGGTGTCGGAGGTGATGGTGCGCGAGGTGAAGGTCATCACGAGCGGCTACGCGCCGGAGTTCGGCCAGACCACGGGCCTGGTCTACAACGCCATCACGCCGTCGGGCACGAACAGCGTGCGCGGGTCGGCGAGCTACCGCTTCCGCCGCAAGGACATGAGCGCGCGGCCCTTCTTCCTGAGCTCACCGGCCACGCCCGACACGCACGTCGACACGTTCACGGCCGACATCGGCGGGCCGATGGTGAAGGACCGGGTCCACTACTACGCGGGCTTCGAGAACACGGCGCGCGACCTCTCGGCGGACCGCGTCATCACGATCAAGCCGGCCGACGCCGCGCGCATCGGCCTGACGGCCGAGGAAAGCTCGGGCGTCATCCCGGCCGAGCAGACGGCCCGCTTCTTCATCGGCAAGGTGGACGCCCAGCTCAATCCCACGAACCGCCTGACGGCGCGCTACATCCTGTTCCGCAACGACTCGCCCAACAACATCGGATCCGCGGCGGGCGGCACGCCGAGTTCCACGCAGTGGTCGACGGATTTCCTCGACTCGATGGACTCGACCTCGGCGCAGCTGGTGTCGAGCATCGGCGGCACGATGCTGAACGAGCTCCGCGTGCAGTACGCGCACCGGCACCAGAGCCGCGCGACGAACGATCTGTCGGGATCCGGGCCGGCCATCACGATCAGCGGCATCGCCAACTTCGGCGGGCCCTATCAGGGCGCGCAGGACGCGGAGTTCGACTTCAAGCAGAACATCTGGCAGGTGATCGACAACTTCACCTTCCTGCGGGGCAACCACAGCTTCAAGACGGGCTTCGACCTGCAGTTCGTGCAGGACTCCCGCGCCACCACGCCGCGCCTGGCCTACACGTTCTCGAGCATCGACAACTACCTCGCGGCCGCCCAGGGCGTCAACCCGCGGGCCTACTCGACGTTCCTGCAGTTCCTCGGCCCGACCGACTTCGAGATGAGCACGTCGCTCTTCAGCGCGTTCATCCAGGACGACTGGCGGATCACGCCGTCGTTCAAGCTGCTCTACGGGCTGCGCTACGACCTCTACAACTATCCCGAAGGCGATCCCACCGCGCCGTTCGAGTATTCCCGCGCCTTCAACGTGGACCGCAACAACATCGGGCCCAGGCTGGGCGCGGCGTGGTCGTTGAACGACAGGACGGTCCTGCGCGCCAGCACGGGCATCATGTACGACCAGCCGCTGCTGGCGGCCTACGAGAACGCGGTGCAGTCGAACGGCGTCCGCAGCGTCACCCTGAGCCTCAGCCCGACCAGCGCGGGCGCCCCGGCGTTCCCGAGCTCCCTCTCCGGCACGAGCGGCATCACGCTCCCGACGCAGAGCATCTCCGCGGTCGACCCGGCGTTCACGACGATGAGAACGCTGCAGAGCAACGTGCAGCTGGACCGCGCCATCGGCACGAGCTACTCGGCCTCGGTCGGCTTCGTGTACGTGAAGGGCTACGACCTGCCGGTCGTGACGAACATCAACCTCATCAACCCGGTCGGGACGCTCGCCGACGGCCGGCCGATCTACAGCACGTCGGTGAGCGCGGCGACCCGCATGGACCCGCGCTTCAACCAGATCAGCACGGTGCAGTCGATTGGCGACTCCACCTACTCGGGCCTCACGTTCCAGCTGACCCGCCGGTACTCGCGCGGCTACCAGTTCGACCTGAACTACACGGTGGCGAAGGGCGAGGACAACGCGCCGCTCACGAGCACGCTCTCGGTGCAGGGCGACGACGGGCGGTCGGACCCGAGCGACCTCGACCGCGACCTTGGCCCGAACATCATGGACACGCGCCACTCGTTCTCGGGAAGCTTCGTGATGAAGCCCGAGTACGGCGGCCAGAACCGCGTGGCCCGCGCCATCCTGAACAACAACCAGCTCGGCGTGATCCTGATGCTCAACAGCGGCCTGCCGCAGAACATCCGGAGCAATCGCGACCTGAACCTCGACGGCGTGCTCGCGGACCGGCCCCTCGGCGTCACGCGGAACTCGATCTACCTGCCCGCGCGGTACAACGCCGATGTCCGCTACTCCCGCTTCATCCCGTTCGGCGCCAGCCGCCGGGCGGAAGTGCTGCTCGAGCTGAAGAACCTGTTCAACAACCGGCAGACCTCCGGGCTGGCGCGCATCGTCACGACGGACCTCGCCGGCAATCCGGCCACGCCGATCCCCGAGGACGGCGATTCGTTCCCCATCGCGGGCCGGAGCGGCTACGAGGCGCGGCAGTTCCAGGTGGGGTTCAAGCTCTACTTCTAGCGGGACAGAAGCCAGAAGCCAGGAGTAGCCAGTAGCCAGTAGGAATGCCTGTTCAGCTGCAGATCAGCATGACGCCGAGACGCCGCCTTTCTACTGACTACTGGCTACTGGCTACTGACTACTCGCTACTGACCGCGCCAGTCGCGCACGAGGTAGTCAACCATGTCACGTAGTCGAGTCGCTTCTGATCGCGGCGCTGGCCGCGGCGCTCGGGGCGAGCGCGGCGATGCGGGCGCAGATGCCGCCCGTCGCCGGGATGAAAGGCGAGGTGGGCCTCGGGCTGCTGCTGCGCCAGCTGAAGACCACCGCCGTGCTGATGCAGGCCGTGGCGCATCCCGACGATGAGAACAACGGGATGCTGGCGGCGATGGGCTGGGGCCAGGGCGTGCGCACGGTCGTCGTGAGCGCGACGCGCGGCGACGGAGGCCAGAACGAGATCGGGCCGGAGCTGTTCGACGCGCTCGCCACGGCGAGGACCGAGGAACTGCTCTCGGTGCACCAGTTCGACAGCGCCGAGCAGTACTTCACGCGCGCCGTCGACTTCGGCTACTCGTTCAGCGCGGACGAGACCTACGAGAAGTGGGGGCGGCAGGAGATCCTCGGCGATTACGTCCGGCTGATCCGCACGATTCGGCCCGACATCGTCATCGCCATGCGGCCGGACGGACAGGGCGGCGGGCAGCACCACCAGGCGTCGGCCGTCATCTCGCGCGAGGCGTTCCTGGCGGCCGGCGACCCGGCGAAGTTCCCCGAGCAGATCCGCGAGGGCCTGCGGCCGTGGCGGCCGAAGAAGTTCTACTACACGGGCCGCTTCGGGTTCGCGGGCGAGCCGCCCCCGCCCTCGGGCGCGAAGCTGACCGCGGTGGACACGGCGGGCTACGACCCGCTGCTCGGCGAGTCGTACGCGGAGATCGGCAGCCGCGCGCGCAGCAACCACAAGACACAGGGGATGGCGCAGCTGCTCTCGCTGCCGGGCCCGTCGAGCGCGGGATACCAGCTGGTGGAGAGCGCGATTCCCGGGCTGAAGGAGAAGGGCGACGCGTCGCTCTTCGACGGCATCGACACGAGCCTGCCCGGCCTCGCGCGCCACGTGCCAGGCGAGGCGCCGGCCGGCGCTGGTTGCCGGGCTCGCCGCCATCGCCGACGCCGTGACCGCCGCCAGCGAGCGCGCCGCGTCGGGCGGGCCGGCGGCCGCCGTGGAGCCGCTCGTGCAGGGGCTGCAGGCGGTGCGCGCGCTGCGGTCGCAGCTCCGGCCCGGCGCGCTCACGATCCCGGACGATGCGCGCTACGAAATCGACACGAGGCTCGAGCGCAAGGAGCGGCAGTTTGTCGACGCGATCCTCGCCGCGGGCGGCATCCGGCTGGAGGCGCTCGCCGACGACGGGCTCGTCGTGGCGGGCCAGCCGGTGAAGCTGACGGTCATCGCCGCGAATCGCGGCGCGTCGGCGATCGCGGTCAAGGACATCCTGTTCCGGGGCCTCGACGGCGAGGCCGGCGTCTGCAAGCCCGGCCCGGTGGCGGCGGCCGGCGTCTACCGGTGCGAGGCGGCGCTCGAGATCTCGAAGCAGGCGCGCCTCACGGGCCAGTACTGGAGGCGGCTGCCGGACGCCGCGCGGTACGCGTTCGATCCGGACGCGCCGTTCGGCCTGCCGTTCCGGCCGACGCCGTTCCGCGTCCGGTTCGATCTCGAGATCGGCGGCGCGCAGATTCCCGTCGAGCGCGACGTGCAGCATCGCTACGAGGGCAACATCTTCAGCGGCGAGAAGCGGATGGAGCTGCACGTGGTGCCGCGCCTGGCGGTGTCGCTGACGCCCGAGATTGCGATCCTCCCGGCCGGCCGCGGGCAGGCCTCCGCGCGCCCGGCGGGGCGCGAGATGCGCGTGACCGTGATCAACGGCAGCAAGGGGCCGGAGCAGGGCGAGGTGACGCTCGAGGTGCCGGCGGGCTGGACGGTTGCGCCGCCCTCCGCGACCGTGTCGCTCGCGCGCCCGGACGAGGCCGCGACGGTGCGCTTCACGGTGACGCCACCGCGCGGCGCGAAGCCGGGCGCCTACAGCATCAAGGCCGTGGCCGCCGCGGGGGCCGACAGGTTCACGAGCGGCTTCCAGGTGGTGGAGTACCCGCACACGCGGCGGCGGCACCTCATCCATGACGCCGAAGCCACCCTCAAGATCATCGACGTGGCCGTCGCCCCGCGCCTCAACGTGGGCTACGTGATGGGCGTCGGCGACCAGGTGCCGCCCGCGATCGAGCAGCTCGGCGCGCGCGTCACCCTGATTGACGCCGACATGCTCGCGTTCGGCGACCTGTCGGCCTTCGACGCGATCGTGACCGGCGTGCGCGCCTACGAGCGCCGGGCGGACCTGCGCGCGAACAACCACCGCCTGATCGACTACGCGCAGAAGGGCGGCACGGTCATCGTCCAGTACAACAAGTTCGAGTTCAACGAGGCGCAGTACGGGCCGTTTCCGGCGAAGGTCAGCTCGAGCCGCGTCACCGACGAGCGCGCGCCGGTGCAGGTGCTCGCGCCCGAGCACGAGGTGATGCGCTGGCCGAACCGGATCGGCGACGCGGCGTGGCAGGGCTGGGTGCAGGAGCGGGGCCTGTACTTCCTCGGCGAGAAGGACGCGAAGTACGTGGATCTCGTGCAGCTCGAGGACCCGTTCCCGTTCAACAAGGGGCCGAAGCGCGGCGCCCTCGTGGAAGCCCGGGTGGGCAAGGGCCGGTGGCTGTATCTCGGCCTGGGCCTGTGGCGGCAGCTGCCGGCGGGCACCGAGGGCGCCTATCAGCTGCTGGCGAACCTGCTGAGCGCCGGCAAGGCCCCGCGCCAGGCGGTGCCGCCCCGCAAGTGACGACGGGCTTCGACGTCATCGTCGTCGGGGGCGGGCCGGCCGGATCGACGGCGGCCCGCGGCCTGGCGCGCGGCGGCGCGCGCGTCCTCGTGCTCGATCGCGCGGCGTTCCCCCGCAACAAGCCCTGCGGCGGCGGCCTCACGTGGCGCGCGCTGAAGCGGTTTCCCGACGTCGAGGCCGCGCTCCCGCGCATCTCCACGCACGCCATCAGGCGCCTCTACATGGAAGCGCCGGGCGGCGCGTCGGTCGTCATCGAAACCGGCCGAGCCGACCGTGATCATGGTGCGGCGCGTCGAGTTCGACGACCTGCTGATGACGATGGCGCGGGAGGCCGGCGCGGAGCTGGCCGAGGGCGCCGACATCACGCGCGCCTCCGAGCGCGCGTCGGGCGTGCGGCTCGAATCGCGCGACGGCCGCGTGTTCGAGGCGCCGATCGTGGTGGCCGCCGACGGCGTCTACAGCACCGTCGCCAGGCGGCTCGGCTTCAATCCCGGCTGGCCGCGCGATCGCGTGGCCATCGACATGATGGAGGAGACGCCGTCCGCGCGCCTTCGCGCCGTCGACGAGGGCACGCTGTGGGTGTCGTTCGCGCCGGGGTCGGGCCACGGGTACGGCTACATCTTTCCGAAGCGCGATTACGTGAACGTGGGCGTGGGCTACCTCGTGTCCTCTTTCAAGACAGCGATCCGCGAGGCCCCGCACGCGGTGCACGAGGCCTTCGTGGCCGGGCTGAAGGCGCGCGGGCTGCTCGAGGGCGAGGCCGACCGATCGTCGTTCACGCCCTACCAGGTGCCCATCGGCGGCCCGTTGCGCGACGACCGCGCGCGGGCGTGTGTATCTGGCGGCGACGCCGGCGGGTTCGTGAACGGCTTCTCGGCCGAGGGCATCTACTTTGCAATGGTCACCGGGGATCTGGCGGCCAGGGCGATTCTCGACGGCCCGTCGCCGCGCCTCTACGAGCGGTTGTGGCGGCGGGAGATCGGCGCCGAGATGCGCGACTCGCGGTTCCTGAGCCGGTACGTGTTCGCCGACCTGTCGCGCGTCGGCCGGCTCGTGCGCGGCGTGCGGGCGTATCCGCCCCTGGCCGGGCTGCTGGCGGACTACGCGACCGGGGCCGCGAGCTACGAGGCGGTCCGGCGGAAGTTCATCTTGAAATTTCCCCGGATCGGGGCGAAACTGGCTGTTCGCTACCTCACGCACAGAAACTGACGGAAGCCGGCTCGCGACCGCTCGGCGCGACGCCTGACCGCTCGCATGGCCGCGCGATGGGCCTGCCCTGTAACCAGGACGGGCGCGCGCCGGTCAAACGTGGAGACGGAGACGCCACAGATGGCCCCTATCGACGAGTCGATCAGACATCTCCTGCGGCGGGCGGGTTTCGGCGCGAGCCCGCAGGAGCTCAGCTTCTATGGCGAGCTCGGGCGTTCGGCCACCGTCGAGGCGCTCATCGACTACGAGCAGTTCGACGATGACGTCGACGCGTTCATCGGGGCGCCGGGCTACGTGAGCGTGACGACGAGGGGCACGTTCTCGCCCAACACCGTCATCGGCGACGCCCGCCAGCGCTGGATCTTCCGGATGGTCCACAGCGCCCGGCCGCTCCAGGAGAAGATGACGCTCTTCTGGCACAACCACTTCGCCACGGCCTATACGAAGGTGGCCGGCGCCTACGGCGCAAGCGACGCCACGCGCATGATGGCGGCGAAGGCGAGTGAAGACCCCGCGAAGCTCCAGGGGCAGGTCGAGACGATCCGCCGGATGTGCATGGGCAGCTTCCGGGATCTCGTCGTCGCGATGGCGAAGGATCCCGCGATGCTCGTGTGGCTCGACGGCCGGTTCAACACGCGGCAGAAGCCGCAGGAGAACTTCGGGCGCGAGCTGATGGAGCTGTTCAGCATGGGCGTCGGCTTCTACACGGAAGCCGACGTCTACGCGGCGGCGCGCGTCTTCACCGGCTGGAACCTGCGGCGCACGACGACGTCGCGCGAGGACGCCTCGCCCGTCTACGAGTTCGTGTACAACGCCGGCTCGCACGAGACGGCGGCCAAGACGTTCTCGTTCCCGATCTACCGCGACGGCAGCCGCACGATTCCCAGCCGGTCGGCCGCCGACGGGATGCAGGACGGCATCGACCTCATCACGGCCGTGGTGAGCTACCCGCCGACCGCGCGCCGGCTCGTCACCCGGCTGTGGAACTACTTCGTGAGCGAGCTCAACCCGCCGCCGGAGGAGCTCGTCAACGAGCTGGCCGACGCCTACCTGGCGAACAACTTCGACCTGCGGCTCGTGATGCGCCGGATGCTCCGATCCGCCGACTTCAAGTCGGAGGCGAACTACTTCACCAAGTACTCGTGGCCCGCCGAGTTCGTGGCCCGGAGCCATCAAGGAAGTCGGCTGGAGCGGCTTCTCGGTGAACGACGCCGTCAGCCAGATGGTGAACATGGGCCAGGTGCTCTACGAGCCGCCGGACGTGGCGGGCTGGGAGCAGGGGCCGGGGTGGATTTCGACCGGCGGCATGCTGGCGCGCATGAACTTCGCGGCGCAGCTGACGCGCACGCAGACCACGAGCCTGGTTGACGCGGTGAAGCCCGTCGCGAAGACGCCCGACGCGGTGCTCTCGTACTTCATCGACCGGCTCGCCCCGTCGCCGTACGACGACGGGGCCTACAACGAGCTGCGGTCGTACCTGACCGCGGGCGGCGCGTGGACCGGGTTCGGACACGCAGTTGCGCACGAAGGTGCCGGGCCTCGTGCACCTCATCGTCGGCTCGGGCGAGTATGTGTTCATCTGACGATCGGGATTCGGGACTCGGCCTGGGGGCCGGGGCTTCAGGCCGAGGACAGGCTCCGCGAGCATGGAACGTCGAGCCGCGGCGAGCCGCGACGATGGTGAGGTGCTCCATGGCGATGACACGACGCGATTTTCTGCGCACGGCGTCGGGGCGTTCACGATCGGCCTGTCGGCGCCGGCGTTCCTGACGGAGCTGGCGCAGGCGCAGGGCGCGGGCAGCCGGTCGCTCGTCGTGCTGTACCTCGGCGGCGGCAACGACGCGCTCAGCATGCTCGTGCCGTACGGCGACGCGTTCTACTACAGCCGGCGGCCGTCGATTGCCGTCCCGGCCGGCGAGGTGCTGCAGATCGGATCCGACCGGAGCAACACCGTGCTCGGGCTGCACCCGCGGCTGACGGGCCTCAAGAGCATCTTCGACGAGGGCCGGCTCGGGATCGTGCAGCGCACGGGCTACGAGAACTCGAGCCGGTCGCACTTTCTCGGCCAGGACATCTGGGGATCGGCCAATCCGGCGAACCCGCAGACAACAGGCTGGCTCGGCCGCTATCTCGACACGCTGCCCTCGCCGGTCGAGCCCGCTGGTGGCCTGGGACGCGCTGCGCGAGGTGCCGCGCGCGCTGACGAGCGAGCACGTGTCGGTGCCGGCCATCCCGTCCGCCGCCGCCTACACGTATGCCAGCCCGAACACCGGCACGGCGGCCACGCTCGAGCGGACCTACGCCCTCCGCATCGCGTCGCACGTGCCGATTGACCGGCCGCACCTCGCGTTCGTGAACGGCAACATCGACGCGGCCATGAACTCGCTCGACAAAGTGGCGCTGGTCACGAAGTACGTGCCGAGCCTGACGTATCCCACCAGCGGCCTGGGCCAGACGATGAAGACCGTGGCCGGGGCGATGGCGGCGGGCGTGGGCACGAAGGTGTTCTGGGTGCAGCTCGGCGGGTTCGACACGCACGCCACCCAGGTGGGCGCGAACGGCGCGTACCCGCGGCTGATGACCGAGCTGAACGACGCCGTGACGGCCTTCTACAGCGACCTGCAGAACCAGGGCCTGCTGAGCCAGGCGCTGGTGATGGGCTTTTCCGAGTTCGGCCGCCGCGCCTACGAGAACGGCAGCGTCGGCTGCGACCACGGCGCCGCCGGGCTGATGTTCGTGCTGGGCGGCGCCGTCCGCGGCGGGCTGTACGGGACGGCCGCCTCGCTGAACCCCGACCCCTCGAACCCCACGCTCGAGAACAACGGCGGCGACGTGCGGCACCAGACCGACTTCCGGTCCGTCTACGCGCGGGTCATCGACGGCTGGCTCGGCGCGGACTCTGTCGGCGCTCCTCGGCGCCGACTTCCGCCGCCCCGACCTCGCGTTCCTGTAGCGGGGTCAGACCCTCGGGTCTGACACCGTGCCACGCGCGGCTCTGAGCTTGCCGAGTGGTCGACATGCTCTGGCTCCGGCGGAGGTTGTCTCACCGAATGGCCCGAATCCCGAATCCCGAATCCCGGGTATTCCCATGGCGTCCATCAAGCGTCACAAGTTCAAGCTGACCGACGAGCAGCTCCTGGAGATGCTCTACTGGCTGAAGCTCATCCGCGCGTTCGACGAGCGGCTGAGCGTGCTGGTGCGGCAGGGCCGCGTGCGCAGCGGCGTGTACTCCAGCATCGGCCAGGAAGCCATCATCGTCGGCACCTGCTTCGGCCTGGAGCGGGACGACTACATCTGCCCGCTGCACCGCGACCTGGGGTCGTTCCTGATGAAGGGCGTCAGCCCGGGCGTGATGATGGCGCAGATGTACGCGAAGGCCACCGGGCTGTCGAAGGGGCGCGACTCGGCGCTGCACAGCGGCGTGCCCGAGCTGGGGATCTTCGGCAACACCAGCATGCTCGGGGCGAACACGCCGGTGGCCGCCGGGGTGGCGCTGACGTTCAAGCTCGAGAAGCGCCGCAACGTGGTGATCGCGTACTTCGGCGAGGGCGCGGCGAACACGGGCGACGTGCACGAGGCGATGAACGTGGCCGCCGTGCACAAGCTGCCGGTGGTGTTCATCTGCGAGAACAACATCTACGCCTACTCGGTGCCCATCGAGAAGTCGATGGCCATCGAGGACGTGGCCGACCGCGCCGAGGCGTACGGGTTCGACGGCGTGGCCATCAACGGCAACGACGTGCTCGCCGTGTACCAGGCGACGCAGGGCGCGATCGCGCGGGCGCGGGCGGGCGACGGCCCGACGCTCATCGAGTGCAAGACGTACCGCTGGCACGGGCACTCGGAGCACGACCCGGCGTTCTACCGCACCGACGAAGAGCTGGCGATGTGGAAGAGCCGGGACCCGCTCACGACCTTCATCACGTACCTGCGGCACCGGCAGGTGCTGACCGACGAGATCCTGATCGACGTCGATCAGCGCGTGGTGAAGGAAATGGACGAAGCCGTGGCGTTCGCCGAGAACAGCCCGGATCCGGACGCGTCGGAGGCGGCGACGGATATGCTACGCGTGACGCGGATCAGTAGCCAGTAGCCAGTAGCCAGTAGCAGAAGACAGAAGCCAGAAGCACAGAAGACGGAAGACGGAAGCCGTCAGCTGCCCGACGAACGATGGAGGCCGAGCTTCAGACCCGACGGAGAACCGCATGGCGCGCGAGATCAGCTACATGGATGCGATTCGCGAGGCGCTCCGCGAGGAGATGCGGCGCGACCCGCAGGTGTTCGTGCTCGGCGAGGACGTCGGCGCGTACGGCGGCGCCTTCGGGATCACGAAAGGCCTGCAGGAGGAGTTCGGCGAGTATCGCTGCCTCGACATGCCGATCTCCGAGTCGTGCATCATCGGCGTGAGCGTGGGCGCGTCGCTGCGCGGCTTCCGGCCGGTCGCCGAGATGCAGTTCGGCGACTTCATCACGTGCGGCTTCGACCAGATCGTCAACCAGGCGGCCACGCTCCGGTACCGCTACGGCGGCCGCGTGGCGTGCCCGATCGTCGTGCGCGCGCCGGTGGGCGGCAACGTGGCCGGGGGGCTGTACCACTCGCAGAACCCCGAGTCGTGGTTCGTGCACCGGCCCGGCCTGAAGGTCGTGGCGCCGTCCACGGCGTGGGACGCGAAAGGGCTGCTCAAGGCCGCGATCCGCGACAACAACCCCGTCATCTACCTCGAGCACAAGTATCTCTATCGCCGCGCGAAGGGCCCGGTGCCCGAGGGCGACGAGATCGTGCCCATCGGCGAGGCCGCCGTGCGGCGGGAGGGCGCGGACGTCACGCTCGTCACCTACGGCGCCATGGTGCTGGCGTCGCTCGAGGCGGCCGAGCGGCTGTCGAAAGAGGGCGTGGAGACGGAAGTCATCGACCTCCGCTCGCTCTCACCCTGGGACAAGGCCGCGGTCTTCGCGTCGCTCGAGAAGACGAACCGCATGCTGGTCGTGCACGAAGACGTGAAGACGCTCGGCCTCGGCGCGGAGATCTCGGCCGTGGCGATGGAGGAGCGCTTCGAGCACCTCGACGCGCCGGTGATGCGCGTCACGTACCCCGACTCCCACTGCCCGTTCTCGGCCGTGCTCGAGCGCGAGAACCTGCCGAACGCCGACAAGATCGCGGACGCGCTCAGGAAGCTGGCGGCGTACTGAAGAGTAGCCAGAAGACAGAAGGGCTCAGCATGTCAGAAGCCAGAATGCCAGTCACACCGCACGGTGTCAGCTGCAGACTCGCTGCACTGGCTACTGGCTTCTGGCTTCTGGCTTCTGGCTTCTGGCTACGCTCTCTTCCCGAGCAGGTCGGCGAGCGCTGCCTGGAGTTCGGGGAAGGCGAAGCGGAAGCCGCCGGCGAGTGCGCGCGCGGGCACGGCGCGCTGGCTGTGGAGCAGCAGCGGGCCGGCCATTTCGCCGAGGATCAGTTTCAGGGCGAACCCGGGCGCGGGAACGATGGCCGGCCTGTTCAGGGCGCGGCCGAGCGCGTGTGCGAAATCGGCGTTGGCGACGGGGTTCGGCGCGGTCAGGTTGACCGGGCCGCGCAGGGCGGGCGTTTCGACGGCCCACTTCGCGAGCGACACCCAGTCGTCGCGGTGAATCCACGACATGTACTGCCGCCCCGATCCGAACGGCCCGCCGGCGTACCTCTGAAACGGCGGGATCATCTTCGCGAGCGCGCCCTCCAGAGGATCGAGCACGATGCCGGTCCGCAGGAGCACCACGCGCGTCCGGGCGCTCTCGGCGGCCATGGCCTCCTGCTCCCACGCCACGGCGAGCTCTCCGAGGAATCCCTGGCCAGGCCTGGCATCCTCCGTCAGCTTCTCGGCGCCCCTGTCGCCATAGATCCCGACGGCGGAGGCGCTGATGAGCGCGGCGGGGGGCTGCTCGGCCTCGGCGATGAAGCGCGCGATCGACCGCGTGGCATAGATCCGGCTGCCCCGCAGTTCGCGCCTTGCGGGCCGGGGTCCATCGTTTGTCGCCGATTGACGCGCCGGCGAGGTTGACGATGAGGTCGGCGCCGGCGCAGGGGGAGGTCCAGGAGCCGTTGGCCGTGCCGTCGGGCGTCCAGGCGACGAACTGGAATGGCGCGGCTTCGCCGGCAGGGGGCGGTTCCGGCAGCCGCCTGGTGAGGATCTGGACGCGGTGCCCGGCATTGGCCAGGGCACTGGCGAGAGCCCGGCCGAGGAAGCCCGATCCGCCGGCGATGACGGTGCGCATGGGGGAAGAATACAGAAGAGAGTAGTCAGTAGCCAGTAGACAGTAGGGAAGCCAGGAGACAGGCGACGACGACGTAGCCGGACGGAGGCCACGGAAGACGAAGGCGGCGACCGCTGTCCCGGAGCTGAGGGGCACGGCGACGGGGATTGACGCGGCGCGTCAGTCTATAGTACTAACTAGTTAGTTAAACTAACTGGTTGGTTAAGATGAAGTCACGCAAGACCGCGGAATCGGCAGGCCGAAGCCGGCCGAGGCCGCGACGAAGCGGAGCCCCAAATCCCAACCCGCCGCCTCCCGCGACCGCATCCTCGCCGCCGCCACGGTCGAATTCGCGCTCCGCGGATTCGAGGGCACCACCGTCGATCGCATCGCCGCCCGCGCGCGCCTCAACAAGGCGATGATCTACTACCACTTCCACAGCAAGAAAGACCTCTACAGCACGGTCCTCCGCTCCATTTTCACGACGATGGGAGACGGCCTCACCGCGATCGCCGCTTCCAACGCCGCCCCGGCCGACAAACTCGACCGCTTCGTCGCCGCGTTCGTCATCGAGGGGCAGGCCCACGCGCACGTCGCTCCCATCATGCTCCGCGAGATCGCCGAGGGCGGCCGCCGTCTCGACGAGGAAACCTACACGGTCATGGTGCGCGTGGTCCGCGCCATGACCGGCATCATCACCGAGGGACGCGCCGCCGGACAATTCGGCCCGGTCGACCCGATCCTGCTCTACCTCACCACGGTCTGGCCGATCGTCGTCTACCTCGCGACCACGCCTATCCGGAGCGCCCTCGCCCGCGTGGCCCAGTTCGACGTCGGCCGGCTCGACCCCGAACGCTTCATCGCGCATCTCCAGATGCTCAACCGGCACGCCGTCATGCCCGCGGCCCCCGACGCGGCAGCGGCCGGAGAAACGTCATGACCCAGCACAGCGCCCGCGCCCAATGGCTCACCCGAATTGCCGCACTCGCCGCGAGTGCGGCCGCCTTCGTGCCCGCCGCCGCATGCCGCGAGAAGCCGCCGGCCGACCACGTCCGGGTGTCGGGCTACGTGGAGGCCACCGAGGTCCGCGTGGCCCCCGAGGTGGGCGGCAGGCTCGTCGAGTTGAAGGTGGCCGAGGGCGACCGCGTGAAGGCCGGCGACATCATCGCCCAGCTCGACACGGCCGACATCGCCCTGGCCCTGCAGCGCGCCGCCGCCGAACGGCTCGGCGCCGACGCGCAGCTCCGGCTGCTGCTGGCCGGCGCCCGCCCGGAGGACATCCGCCAGGCCGAGGCACAGATGGCGGCGGCCGAGGCCGACCTGGCCGCGGCGCGTCAGGAGGTCACCTCGGCCGAGCGCGACCTCACGCGCTTCGAGTCGCTCCTGGCCTCGAACTCCGGCGCCGAGAAGCCGCGCGACGATGCGGCCACGCGGAGAGACGTGGCGCGGGAGCGCGTGAAAGCCGGCGAACAGCGCGTGCGCGCGGCGGCCGAAACAGTGGCGCGGCTCAAGGCCGGCGCCCGCCGCGAGGAAGTCGACGCGGCGCGGGCACGGCTGGCGGGCGTTGACGCGCAGATTGCCACGCTCGAGAAAGCGCAGCGCGACGCCACCGTGCTCGCACCGGCGTCGGGCATGGTGACGCAGAAACTCGTCGACGCGGGCGAATTGCTCGCGCCGCGCACCCCCATCGTCGTCCTCGCCGACCTCGACCACGTGTGGGCGAATGTCTACGTGGACGAACCGCTCGTGCCGCGCGTCACCCTCGGGCAGACGGCCACCGTCTTCACGGACGCCGGCGGGCCGGGCATCGAGGGCACCGTCACGTTCATCTCGCCGAAAGCCGAGTTCACGCCGCGCAACGTGCAGACGGCGGAGGAGCGGTCGAAACTCGTCTTCCGCGTGAAGGTGACCGTCGCCAACGAGAAGGGCGTGCTCAAGCAGGGGATGCCGGTGGAGGCGGAGATACGCTTCGCGAAGTAGCCGGGACTCGGGACTCAGGCGCTAGGCGCGGGCTCGGCGACTCGGACGAGCACGGCGATCGACGCTGCGCAACGCGACGACGCATGACCACTGCCGCGCTGGAACTGAACGGCGTCACGAAGCGCTTCGGCACGACCGAGGCGGTGGCCGGCGTGTCGTACGCCGTCAACCGCGGCGAGATGTTCGGCCTCATCGGCCCCGACGGCGCGGGCAAGACGACGACGATCCGGCTGATGTGCGGATTGCTGAAGGCGACAAGCGGCGCCATCCGCGTGCTCGGATACGACCCGGTCGGCCAGCACCAGGCGATCACGACGAAGGTCGGCTACTTCTCGCAGAAATTCAGCCTCTACGGCGACCTCACGATTGACGAGAACATCGCGTTCTTCGCCGAGATCCACGGCGTGGCCGACTACCGCGAGCGCCGCACCCGGCTGCTCGACATGATGCAGTTGACGCCGTTCCGGGCGCGACTGGCCGAGCGCCTGTCGGGCGGCATGAAGCAGAAACTGGCGCTCGCGTGCACCCTGGTGCACGAGCCGGAGATCATCCTGCTCGACGAGCCGACCACAGGCGTCGACCCGGTGTCGCGCCGGGAGTTCTGGCGCCTGCTCTCCGAGTTCCTGTCGCAGGGCATCACGATCTTCATGGCCACGCCCTACCTCGACGAGGCCGAGCGCTGCTCGCGCGTGGCGCTGATGAGCGAGGGACGCATCCTCGCCCTCGACGAGCCGAACGCCCTGCGCGCGGCCTTCCCGGACGACCTCCTCGAGATGCTGGCCGAGCCGCAGGAGACGGCCGTGCGGATTGCCGCCGGGGACGCCGGGGTGCGCGACGTCCAGGTGTTCGGCGAGCGCCTGCACATCCGGGTGCCGCGCGGCAGCGGGGACGCCGCGGCGGCCAGGCTCACGGAGGCGTGCGGCCGGGCGGGCGTGCGCATCCTGAGCATCCGGACGGTTCCGGCATCCCTCGAAGACGTCTTCATCGACCGCGTCGTCACGACGCCCGAACAGAGTGCCGTATGAGAAACACACCCGTCGGCCGCCGACTCATCGCCGCCGTCTTGCGGCTGCTGCGATCGCGCTTGGATGGCCCGCCACGCGAGCTGGGGCGCAGAGCTGCCTCGACTCGCGCCGCTCGCTCAGGCGGGAAGCCTCGACCTCCATCGTGAGGCTGACGCTCGACGAGGCGATCGCGCGGGCGCTTGCCGAGAGCCACCGGATCGGCGAAGGCCGGGCGAGACAGGACGCCGCCGAGGCCGCCGTCGACTCCCGCGCGGCCGCCACGATGCCGATCGTGAGCGTGATGGCCGGCTACACCCGCACGAACCACATCGTGCCGTTCGGCATCCCGCCGGAGAAGCCGGCAGCCATCATCTATCCCGACATCCCGGACAACTACCGCACGCGCCTCGACATGCAGTGGCCCGTCTACACGTTCGGCCGCTTCGAGTCGATGGAGCGGGCGGCCCGCAGCGAAGCGGCGGCGGCGGCCAAAGACGTCGGCACGTTCACGGCCGACGTCCGTCTCGACGCCGCGCGGGCGTTCTGGGCGCTGGTCACGGCCACCGACTCGGTCCGGGTCGTCGAAGAGGCGCTGGCGCTCATCGAGTCGCACCTGCGCGACGTGCAGAACATGCGCGCGGCCGGCCTGCTCGCGCCGAACGACGTGCTGAGCGCCGAGGCCCGCCGATCGCGCCACCGGGTGCAGCTCATCGAGGCGCGCAACATGCGCGACGTGGCCGAGGCGGACCTCCGGCGGGTGACCGGGATCGCCGCCCCTGCGGTCATCACCATCGACGCCTCCCTGGAAGGGCCGTCGGCGCCGCTCCGGCCGTACGACGACCTGCTCGCCGACGCCCGCGCCAGCCGGCCCGAGCGGCAGGCGCTGCAGGCCCGCGTGGACGCCCTCGGCGAGCGGCGCAACGCGGCCGCATCCGGCCTGAAGCCCATCCTGGCGGTGGGCGCCGGGTTCGACTACGCGAGGCCGAACCCGCGCATCTTCCCGCGGACCACCGAATGGAACACGTCCTGGGACGTGGGCGTCAACATCACGTGGCCGCTCTGGGACGGGGGCCGCGTGAAGGCGGATGTCGCCGAGGCGTCGGCCAGCCAGCGCGCGGTCGCGGAGCGCCTGGCCGAGTTCGACACGGTCCTCGACTTCGAGGTGCGGCAGCGGCGGCTCGACGTGGCGTCGGCGCGCGAGGCGATTGTCGCGTCGGCCGACGAAGTGGCGGCCGCGGCGGAGGCCCGGCGCGTGGTGGCCGAGCGCTTCAAGGCGGGCCTGGTCACCAACACCGAGGTGCTCGACGCGCAGCAGGCGCTGCTCGCTGGCGCAGTTCGACCGCACGCGCGCGCTGGCGGCCGCGCGGCTGGCGGAGGCGCGCCTCGACCGCGCGCTCGGGAGGTAGCCGACAGATGCCAGCCGTCACCGTCCGCGATCTGACCCGCCGATTCGGGGCCTTCCTGGCCGTCGACCGCGTGTCCTTCGACGTCGAAGACGGGGAGATCTTCGGGTTCCTCGGCAGCAACGGCGCGGGCAAGTCGACGACGATCCGCATGCTGTGCGGGCTGCTGAAGCCCTCGTCGGGGTCGGCCACGGTCGGCGGCATCGACGTCGGCCGCGATCCCGAAGGCGTGAAGCGGCGCATCGGCTACATGTCGCAGCGGTTCTCGCTCTACGAGCTGCTGACGGTGGAGGAGAACATCACGTTCTTCGGCGGCCTCTACGGCCTCGACGACGCCCGCATCAGCGCGCGGCGCGCGTTCGTGCTCGAGATGGCCGGCCTCACGGGCCGCGAGAAGACGCTGACGCGCGATCTCGCGGGCGGCTGGCGGCAGCGCCTGGCCCTCGGGTGCGCCATCCTCCACGAGCCGACGATCCTGTTCCTCGACGAGCCGACGGGCGGCGTCGATCCGGTGTCGCGCCGGCAGTTCTGGCAGCTCATCGACCGGCTCTCGGGGCAGGGCGTGACCGTCTTCGTCACCACGCACTACCTCGACGAAGCGGAGCACTGCCATCGCCTGGCCCTGATGCACGCGGGCCGGATCGCGGCCCTCGGCACGGTGGCCGAGCTCAAGCAGGTGTTCCGCGAACGCGCGGTGGTCGAGATCCGCACCGGCTCGCCGATGGCGGCGCTGCGGGCCCTCGACGACCTCCCGACGGTGGAGAAGACCAGCCTCTTCGGCACGGCGCTGCACGTGTGGCTCAAGCCGGGCGTCCGCGACACGGCGCCGCTCCGGCAGCGCCTGGACGAACTGGGCCTCGCGGCCGAGTCGTTCGAGTTCGTGCAGCCGTCGCTCGAAGACGTCTTCATGGACGTCGTGGCGCGCGAGGAGGCGGCCGCCGTATGAGGAAGGCGCTGGCCGTCGGCCGCAAGGAGTTCTGGCAGATCGTCCGCGACCGGCGGACGCTGATGATCCTGCTGTTCGTGCCGGCGTTCTTCCTGCTGCTGTACGGCTACGCCCTGAACTGGGACATCCGCCACGTGCGCCTCGCGGTGCTCGATCGCGAGCACACCGCCGAGAGCCGCGAACTCGTCTCCTCCTTCGTCAACTCGACCTACTTCGACATCGTCTCCACGCCCGCGTCGCTGGCCGAGGTCGAGCGCCTGATGGACCGCGGCCAGGCGCGGGTCGCGCTGATCATTCCCGAGGGCATGACGCGCGACCTCCGATCGGGCCGCGTGGCCACCGTGCAGGTCATCATCAACGGCGACAACGCCAACACGGCCACCGCCATCTTCGGCTACGCGCAGGCCATCGTGCAGGGCGTGTCGGCGCAACTGCAGGTGCAACTGGCCGGCGGCAGGGGAGGCGCGCCGCTCCTCTCGGTGCAGCCGCGCATCTGGTACAACCCGGAGCTGCAGAGCACGCTGTTCCTCGTGCCCGGCCTCATCGCGTTCATCGTGATGATCAGCTCCGTCGTCTCCACGTCGCTGTCGATCGTGCGCGAGAAGGAGCGCGGCACCTGGGAGCAGGTGCGGATGTCGCCCATCTCGACGCCGGCCTACGTCGTCGGCAAGACGATCCCCTACTTCTTCATCTCGCTGGCGTCGGCGCTGCTCATCATCGCGGCGTCGATGCTGCTGTTCGACCTGCCGGTGCGCGGCTCCTGGCTCCTGCTGCTCGCCGCCGTGGCGCTGTTCCTCGTCGGCGCCCTCGGCACGGGCCTGCTCGTCTCGACGATGGTCGACTCGCAGGCGCTGGCGTTCCTGATCGGGCTCCTGATCTCGCTGCTGCCGACGTTCATGCTCTCCGGCTTCATCTTCCCGATCGCGAGCATGCCCGGGCCAATCCAGGTCATCACCCACATCGTGCCGGCGCGGTACTTCCTGGTCGCGCTGCGCGGGATCGTGCTGAAGGGCGTCGGCTTCGGCGTGCTGGCGCCGCAGTTCGCGGCCCTCGGCATCTATGCGTTCGTCGTCCTGGCGCTGGCCTCCATCCGGCTGGCAAAGGAGCGCGGCTGATGCGCCGGCTCGGCTTCCTCGTCCGCAAGGAGTTCCAGGAACTGCGGCGCAACCCGCGCATGTTCCCGGTGATCTTCATCGCGCCCGTCATTCAGCTGTTCATCCTGGGATACGCGGCGACGACCGACGTCAAGAACGTGCCGCTCATCGTGCTCGACGCGGACCGCAGCGCCGAGAGCCGCGATCTGATCGGGCGCTTCGAGGGCTCGCCGTACTTCAGCATCGCCGGCGTGACCTCGAGCGACGCCGAGGTCCAGCGCGCCATCGAGAGCCGCCGGGCGTGGATGGCGCTGTCGATCCCGCCGCAGTACGGCGAGATGATCGGGCGCCAGCGAGCCGGTGACCGTGCAGGTCATCACCGACGGCACCGACTCGAACTCGGCCACCGTCGGCCTGGCGTACGCGTCGACGCTCATCACCGCGAGGGCCGCGGAGCTGGCGGCCGCCGGGCGGCCGCCGGGCGCGCCGCGCATCGGCTCCATCGAGGCGCGCATCCGCGTCTGGTTCAACCCGCAGCTGCTGAGCCTGCACTTCATGGTGCCGGGCGTCCTGGCCCTGCTGCTGATGATCATCACGACCGTGCTCGGCGCCGATGGCCATCGTGCGCGAGAAGGAACTGGGCACGCTCGAGCAGCTCAACGTCACGCCGCTGAGGCGGTGGGAGCTGACCGTCGGCAAGCTGCTGCCGTTCGGCCTCATCGGCATGATCGACGTCATCCTGGTGGTGTCGGTGGCCGTGCTGTGGTTCGAGATTCCGCTGCGGGGCAGCTTCGCGCTGCTGTTCGCCCTGTCGCTGGTCTACCTGCTCTGCACGCTCAGCCTCGGCCTGTTCGTCTCGACGATCTCCCACAACCAGCAGCAGGCCATGATGACGGCCGTGTTCTTCTTCATGATGCCGATGATCTACCTGTCGGGGTTCATCTTCCCGATCGAGAACATGCCGGCGGTGATTCAGCCGATCACCTACCTCATCCCGCTGCGCTACTACCTCGTGATCGTGCGCGGGATCTTCCTGAAGGGCGTCGGGCTCGAGGCGTTCTGGCTGGACGCGCTGCTCATGCTCGGCTGGGGCCTGGCCGTGCTCGCGCTGGCGACGATGCGCTCGAAGAAGACGCTGGCCTAACGGCCGGCCTAGCGCTTCAGGAACACCTTCACGTAGCGGCGGGCGGCGCCGTCCCAGCGCAGGATGGGGAAGAACTCGCGGGCGGGATCCACCGTGGCGGGCGCGCCGGCCGGGGCGTCGCCGCGCGCGGCCAGCTTGCCGTACGTCGTGAGATAGTCGTCGGCCGTGTCCGCCGAGACGGGCGTCAGCGACGGGTCGAGCGTGAAGATGCCCACCGCGAACGATTCGGGGTCCGCCACCGCGTAGCGCACTCTCACGCCGAGCGTCCCGTCGGCCTGCGGCGTGAGGGTCTCGACCGGACCGGTCGCTTCCAGGTGTCCGAAGCGGGCCGGCTTGGGAAACACGAGGAAGTCCAGCGGTGCTCCAGGCGGGCACGACGCGCAGCGGTACTTCTCCACCTCCGCCGGGGCGGACCCGGTGGGGTTCAGCGCGTCGAGCACCGACAGGCTGCCGGCCCGGGTTTCGTTGTGGCAGGCGCCCACGAGCAGCCGCGGCGCCGGACCGGACATGTCCAGCGCCGCCGCCAGGATGCTGCCGGCGGTCCAGTACGCCGTCAGCGGAGTTCCCGTCGCCGGGTCGAGCCGCATGATGGACGACGGGAAGAGCGCGGTGTCGATGAGGACGGCCCAGATGGCCCTGCCGGGCCCGCCTGCCGGGTCGGCCGTGACAAACGCGCGGTCGACAATCCACGACGGCCCGAATGTCTCCGCGCCGAAGCGCATCGTGAGCGTCGGCTCGAACGCCCAGCGGAGGGTGCCGTCGCTGTTGAACAGGTGGAGCGCGGAGCCTGCCGGGCCCCCGTGCGCCTGCGAGATGAACCACACCTCGCGCGAGCCGTCGCCCTCGATGTCCGTGATTCCAGCCGACCAGCATCTTCCGGCCGGCCGCCGAATCGTCGTAGGTCTGCGCGACCAGTTCGCGGGGAAAGCGGTGCCGCCACAGCTCTGCCCCGCGGGCGTCCGAGACGATCAGCGTGTCGAGGTCCACGTGCCAGGTGGCGGGCGCCGCGCCCGAAGAAGACAGGCTCTGCGGCGCGTCCATCCGTCCTGCCGGCCGCCGGGACGTCCACGGGCCCACAGCGACAGCGAGGATCAGCCACTCGACCGCAACGCCACCAGCCCCATCCGAAGGAACCACCCGCGGGGGAACAGCGGTTCCTGCTGCGCGGTCGGCGGACGCCGCGCGCGCCGACGGCCGCGCGTCGGTCCGGGCGGGCGAATCGGCATCGGCGCCGTTGCCGGACCTGGCGTTCACGCCCTGTGAGGTCAGCAGCCACGCGTCGATTTCGTGCGGGAGGGCGAACACGCTCTCCGGCTTCGAAGCCCCGAAGCGGCGCACGGGCAGGCCGAAGTCCTTCTCCCACCGCTGGACCGTGCGCACGCTGCGCCCCAGGTACGCGGCGATTTCCTTCCAGCCGTTCAGCTGGCTCGATCGGCCGTTGATTCCAGGTGCGTCGGTGGAAGATGACATGGCCAGTGGTGAATGCCGCGACGCGGGCCTCGGTGGGGGCCGGGCCGGCCTGCTGTCGCAGTTTCGATACACTACCCTAGCGTTCCGGGCGCGTCCGCGCAAGACGTGTGCACGCGACAAAAACAGTGTGCAAGATCGCTTGACACGCGCCCAGAAACTTGTCCGGAAGCGGAGTCCGAAAGGTGCGCGAACCGGATGGTATAGTTCGCGGCCAGAAGATCGGGACATGCGACGACGGGACATGGGGCAGGACACCGCGGCCGACGGGCGCGAGGACTCCGCATCGTGGCCTGTCATCTGACGGCTTGGGCTTCGCTGGTGGCGGCGCCAGTTGCGGCCGCGGCTGCCGGGCGCGCCCGCCGCAGTCGGCCGCCGGCGGCCAGCGCGGCGCACTGCCGCGTGTCCGGCATCGTCATCGACGGGCAGGCGCGCGCCGGGGTGTCGGGAGCGGCGGTCACGCTGCGAGGGCCCGCTCAGGCGACCTCTGCGGCGACGCGGCGGCGGACTCCGCGGCGCGCGATTGCACGGGCGGATGCGACGCCACGGCCGGCCTCGACGGGCGGTTCGTCTTCGCCGGGCTCGCGCCGGGCAGCTACGTCATCGCAGCCTCGGTGGCCGGGTTCTCCGAGTCGGCGCCGCAGCCTGTCATCCTCGCCGGCCCGGCGTGCGAGGCCGAGGTCGAGATCCCGTACCGGTTCCAGATGCGGGCCGAGTCGAAGGCCGACATTCCGAGGGCACGCGACGCCACGGCCATCAGCAGCCCGATCACGCCGTCGCTCACAGGCGACGCCATCGCCACCACCCCCGGGGCGCTCGACGATGTGTTCCGCGCGATGCAGGCCCAGCCGGGCGTGGCGGCGTCGCAGGACAACCGCAACGACCTGCTCGTGCGCGGCGGCGGCGCCATCGAGAACCAGACGCGGATCGACGGCTTCGACGTGCCGAACCCGAACCACTTCGGCGCGCAGGGCGGCACGGGCGGCGCGCTGTCGATCCTGCCGCCATGGCTCATCGCGCACGGATCGCTGGAACTCGGCGGCTACTCGGTGGCCTACGGCGACCGCATGTCGTCGGTGGCCGACATCAGCCTGCGGCCCGGGCGCACGGACCGCGTCCACGGGATGCTCGGCGGAGGCATCGGAGGCGCCATGGGCGTCGCGGAGGGCGCGCTGGGCGCGTCGGGCGCGTGGATCGTCTCGGCGCGGCGAAGCCTGCTCGAGGCGGTGTTCCGCGACGAGACAGCCGAGGCGGTCCCTCGATACGCGGACGCCCTGGTTCGTGTGAACCGGACCGCCGGCGCGCGCCACGCGATCACGTTCCTCGGGCTCGGCGCGAAGGACGGCGTGGACGTCAGGGACGAACGGACGGGCGAATCGGAGATCGACCGGCGACGAGGTGGTGGGCCTCGCGGGGCTCCGGCTCGACTCCGCGTGGTCCGGCCGCACGTCGTCGACGATCGCCGCCAGCGTCGGATCGAGCGAGGTGGACGTCACGGCGATGGACGGCGCGGTTGTCGACGCGATCGACCGGGGCCGGGAGACGGAACTGCGCGTCGGGCCGACGTGCGCCGCGCGAACACACCGGCCGGGAATGTCCTCGTGGGCGCCGCGCTCAAGGCGTATCGATACGACTACGAGCTTTACGTGAACGACGTGTGGACGCCGTACGAAATCGTCAGACGCGATCTTGCCGCGCGCGACCGGCGGTCGTTCGCCGATGTGGCGGCCTATGCGGAAATCGAGCGCGCGCTGCCCGGGCGCGGCCGCCTGCTGGCGGGGATCCGCGTCGATCACTGGGGCGCGGCGTCGGCGACCACCGGCAGCCCCCGCGTGAAGGCGGAGTTCGTGCCGGCACGCGCGCTCCGCCTGGTCGGCTACTGGGGCATCTACCGCCAGGGCGTGCCGTACATCTGGATGGCGAGCGCGCCCGAGAACGCGGGGCTCGCGCCGATCGTGTCGCGGCAGTTCGGCGGCGGGTTCGACATCGAGCCGGCGCGCTGGCTGCGGCTCGGCGTGGAGGCCTTCGACAAGCGCTACCGCGACTATCCGGTGGATCCGGCGATCCCGTCGCGCGTGCTCGTCAGCTCGTCGGCCGACTTCGACTCGCCGTTTGTCGGCCCGCTCGTCAGCGAGGGGCAGGTCCATGCCGCGGGCATCGACACCGTGGCGGTGATCGGCGCGGGCTCACGCCTGCGCGTCACCGCGAATTACTCCTACTGGCACGTGTCGCAGCTCGGGCTGGACAGAACGTGGAGGCCGGCCGAGCACGAACTGCGCCACCAGGGGCGCGTCGAGCTGCTCTACAGGCCGGCGGATCGCTGGAGCACGGGGTTCCGCTGGCGGTACGCGAGCGGCCGGCCGTACACGCCCTTCGACCCGAAGGCGTCGATCAAGGCCGGCCGTGGCGTGTACGACCTCTCGCGCGATCAACGCGCTCGACTACCCCGACTACCGGCGCCTCGACGCGCCGCGTGGACCGCACGTTCGTCGCGCGGCCGGACGGCGACGCTGCTGTACTGTCGAGGTCGACAACGTGTTCGACCACGACAACGTGCTGGTCTACAACTGGAGCCGCGCCGCCCGCGCGCCGAAGGCGGTCCACCAGTGGGGCCGCACGCTCATCGCGGGCGTGCGGGTGGAGTTCTGAAATCGCAGAGAGTATTCAGTAGTCAGTAGCCAGTAGGAACGCCCCTCACGCAGGCACGCTGGGCAGCGGGACTTCTTGTCTCGTCATCCGGTGTCCTTCTACTGGCTACGGCGCGCTACTGGCTATGGCTATGGCTTCTGGCTACCGCTCCGTGGCCCGTGCCGGCCTCTTCGCTGCCTATCCGTGATGGCTGCGGGCGATGATCCGCATCATCTTCAGGTTGAGGACGGCGAAGCGCACGATCTGCCACGGGATGAACGTGCGCATGAAGCGCGTGAACGCCGTGGGCTTCGTCGCGAAGAACGACTCCTTGACGCGGTCCGGCTGTTCGCCCGTGCTGGTGTCGCTCATGGTCACTCCGGGATCAGGCTCCAGCCCGGGCGGAGCCGCGCTTTGTAGATGAACAGGTGGTGCAGCAGGATCTTGATCCAGTGCCCGGCCAGGCCGATCTCGCCGAAGGTCTGGCCGAGATCCCGGCCGTACTCCGGATACCGCTCGAAGTCGGGGACGATCGGGAACACGGTCATCGACGCGGCCGTGCCCGTGAACGGGTTGGCGCCGGCGGAGGCCACGCACGCGGCGCCCATCGCCGCCATCGACGCCGTGTGGCGCGGGCCGGGCTCGCCGCGCACCATGCCGACGACGTTGCGCGCCACGGTCTTGCCGATCATGGCCGACGGCATGCCGGTCCGCGGCGGCGCGGGCGCGATCGGCGCTCCGCCAGGCGTCTGGTACGGCCGCGAGATCGCGTGCGGCGGGGCGAACGCGATGCCCGCCGCGAACACGTTGGGGTAGGCGGGCGACTGGTACGTCTTCGGCCAGTCCTTCGCCGTCCACTGTTCGTAGGGGCGCGGCGTGTAGTCGGCGTCGACCTTCATGAAGCCGTTCGGCTGGAACACCTTCGCCGTGATGTCCGCGCCGGCCCTGTCGAACGCCTTCAGCCCGACGCCGGCGAACGGCGGCAGCAGCATGGCGAAGTCGAAGGCGAACTCCCGCTGCTGGCCGTCGAGCGTCTCGTACTGCGCCCGCCCCGGCTCCACCTTCCGCACGTGGGCCCGGGTGATCCAGCGGATGTCCGCGTTCCGCGAAGAGCGACTCCGTGAAGATCTTGCTGGGCGTGATGTAGCCGCCGCGCTTCAGGTGGATCCCGCCCATCCCGAAGTCGCCGAGCTCGAACTCGTTCGACAGCCACCAGATCTCCGCGCGATCGCGCACGCCGCGGGCGCGCAGTTCGAACTCCAGGTTGACGATGTACTCGAAGGCCGCGCCCTGGCAGGTGCACGCGCCGTGCCCGGTGCCGACCAGGAAACGCTGGCGCTCGCCGCGCTTCATGCGCTCGACGGCCGACGCGAGGTGCTTCGCGGTCTCCTGCGCGTGCGTGTCCGTGCAGACCGACAGGGTATGCCCGTCCGGGCCGAGGCCGTCGGTCGCGCCGAAGTTGAGCTTCGGCCCCGTGGCGTTGATGAGGAAGTCGTAGCGGATCTCGTCCCGCTCGCCCTCGTGGCCCGGGCGCGTCGATTCCACGACGACGTAAGGGTCCGCGCCCGCCGCTCCGCCTTCGGGATGCAGCTCTCTGGCATGCGCCTGCCTGAAATCGATGCCGTGGCGCGCATAGACCGGGGCGAGCGGAAAGCGGACGCGTTCGGCCGGCATGAGGCCGACGCCCACCCAGATGTTCGACGGAATCCAGTTGTAGTCCGGCTTGGGCGAGACGACGACGACCTCGTCGCTGGAAGAGAGCCACTTGCGGGCGAACGCCGCCGCCGTATGTCCGGCGACCCCTGCCCCGAGCACCACGACTCGGCTCATAGCGTGTCCCTCCACTCCAGTGTGACTGCGTGTCAGCGTCGGGGGCGTGTCTGCCGTACTGGCGTACTGGCTACTGACTACTTACTACTGATCTTCGCCAGATACTCTTCCGCCCACTTCTTCATCGGATCCTGGGTGAGCCCGATCGTCTCGGCCTCTGCGAGCGCCTTCTCCTTCGTCCAGCCGTCCAC
This sequence comes from uncultured Acidobacteriota bacterium, assembly GCA_963834645.1. Taxonomy (GTDB): domain Bacteria; phylum Acidobacteriota; class Vicinamibacteria; order Vicinamibacterales; family JAKQTR01; genus JAKQTR01. The sequence continues at coordinate 52,107 of CAWICP010000020.1, forward strand.
GACGACGCGCTTGATGGCCCAGAACGCCGACGCGCGGTTGGCGCTCGCGCAGTGGAAGAGCATGGGCCGGTTGGCCGGGTCCTTCACGGCCGCGAGGAACGCGTCGAGCGCCGGCTTCACGTCCGCGTCGGTCCGGGCCCACGGAATCGCGATGTACTTCAGCCCGGCGGCTTCGACAGCTTCCTTCTCTTTCTCGATCGCCGCGCCTTCCTCGCTCGCCTTGCGGAAGTTCACCACCGACGCGTAGCCGCGCCGCTTCAGCTCGGCGGCCGCCTCTGCCTTGAACGCCCCGGCGCACGCGAACGTATCGTCGATCGGCGCGAAGTTGGTGATGCCCGCGAAGGGCTCGACCTTCGCGGCCACCTTCGGCGGCGCGGGCGGCGCCTCGCCCCAGATGTACTTCCCGAACCACTCCAGGTTGTGCTCCATCGCCGCGCGGTGCGCCTTCGGCTTCGTCAGGCCGTGGCCGAAGCCCTTGTAGACAACGAGCTTCGCGGGCACGCCCTGGTCCTGCAGGCCCTGGTAGAGTTCGTAGGCGTTGGGGATGGGCACGCGCTTGTCGAGTTCGCCGTGCTGGATGAGCGTGGGCGCCTTCGCCTGCTTGATGTAGGTCATCGGCGACGTGTCGGCGTAGATCTTCGGATCGTCCCACGGCGTCGCCTTCAGGTACTGGCGCGTGAACGGGTGGATGTCCGTGTTCACGTAGTAGGTCATCCAGTTCGAGATCCCCGCGCCCACCGACACCGCCTTGAACCTCGCGCTGTCGTGCGTCGTCAGGAACGCCGAGATGTAGCCGCCCTGGCTCCAGCCCATCGTGCCGACCCTGTCGTTGTCGACGAGGCCCTGCGCGACGAGATGGTCGATGCCCGAGATGACGTCCCAGGCGTCGCCGACGCCGAGGTTGCGCACGTTGAGCGACCGGAACTTCTCGCCGTAGCCCGCGCTGCCGCGGTAGTTCGGCTCGAGCACCAGCGCGCCCTTGTTCAGCCAGATGTCGATGGGATACGTGGCCGTCGAGCCGAACGGCGTGGGCCGCGAGATGCCCGTCGGGCCGCCGTGAATGACGACGAGCAGGGGATAGCGCTTGCCGGGCTGGAAGTTCGCCGGCTTGTGGAGGACGCCCTCGATGGGCGTGCCGTCCATGCTCTTCCAGGTGATCACTTCCTGCGACGGCTGCGGCCACGAGGCCACCTGCGCGCCCATGTCGGTGAGCCGCTTCAGCGTGCCGCTCATCGGCGACACCGTCCAGAGCTCCGGGAACTCCTTCGGGCCGGTGCGGACGAACGCCAGCGCGCTGCCATCGGGCGTGAAGGTGAAGCTGGAGAAGACCCACGGCCCGGCCGGCGTGATCTGCTTCACGGCGCCTGTCGCAGGGTCCAGCAGGAACAGGTGCGCCGCCGTCTTCTGCGAGGCGCTGAAGAGGATGCCGTCCTTCAGCCAGGCGATCGGGCCCGGGTTCTCGTCGAAGGCCTTCGTCAGTTCGGTGATGGCGCCGCCGGCCGCGGGAATCACCGCGATGCGGCTGTTCGTGTAGTAGAAGAACGGCTGCGCCATGGCGGAGGAGAAGGCGACCCGCGTGCCGTCGGGCGACCAGAGCGGCCGGTTGTCGGGGCCGGCCTGCGTGACCAGCGGCCGGACCGCTCCGTCCGCGACGGTGACGATGGAGATGTCGGCCGTGTGGCCGTTGGAGGGATCCGGGTTGATCGTGTGATCGAAGGCGATGGCCTTGCCGTCGGGCGACCAGTCGAAACTGCCCACCGTGAAGCTGCCCTTCGTCAGGCGCCTGCGTCTTCTTCGACTCGACGTCGATCGTCCAGAGCTGGCTGAGGCGCTGGTCCTCGTCCACGCTTTCGAACTCGCCGTACTTCTTGTCGCGGTCCTTCCAGGCTTCGGGCTTCGGGTCCATCATCGTGAAGGCGATCTGCTTCCCGTCCGGCGACCAGGCGAATGCGCCGACGCCTTCCTCCTCGCGCGTGAGCTGCTCGGCCTCGCCGAATGACGGGCGGATGATCCAGATCTGCTGCTTGTCGGAGCGGTCGGAGGTGAAGGCGATGCGCGCGCCGTCGGGCGACCACCTCGGCGACGCGCTCGACTTCTTCGCGTTGGTCAACTGGCGGGTCGTGCCCGCCGCGACGTCGGCGATCCAGATCTCGGTCTCGTAGGCGTTCTCGTCCCAGTTCGCCTCGCGCACCGTGTAGGCGACGAGCTTCCCGTCGGGCGAGATCGCCGGCGAACCGACCCGCTTGAGCGAAATCAGCTGATCCACCGTCGGGCCGGCCGGGCGGCCTGGGCCAACCGGTGCGCGGACGGTGCCGGGCGTCTGGGCGGCCGCTGTCGCGGCGACGGTAAGGCGATGACGATCGCGATGGCGGTGGCGCAGGCTCGGTGTCTCATCGTCTTCCTCAGCGGTGGTTGCGGTCGTCAGATGATACCCCGCGCGACGGGAGATGATCACGGTTGGACCTCGTAGCCGAGGCTCGCCCCATCGGCGAGTCGCATCGGAGGCTGGTCAGCGCTTCGAGCGGACTGATGGATCCAGGCTTCAGCCAGTCGCGACACCCGGCGAGGCTGGCGCTCGACGGAGCTCCTCGACGCTGAGCCCGACCTCGTCGCCCACGCCCGCCCGTTCCCGGCCCAGTTGCGGCCCGCCGATCCGGTCCCGAATCCCGCTCCCAGTGCCGGTAGCAGCCGCATGACAGTCCCAACTGGAGTGCTACATGGTCAGCGTCTGTCGCACCATCCGGCCGGGCCTGTCGGTGCACGAGCAGGTGGTCTTCGCCGTGAAGAAGGCGATGGTCTCCGGCCGTCTGCGCGCGGGCGACGAGTTCCCGTCCGTTCGCGTCTTGAGCCGCGAACTGCGCATCAATCCCAACACGGCCCACAAGGTCGTGGCGACGCTCACGGCTGAAGGCCTGCTGGAGGTCCGCCCCGGCATCGGCACGTTCATCGCCGCCCGCCAGGCGTCGAGCGCCGCGGATCGCCGGGCGCTGCTGCGCGAGGACGTCGAGCGCCTCGTCGTCGAGGCGCGCCACCTGTCGCTGGATGTTCAGGACGTGCTCGACGCGGTGTCGGAGCAGTGGAGCCGCCTCGATCGGGGCGGCAGGTAGACGGGAGACGCCATGGCACATCCGATTGAAACCGCCGGCCTCTCGCTGCGCTACGGCCGCACCGAGGCCGTCCGCGATCTGACGATGGAGGTGCCGGCGGGGAGCGTGTACGCGCTCATCGGGCCGAACGGGGCGGGCAAGACGACGACGATCAAGGCCCTGATGAACCTGCTGCGGCCCTCGTCGGGGCGGGCGAGCGTGCTGGGCATCGACTCGCGCCAGGTCGGCCCGGCCGCGCTTCAGCGCATCGGCTACGTGTCCGAGAACCAGGAACTGCCGCTCTGGATGACGGCGTCTGACCTGCTGGCGTACTGCGCGCCGTTCTACCCGTCGTGGGACCGCGCGTTCGCGGCGTCGCTCGCGAAGCAGCTCGCGCTGCCGATGGACAAGCCGCTGAAGGCCTGCTCGCGCGGCACGAGGATGAAGGCCGCGCTGGTGGCCTCGCTGGCGTATCACCCGGAACTGCTCGTCCTGGACGAGCCCTTCGCCGGCCTCGACGCCCTCGTGCGCGAGGAGTTCACGCAGGGCATCCTCGAAGTGGCCGGCGGCGACCGGCCGTGGACCGTCTTCATCTCGTCGCACGACATCGACGAGGTCGAGCGCCTCGCCGACTGGATTGGCGTCATCAACGAGGGCCGCCTCGAACTGGCCGAGCCCGTCTCGTCGCTCGTCGCGAGGTTCCGGCGCATCGAGGTGGCTACCGACGGCGACGCGGCCGTGCCCTCGCCGCTGCCGGCGTCGTGGCTGCTGGCCGAGTCGTCTGGCCGCACGGTCAGGTTCGTGGAGAGTCGGTTCGTCGAGAGCGAGTGCGGCGCCCGCGTGCGCGACGCGATTCCCGGCGCCCGCGACATCTCGGTGACGCCCATGTCGCTGCGCGAGATCTTCATCGTCCTGGCGCGGGTCTTCCGGCTCGCGGAGTCGCGGGGAGGTGCACGGTGAGCGTCATCAGCCACCTCGTCTGGCACGACATCCGTGCGCTCCGCCTGCCGCTCGTCGCCTGGCTGCTCCTCCTGCTGGCCCAGGCCGCGGTGATGGCCGTCGGACCCGCGATTCTCGACCCGGAGTCGCCGCGCGGGGCCATCCAGTCCCTCGCCGGGTTCCTCGCGGGCGCGCGGCTGGCGTTCACGATCCTCCTGACGGTCCTGTTCATCCAGCGCGACTCACCGGTCGGCACGACCGCGTTCTGGATGACGCGGCCCGATACAGCCGGCCGCGATGGCCGCGAGCAAGCTGATCTCGGCCGTCGCTGCTCCTGGTCGCGCTGCCGGCCGTGGTCGGCTGGTCGCTGTTCACGGCGCTCGGCCTCCCGCAGGGCGACGTGCTGAACGGCGTGTGGCAGTTCGTCGTCGAGCAGATCATGGTTGTCGGCCTGTCCACGATGGGCGCGGCCATCACGGCGACCCTTCCGCAGTTCGCCGTGGTGGCGGTGGCGGCCGTGATGCTCATGGGCACGCTGATCGGCCAGGCGCGGCCCTTCATCCAGCAACTGCCGACGCTTCCGCTGGCGGGCTCGGCCACGCCGCTCGCCAACTGGGCCGTCGTGACGGTCGTCGGAGCTGCCGCGGTGCTCGCGTACCAGTACCCCCGGAGGCACGTTGTCCGCGCGGCGGTGGCCGCGACGGGTGTGCTGGTCGTCGGCGTGCTCGCGCGCCATGACCGTGCGCCCTCCGTTCGATGCCGTGCCTCCCGCGCCGATTCGGGAGAGCGTGCTGGATCCCGCCGCGGTCGGACTGGATGTCGATCCCCTGGCGGTGCGCGTCGAATCGGGGTCGACGAACGATGCGCGGGGCCGCCAGACGCGCTACCGGTACACGGGCGCTATCCTGCGCACGTCCGGCGCGCCGCCGGCCATCGTGCTTCAGCCATGGTCGATTGCCTCGACCTGGCACCCCGGGGATGCTCCGGCGATCCAATGGCAGCGCCGGAGCCGCGCCGCCTATCGGCGCAGCGTGCACGCGAAACGGATGATGACGGACAGCCTCTTGAGAGCATCGCGCGAGCCTTGGGAGACGTCGAGTTGCTGAGACCGGTTCGCTCCGAGCCCTCCGCGTTCTACACGACACTGCTGAGTCTGCCCGAGGCGGAGGTGTCCAGGTTGGCGTCCGCCCAGGGGCCGCTCGACGCGACCGTGACGCTGCGCGCGTGGCGGTACCGGGTTGTCGAAGCCGTCCCGCTGGCCGTGGGAAGCGCGATTACGGCGAGGCTGGGCCGGCTGACGGTGAGCGCCGTTGTCCCGACACGGGACGGCGTGCTCGTCGACGCCCGCCGCGTGTTTCTCCAGCGGCTGACGTGGACGTCGCAAGATCTGTTCGGGTCTGGAGGAGTCGGCAGCGCGGAACGCCTGGCCATCAGGAACACCTCGCGGAAGCAGGCCGTGCTTCTCGCCGCCGAGTCGGGCCGGCTGCTCAACTTCTCGCTGGTGGGAGGCCTCTCGACTCAGCAACTCGGCACGGGAGCCTGGCGACTGCACTTCGTGATTCCCCTCGCCGACGAGGATCGGGCGAGGATTGGACGATGAGTGGCTCGCCGGGGCCGAACTGGTCGTCCTCCAGCCCGAGGACCTCGGCGTCTTCACCAAGCCGCTGAGGGTGGAGTGGGTGAATCTGGACAGGCACGAGGTAGCCAGTAGTCAGTAGAGGCTAGGAGCAAGGGCAGTGGGACGCGGCTATCGCCGCGTTGCAGCTGTCTGGCATCGGCGTCTGACACCGCTCAGCGAGCTCCCCTGCACTAGCCCCAGTCCCCAGCCCCTAGACCGTGAGCACCACCTTCCCGACGTTCGCCCTGTCCTGCACGAACGCGTGGGCATCGGCGGCGCGCGCGAGCGGGAACGTCTTCGCGACGACGGCCTTCAGGCGGCCGCCCGCGAAGTCGGTGAGGAGCGCTTCCATCGAGGCCGCCGCGAACCGGCGCTCGCGCCAGAGGTGCGCGAGGTTGAGGCCGAAGACGCCCTTGTTGCTGTTCATCAGGTCCATCGGATCGAAGAACGGCCGCTGCTGCAGCACCGCCTGCACGCGCTCCTCGTCTCGTTCCCGGCCGACCACGAGCGCCTGCGATCCGAAGATCACGAGGCGGCCGAGCGGCGCGAGCGTGCGGTAGCTCTCGGTGAGCGCCTCGCCGCCGCGGGCGTCGAGAATCACGTCCACACCGCGCCCGTTGGTCAGGCGCGCGATCTCGGCCTCGACGTCGCCGTTCCGGTAGTCGATCACGTGGTCGATGCCCATCGCGCGCAGCGCGCTGTGCTTGGCGGGGGACGCCGAACCAATCACCGTGGCGCGTCGGAGCCGGGCCAGTTGCATGGCCGCGATGCCTACGCCTCCGCCCGCGCCGTGCACGAGCACCGTCTCGCCGGCCTTCACGTTCGCCATGCGATAGAGCGCGACGCTGGCGGTGAGGTAGGTGACGGGGATGGCGGCGGCTTCGTTGTGGCTCAGGTTGGCGGGAGCGGGCCAGACAAAGTCGGCCGGGACGATCACGTGATCCGCGTAGCCGCCGAAGCGCGTGACCGCCAGCACGTGGCGCCCGATCTCGTGCCGCATCGGCCCCGGCCCGACGGCGTCGACGTAGCCGGACACTTCGTAGCCCGCCACGAGCGGCGGCGGCGGCGCGTCGGGATAGAGGCCCATCCGCGCCAGGATGTCGGCGAAGTTCACGCCCGCCGCCCTCACGCGGATGCGGACCTCGCCAGGGCCGGGCTCGGGCGTCGGCCGCTCCCGCTCCTCCATGACCTCCGGGGCGCCGTGACGGGTGATGACGATTTCGCGCATGCTCGGGTTCTGCTCGGACTTGGCATCATAGATCGGGATTCGCGCCTTCGCCCGACTGAACTCTCCCAGGCTTCGGCGTGGCGAGCGGGATTACACTGACGCCGGAATGGCGATGAACCATTTCGGCAATCCGGAATGCGCTGACAGTCGCGGCCATCGCAGTCGGGCTCGGCGCCTCGCCGCCCAGCAGCCCGCCGCGAAGCCGCCGGTGCTGGTGGAGGGCGCGAGGGTGCTCGACGTGGCCAGGGGCCGCTACCTGGCGCCGGCGGCTGTCTACATCGAGAGCGGCCGCATCAAGAGCGTGACGCCGGAGCCGCCGGCCTCGCTTCCAGGCGGCACCGTGCGTATCCAGGCCGCCGGTTCGGTGCTCGTGCCGGGCCTCATCGACGCGCACGCGTGGGCAGCTCCCACCGCCGATCTCGAGGCCGACGACTTCTACCTCATGGGCCTGGCCCACGGCGTGACAGGCTTCCGCGTGATCAACACGCGGACAGGCTGGGGCGTGGCGCAGCGCGACCGATCGATCTCGGGCGAGATTCTGGCGCCGCGCCTGTGGACATCCGGGCGCGGCATCAACCAGGGCGCCAGCCCCGACCGCTGGCTCTTCGACGCGACCGACGCCGCGGCGGCTGTTGGCGAAGTGCGGCGCCAGATCGACGCGAAGGTGAACTGGATCGCCGGCTACGAGTCGCTGCCGCCGGACATCTACAGGGCGATGGTCACCGCCGCCAGGAAGACCGGCGTGCGCGTCAGCGGCCGGCCTGGCGCGAGTTCCATGAACGACCTTGCCGCGGCCGGCGTCGCCTCCATCGAGACGCTCGCGTTTCCGCTCAAGCCCCGCAGCGGCCCGGCCGCCGACGCCTGGCCGGCGGTGGCGGCACGCGACCTGAACACGCTGCAGACGCGGCTCGTGCGCGGCGGGGTGACGCTGGTGCCGATGATGGCCGCCGCCATGGCGCGCGCGTTCCCGGAGGAAGCGGCCGACGACCCGGCGCTGGCGCTGCTGCCCGCGGCGCGGCGCGCAGCGTTGAAGGCCGCGTTGGCGAAGCTGCCCGCCGCTGACGTCGCGAAAGCGAAGCGCGCCTGGACCAGCCAGGCCGCGTTCCTGAAGCGTTTCGTCGCCGCCCGCGGGCGGGTGGCGGCGGGTACCGGATTCGAACTGGCCGGCTATCCGGTGCCTGGCGCCGGCCTTCACCGTGAACTGGCCGCCCTCGTGCGCGCGGGCCTGTCGCCTATCGAGGCCATTCGCGCGGCAACCTCGACGGCCGCGGATCTCGTTGGCGCGAAACCCGCCGTGGTCCGCTTCGCCCCCGGCACCGACGCCAACTTCATCATCGTGTCGGGCGATCCCCTCAAGAAGATCGAAGACCTCGCCGCCATCACGCACGTCGTCCGCGCCGGCGAGGTGTTCGATCCCAAGCTGCTGCTGCGCCCGCGCGAAAAGGTGACACCGTCCGTGGGGTCAGGTCCAACAATGCCATGCCGAAGGCCGTGGAGGTGGAAGCTGTCAGCCCGACTTTGCACAGAGCTCGATGCGGAACCGCGTGGGGCCGCCGGGCGGGCCGTCGAGGGAGTAGGTGAAGCCGTGGCGGCGCAGGATCTCCTGCACCATCGTGAGGCCGATTCCCTGGCCGTTCTGCTTCGTCGTGAAGAACGGCGTGAACAGATGCGGCCGCGCGTCGTCGGAGATGCCCGGGCCGGAATCTTCCACCTCGACGTATCCTCCGCCGGCTGACGACCCGGCGCGAACCGTCACCGATGCCGCCATCGGCGGGGAGCGCCTCCACGGCGTTCTTCAGGATGTTGATGAGGGCCTGCTCCATCTGGGCCTCGTCCATGTCGACGATGCCCAACCCGCCCTCGGGCTCCCACCTCCACGCGATGCGCGACGCATCGGTCTGCGCCCGCACGAGGCGCACGCAGGCGTCCAGCAGCCGCAGGACGTCGGTCGGCCGCTTCACGGGCTGCGGCATCCTCACCACGTCGGCGAACCCGCGCATGAAGGTGTTGAGCCGCTCGAGGCGGTTCCCGGCGATGCCGAGCGCCTCCTGCAGTTCGGCCTGCCGCGGCGCCGGCAGCCCCTCGCCATACGCGAGCGACGATTGCAGGAGCGACCGCGTGGCGCCGACGGTGTTGTTCACCTCGTGGGACATCTGCCGGATGAGCTTCTCGTAGGCCGACTTCTCGGTCTGCCGCAGCTCCTCGGTCAGCTCCTCCACGAGATAGAACCGCCGCGGGTGGCCGCGCTCCACGAACGTCGCGCACTGGCCGCGCACGCGCCCGCCGTTCGACAGGGTGACGGCGCACGTGTCGCCCGGCGCCGTCCGGTCGAGCGCCTCGGCCAGCGGCGCGCGCAGATCGGCGAGCGACCGGCCCTCGATCGCCGCCGCCGGCGCCTGGAGCAGCCTGCGCCGCGGCGGGGTTGACGGCCGACACCCTGCCGTCGTGGTCGAGGACGATCACGCCCCCGGCGAGGCGGCCAGCAGCTGCCCGAGGAAGTACTGCTGCTCCTGCAGGCGCACGCGCTCCTCGCGCAGGTTGTCGACCATCCGGTTGTAGACGCGGATCATGGTGTCGACGTCCGGGTGGCCGACCTCGAGGAACCGCGTGGTGAACTCGCCCTCGCGCAGCATCTGCGCGCTCTGGCGCACGGTCACCAGCGTCGACGACAGCCGGGTGACGATGGCGATGCCGACGGCGAGCGACACGATGAAGACGACCTCGATGGCGATGAGCCAGAGGATGTTCTGCTGCAGCAGCCACCAGGCCAGGGCCGCGAGCATGGCGTGGACGACGACCAGGTAGATGATGAAGCGGCGCCGCAGGTTCACGGGCTGATCCCGTACTTCTCGAAGCGGCGGTAGAGCGCCGCCCGGCTCAGGCCCAGCGCCTCGGCCACGCGCGTGATGTTGCCGCCGTGGTGCCTCATCGACTTCACGATCATCGCCCGCTCGATCTCCTCCATCGTCATGCTGCCGACCGCGGGGAGGGCGTCGCGGGCGGCGTCGCGCGGCTCCATGGTGATGATGGACTCGAAGTCCGCCACATCCAGCGCCGCGTGCGTGCCGACAAGCGCCGCGCGCTCGATCCACTGGCGGAGCTGGCGGACATTGCCGGGCCAGGGCTGCCGGCGGAGCCACGCGATCGCGGCCGGGGTGATGGCGAGGTCGTCGCGGCCGTAGCTGTGGGAGACCGCCTGCACGAAGCGCGACGCCAGGACCGGGATGTCGTCTGGCCGCTCGCGCAGCGGCGGCAGGTGCAGCGTGATCAGGTTGATGCGGTAGAGCAGGTCTTCGCGGAACTCGCCGCGCTCGACCGAGTCGGCAAGCGTGCGGTTGGTGGCCGTGATGACGCGGACGTCGACGGTCCGCGTCTGGCTCGAGCCGAGCACCTCGTAGGTGCGGTCCTGGAGGACGCGGAGCAGCTTCACCTGCGAGCCCGCGTCGAGCTCGCCAATCTCGTCGAGGAAGATCGTGCCCCCGTGGGCGATCTCGAAGCGGCCCTTGCGGTCGGCGCGCGCATCGGTGAAGGCCCCGCGCACGTGGCCGAACATCTCGCTCTCGAAGAGGGTGGACGAAATGCCGCCGAGGTTCACCTTGACGAACGGACCGCTCCGGCGCCGGCTGTTGCGGTGGATCGCCTCGGCGACGAGTTCCTTGCCGGTGCCGCTCTCGCCGGTGACGAGCACGGACGCGTCGGTCAGGGCGACGCGGCCGGCGAGCTGGAGGATCCGGAGCAGCCGCGGGTCGCTGCCGATCACCTCGCCGAAGTCGTAGCGCGAATCCAGCTCCTCGCGGGAGAGCGGCGGGCCTTCGCCGGCGCCGTCGCGCGACGTGGCCAGGCCGAGCGCGGTGGTCACGCTCTGGAGGAGCTGCTGGTTCGACCACGGCTTGGTGACGAAGTCGGCCGCGCCGGCTTTCATGCCCTGCACGGCCAGGGAGATCGATCCCCAGGCGGTGAGGAGGATCACCGGCACCTCGGGCCGGGCCGCCTTGAGGCGCGCCAGCAGGTCGAGCCCCTCGGCGCCTGTCGTCTGGCGCGAGAAGTTCATGTCCTGGATGACGAGCGTGAGATCCGGCCTGGCTGCCGCGGCGAGGGCCTCGTGGGGCGTGGCGGCCGAGGCGGTGACGTAGCCGTGCTGCTTCAGCAGCAGCGCCAACGACGCGGTCACGGACGGGTCGTCGTCGACCAGGAGGATCATGATCAGGCGCTAGGGGCTAGGCGCTGGGGGCTAGTGGGAACCTACCACGGAATAGACGTAACTGTGCTGTCGTCCGAACGAGACGTTTCGTGTCCCCTTGACTGACTAGCGCCTAGCGCCGAGTCCCTAGCCCCTATTCGTACCGCAGCGCCTCCGCCGGCTGCACGCTGCCGGCGAGCCGGCTGGGGACGTACGCGCAGGCGATCGTCAGCGCATAGATACCGACGAGCGCAAGCCCGAGGCCCGCGAGGTACACGGCCGGCGGCACTTCGCCGTACAGCCCGAACAGCGGGAACTGGGCCGCTACCGCCACACCCACGAGAACGGCCAGGGTTGTCAGGACGATCACCTCGCCCACGAGCTGCTGCTGGACACTGAGAATGGTGGCGCCCTTCGGCGCGGCGCAGACCGATCTCCCGGGTGCGCTGGGTCACGTTCAGCCACAGCACGCCGGTGAGGCCGAGCGCGACCATGATCAGCAGGAAGGCCGCGACGACGCCTGCCGCCGCGAGCGGGCCGATGTAGTTGCGGTGCGACTCGTCCCGCTTCAGCTCCAGCGGCTCGGACTGGAACGTCCAGTCCGGCGCGGCCGCGCGGAGCCGGGACACCAGCTTCTCCTCGAACGCGGCGGTGGTGCCCGGCCTGACGCGCACCAGGAGCACGCGGGGCGAATGGATCAGCTCGCGCGGATCGTCGAGCCGGTTCCGGGCGATCAGGAAGCTGCCCGGCGCCGAGTACTCGCCGTCCTTGCGGAAGTCGTCGATCACGCCCACGATCCGCAGCCGCGTCCGCTCATGCTGGACGGGCGACGCAGGGTCCGGCTCGGTCTCGTCCTCGACGAGCTGTCCGACGGGGTCCTCGTCTCCGAACATCTCCCTGGCCAGCCGGAGGTTGATCACGGCGGCCGTCCAGCCGGCGCCATCGTCCGACCTGTCGAACCACCGCCCGCGCAGGACGTTCATCCTCAGCGTGTCGGCGAAGCCGTCGGTGGCCTCGTTGTAGTAGTAGACGTACTGCTTCCCGCCGACCTTGATGATGTTCTCTCCAGGTGGAGTTGTCATACGGCCCGATGAATGCCGCCGACGCCGAGGCGACCTCCGGGAGGTCGCCGGCGATCGCGATCAGCCGGGCGACCATGGCGCGTTGAAGCGCCCTCGGACCCGTCCCCGCGGCAGCCGTGCCGGCGTCCGCCATCGACCTGGTCCTGGGCGTTGGCGTCCATGGTGACGACCCACGTGTCCTGCCACACGTAACCGAGCGGCCGCCGGTAGTTGTCCACGTAGTAGACGACCATGGTCGCGACGGCGCACAGAACGAGGAACGACAGCAGGATCTCCAGCGCGACGAGCGCGTTGGCACGCCTCCGGTTCCACACGATTCTGAGCAGGTGACGGATCATCGCGAGGCTCCTTTGAGGGCCTGCACCGGATGCAGCCGCGACATGCGCCAGGCCGGGTAGACGCCGGAGAGGACGCCAAAGAACACCGCAAGGCCCAGACCGTAGAGGAAGATGCGGTAGTTCATGCCGAACTGCGCGTAGGGCACGAGACCGCTGCGGTTGACGGCCTCGAGGACGAGCACCGAGCCTGCGAAACCGAGGGCGCCGCCGACGAGCGCGAGGACCACGTTCTCGACGATGAACTGGCCGACGAGCGTCCGCGAGGAGGCGCCGAACGCCTTGCGCACGCCAATCTCGGACGCCCGCTCCATGATGCGGCTCATGTTGAGGTTGACGAGATTGACCGCGGGCAGGAGGGCGAAGAGGAGCATCATGCCGGCGATGACAGCCCACATCAGGGCTGGCTTCGACTCGCTGGCCTCACCCGGGATCGAGCATCTCCGCCGCATACTCGAAGAGCGTCGAGGCCTGCGACGTGAGCTTCTCCCACCGCTTGTTGGGCAGCGGGACCTGGGGGAGACGCGACGCGAACTCGGCCTTGATCGCCGGGAAGTCTGCGGGGCTTCGCGCCAGCAGCAGCCCGGTGAACCCTCCCAGAAGCTGCTCCCGGTAGGCATCCGTCTTCGCCGTCGTCAGGGGGACGTAGAGTTCGGCGAACGAGATCTGCCGAAGAATCGGCAGGTCGGGAACGACCCCGATCACCCTGAAGTGCTGGCCGTCGGCCTCGATCGTCCTGCCCACGGCCGGCGGGCCGCCGAAGAAGCGGTCCCGGGTGGACGCGTTGATGACGGCGACAAAGGAACGGTTGGACACGTCCTGGTCCGTGAAGGGCCCGCCCTCGAGGAACCGGAAGTCGAGTACGCGCCAGTACTCGGCGTCGGACCGTCGGATGAACAGCTTGACCCGGCTTCCTCCCTGGTAGGAGTAGACCTCCTCCGGGTTGCCCGTGATGGCCAGCCGTTCGACGCCGGGCAGGTCCCTGGCGTAGCGATCCAGCAGCTTGAAGCCCGCGAAGGAATGCCACTCGGACTTGCCGCCGGTCAACTCCGCGCGGTAGATGCCGAGCGTCCGGTCCTGCCGGACCTCGGGCGGGTAGGGCGCGAACATGTGATCGAGGAGGGCGGTGGCGACCATCAGCCCCACCAGGGTGAAACTGATGCCGAACAGACTGATCGCGGTGAAGAACTTCCGCCGCCACATCACCTTCCACGCGAGTTTGAGGTAGCTTCGCAACATGATCAGTAACCACTAGTCAGTAGCCAGTAGGAAACCCGCCGGTTCCGCCTTCATCCCTGTGCCTGTCGGTCCACGCGCGGATTCGCCGACCATCGCCCGCGCCCTGGCCTCGCGCCTGCTACTGCACCTGCTCTCCCGTCAAACAGTCTCACCGTCCGGCTCGTCTGCTCCGCCAGGCGCGGGTCGTGGGTCACCATGACAATCGTCGTGCCCGAGTCCTTCCGCAGCCCGTGCAGGATGTGCATCACCTCGTCGCCCATCTGGCTGTCGAGGTTGCCCGTGGGCTCGTCGGCCAGCAGGATGCGGGGATTGCCGACGATGGCGCGCGCGATGGCCACGCGCTGCTGCTGGCCGCCCGAGAGCTGCGACGGGAAGTGGTGCGTGCGCGCCGCGAGGCCCACGCGCTCGAGGGCGGCGAGGGCGAGCTTCCGCCGCTCGGAGCCGGGCATGCGGCGGTAGAGCAGGGGAATCTCGACGTTGTCCGCCACGCTCAGGTCGGGGATCAGGTGGAACGTCTGGAAGATGAACCCGATTTCGCGGTTGCGGATCCGCGCCAGCGCCGCGTCGCGGTACGACTGGACGGGCGCGCCGTTCAGCTCCACGCGGCCCCTCGTGGGCTCGTCGAGCAGGCCGATCACGTTGAGCAGCGTGCTCTTGCCGCAGCCTGACGGCCCCATCACCGACAGGAACTCGCCGCCCGCGACCTGCAGGTTGATGTCGCTCAGGGCCACCGTTTCGATGCGGTCGGTCCGGTAGACCTTCTCAATCCCCTCGAGGGCAATCATGGTGCTCATCGGTCCTGTTCCTCAACGGATGCGAATGGACGACAGGTGCTGGTAATCGGCCATGTCGGAGACGACGACCTCGTCGCCGGCCGACAGGCCCTCGGCGACCTCGACGTAGTCGAAGCTGGCGATCCCGAATCGCACGCGCGTGCGCACGGCGCGGTCGCCGCGCACGACGAAGACCTGCTGGACGCCTTCACCGCTGGTCGACGACCCCTTGCGCACGCGCAGGGCGCGATCGCGATGGTCGGTGACGATGAAGACCTCGACGCGGAGGTTGGGGCGCAGCGCCGCGTGGGAGGGGTCACCGAGCGCGACGCGCACGGTGATGACGCCGTTCTGGACCGTCGGCAGCACGTCGGTCACGCGGCCGTCGAGTACGCGGTCGTCGACGCGGACCTGCACCGGCAGGCCCACGCTCAGGCGGCTCGCGTACGCGTCGGAAACCGACGCGTCGACGCGGAAGGCGCTCAGGTCCGCGACGCGCGCCACGATGTCGCCCTTGCGGACGGCCGCGCCCTCCTCGGTGAGCGTCCAGGTGACCACGCCCGTTCCGGTCGGCCGTCGGCGTGGCCAGGCCGAGCACGCGGCGCGCTTCCTGGTGCGCCTTCTCGACCTTCGCCAGCTCGAGCGCGAGGCCGGCGAGTTCGGTCTTCGTCGACTCCTGCGCGTTGCGGCGCGAGGCTTCGATGCGCTGCAGTTCGATGCCCGCCTGGCGTTCGGCGACTTCGGACCTGCGCAGGTCTTCAGACGAGGTGAGGCCCTTCTCGAAGAGCTGCCTGTTGCGTACGTGCTCGAGCCTGGCGGACTCCAGCTGCAGTGTCTTGATCTCGAACTGCGCGTTGAGCTCGGAGAGCGTGTTCTCGAGCGCCAGCTTCGAGCGCGCCTGCTGATTGCCCTTGAGCGCCAGGTCCTGGCCCAGCGACTCGACCGCCAGCACCGATGCGCTCACGTCCAGTTCGACAATCGGATCACCGGCGCTGACCGCGGTCCCGGCCTTCCTGATCACGCGCATGAGGCGGGCGTCGACCGGGCTCGACAGGACCTGCTCGGTTTGCGGCACGACGGTGCCCGTGGCCGAGAGGCTCGCGTCGACCGGGCCCTGGTCCACGACGGCCGTGCGGATCGATGAGCGCTTCACCGACGGGCGCAGCAGCCCGGTGCCCCAGCTCAGGAGCAGCCCCACCGAGGCGATGACGGCGGCGGGGACGAGCAGCCGTTTCAGCAGTGCCCGATACCGGGTCCGGGTGTCGATCTCGCGGTCCACGCAGGTGCCTCCGAGGCCCTGCCGAGCAACGGACGTGCCCGGCGTTCAGCCTCGTAAAGCATTGACGCAAAACAGGTTAGCGAGGTTCGATCGTCCGGAAGCGAACGAGCGGGTGTCCGGAATCGGACAGCGGCGTCGCAGAGGGGTCAGGTCCAACAATCCAGCAAAATGCTGGATTGTTGGACCTGACCCCTTTACTTCAGCTTGACGATGGAGGAGCCGAGCAGGTCGGCGGCGTAGTCGTAGACGATGACCTTCACGTACTTCGGCGGACGGGCGGCCCGCATCGTGACTTCGAAGGGAATGCCCTCGCGCAGGTAGCGCTGGTAGTTCTCGTCCTTCAGCTTCAGGTCGATCTTGTGGCGCGACTCCTTGATGAGGCGCTCCTTGTCGTCGGAGGCGTAGATGACCAGGTCGAGGTCGGCCACGTGCCGTCCCTCGACCGCGGTGAACGCCAACCGGCTCGCGTCGATGTTCAGCACGACGCTCACCTCGGCGGCACCCTGGGTCTGCTTGACCGTTGGCGTCAGCGTGACGCGGATGTCGGGAATCGCGCTGCCGTACTGGCCGGCCGCGGAGATGACGCCTGCTGGTCAGGAACGACCTCCGGTCAATCGGCAGCGGCACATCGTCGGCATAGTAGCCGTGGCGGAAGAGCACCGTCACGCCCGGGCGGTTCACGCGCACCGTGATGCGGCGGTAGCGCCTGTCGATCCTCGTGTTCAGCGGCTGGTAGCCGATCAGGTACCCGAAGCGGGTGGCGGTGTCGATGCGATCGACGGCGGGCTGGGCGTACTGGCGCGTGGCGGAAAGCCCGCCGGTCAGGCTCGACATGCTCTGAAGCACCTGCATGCGTCCCATGTCCATGGCCGCATAGGCTGGAGAGACAACCGGCGGCGACATCTGCGTCGGCGCAACCGACCAGGCCGACCGCGAGTCCATGGGCAGCAACCCGCCGTCGATGCCGCCGGTCTGAATCGTGTCGATGACGACCCGGGCGTGGTTCGCGCGCGCGGCGAGGCTCGCGTCGGCTTCGAGGCGCGGAGTGTAGAAACCCTGCTCGGTGACGAAGAGGATGTGCTTCTCGCCCTCGAGATAGCGCAGGTATTCGATGCCCGTGTACAGGTTGCCCATGTCCTGCATCGCCTGCACGCTGCTCGACACGAACGCATCGAAGGGCAGCCCCACCAGTCTCGCCGGCCATCAGGTCGAAGGTGTCGCCAATCGTCGTCTTCTCCCGTGCCGCGAGGATCTCGGCGCGCGCCACGTCGTCGATCGCCCGCCGCGTGGCGGCGGCCGCCTGATCGCGCTCCGGCAGCGGCACCGGCGTGACCGAGCGCGCCGACTGGCCCGCCGGGCCCTCGAAGATCGCGTCGATGTCCCGCTGCAGTCCGGGACGACGGCTCGAGGCTGCCGTAGACGCCGGCGAGCCCACTCGTCTGGTGCTTGAACATCGCCTCGATGTCTTCGTGCCGTCGCTTGAACCGTTCGAGCACGTCGAGAATACGGGCGCGATCGGTGGTGAAGTCGGTGGCGCGATTGAAGGCCAGCACCGCGACCTGGTCCTGCGGCAGCAGGCGGTTGCGGACGAAGTGGATCATCGCGTCCACGCCCTTCGACGGGTACTGGAGCCGTCCGCGGCCGAGCACAATCAGGAAGATGCGCGCGGACTGTTTCCTGCAGCGGCGAGCTTCCCCGGGTGCGCACGGCCGGCTTCGTTTCCGCCGGGACCGGCATCGGCACCAGCCCGCGGGCGGAGAAGTGACGGATGTCCTGCGGGGCGTTGTCCTCGAGGACGGTGAAATCCTCCTGCTTGAGATCCGTAACCGGCTTGCCGTTGCGATCGAGCACGCGCACGTCCACCGGGACGATGGTGACGCCGGTGCGGAACGTGGGCGGAGGCGGCTGCTGCTGGGCGGAGGGCGCTGCCACGATGACTGCTGCAGCCGCGGCAACCGCCAGCGCGCCCGCCATTCCGCCCGCTCTCGGTCGTGCCATGGCTCGTCGAGTGGAGTCACGCCCATTTGCGTGCAGAGGAGTCTATGCGCGCGTCAGGATTTCGATGTCAGCAGCATCAGTTGCCCGGCCGGTCTGCTTGGAGGCGACGAGATCGGGCAAGGCCAGAAACGGCACTCGAGTCCCCTGTATGCGCCGGACAACCCGTCTTGGGTACGCCGCGTCGAACGTCACCGTCCAGGCGACCGTCAGGACGTCCACGCGGGGGTCGTCACCCACGATGGTCACAGGATTACCGACGAGTTCGTCGGCGTCGAGTTCCCGCGCCAGTCCGTACGGCAGTTCGCCCAGGGCGACGCAAGAGGCGCGCCATATTGCCTCGGTCGCGCGGCACGAGAATGTCGACGTCCCGCGTCGCTCTCACCGACCCGTGCAGGTTCGCGGCCACGCCCCCGGCCAGCAGGTACCGCACCCGGTGGCGGTTCAGCAGGCGGCACACCCGCAGGACGCGGTTATCGGTACCAGGGGTTCGTCTGGGCATGGCGCCAACGCTCGTATTCGTCCCACGACTTGAACGTTCGCACGAACGGCTGGAACGGGTAGGGTGTCAACTCGACGAAATCGCGGTACAGGCGCTCGCTCTCGGCCAGCCATGCGGCCGGGCCGGGCCGCGCTGCACGGCGGCGCGCAGGCTGGCGACGAGACGGGCGGGACTGCGGGCGCATCGGGGCGATTATAGCGGCGTTTCAGTAAACTGTGCCGGGAGTGCCCATGAGACGCGCGGCCGCGATCCTTACGTGCCACCATCCGGCAGTCGTCGATGACCGGGCTGGATCGAGATCGACGCCCCGCGGCTGGCGACTGTGCGGCGGACGCCGTTGCGGGCGACGTTCATCGAGCGGCCGCATCGGTTCGCGGCCAGGTGCAGGCTGCGCGGCGGCCGCGAGGTCGAGGCGCACGTGCCGAACCCGGGCCGATTGACGGGTGTTCTCGCGCCGGGCTGCCAACTCCTGCTCGACGGCCCGTATCCCGAGACCCGCGCGCTGGCCTACACGATGGTGGCGGCTTGCGTCCAGCTTCAGCCGCCCTGCGCAGGCCGTGAAGCCGGTCCGTTTGGGTGGGGACGAACACGCTCTACGCGAACCGCGTCTTTCCCGCGCTCGTGTCGCACGGCCTGTTCCCCGAGTTCGACCGGACGTCGATTCGCGCCGAGGTCGTTCACGGCCGCTCGCGCTTCGACTTCGACGTCGGCGGGCATGATGGTCGAAGTGAAGTCGGTGACCTGCGGGGCCGCGCCAGCGGCGCCGCCGGGACTGTTTCCCGACGCCGTCAGCGCCCGCGCGGCGCGTCACTGCGACGAGCTGGCCGCTCTCGCCGCGGCCGGCCATCCCGCCGCCATTGTCTTCGTGGCGCAGCGGGGCGATGTCGAGTCGGTGGCGCCGGAAGACACGATTGACCCGGCGTTCGGCGTTGCGCTCCGGGGCGCAGCGTGTGCCGGCGTGCTGGTGATGGCCTGCGCGCTCGACATCACGCCGCAGGGCGCGCCGCGCGCGCGGCGGATTTCAGTCGCGCTGTAGACCGCCCGTGGGGCGTGTCGCGAACCGCTCGGCGCGCCGGACAAACGCATCTCCGGAGTGCTTGTCGGCGGAAGGCCGGGGCCCCACTTCGTCACCCCAGCCGGACTTCGGATCCTGCGATGCGTTTGTCGTGCGATTGTGCTCGGCTTGCTCGCATGGTTCGCCACACGCCCCACCGGCGGTCTTGTGACTTCCCCATCTCGTCGCAGCGGCAATCAGCATCCGCTGCATGCAGCGGCGGGGACCCGTCTCGGACGGGCCCTCGAACCCGGCCGACAGTCGTCAGTTCGCAAATCGCAAGTCGCAAGGGCCAAAGTCCACGTGGGGTGACGAAGTGGGGCCCCGCGTGCCGCCGACGGCACCCTGGAGCTGCGTTTTGCCGGCCGGCGTGAGCGGGACCGGGCCAGACGGGCCCCGCCACTGGCGATCCCGAATCGCGGCCGCTCATCTAGATATCTCCAGCCTCGAGCTCGTTCACGAATGCCGGCACGGGAAGCGCAGGGACGTCGTCACTTTTCCAGGAATTATGACGACAAACAAGTCGACTCGTCCATTCTCAGCTGGGTTCGGCAGCCAGCGCCTCCTGCACCAGTTCCCACGCGCGGGCGACGTGGCGGTCGGTTGTCTGCAGATTGCCGATGGCGACGCGCAGGGTGTAGCGGCCCTGGAGCACGGTGTGCGAGATGAAGATCTCGCCCGAGTCGTTCACGCGCGTGAGGATGGCCTCGTTCAGCCGCGCCAGTTCGGCCTCCGTCCACTCGCGGCCGCGCGGGCTTCGCGCGGAAGCAGACCACGCTGAAGGGCGCCGGCGCGAGGCGCTCGAAGTCCGGATGCGCGTCGACCCAGCCGGCGAACTGCTGCGCGAGCGCGATGTGGTAGCGCAGCCTGTCGCGCACGCCTTCGGCGCCGAAGTAGCGCAGGATCATCCACAGCTTCAGCGAGCGGAACCGCCGGCCGAGCTGGACGCCCGTGTCCATCAGGTTGCGCGCGGCGTCGGGCGTCTTCAGGTAGTCGGGCACGAGCGAGAACGCCTGGCGGACCACGTCCATCCGTCGGCAGTAGAACGCGCTCAGGTCGAAGGGCGTGAACAGCCACTTGTGCGGGTTCACCACGAGCGAGTCCGCGCGCCCGGCCCCGGCCAGAATGTGCGCGTGCTCGGGCAGCATGGCCGCGACGCCGGCGTAGGCCGAGTCGATGTGCAGCCAGAGGCCCTCCGCCTCGCAGACATCCGCGATGGCGGCCACCGGGTCGACGCTCGTGGTGGATGTCGTGCCCACGGTGGCCACGACGGCGATTGGCAGCACGCCTGCCGCGCGATCCTCGGCGATGGCCGCGCGCAAGCGCGTCGACGCGCATCCGGTAGTCCGCGTCGGACGGGATCTTGCGCAGGCCCTCCTGGCCGAGGCCCGCGAGAATCACGCCCTTGTCGATGGACGAGTGGGCCTGGTCGGAGCAGTACACGCGGAGGCGCGGCACATCGGCGCGGCCCGGCAGGCCGAGCGTGCGCACGTGCGGGACGGCCGCCTCGCGCGCCGCCGCGATGGCGTGCAGGCTCGAGATCGACGCCGTGTCGTAGATGACGCCCTCGAACGTGTCCGGCAGGCCGATGAGGCGCCGCAGCCAGCCCATCACCACCGCCTCGAGCTCGGTCGCCGACGGCGACGTGCGCCAGAGCATGGCCTGCTGGTTCAGCGCGGAGGCGACGAAGTCGGCGAGGACGCCGGGCGCGCTGGCCGTGATCGAGAAGTAGGCCATGAAGCCCGGGTGGTTCCAGTGCGTCATCCCCGGCATCAGGATGCGGTCGAAGTCGGCCATGATGGCCTCGAAGTCCTCGGCCGTCTCCGGGCGCCGCGTCGGGCAGCGCGTTCCGCACATCACCCGGCGCGACTCTCGCCAGCACGGGGAACCGCTCGGGGTTCTCCATGAAGCGGGCAATCCACTCGACCATCGCGTGGCCGTGTTTGCGGAACTCGTCGCGCGGCATGTCGCCGAGAGGGACCGCCGGCCTCGACATCTGTCACCGCGAGGCCGACCTGGCCCGGTGCGCTGTGGTGGATTGTAGTGCGGTGGAGGCCGGCGGGGCGAAGAAGACCGAAGACCGTAGCGTCAGTAGCGAGTAGCCAGTAGACAGAAGAAGACGCGCGTCCAGCTGGACGCCGCCTGCTTCCGGCATGCTGACGACGACGTTCGAGTCGAGGCCCTTCCTGCTTGCTGCTGCTCCTGAGCTCCTAGTCTGCCTAGTCTCTGAACTCGTCTCTCTCAACCACCACTGTCACCGGCTGACTCAGACGAACCGTCAGCGAGGTGCCCGACGCCAGGACGGCGGGGTTCCTGCCGCCGGCCATCACCGCCGCGGTGCCGCCGGCCGCGCCAACCGAGCCGCCGATGGCCGCGCCCTTGCCGCCGCCGATGATCGCCCCGAGGATGGCGCCGCCCACGGCCGCGCCGCCCACCTTGACGGCGCTCTCGTTGCCGGGCGACTTGCCTTCGCGATAGATCGCCTCGGTCTGCATCGGGATCCTGGTGTTGTCGGCGAGCACGAGCGTGTGGAACCTCACGCCGATGCGCGCCGCGTTCTTCATCTTGCCGCCGCGCTCGACCTGCATCACCGAGCCGAGCACCCGGGCGCCGGCCGGAATCGCGATCGCCGAGCCGACGCGCACGTCTCTCGTCACACGCGCTTCCACGGGATCCTCGATCTTGGCCACCTCGCTCGACACGGTCGACTCGATCCGCAGGCCGATCACCGAGTCGGCCGACACGATCAACTCATCGAACGTCCGCTGCGGAGGCGGAGGCGGCTCCTGCGGCACAACCTGCTCGATGACCGGCGGCGGAACCGGAATCGTCTCTGGCGGCGCGGCCGCGCTCACGGCCTCGACGGGCTTCTCCGCGACCGGGACGTCCTGCGAGGCCGGCGGGGCGGTCGTCACGACACCGGCGTTCCCACGGCGAGCCGGCGCCGCCGGAGGCGTGGCCCTGGGCGCCGGACGGGCAGCGGCGCGACGGCCTCAGCCACAGGCGCGCCTCGGCCGCTGCGACCGCACTCGCGGCCGTCTGCGCAGCCTGATTCGCGGCTTCAGCAACCGTCGCCGCGGGAACCGCCGCCGGCTGCGGCCGAAGCGCCAGATATGCGCCAAACCCGGCAGCGGCCATACACAGCACGACAGCCACGCCGAATCCTATGACTTTGTTCATGGTCGCCTCCCCGATCCTGACGGGATACGGAGCAAGTCCTGTGCCGGGGCGTGCGGCTCCCCACGTTTCGAAAAATCCAGCCCTGTCAGTAGTTTACCAAAACGACGCGCGGGCCGGGACTGGCCGGGGTGACACCCGGTACATACACGATCGTCCTGATTTGCAAACGGGACGCCCGCAGGACAGAATGACACGGGATGAAGATCCTCGACCAGCTCGTCCAGGACGGCGACCGCCTGTTCCGGTGGCGCAGCTATCTGCCGCTCATCTTCATCCCCATCGTCATCGCCGGTGTGATGACGACGGCGCCACCGTTCTCGACGAGGTTGAGCGAGCGGATCTGGGAGGCCGCGAGCGTGGCCGTTGCGCTCGCCGGACTGCTGCTTCGCGTCTGGGCCGTCGGATCGGCGCCATCGGGCACGTCCGAGCGAAGCACGGTCAACCCCCGGGCGTCCCAGCTTCGGACCACCGGGCCGTACTCGATTCTCCGCCACCCCCTCTACGTGGCCAACGGCCTGATGGCGCTCGGACTGTCGCTGTTTCCCGGCATCTGGTACCTGCCGGTCATTCTCGTGCTGGCCACGGGGCTCTACTACGAGCGCATCGCCATCCGCGAGGAGTCGTTTCTGAAAGACCGGTTCGGCGCCGAGTTCGACGCGTGGTCGTCGCGCGTGCCGGCGTGCCGGCCGTCGTTTGCGTCGTATGAGCGATCGGCCATCCCGTTCTCGTGGAAGAAGGTGCTGCGCCACGAATTCCACGGCCTGCTGGTCGTCGCCGCGGGCGCGTTCGTGTTCGACGCCCTGCAGGAGAGTTGGCGCGCGCGGGCGTGGCGCGTCGACGCGCCCTGGCTGTGGTTCTTCGCGGCGAGCGCCGTGCTGTTCCTGATGTTCGCCGCGCTCAAGCGCGGCACGCGGTTACTGGAAGGCTGAATCATGTCCTTGCTCACCAGAGACGCCGTCGACACGGCGCTTCGCAATCTTCCCGGCTGGCATTTCGAGCACCACGCCATCGTCAAGGAGTTCTCCTTCGCGGGGTTTCCCGAGGCGGTGGCCTTCGTCAACCGGCTCGTGCCCGGCTCGGAAGCCGCGGACCATCATCCCGACCTTGCCGTCCAGCCATCGGCGCGTGACGGTGACATTCACCACCCACAGTGACGGCGGCGTGACGGCGAGAGACATCGCCGGCGCACGCATGGCGGACTCATGCGCCTGAAGCGGTACTACAGCTCGCGGGACGTGACGGCGCTGACCGGCCTCACGGCGGATCAGCTGCGGTGGTGGGAGCGCCAGAAGCTGGTGCAGCCCGCCGTGGCGTCGCACCGCACCGAGGCGGGCGGCTTCACCGAGCGCCGCTACACGCCGGTCGACCTGCTCGAGATCATGGTGCTCGCCGACCTGCGCCGGCGCGGCTTCTCGCTGACGCGGCTGCGCGAGCTCATCGACAGGCTGCGCACGCACTTCCAGGTCCGGCTCTTCGAGGCCACGGGCGAAGGCGGGCCGGTGACGCTGCTCACCGACGGCGGCGACATCTACGTGCGCACGCTCGACGGCCGCTTCTTCAACCTGCTCAAGGACCCCACGCAGCCGCTCCTCGTCGTCGGCGAGGAAGCCAGCTTCAAGGTGCTCGCCTCGCGCGCGCGGCCCCGCAAGAAGCGTCCGCGCAAGGCCGCGCCCGAGGAGCCGTGACGTGAGCCGACGGGCCGCCCTGCCGGCCGCGGCGCTGACCGGTCTCGTGCTGGCGATCGTCGCGGCGGCCGGCGCCTCGCGGCTCGCCGCGCGCCCGACGAGCGGGCCGCAGGCGGCGCCGGGCACTCAGGCGGCTCCGGCTCCGCAGCAGCCCGTCTTCAAGTCCGGCGTCGAGCTCATCGCGGTTGATGTCGCCGTCGTGGACAAGAACGGGAACCCGGTCGCGAACCTGCGGCCGGAGCAGTTCGAGGTCACCATCGACGGGAAGCCGCGGCGGGTCATCTCGGCCGAGTTCGTGGAGTTCGCGCCGCTCGACGCTCCAGCCGCGGCGAAGCCGGTCGAGTCGCGGGCCATCATCCCGGCGTTCAGCTCGAACGAGCGGATCACGCCGACGGCTCCCGATGGACGGCTCATCTTCCTGGCCATCGATCAGGGCAGCTTCCGGAATTTCAACGCGCGCGGCGCCATGGAAGCGGCCCGCCGATTCATCGATCGCCTCCAGCCCGAGGATCGCATCGGGCTCGTCGCGTTTCCCGGGCCGGGGCCGTCGGTGTCCGCGTCGCGCGACCACGCGGCCGCCCGCGCGGCCACCGCGCAGATCATCGGCCGCGCCACGCCGTTCCGGGCGGAAGGCCTGGACAAGAACGTCAGCCTCTCGGAGGCCCTCGACATCCACGCGCTCGACTCGATGACGATCCAGAAGGTGCTTGCGCGCGAATGCGGGTCGATGGGAGGCGAGCAGGACGGCCTGCGAAGAGGCGGTCAGGGCCACGGCGGTCAGCATCGGCCGGAACGCGGAGATCCAGTCGCTCCGCAGCCTCGCGGGCATCGAGGCCATCATCCGGAGCCTCGCGCCGATCCGCGAGCGGAAGACGCTCGTGCTCATCAGCGCCGGGCTGCCCGTCTCCGATCGCAGCGGCGTCGATCTGCAACTCAACTCCACGGTGGCCGCGCTCGGCCGCGAGGCCGCCGCCGCCAACCTCAACTTCTTCGTGCTGCACGTGGACTCGGGTTTCCTGGACGCGTTCGCGGCCGAGGAGCGGACCATCAGCGACACGCTGTACCGGGATCTCAGCATCATGGGCAGCGGCCTCGAGACGATCTCGGGCGCGAGCGGCGGATCGCTCTTTCGCGTCTTCGTCGGCGCGGACCTCGCCTTCGACCGCGTGCTGCGCGAGACGGCGGCCGCCTACCTGCTCGGCGTCGAGCCCATCGAAGGCGACCGCGACGGGAAGACCCACCGCATCAGCGTGAAGGTGAAGAGCCCCGGCGCCGAGGTGCGCAGCCGCAGGGAGGTGATCCTGCCCGCGGCCGCCGCCGTGGGCTCGACGCCCGAGGAGGCGCTCGGCGCCGCCATGCGCGCCAGCCGGCTGGAGATCGCGCTGCCCATCCGCCTCGCGACGCTCAACATGGCGCCGAACGCGGACGGCCGCCGGCAGATCCTGCTGAGCGCCGACATCGGCGGGAACGCGAGCGGGCCGGCCGACATCTGGGTCGCCTACACCGTGACCGACGCGTCGGGCCAGACGCAGCCGCCGGTCGGCCGCAAACTGCGCCTCCGGCCGCGCGCCGGCAGCTCCGCTGGCGCGCTGTCGTTCGTCGAGCGGATTGCCATCGGGCCCGGCCGGCATACGCTGAGGTTCGCGGCGGTCGACGCGGAAGGACGGGCCGGGAGCCTCGACCACGTCTTCTCGGCGGATCTCGCGAAGGGCGACGGCGTGGCGATGGGCGACGTGCTGCTGCTCGAGCCGCTGACGGGCGAGGAGCAGCGCCTCGAGGTGGCCACCGACGGCCGCATTCGCGGCGACGCCATCGACGCGTACATCGAACTGGTGCCGATGGATCCCGGACGCCTTCGACATCACCGTCAGGTTCGATGTGGCCGACGGCCGGGAAAGCGAACCGCTCGTCACGGAAATCGGCCTGATGACGCGCACGCCAGGCTCGGGCCACTGGTCGGCCACGTCCCGGCTGGATCTCACCGATCTTCCGCCGGGCGACTACCTGGTGGTCGCGACCGTGTCAGCAGGAGAACGACAGCTCGGCAGGGCGGAGCGCGCGATTCACATCGGCCCGCCGGCCAGGTAGCCCGGCCGCGCGCGCACGGTGGCGTTCCGGCCCTTCACGCGCACCGTCAGCGGGTGCCAGCCGCCGGGAGACACGCCGGCCGGCGAGTAGCTCAGCAGGTAGCGCTGCCGGAACTCGTCGAGCACTTCCAGGAACACGCCGCTCAGGTCTCGCGTCGACTCGATCGTGAACAGGCGGCCGCCTGTCTGCTCGGTGAGGTCACCGAGGAACTCGGCCCGGCTGTTCAGCCCGGCCGACACGGCATACACGACGGCATCCGACCGCTTGGCCACGTCGAGCACCGCCTTCGGCCCGAGCCAGCTCGCCGTGTCGACGCCGTCGCTGAACACGATGACGAGGCCGCGGCCGACGTCGGCCTCCGCGAGCATCAGGCCGGCGAAGCTCGCGTCGACCAGCGACGTGTTGCCCGTCGGCTCGGCGCGATCGATGGCGGCCTTCACCAGGCGCACGTCGCGCGTCAGGCCCGGCCCCACCAGCACCGCGTTGTCGAAGGTGACCAGCGCCGCCTGGTCGTCGGCCTTCAGGCCGTCGAGCACCGCGTGGCTCGCCTCGCGCAGGTTGGCCAGCCGCTCGCCGACGATGCTGCCGCTGAGGTCGAAGGTGAAGACGACGTTGAGCGGAAGCTGCTCGGCGCTGACGAAATCGACCGTCTGCCGCACGCCGTTGTCGAGCACCTCGAAGTCGGCCGCGCGGAGGCCGCGCACGGGCTTCCCGCCGTCGGTCACCAGCACGTCCACGCGCACGGCCTCGACCCTCGACGAGAACGTGGGGAGCTGGTCCTGCGCCGCCGGCACGATGGCCGAGCGCGACGCGCCGCGATCGCGGACGCTGCTGGACGCGTCATCGGCGCCTCCGCCGGAGTGCAGGTCGAGGCTCCCTGCCCTCGACGAAGCAGCGCGCGTAGAGCTCGGCGAGTCGCGCCTCGTAGCCGCTCGTTCTGCCAGCGGGTAGTAGACCCACCACGGGTCGGAGTCGTCGCGCCGGCCGGAGGGCAGCGCGAGCAGCTGTCGCCATGGCCTCGCGCACGCCTGACCGGTCGCCCGACTGGCGGGCGAGCAGCGCCAGTGCGAGCAGGGGCGACTGGGCCTGCGGATAGAGCGCCGCGGCCCGCAGATAGTGATCGCGGGCCGCCGCGAGGTTGTCGACCGACTCCTCGGCCTGCCCGAGGAACAGCTCCGCGTAGTAGCGAAGCTGAGGCCCCTCGGCGGCGGCGGCCGCGAGGCGGAGTTCCCGGGCGGCGTCCTGGCGGCGGCCGAGCAGCGCCAGAACGCGCCCGTGACGCACGCGCGCTTCCACGAACTGCGGGTCCTCCCTGACGGCCCGTCGATAGAGATCTTCGGCCTCGTCGAGGTGCGCCTTGCCGCCGCGAGGCTCCGAGCCGGCCGCGACCGCTGCCGTCTGGATGAGCGGCGACGCGAACGCCTCGTGATAGTAGCCGCCCTGGAACAGGATGTCGGGATCGAGCCTGAACAGCAGCCGGGCGTGTTCGAGCTGCGGCCTGGCGTTCGCGTAGTTCCCGGTCTGGAGCAGGAACGCGAGCGTGGCCGCGTACCAGAGCCGCACGGTCTCGTCCTTCGCCGGGTCGGGCCTGACGGCATCGAGAAGCGCCCGGCCCTGGGGCCAGTGCACGTTGACGCAGCCCGTGCCGATTCTGGTGCCGTCTTTGACGAGCATGCTGGCGCCGGCCGAGCACCCGAACTGGCCGGGCAGCAGCGGGACGACGAGCATGACGACGTCGGCATAGAGGATGGCGGCGCGCTTCAGGACCCGGTTGGCCCGTTCCTGCGCGCCCTCCGCCTCGGCCAGGCCCAGCAGGCGGCCCAGTTCGGGCACCGGGATCATCGTGTCCCGGTAGACGACCGGCGCCGGCCGGGCGGACCGGACCAACTCGCGCCGGTAGAGGGCGGCGAGCGCGACGAAGTCGGTCCGCACCTCGTCCATGTGGGCTTCTGGCCAGAACGCGACCAGGCGCGCGGGCGTGTCGAACGCGCCCGGCTTGTGCGCCGCGACGAGTTCGATCCACGTGGAGAGGCGCGTGAGCCACGGCGGGGGCCTGCGGTACTCGGCGGGGCCGGGCTTCAGCCTCGGGGCGGTTCGCTGGCGGCGCTCCGCAGGCGGCGGCCTGCGTGACCACTGCGGCGACGGCGAGCAGGACGGCCAATCGGCGCGTGTTCATGGCGTCAGTCGTGCGCTACTATAACCCCGGCGAGGCCCAGCGCGACGCGCCGGGCCTCGCCGGGCCTCGCCGTAGCCTCGCCGAAGCCTGCCGCAGGCAGGCGAAGGCGGGCGAAGGCGGGCGCAACCACAAGGAGCTCCACTGCCATGACTGCTGGGTCCACCCGCCTGTTCCGCACCCGCGCGCTGCTCATCGTGATCCTGATGGCGTCCGCCGCCGTCGCCCTGCCGCTGCAGGCCCAGAAGCCCGCGCCCGCCCAGAAGCTCGACGAGGCGTATACGAAGCTGATCAAGGAGTACACGCAGGATCCCCGGATCAGCACGGAACTGGTCGACCACATGCCGGCGAGCGACAAGGTGCCGTCGCCGCTCAAGTTCTTCGGGCGCATCCCGGGCACGCCCGGCGAGCTGACCTACGCGAAAGACATCCAGCGCTACTACGAGGCGCTGGCGAAGGCCTCGCCGCGCTTCAAGTACTGGACGATCGGCAAGAGCGAAGAAGGCCGCGACATGGTGCTGCTCGCCGTGGCCGACGAGGCGACCATCAAGTCGCTCGACAAGTACAAGGCCGATCTCGCCGCCCTGACCGATCCGCGCAAGACCACCGAGGCGCAGGCGCGGCAGATCATCAAGACGTCGAAGCCGATCTACTGGATCACCGCCGGCATGCACTCGGGCGAGACCGGCGGGCCCGAGACGCTCGTCGAGCTGCCGTACCGGCTGGCCGTCGAAGAGACGCCCCTCATCCAGAACATCCGCAACAACGTCATCGTGTTCATCACGCCCGTGCTGGAGGTGGACGGCAAGGAGAAGCACGTCGACACCTACTACTACGGCAAGAAGACCGGCAAGCCGCGGCCGCCGCTCGTGTACTGGGGCAAGTACGTCGCCCACGACAACAACCGCGACGCGATGGGCCAGATGCTCAAGCTGACCCAGAACGTGAACCGCACGTTCCTCGAGTGGAAGCCGACGATCCTGCACGACCTGCACGAGGCGTCGAACTACCTGTACGCCTCGACCGGCACCGGGCCCTACAACGAGGCCCTCGACGCGATCACGATCAACGAGTGGTGGGCGCTGGCCAACGCCGAAGTCACCGAGATGGCCAAGCGCAACGTGCCCGGCGTGTGGACCTACGGCTTCTACGACGGCTGGGTGCCGAACTACATGTTCTTCGTCGCCCACACCAAGAACGCCGTCGGCCGCTTCTACGAAGTCCAGAGCTACGGCCCCGACATCGTCGAGAACCTGCGCCTCGGCGCGAGCGCCACGAGCCGCGAGTGGTACCGGCCGAACCCGCCGCTGCCGTCGATCAAGTGGGGCCCGCGCAACAACACGAACATCCAGCAGTCGGCCCTGCTCATCGCGCTGAACTACGTGGCGAGGAACCGCGACACGTTTCTCGAGAACTACTGGATCAAGAACCAGCGCGCCGTGAACAAGGGCAGGAACGAGGCGCCGTACGCGTGGGTGATCCCGGCGGCCCAGCGCCGCAAGGCCGAGGTGGCCGACGTGGTGAACGCGCTGCGGCGGCAGGGCCTCGAAATCTCGCAGGCGACCTCCGCGTTCAAGGCCGGCAGCGTGGATGTGGCTGCCGGCGACTACGTCATCCGGGCCGACCAGCCGTACCGGACCATGGCGGACATGTACTTCAGCCTGCAGAACTACGCGCCCGGCAACCCGAGGCCGTACGACGACACCGGCTGGACGATGCAGCTGATGCGGAACATCAAGCTGATGCCGGTGGCCGACAAGGGTATCCAGGCGCAGCCGATGACGCTCGTTGCCGCCGACGTGAAGGCGCCGGGCGGGATCGAGGGAACCGGCCCGGTGCTCGTCGTCGATCACACGAGCGACAACGCGACGGTGACGTTCCGCTTCAAGCACGCCGACGTGAAGATGCTGGCGGCCGAAGAGGACTTCACGCTCGCCGGTCACAAGTTCAGCGCCGGAGCGTTCATCGTCGCCAACGCGGATCGCGCGAAGCTGGAGCCGACGCTGAAAG
>CAWICP010000021.1:0-83006 GCA_963834645.1 uncultured Acidobacteriota bacterium
CAACTTCCCACCGGCGGGGACCAGCCCGGACACGCCCGCGTCGCGTCCGGAGATCTCCATGCGCGGGGCTGCCATGACGTGGCGATGCAGGGTCGGACAGTTCGCCGGCGTCGGGGGCTCCAGCGCGATTTCGATTCCGAAGCCCCGGGGGGCGATCTACCCCGGCCGGCGAGCACCCCCGAAACATCAGGGGCGGCGCGCAGCGCCGATTCGATCGCCTCCAACTGTTCCCGGATCCCGGCGAAGCGCGCAGCCAGCGCCTCTGACTGCGAGTCCGCAGGGCCATGCTCGTCCCGCTTCGCCGCTTCGAGGTTGTTGATCACGATCGCGATGAACAGGTTGATGACCACGAAGACGGCGAGCACCACGAAGCTGACGTAGTAGATCCACGCCCAAACGGTCGCCGCGAGCGACGTGTTCATGAGATCGACCCAGCCCTCGAGGGTCAGGATCTCGAACAGGGTGAGCCCGGCACGGGGCAGCGACCCCCAGTTGCCCGGATCGACGCCGGCGAAGAGGTGCACCCCCACGACCGCGTACACATAGAGGATGAGCCCGAGGAGGAGGACGACGTTGGCGAGCGAGGGGATGGATCGCAGCATCGTCGCCACGATGAGGCGCAGTTCAGGCAGGGCCGACACGACCCGGAGCGCGCGCAGCAGCCGCGCGAGGCGGGCCACCGTGGCGAACGGACCCGCCGCCGGGAGGAGCGAGAGGGCGACGATCGCGAAGTCGAAGACGTTCCAGCCGTCGAGGAAGAAGCGGTGGACGCGCGGGCCGAACGCGAGCAGGCGCACGGCGATCTCGACGACGAAGATGACCTGCACGGCGGCGTTGAGGACGTTGAAGACGCCCCCGTAGCGCTCCCACAGTGCGGGAGAGGTCTCAACACCGATCAGAACGGCGTTCGCGACGATGACCGCGAGCGCCCCGTTCTGGAACCAGCGGCTCGACGCGATCCGGCGGCACAGATGGATCATGCGCGTAGACCAAAAGCCGGCGTAAAAATCCGCGCGCGCACGACTCAGGGCGCACCACGTCGCCCGGTTTCGCACCAGCGACGCCAAGACCTCTCCGTGCCACGGGACGGACAGAACGCATGGCGGTTGGGATCGCCCGTGAGCCTGGAGGCGAGGCGACCGGCCGATCGCGCGGCGGGCGGCGTGTTGCGTGACCGAAATGCGTCTGCCGGTCAGCGACTCAGGAGCAGGGAACATGAAGCAGACATGGCGCGCACGCACCGGGGTGGCCCTCGTCGGCGCGGTATCGCTTGCGCTCGCCGCCGCGTGCGCCCCCGGAGCGCCGGCGCCCGAACGAACCGCCGATGCCATCTACGCGGGCGGCGACATCGTCACGGTCAACGACGCGCAACCCACCGTGGAAGCGGTCGCGGTGAAGGACG
This sequence comes from uncultured Acidobacteriota bacterium, assembly GCA_963834645.1. Lineage (GTDB taxonomy): Bacteria > Acidobacteriota > Vicinamibacteria > Vicinamibacterales > JAKQTR01 > JAKQTR01. Next base: position 1,403 of record CAWICP010000021.1, read on the forward strand.
GGAAGATTCTGGCGGTCGGCACCCGCGCCGACGTGGAGAAGTCTCCACAAGGGCGCCAGCACCAGGCAGGTCGATCTCGGCGGCAGGACGCTGATGCCGAGCTTCCTCGACGCCCACAGCCACTACATCAACTCGCTCCTCGTGGCGAACCAATGCAAGCTCTACGCACCGCCCTCCGGCCCCGGCAGGGACGTCGAGAGCATCGTCGCCGAGCTCAAGAAGTTCGCCGAGGAGCATCAGATCCCGAAGGGCGTGGAGATCATCGGCTACGGCTACGACGAGAACGTCATGCCGGGCGGCCGGTTTCTCAACCGCGACGACCTCGACGCAGCATTCCCTGACAACCCGGTGCGGGTCGACCACGTGTCGATGCACGGCACGGTGCTGAACAGCCTCGCTCAGAAGAAGTACGGCTACAGCGCGGCGACCAAGACGCCCCCGGGCGGAGTCATCGTCCGGAAGCCAGGCACGAACGAGCCTGTACGGCCTGATCATGGAGACCGCGTTCCTCCCGGTGATGGAGAAGGCCTCGCCGATGACGCCGGAGCAGGAGATCGAGTGGACGACGGCGGGCCAGAAGCTCTACGCGGAAGCCGGCATCACCACCGCCCACGAAGGAGCGAGCCACCTGGCGCCGCTGCTGACGATGAAGCGCGCCGCCGACGCCGGGGCCAACGTCATCGACGTGATCGCCTACCCCTTCATCACGGACGTCGACAACATCCTCAAGGAGATGCCGGCGTCGACGTGGGGCACCTACAGCAAGCGGTTCAAGATCGGCGGCGTCAAGATCACGATCGACGGCTCGCCGCAGGGCCGGACCGCCCTCTTCGCCACGCCGTACCTGACCGGCGGCCCCGGCGGCGAGAAGAACTGGCGCGGCGAGCTGACGTTCCCGCAGGACGTCGTCAACCAGGCGGTCAAGAGAGTCTACGACCTCGGGGTCCCGCTGAACCTTCACGCCAACGGGGACGGCGCGATCGACGCGTTCCTGAAGGCGCACGAGTTCGCGGCCGCCGGCGATCTCTCGAAGGACCGCAACGTCACGATGATCCACGCCCAGTTCACGCGCAAGGATCAGATCGCCAAATACGTGCAGTACAAGATCCGTCCGTCGCTCTACACGCTGCACACCTACTACTTCGCCGAGGCGCACATCAAGAACCGCGGGACGGAGCAGGCGATGTACATCAGCCCGATGCGCGACGCGATCGACGCGGGGCTGCACCCGACCAACCACACGGACTTCGTGGTCGCCCCCCTCGACCAGATGATGATGCTCTGGTCCGCGGTGAACCGCATCTCTCGCGATGGCGCCGAGATCGGCCCCGACCAGCGGGTCACGCCTCTCGAAGGCCTGAAGGCCATGACGATCTGGGTGGCCGAGCAGTACGGCGAGCAGGCCTCCAAGGGCACGCTCGAGCCGGGAAGCTCGCTGACATGGTCATTCTCAGCGGAAACCCGCTGAAGGTCGACAGGATGGCCATCAAGGACATCAAGGTCCTCGAGACCATCAAGGAAGGCACGACCGTCTACATGCGGAAGTAGACGGCTGGCCGTGGCCAGCTTGCCGGCTCGCTGACGACCGACGATGTGCGGGAGTCCGTGGCCATCCAGGCCGCACGGTGCCCGATTGGCGGATAATGGCGGCAGCCTCGCCCCCGACAGGAGTGGCCCGATGGAGTTCCGGGATGTGGTCGAGAAACGTGTCAGCGTGCGCCAGTTCCGCAAGGACCCCGTGCCGCCCGCCGACGTGCGCGAGATGGTGCGGCTGGCCAGCCTGGCGCCGAGTCCGAACAACCAACAGCCCTGGCGTTTCATTGCGGTGACGCGATCGTCCCTGTTGCGCGACATGGCCGAGGCCGTGCGTGCGCGTGTCCGGGCGATGCTACCCGAGCCGGGGTCCGATGACGCGCGCCGCGCCGCGCAACGGGTGGAGTGGTTCTCGACCTTCTTTGCGGAGGCACCGCTGGTCGTTGCGGTCACGCGGCAGCCCTACACGACGGTCATCAAGGCGCGCTGGCGGACTCTCCGACGAGCGGGGCCGACATCAACGCGATGCGCGGCCACCCGGACGTCCAGTCGGTAGGCGCGGCCGTGGAGCACCTCCTGCTGGCAGCCACCGAAATGGGTTACGGATCGTGCTGGCTCAGCGGTCCGCTGGTGGCTCGCGAGGCGCTCGAGTCGTTGCTGGGCATTGAGGCGCCCCAGCAGTTGGCGGCGCTGGTGGCGGTCGGTATGCCGGCGACAGTGGCTGCAGCTGGACACGACCGCAAACCACTGGGCGAGCTGCTCCGATTCATCGACTGAACGGAGCGAGACCTCACGCTTGCATGGTCGGTGTCGGATGGCTTGCCTGAAGGAGCGGGGAGGGCGCTTCCAGTCCGCCTCCGCTGGCATGGCGACGAAGCGATGAAGCAACGGTGGTTGCCGGAATTCGACTATCCGGACGTCGACGCGCCCGAGTCGGATCTGGACACCGCGGGCGTCGCCGACGAGGAGGCGAGGCGACCTTCGCGGAGGTGCTCCCTGGCCAGCGCGGGCTGTTCACCGCCGAGCGTGAGTGCGTCGGACAGATCGAGGCGGCGCTGGCGAGCGGTCGGTTTGAAGACGCGCGCCGCCACCGTGACGCACTGGTCGCTCTCGAAGGACCGTCGACCAGCACTCGCGAATTAGACACGCTCGATGTGGTCGGCGATGCGGGCTTCTGGGACCGCCCTCTGCCCATCGTCTTGACCCAGTGGCTGACGCTGCACCGTCACCTCTACGCGCTTCCGCACCTCAGGCGGTTGATCTGCGATGGCGGGCTGTCTCGGCTGCTCGAACGCCACGCCCCGACGGAGCTTGTCCAGGCGGCACCGGATATGCTTGCGCCGCTGACGAACCGGCTGTGCGCGGCTGCGGGCGCCGACGAACGACTTCCGGCGGAAGCTGCGGCTCTGCTTCGCGACGCACTCCTTGGTGGGGGCGAACCTGCTCCTGGGGACTTCGATGACGATCGACTTGTCGATCTGCTCGCGGAGGATCACGGTCCGGTCTGGCTGGCCAGCCTCGGGGCGCTGCGACAGCTCTGGCCGGTGCCGCCGGCGGACTTGTCCGAGCTGGCACCGGTGGCCGTTGACTCCCAGGATGACGACGAACGCGGGCGCGAGTTCTGGGAATGCCTGCGACGCACCGTCTCCTCTGGGCGGGACGATCCGGCAGCCGTGGCTGCCCGAAAGCGCATGAAGCAGTTGGACGCCGACATGCACGCGCTGTTCATGCGGGACGGAGTGCGGCGGGAGTGAGACCGGAACCCCCAGACTCCCGGCAGGTCGCCGCGGCGGTTCCAGCCCTGTAGCGCGGCGTGACTCGGGAGCGGTGACGCAACCTCGGCAGCGGCGTCCAGACATCGCCGGCGATCGGCACGACGGCAGTCGTCGCGGCCCCGCGTCGGCAACCCTCCGGGCCGCGGATTGGTCGGCCGGCCATTCTGCGATATACTGACGTATATGGCATCTCTCCAAGGAGGCCCGTGACCATGCCGCGCACCGCAAGAGTCTTCATGACGAACCGCAGCCAGGCCGTGCGGCTGCCCAAGGAATACCAGTTCTCCACGGATGAGGTGTTCATCCGGAAGCAGGGCGAAGACGTGATCCTCTCGCCCCGGCCCCGTGACTGGGGCCCGTACCTGGAGAGCGCCCCGGTCGCGTCCGGGTCGTTCATGGACAACGTCGAGGACCTCCCCGTCCAGGAGCGGGAGTCCTGATGCCTCGCTACATGCTCGACACGGACACGTGCTCCTATGTGATGAAGCGGTCGAACGCGGCTGTGCTGCGCCGGCTGCAGGGCGTACCGGTCGCCGACGTGTGCATGTCAGTCGTCACCAAGTCCGAACTGCTCTACGGCGTCGAAGTCTCGCCGCGACGTGCGCAGGATGCGGCGGCGCTTGCCGCGTTCCTCCCCTACGTCGAAGTGCTGGACTTCCCCGACGACGCGGCGCCCCACTACGCGGAGATTCGCGCTGATCTGAAGAAGCGCGGCTCGCCCATCGGCGCCAACGACCTGTTCATTGCCGCGCACGCACGCAGTCTCGGCCTGACGCTCGTGACCAACAACACGGCGGAGTTCAGTCGCGTCACGGGCCTCCGCGTCGAGAACTGGACCCAGCCACCGCGTCGGGCCCGGTAGGGCCACACGAGGAGGGCGCTTCCGGTCCGCCTTCGCTCGCGCGGCGAGCTTCGGCGCGGACAGCCTTCGCACGTCGATGGCTTGCCCAGCCGAAGCTCACTTGAGGAATGCGGCAAGCCGGAAGGTGCGCGAAGGCTGGCGGAAGCGCCTGGGAGTCGAACCCAGCCCTCCCGCGGTCAGCGGGAGGCGACCGATTTTGAAGACCGGGAGGGCCACCGGGCCCCGTTCGCTTCCGTTCGAGGGCGAAACCGCTGGAGACACGACAGCCGGCTCCGACCGATTCGGAGCCGGCTGGTGGGAAGACGCTCAGTCTTCGATCAGTCGGACATCGCCGGCCCGCGGGCCCTTCTGCGAGTCCTCGAGGGTGAATTCCACGCGCTGGCCGTCGCGCAGCAGCTCGAACACGGCGCCCCGGACCGAGCTCCGATGGAAAAAGTGCTCGAGGCCGTTCTCGTCACGGATGAATCCGAAGCCCTTGTCGATGAGGAGACGTGCGATCGTCCCGGTCGGCATACCTCAACCCTCCGATGCGAAATCCCTGGGCACACAGCCGGACCCGGGTCCCGGTGCCGCCGCCGGCACCGTCCGGCGTACAGGCACACCGGGGGCACCATGGACTGGCGGCGCCGAAATTTGCGCCAGTGTAGGGAGTTATCGCTCGGAAAGTCAAGCCGGATTATGCCGCGGCAGCCTTGTCCTTGCCGCCCGGCGGGGGGTAGGTCGACCAGAAATGCCGGCCGCACGCCGGACAGACCCAGTACTGATCCGGCGTCCAGGCCATGCCCGGGCCGGGGTCCTTCATGTCCATCTGTTCGCCGCACCGCTGGCACCGCACGCGCGGAAGCGTGTCGCTCATGAGCGGATTCTAGCATGCCGCCGCGTTGCGACCGCGCCGGCTCCGGTTGTACCATGCGGCACACCATGGTGGTCGGCATCGTTCTCGCCGCCGGCGCGTCATCGCGCATGGGGCGCCCCAAGGCGCTCCTGCCCATCGGCGCCGACACATTCGTGACGCGCGTGTGCCGCACGCTCCTCGATGGCGGCGTCGACGACCTGGTGGTCGTTGCGGGCGCCGAGCACGAGGCCGTGGCCGCCGCCGTCGCGGCGGCCGGTCTGCGTGCGCAGAGTCGTCGAGAACACGCGCCGGCACGAGGGACAGCTCTCCTCGCTGCTCGCCGGGCTGGCGGTGGCGGACCGGCCCGGCGTGGACGCGGTGCTCGTGCACCTTGTCGACGCCCCGCTCGTTCGCGCCGAAACGGCCCGCGCGGTCCTCGCGGCCTTCCAGCGGACGCACGCGCCGATTGTGCGGCCTGAGGTCGGAGGGCGCCACGGCCACCCGGTGCTCTTCGCCCGGCGCGTGTTCGACGACCTGCGCCGCGCCGATCCCGGCGTCGGCGCGAAGGCGGTCGTGCGCGCCTTTGCCGCCGAGATCTGCAACGTGCCCGTCGATGACGAGGGCGCGTGCCGGGACATCGACACGCCGGAGGATTACGCCCGTCTAGCCGGTCCGCGCCCAGCGCAGGAGGGTCGCGAGATTGGGCGGCTTGCCGTACATGAGCAGCCCGATCCGGAACACCCTGGCGGCGAACCATAGCGACGCGTACACGCCCGCCGCGCCGGCCACGATCGCGAGCGCCGTCTGCCACAGGGGCGGCGGCGTCGACGAGGCCAGCCGCAGCATGATGACGAAGTTGCTGATCGGCGGCACGAACGACAACGCCACGGCGAGCGTGGAGTTCGGGTCGCGGCTGATCGGCATCCACAGGAACCAGGGAATCATGATGACCAGCATCACCGGCGTCATCAGCCCCTGGGCCTCGCGCAGTTCGTTGACCGCCGACCCGATCGCCGCCATGAAGGCGCCCACCGAGAAGTAGGCCAGCAGGTAGAACAGGATCAGGAAGACAATCAGCGCAGGGTCGAGCAGGCCGAGCGACGCGAACGAGAGCAGCGCGATCAGGCCGAGGCCCATGTACAGCGCAAGCACGAGCAGGCCGACGGCGAACTGGCCGAGGATCTTCCCGACCATCAGCTCCATCGGCGAGAGCGCCGACAGCAGCACCTCGACGACGCGGTTCGACTTCTCCTCGATGGTCGTCGTCAGCAGGTACTGACCGCTCATGAGCACCGACATGAGCAGCAGGCCCATCAGGGCCATCGGGATCAGCTGGTTCAGGACCTCGTTGGTCCGTCCCTCACCTTCGGCCGTGACGGTCAGCGCCGATACCCGGCCGACGGTGGTGAGGTCCTCGACCCGAGCCCGGTCGAGGCCGGCCTGGCTGACCCTCGCCCCGATGATGGCGTCGCGCACCCCATCGTCGATCTCTTCGGTCACGCGATCGTCGAGCTTCGCCCGGACGAACAGGTCGTACGTGCCGAACCGGTCCGACCCGGGCGCCTTCTCCACAGCGTCGGCGTGAACGACGATCAGGGCGAGGCGGGCGCCCGGCGTGTCCGGGGCCCGCGATGCCATCAGCCCCTCCTTTGCCGAGCTCACGTCGGCGCCGGGATCGAGGGACACGACCTGCAGCTGCGGCACCTTGCCGAGCATCGAGCCGACAGCCTCCTGTCGCCGCGTCGCCTCGCGGCCCGCCCATGCCGCTGGCCGAGCGCAGGGCGGACGGCATGGCCTCCTGGATCCGCTGATAGGCCTCCAGCCGCCGTTTCTCGATGCGCGCGGGCTCGAGATAGGCGGCGAGGCCGCCCGCGATCTGCCCGGTCGGATCGATGACGGCGACGCTGCCGGCAATCGCCGGCGGGTCCTGGCGGGACATCCAGGGCACCAGCAGCGATGAGCACGCCGATGACGAGCGGCGTCACCAGGATGCCGAAGATGAACGCGCGCGTGCCGCGGTGGCGATGAACTCGCGCTGCGCGACGTACAGGATCTTCTTCATGGCCGCCGCTCCGCGCCCGCGTCGCCATCGTCCCGGATTGCCGCGCGCAGCTTCGCGTCATCGCCGCCGGACGACGCCGCGCTGACGATGCTGATGAAGACGTCTTCGAGGCTGGGCCGCCGCAGCTCCACCCGGGCGGGCGGGATGGCGGCGGCCACCCGCTGGATGACCGCGGCGGGGCTGGCGGCCGGCGCCAGGGCGATGTCCCACACCGTGCCGTCCCTGCGCACGCGATCGACGCCGGCGAGCGCGGAGAGCGACGCGACGTCGGCGGCGGGATCGAGCGGCTCGAACAGGATGTTGCGGGGATCGTACCGTGCCCGGATCCCGCCGAGCCGGTCGTCGAGCACCTTCTCGCCGCGGTGCACCATCACGACGTGGTCGCAGAGCTGCTCGGCGTGCACCATGACGTGCGTCGAAAACAGGACGGTGGCCCCGCGGCGGTGCTCCTCGCCGACCAGCTCCCGCAGCAGCCGCTGGTTCACCGGGTCGAGGCCGCTGAACGGCTCGTCGAGGATGAGCAGATCCGGCCGGTGGACGACGGCGGCCACGAACTGCACCTTCTGCTGCATGCCCTTCGAGAGCTCTTCGCAGCGCTTGTGCTCGACGCCGGCCAGATCCACACGCTCGAGCCACGTGCGGATGCGCGATCGCAGGTCGGCGCCGTCGGCGTTCTTGAGGCGGGCCATGTAGGCGAGGAACTGGCCGACCCGCATGCGCTTGTAGAGGCCGCGCTCCTCGGGGAGGTAGCCGATCCGGTCCTTGGCCTCCATCGCCGACCTCTGGCCGAGCACCGACAGCTCGCCGCGGTCCGGCAGCAGGATGGAGAGGATCATCCGGATGATCGTGGTCTTGCCGGCGCCGTTCGGGCCGATCACCCCGTAGAGGCCGCCCCGCGGCACGACCAGATCGAAATCGCGTACGGCGACGGTGTCGCCGAAGGTCTTGGTCAGTCCTCGGAGGACGATCGCGTCGGACATGAGCGTCTCACGCTCCGTGAAGCGCGGTCCTACTCTGCTCGACTTCAGGAACTTGAAGAACTCGCCGTCGGTGGACAGGATGAGCGTCGTGTCCGAGGCCATGGTCTTCCGGTACGTCTCCATGGTCTTCAGGAACTGGTAGAGCTCGGGGTCCCGCCCGTAGGCCTCCGCGTAGATGCGCGTCGACTCGCCGTCGGCCTTGCCCATGATCTCCTGGGCCTTGCGGTACGCCTCCGACTGGATGCCCTTGAGCTCGCGCTCCTTCTGCCCGCGGATCTCGGCCGCCTTGCCCTGGCCTTCAGAACGGGAGCGCTCGGCGATGCGGCGCCGCTCGGAGATCATGCGATCGAAGACCTTCTGCTGGACCTCGGTGACGTAGTTGACGCGCCGGATCTGGACATCGACCAGCTCGATGCCGAACTCGGCCACGATCGGGCGCGACATCTCGAGGATGGCCCGCGTGATCTTGTTCCGGCCCATCGCGATACGGCCAATCGCCTCCGCCTCGCTCGTGTCGATGCCGGCGTCCTCCTCGGTCTCCTCGAACGGGCGGTCCGTGCTGCGCACCACCTCGATCAGGTCGTTGTTGGCGATCACGTTGCGCGTGTCGCCGTCGACGATGTCGTCGAGGCGCGACTGCGCGCTGCGCTCGTCGCGGACGCGCTGGTAGAACAGGAGGGGGTCCTTCACGCGCCAGCGGGTGTAGGTGTCCACCCAGATGTACTTCTTGTCCTTCGTCGGAATCTGGTTGGGGTCGCCGCTCCACTCGAGCCAGCGTTTCTCGAAGGTGTGCACCTGCTGGATGAACGGCACCTTCATGTAGAGGCCGGGCTCGGTGCGCGGCGCGCCGACCGGCTCGCCGAACTGGGTGATGATGGCCTGCTCGGTCTCGTCGAGCGTATAGAGCGACGAGGCGAGGGTGAGCAGGCCGAGCAAGACGGCGGCGGCCAGGATCAGGCGCTTCATCACTTGGCCTCCTGCTTGATCGGGTCGAGGTTGAGCAGGGGGAGGAGGCCCTTCATGGACGAGTCGATGATGAGCTTGCGGCCCGTCTTCGGCAGCACCTCGTTGAGCGTTTCGAGGTAGAGGCGCTTGCGCGTCACATCGGGCGCCTTGCGGTACTCGTCGTAGATGTTGACGAACCGCGCCACGTCGCCGCGGGCGTTGTTGACGCGCTCCAGCGCGTAGCCCTCGGCGGCGCGGACCACGCGCTCGGCTTCACCGCGGGCGTTCGGCACCGTCTGGTTGTAGTCGGCCCACGCCTCGTTGATCAGGCGCTCCTTCTCCTGGATCGCCTGGTTCACCTCGTTGAAGGCGGGCTTGACCGGGTCTGGCGGGTTCACGTCCTGCAGCACGATCTGGAGCACTTCGAGGCCGGTCTCGTACTTGTCGCAGAGCTCCTGCAGGAGGTTCCTCGCGTCGACCTGGATCTTCTCGCGGCCGACGGTCAGCACTTCGTTGACGCTGTGGTCGCCGACGACCTCGCGCATCACCGCCTCGTTCATGTCGCGGAACGTGGTGCTCTCGCCGCGCCGCGTGGGGCTGTCGAGGTTTCGGACCTTGAAGAGGTACTTGTACGGGTCCCTGACCTTGTACTGGACGATCCACTCCACGACGGCGACGTTCAGGTCGCCGGTGAGCATCAGCGACTCGGCCAGCGTGCTCTCGTTCTGGCTGAACTCGGAACGGATGCTGGCCCGGTCGGTGATGAACCCGAACTCGGCCTTCAGCTGCCGCTGCACGGGCACGATGGTCACCGTCTCGATCAGCGGGATCTTGAGATGCGGCCCGGGGTCGGTCGTGCGGTCGTACCGGCCGAAGCGCTGGACAACGGCCACCGAATCGGCGTTCACCTGATAGTAGGTGGACACGAGCACGATGACCGCCACGAGGATCAGGGCGATCCGCGTGACGAGGCTGCCGCGCCCGCGCAGCGAAAACGAGGGGAGCCTGCCGACGTCGATGACATCGCCGGCGCGTCTCCGCCAGTTACCGACATCCATCGGTCGGAGTCCTTTCAGGCAGCCGCGGGATTGGAGAGGGAAGAGGTGGTGGACCAGACGGGGATCGAACCCGTGACCTCGTGAATGCCATTCACGCGCGCTCCCATCTGCGCTACTGGCCCACTTCAGTGAGACTCTTATTCTAGCCCGGCCAGGAGCTCCGGGTCAAAGACGGGGACAGGTCCCATTTCGGAGAGATGGGGCCTGTCCCCGTTTCGTCAGTACTCGAGGAACATCCGCTGGATGTCGGCAGGGTTCTTCGCGGTCGCGAGCGGCCAGCATGAGCAGGATTCGGGCCTTGATCGGCGCGAGATCCTCGCCGCCGACGTATCGCGAGCCGAACATCCGCGGTCCCGGGATCCGGCCGCTGCCTGTCCTGGTCGTGACGACAACGGTGACGCCCTTGCCGAGGGCGTACCCGAGGCCGTCGGACTGGGTGCCGCTGGTCGCGCCGGCGCCGGCCGCCGCGACGACGAGCCCGCGAGCGCCGAGATCGACGGCGGCCTTGATGAGGTCGCCCGGCGCATCCTGGTAGACCAGCAGCACGTCGACCCTCGGCAGTTCGGCGATCGTCGACACGTCGAACTCGCTGGCGGCCGTGTGGCGCTTCACCGCGCCGCGGTAGAAGACGACGCGGTCCGGATCGACGACGCCAAGCACGCCGGTCGTGCGGCTCTGAAACGTCTGCAGCCGGAGGGCGTCGGTCTTCGTCACCTCGCGGGCGGAGTTGATCTCGTCGTTCAGCACGACGAGCACGCCCTGGCCGCGGGCATCGGGCGAGGCGGCCACGCGGAAGCCCTCGAGCAGGTTCGCCGCGCCCTCGTAGCCGGTCGTGCTCGGGTTCCGCATCGAGCCGACCACGACAACGGGCCGGGCATCGCGGACCGTCAGGTGCAGGAAGTAGGCGAGCTCCTCGAGGGTGTCCGTTCCCGACGTCACCACGATGCCCGCCAGCGCGGCGTCGGTCGAGTACAGCTCGTTCAGCCGCCTGGAGAGCGCCAGCCACTGGCCGAGCGTCAGGTCGCTGCTCGCGGTGTTCGAGAACTGCTCGGACTCGGGCCGCGCATACCGGCGCACGTCGGGAACGAGGCCGATCAGTTCGTCGGCGGTCAGGCGCCCGCCCGCGCGGTTCGAGATCGTGCCGCCGGTGGCGACGAGGCGGACGCGGGGCAGGTCCTGCGCGGCGGCGGTGTCTGCCAGCGCCAGACAGAGCAGCAGCCCGGCGGCGGCCGGGACGAGTCGCGCATGACGCATGAGGATCCTATGGCGCGGTCTGCGCGGGGCCGCGGTGCGCGAGCGTGAGCCACCGCACCAGCAGCGTGGCGGCCTCGTCGGCCGTCGTCCCGTAGAAGGGCATGAGCGCAGAAGGCACCCCGGGCCGCCGGGCGATCTGGGCCCGCCACCGGTTGGTCTGGACCGGCGAGGCCTCGATCACGTAGAGGCGCCCGCCGATTTCCTGTTCGAATCTCTGCGTCAACGTGGGCATGGACGGCAACCGGGCGATGTCGGCGACGGGCCGAAGAGCACTGTGCATTCTATGCGACCGGGGGCGGCGATCAAGCGAAGGCATGCGCGAAGGTGGTGTCAACATTTCTCACGCCGCCGCGATGCCACTGCCCGCAACGCTCCGCAGGCGCGCCTGTCGGTGTGTCCACATGTTTTGCACTCCGCCATCAACACGTTTTCAACAGGCTCGCTTTGCTCCGTCCTGCTGCGCCGCTCCCTTGACCCTTCCGGAACGGCACACTAGCATGGCATCGTAGGATCTCCGCCATGCTGCGCCACGACTGCAACCACCCGCGGCCGGGGCGGCGCGCCCCTTGCCTGCCGGCCATCGTGGCCGCGGCGCTCGCGTTGTGCCTGGCGTCGGCTGGATCGGCTTTCGGCCGGACCCCGGGCGGCGCGCCTTCGTTCCGCCTCTTCCTGACCGATGGCACGCCGATCGTGAGTTTCGGCGAATTCGCGCGGGCCAACGGCCGCGTCGTGTTCACCATTCCGATCGGATCGCCGGCGAACCCGGACAAGATCCAGGTCGTGTCGTTGCCCGACTCGGCGATCGACTGGGATCGCACGGACCGGTACACAGACGCGGTGCGCCACCAGTTCTATGCCTCGACGCGCGGCGAGGAGGACTATGCCGCGCTCACGGGCGCCGTCGCGCGCGCCCTCGGCGACATCGCGTTCGCCGCGGACGCGAGCGCGAAGCTGGCCATCGCCGCCGACATCAGGCGCCAGCTTCTCGAGTGGCCCGCCGCGCACTTCGCGTACCGGTCCGCCGATGTCCGCGAGCTGACCGCACACCTCGAAGAGGCGATCTCCGACATACGCGCCGGATCGGGCCAGCGGACGTTCGACCTGAGCCTCGTCGCGATGATCGAGCCGCCGTCGGAGCCGCTCCTGCCGGAGCCCGGGCTGAAGGACGCGCTCGACTCCGCTGCGACGGTTGCCCGGATGACCGACATCCGGCGCGATCGCCTGACGCTGCAGGAGAGCATCGTCGCGGTGCTCGACCAGCGCAAACGGACGCTGCCGAAGGACTGGCGCTCGGCCACGCGGACCTCGCTCGTCCGCAGCCTCGAGCGCGAGGAGGAACTCGATCGCAAGTATGCGGAGCTGGCGGCGCGCACGCTCCGCGACGCCCGGAAACCCGAAGCGACGGGAGACGTGGAAGCGCTCGAGCGGCTGGCCGCCGGCGCGCAGAAAGGCGACGCGCGCCTCGGCTACCAGCGTCCCGAGGCGATGCAGGCGCTGCTCGCGTCGCTGGCCCTCTCCACGGCCAGGGCCCGGGAGCGGCGCCAGGCCATCGACCGCTACGAGCGCCGCAAGTCGGACTACGGATCCTACGAGCGCCGCGTCGACGACAGCCTCGGAGACTTCGACGATGTCGCCGACGAAATCGGCGCGGTGAAAGTCCTCGCCGGGCTGAAGGGCAGGCGCCTCTCGAATGCCGAGAAGCGCGTCCTGGCCCTGGAGGCGCGCCTGCTGCTGGTCCGGCCGCCCGCCGAGCTGGAGGCGGTCCACGGCCTGCTCGTGTCCTCGGCGCGGCTGATGCGGGAAGCGCTCCGGCTCCATCGCGAAGCGGGCGCCTCCCGTGAGGCGGCGACGGCCCAGAACGCCTCGGCCGCCGCGGCCGGCGCGCTGCTCCTGCTCGACGCCGGCCGGGTCCGCATCGAGGAGTTCTTCCGCCGGCCGGCCGCCCCGTGATCACGCCGCGCCTCACCTGTCTGGTCTCGGCGCCCGACCTGGCCTCGTATCGCGAGGCGATCCTCGATCGAGCCTGCGAGGGCACCGTCGGCGACATCCGCGGCCGCGCCGTCATCGTGCCCTCGCGCGCGGCCGCCGAACAGCTGCGCCGGACCATCGAAGACCGCCGGCTTGGCGGCGGGCCCGGCGCCGTGGTGCTGCCATCGATGCTGACGCGCGAGGAGTGGCGCACGGCGCTGCACGGCAGCCTGCCAGGCACACCGATCGGCGCGAACACCTTCGAGCGCGAGGTGCTGCTGCAGGCCTCCGCGCGGGCGGCGGCCTCGGGCGCCGCGCCGCCGCCGTTCACGATCCGGCCCGGCCTCATTTCCGAGATGCTCGGCTTCTACGACGCCATCCGCCGGCACGGCCGCAGCGTGGCGGACTTCGAGCGCGTCGCGGTCGCCGAACTCGAGAGCGCCGTGCATGCGGACCGCGGCGCCGTGCGGATGCTCGAGCAGACGCGCTTCCTCGTGGCCGCGTTCCGCCGATACGAGGCGCTGCTCGCGGAACGGGGCGTGCTCGACGAGCACGGCCTCACCGCTGCCGTGCTGGCGGCCCCCTCGTCGCCGTTCACCCACGTGGTCGTCGCGGTTGGCGACCGCGCCGGGGACGCATCGGGGCTCTGGCCTTCGGACTTCGACCTGCTGACCCGCATCGCCGGGCTCGCCCGCCTCGACGTGGTGGCCACCCGGGCCGTGCTCGGCGCGGGGCTCCGCGAGCGACTGCGCCGCTGGCTGCCGGAGCACGAGGAACTCGAGGCCGCGTCCCGCGCCGTGCCGGCGGTGCCGGCGCTCCTCGCGCCGGCCGATGGCGACGCCGCGCACTGGCGGGCGCGCGATCGGGAGGAGGAACTCGCCCTTGTCGCGCGCCACGCGAAGCGTGAGCATCGGCAGCACCCCGACGCGCCGCTCTCACGCACGGCCGTGGTCTTCAAGCGGCCGCTGCCGTACGTCTATCTCGCGCGGCAGATCTTCTCCTCGGCCGGCGTGCCGTACCAGGCCTTCGACGCCCTCCCGCTCGCCGCCGAACCCTATGCCGCGGCCCTCGACCTGGTGTTCGACGCGGTCGACTCGAATTTCGCGCGGTCCGCGCTCGTGGCGCTCCTCCGCTCGCCGCTGTTCGTCTTCCGCGCGGACGGCCGCCTGGTTGCCCCGGCCGCCCTGGCGCGGCTCGACCGGAAGCTGAGCGAGGCGCGCTACCTCGCCGAACCCGCCGAGCTGTCGCGGTTCGCGCGCGAGTGGTCGTCGCCCGGCGACCTGCAGCGGGCCGCACAGGCTGCGGCGGAGGTGGCGCAGGAACTCGCGTCGCTCTCGGCCGACGGCCCGCCTTCGCAGCATCTCGACACCGTCATCGGGTTCCTGGGCGCCCACGAGCGCCGGCCGCGGAAGCCGTCGCACGTCGTCGAGCGCCACCTCAGGGTGCGGTCGGCCGTGCTCACGTCGCTCGCGCGGCTGCGGGACGCGCACCGGAGCTTCGACGACGCGTCCCGGGCCTTCGCCGACACGGCCGCCGGCGTGCGCCGGTGGATCGAGCAGCAGACGTTCGCGCCGCGCGACGGCGATACCGGCGTCCAGGTGCTCGATGCGGACTCGGCGCGCTTCGGCGAGTTCGACACGATCCACCTCGTGGGCCTCACGCAGCAGGAGTGGCCCGAGAGCGCCTCTCAGAGCATCTTCTATCCGTCCGCCATGCTCCGGGACCTTCACTGGCCAGACGAAGCGGACGTGCGGACGGCGGATCGCGCGCGCTTCGAGGACCTGCTGCACGCGGCGGCGCGGCAGGTCCGGGTGTCGACGGTCACGCTCGAGCACGACGCGCTGGTCGAGCCGTCGCCATTCCTCGACGATCTGGCGCGCGGCGGCCTCGTGATCGAGCGTGCCGCCCGCGGCGCCGACGCCCGCATCTTCGCCGAGGAGGCCATGCTGGGCGACCCGCAGCGGCCCGACGCGCTCGGGGAGCCCGCGTCGGCGTGGCTGGCGCTTCGCCAGACGCGCTCGGCGGCGGACGATCCGCGTTTCCACGGTCAGGCCGACGCCGCGCCGTCGGCGAAGTACAGGGTCAGCACCATCGATCAGTACCTCGCATGCCCGTTCGTGTACTTCTCGACCCGCGTGCTGCGGCTGGCCGAGGAGCCGGAAGACGAGGAGGCGCTCGGTCCGAGGGCGCAGGGGACGCTCGTCCACGAGGTGCTGCAGGCGTTTTTCGAGGCCTGGCAGGCCAGCGGAGGCGGCGCCATCACCCTGGCCAATCTCGACGACGCCCGCGCGCAGTTCGCGGCCGTCGCGGAGGCGCGGCTCGCGACGCTGCCGGAGACGGACGCGGCCCTCCAGCGCGTGCGCCTGCTCGGCTCGCCCGTCGCCGAAGGCTTCGGCGACATCGTCCTGTCGGCCGAGGCCGAGCGCGACCGGGGCGTGCCGGTGGTCGAGCGGCTGATGGAGTTCACGCTCGACGGTGACACGCCGATTCGGTTCCGGTGACGCCGCGCGCACGATACGGCTGGCGGCCAAGGCGGACCGCATCGACCTCCTCGAAGACGGCACGTTCCGCGTGTTCGACTACAAGCTCTCCCGGGCGCCGAACCTGAAGCATGTCGCCCAGCTGCCCGCCTATGCGGCGGCCGCGCGGCAGCGCCTGGAAGGCCGCCACGGACGGGCGTGGCGGGCTTCCGATGCGGCCTATATCTCGTTCGGCAAGGGCGGCCACTACGAACCGCTGGCCAGCGACCACGAGGGGCTCGCCGCGGCGCTGGCGGCCGGGGAGGCTCGCCTGGTGCGCGCCGTCGACGGGATCGAGAAAGGGGCCTTCCCGCCGGCGCCGGCGGAGGAATTCCGCTGCACCTACTGCCCGTTCTCCGGGGTCTGCCGGAAGGACTACGTTCGTGACGAATGACTCCCGCCCGGTCGTCGGCCTGCGCGACGCCGAGGCTCGCCGCGCGGCGGTGGACCCGACCGAGAACGTCGTGCTCGAAGCGTCGGCCGGCACGGGCAAGACGCGCGTGCTGGTGGACCGCTACGTCAATCTGCTGCGGGCCGGTGTCGATCCCCGGAACATCCTGGCGATGACCTTCACGCGCAAGGCGGCGGCCGAGATGCGGGAGCGCATCGTGCGCGCGCTCGCGCGAGGCCGCCGCGCATTCCCCCGAGGACGAGGCGCGCTGGCGCCAGCTTCGCGATCGCCTCAACGACATCGCCATCAGCACCATCGACGCGTTCTGCCTCTCGCTGCTGCGCGAGTTCCCGCTCGAGGCCGACCTCGACCCGGGCTTCGACGTGGCCGACGAAACCGAGGTGCCGCGCCTGGTCGAGGAATCGCTCGACGACGCGCTGCGCATCTGCCGGGCGCGGGCGCGCGGCGACGAAGGCATCGCGCTGCTCATCGCGCATCTGGGCGAGAGGCGGCTGCGCGCCGGTCTCGCCGCGCTGCTCGAACGGCGGGCCGTGGCCGAGCGTGTGCTCGGGCGTGTCACGAGCCTCGGCCCGCGCGACCTGACGGCGGCGCAGGCGTGCCGCCAGGGGGCCGAACGGCTGGCCGCCGAGCTGCGAGCGATTCCCGGCGGCCTGCAGGCGTTTCTCGATAGCGGGCCCGTCCACCACCCCAGGTATGCGCGGCTCGCCGCGGACATCGGCCGCCTGACGCGCGCCACGGCGTCGGGCGAAGCGGGCGCCCTCGATCCGGCAGCCTTCAGGGGCGTGATGGAGCGCCTCCGCGCGCATTTCTTCACGAAGGCGGGCACGCCGCGGAAGCGGGCACCCGGCGAGTACCCGGCGGACGCCCATGCGGGCCCGGCCGCACGCAAGACCCACTGGGCGCTCGTCACCGGTGCCGCGCCGGGGCTCGCCGATGCCATGAAGGCGTTCCGGCGCGACGTGAACGCCATCCTCTCGCGCGCCGTGTGGCAGGTGTTCCGCATCGCGGCGGACCGCTACCGTCGCACGCTCGAGGCGCGCGGCGTCCTCGACTTCGGCGAACTGCTCATCCGCGCCCGGCAGCTCGTCGGCAACATGGACGAGTTCGCGCGCAGCCGCTACCTGCTGGAGGCGCGCTACCACCACGTGCTGGTCGACGAGTTCCAGGACACCTCCCGCGCCCAGTGGGAGCTGGTCTCGCTCCTGGTGCGGGCGTGGGGCGAGGGGCTCGGCCTCGCCTCGGAAGCGCCCCTTCCGCCGTCGATCTTCGTGGTCGGGGATCGGAAGCAGTCGATCTACGGGTTTCGCGACGCCGACGCGGGCGTGCTCGACGACGCGGCGGCGGAGATCGGAGCGCTGCGCCCCGGGGGAAGCCCGCTGCGGGCCATCAGCCACAGCTTCCGTGCGGTCCCGGGCCTGCTGGCGTTCGCCAACGACCTCTTCCGCGCGATCGCGTCGGAGCGTCCGGATCGGCGGGACGCGTTCGGGTACGGCGATCGCGATGCATTTCCCGGTCGAGGAGGATGGCGGTGGGGCGGCAGACGACGTCCCGCTCGGCATCATTGCCGCCGCCGACGTGCGACGGTGTGCCGAGGCGGTGGCCGCCGAGATCGCCAGACTGGCGTCGGACGCGCAGGTGAGAGACAGGCAGAGCGGCGTCCGCCGGCCGATCAGGCCCGCCGACATCGCGATCCTCTTCCGGTCCCGCGCCAGTCATCGCGAATTCCAGGAGGCGCTGGATGCGCGTCGCATCCCCTCATACGTGTACAACGGGCTGGGGTTCTTCGAGGCGGACGAAGTCCGGGACATCGTCGCGCTCCTGAGATTCCTGGCCGAGCCGACGTCGGACCTGCGGGCGGCCGCGTTCCTGCGCTCGCGGGTGGTCCGCCTGTCCGACGCGGGCCTGCAGCGCCTCGCGCCCGGGATCGCCGCGGCCCTGACGGATCGCGCGGCGCCGCGTGCCGCGGCGCACCTGGATGCCGAGGACGCGGCGGTGCTGGCGCGCGCCCGATCCAGCATCGCGGACTGGCTGGCGCTTGCCGACCGGGTCCCGCCAGCGGAGCTGCTGGACCGTGTGCTGGCGGACTCGGCCTACGAGCACGAAATCCGCGGCAGCCGGGCCGCGGCCGCGCGGGAGAACGTCAAGAAGATGCGCAGCCTCGTGCGGCGGCTGCAGAACAGCGGCTACCTCACCCTGGCACGCCTCGCCGACCATCTCGACCGGTTGTCCGCCGGCGACGAATCGAACGCCGTGGTCGACGCGGTCGATGCCGTGAACCTGATGACGGTGCACGCGGCGAAGGGCCTCGAGTTCCCCGTGGTGTTCGTCGTCAATCTCTCGCGCGGATCGGGCGGGCCTCATGCGCCGATCAGAGTGGCGGCGGACGCCGCGCCCGAGGACGCCGTGGCGGTGGGCGACTTCGAGTCGGCGTTCGACGCGGACGCGGCCGCGCGGGAGCGCGAGGAGACCAAGCGGCTGATGTATGTCGCCGTCACGAGGGCGCGAGACCGGCTGTATCTGGCATCGGCCACGAGTGACGGCGCGTTCAAGCCCAGGAAGGGCAGCCTGGGCGACGTGCTGCCTGCGTCGATGCGCGGCCTCTTCGACGGGGCGGCCGCGGCGACGACAGACGGCGCCACGATCACGTGGGCGGGCGGCTCGGGCGCCGTCCACGCGTTCAGGATCTGCCTGCCCGTGCCCGGCCCCGCACCAGGCCAGCCTGCGCCGTTCGCGGCGGCTCAGGACGGGCAGGAAGACGAACCGGCGCCGCCAGCCGACGACTTCGGCGCCATCAGTCGATGGCGCCAGCCGCGAGCGCAGCGCGATCACCGGGCCCGGTCGATGCGCGTCCTCGCCGCACGTCCTCTGCGGCTCCGGGCCCGGAGGATGACGCGGGCGTCGTGCTCGGTCGCGTGGTGCATCGGATGTTCCAGGCGCGGATTCCCGGCGACCTGCCGCCCGATGAACTCGCCGCGAAGGCGCGCACGCTCGTCACGGCCGATGAATCCCTGACCGTTGCCGACCTCGGCAGGCTGGCGGCTTCGGCGGCGCAGGTCTTCTCGGGCATGCGGTCGCAGCCGGCCCTGCGGGCGCTGCTCGACGAAGCCGTGTGCCACTATGAGGTTCCGATATCGGTGCTGCCTGCGACGGGAGAGCCGGGAGGACAGCGCGCGCATCCTGCGAGGCGTGATCGACTGCCTCGCCTGCAGGCCTGACGGGGGAGTGGTGGTGGTGGATTTCAAGACCGGCGCGCGCCGGCCCGGGGATCGCCAGCAGCTCGGTGCCTACGTCAACGCGGTCCGCTCGCTGTTTCCCGGCGCGCCGGTCGACGGGCTCCTCGTCTACGCGGGGGCGGCGTCCTAGCCCACCTTGCCGTCGGCCCAGTCGCGGGCCCGGGATTCGGCTTCCTCCCTGGTCCGGCCGACCAGCAGCACCGATTTGTCGGGCTTGCCGTCGGGGGTGCGCACCACCCAGGCCACCCAATGCCCGCCACGCAGCTCAGAACGGATTTCGTACGCGCTTGCGCTCATGTTTCAGCTTCTCCGCCACGCAGTTATACCGTACAATCGTCAGGTTACCCACCGGCGTCCCGGTGGCAGCGATCGAAGGAGTTTACGATGCCTGTTGCGTGCCCGGCCTGCGGCAACGCCAAGAGCTTTCAGGTCAAGACCCTGCAGATGCACGTCATCCACGTGGACGGCACCCGCGTGGACGTGACGGAAGAGAACCGCCCTGTCGTGTTCGAAGTGCTCTGCGACGAGTGCGAGGCCGCGATGGGCATCGACCAGTTCGACGACGACGTCCGGCGCGAAATCCTCCTCATGCTCGGCGCCCGCTAGTTCGCGCCGCCCCGGCGGCCACGCGCCGTTCGCCGTTCCCCGGCGCGAGCGATCCGGGCGGTTTCCAGCAGACGCGGTGCGGTCAACGCGTCGCCTCCCTCACGGCTGATCGGATGGCTCTTCCGTGTCGGGCTCCCACTCCTCGAAATAGTCGCAGTCGGGGCAGATCCACTCCTTGATCTCCGTGCGGACAACCTGCGACTGGCCGGGAATGTAGTCGGTCTGCTCGCGCACCTTGAGACGCATCGTTTCGCCGCACAGCGGGCATTCTTTGGACTGTTTCATAGGGCCTCTAACGTGGCACGGTGACCTGTACCGGGATGCTGGCCGGGCTGTTCGGCGCGCCCTCCATCGTCACCGTGACGGTGCCGACATGGGTGCCTGCCGAGAGTCTGCCGGAGAGCGCCACGACCTCGATCGTCGCCGGCGAGACGCCCGACGCGGGTGACAGGCGAAGCCAGGGGACATCGGCAACGGCCGTCCACTCGAGCCTCTGGCGGCCGCTCGCCACGGCCAGCGCCGCCCGCCCGTCCCGCGTCCGGCTGGCCAGCCGGACGCCGATGGCGGGAGGGCTCACCACGAGCGCCGTGTCCGGCTGGAGGATGATGACGCGGATGCCCATCGGCTGAGCAATCGTGACGGGCGGCGAGGACCCGTCCTTCACGGCGACCACGAACGGGTAGTACCCCTGGACGCGCGCCGTCCCGGCAATCGATCCTTGCGCGAGCACGAGGCCTGCGGGCAGCCGGCCCTCGACGATGCGGACCGCGTAGGGAGGGGTGCCGCCGGCTATCGGGAGGGCCTGCGCGTACGGGAGATTCCGCGTCGCTGGAGGCAGATTGCGGTGTTCGATCCGCAAAGGACCCGGCGCGGCATCGGGCGCCGGTCCCGGCACCGGCTGAGCGGGCGGCGGCGGCCCGGCTGCTGCCGGGGGCGGGGGGCCTCGCCGGCCGGGCGAACCGGCCGGTCGGCCTCCGGCACCGCAGCGGCCTCGACGTTGACGGCGATCGAGACCGGCGAATCGTCGGCGCTTCCAGCGTCGATGACGATCCGGCCCTCGTAGCGTCCAGGCGCGAGTCGCGTCGCGTCGATTTCGACCGTCAGGACCGCCGGCCCCGTCCCTGCCTGCGGAGAGACGCGAATCCACGGTTCCGCCGGGCGCGCCGTCCATTGCAGCGTGCCGCTCCCGAGGTTCCGGATGCGAACCTGCTGAGGGGCGGCCGGACTGCGGCCGTCGAGGGCGAATGCCAGGCTCAGGGGCGACACGTGGAGGACGGGGATCTGCGCCGCGGCGCCGGCCGACAACAGGACGAGCGAGAGAAACAGCGCGCGGCGCATCGGTAGTGGCAGAATACTAACATGCGGGTTCACGCAGAAACGGGCCGGCCGGTTCGCAGCCGATGACGAGACACATCGATCTGATCGCCGTCTTCTACCGGATGTGGGGCGCGCTGGCGCTTGTGGCCGGCACCGCGGTGCTCGTGCTCGCCATTGGCGCCCTCACCATCGTCACCTCGGCCGAGCGCGCGGCCCTCGGCCCGGATGTCGGCGCCGGCTTGACCGTGGGGTTCTTCTTCATCTTCGCGGCCGGCGCCCTCGCGTGGGGCGGGATCCACCTGTGGACCGGCTACGCGCTTCGCGCGCGCAAGGGCTGGGCCCGGCTGGCGGGCCTGGCGCTCGCCGTCCTCAACCTGTTCTTCCTGCCGGTCGGGACCGCGCTGGCCGTCTATACGTTCTGGGTGCTGCTGTCGAACGAGACGCGACAGCTGTTCGAGACCAATGGCAGCAGTAGAGTAGAGCAGTAGCCAGTAGCCAGAATTCAGAAGGAGATGCCTGTCTCGCTGCGAATCAGCTGCTGACGACGTAGTGCGGCCTTCTGCTTCTGGCTTCTGACAATCGTCAGGGGCTTCTGGCTTCTGTCTCTCTACGGCCCATCCTTCGTCCCCACCGGCGTCCACGGCCCGCAGCGCGCGAGGCGCTTCACCGCCGACCATCCTCCTCTGACGATCCCGTCGCGCGCGATGACCGTCTCAGCGTAGCGGCTGCACGTCGGCGTGAAGCGGCACATGGCGCCGCCGCCAGCGAGGGCGGGCGAAATCGTGCGCTGGTAGAAGTGAATGCCGGCGATCGCCACGCGCGCGCTCACCTGGCGAGCCGGCGGGCGCGCCGCGTCGTAGACGAGCGCGCACGCCACCACGATGAGCGCGACGCGGGTCAATCGGGCCAACGGCCGTCAGAACTTGCTGGCGTACTCGGACAGCGTCGGGATGATCAGGCGCTGCCCGTTGAGCCCCTTGATGATCGCCACGATGTGCACGGCGAGGAACCCCATCGCGATCAGGGGGCCGATGAGTCCGACGACGCAGCCGAACGGGATCATGTAGACGACGATGTTGAACACGATCCAGAAGACGATTTCGGCCACCATCAGCACGATGCCGTGCTTGGCGTGCCACTGGACTTCCTGGTCCTCCTTCTCGACGAGGAGAGGCACCAGCGCGAGAATCCAGAGATAGGACAGCACGATCATCACACCGCGGTTGCTCGATGTGGTGCCGGCGGGCGCGGGCTCGGGCATGACAGGACTCCTTGTGCAGCGGGGGTTCCGGTGGCCGAGAGTGTATCCGAACGCCGGCGCAAAGGTCCAGCGGCGGCGCCAGCGGCGCCGGCTCAGCGTGGCGCGTGCGCCGGCGCGTTCACCGCTGCCACGGCGGCGCCGAGCAGGGCCGGATTGGGGTGGATGATGACGTGGACCGGGATGGCGCTGACAAGGTCTTCCATCGGGGCCTTCGCGCGGAACGCGTCGAGAAACGTCCCGCCCTCGAGCGCCGGAATGATTTTCGGCGGGATGCCGCCGCCGAGGAACACGCCCCCCGTGGTCATCCCCCGCAGGGCCGAGTTGCCGGCCTCCGCCCCGAGGACGGCCACGAACAGGTCGAGCGCCTCGACGCAGCCGGGGCAGCGGCGGTCGAGCGCGGCGTGCGAGATGCGGGCGGCGGCGTCGGGCGCATCGGGATCGACCGACGCGCAGGGCGACCGGTGGACGAATCGATGGATGTTCACCAGGCCCGGGCCGGAAATGACATGCTCGTAGCTCGCACGCCCGAACCGCTCGGTCAGAAAAGCCAGCAGGCCCACTTCCCGCGTCGTCCTCGCCGCGAAGTCGGCATGGCCGCCTTCGGAAGGTGAAGGCACGAGCGCGCCGCCGTTGTTGACGAGCAGCGCCTCGCCGAGGCCGGTTCCCGGAGCGATGAGCGACACGTTGCCGTCGGGGTTCGCCGTGCCGGCCTGGAGCGTCCGCAGTTCGGCGGCCGCGAGCACCGGGACCGCGTGGGCCATGGCGAGCAGATCGTTCAGCAGGCGGACGGACGGAAGTCCCAGCGAGTCGGCGACCGAGCGCGCGTCGATTTCCCACGCCGCGTTCGTCAGGGCGGCACGGCCCTGCACCACCGGCCCCGCCACGCCGAACGCGGCCCCCTCAATCGATGCCGGGCTCTCGCCGGCGTCAGCCAGAAATGTGGCCAGCATGGACTCGAGCGTGGGGAAGTCGCCTGTCGGGTACGTGCGGACTTCGACTGGGGCGGGCCGCGGGGAGGCGGCCTCGAACAGTCCCAGCCGGGTGTTGGTGCCTCCGATGTCTCCGGCGAGCAGCATGCCCACTCCTGTCCAGTCAGCGCGTCACAGGTCAGCCGCCACGACCGCGGCCTCGCCGAGGCCGGTAGCCTCGAGGCCGTCCCTGATGCGCGAGCAGTCGCCGACGGCCACGACGATGGCCCGCTCGGGGCAAAGGTACTGACCCGCGGCGCGCGTGATGTCCTCGAGCCGTCAGTGACCGTATCCGCGGGGCGAACACGCCGAAGGTGTCGTCCGGCAGATCGTAGAGGGCGAGCTGTGCGAGCCCCCTGGCGACCTGGCCCGCCGTCTCGAAGTTCCGGGGGTAGCCCTTCGTCAGCGTGGCCACCGACAGGGTCCGCTCGTCGTCGCTCGCCGGGCGTCGGCCGGCGAGGTCGCCCAGCTCGCGCAGAATCTCAGCGACCGCGTCGGCGGTGGCGTCTGTCTGCACGCTGGTCTGGACCGAGAAGGGCCCCGCCATCTTCCGGAACTCGAACGCGGATCGCACGCCGTAGGTGTAGCCCTTGCGCTCGCGCAGGTTCAGGTTGAGGCGGCTCGAGAAGTGGCCGCCCAGCACCGCGTTGAGCAGGACGAGGGCGTGGTAGTCGGGCGATGTTCGCGGCGCGCCGAGATGTCCGACGCGGAGTTCGGTTTGCGCGGCCCCCGGCCGATCGACAATCAGCAGCCGCGCTGCCGGACCGGGAGCGCCCGGGCCGAGGCCCGCCTCGGGGCGTGTTCCCCCCGGCGCAGCCGGCCCGGACGTCGTCACGCTGCCACGACCCGAAGGCCTCGTCGGCGTACCGCGCGACCGACGCGCCGTCAATCGCACCCACGGCGACGAGCGTGGCGCGCGAAGGGTCGTACTGGAGCCGATGGAATCGCGCGACATCGTCGGCCGTCATGCCGGAGAGCGAGGCGCTCGAGCCGATGGAGAGATGGCCGTACGGGTGCGTTCCGTACAACGCCGACGTGAACACGGCTTCCGCGTTGACGCCGGGCACGTCTTTCAACTGCCGGATGCGGTTGATGCGCAGCGTGCGAACGCGCTCGAAGTCGGCCGCGCCCAGCCGCGGTCGGACGACGATGTCGGACAGGATACGGAGACCCTGCGGCACGAAGCGGTCGAGCAGCGAGAGCGACAGCACGACCGAGTCCGGGCCGGTCTCGGTGTCGAGTTCGGCCCCGATCCGCGCCAGCGCCTCCTGCATCTCGATGGCGGACCGTGTCGCCGGACCCTTCGTCGAGCATGTCCGCGGTCATCGACGCGAGCCCCGGCGCATTCCCCGGGTCGCCGGCGCTGCCGGCGGGCAGCAGCAGCGCGAGGCTGACCATCGGCAGGCCCGGACGTTCCACGGTGGAGAGCGCGAGCCCGTTCGGCAGGCGGTGCCTGCCGGCCACCGGAAACGTGAACGCCGGGTCCGGCCCGGGGAGCGGCAGCCGGGCGCGGTCGACCGGGCTCACGCGATCACCACCGGTTCCGAATCAGGCGCGGCAAGGCCCGACTGGCCCACCGGCACGACACTCAGCGTGACGCAGGCGGCAGCGTCGAGACAGGCCGCGGCCGCTGCCCGGATGCTGTCGGCGCCGGCCTCCCGGTATCGTTCGACGTCCCGCGAGAAGCCGCCCGGGTCGCCGAGGAAGACGTTGTAGTTGTTCAGCTGGTCCGACTTGCCCCCGAACCCGCCTACCGTCTGCAGCCTCGAGACGAAGGCCGTCTCGGTGAGCGCCACCGCGCGCGACAGTTCATCGTCCGAGAGTCCCGCCTCGCGCACGCGCGCGATCTCTTCGTGGATGGCCGCCTCGAGCACGCCGAGGCCGACGCCCGGCACGGCGGTGGCGGCGATCTGGAACGAGCTGCCCAGTTCACGCGAGCCCTGGCTGGCCGCGACGTCGGTGGCGATCCTCCGTTCGTACACGAGGGACCGATACAACCGCGAGGCCTTCCCCGTGGCGAGCACGTCGGCCAGCAAATCCAGCTCGGCGTCGCCGGGGGCGTACATCGGAGGGCTCAACCAGCCGAGGTACAGCCGGGGCAGTTCGACGCGATCCTCGATGACGCG
The DNA here is from genome assembly GCA_963834645.1 of uncultured Acidobacteriota bacterium. GTDB lineage: Bacteria > Acidobacteriota > Vicinamibacteria > Vicinamibacterales > JAKQTR01 > JAKQTR01. The sequence goes on from CAWICP010000021.1 coordinate 27,117, forward strand.
GCGCGACCGGCTCGCGGACGCCGGCGCGCGGGGCACGGGCGCGGGCCGATCGCCGGCGGGAATATCGCCGAAGTACGAGGCCGCCAGATCCAGCGCGCGATCCGCGTCCGTGTCGCCGGCAATGGCGAGCGAGGCGTTGGCCGGGTGGTAGTAGCGCCGGAAGAACGCGCGCACATCGTCTGCCGTCGCGGCCCGAAGGTCGTCGGGCGAACCGATCGTGGACCAGTGATACGGGTGCCAGTCGGGATAGAGCGCGTCGATCATGGCGAGCCCCGCCATGCCGTAGGGCCGGTTCTCGTAGTTCTGCCGCCGCTCGTTCAGCACGACGTCGCGCTGGTTGGAGAACTTCTCCTCGGTGAGGGCCGGCAGCAGGAACCCCATGCGATCGGATTCCATCCACAGCGCGAGCTCGAGGGCGCTGGACGGCACGACCTCCCAGTAGTTCGTGCGATCGGTGTTGGTGGACCCGTTCAGCGTGCCGCCGGCCTGCTGGAGGGGCTCGAAGTAACCCGAGTCGTGGTGGGCCGATCCCTCGAACATCAGGTGCTCGAACAGATGGGCGAATCCCGTCCGGCCCGGGACCTCGTTTTTCGAGCCCACGTGATACCAGACGTTGACGGCGACAATCGGGCACGAGCGGTCCTCGTGCACGATGACCTCCAGTCCATTGTCGAGGACGCGCTTGCGGAACGGGATGTCGAGTCCTGGTGTCTGCACCGTGATTCTCTTCAGCGTATACTGGCCGCGCTCATGCATCGTACTGGGAAACCCCTCGCATGGTAAACGGCCCGCAGGCGTGGCGCATGCTGGCGCTGGTGGGCCTGGCCGAGCTTCTGGGCATGGCGCCGTGGTTCGCCGCGTCGGCCGTCTCGTCGTCGATCGTGGCGGAGTATCACCTCACGACCGCCCAGGCCGCCTGGCTCACGATGGCCGTCCAGGGCGGATTCGTCGCCGGCACCCTGGTGGCCGCGCTGCTCAACCTGTCGGACCTGGTGAATCCCCGCTGGGTGTTCGGCATCGGCTGTTTCGGCGCCGCGGCGGCCAACGCCCTGGTGACCTCGGCGCCGTCCCCCGTCGAGGTGGTGGCGTGGCGCTTCGCGACGGGAACCGCGCTCGCCCTCGTGTATCCGCCGGGCATGAAGATCGTCGCCGGCTGGTTCAGCACCAGGCGCGGGGCGGCGCTCGGCATTCTGGTCGCGTCGCTCACGCTCGGGAAGGCCGTGCCGTACCTGCTGGCGGCCATCACCGGGGGCACCTGGCGGTCGATGATGCTCCTCTCGTCGGTGCTGGCCGCCGCCGGCGGCCTGGTGGCCATCATGACGGTCAAGGATGGTCCCCTGGCGACCGCGGCCGCGGCGTTCGATCCCAGAGCGGCGTTTCGCGTGTTCAGCCGGCGCGGCACGAGGCTCGGCGTCCTGGGCTACCTCGGCCACATGTGGGAGCTCTATGCCATGTGGACCTGGTTCGGCGTCTACGTGACGGCGGCCATGGCGGCGCGCGGGGCCGAGACAGCCGGGCGCCTCGGCTCGCTCGCGGCCTTCGCGGCCATCGGCGCGGGAGCGATCGGGGCCGTCGCCGCGGGGTTTTCTGCGGACCGGCGCGGCCGCGCCCGTGTCGCCGCGTGGGCCATGATGGTGAGCGCCACGTGCTGCGCGCTGACCGTGCCGGCGTTCCACGCGCCGTTCGGCGTGCTCCTCCTGCTCGCGGCGGTGTGGGGCGTCTCCGTGGTGGCCGACTCCGCGCAGTTCTCGGCCATCGTCTCCGAAACCACCGACGACGAGTACCTCGGGACCGCCCTGACCGTGCAGACCTGCCTCGGGTTCCTGCTGACGATGGTGTCGATCCGGCTGACGTCGGCGGTCGCCGAATGGGTGGGGTGGCAGTGGGCATTTCTGCTGGTCCTGCCGGGCCCGATCCTCGGCGTGCAGGCGATGGTGGCGCTGATGAAGCCGAGGATTAGGGAAGAGTAGGGGCATAGGGACATGGGGCAAGGGGCACGGGGCTATGGGACATGGGACAACGGCTGTGCCGTCTGCCGACGGCCGTGGGGACATCACCGTGATTGACGTCAGCGGCCTCCGGAAGAAGTTCGGGGACATCGAGGCGCTGAAAGGCGTGTCGTTCCACGTGGGCGCCGGGGAGATCTACGGCCTGCTGGGCCCGAACGGGGCCGGCAAGTCGACGGCCATCGGCATTCTCTGCGGGCTGGTGAAGCCGGATGCGGGGCAGGCGACCCTGAACGGCATCGACATCTCGCGCAAGCCCATCGACGCGCGGCGCGTGCTGGGTGTGGTGCCGCAGGAAGTGGCGCTCTACACCGAATTGTCGGCCCGCGACAACCTGGCGTTCTTCGGGCGCCTCTATGGCCTCGGCGGGACCGGCCTCTCGTCGGCGATCGACCGCGTCCTCGCGAAGGTGAACCTCTCCGACCGCGCGAAAGAGCCGATCGAGGGCTTCTCAGGGGGCATGCTGAGACGGCTGAACATCGCCGCGGGGCTGCTCCACGATCCGAAAGTCGTGCTGATGGACGAACCCACCGTCGGCCTGGATCCGCAGACCCGCGCGAGCATCCTGGATCTGGTGCGGTCAATTGCCGCGACACGGCGCGGCGGTGGTGTACACGACACATTACCTCGACGAAGCGGAGCGGCTGTGCGACCGCATCGGCATCATCGATCACGGGTCGATCCTGGCCGAGGGCACGCTCCAGGAACTCAGGCAGGCCGCCGGCGCCCGGGAGATCATCGCGCTGCGCGGCTTGTTCACCGTCGACGCGGTGACGCGGGAGATGACGGCGCACCCGGAGTACGAACTCATCAAGGTCTCGGACTCCGAGTTGCTGCTCACCGTGCAGCACGCCGAGCAGCAGCTCACCGGGCTGCTGGCCATCGCGGCGACGCTGGGCACGGTGCGCGAGGTGGCCATCCGGCAGCCGAGCCTCGAGAGCCTGTTCATCAAGCTGACAGGGCGGGAGCTCAGGGAATGAAAGACAGTAGCCAGTATTCAGTAGCCAGTAGCCAGAAGCAAGAAGACTGATGAGCGCTACGCTGACGATTGCGGCGCACCATATCCGGCGGGTGATCAGGAATCCCGGCCTGATCCTGCTGCTGCTCGCCATACCGCTCACGCTGGCGGTCATCGAGTACGCCGCCTTCGGGCGTACCGCGGCCGCGGGAACGCTGCCGCCGGCCACGGTGCTGTTCCTCGACGAAGACGATACGCTCGTGTCGAGCGCCCTGCCGCAGGTCTTTTCCGGCGGGCCAGCGAAAGACTTCTTCGAGCTGTCGCAGGTGCCGGACAAGGCCGAGGCGGCGCGACTGTTCAAGCGCGGCCAGGCGGCCGCCTTGATCGTCGTGCCGAAGGGGTTTCAGGACGCCGTGCTCGAGGGCACGCGCGCCGAGCTCGGCTTCTATCCGAACCCCATCCAGTCGATCGGCCCCGAGATCGCGCGCAGCATGCTCGAGATGACCGCGCTTATCGGCAACGGCCTGTATGCGAAAGCACTCGAGCCGATTGCGCAGATCCGCACCCTGGTGCAGGCGGATCGCGAGCCGACAGCAGACGAGGTGGCCGCGATCTCCCGCGGCTTCTTCGAGGCGGGCCGCCGGCTTTCGAGCCTGCAGGCGCTGAGCGGTCTGACAGTGGGCGTGAAGCGCCCGGGAGCGTCCGCGGTGAAGACGGGATTCGGCAACGAGCCGGGCCAGTTCTTCGCGTACGTCTTTCCAGGGCTGGTGGTGTTCGGGCTCCTGTTCATCGCGCAGGCCCTGGCGATGCGCCTGATGCGCGATCGGCTGAGGGGCCTCCAGCGCCGCCTCGTCATCACGCCCGTGGGGCCGACGGCCGTCATCATGGGCGGCGTGATCTACACGGTCGTCGCGCTCTTCGCGCTGCTGATCTTCCTGGGGCTCATCGGGGCGGTCGTCTTTCGCATCCAGTTGCGGGATCCGGTGTCGCTCGTCGCGATTGGCGCCGGCTTCGCGGTCTTCGCGTCGGGGCTTCACCTGCTGTCGATGGCCCTCGCGAAGAGCGATCGCGGCGCGGGCTTCGTGGGCAGCGTCATCGTGCTCGTGCTCTCGCTCGTCGGCGGCAGCTTCGTGCCGGCCGAGCAGTTTCCGCCGTTCCTGCGGAGCCTGGCGGTGCTGGTGCCGAACGGCGCCGCGCAGCAGGGCTTCATCGACATCCTGGTGCACCACGCGCCGCTCTCGGCCCTGGGCGGCCGCCTGGCGATTGTCTGGGCCTGGGGCCTGGCGGTCATGGGCCTGGCGGTGTACTTCGAGCAGCGGCGCCTGAGGAGCTGATGCGAAACGTCGCGGTGATCGCGTGGTCCGACATCCGGCGCATCCTGCGCGAGCGGGAGTCGCTGTTCTGGCTCTTCGTCGGGCCGCTCATCTTCACGATCTTCTTCGGCCTGCTCTTCCGCCCCGGCGAAGCCAGGCGGCCGGCCCTCGCCATACTCGACGAGGACGGCGGAGGCGAGGTGTCGCGCGCCATCACGCCGCTGCTCGAGCAGGACGGCCTCGCGATCACGGCCGCGCAGGCGCTCAAGCCGGGCCGGCTCACGCTGGTCGTCCCATCGGGCGCGGCCGCGTCGATGCGCGCCGGAGAGGGCGTCGCGTTCACGCTGCACGCCGGCGCCGAGGAGTCGAACGCCGAACGGAGTATCCGCTTCAAGATTCAGAAAGCCGTCACGCGCGTGTACCTCTCGCTTCCAGCGGAACCAGGAGGGGCGCAGGCGGCCCCGATCGACGGGCCGCTCGTCGTCGTCGAAGGCGACATCGGCGTGCCGCGCCGGGAGATGACGACCGGGTTTCAGCGCAGCGTGCCGTCCTACCTGGTGATGTTCGTCTTCCTCAACCTGCTGGTGTCCGGCGCGGGCATCGCCGAGGACCGCGCGAGCGGGCGCCTGCGCCGGATCAGCGTGGCCCCGGTCTCCAGGCACGAAATCGTCCTCGGCAAGCTCCTGGGGCGGTTCGCGATCGGCTGGATCCAGGTGATCTACATGCTCGGTTTCGGGTGGCTCCTCGGCATCCGGTGGGCCGACCACCCGTGGGTGTTCTTCGCGTTCGTGAGCCTGTTCGCCCTGGCGTCGGCCTCGCTCGGCATCCTGCTGGGCACGCTGTTCAAGGACCCGGACAAGTGCGCGAGCACGGCCGTCTGGGTGGCGATCCTGCTGGCGCCGCTCGGCGGGCTCTGGTGGCCGCTCGAACTGGTCGGCCCCTTCATGCGCCGCCTCGCCTATTTCACCCCGACGGGATGGGCGATGGAAGGCGTCAACGCGCTGCTCGCCTTCGGCGCAGGCGCGTCGGAAGTCGCGCCGTTCGCCCTGGGTTTCGCCGCGCTGTTTGCCATCAGCTTTCCGCTGGCCGCCCGGCGGCTGCGGGCCTGACCGGCCGGCACCCCGTGACCCAACCGGCGGGTGCCGGCCGGCGTCCAATATCGTGCAACCCGTTCCCGGTCCGGTGCGTATTAGTAACCGGGCGCCGAGTCCCGGGTGTAAACTGGGGCCGTCGCCACTTCAACCATGAGCGTGGTCCGCTTGAGCTTGAGCCTGTTCGGCACGATCGCCGTGATCTCGGCCGTCCTGGCGAGCGCGACAATCTGGCTGCTCATCACCGACCCGGTGACGGTGGCCGACGCGGTCGAAGCCGGCCAGGTGTCTCCCCTCGTCCAGGCCCTCGCCGGCGTCCTCTACGACGCCTTCAGGGGCATCCTCCGCTATCTCTAGAGAAGCCGACCCCGCTACAGGTGTCGTCGCAGGAACGACGCCATGTAGTAGCCGTCGATGAACTTGAACGGGGCCTTGCCGGTCGTGTAGTGCCCGCACGGCAGCACGCGCACGGTGGTCGGCACGCCGCACCGGCGCGATTCCTGCACGATGTCCCTGGAGAGGTGCAGCGGGAACGAGAGGTCGTAGAGCGCGTAGACGAACAGCACCTGCCGGTTGCCGAGCTGGTGCATGTAGCACTTGGGGCTGATGGGGCGCCACAGGTCGCGCAGCGCGGGCAGGTCGAGGTGACCGTCGAACCCGGCCCGGACGTGCGCCGTGGTCAAGCCCTCCCAGATGACGTCGGCGAACCATGAGGACACGTGGTTGAGCACCACCGCGTCGATGAGCGGCTCGTGCGCGGCCGTCAGCAGCGCCAGGCACGACCCGAGGCTGGTGCCGAGGATCCCGACGCGGTCGTAGCCCTGCTGCTTCAGCCACGCGACCGCCCGCCTCGCGTCGACAACGGCCTGGCGGTTCACCTGGAGCGTCTGCCCGACGTTGCTCGACACGATGTAGTCGGCGCGCGCCAGTTCCGGGGGCATTCGCCGGTCGTGGTAGGGCAGGCTGAGGCGCACGGCGCTGATGCCGAGCGCCGCCATCAGCCGGCAGACGCCGACGTGCCCGCCCTCGTCGGCATTCCACTGGGCCATGACGACGACGGCCCGGCGGGGCCTGGCCTGGCCGTTCCCGCGTCGCGTCGGCGCCGCCGGGAAGTAGCGCAGATAGACGGTGTTGTTCTCGGGGTGCGGCGTCGTGATGGCGCTCGGGAACGTGATCATCCGCTCGCCCGGCCGCGCGCCGGCGGGCAGGGGCGCCGTGCCGCAGTCCTCGGGGGGCTCGACGGCGTACCACGCGCGCGAGTCCCGCATGGCCCGCTCCACGTACTCCCGGACATGCGTCTCCGGATCGCCGTGCGGCGCGGTCCCGCCCTCCGCGATCCAGTCCGCGCCCCACTCGAACGGGCGGACCACGCGGTTGTTGTCGGCGGCCGCGAGCGACCGCTCCCATCGATAGATGATCCGGCTCAGCATCGTCGGGCGGGCATCATGGGTTGACGATGGGCTCACAGGCCGCCGCCGTGGCGAGCAGGCCCTCGGTGTCGTTCAGCCGTCCGACCAGTTGAAGGCCGCATGGAAGCCCCGCAGCCGTCTCGCCCATGGGCATCGAGATGGCCGGGTGCCCGGTGAGATTGAACAACTGCGTCATCCGCAGCATCATCGCGCGCACCGCCTGGGGCGTTCCCGCGACATCGACGGTGGATGCGCCAATCGGCGGCGCCGGGATCGGGAGCGTCGGCATCACGAGGGCGTCGCAGCCGGCGAGCGCGGCGTCGACCTCGCTCCGGAGCACGGCCCTCGCGGCCTGCGCCGTGACGTAGTCCTCGGCGAGCACGTAGCGCCCCATCTCGAGGCGCAGCCGCACGTTCTTCGTGTAGCGCTCGGGCACCGACTCCAGCGAGCCTGCGTGATACGCCGCCGCTTCCGGGAGCGAGGCGTGGAGATACACCGGCGCGATGCCGGGCGCGTGGGGGATGACGACGTCCACCGTCTCGGCGCCCGCCTGGCGCAGCCACGCGAGGCATGCGGCGAAGCGCGCGCGCACCTCGTCGTCGAGCACGTCGTGGAAGTAGTGCCGCGGAACTCCGAGGCGCAGGCCCTTGACGGGGCGCGGGGCAGGCAGCGGCCAGCGGGCGGCCGTCGCCTCGCCGCGCAGGACGAGGTAGATCAGCCACGCGTCCGCCACCGATCGGGCCAGCGGCCCGACGTGGTCGAGCGACCGGCTGAGCGGCACCACGCCTTCGCACGGCACCTCGCCCCACGTGGGCTTGAGTCCGACGCGTGCCGCACGCCGCCGCGGGGATGCGAATGGAACCGCCGGTGTCGGTGCCGATCGACGCCACCGACATGCCGGTGACGATGCCGACGGCCGAGCCGCCGCTCGACCCGCCGGGTGAGCGCGACGGGTCGTGCGGATTGCGGACCGCGCCAAACGCCGTATCGTCGCTCGTCGTGCCGAACGCGAACTCGTGCAGGTTGGTCTTGCCGATGAGCACGGCGCCGGCCGCCGCGCAGCCGGGCGGTGACGGGCGCGTCGCAGGCGGCGACGTGCCCCTCGCGCACGCGCGAGGCGGCCGTCGTCGGCACGCCCTGCTGGTCGATGAGGTCCTTGAGCGAGATCGGGATGCCGTGCAGCGGGCCGCGGCAGACGCCGGCGGCGATCTCGGCGTCGAGCTCGCGGGCCTGCGCGATGGCGCTGGCGCCGAGCACGGTGATGAACGCGCGGAGCGCGCCGTCGTGCGCCGCGATTTCCTCCAGGCAGGCGCTCGTCAGCGCCTCCGAGGACACGTGCCCCGCGGCGATGAGCGGCGCCAGTTCGGTGATCGTGTGGAAGTGGAGCGGCGCGGTCACCGTGCCGCTCCGTCCCCGGGCGGCGGGCCCGGCGCGTCGGGGTTCGGGAGCGCTCGCCTGCGCCTGCTGGCGCGTGGCAGCGTCCCATCCCGCCTCTCTGAGCGCCCTGGTGGCGCCGGCGAGCGTGACAAGCAGCGGCTTCAGATCCGCGAGGCCCCTGCGGTCGGCGTCGGCGCACGCGACGGCGAGCCAGTCGTCAATCGTCATGATGCGCGGTCGCTCATCGGGGGCCTCTTCGTCTCGTTTGACCGACACCGCCACGCCGTCGCCGACAGGGAGAAACGCCGTGACGAGGCGGGGATCCGCTGCCAGCCGCCGGCTGTATCGGGCGATGATGGCCGTGCTCTCGGCCGGGTGCGCCGGTTCCGCGCGGAAGCCCGGGACCACGTCGCCCTGCCAGAGGATGTTGTCCGACACCAGCACGCCGCGCGGGCGGAGCAGGCCGACGAGCCGGTCGAGCACGGTCTCGTACTGGTCCTTCGAACCGTCCTGGACGATGAGATCGAACGGGCCGGCCACCTTGTGCACGAGCCGCGCCGCCTCGCCGACCATCACGCTGACGCGGCTCGGAGAGCCCCGCGCGCTCGAAGTGCAGCCTCGCCGTCGCCGCGCGCGCCGGATCGCGCTCGATGGTGAACAGCATGCCGTCCGGCGCCAGCGCTCTCGCCAGGTGAATGCCCGGAGCAGCCGTAACCGGTGCCGATCTCGAGGATGCGACTCGGGCGCCACCGACATCGCCAGCACGTGCAGCAGCCGGCCGGTGTCCGGACTGATGGCCGGCACGCCGTCGGCCTTCGATCGCGCGCGCACCTCGGCGAGGAGTGTGATCTTCCGGCGCGTTCAGCCCCGCCAGGTACTCGGCGACGGCCTCGTGAACGAACTGCGGCATCTCCGCTGATTGTACCGTGCGCCGCGCGACTGCCGCCGGCGGTCCGCAGCCCGTCGGCCCATCCCTGGCTCGGCGCGAGCCTGCCCGAATCGAGCCTGACCTAGCCCCGAGCCCCAGTCCCTAGCCCCTACAGATCATTCCCCGAATACGACAGGTTGAACGACTTGTTGCAGAGCGGGAAGTCGGGAACGATGTTGTCGAGCACCGCGCGCGACAGGGCCGGCCAGTTGAGGAACGACGGATCGACGATCTTCACGCGGCGCAGGCGGCCGTCGCCGTCTCCCATCACCCAGTGCACGATGGCGCCCGCGCCAGCCCTCGACGATGGCGAATGCCGGGACAAGCGGAGGAAGGTCGCGGCACCGGCGCCGCCAGCGGGCCGTCCGGCACGGTCTCGACGGCCTGGCGAATCAGCGTCGCGGAGGCCCTCACTTCCTCCACCCGGACCAGGACCCGGGCCCGCACGTCGCCCGAGTCGAGCACGGGCACCTCGAACGCGGAGTTCGTCGTACGGAGGGCGGGGATGATCGCGCCGGGCATCCACGTCGAGGCCCGACGCGCGCGCGACGTAGCCCCGCACCGCGTGGTCGCGGGCGATGGTCGCGTTCAGCACGCCCGTGCTCTCGAGGCGGTCCATGCACGAGCGAGTGGCTGATGCAGATGCTCACGATGTCGAGGAAGTCGCGCACGGCCGCGTCGACTTCGGCGGCGACATCGACCGGGCGTTCCGCCGCCGCCGCGCCAGGTGGCCGCCCGGCCGCGGGAAGGTCGCAGCCGACGCCGCCCGGGATCACGCCCCCGCGGAGCAGCCGGTTGCCGGTCACCGCGTGGTTCAGCCGGAGGAGGCGCTCGCGAATCCGGGAGCAGTGGGCGTGCGCCACGGCGAACCCGGTGTCGCTGACAATCATGCCGACGTCCGCGACGTGGTTGTAGAGGCGCTCCAGTTCGAGCAGGATGGCCCGCACGTACGACGGCGCGGGCCGGAATGGTGACGCCGGCGGCCGATTCCACCGCCTGGCAGAAGGCCAGGGCGTGGCCGACGGTCGAGTCGCCGGAGATGCGCTCGGCCAGCCTGACGCCGTCCGCCGGGCCGCGCCCCTCGAAGAGCTTCTCCGTGCCCTTGTGCGTGAAGTACAGCCGCTGCTTCAGGTCGATGATCGTCTCTCCGACCGCGCTGAAGCGGAAGTGGCCGGGCTCGATGATGCCCGCGTGCACGGGGCCGACCGGGATCTCGTACACGCCCGGCCCTTCGACCTGTCCGAACGGGAACGGCCGCCCATCGTCCTCGAAGCTCCGGGGAAGCGCGTCCCGCCGGAGCGGATAGTAGTCCTCGGGCCAGAACCCGTGCCGCACGAGCGGACGCGGGTCGGGGTGCCCGACAGGCGTGATCCCGAAGAGGTCGCGGATCTCACGCTCGAACCGCGACGCGGGATAGCTCTGCTGCGCCAGCGAGACCAGGCCCGGGCTTCCCGGCGCGACATCCGTCGTGACGTGGGCGTACCAGTCGTCCGCGCTTGTGATCGAACACGTAGTGGACCTGGAAGCAGCCCGCGTCGTCTCGCCGATCGTCGCCGGCCATCAGGACGAGATCGGCGCCGAACGGCGCTGCAGCAGCGCCGGCCACGGCCGGCATGTCGGCGGTCGACGCCCGGGCGTGCAGCTCCCGGCCGCGGACCAGCGTCAGCCCCGACAGCCGATCGCCCAGCTGCGCGCCGATGTCGGCCGCGCAGCGCGTGCATGTCGCTCATATCGAGATGGCCTCCGCGATGCGGCCGAGGAGCCGTGCGACGGTGTCCGGCAGGAGGAGGCCGAGGGCGATCATGGCGACGACCGACACGGCCAGCGGCGCCAGCATCCACCATTCGCGCTCGCCGGCGGCGACCCCGTCCGGCGCCGGCCCGTGCAGCATCCGCGCGAGATGGCCGGCGAGGCCGACGAACCCGACGCCGGCCAGCAGCAGGGCGGCCGAGGTCGCGACGGGATGGCCGCTGGTGAACCCGGCGCGGAACAGCAGGAACTCCGAGACGAAGAGGCCGAACGGCGGCAGGCCCATCAGGGCGAGCACGCCCGCGGCGAACAGCGGGCCGGTGGCGGGCATCGTCCGCACCAGGCCGGAGACGCGATCGACCTCGGCGGACGTGGTAGCGGGCGAGGATGCGGCCGGCCAGCAGGAAGCTCATCGACTTGGCGAGGGCGTGGTTCAGCAGGTGCAGCAGCGACGCGAACACGCCGGCCGGGCCGAAGGTCAGCCCCAGGCAGATCAGGCCGCTGTGCTCGACGCTCGAGTACGCGAGCAGCCGCTTGTAGTTCTGCTGGCGCACCAGGCTGAGCGCGCCGATGCGCGATCGAGAGCAGGCCCAGCGCCATCAGCACCTGGTTGGTGAAGGCCGGGCCGCCCGCCGCGTCGACGACCGCCTTCCAGCGGATGATGGCGTACTGCGCGACGGCCAGCAGCACGCCCGACATCATGGCCGACAGCGGCGCCGGCGCTTCCGAGTGCGCGTCGGGCAGCCAGGTGTGCATCGGCGCGAGCCCGGCCTTCGTGCCGTAGCCGACCAGCAGGAACACGAACGCCAGGCGCAGGACGTCCGGGTGCAGCGTCGGCGCCACGTCCATCAGCAGCGTCCAGTTCAGCGCGTCGTGCCGCCGGCCGAGGAGGCTGACGAAATCGAAGTACGCCAGCACGGTCCCGGCGAAGGCGAGGGCGATGCCGACCGATCCGATCAGGATGTACTTCCACGAGGCCTCGACCGACGCCTTGGAGCGGTGCAGCGGGATCAGGATGGCCGAGACGATGGTCGTCGCTTCGATCGCCACCCACATGAGGGCGACGTTGTTGATGGTCACCGCGACGAGCATCGCGAGCGTGAACAGGCTGCCGAAGATGCGGAACACGCGGGCGCGATCCCGGGTCCGCCTGGTCCTTCCCGATGCCCGCCCACGGCAGCATGGCCAGGCCGGAGACGGCGGCGATGCAGCCCGCGACCAGCGCCGACAGGGCGTCGACGCGGAACAGGTCGCCGGGCCCGGCCACGAGGACCTCGCCCCCGAGGACGACGATCCAGATCGCCGCCGCGGCGCCGAGCGACATCGCGCCCGCGGCGGCCGTCAGCCGGCCGGCCAGGCGGGGGGACCCGCGCAGCAGCCGCCGCCAGCGCGGCCGAGATCGCCCACGGCGCGAGGAGCCCGGTGAGGAGCAGCGTCGGCCTTCACCTCAGTGCTTCAGCCGCTTGAGCACGTCGACGTCGGTCGTGCTGAAGGTGTCGTGAATGTCGTACAGGAAGATCTGCATGACGAGGAACCCCATCAGCGCGTCCAGGAACACGCCGAGCTCGACAATCAGCGGCACGCCGTAGGTGCGCGAGGACGGCCAGCAGCGCGATCGCGTTCTCGAGCATGAGGAAGCCGATGACCTGCGTGATGGCCATCTTGCGGCTGATGATGATGAACAGGCTGATGAAGAGCAGGCCCATCGCCAGCGGCATGCCCGCGCGCGTGGGCGCGTCGGCGATGGCCTCGAGCGGCCTCGCCGCCGCGTACGCCAGCAGCACCAGCAGGCCGCTGACGACGAGCGACGTGGCCGTGTTCACGTACGGGGCGGGCTCCCGGCCGGCGGTGAAGCGCTGCGCGACCCGGCGCAGCAGTCTCGGGATGGCGACGGCCTTGATGCGCGAACAGCAGCACGGCCACCACGTACAGCTGCGGGTCGTCGCCGAAATACCCCACCGCGGCGGTCAGGGCCGCCAGCACCGACCGACTGCCACGTGAACGCCGTGATGTACGCGGCGACGCCGCGCCGCCACAGCAGGATGAGCGCGCACAGCAGCACGCCGCTCGACCCCATCACCGCGACCTGCGAGAACACACCCTGCACGCGTCTACCTCACGGAGAACGACGAGGCCACGGCCAGCAGCCCCAGGACGAACGAGACGGCCAGCAGTTCGGGCACCCGGAAGAGGCGGAGTTTCGCGACCCGCGTTTCGAGGACGGCCACGCGCCGCCGCGATGACCACCAGTTTCACGACCGTGCGTCGCGAACGCGACCGCGAGGGCGGCCGGCGCGAGCGACGTGGCCAGGCCCCACGGGACGAAGAGGTTGCCCGCCAGCGTCACGAACACGAACAGCTTGAGCCACGACGCCCACTCGACCAGCGCGAGATACGGGCCCGGAGTACTCGAGGATCATCGCCTCGTGGATCATCGTCAGTTCGAGATGGGTGGCCGGGTTGTCCACCGGCAGGCGCCCGGTCTCGGCCAGCATGACGATGAACAGCGCGACGAACGCCAGGACGTGGCCCGGGCTGAGCGCGCTCGACGGCCGGGCGATGGTGCGGGCGGCGATCTCGCCCAGGTTCGTCGATCCGGCGGCGAGCGCCAGCGAGAGGATGGCCAGCGCGATGGCCGGCTCGCTGATGGCCGCGATCGTCATCTCGCGGCTGCTGCCCATGCCGCCGAACGCCGACCCGGTGTCGAGGCCGGCCAGCGCGAGGAACACCGTGCCGAGCAGCAGCAGGTAGACGACGGCGAACAGGTCCGCCACGGCGTTGAAGGGCAGCGGCGTCACGAGCACCGGGACGAGCAGCGACACGACGATCGTGCTGCCGAAGATCACGAACGGCGCGAGATGGAAGACCCACGACGCCTGCCGCGAGACGACCATGTCCTTGCGGAACAGCTTCCGCAGTTCCGCGTACGGCTGCCAGATCGGCGCGCCCCGCCGGTTCTGCATGCGGGCCTTCATCCACCGGATGAACCCGACCAGCGCCGGCGCCAGCGCCAGCGCCAGCAGCGCCTGCCCGATCTCCACCGCGATGCCCGCCATGTCGAACATCGTCATCTCCTAGAACCCGATCACCATGCCCAGCAACACCACCAGCACGAGGACGATGTAGGCCAGGTAGGCGTTGATGGAGCCGGACTGCAGCGCCCGGACCCGCGCGGCCGCCGCCTGCGTCGCCCGGACGAGCGGGTCGTAGATGCCGCGCTCGAACCAGGGATGCAGCTGCGTCCGGTAACGTGATCGCCTGGATGTGGTACGGCGAGCCCGGCTGCACGGTCACCGTGAGGTCGTCGGTCGGCCGGTACAGTTCGCCGAAGATGCGGCGCAGCGGCTCGGCGAAGGCCGTCGACGTGTATTCCATGCGCGACGTCTGGCCGATGCGCCCGCAGCCCCAGGTGTCGTCGATCCGGCGGCTGCCGCGCGAGACGAGGCGCATCGCCAGCCACACACCGACTCGCCGCCGCCGCGAGCACGGCCATGATGGCGACCGGCGACATCCGGGCCAGCGCCTGCGGCGTTTCGAGGATGACGCCCAGGCTGAACGTCGTGCTCGCGGCCGGCAGGCCGCCGACGCCGGCCAGCGCGCCGCCGATCGCCGAGAGCACGGGAACCGTGAGGATGGCGAGCACCGGGCAGGCGAGGGCGAGCATGACCATGCCGGCGCGCATCGCCCAGCCGGCCTCGTGGGCGTTCGCGGCCTCGGGCGACCGCGGCATCGCCAGGAACGAGATGCCGAAGGCCTTGACGAACGTGGCGGCCGCGAGGCCGCCCGTCAGGGCGAGCGCGCCGACGCCCAGCGTGAGGAGCACGGCGACCGACGCGCGTGAACTCGCGACGCCGGGCAGGAACGACTGGAAGAGCAGCCACTCGCTGACGAACCCGTTGAACGGCGGCAGCGCGGCGATGGACAGCGCGCCGACGAGGAACGTCGCGGCGGTCCAGGGGGTCCGCTTCACCAGCCCGCCGAGGCGGTTGATGTCCCGCACGCCCGTCGCGTGCAGCACGGAGCCGGCGCCGAGGAAGAGCACGCCCTTGAAGGCCGCGTGGTTCACCACGTGCAGCAGGGCGGCGGCGAACGCCAGCGCGGCGGCCGTCGGCTGGGCGAGGCTGAGGAACAGGAACCCGGCCCCGGTCCCGAGCACGATCAGCCCGACGTTCTCGACCGTCGAGTACGCGAGCAGGCGCTTCAGGTCGTCGTCGACCAGCGCGTAGAGCACGCCGGTCAGCGCCGTCGCGGCGCCGACGGCGACGAGCAGGACGCCCCACCAGGCGGGCCCGCCGCCGAGCAGATCGAGCGCCACGCGCAGCAGGCCGTAGATCCCCAGCTTGACCATCACCGCCGACATCAGGGCCGACACGTGGCTGGGCGCGGCCGGATGGGCGCGCGGCAGCCAGACGTGCACGGGCACGAGGCCGGCCTTCGAGCCGAATCCGAGCAGCGCCAGGAGGAAGATCGCGTTGCGCGTGCCCGGCGGCAGGCCGGCCGCGCCGTCCCGCAGCGCCGTCGAAGGTCCAGGCCGCCGTGCCCGATCCCCGCCGAGCAGGAAGAACGCCGCCAGCAGCGCGAGCAGGCCCATGTGGGTCATCGCCAGGTACCACAGCCCGCCGCGGACGGTCGTCCGGGCGGTCGTGCTCGGTGATCACGAGGAAGCCACGAACTCACCGCCATGAGTTCCCAGGCCAGCACGAACGTCAGCACGTTGGCGGCGCAGACCACGAGGCTCATGCTGAGCAGGAAGACGCCGGTCTGCAGCGCCATCCAGCGCATGGAGTAGCGGCCGTCGTAGCGCCGCGGTGTAGCCGAAGCCGTAGATGGCGACCGGGATCGTCACGCCGCCGATGACGGCCAGGAACACCGCGCCGAGACGGTCGAGGTGGAAGGAGAGGCCGCCCGCCGCGGCGAGCACGGACGGCACGTCGATCGACGACCGTGCCCGCGCCGACCAGCACGAGGCAGGCGAGCCACAGGCCGGCGGCGGCGCCGGCGACGCTGCCGATGGCCGTCACCGCGCGGGCCACCCGCGGGAGCAGGAGCGAAGCGCACCGGCGGCCGCCAGCGCGAATCCGCCGCACATGGCCCAGAACAGCGGCACGAGCGACGTCGGCGTTCATCGGCCCGACTCCCCGCTCCGCCCGAGGGCCGCGAGGATGCCGCGGAGGATGTCGGCCGGCGCGGGCGGGCAGCCGGTCGACGACCGCATCGACCGGAATGACGTCCTGGACGCGCCCGGCCACGGCGTAGCTGCCGGCGAACACGCCGCAGTCGTGGGCGCAGTCGCCGACGGCGACCACGAGCTTCGGGTCGGGCGTCGCCTCCCACGTCTTCCGGAGCGGCGACCGCCATGTTGCGGGTGACGGGCCCCGTCACGAGCAGGAGGTCCGCGTGGCGCGGCGAGGCGACGAAGTGCAGGCCGAACCGCTCGAGGTCGTAGACAGGGCTCGTGAGGCCGCCGATTTCGATTTCGCACCCGTTGCACGAGCCGGCGTCCACCTGGCGGATCGCGACGGCGCGGCCGAAGCGGCGGCGGGCCTGCGCGTTGATCTGGCCGGCGAGGTCGTCGTTCCTCGGCGCCGCGAGCGCTCGGGCGGGCGAGGTCCTCGGTCACGAGCCCGACCTGGAGGATCTTGGCGAAGAGCTTCACGACGTGCGCTCCCGCTCGCGGGTGAGCGCGCTCAGCATCGCCTGCGTGTCGACGAGGCGGTTGTTGAAGATGGCGCGGGCGGTCACGAGCAGGTCGTGGATGAGCGGGTCCCGGACCGCGTAGTGGACGCTGGTGCCGGACTTCGTGGCGACGACGAGGTTCTTGGCGCGCAGGACGGCGAGTTGCTGGGAGACCGACGGCTGATCGAGGCCGAGCGCCTCCTGGAGGGCGTGGACGGTGCGCGGGCCGTGCCGGAGTTCCTCGAGGATGCGGATGCGGACAGGGTGCGCGAGGGCCCGGAAGAACTCGGCCTTGAAGATCTGCAGGTCCGTGAGCGCCTGACTCATATTGTTATATTCATATATAACAATTAATCGAGTTGCAACGCTGGTCCAAGTCGCGATGCGTCGGCGGAGTCGCCCGGCGACGCCGGTTCCCGTCTGCCGCCATGGTGCCGAGGCGGTAAGATGATGCAGTCGTGGACACGAGACCCCATCGCCCCGGCGGCGCCGCCGCGCGGCCCCGGAAACCGTCGCGGTCATCGACATCGGCGCAAGCGCCGTGCGCCTCGTCGTGGCCGAGCTCGCCGCGGGCCGCCGGCCGTTCGTCGTCGAGGAGGTGGTGCGCGGCGTGTCGCTCGGCAAAGACACGTTCTCGGCGGGACGCATCGGCTCCGGCGCGATGGAAGCGGCCCTGCGCGCCCTCGAGGGCTTCAAGCACCTGATGGACGAGCACGGCGCGTCCCGCTACCGCGCCGTCGCGACCAGCGCGGTGCGCGAGGCGGCGAACGCCGACACGTTCCTCGACCGGGTGCAGGTCCGGACCGGGCTCCAGGTGGACGTCATCGACGTGTCGGAGGAGAGCCGGCTGGTCTATCTCGCGGTGCGGGACGTGCCTGGCCGGGCACCCCGCGCTCTCGGCCTCCCACGCGCTGCTGGTCGAGGTGGGCGGCGGGTCGGCCGACATCACGCTGCTCGAAGGCGACCGTCCGAAGTACTCGGGCGTGTACGCCCTCGGGTCGGTCCGGCTGCGCCAGGGCCTTCGGCCAGTGGGCGGGCGACCGCGAGCGGCGCGTCCGGCTGCTGACGCGGAACATCGGCAACATCCTCCGCGACATCGATCGCGACATCCCGATGCGGTCGGCCGAGTACATGATCGCGCTCGGCGGCGACGTCCGCCTCGCGGCGCAGGAACTGGTCGACGCGCCCGAGGGCGGCCTGCGCGAGGTGCCGCGCGACGCGTTCATCGAGTTCTGCGGGCGGGTGGAGAAGCTGGCCGAGGAGGACATCGTCGACCGGTTCGGCCTGTCGCCCGGCGATGCCGAGACGCTCGTGCCCGCGCTGCTCGTCTACCGCGCGCTGCTGCTGGAGACGTCGGCGCAGGGCATCACCGTGCCGCCGGCGTCGCTGCGCGACGGCCTGCTCGCCGACATGGCGGCGTCCACCGCGGCGTCGACTGCCCGGCAGCCTCGCGGACTTCGGCCGGCAGGTGCTGGCCAGCGCCGAGGCGCTGGGCGAGAAGTACCGCTACGACGCCGTGCACGCGCGGGCGGTGGCCCACCTCGCCGCGCAGGCTGTTCGACGAACTGAAGGCGGAGCACGGCCTCGACGCCCGCGACCGGCTCCTGCTCGAGGTGGCCGCGCTGCTGCACAACATCGGCGTGTTCGTCGGGCTGCGCGCGCACCACAAGCACGCGCAGTACCTCATCCAGGCGTCCGAGATCTTCGGGCTCTCGCCGGACGACCGCGCCATCATCGCCAACGTCGCCCGCTACCACCGGCGCGGCCTGCCGCAGCAGTCGCACCTGCCGTACATGGCGCTCGACCGCACCGAGCGCGTGCGCGTGAACAAGATGGCCGCGATCCTGCGCATCGCCAACGCGCTCGACGCCGAGCACAGCCAGAAGGTGCAGGACGTGCGCGTGACGCCGGCCGACGGGGCGTGGCTGCTGGAGGTCGAGGGCATCGGCGACCTGGCGATGGAGCGCATGAAGGTGGAGGCCCGCGCCGATCTCTTCCACGACGTCTTCGGGCGATCGCTGTCGTGGCGCGGGTCGGGGGTCCAGTCATGAACCGCCGGCGCGCGAGCGCCGCGGGATCGCGGCCCAGGGGGAAGCGCGAGCGCACGCCGGAGCTCTTCTTCAATCGCGAGCTCTCCTGGCTCGCCTTCAACGAGCGGGTGGCGGAAGAAGCCGCCGACGCGTCGAACCCGCTGCTCGAGCGCGTGAAGTTCGCGGCGATCGTGGCGTCGAACCTCGACGAGTTCTTCATGGTGCGCGTGGCCCGGCTGAGGAACGCGATCGAGGAAGGCGACACGGATCCCGATCCGTCCGGCCTCACGCCGGCCCAGCAGCTCCGCGAGGTGTCGGCCCGCGTGCACGCCCTGGTCGACCGGCTGTACGCGCCTGGTCGACGGCCGACCTGCTGCCGGCGCTCGCCTCCAACGGGATCCGCATCGCCGCCCCGGCCGATCTCGACGACGTCCGCCGCGGCGCGCTGGCCGCCTACTTCCGCGACGACGTGCTGCCGGTGCTCACGCCGCTGGCCGTGGACACGTCGCGGCCGTTCCCGATGCTCTCGTCGCTGAGCGTCAACCTGGCCCTCCGGCTGGCGCCCGCCGAGGAAGGGCTGCGCGGATCGCATCGCGGTCGTGCAGGTGCCCTCCGGCCTGCCGCGCCTCGTGCGCGTCGCCGGCGGCGACGGCGTCACCTTCGTCGTGCTCGACGACGTGATTCGCGCCGGCCTCGACTCGCTGTTCCCCGGGCAGGTCGTCCTCGAGGCGGCCGCGTTCCGCCTCACGCGCGACTCCGAGCTGGAGCTGGACGACGAAGGCGGGCAGTCGTACGTCGAAGCCCTCGAGGAGGAGCTGCGGCGCCGCCGGAAGAGCGACGTCGTGCGCCTCGAGATCGACGGCAGCGCGAGCGGCGTCCTGGCGTCGCTGCTCGCCGGCCTCGCCGGCCTCGATGACGAGGACCTCTACCGCGTGCCCGGGTTCCTCGATCTGCACGCGCTCTGGGGCATCGTGGAACTGCCGGGGTTCGAGGCCCTGCGCGACCCGGGGATGAAGCCCGTCCCGGTGCTCGGCGAGGGCGCAGGCCGGCCGCATCTTCGACGTGCTCGACGCGGGCGACCTCCTCGTGCACCACCCGTACGAGGGGTTCGAGCCCGTCCTCGCCCTCGTGGAGCAGGCCGCCGACGACCCGGACGTGCTCGCGATCAAGCAGACGCTCTACCGGCCCGGGTCCGACTCGCCGGTGGTCGCGGCGCTCATGCGCGCCGCCGACCGCGGCAAGCAGGTGACGGTCGTCGTCGAGCTGATGGCGCGCTTCGACGAGGAGCGCAACCTCCGCTGGGCGCGGGCCCTCGAGGAGGCCGGCGCGCACGTGATCTACGGGATCCGCGGGCTGAAGGTGCACGCGAAGTGCTGCCTGGTGGTCCGCCGCACGCCCCGGGGCCTCCGCCGCTACGTGCACGTCGGCACGGGGAACTACAACCACCGCACCGCGCGGCTCTACACCGATGTCGGGCTCCTCACCTCGTCGCCGGCGATTGGCGTCGACGCGTCGGCGTTCTTCAACGCGCTTGACCGGCTATTCCGATCCGCCCCGGATGAAGAAGCTCGTCATGTCGCCGGCCCAGCTGCGCGACCGCCTGCTGAAGCTGATCGAGCGGGAATCGCGGCGCGCGCAGGACGGCCAGCCGGCGCTCATCCGCGCCAAGATGAACGCCCTCGTGGACGAGCGCATGATCGACGCGCTCTACCGCGCGTCCGCGGCGGGCGTGCGCGTGCAGCTGAACGTGCGCGGCATCTGCGTGCTCAGGCCGGGCGTGAAGGGCCTGAGCGAGAACATCGAGGTCGTGTCGATCGTCGGCCGCTTCCTCGAGCACGCGCGCATCTTCCACTTCCAGAACGGCGGCGAAGACGAGGTGTACCTGGCCAGCGCGGACTGGATGCCCCGGAACCTGGACCGCCGCGTCGAGTTGATGGCCCCGGTCGAGGCCCCCGAATGCCGCCGGCGGCTGATGCACGTCCTCGACGTGCTCTTCCGCGACAACGTGAAGGGACGGCGCCTGGCCGCCGACGGCACGTGGCGGGTGCCCGCCCGGCCCGCCGCCGATGGGCCGCTGGTGGCCCAGGCCGCGCTCTACGACCACGCCAGGCGCGCCTGGGAGCGGCGCGAGACGTCCCCGCCCGCCAGCCTGGAGCCCATCGAGCGCGGTCCAGCCGACAAGCAGTAGCGCCTGGAGCAGTAGCCCGGGCTTCCGCTTCGCCAGGGCGGCAGCCTGCGTGGCGAGGCGCCCTCCACTCGCCACCAGGCGTCAGTAGAGCAGACAGGCGCGGCGCGCGGGGCCGAACGCCGCGACCGCCGCGTCCCACGACGCCGCGATCTCGCGCGCCCCGATTCCCCTTTCGATCTGCTCACGCAGCGCGGGCGAGCCGGCCAGGATGTCGATCGGCATCTTGTCGTGCTCGTATTCGTACGGCGGCTGGCGCCACGCGAATCGCCCGGGGTTCGCGCGGTGGAACTCCGCCATGACCGCCACCGAGGCGAGCACCGGCAGGAACGCCTCCCGGTCGCGTCACGTGGATCTGGCAGCCGCCGCACGCCTCGCGCGCGTGCTTGTGGAACGTGGGCTCGAACATCACCGGCCGGAAGTGCACGCCGGGCAGCTCCAGCGCGTTCAGGTTCGCCGCAGAACCGCTCGGCGTCAATCCACGGCGCGCCCAGCAGCTCGAACGGCCGCGTCGTGCCGCGGCCCTCCGACAGCTGCGTGCCCTCGAACAGCACCGCGCCGGGATAGACGATGGCCGTGTCGAGCGTGGGCATGTTCGGCGACGGGCATGACCCACGGCAGGCCGGTCTCGTCGAAGTACATCCCGCGCGACCAGCCCTCCATCTCGACGACGTGGAGGTCCGCGCCGATGCCGAAGTGCGTGTTGAAGAGCACCGCGAGTTCGCCGATCGTCATCCCGTGGCGCATGGGGATGGGGAAGAGCCCGACGAACGACTCGTACCCCGGCTCGAGCATCGGCCCTTCGACCGCCGCGCCGCCGATCGGGTTGGGCCGGTCGCACACGATGACCGGGATCCCGTGCCGGGCGGCGGCGCGCAGGCAGTTGGCCATCGTGTAGACGAACGTGTAGATGCGCGCGCCGACATCCTGCAGGTCGACGACCAGGACGTCGAGGCCGCGCAGCATCTCGGCCGTCGGCTCGCGCGTTTCGCTGTAGAGGGAGTAGACCGGCACCCGCCGTATCGCGTCGGACGCGTGCGGCGACTCGATCATGTTGTCCTGCAGGTCCGCGCGGAACCCGTGCTGCGGGCCGAACAGCGCCGCCAGCGTCACGCCCGGCGCGCCGAAGACGAGGTCGGAGGCGTGCGCGATGCGCCGCGTCCACCGACGCCGGGTTGCAGACGAGCCCGACGCGAAGCCCTTCGAGCCGGCGCGACGCCAGCAGGCGCGTCAATCCTGGTACCACACTCATGCCGCCGACTATACCAAACCGCCGGCATGCCGCACTCCGGCGGGCTCGGGGTCAGACCCGGGTCTGACCCCAATCGGTGTATGCTGCGGCTCGATGCCGACACCGGGTTCGCCGCTGCTCGCCGGCCCGCACCGCCGCTACAACCCGCTGCTCGACGAGTGGGTGCTCGTGTCGCCGCACCGCCTCGAGCGCCCGTGGCAGGGACAGGTGGAAAGCCCCAGGCCTCCACGCTGCCCGCCGTACGACCCGGGCTGCTACCTCTGCCCGGGAAACCTCCGCGCCGGCGGCGAACGCAACCCCGCGTACGCCGCGACGTACGTGTTCGACAACGACTTTCCCGCGCTGCTGCCCGATGCGCCCGCGTCGACCCCGGCCGGCGACGAGCTGTTCGTCACCGAGGCCCAGTCGGGCCGCTGCCGCGTCGTCTGTTTCTCGCCCCGGCACGATCTCACGCTGGCGCAGATGGACGCGGCGGGCATCAGGGCCGTCGTCGACACCTGGGCGGATGAAGTGGATCGGCTGGCGCGAGACGGGCGGCATCCGGTACGTGCAGGTGTTCGAGAACAAGGGCGCCGCGATGGGCTGCAGCAATCCCCATCCCCATGGCCAGATCTGGGCATCGGCGACCGTGCCCCACGTGCCGGCCCGGAAGCTCGCCATGCAGCGGCGCTACGTGGAGCGCCACGGCCGCGACCTCGTCGGCGACTACCTGGCGCGCGAGCTCGGCGATCGGCGACCGCGTGGTGTGCCGCAACGACGCGTGGGTGGTGGTCGTGCCGTTCTGGGCCGTGTGGCCCTTCGAGACGATGGTGATTCCCGTCCGCCAGGTGGACGACCTCCGCGCGCTCGAGAGCGACGAACGCGACCAGCTTGCCGACATCCTCCGGCGGCTGACCGTGCGGTACGACAACCTCTTCCAGTGCTCGTTTCCGTACTCGATGGGCTGGCACGGCCGGCCCGTCGATGGCCAGGCGTATCCGGGCTGCCGGCTGCACGCGGTGTACTTCCCGCCGCTGCTGCGTTCCGCCTCGGTGCGGAAGTTCCTCGTCGGGTACGAAATGACCGGCGAGCCGCAGCGGGACCTCACCGCCGAAAGCGCCGCCGCGCGCCTGCGCGGCCAGTCCGAGGTGCACTATCTCGACCCCTCATGCGGGCCCGCCCGCGAAGTAGGTGTCCATGCGCACGGTCCTCCGTGCCAGCCTGTTCGTGATCCTGCTCGCCGGCTTCCTGGCCTCCGCGCCCATGGGCGCGCCTCCGCCCGCGAGCGCCGGCCCAGACGCCGGCGCAGATCGCCGATGCGGCGCGCGTCATCACCGCGCCGATGATGCTCGGCCACGTCAAGGCGCTCGCCGCCGACGACAAGGCGGGCCGCGCGCCGGGCACGGCTGGTGAAGAGCGGACGGTGGCCTACCTGGTCGGTCAGTTCAAGCGCCTCGGCCTCGCGCCAGGCAACCCCGACGGCACGTACGTGCAGCGCGTGCCGCTCATCGGCTTCAAGGGCGAGGCCACGGCCGCGTTCGACATCGGCGGCAAGACATCCGCGCTGGCGGTGCCCGACGAGGCGGTGGTCGTGTCGCGCCAGGGACTGCCGGACGTGACCGTGGCGAAGTCGCCCATGGTCTTCGTCGGTTACGGCGTGGTCGCGCCCGAATTCGGGTGGGACGACTTCAAGGGCGTCGACGTCCGCGGCAAGACCGTCGTCATGCTCGCCGGCGATCCGCCGGTGCCCGACCCGGCCAATCCGGCGAGCGCTCGATGCGAGCGTCTTCAAGGGCGCGGCGCTGACGTACTACGGCCGCTGGACCTACAAGTACGAGATGGCCGCGAAGAAGGGCGCCTCCGCGGCCATCATCGTCCACGAGACCGGCCCGGCGGGATACGCCTTCGACGTGGTGAAGGCCAGCTGGGGGCGCGAGAACTTCGGCCTGTCAGGCCAGGACGAGGCCGCGCGCCACGCGGCGGTGGACGCGTGGCTGACGCTCGATCGCGCGAAGGCGCTCTTCACGGCCTGCGGCCTCGACTTCGACGCGCTCAAGGCGCGCGCGGCGACCCGCGGCTTCAAGCCCGTGCCCCTGAAGGCCGCGGCGAGCTTCACGGTGAAGAACGCGATCAGATCCATCTCCTCGCAGAACGTGATCGCCAGGCTGGAGGGCAGAGACCCGGCGCTCAGGCACGAACACGTCATGTACAGCGCGCACTGGGACGGCTTCGGCACGAACCCCGCGCTGCAGGGCGACCAGATCCTCAACGGCGCGCTCGACAACGGCTCGGGCATGGCGACGATGCTCGCCATGGCCGAGGCGTTCACGAGACTGGAAGGCGGCACGAAGCGGTCGGTGCTCTTCTTCTCGCCGACGGCCGAGGAGTCGGCGATGCTGGGAGCGAAGTACTACGCCGAGCACCCGTTGTGGCCGCTGGAGACGACGCTGGCCGACATCAACATGGACATCATGAACTTCTGGGGCCGCACGAAGGCCATCGTGTCCATCGGCTACGGCATGACCACGCTCGACGACCTGCTCGCCTTCGAGGCCGCGAAGCAGGGGCGCATCGTCCTGCCGGACCCGGAAGCGGAGAAGGGCTACTTCTACCGATCCGATCACTTCGAGCTGGCCAAGCTGGGCGTGCCGGCGCTGCACTTCCTGCATCCCGGCGCCGACTACCGCGACAGGCCGGCCGACTACGGGCAGCGGATGCGCGACCGCTACACGGCGGAGGACTACCACAAGGTCAGCGACGATGTGAAAGCCGACTGGGACCTCGGCGGCGCCGTCGAGGACGCGCAGCTGCTGTTCGGCGTCGGCCTCGCCGTGGCGCAGGGGAGCGCGTATCCCGAGTGGAAGCCGGGCACCGAGTTCCGCGCGATCCGCGCCGCCCGGCTCAAGGCGAAATAGGGCCTCCGCTCGCCGCTACTTGAGGATGGGACCCAGGCTGAAGTACACGCGGTAGCGCCCGTCGAGGCCGACGCTCGCGCCCGCGAACACCGGGCCGATGGGCGACTCCAGCACGAACCCGGCGGTGACGTTGGTGTGGAACTTCGCCGCCGACCACCGCTCGAAGGCGCTGCCTTCCTCGACCAGGCTCCCGAACCACAGCCGTCCGATCGTGCCCTCGGCGAACCGCGCCAGTTCGTGGAAGTAGCCGAGGTTCGCGACCACCGCGTTGCTGCCGCGGAGTTCGCCCGGGTAGTACGCGCCGAGCTGGAAGGGGCCGCCGAGCGCGAACGCGTTGACGACGGTCGTGTCGCCGAAGGACGTCCCGCCCGAGCCTCCCAGGAGCACGCGGCCGCGCCGGCCGACCGGCGTGAACAGGGAGAACTGCAGCCGGCCCGACGTCATCTTGTCGGGATCCGCCGCGCGTGTGCTGGCGGGCGTGACGACGTCGGGAACCTGGAAGAACTGCCGGAGGTCGGCCTTCAGCGTACAGGCCCCGCTCCGGGATCGTCGGGCCCGTCTGGCCGTCGAACTTCACCTGGGCCGACACGTATTGCTGCGGCCCGTTCACGCTGGGCAGGGCCGAGTCGCCGATCCGCACGTCCATGCGGAGGTGATCGTAGGTGTAGCCGAGGCGCGTCTCGAAGCGGTAGGCGGCGGTGAACCCGGCGTCGAACGACGCGCCGGCGTGGTACTCGCGGTACTCGGCCGTGTAGCCGTCGTCTTCGAACACCGGCGTGTCGCGCCGCTCGGCGAAGGCGCGCGGCTCGACGAAGAAGCCGGACCTTCCGACGGGCCGGTAGACGCCGGCCGCCGCCGCCAGCGTGTTGCCGAGCGAGATGTCGAGGCGGCCCTCGGAGTTGTGGCCCGCCACGTCGAAGAGCAGCATCCGCCCGCGCACCGTCGCCGCGACGCTCGACGACTGCGTGTTCTGCAGGTCCAGCGCGAGCGCGAGGAAGGGCGGGCCGTGCGCCGGCGCCCTGAGGATGACGACGAGATCGGACCCGCCGCGCGAGTCGTCGATGCGGTAGGTGGCCGACTCGTAGCGGCCGGAACCGGTGAGCAGGAGCAGGTCGCGGTCGAGCGCGTCGGCGTCGAGAGGCCGGCCGACGTACGGCTTGAGGCGCGCGGCGACGCGGGCCGCGTCGCCCGCGGCGATGCCCTCGACGATGACGACGCGGGCACGATCTGCCCGGCGCCGGGCGGCGGGCCTGGCGCGCGGACGCCCACGCCGCGTAGGCCTCGGGGCTGATCGCGTAGGGCAGCAGTTCGGCCGCGTGGGCCTCCGCCTCGGCGTATCCGTACTCCACCAGGTCGTTCACCCGGCTGAAGTCGGCGCCGCCGATGCTCTCGAAGGCCGGGGCGAGCACCACGTCGGCCGACGCGAGCGCCCGGCGCGTGCCGCTGCGCATCATCACGTTGAGCGTTTCGTCGAGGACGCCGAAGATCGAGTCGTATTTCTTCTGCGTGGCGGGCTCGACGCCCATATCGACGGCGATGACCACGGTCGGCCAGGCCCGTCTGCCTGATCACGTCGGCCGGAACGTTGTTGAGGACGCCGCCGTCGACCAGCACCTTGCCGTCGAAGGAGACCGGCGCGAACACGCCCGGGATGGCCACCGTGGCGCGCAGCGCCCGCGCCAGCCAGCCCGAGTCGAACACCACCGTTTCCGCGTTGCGGAGGTCGGTGGCGACGCAGCGGAACGGCGTCGGCAGCGCGTTGAAGTCCAGCGTGGCTTCCGTAGGGCGCCGCGATGCGGTCGAAGAGCAGGTCCGCCTGCTCCGCCGCGCTCAATCCGGAGGGCAGTCTGAACCCGCCGCGGAGGCCGAAGCGCAGCGCGGACGGGAAACGCCCGCGTGTCTTCCTTGCGGCGGAACGTCTTGTAGACAAACGGCGTGTCGGGGGCCAGGACCGACGCCCAGTCGACCTCGTCGATCAGGTTCCGAATCTCGTGGGGCGCCATGCCCGTCGCGAACCCGCCGCCGACGAGGCCGCCCATGCTGGTGCCGCCGATGACGTCCACCGGCACGCGGTGCTCGTCGAGCCACTGGAGGACGCCGATGTGGGCGAAGCCGCGGGCGCCGCCGCCGCCGAGGGCGAGGCCGATGCGCGGGCGCGGCGTCTGGGCCTGCGGCGGCGCGGCGGCCGGGTCCTGCGCCGACGCCGGCGCCGCCAGTCCGGCCGCCAGCAGGAGCGCCACGATCCACGACGCGCGCGCGCCGCCGCGCAGAAGTTCAATCATTCGCAACTGTTCCGGCTCCAGTCTACAGCGGAGCGGGTACAATCGAGGCCGTGACACGGTCGTTTCTGCGCGAGGGACGCCGCCTCGTCTTGCGGGGCCTGCACCTGCTCGGGTCGCGGACGCTGGTCGTGCTCGGGCTGCTGCTGGCGATGCTGACGGGAGCCGGGGCGGTGAGGAACCTGTGGCTGTGGCGCACAGGCGCCACGGTCCAGGGCGTGGTGGTGCGGCAGATGGAGGAGCTCGCGGCCGACTGGACAGGCGAGCTCCCCGGGCCGCTCGGCGCGCGCCAGTCCGGCATTCAGACGGCGGCGGCGAAGCGCGTGTACAGGGCGGTGGTGGAGTTCCAGGCCGGCGGCACGTCGCACGAGGTGATGGCCGACGCGCGGGCGACGGTGCACCTGTATCCGCTCGGTTCGAAAGTGGATGTCGTGTTCCCGCCGGGCAGGCCGGAGCGCGCCCGGCTTCGGCCCGAGCTGCCGGATTTCTGGGTCCAGGCCGGCATGCTCTTCGTCGCCATCGCTGGTCGGCGCCGGGAGCGGGTACACGTGGTGGAAACTGGCGGTCCGGCGCAGCCGGCGGCGGCGCGTTGTCAAGGCGGCCGGATAGATGGTAGAATTCTCTCTTTGCGAGGCGGCCGGATCGTCGTGTCGGGGCGGTTAGCTCAGCGGTAGAGCACCGGCTTTACACGCCGGCTGTCACAGGTTCGAATCCTGTACCGCCCACCACCCCGGGCAGACAGTCAGGTTCGGCCGCACGCCTTCCGGGTTTCGGGCAGCCCAGTGACAGTGGCTGCCGCACAACGAGCCCGGCGGGTTCCGCAAGAGCGGGGTTGTAGTTCAGCTGGTTAGAACGCCGGCCTGTCACGTCGGAGGTCGCGGGTTCGAGTCCCGTCAACCCCGCCAGTCTCATCCCTCAGTGCATCGACCGGTTCCCGTCGCGGACGGGAGTCTGCCCAGCAGGTTCGGCGGCCTGCTGTTGAACGGTGCGAGCGTCAACATCCCCGACCTCGGCGACCGGCTTGATGCCGAGGTTCGCGGCAATGACCTGAGCGACAACACCAGTTCGGCCACAGGCTTCGGGTTGCGGCTTTTCGTCCTTCGACGTGACCCGGGCGAGCCGGGAGACACCCAGTCCTCAGCCCGGATCAGGGCTGTCGTGCAGGGCAATCGAATCATCGGGAACGTGCTCGGGATTTCGATTGATGCTGGCTTTCCACACCGCCGCACCAGCACGTGTGCGATCCGCGTGTGTTTTCCAGCGACATCAAAGTCACCTTCGATGGCAACACCCTGGCGGCAGCGTGCTGACCCCGGATCTGGTAACGTTCACGCGGAGCACTGCGGCGCTGAATGCCGCCATGCTGCCGCAGTGGCAGTACCTGCACGCCGCGACCTTCGAGATCGCCGACAGGGATGGCATCCTGGCAAACGCCTGGATCGACCACCCCCAGTTTGATCCTTTCATTGGTCAGCGCATCGACCGGTTCCCGTCGCGGACGGGAGTTTGCCTTTCGTACGGTTCGGTGTCGCAGGACTGATACACAATCTTGCGGTCCTGCCGAAAGGTCCGACGCCGTCCCCGGAGCGCGTCTATACTACCCACCGATCTCGTTCCACCCGGCAAGTCGGCGCTCTCGGGAGGCTCACCATATGCCCCCTCGCCGCGGCTCCCTCGCCCGCCGGATGCGTACCGCCGCCGAGACTGCCCTCCACGCTTGCCACGCCAATCACGCAGATGCACCGGAGTGGCAGCACTGGCCGATGGTCGACACAGCGCCCCGAACAAGGAGTGATGCGATGAAGACCGTGCTTTCGCTGGTGCTCGTACTGGCGCTCGCGCCGCTTGCGGCCTGCGCGCCCAAGGCGAACGATCCCGCCGACGTGCAGGCGGTGAAGCAGACGATGGAGGCCTACACCAAGGGCATCGTCGCCAAGGACGCTCCAGCCTCCGTCGCCATGATGACGGACACGACGGCGTACTTCGAGCCGCACATGCCCGCGATGACCGGCAAGGACGCGGTGGCGAAGTTCCACCAGATGCTCTTCGACAACTTCGACGTCGAGATGACGCCGGTCGTCACCGACGTGCAGGTCGAAGGCAGCCTCGCGACCATGCACGGCACCTTCACGAACAAGCTCATACCCAAGGCCGAAGGCGCGGCGACGATGCCGGACAGCGGGAACTGGACGGTCGCGGCGCGGCGACAAGCGGACGGCTCGTGGAAGTGGGACTGGATCATGGGAGCCAGCGACCAGCCGATGCCCGGAACCACCGCAGACGGTGCCGAGGAGCAGGCGGTGATGCAGTTCGAACGAGACGGGGCTCAACGCGGTGCTGAAGCGCGACATGGCCTTCATTGAACGTGGTGTCGCCAAGGAGTACACGACCGTGACAGACGGTAAAGTCGAGGACATGAAGAAGATGATGGCAGAGTTCAAGACCGGAGCCGTTCAGTTCGAGTCCTACACGCTACGAGACCTCAAGGCGCATGTGTTCGGCGACGCCGCCATTGCGACCATGACGGCAGCCGCGAAAGGCACGTACATGGGCAAACCCATGTCCAACACCTCCCGCGTTACCGACTTCCTCATCAAGCGCGACGGACGGTGGCAGTTGGTCAGCACCCAGAACACCACCATCAAGCAGTAACACCGTCGAGGGGAGCATCCGATGACGCGACCAATTCTCATCGTCCTCTTGTTGACGCTGGCCGTCCCGTGCCTCGCCTTCGGGCAGGCCACGCCGCACCCCGCGACTAGACCAACCAACGCCCCGCAGGCGCAGACGGCTAAGCCTGTCAGAGCCGTGGGCGAATCGCCGGGAGGTTACGTCAAGATCGATGGCGGGCCGGAGACGATGTGCTCGCAGGGCACGCCATACGCCTTCTACTTTCGGTCAGGTCGCCCAGACAGAGTGACTTATCGTCTTCGGTGGTGGCGGCGCGCGCTGGACGACGACAACTGGCGACTTGACCGAGAAGCCGACCTACAACCCAACGGTTGGCTCCGAGACTGATCCCCGGCTAACGGGCATCCTCGACCCTGCCAATGCCGACAACCCGTTCGCCGACCATTCCGTGTTGGTCGTGCCCTACGGCACGGGCGATGTGCACTTGGGAAACATAGACCGTGGACCTATTCGCTCCCGGCATATCTGACAAGGCCGGGGCAACAGCGCGTCAGCCGAGCATGCGTATTGATCACGGTGGCTACAACAATGCGACAGTGCCGCGCTGCGTGTGGGTCTACAGCCGCAGTCCCGGCTCCTCGCGAGGCGCCTCCGGTGGCGGGCACTGAGTGCCGGAGCCATCGCCTCGGCGTTCGACGTTGACCGCGTGGCTGAGCATCTACAAGAACAGCCAGAATCGGGGCATTTGGGTGACAGCGCCGGAGCCTACCGGGCCGCGATTGTGCCCAAGCTGCTTGAAGGGTGGGGAGCCACCGAGATGACGCGCGGCTTCCCGTCCTATGTGCAGCAGGATGCCAGCACATAGGTCAACTTCGAGAACGCTCAACATCGCCGCCGCGCAAAATCATCCGGGCGTGACGCTCGCCCAGGTCAACACCACCGAAGACGAGACTCAAGTCTTTATTTCTGGACGCGGTCGGCGTGCCCAAACGCACTCCTGCCGCCCCTGCTGGAGCAGAACTTCACGGACATTCGCGCTCCGCCTCCGCCGCAGTTTCCGCAGCTACACTGCGCCGGGCACGTCATCACACACATCTTGGGTGAACCAGCGTTCTCACTCCAATGCAGGTCGATGGTGTGCGCCTCCGCGACTGGGTAGCCAATCTGGCGGCTGGACGTCCCGTGGAGAACGTCTCCCCCGGCAAGGCCGAGGCTGAGCAGCACGCGCACTCGTGCGACTCGCCCTCAGCGGTCGCGCTCGATCCGCTCCCGGTAAGCCGACAGCACGTTCTCGCGGAGCATGGGCAGGTACGAGAACAGCGACGTGAAGTAGCTGCGGTGGATGCTCAGCACCTCGACGTCGGTGGCCGCCCGCACGGTGGCCGTCCGCGGCGTGTCGCCGAGAATCCCGATCTCGCCGAAGAACTGTCCCTCGCCGAGCCGCACCAGCACCACGTCCTCCTTGCCGGGCGTCTCGCGGACCACCTCCACCTCGCCCTTACCGATCACGTAGAGCCGGTCCGCCCGGTCGCCCTGCCGGAACACGATCTCGCCGGCCTTCAATTTCTTCTCGACGATGCTGCGCAGGCGGGCCCTGACGCCCGACCACACGGCATACAGAAAGCAGCCGGCCGCCAGCAGGATGAGCCCCTGGCCGGCCATCATGAACAGCACCATCGTGTAGGGCGTGAACCACACGTGGTACACGAGCGCCGTCAGGAGGCCCGCCATGGCCAGCGCGCCGGCGAGCAGCAGATAGCGCGGATGGGCGGAGAGATCGTCGGCGGTCATGGCCGCGCTCCTCTCTCAGTGCGGGGAAGATGACTGAGCCCGTGACACGACGTGCAGCCGGCCTCGCCGCTCGCCACTTTCGCGACCAGGCCGCGGTGATCGGGCACGCGCTCGAACTTCACCGACTGCGCATGGCAGTCGAGGCAGATCATGAACTGATACGGCCTGGCGATCGTCACCGGCAGCGCGTACGACCCGGTGAACTCCTTCCAGATGTGGCCCACCCCCGCGAGCTTGGCCTCCATCGTCCCGAACAGGCCGTAGTCGGTGTGGCACACGTAGCAGTGGCTGCGCTGGATGTACCGGTTCTTGTAGTGGACGGCCGCGAGCCGGTCGCTCGCGGGATTCGTCATGTCGTCGACGAACTGCCCCATCACGTGGCACTGCCGGCAGAACGACACGTCCTTGGCCTGCTCGAGGCCGACGGCGCTGCCGAGCAGCATCACCGGGAGCGGCATGACGCAGATGCCGATGAAGAGCATCCACTGCGACGCCGCAGCCGCGATCTGCCTGCGCTTGAACACCAGGACGTACCCGACGAGCGCCATGGCGGCGACGACGCCGAACAGGTTGATGCGGCCGGCCCACTCCATGGCGTAGTCCTTGCGGAGGGCGTGGCCCGGGCCGGGCGACCTGTGCCAGCAGCAGTGCACTGAAGAGGACTGATGTGATGGCCGAACCGGCCACGAGCACGACGCGCCGCGTCTTCGGGAACATCGCTCCTCCTCCCGAACGCAACCGAGCGGAGTAGGCTAGAATCGCCCTGCACGGGCGGCCCGTCAGCAGTCACGGCCGAGCGGCCTGACAGGCAGCGGGTGCGATTCTACCGCCGAACCACTGCGGCGCGGCACCGCGCCACTCACCCGGAGCGCGCACGTTGAGCAGCCCCCCTGACGCCGGCATTGTCGAACGCGCGGCGTTGCTGCGCGGCTTCGGCATCTGGGCGGCGCTGTCCGAACCCGTGCTGCACGCCACGGCGGCCGCCATGCAGCCTGCCGTGTTCGCGGACGGCGAGTGCATCATCCGCCACGGAGAGCCAGGCCGCCATCTCCACGTGTTGACGAAGGGCGAGGCGGAGGTGCGGGTGCACGCCGGAAACGGCGCCGTCGATGACCGTGTCGACGATGTCGGCCGGCGCCTGCTTCGGCGAAATGTCGCTCCTGAGCGGCGACGTCACGTCGGCGGATGTCGTGGCCGTCGGCGCGTGCGAAACGCTCGCGCTCGACCGGCCGGCGTTCGAGGCGCTCGTCGCGCATCAGCCGCAGCTGCTGCGCGAGTTCGTGCGGATGGTGTCGCGAAGGCTGAAAGACTCGAACGCCGCCGCGGGCGCGGCGCGGGAGAAGGAGAAGGGGCTCACGCGGTTCCTGCAGGACGCGCGCGCGGAGCAGTACGGCGAGCTGGTGGGCAAGCTGCAGGCGACGCGCGAGATGCTGCGCCGGATTGACGCCTTGGCGCCGCTCGACGGCCCCGTGCTCATCCAGGGCGAACGCGGCACGGGCAAGGAACTCGCGGCGCGGCTGATCCACTTCCGCGGCCCGCGCCGCGAGGCGCCGCTGCTGTGCACGGACTGCGCGCAGATCGCCGAAACGCCCTGGGGCGACAAGCTGTTTGGCGACTATCGCCGCGCGCCGGGCGACCAGGGGCCCGCGCCCGTCAGCTACCTGGACCTGGCCGGCGGCGGCACGATCGTCCTGAAGAACATCGACGCGTTGCCGCGCGCGATCCAGGACCGGCTGGCAGCGTTCATCGACGCAGGACCGCAGGCGGCCCCGGCGAACGGCACGACCGTCCGCATCATCGCCACCTGCCGCGGCGACTTCCACGAACTGGCGGCGGCCGAGCGCGTGTCGCCCGCGCTGGCCCGCGCCCTCGAGGGCGGCGTGCTGGCCATCCCCGCCCTGCGCGATCGGAAGCGCGACATCCCGGAGCTGGCCGCGCACTTCGCGCGCAAGCATGCCCAGCGGCTGGGCAAACCGGTGCCGGTCCTCGACGGCCAGAGTCTTGGCAAGCTCGTCACCTACGACTACCGCCACGCCAACGTGAACGAGCTGGAAGAGGCGATCCGGCGCGCGGTCATCCTGACCGACGGCGACCGGATCGAGGCCGAGGCGATCTTCCTGGGCCAGCCGCCGCCGCCGTCGCGCTGGGCGCTCAGCCTGCTTCCCCCGTCCCGGCCGGCCGCCGGCCGGGCGCTGCGCCTCTCCCTGCAGGCGGCGCAGGTGCTGGTGCTCGCCGTGGTCGCGTTCGTCCTGTACGCGGGCCTGTTCGCCGCCGCTGGACCACTCGGGACGACGGCCACGTTCCTGGTGTGGACGGTGGGATGGCCGATGCTCATCCTCTCGTTCTTCTTCGTCGGGCGGGCCTGCTGCGCCGTGTGCCCCATGCCGATGGTCGGCGAGGCGGGGCGCCGCGCGTTCAACCTGAAGTGGCGCGTCCCCGCCTGGCTGAAGCAGCACGACGCGACGATCGTGATGGCCGGCTTCTTCCTCATCATCTGGGCCGAGGAAGTGAGCGGCATGCGCCACTCTCCGCGCGCCACCGCCGTCCTGCTGTTGAGCATCGGGGCGGGCGCGGCCGTCACCGCCCTCCTGCTGCCCAGGCGGACGTGGTGCCGGCACCTGTGCCCGATGGGCGCGTTCGCCGGCGTGGGCGCCATGACCGGGCTCGTCGAGCTGCGGCCGACGCCGGACATCTGCTCCGCGAAGTGCCGCGACCATTCCTGCTTCAAGGGCAGCGAGCGCGTCGAGGGCTGCCCGCTGTTCAATCACGTGATGTTCGTGGATTCGAACCAGCACTGCGTGTTGTGCCTGAAGTGCCTGGAGAGCTGCCCGAACGACTCGCCGCAGCTGAACCTGCGGCTGCCCGCCCGCGACCTGCTGACGGCGGGCAACCGGCCCGACGTCGGCCGGTGGACGGTTCTGCTCGCGGGCCTGCTCGCGGCCATGGCCCTGATCGTTCACTGGGAACGGCAGGACGGCGGCGTGATGGCGCAGATGCTCCGCGAGCATCGCGTCCTCGTCATCACCATCCTGCTCGCACTTGGCGCGGCGGTTCCGCAACTGGCGCTGCAGTCTGCTGGCACGGCGGCTCGGCCCGTCGCCGGATCCGGAGGCGGCAGACAGGTTCTGGCGGAAGGTCACCGCCTGGGTGCCCGTGGTCATCGCCGGGTTTGCGTGCCATCAGCTCGCGTTCGTCACCGCACTCGAGCGCGTGCACGTCACGCTGGGCACGCGCCTGTCGGCCGGCCAGGCCGGGCAGGGCGTGTCGGTGTCCCTGCTGTCGCTCGTACAGGGCGCGCTCCTCTTTACCGGCCTGATGGTGACGATCGGCCTGCTCTGGAATCTCGGCCGCGCGCCCGCGCGCTACAGCGCGGCTTCCAGCGCGAACACGTGATCGGGCTCGTCGAAGCCCTTGGCGTGCATCAGGCCGAGGTCGCGGAATGAGAACCGCTCCCGGGCCATGCCGCGCGTGACCGGGCACGTGAGGATCCGGCCGGTCGCGTCGGTGACGAACTTCTCCAGCCGGAACGCCAGGACGACAGGCTCGCCGACGAGCGACAGGCCGGTGGGCTGGGCGCCGCCGAAACTGTCGAGGACGACGGGACCGGTGGCCAGGGCCCAGTCGATCCGCAGCGGGTAGTCGCGAAGCTGCCAGACCGACGCGTCGGCCGCGATCTCTCCGGCCAGGCGGTCGAGCGCCAGCGCCGCGCCGCAGGCGGCCACGGCCTGCGCGCCCGAGAAGTCGCCTTCCCAGAACGCGAGGACGGCATCGCCCTGATACTCCTTCACCGTGCCCTGGTGCTTCGTGACCGAGGCATTGAGGATGTCGAACACGCGGCTGACCGATTGCTGCAACTCGGCCGGCGGGGCGCGCCTCACCAGCGTGGTGTAGTCCCTGATGTCGCCCACGAGCACGGTGGCGATGCTCGTCCCCGACACGCCGAGCGTCGTCGTCACCGGCGGCGCACCGGCGGCGACGTTCGCATCTTTCGGCGCCTCGAGCACGAGTTCCGCCTGTGCGCCGATGGTCAGCACCTGGCCCGGGCGGATCTCAACCTCCAGGTTCGGCACCATGCGGCGGCCGTCGAGGCGCGTGCCGTTGCGGCTGACGTCCCTCGCGTAGCACCGGCCGTCGGCGGCCAGGCGGACGATGCAGTGGCGCCGCGAGACGGTGGGCTCGGGGATGAGCAGCACGCCCGGCGCCGGCGCGGCCGAGTCGTCATGGCGGCCAATCTCGATCTGGTCGTAGAAGACGTAGCGCTGTTCGGCCGGCGTGCCGGGGCACCACGCGAGCGCGCAGGAACGCGTGCGGCGGCCCCGGTGCGGTGCCACGTAGCGCGGGCGGGACGGCGGCGGCGTGACGGACGAGTGGCCGTTGACGGAGGTCATCGGTGCGGCGCCCCTCCGGGCCGGGACGATAGCACAGGCGTCCCGCAGCCAACAATGGGCGCAGGCGACAACAAAACGCTGGAATGTTGGACCTGACCCCGGATACGCTCGCGTATGGTCAACGAATCGACTCGCCGTGACTTCCTGAAGGTTTCGCTCGCCGGCGCGATCGGGGCCGCGTTCGGCACGCGCGTGCTCGGGGCCGTCGCCCCGGCCGGCCTCGCCGACCGGCTCGGCGTCTGCAGCTGGTCGATGCAGCCCGCGTCGGCCGAGGATTTCTTCACGAAGCTCGCCGCGACGGGATTGACGAGGACGCAGATCGCCCTCGACCCGATCCGGGAGAACGCGAAAGGCGCCTGGACCGACTTCGCCGCCCGGTGCGCGAAGCGGGGCGTGACGTGCGTGTCTGGCATGATCAGCACGGTCGGCGAGGACTACACGACGCTCGAGAGCATCAAGAAGACCGGCGGCGTGGTGCCCGACGCGACGTGGCCCGAGACGTGGAAGAACATCCAGGCCGACGCGGACCTCGCGCAGCGGATGGGTCTCAAGCTGGTGACCTTCCACGCGGGCTTCCTGCCGCACGAGGAGAGCGACCCGTCGTTCGCGAAGCTCGCTGGCGCGCCTGCGCCAGATCGCCGACCTCTTCGCCGCGAAGAAGATGACGGTCGGGCTCGAGACCGGCCAGGAGGAGGCCGGCACGCTGGCGGCGTTCCTGAAGAAGCTCGACCGCGCGAACGTGGGCGTGAACTTCGACCCGGCCAACATGATCCTCTACGACAAGGGCGACCCGGTGGCCGCGCTGCGCACGCTCGGCCCGTGGGTGAAGCAGTGTCACCTGAAGGACGCCACGCGCACGAAGACCCCCGGCACGTGGGGCGAGGAAGTGCGGCTCGGCACGGGGCAGGTCGACTGGAAGGGCTTCTTCCGCGCGCTCGACGCGGCGGGCTTCAAGGGCGACCTGTGCATCGAGCGCGAAGCCGGCAGCCAGCGCGTGGCCGACATCCGCGCGGCCCGCGAGTACGTGGAGAAGCTCGGCGTCTGATGCTAGAGACCGCTGCGCCGCGCCGCGATCATGCGGCGGACCTTCTCGCGGATCGTGCCCGCCGCGACGTGCACGTAGTCGGGATGCTCCATCATGTCGATCTCCGCGGGCAGCGTGATCAGGTCCGCGTCCGGCGGCACGATGGCGTGCTCCTGGTAGCGCGAGCAGCGTCCGCCTCCAGTTCGCGGCGACGGATTCGTAGCTCTCGTGGATCTCGCGCAGGTACTCCAGCGAGATGGTCGCGGCGTAGTCGTCCCCCTCCGCCGCCCGCTTCGCGCGCCGCCGCTCGAGGACGTCCGGCTCGGTGCGCAGATAGACCGTGAGATCCGGCAGGCGGATGTGCTCGTTGCGCAGGGTCTGGTGGAACAGCGTCCGGTACAGCTTGGCGTGCGCCGCGGGCATCTCACCCGACTCGATCATGCGTTTGACGAACACCTCGGGGCCGTCCACGAACGGCCGATCCTCGATGATGATGACGCCCCGCGCGCTCTCGCGCGTCATCAGGTGGCGGATCTCCCGCTGCTGGAGCGTCCGCATGTGCAGGAACGCCAGTTCGGTCGGGAAGATGTTGGCGACGCGATCGCGGTAGAACAGGGCCAGGCACTCGTCGATGAGCGACCCCTTGTCCACGCGCTCCGAGAAGGCGTGGATCTCGGCGCCGCCGAGCAGCGTCTCGAGGTCGCGCTTGTACGGGTCCCGGGCCAGCGCGCGCATGAGCGTCGTCTTGCCCGAGAAGAGATTCCCCATGATGCCGACGTGGAAGTTCTGCTTCATCCGTCCGGGCCTCCCGGCAGCCTCAGTCAGCGGTTCAGAAGGGCGACGATCACGATCACCGCGAGCGCGGCGAGCGCGGCGAACAGGATCTTCCACGGGCTCTTGGGATAGTGCCCCGCGATGACGCCGGTGTAGCCGTTGGCGACGACCTGGAACGTCTTCGCGCCGAACGTGTAGGTGAGCAGCCAGATCGGCACGAGGATGTGCTTGAACGTCTGGCCCGAGTAGTCGGGGTCGATGCGCAGGTTCCGGTAGGTGTCGCCCGGCACCTGCGCGCCGCACAGCGACATCAGCTGCGCGTCCATCGACGCGCGCGCCCGCTTCGCCGCGTCGAGCGAGCACCACCTGGTAGTGCTCGACGACGTGCCCGGACAGGTAGCCGGTGTCGTAGGGCACCAGTTCGCGTCGTCGGGAACGGCTCGACCTGCGTCAGCAGGTCGAGCGCGACGCCCGTGCGTTCCGGGCACGGGCTCGTCGTCGAAGAAGTGATCGATCTCGCCGGCGGCGGGCTCCCACCGGACCTTCCGCACCTGCCGGACCTGCGCGCGGCCCTGGTTGTCGCGATACTCCTCGTTCACGTAGTAGTAGTGGCCCGCCTCGGCCGTCCAGCGGCAGTGCACCTGCGCGTCGAAGGTCCAGTACGGGACGTACAGGCTCTTGAGCTGGTCGACGAGCGCCTTCGACTTCAGCGCGTTCGGCGCGAACCACTTGCTCGCGTACCAGCGGCGGATGCTGTCGCGGACGTCGCTCTGGGACACCTTGAACGGGAGGACGCTCTGCGGCCGGATGGGCGACTTGATCTCCTCGTAGGCGACCAGCGCCGGCGACCCGCAGAACTCGCAGTTCTGGCCGACCCGTGCCGGGTCGTACACCATGACGGCCTTGCAGCTCTGGCACTGGACGCTGCGCCGCTCGGCCTTCCAGCCGCGCTCCTCCTCGGGGATCTCGCGCAGCGCCTTGACGAGGTCGAGTTCCTGGATCTTCCCGGTGTCGGCGTCGAACGCGTAGGGCGACTCGGTGCCGCAGAACGGGCACACGAGCTTCTTCTTGGCCGGGTTCCACTCGGCCTGCGCGCCGCAGGCCGGGCACGCGTGCTTCTCGATGGCGGCGATCTCGGCCACGAACGTCTCCGCGAGGGATGCCCGGGGCTGAAGCCCCGGGGCTCCAGCTCAGATGCCGAGCGCCCGGGCTCACTGCGCGAGGTACGCGTCGAGCGCGGCGCGGGTGACGCGGTAGCTCGCGCCGATCTTCTTCGCCTTCAGCTCGCCCGACGTGATGATCGCCATCACGTCCGCCTCGGGCACGCCGAGCACCTTCGCCACGTCGGCCGGCCCCATCAACTCGACGCCGCGGCGCCGCGACGGCCGCGGCCTCCGCGCCGGCCTTCATGGCGGCGTCGGCCTGCGGCTTCATCAGGCCCTGCTGCATCATCTGCTGGGCCATGCCGAAGCCGACGGCCAGCTCGGCCGCGGTGCCCGCCGCGCCGGCGCCGCCGGCTCTCCATGCCCTTGGCCATCTGGTACTTCACGAAGTCGTTCAGGTTGCCGACGGCGGCCATGCTCGATCGCTTGTCGATGGCCGCTTCGACTTCCTGCGGCACCGACACGTTCTCGACGATGAAGCTGGTGATCTCGAGGCCGTACTTCGATCCGACCGCCGGGTTGATGACCGGCAGCAGCGCCTCGCCGAGCTCGGAGTAGCGCGTGGCGACGTCGAGCACCGGCACGTGCGACTGGGCCAGGGCCTCGCTGAACACGCTCACCATGCGCGATCGCATGGTGTCGGCGAACTCGTCGAGGCGGAAGTGCTGGTCGGACCCGGCGACCTCCTTCAGGAACAGCTTCGGGTCGACGATCTTGAAGTCGAACGTGCCGTAGGCGCGCAGCCGGACGATCCCGAAGTCGTCGTCGCGGGCCATGATGGGGTTGGCCGTGCCCCACTTGTTGCCCGTGAAGAGCCGGGTGTTGATGTAGTAGACGTCCGCCTTGAACGGCGAGTTGAAGCCGTACTTCCAGGACTGCAGCCGCGTCAGCACCGGGATGTTGTCGGTGGTCAGCGTGTGCTTGCCGGGCCCGAAGGTGTCGCCGAACTGCGCCCAGGTACATGAACTGCACGACCTGCGACTCGCGGACGATCAGCTGCGCGCCGTTCTTGATGGCCTTGTCCTCGTCCGGGAAGCGGTACGAGAGCGTGTCGCTCGAGTCATCGGTCCACTCGATGATGTCGATGAGCTCGCCCTTGATGAAGTCCATGATTCCCATGCCAGGCTCCTCTCCGCGACGGTGTCCGCGCGTCTGCTGATTCTACCCCGGAGCTCACGCCGGTGGCGGAGGTTCACCCGCGGCCCGCCGCGAGAACTTGTTGCCGCGCGGCCGCCCTTCGGCGTTATGATGTCCGCACAACCAGGCGGCGTCCGCTTCCCAGCGCGGGAGTCTCCAGGTCCAGAACCGGTGCAGGCACGGCGGCGCGACGGCCTCGCCAGGAGCGCGAGGGCGCGCACGCGGCTGTGTGGCGCTCCGGCTTCAGGAGGCCCGGATGGCGAACTCGGACGCAGCATCCCCGCGCAAGACGTACGTCGTCGACACCAGCATCCTCGTTTCCGCCCCCGACGCGATCCAGAATCTCACGATCAACAACACCGTCCTCGTGCCGTTCCCGGTGCTGCAGGAGCTCGACCGGAAACGCACCTCGGCCAACGGGGTCGGCTACACCGCGCGCAACACGGTCAGGTTCCTCGACGAGCTGCAGGGCGCGGCGTCGACCGACCAGATCCGCGCGGGCATCCCGCTCAACGGCGGCCTCCTCAAGTTCCACAGCGGCACCCTCGACATGGCGCGCGCGTGGCCCGGGTTCAACTCCTCCTACGCCGACGACGCGATCATCCTGCTCGCCGACGACTACCAGCAGCGGCACCCCGACGAGCAGGTGATCCTCGTCACGCGCGACGCCGCGATGCGCTGCAAGGCCCGCGCGCGCGCCGTCACCGCGGAGGACTACTGGAGCGACCGGCCGGTGCCGTCGCTCGAGAAGTTCTACTCGGGGCGCATGCGCATCGACGTGCCGGCGGAGCAGGCGGGCCTCCTCTCGACGCTGCACCACGAGCAGCGGCTGCCGATCGACGCGCTCGGCGACCTGACCGACGTGACGCAGTTCATCGCGAACCAGTGCTGCGAGCTGCACGTGCGCGGCAACGGCAAGAGCGCGTGGGGCATCTACAAGAACCACGACGGCCCGGGCTTCCTCCGGCGCGTGAACACGAAGAACGGCGAGCGCTTCGGCCCCTGCAACGCCGAGCAGGCCTGCGCCCGCGACCTGATCCTGGACGACCAGACGCTGGTCGTCAGCCTCGTCGGCATCGCCGGCACCGGCAAGACGCTCATCGCGCTGCTCTCGGCGTACGAGATGCTGCGGAGCGGGAAGGTGTCGCGCATCGAGGTCTACCGGCTCAACGCCGAGGCGGGGCGCGAGCTGGGGTTCCTGCCGGGGGACCTCGGCGAGAAGATGGCGCCGTGGGCGAAGCCGATCATCGACAACCTGGACTTCATCATGCGGCGGCTCCACGGCGGCACGCGGTGGTCCAACCAGGTGGCCGATCACCACGGCGAGAAGAAGGAGCCGTCCCACCCGACGGTCGAGAACCTGCTCCAGGCCAAGGTGCTCGAGATCGCGCCCATCAACTACCTGCGCGGCCGGTCCATCCACGACGCGGCCATCATCGTCGACGACGGCCAGAACCTGACGCAGGAGGACATGAAGCTCGTGCTGACGCGCGCCGGGCGAAGGGTCGCGCGTCATCCTGACCGGCGACCCCGATCAGATCGACCGCGCCGAGATCAACTCGCTGTCGAACGGCCTCGTGCAGGTCGTGGAGCGGTTCAAGGGCGAGCCGTGCTTCGCGCACCTGACGATGCACGAGGTGGTGCGGTCGCGCATCGCGGAGATGGCCGCCAAGCTGCTGTGAGCGGGGCGGCTGGCGGGGGGCGGCCCACTCGGGTATCCTGAGTGCCGTGCGGACGCCGAACCTCACGCGCTACGCGTGGCTGTCGATTGCCGCGGCCGTCGCGACCATCGCGCTCAAGACGGTGGCGTACCTCCTGACCGGGTCGGTCGGCCTCCTCTCCGACGCCGTCGAGTCCTCGTCAATCTGGTCGGGGCCGTCATGGCCCTCAGCATGCTGACCGTCGCGGCGCGGCCCGCCGACGAGGACCATTCGTACGGCCACAGCAAGGCGGAGTACTTCTCGAGCGGCGTCGAAGGCACGCTGATCCTGATCGCCGCGCTGAGCATCGCCGTCGCCGCGGTGCGCCGGCTGCTGGCGCCGCAGCCGCTGGAGCAGGTCGGCATCGGCCTGGCCGTGTCGGCGGCGGCGTCGGTCATCAACCTGGCCGTCGCCATCGATCCTGCTGCGCGCCGGGAAGCAGCACCACTCGATCACGCTCGAAGCGAACGCGCAGCACCTGTTCACCGACGTGTGGACGTCGGTCGGCGTCATCGTCGGCGTCGCGGCCGTGGCCGCGACCGGCTGGCTGCGCCTCGACCCGATCGTCGCGCTGCTCGTGGCCGCCAACATCGTCTGGACCGGCACGCGGATCGTGCGCCGATCGATCCTCGGCCTGATGGACACGGCGCTGCCCGCCGGCGAACTGGCGGCGGTGAAGGCGGCGCTCGACAGCCACCTGAGCGACGGCGTCGAGTATCACGCGCTGCGGACGCGGCAGTCGGGAGCGCGGCGCTTCGTGTCGCTCCACGTCCTCGTGCCGGGCGAGTGGACGGTGCACCGCGGGCACGAACTGCTCGAGGACGTCGAAGCGAGGATTCGGGCGGTCGTGCCGAACGTGACCGTGTTCACGCACCTCGAGTCGCTCGACGACCCGTCGTCGTGGGACGACCAGCACCTGGACCGAAGCGAGCCGCCGGCCGGCGCGCGCGCCCGAGCCGGGAGGGCGGCGGCGATGACGCCGAGGGCGGGCGCAGGCCGGTCGACGCGAGTGCTGACGCGCGCGCTCGCGCTGGCAGCAGCGGTCGCCGCGGGCGTGCTCCTGGACGCGGCCCCGACCGGCCCGTTCTTCCCGGTGGCGGTCTGGTACGGCGGCGGCACGGCGCGGGCGCCGATGCTCTCGCCGATCGGGCCGGGTTCGGAGGCGCGCGTGGCGGAAGGACCTCGCGGCCATCAAGTCGCTCGGCTTCAACACCGTCCGCACGTGGGTCGAGTGGAGCGCCGGCCGAAGCCACGGGAGGGCGAGTACCGCTTCGGCCAGCTCGAGCTCCTGCTGAAGCTGGCCGAGGAAGCCGGCCTGAAGGTGATCGTGCAGGTCTACGTCGACTCCGCGCCGGAGTGGGTGGGCCGGAAGTTCCCCGACGGCCAGTTCGTGTCGCAGGGCGGCACCGCGATCCGGTCGCAGGCGGCGCCGGGGTCCTGCTTCGATCACCCGGGCGTGCGCCGGGCCGTGCTCCGGTTCTTCGAGGAGGTGGCGCGCCGCGCGTCGGCGAGCCCGGCGTTCCACGCGTACGACCTGTGGAGCGAGCCGGCGGTGATGAACTGGGCGCTGCCGGCCTACGTGCCGAACGCGCAGTTCTGCTACTGCCCGCACAGCATCGCGCGGTTCCGCGAGTGGCTGCGCGCGAGGCACGGCAGCCTGGAGCGCCTCAACGAGGCGTGGTACCGGACCTTCTCCGAGCTGGGACGAGGTGGAGCCGCCGCGGTTCGGCACCATCCTGACCTACGCGGACTTCATGGACTGGCGCGTGTACATCGGCGAGAAGATCGCCGCCGACCTGAAGGCGCGCGCCGGCGCCGTGAAGTCCGTCGACCGCGCGCACCCCGCGACGAGCCACGCGCCGAACCCGTCGCCCGTGTTCCGGACGCTGGCCGACGCCATGGACGCGTCCGACGACTACCTGATGAAGGACGCGGTCGACTACTTCGGCACGAGCTTCTATCCCAAGCTGACCTCGCCCGACCGCGACTTCCCGCTCGAGCGGCGCGCGCTGGTGCTCGACATGGCGCGCGCGGTGACCGGCGACCGCGGCTTCTACATCGGCGAGCTGCAGGCCGGCTACGGCGTGCACGGCACGGTCACCGGCAACCCGATCACCGGCGACGACCTCGAGCTGTACGCCTGGGGCGCCGTCGCGCGCGGCG
Source organism: uncultured Acidobacteriota bacterium (assembly GCA_963834645.1). Lineage (GTDB taxonomy): Bacteria > Acidobacteriota > Vicinamibacteria > Vicinamibacterales > JAKQTR01 > JAKQTR01. The sequence goes on from CAWICP010000021.1 coordinate 71,035, forward strand.
CGCGGTCGATCAGCTTCTACGCGTACTACCCGATGAGCACGGGCTACGAGGCCGGCGGCTACGGCCTCGTCAACCTGGACGGGTCGCTCACCGAGCGCAGCCGGCGGGCCGGCGAGACCGCGCGCGGCGATCGCGGCCAACGCCGACCTCATCCTGGCGTCGCGCCCGGCGCCAGCCGCAGGTGGCCGTCGTCTTCAACCCGCTCGTGCCGCTGCTCGGCGGCGAGCAGGCGTACGGCGACCGCCGGGCCATGCACCGGGCCGTGGCCGGCTACCACCGGATGTTCTTCGAGCGGAACATCCCGGTGGACTTCCCGAGCGCGCGCGAGCTGACCGCGGAGAGCCTGCGCCGCTACGCGCTCGTGATCGTGCCGTGCCCGATTCTGATGACCGCGGACGATGGCCGCGGCCCTGGAGCAGTACGTCGACGGCCGGAGGGCGCCTGTTCGTCGAGGCGCGCCCGGGCTGGCAGGACGAACGCGGCCACGCGTCGCCGGTGCTGCCGGGGTTCGGGTGGGACCGGCTCCTGGGCGTGCGCGAGACCGAGGTGCTCCCGGTGAAGCAGGTGTCGGTCGAGTGGGGAGGCCGCGTCTTCGGCGGGACGACGCTTCGCCGAGCGCTTCGAGGTGGTCGACCCGTCGGCGCGGGCCATCGCGCGCTTCGAGGACGGCACGCCGGCCGCCTTCGAGCGGGCGGCCGGGAAGGGCCGCGCGATCATCCTCGGCACGTTCGCCGGCGAGCGCAACGCCACCGATCCGGTGGCGATGAACCCGCTCGGCGACCTGCTCGTCGAGTGGGCAGGGCTGGACAGGCCGGCGCTCAAGGCGTCGAGCTTCGTCGAACTGAAGCGCCTTGCCGGCGCCGCGGGCGAACTGGTGCTGCTGTTCAACCACGGCGCAGCAGGCGGCGCGCGTCGAGCTCGACCTCCGGCTCGGCCGGGCCTCGCGGCGGAATCCGGGAGCTCGTCACCGGGGCGACCGCGCGCCGCCCGGCGTCGCGGTGCCGGCGCGGGGCGTTCCGCCTCGATCGCGGAGATCCCGGCCGAGCGCGCGCGCGCGTGTACAGAATCGATTATTGAAGAAGGGACACGTCTGCATACCCGCTGGAAGCGGATATGCAGACGGTTCAGATCGCGAAGGCGTGCTTAGGCGGGCCGGACGTTCTCGGCGCGCGGACCCTTGGGGCCCTGGCCGACTTCGAACGTCACCGAGTCTCCCTCACGAAGTGCATCGAAGGGAGTCTGGGTGCAGGCCGACTGGTGGAAGAAGTACTCCTTCCCATCGCCGGCCGCGATGAACCCGAAGCCTTTGTCGCTGATCTTCCGCTTGATCGTCCCGGTAGCGCTCGACATATCGTCTCCTCGTGTGACCGCCTTCGATGCTGCACCACTCTTCGTCAACACGATTGAGACGGTGAGGGCACGCGGGCTGTGCGTAGCGCACAGACGTTCGGCGCATCGACGCGCATGCTGCGCAATAGCCTAGCACGGATTCGGAAAAAGTGTAAGGAAAAGGCAAGCTTTCGCCCTATTGCCGGGGGCCCGCCGAGCCGAACAATGAACGGACACTGCCAGGCGAGGACCATGCCCGAACACGGACCCGCACCGACCGAGCCAGCCGCTGACCTCCTCGAAGAGCGACAGGGTCATGGACCTGCGCGCCAGGGCCGAAGCCTCGGATTCGGCGGCCGCGTTCAACCTGGGATGGTGCCTGGCCGGCGGCCAGGCCGGCGGGCGCGACGAGGAGGAGGGGATCGCGTGGTACCGGAAGGCCGCCGAGCGCGGCCACGCCCTGGCCCAGCATCGCCTCGGCCTGCTGCACGCCGAGGGGCGACTCGTGCCGGCCGACGACGAGGTGGCGGTCACGCTGTTCCGGACGGCGGCCGAGCAGGGCCTCCCCGAGGCGGCCTACATGCTGGGCGTGATGTACGCCCGCGGCCGCGGCGTGGCGGCGGACCAGGCCCAGGCGGTGGCGTGGTGCCGGCGGGCGGCCGCGCAGGGGCACGCCGAAGCGCAGTTCACCATGGGCCTGATGTGCGCGAAGGGCGATGGGATGCCCCGGGACGGCTGGCAGGCCGTCTCGTGGTGCCGCAAGGCCGCTGCGCTCGGACACCCGGAGGCGCAATACACCCTGGGCGTGATGTACGCGCACGGCGACGGCGTCATCCAGGATCCCGCCCAGGCGGTGATCTGGTATCGCCAGGCCGCCGAGCAGGGCCATGCCCAGGCGCAGGCCGGTCTGGCGGGGGCGTACGCCAGCGGCGAGGGTGTGGCGCGCGACGACGGGCTGGCGGCCGTGTGGTTCCGGCGCGCGGCAGAACAGGGGCTCGCCTCCGCGCAACTGGCGCTCGGCCGGCTCTTCGTCGAAGGGCGCGGCGTTCCGCAGGACGTTCGCCAGGCGGCCGTGTGGCTCCAGCGGGCCGCGGCCCAGGGGAATCCGGACGCGCAGGCAGAACTCGCGTCCTCAGCGTCGGCACCCGCGCAGGAGCCGGACACCAGCAGTCCAACCTCGGGAAGAGGGGCCTGGCCGCCGGCGCCGGCAGCCGAGCCGCAGCGAGCCGGAGTTCGAGGCGGGCGAGTCCTGGCGGACCAGCGAGGCGCTCGCCGACCTCCGCCGCGACGCGGAAGCCGGCGATGCCCTCTCCCAGTACCGGCTGGCGTGCATCTGCGCGACCGGCGACGGTGTGGCGAAGGACATGGCGTCCGCGCTGAAATGGTGCCGCGAGGCGGCTGAACAGGGATTCGCCGAGGCGGAGCACAACCTCGGGCTGTGTCATGCCCGCGGGACGGGCGTGGTGTCCGACCAGTCCGAGGCCGCGTCGTGGTTCCGGCGGGCGGCGGAGCGCGGTCATGCGGCAGCCCTGTTCGAGATGGGCGTGCGTTACGCGACCGGCAACGGGGTGCCTCGCGACGACCGCGAAGCGGCGGACTGGTACCGCAAGGCGGCCGAGCGCGGCCACGCACCGGCTCAATTCAACCTTGCCGTGCGCTACGGGCAGGGGCGCGGTATCGACGCCAACGACGGGCTCGCCGCCTGGTGGTACCGGCAGGCCGCAGACCAGGGACATGCACCGGCGCAGTTCAATCTCGGCGTCCGGTACGCGCACGGGGACGGTGTGGCGCAGGACCTTGTCGAAGCCTACTGGTGGGTCCACCTGGCCGTCGCGCGGACGTCGGGCACGCAGCAGGCGAGGTATAGCGAGGCGCTCGAAGAGCTCTCCGACGCAGATGACGCCCGCACAGGCCGAACAGCGGGCGCAGCGGATTCGACAGTGGTCCGAGGACTTCGAACGCCGGAGCCGGCGCTAGCCGCCGAAGCCGACACTCCGTCAGCGTCGCGACGGAACGGGCGTAATCCTTACACAATCGTCCTGGCCGCAGGCGGGAGCGGCGCGAATATCCGGTCGTTTCGAGCGGGACGGTCCGGGCACTGGATTTGCAAACTCGTGCACGTCGGGTTCAACCATACGCGGGGGAGGCATGCTCATGTCACGCTGGACCGTCGTGCTTGCGCTGGTGGCGTTCGGATGTGCGGCCTGCGGCGGAGATGCGCCGCAGACACCTGCCGGGCCGAGCGCCGCCGTGGTGGCGAGTCCGGGCGCGTCGTCGGTGACCCAGGGCGCGAGGATTCTGGGCAACGTCTCCGCCGGCGTGCCGCTGGCGGCCATGGCCGCGCAGGTGGTGGGCACGCCGCTCTCGGCGCCGGTGGGCGCCGGCGGCGGCTTCTCGCTGGAGGGCGTGCCGGAGGGCGACGTCCAGTTGCGCTTCGTCGGCTCGGGCGTCGACGCGTCGGTCGCGCTGAACCCGGTGAGGCCGGGCGACGTCGTCAGCCTGCTCGTCGGCGTGGCCGGGCGCGACGGCGACGGTCCAGAGCGAGTCGAGGAACGCCGGCGGCAAGGTGGAACTCGAAGGGCGCGTCGAGTCGCTGCCGCCGACGCAGGCCGAACTCACCCTGGTCGTCGCCGGCAGGACCGTGACGACGACGCGCGGCGACGGCCATCCGCGACAGCAACGACGGCGACCAAGGCGTTCGCCGACCTCGCCATCGGCCAGCGCGTGCACGTCAAGGGCACGCTGGGCGTCGATGGCATCGTGGCGGACAGCATCCTGATCCAGAACACCATCACGACCATCCCGGTGAACGTCAACGGGATCGTCGAGGAGCCTGTCCGGCGCCGGCAGCATGACGTTCACGTTCCTGATCGGCAGCCGCGAGATCCACGGCGACGCCACCACGGTGTTCTACGGGGACGACGGCGTCCTGCTCACGTTCGCCGCGCTGACGAACGGCGCGCGCGTCGAAGTGAAGGGCGAGATGCGCGACGGCTTCGTGTTCGCGGTGCGCATCCACGTCAACGGACCGACGGAGCCGCCGCAGGACGACTCGGCGTCGGTCGAGGGCGTGCTCGGACCGATCGACTCGGACCGTCGCTCCGGACTCCTGACGCTCACCTCGTCACCAAGTTCGGCGACGGTGAAGGTGACGACGACGACGGACACCGTCGTCCAGCGACGCGGCGACGTGCAGTCGCTTGACGGCCCTGGCGCTCGGGCAGACGATTCACGCCGTCGGCACGCGGATGCCGGACGGACCATCGTCGCCAAGATGCTGCAGATCAAGGACGACGCGACCGACGGCGAGTTCGTGATCGAGGGGTCGCTGGGCGGCCTGAAAGGGGCGTGCCCGGCGATCACGCTTCGGCGTGAACGGGTACATCGATTTCCACAGACGGCTGACGACACGGCGTATGTCCCTGACCCCGCTCCGGCCGCACTGCGCGGGACCTCAAGAACGGGATGAAGGTCGAAGTCGAAGGGCGTGCGTCAGGCGACGGCTCCGTGCAAGGCGACGAAGATGACGAAGAAGTAGCCCGCGCTCGACTCGACATGCATCAGGCCGGCGTCCCGTGCCGCCGCGCCAGCGCGCGCGATGACGCCTCTCAGGTAGCCGATCGACTCCGCGGAGCCCGGCAGCGGGTCCTTCTCGTCCTTCTCGAACTCGAGCGCCAGCGTGCCCTTGGAACCGAGGCGCTTCAGCGTCTTCAGCAGCTTCGGGATGTCGATCACGCCGCGGCCGATCTCGACGGTCCTGCCCTTCGCGGTCGGCGCCGACACGTCCTTGATGTGCACGTCGAGGAGGCGGTCGAGGTACTTCTCCGCCGACTCGGCGGGATCGACGCCCGCGCGCTGCGTGTGCCCGACGTCCATGCACAGGCCCAGCCGGCGATCGAGCGACGCGATCCGCTCGTACGCGCTCTGCGGCGTCGGGAAGAGCGGGTTGTCGGGCCCGTGGTTGTGGATGGCGACCGGGATGTCGTACTCCTGCACCTTCTTGTTCGTGTAGGGCAGCAGCTCGTAGGTCGGCACGCCGATGATCATCCTCATGCCGGCGGCCTTCGCGTAGGCGAACGCGCGATCGACCTCCGCCTCGGTCTTCATGTAGATGACGCCGCCGGCGTACAGGTCCAGCCCGGCCGCCTTCACCTTGGCCACCGTCGCGGCGATCACGTCCGGCGTGGCATCCAGCTTGAGGTGGAAGTCCTTGAAGCAGATGTGCGTCAGGCCGAGGCGCTTCGTCATCTCGATGGCCTGGTCGACGGGGAACACCCGCAGGGTGTACGACGCCATGCCGAGGGTGAACGGCAGGCCGCCGGGGCCGGCTCGGAACGGCCCGCTGCCAGCGCGTCCCTGGGAGATGCCGCGGCGCACGCCACCGCGCTCGCGCCTGCGAGCTTGAGAAACCGCCGCCTGTCCGATGAGCGCGTCATGGCCAGCCTCCTTGAATCGCCCGATTCTACCCGAGATTGGGGCCTTGCGCCGACGCCGTGATGATGTACTCTTTCGGCGATCACGCGGCCGCACCGGGGCGGCGCTCGTTCCTTTCCCGTCGAACGGAGACACGACGTATGGCCAGACCTCTCAATGTCGGGCTGGTCGGCGGCGGCAAGGGCGCGTTCATCGTGCACGCCGCACGAGAAGGCCATTCACTTCGACGGCACGCGCCGCGTCGTCGCCGGCGCGCTCTTCCCCGAGCCGAAGGTGGCGCTCGAGGAAGCGGCGGCCTGGCCATACCCCATCAAGGGCTACGGCTCGTACGACGAGATGATTGCGGCCAACGCCGTCGCTGCCCGCCGGACGAGCGGCTGGACTACATCCTGATTGTCACGCCCAACCACGTGCACTACGACCCGGCGATGAAGGCGATGAAGGCCGGCATCGCGGTGTTCTGCGAGAAGCCGCTGTGCCTGAACGCTGAAGGAGGCCGACGACGCTGGTGAAGCACGTCGCGCAAGCTGGGCGTCCCCTTCGGCGTCGCCCACACCTATCTCGGCCACTGGACCAGCCGCTTCGCGCGCTACATCGTCCAGCGCGGGCTCCTCGGCGACGTGCGCTGGGTGGACAGCTACTACCTCCAGGGCTGGCTCGCGACGAAGCTCGAGGCGACCGGGCAGCAGCAGGCCACCTGGCGGGTCGATCCGAAGCGCGCCGGCGGCTCCGGCTGCGGCGGCGACATCGGCACGCACGCGCTGATGCAGCTCCGGTACGTCACCGGCCTCGAGGTCACGCAGGTCTCGGCCCAGCTGGAGACGTTCGTCGAGGGGCGGCCGCTCGACGACCACTTCACCGTCTACTGCAAGCTGTCGAACGGCGGCAAGGCCCTCGTGCGCGCGTCGCAGATCTGCATCGGCTGCAAGAACGACCTGGGCATCATGATCGCCGGCACGAAGGGCACGCTGCGCTGGCGCCAGGAGGAGCCGGAAGGCCTGACCATCCACCTGCCGGACCAGCCCGATCGCGTCTACTGGCGCGGGCGCGGTCACGCCCGGTGACGGGTTCCTCCCGAAGGACGTGCCGGCAGACCTCATGGCCGAGCCGACCATTCCGTCGGGGCACCCCGAGGGCTTCCACGACGCGTTCGCGCGGCTGCACCGGGATTTCGAGCGCGACGTGCGCGCGTGGAAGGCCGGCAAGCCGTTCAAGGGCGACGGTCGAAGTACGCGCAGCGTCGAGGACGGCTGGGTCGGGCATCGCCTTCATCGAGACCTGCGTCAAGAGCAGCAGGAAGAAGGGCGCCTGGACCGCGATGCCGAAGCCGGTCGAGGCGCGCAGCGGCGCGTCACTTCGGGCTCTTGGGGACCTCGGCCCACATCCAGCCCCGCAGATCGCCCGGGTGCGAACCCCGTCGCGCGGTCCTGCGGATAGGCAGGCTGCCAGCGGCGGCGCCGAGGTTCCGCCGGACGTCATCGGCGGGACCGTGACAGCTCGTGCACGTATCCGCCGTGCCGATCGGCCGGAGCACGCCCACGCGGTCGCCCAGGTCGACGACTCTGATGCGCTCCGCCGCCGCCTTCGCGCCGGCGCTGCCTTCGACGATGGCTTGCGCCCATGGGCGAGGCGCGTTGGCAGGGTTCCGGAGCCGATGGCTCGTCCGGCCCAGGTCGATGCCTTGCGTCTTCGCCACCGCGTCGGCGATTGTCCGGGCCTCGGTGCGACAGACCTCGACGGCGGCGCGCGGGCCGCCGGCTGTCCATCGCGGCTCGTCAGTCTGGCCAGGAGCGTCCTTTGCAGTTCGTTCATGGCCTGCTCCGCTTTCGCGGTCTCGGCCGGGAAGGGCGCCTGCCGTGGCGCGGCCGCGCCAAGGCCCCAGGAGGAACCGACCGTGCCGCCGCGGCGACGGCCCGGGCCACGACCTGAGGACGGGAAGCGCGCGTGTTCATTGGCGTCAGCTCCGGAGAAACCTCGTGAAGGTCAAGCCGACCACGGTATCCAGCGCGCCCATCATCGCACACCCAGCTGCTCAGAACGTCTCACCGGGTTTTCACGTCGCTTCATGACAGGAAGGCGCCCGGCGTCTATATTGTGCAGCAGGGGGTGCGTCGTGGGGCCATCGTGCGCCCTCGTCGGTCACGCCGGCATCTCGTCGGCGCTCGCGGTTGTGGTCGTTGCCGTCGCCGCGATGTCGGCCGATTCCGGGCCCGCCTGGATCCTCGAACAGAACGGCCGGACGTACACCTACACCCTGACGCTGTCATCCACGCTGACGCCGCGGCAGTCCTCCTCGAAGTCCTGTTCGACCCCCGGCACGTGGCGGCTTTTCGAAGTCGGCCGGCCGGCTCGTGCGTGCTCAAGGAGGAGGACGACCGTGAACGAAGTCCGATTCGACACGCGCCGGCTGATCTTCAAGTGCTCGACGACGTTCAGGCGTACGCTTCTCCAGGAAGCGGGCACGATCGAGATCGAGATGACCGGCTTCAAGGCCGGCTGGGGAAAACTTGCCCCTCACGCGCGGTCGTCGCACGCGAGTTATACGGTGACGGACCGCGGCACCCATCGCGAAATCGTGTACCGCCAGGACGTCGAAACCGACAAGCCGGTGGCCGGGTACAGCCTCCGCGTTCTCCGCAAGTCGATGGGGGAGTTCGCGCGCGATCTGGACCAGTATCTGCAGCGGCCCGACCTGGCCAGGGTCACGGGCGACGCAGCCGGGGCATACGTGAAGGCATGGAGGACGTCAGATGACCGCCTCTACCCTGCAGCAACTGCGCTTCTACGTGCCCTACGCCTGGAAGTCCGTCGTCCTTCGCCGATCCGCACCGCGTCATCTACGGCCTCGCCATCACCGACCGCTGCAGCATGTCCTGCCACGGCTGCCGGGTGTCGAACACCGGGCGGCCCGACATGACCTGGAGGCAGCTCGTCGATGCCATGACGAGCGCTTTCGCCCGCGGGTGCCGCGATCTCTATCTGACCGGCGGTGAGCCCACCCTCTGGCGTGACGGCTCCCTCTCGATGGAGGACATCGTCACCGAAGCGTACCGCCTCGGGTTCTTCCACGTCCATGTCTACACGAACGGGCTGCAGGGGCTCAGGTCTTCGGCGGACATGGTCTGGGTGAGTATGGACGGGCTGCCGGCCACGTTCGAAGCCCGGCGCGGGCCCTGGTTCAGCGACGTCGAGCGCGCCGTCCGTGCCAGGGAACACCCGAGGTCGCGGTGATCTACACGATTGACCGGCACACCGCGGCGGGAATCGGGCCGTTTCTTCGCTGGGTGCGCGGCACGGGCTTCCCGGTGATGGGCGTGATGTTCTACTTTCACACGCCGTACTACGGCCGGGACGACCTGTACCTCGCAGCCGAGGAACGCGCGCCGATCATCGACGAGCTCATCGGCCACATCCGCAGCGGTCTGCCGGTCCTCAATTCCCGAAGCGCGCTGCGTGCGCTGAAGTCCGGCAACTGGCCCCGCCCGCTTCGCGTTCGCGTGGGTCGCGGACGTTGACGGCGAGTGGGCGTGCTGCCGGGCGTCAGCAGCGCCCGGCAACGTGTGCGCCGACTGTGGCTACGCCGTCTGCACGGAACTGACCGAGGCGCACCGGCTTCGCCCGAGCGCCGTCCTCGGCATGGTGAGGTACTGGTGACCGCACGCCATGCTTCCGTTCAGGCGGCTGGCGACCGGTCTGGTGCGCCGGTTGCTCGTCGGGCAGGCGGCAGCGCTGGCGGTTCGAGGCGCCGCCTCCGGCTGGGTGCCCGCCAGGGTGACGAGGACGTCGCTCTACCTGCATGTGCCGTTCTGCCGTCACGCCTTCCCGTACTGCCCGTATACGAAGATCCGTTACGACGAGGCTCGTGGACGATTCACGAGCGCGGCGATCGCCGAGGTCGAGTGGTGGGCGGGGGCGGCGGCGGCTGCGAGATCACCAGTATCTACGTCGGCGGGGGGACGCCGACACTGGCACTCGACAGCGTGGCCGCGGTCATCGATCGAGCGCGAGGCCGGTTCAAGCTGACCGGCGATGTCGCGATCGAGACCAGTCCCGCCGACGTTGACGCGGACACCATCGCCCGGCTGCGCGACATGGGCGTGGCGCTGGTGTCGCTCGGCGTGCAGTCGTTCCGCGCCGCGCACCTCGAGACGATCGGGCGGACCTACCGGCCGGCGACGGCGGAGGACGCCCTCGCCGGCTCGTGTCGGCGGGGTTCGCGTCGGTCAACGCCGACCTGATGTTCGCGCTGCCCGGCCAGACCGTCGAGGAGCTTGTCGCCGATCTGGACCGCGCCGCCGACCTCGGCGCCGACCAGGTGACCGCATACCCGTTCTTCACGTTTCCGTACACCGCCGTCGGCGCAGACCTGCGGTTGAAGGGCGTCAGGCTGCCGGACCTCCGCGCGCGCCGGGCCCAGGACCGGGGCGATTTGCGACTGGAGCGAAGGCCGCGGATTCGACCGCGTATCCGTGTGGGGATTCAAGAAGGGGCGGCGCCCCGCTACTCGTCCGTCACCCGCGCCGGTTACATCGGCATCGGCCCGGCGCAGGTTCCCGCCTGCCGGGGGGCTTCGCCTTCAACAGCTTCGACTACGCGACATGGTCGTATGCGGCGCGGGACCGGGGTCGGACGGTCGCCCTGTGGATGCCGTTCTCGCCGGCGCTCGCGGGGTGGTGGTGGTTGTACTGGCGCCTCTACGACACGCGCATCCCGCTCGACCAGCTCGGTGACACGCTCGGGCGGGACCGCCCTGGGTGCGTCCTGGCTTCGTCTCGGCGAACTGGCCGGGCGTCGCGCGAGCGCAACGGCACGGTGACGCTGACCGACGCCGGTGCCTTCTGGCTGCACCTGGCCCAGAACTATTTCGCGCTCGATTACGTGAACACGGTCTGGACAGCCGCACGGCGCCAGCCCTGGCCCTCGGCGGTCAGTCTGTAGGGCGCCCCGCCGCGCATGAGCCGTGTTAGTATTCGACATCCCGTCAATTCGCGCAGAAGGAGCCCCCTGATGAAGCGCTTTGCTGCCGCCGCCGCTGGACGAGCCTGTTTGCCATCGGGTGCGACGAGAAACTGAATCCTGTGGCCCCGACCGCCGGCCAGGTGACGCTGGCGTCTCAGCTCGCCGGCTCGCCAACGTGCCGCCGGCGTCGAGTCTGGAGGCGGAAGCGCGGGCACGCTGTCGGTCGCGATGACACCCGCCGCCGCCGGCGCCTACACGGCGAGCTTCACCTTTCAGATTGGCGGGCTCGTGAAGGCCGGCCTGCTGCCGGCGCCGCTCGACTCCGGGTCGGTGATTCTCGCGGGCTACATCCATCAGGGCGCGGCCGGGACCGTCGGCCCGCCGGTGGTCCAGCTGCCCATCTCGCTGCAGGCCCCGATTGTGACGCCCACCGGCAGCGTCGCCGACAATCTCGAACGTGCCGGTGAGCGCCAGCGCGGCGGGCGCCATCCTCGCGAACCCGTCCGGGTTCTACTTCAACATGTACTCGGCGCTGAACCAGAACGGCGTGATACGCGGCCAGCTCGTGAAGCAGTAGTCCTGAAGCAGTCTGTCCTCCCGCGCGTGCGGGCCTTGGTCTATACTCCCGGCCCGAGCAGCCTCGCCGGCGACGCCGGGGTCCAATCGCTGAGGTCGGGGGAGACCAGACCGATCAGGTAGCATCCCCAGTTGCAGCTTCGCGGCGTCCGACATGCGCTCAGGGGACCATGCGGGTTCCCAGACGACCTCTACGAAGACATCCGTCACGCTTTGACGGCGCGCACCGTGCGCTCCACCTCGAGCGGCAGAGCCTGGGCAGACGGGCAGCCGGGTGCCGTCAGTGTCATCTGGACCTGGACGCGGCGTTCACTGTCGATGTCGATGCCGTAGATGAGGCCCAACTCCCAGATGTTCACGGGGATCTCGGGCTTGTACACCGAGCAGACCGCGTCGATGATGCGGGGACGCAGGGCGAGCGCGATGACCGGGTCGGTCGTCATCGGGCCACCGCCTCTCCCAGCAGGGCTGGCAGCCTGGCAGCGAGCAGGCGGTCGAGTTCGACGCGGAGGGGCTCGAGCCCAATCCGGCTCGTCACGTCCGCGGCGAACGCCTTGACGAGCAGGCTCCTCGCGTCGTCGACGCCGATGCCGCGCGTCCGCAGGTAGAACAGCGCGTCCTGGCTCAACTGCCCGACTGTCGCGCCATGCGTGCACCTGACGTCGTTGGCGAAG
>CAWICP010000022.1:0-2500 GCA_963834645.1 uncultured Acidobacteriota bacterium
ACATGTCCCAGTAGGCGTAGAGCTCCGCCTCCGTCATCGTCCGGAGGTCGAGATCCTCCTCGCTCAGGAACTCGTCACGCAGGGTGATCACCAGGCGCCTCCGGAGGCTCGAAAGGCAGGACGCCCTCGGCTCGAGCCGCGACGACCTCGTGGGCGCGGCTGAGGGGCAGGCCGGCGATCTCGGCTTCCACCGCCGGCCATCGGGCAGCCCACGCGGCGGCGGCCGCCAGGTATCGCCGCAGCCGTTGCTCGTTGGCGTGAATCAGTCGCGCGGCGCTCGGCGTCGAGCGCCGCCTCCAGGGCGTCGATCCCGGCTCCGATCGCGGCCAGCACCGGCCGCGTCGCGGCAAGTTCCCGCGCGAGATCGGGGTGCGCCGCGACCAGCGCGATGAGGTCCCGGGCGCTGCGCGACGCGAGGAACTGCTGGCGCGGGTCGCCCAGCAGCCGCGCCAGTTCGCCGATGACCGCGTAGTCCTTCTCGCGGTTCGTCTTCTTGAGCTCGATGAGACGGCGCGGGTCCACGACAGGGATCGCGCTCGCCGCCTGTTCGCGCCAGAGCGCCGCCAGGTCGTCCGCGTCGAGGCGGGGCGGCCGGGTGACGAAATCGGTCCGGACTCTGATGGCCTCGGAACGGAACTCGAAGTGCGAACTCCATCCCCCGCGCATCCAGCGCACGTCCAGCGGCGCGCCGTACCGATAGCGGGCGCCGCGGCGATCGAGCACCGCCAGGACGTGGGCCAGGGCGTTCCGGATTCACGGAGAATCCAGTCGCCGTCCTTGCTCATCACGGCCAGCCGGTGCAGCACGACAGCCTGGCCGCTGCTCAGGATGGCCCGCAGCGCGCCCTCGTTGAACTCGCGGGTGAGCGCCAGGTAGACGCTCATGACGCCGTCGCCTCCGTTCACGCGCCAGTATACGCCGTGTCGACGGGGGCGGCCGCGGAGGCTGCCGACGATGGGCTGCAGGTACAAGAAAAAGGGCCTGACATCTTTCGACATCAGGCCCTCGATAAACACCCGGCAGTGACCTACTCTCCCACGCAGTTACCCACGCAGTACCATCGGCGGTAGAAGGCTTAACTTCCGTGTTCGGAATGGGAACGGGTGTGACCCTTCTCCTATGGCCACCGGGAATGTGGCTGGGAAGCGATGGTGCGCTCCCCGATAGGGATCAGCCGACGCCGTATACCGGCGCGGCCCTTCACGCTGACGTCCGAGGAGCCCGGGTATGTTCTCCGGGGCTCGCGCGACGACGTGTCGGCGGCTGAATGTCAAAGAGCAGACGACAACTGAATACCCTGCAGAGGGAAGTCCCTGTCCAGGACACGCACGCGCTGTAAAGAAGATAATGGTCAAGCCTCACGGCTGATTAGTACCAGTAAGCTGAGGACGTCACCGTCCTTACACACCTGGCCTATCACCTGGTAGTCTTCCAGGAGCCTTTAGGAGCCTTACGGCTCGGGAGATCTCATCTTGGGGAGGGTTTCACGCTTAGATGCCTTCAGCGTTTCTCCCTTCCGCACGTAGCTACCCAGCGCTGCCGTTGGCACGACAACTGGTACACTAGAGGTGCGTCCAACCCGGTCCTCTCGTACTAAGGTCAGCCCCCCTCAAATCTCCTGCGCCCATGACAGATAGGGACCGAACTGTCTCGCGACGTTCTAAACCCAGCTCACGTACCGCTTTAACCGGCGAACAGCCGGACCCTTGGAACCTGCTACAGCTCCAGGATGCGATGAGCCGACATCGAGGTGCCAAACCTGGGCGTCGATGTGAACTCTTGGCCCAGATCAGCCTGTTATCCCCGGCGTACCTTTTATCCGTTGAGCGATGGCCCTTCCATGCGGGACCACCGGATCACTAAGGCCTGGTTTCCCACCTGCTCGACTTGTAGGTCTCGCAGTCAAGCTCGCTTATGCCTTTGCACTCTCCGGCTGATTTCCAAACAGCCTGAGCGAACCTTCGCGCGCCTCCGTTACCGTTTAGGAGGCGACCGCCCCAGTCAAACTACCCACCTAGCAGTGTCCCTGACCTGGCTGACAGGTCGAGGTTAGAACGTCGAAGTGATAAGGGTGGTATCTCACCGTTGGCTCCCCCGATCCCAAGAGACCCGAGTTCATCGCCTCCCACCTATCCTGCGCATAACACGTCAACATTCACTACTAGGCTGTAGTAAAGGTGCACGGGGTCTTTCCGTCTAGTCACGGGCAACCGGCGTCTTCACCGGTACCACAAATTCGCAGTGCCCCTCGTTGAGACAGCGGACAAATCGTTACGCCATTCGTGCAGGTCGGAACTTACCCGACAAGGAATTTCGCTACCTTAGGACCGTTATAGTTACGGCCGCCGTTTACCGGGGCTTCAGTTCGAAGCGTCGCCTTGCGGCTAACCTCTCCCTTTAACCTTCCGGCACCGGGCAGGCGTCAGACCCTATACGTCGTGTTCGACTTAGCAGAGCCCTGTGTTTTTAGTAAACAGTCGCTTGTCCCTCTTTATTGCAA
>CAWICP010000022.1:7500-269636 GCA_963834645.1 uncultured Acidobacteriota bacterium
TGAAGAACTTGAGGTACTTCACCACGTCGCGGTCGTCGGTGTTCAGCCAGAACTGGTAGAAGCGGAAGGGCGAGGTCAGCTCCGGGTCGAGCCAGACGGCGCCGGCCTCGGTCTTGCCGAACTTCACGCCCGACGAGGTCGTCACGAGCGGCATCACCAGGCCGTGGGCCTTGCCGCCGCGCAGCTTGCGGATGAGATCGCACGCCGGCGGTGATGTTGCCCCACTGGTCGCTGCCGCCCATCTGCAGCGTGCAGCTGGTAGCGGTCGTACAGCGTGCAGGAAGTCGTACGACTGCAGCATCAGGTAGCTGAACTCGGTGTACGAGATGCCGTCTTCCTGCTCGATCCGGCGCTTCACCGATTCCTTGGCGAGCATGTAGTTGACGGTGAAGTGCTTGCCGATGTCGCGCAGGAAATCGAGGTAGTTGAGCGGCCGCAGCCAGTCGGCGTTGTTGACGATGCGGGCCGGGTTGCCCGGCGCGTCGAAGTCGAGGACCTTCGCCAGCTGCGCGCGGATGCCGGCCAGATTGGCGTCGATCTGCTCGAGGGTCAGCAGCTGGCGCTCGGCGGTCTTGCCGCTCGGGTCGCCGATCATGCCGGTGCCGCCGCCGACAATCGCGATGGGGCTGTGGCCGAAGCGCTGCATGCGCGCCAGGGCCATCATCGGCAGCAGCGACCCGACGTGCAGGCTGGCCGCGGTCGGATCGAAGCCGATGTACAGCGTCACCTTCTCGCGGGCCAGCACGTCGCGCAGGCCCTCGGTGGACTCGTATACCAGCCCGCGCCATTCCAGTTCGGTGAATACGTCGCTCATCATCTGCTCGCGCTCCAGGGTCATTACTATACCTGCGCTACCGCCGGGCTGCGGGTCCACTCGGCGCGCCGCACCGCTCGGCGCGCCGGAGCAGCGCAGGGTCCAGGCGTCAGCTAACGCCGGCGAGCACGGCAGGGTGGTCGACGCACGCGGGCCACTCGCACCAGGCCGCCAATCGCCATTTCGCAATGACGTCGCGACATGGTCGAGAACCACGTCGGCACAAGTGGGCCTCGCGTGCAGCCCGAACCCTGACGCGCCGTTCTGCAGGCCGTTCGCGAGCGGGACCGAGCTCGTGAACCTGGCGGCTGCTCTGCGTGCGGCCCTGCTGCGGGGAGCTCACGGCCCGCGGCGGGTCAGCCGAAGATGAGCCGCCGTCCATCGATGCGCCAGCCGCCGTCGAGCACGCGCTCGATGGCCTCCGGATAGATGCGGTGCTCCTCGGCGAGGATCCGCGCGGAGAGCGTGTCCTCGGTGTCGTCGGTGAACACGGGCACGACGGCCTGCATGACGATGGGGCCGGCGTCGAGTTGCGTGTCGACCAGGTGGACGGTGGCGCCGGAGAAGCGGACGCCGTGCTCGAGGGCCTGGCGCTGGGCGTGGAGGCCCGGGAACGACGGCAGGAGCGCCGGGTGGATGTTCAGGATGCGGTTGGGAAACGCGTTCACGAACGTCGCGCCGAGCAGCCGCATGAAGCCGGCCAGGCAGACCAGTTGCACGTTCCGCGCGCGCAGGTCCTCGACGAGGACGGCTTCGTAGGCCTCGCGGGAGGGCCAGCCCTTGTGGTCGCGCACGATCGTCTCGACGCCGGCCAGCCTGGCGCGCTCGAGGCCGAACGCGTCGGCGCGGTTCGAGATGACGACGGCGAGGCGCGCGTCGAGCCGGCCGTCGCCGATGGCGTCGATGATGGCCTGGAGGTTGGACCCCCGGCCCGAGATCAGCACGGCGATGTTGCGTGGCACGTGAGACCCTCCGGTGGCACGTGAGACCCTTCCCGCGGCCCGCGCGCTACAGGGAGCCGTACACCACGCCCGGCTCGCCCTCGACGATGCGGCCGATGCGGTGGACACGCGTTTCGCCGGCGGCCTGCAGCATCAGCGTCACGCGATCGGCATCGTCGGCCGCGCAGCCGACGATCATGCCGATGCCCATGTTGAAGGTGCGGTACATGTCGTCCTCCGGCACGCTGCCGACGCGCTGGAGGTAGCGGAAGACGGCGTTCGGCGTCCAGGCGGACGTGTCGACGAGCGCCGCGGTGCCCGGCGGGAGGATGCGCGGCAGGTTGTCGGTGATCCCGCCGCCGGTGATGTGCGCGAGGCCCTTGACGAGCCCGGCCTCGAGCAGCGGCCGCAGCACCGGCAGATACGACCGGTGCACGCGGAGCAGTTCCTCGCCAATCGTGCACCCGAGCTCGTCGACCACCGCACCGGCCGCGAGACCGAGCTGGCCGAAGACAATCGCGCGGGCGAGCGAATAGCCGTTGGTGTGCAGGCCCGTCGAGCGCAGCCCGAGCAGGACGTCACCCGGGCGCAGGGTCGCGCCGGTGACGAGCCGGTCCCGTTCGACCACGCCGACGATGAAACCCGCGATGTCGTATTCGCCCTCGGCGTAGAAGCCGGGCATCTCGGCCGTCTCGCCGCCGATGAGCGCGCACCCGTTCTCGAGGCAGGCCGTCGCGACGCCTTCCACCACCTGCGCGGCCACCTCGGGCGAGAGCGCGCCGGTGGCGAGGTAGTCCAGGAAGAACAGCGGCTCGGCGCCCTGCACGAGGATGTCGTTGACGCAGTGGTTGACCAGGCACTGCCCCACCGTGTCGTGGCGCCCGGTCATGAAGGCGACCTTGAGCTTCGTGCCGACGCCGTCCGCGCTCGACACGAGGACCGGGTCGCGGTAGTCCGGTGCCGAGGCGGAACAGGCCGCCGAAGGAGCCGATCGCCGACAGCACGCCCGGCGTGAACGTGCGCTTCGCCAGCCCCTTGATGCGGTTGACGGTCTCGTTGCCCGCGTCGATGTCGACGCCGCTCTGTTTGTAGTCCATGGGCGCACCTGTCAGAAGCTAGAAGCCAGAAGCCAGAAGCAGAAGAAAGCTCGCGCTGCACGGGCCTTCTGGCTTCTGACATCGTCAGCTGGCCCTTCTGGCTTCTTGCTTCTATCCTTGCTCCACCTCCACCTGCAGGAACTCCGCCTCGTGGCGCGGGAAGGGAAGCGGATACCGTCCCGTATAGCACGACGTGCAGTAGTCGTCGCGGTGCGAGTTGACGGCCTCGAGCAGGCCCTCGAGGCTGAGGTACCGCAGGCTGTCGGCCTCGATGTACTTCCGGATCTCCTCGAGCGTGTGCGTCGCGGCGATGAGCTCGGCCCGCCGCGGCGTGTCGACGCCGTAGAAGCAGGGCGAGATCGTCGGCGGGCAGCTGATCCGCATGTGCACTTCCTTCGCGCCCGCCGCCTTGATCATCTTGACGAGCTTGCGGCTGGTCGTGCCGCGCACGATCGAGTCGTCGATGAGCACCACGCGGCGCCCCTCGAGGATGCTGCGCACGGGGTTCAGCTTCACCTTCACGCCGAAGTGCCGGATCGACTGCTGGGGCTCGATGAACGTGCGGCCCACGTAGTGATTGCGGATGAGGCCGAACTGGAGCGGGATGCCCGACCGCTCGGCGTATCCGACGGCGGCGCAGACCCCGGAGTCGGGAACCGGCACGACCACGTCGGCCGGCACCGCCGCCTCGCGTGCGAGGATGCGGCCGAGATTGGTCCGCACCTTGTTGACGCTCTCGCCGAAGACCAGGCTGTCGGGCCGCGCGAAATACACGTGCTCGAAGATGCAGTGCGAGAGCGGCGAGGGCGGAAACGGCCTGAGCGACCGCGGGCCGTCGGGTCCGATGATGAGCACTTCGCCGGGTTCGACCTCCCGCACGTAGGTGGCGCCGATGAGATCCATCGCGCAGGTCTCCGAGCAGACGACCCACGCGTCGCCGAGCCGGCCCAGCGCCATGGGCCTGAAGCCGTGGGGGTCGCGGACGGCGACCAGGTGGTCCCGCGTCAGGAAGAGCAGGGAGAAGGCCCCCTGGGCCTGCGCGACCGCCTCGATCGAGCGCGTCTTCGAGGCGCGCGGCCTTCGACCGCGCGTAGAGGTGCAGGAACACCTCGGTGTCGCTCGATGTCTGGAAAATCGCGCCCTGCGCGCCGAGCCAGGCGCGCAGTTCGCGTTCGTTGACGAGGTTGCCGTTGTGGCAGACCGCGATCGCGCCGTGCACGCAGTCGATGAGGATCGGCTGCGCGTTGATCAGGCGGCTCTCGCCGGCGGTCGAGTAGCGCACGTGGCCGATGGCCGAGGTGCCCTGCAGGTCGGCCAGCACCTGCTTCGCCGAAGACGTCGGCGACGTAGCCCATGCCGCGCTCGGCGCGCAGCTTCACGCCGTCGGAGGCGACAATGCCGCCGCTCTCCTGGCCGCGGTGCTGGAGGGCGTAGAGGCCGAGATAGGTCAGGTTGGCCGACTCGGGGTGCCCGAAGATCCCGAAGATGCCGCACTCGTCCTTGAGTTTGTCGAGCATCGCCTCAGGCCGCGCCTTCCCCGAACACGCGCCGGAACACCTCGTCGACGTGGCGGATCTGGTGATCGAGATCGAACAGGCGGTCGAGGTCCGCGGCGGGCAGCGCGGCGGCCACGTCCCGGTCGCCCTGGAGCAGGCCGCGGAAGTCGAGGCCCTCGAGCGACGACCGCATCGCGTTGCGCTGCACCCACTCGTAGGCCTGCTCCCGCGACACGCCGCGCCGCGCCAGTTCGAGGAGCACGGAGCCGGAGAAGATCACCCCGTGGAGCAGGTCGAGGTTGCGGCGCATCCGCTCCGGGTAGACCACCATGCCGGCGACGATCCGCGTGAAGCGCCGGAGCATGTGATCGAGGCCGATGAAGCTGTCGGGCAGGATGATCCGCTCGACCGACGAATGGGAGATGTCGCGCTCGTGCCACAGCGCCACGTTCTCGAGGGCCGCCCCGAGGTTGCCGCGCAGCACGCGGGCCAGGCCCACGATCTGCTCGCACCCGATCGGGTTGCGCTTGTGCGGCATCGCCGACGAGCCCTTCTGCCCCTTGGCGAAGGGCTCCTCCACCTCGCCGATCTCGGTCTTCTGGAGGCCGCGGATCTCGAGGGCGAACTTCTCGAGCGAGGCGGCCGTGATGGCGAGCGCGGAGAGCAGCTCCGCGTGCCGATCGCGCTGGATGACCTGCGACGACACGGGCGCGGGCTCGAGCCCGAGCTTCGCGCAGACGGCGCGCTCGATTGACGGGTCCAGGTGCGCGTAGGTGCCGACGGCGCCCGAGATCTTCCCCACCGAGATGCCGGCGCGCGCGCGCTGCACGCGGAGGATGTCGCGCCCGAGCTCTTCGTACCAGAGCGCCAGCTTCCACCCGAGCGTCGTCGGCTCGGCGTGCACGCCGTGGGTGCGGCCGATCATCGGCGTGCGGCGGTGCTCCAGGGCCCGCGCCCGCACGGCCGCCCGCAGCTCGTCGAGGCGCTTCAGCACCAGATCGCACGCGTCCTGCATCTGGAGGGCGAGCGCGGTGTCGAGGACGTCCGACGAGGTCAGGCCGAAGTGCAGCCAGCGCGCCTCGGGGCCGACATGCTCGGCGACGGCCGTGGTGAAGGCGATGATGTCGTGTTTGGTGATCTCCTCGATGGCCTCGATCCGCGCGACGTCGAAGGCGCCCCGCTCGCGGATCGCGCGCGCCGCCTCGGCGGGGATGATGCCCTGCTCCGCCATGGCGTCGGCCGCCGCGATCTCGACCTTCAGCCAGGTCGCGTAGCGGTGCTCGTCGCTCCAGATCCCGCCCATCTCCGGGTGCGTGTATCTCGCAATCATGACGCCACCTGCAGCTCGCCGCCGGATACCGCGAAGCCGCTCACGTCGCCCACGACGGCCACCGATACGGGCGTTCGCGTCAGCAGATCCCTGCCGACGCGGACGACATCGTCGAGCCCGACGGCATCGATGCCCGCGAGCGTCTCCTCGAGCGTGAAGGGCTCGTCGAAGTAGATCTCCTGCCGGGCGAGATAGGACGCCCGCTGCCACGTGCTCTCGAGGCCGAGGATGAGGCTGCCCTTGACGTTGTCCTTGGCGCCGCGTGAGCTCCGACTCCTGGATGGGGCCCGCCACCACGGCGCGCAGTTCGTCCATGACCACGCGGACGACTTCATCGACTTTCTGGTTCGAGCATCCGGCGTAGATGCTCAGCAGGCCCGCGTCGCGGAAGGCGCTGAGCCCGCTGCCCACCGAATACGCCAGCCCGCGCTTCTCGCGCACGTTCTGGAACAGCCGCGAGCTCATCGACCCGCCGAGCAGCGTGTTGAACACCAGCGCCGCGTAGCGCTCCTTGTGGTTCTGCCGGTAGGCGCCGACGCCCATGCAGACGTGGCTCTGCTCGAGGTCCTTCGTCCGCACGTAGACGAGGCCGCTTTCGACGGGCGGAATCTCGACGGCCGCCGCGCCGTCCGCCGGCACCTCGCCGAAGGCCCGCTCGATGAGCTCGCGCAGCCTCGCGTGCTCGATGTTGCCGGCAGCCGCCACGATCAGGTTGCCGGCCGTGTAGACCCGCGAGAAGTAGTCCTGCAGCACGTCGTGGTTCAGGCGGTTCACGCTGTCGGCCGTGCCCAGAATCGCCCGGCCCAGAGGATGGCCCTGCCAGAACCGCTCCAGAAAGAGCTCGTGCACCAGGTCGTCGGGCATGTCCTCGACCATCTTGATCTCTTCGCCGACCACGCCCTTCTCGCGCTCGATGTCCTCGGGCGCGAAGCGCGGATGGAGCACGACGTCCGACAGGACGTCCACCGCCAGGGCGAGGTGATCGTCGAGCACCTTGATCGCGTAGTTGGCGTTTTCCTTGCCGGTGGAGGCGTCCATCTGCCCGCCGACCGAGTCCACCGTCTGCGCGATGTCCTCCGCCGACCTGGTCGTGGTGCCCTTGAAGAGCATGTGCTCCACGAAGTGCGAGATGCCCGGCCACTCCTCGCCCTCGTGCCGCGACCCCCGCGTGAGCCACACGCCGAGGCTGACCGATCGCACGTGGGGGATCGACTCGGTCAGCAGTCGCAGGCCGTTATCGAGGACGTCGCGCACGACCATGGGCAGTCAGCAGGATGGACCTGGGGTTGGAGGAAGGCCGCAACTTGTTGCAAGAAAAGGAATTGCAGCCACGCTATCCAACAGATGATAGCATGGACGAAGCTGCCGCAGCAAGTTTCAGGGCCACCTCGATGCCGCAGGTCGAACTGACGGAACTGACGCGCGCGGAACTCGAAGCCGCTCTCGCCGCCGAGGGCCTCGAGCGCTACCGGGCCCGCCAGATCTTCCACTGGGTGTACCGCCGCGGCGTGACCGGCTTCGCGGAGATGACCGACCTCCCGGCGGCCCGTCGCGAGACGCTCGCCGGACGGTTCCGCATCTCGACGCCCCCCATCGCCCGCCGCGATGTCTCGGAAGACGGCACCGAGAAGTTCCTGATCGCGCTGCAGGACGGCCGGCAGGTGGAGTCGGTGTTCATCCCGCGCACGCCGCACGACACGTTCTGCGTCTCGACCCAGGTCGGCTGCGCGATGGGCTGCGCCTTCTGCCTCACGGCGACCATGGGGCTCGTGCGCAACCTGACCGCCGGGGAAATCGTCGGCCAGGTTCGCGCGCTCGCCGGCGCGCTCGACCTTCGCGACTCCCGCTTCAACATCGTCTTCATGGGGATGGGCGAGCCGCTGCACAACTACGACGCCACGATGGCGGCGGTGCGGATTCTCACCGACGAGCACGGCTTCGCCGTCCACCCCCGGCGCATCACGGTGTCGACGGTCGGGCTCGTGCCGGCCATGGAGCGGCTGGCGGGCGAGGACGTGATGCCGCGCCTGGCCGTGTCGCTCCACGCGCCGACCGACGAGCAGCGGGCGGCGCTCGTGCCGGTGAACCGCAAGTACCCCATCGCCGAGATTATCGCGGCCTGCCGGCGATTCCCGCCCGCCCGCCGTGCCCGGATCACCTTCGAATACGTCCTGCTCTCGGGCGTGAACGACTCGCCGGAGGACGCGCGGAAACTCGCGGCCCTGCTGCAGGACCTGCACGTGAAGGTGAACCTGATTCCGCTCAACCCGGCCGCCGGCATTCCGTTCGAGCGGCCCTCGGACGAGCGCATCGACGCCTTCGGCCGGACGCTCGCCGATCGCGGCATCACCGTGATGGTGCGCAAGAGCCGCGGGCGCGACATCCGGGCGGCCTGCGGGCAGCTTGCCGTGGAAGGCCTGAAGCGGTCGGCCGGGCAGAGGCTGGCGGACGCACATCGGGTAGAAGTCAGAAGCCAGAAGCCAGATAGTCCAGAAGCCAGAAGAAAGGCCTGTTCCAGCTGCGACGTCCTGCCGTTCTGGCATTCTGACTGTCGTCAGTGAGCCTCCTGGCTTCTGGCTACTGACTGTCGAGTCCCGAGCCGAGTCCGAATCCCGGCCTAGACGACCCGTCCCGGCGAGCGCCGGCGAGTCAGCGTCGATCCGCACCTGCACTCGCATGTTGCGAGCCAGCCCGGGCCCGATACGGACTTTCAGGAAGTTGTCCGTCAGCACGGTCGTTCCGTCATCGAGCGTGAGGCCGGGGCGGGTTGAGCCAACCTGGGCACGGGCGAAACGCGACGAAAGCCGGGCGCCGATGTCGCGCAGGCGAGCCGCGCGCGCTTTCACCAGCCCGGGCGCGACTTTCGGCGTCATGGCCGCGGCGGCCGTGCCCGGCCGATCCGAGTACGGGAACACGTGCAGGTAGCTGAGCGGCATGGCCTCGACGGCCCGCTCGCTTTCCTCCGCATCCGCGTCCGTCTCGCCCGGGAACCCCGCGATCACGTCGGTGCCGATTGACGCGTGCGGCAGGCGCGCGCGGATGTCATCGACGAGCCGCCGGTAGTGCTCCACCGAATACGGCCTCCGCATGGCGGCCAGCACACGGTCGCTGCCGTGCTGCAGCGGCAGGTGGAGGTGCGGCGCGAAGCGGCCGGACTTCTCCAGGAGGTCGACCACCTCCGGCCTGCAGTCCATCGGTTCGAGCGAACTGATTCGGAACGACACGTCGCCCGGTGCGGTGTCGAGCGCGCGAAGAAGATCGACGAATGACGATGACGGAGCGAGGTCGCGCCCGTAAGACCCGAGATGCACGCCGACGAGCCACAGTTCCCTGTAGCCGGCCGCGGCGAGGCGATCCACGTCGGCCAGCACGTCCGACAACAGCCTGCTCCGCGACGGGCCGCGCGTCGACGGAATCACGCAGAAGGCGCACGGCTCCTCGCAGCCGGTCTGCACGCGCAGCGGATACGCCGTGCGCCCGCCGACGCCCGGCTCGATGTGCGTCCCGCAGGGACCATCGCCGTCGCCCATCCCGCGCAGGTCTGTGATGAGCTGCGCCTTCCCGTCGTTCGCCACGAGGCGCACCACACCCGGCATCGACGCCAGCGCCTCGGGCGCTCGCGTGGCGTAGCAGCCCGTGACGATGATCCGCGCCGAGGCGTTGCGGCGGGCGATGCGCCGGATGAGGGTGCGGGCGCCCTGGTCGGCGGCGCCCGTCACGGTGCAGGTGTTGACCACCACGACGTCGGCCTCGTCGGCCGGGGCGGCCTGCGCGCCGCCGGCGCGCAGGCACTCCTCGATCTCGAACGAGTCGGCCTGGTTCACGCGGCAGCCGAAGGTGTGGATGGCGTATTTCATCGGGACTGACGGGTCAGAATCCGGGACAGTCAGAAGCGGCCAGCGCTCGACGTCAGGATCCAGAAGAGACAGCTGCACCGGACGCTTCTTCTGCTTCTGGCTTCTGGCTACTGACTGCTACTGTGCCTGCGCGAGCCTCTGCGCCGCCTGTTCCACCTTCTCGGCGAGGCGCTCCTTGTATGCGTCGAGCCGCTGGGCGAGCGCCGGGTCGCCGAGCGCCAGCATCTGTGCGGCCAGCACGCCGGCGTTGGTCGCTCCCGCCTTGCCCACCGCGACGGTCGCCACCGGCACGCCGGGAGGCATCTGCACGGTCGACAGCAGGGCGTCGAGCCCCAGCAGCGGAGACGAGTCGATCGGCACCCCGATCACGGGCTTGCTGGTGTGGCCCGCCACCATGCCGGCAAGGTGCGCGGCGGCGCCGGCGCCCACGATGAACACCTGGACGCCGCGCCCGGGCGCCTCGGCCAGCAGCCGCTGCACGCGGGCCGGCGAGCGGTGCGCGGACGCCACGGTCATGTCGCACGACGACGCCCAGTTCGCGCAGGACGTCGGCCGCGTTCTTCATGATCGGCGCATCGGAATCGGAACCCATCAGGATCAGGACTTGGATCTGCGACATGGCGTCGCCTCGGGACTCGGGCCGTGATTCGCGCTCGCAGTCCGCTCAGACAGCCGGTCAGAGCGGCTCCGAAGTCGACGATGGCGTCAGTCGTCAACGCTTCAGCGCCGAAGCGTGCGTACGAAGCTGAGGCCTCGACCTCCGCCAGCAGCGGACATGCGTTCCGTCTTCTGGCTTCTGCGCTACTGGCTACTGGCTACTGACTACTGACTACTGCCCTCACGCCGATGTCCCGCCGGTAGTGCATCCCTCGAACGAGATCGTCCCAACGGCGTCGTACGCGCGCTCGCGCGCTTCCGCGAAGTCCGCCCCGCTGCCGACCACCGTCAGCACGCGGCCGCCGGCGGTCACGATCTCGCCGTCGCGCCCGGCGGAACCGGCGTGGAAGACCAGCGTGCCGGGAAGCGCGGCCGCTTCGTCGAGGCCGGCAATCATCTTGCCGGTCTCGAACCTCTCCGGGTATCCGCCCGACGCCAGCACCACGCCGACGTGACGGTCGCCGCGCGCCCGGAACGTGCCGGACTCGACCCGTCCGCCGGCCGCGTTCCACAGGTGCGGGAGCAGGTCTTCGGCGAGGCCGGGCAGCACGACCTGGGTTTCAGGGTCGCCCATCCTCGCGTTGAACTCGATCACCTTCGGGCCGTCGGCCGTCAGCATCAGTCCGCAGTAGAGAAACCCGCGATACGGAAGCCCCTCCGCGGCCAGGCCCCGCAGCGTCGGGAACACGATGGACTCCAGGACGTGCCCCGCCATCGCCTCGGTCACGAGCGGGCTCGGCGAGAACGCGCCCATGCCTCCGGTGTTGGGTCCCCGGTCGCCATCGAACGCGCGCTTGTGATCCTCGGCCGACGGCAGCACCCGGGCGTTGACGCCGTCGGTCACGACGAAGAACGACGCCTCCCGGCCCTGGAGGAACTCCTCGACGACCACCTGTGACCCGGCGTCGCCGAAGCGCCGGTCCACCATCATCTCCCTCACGGCGGCCTCGGCCGTGCCGGCATCCTCGGCCACGACCACGCCCTTGCCGGCGGCGAGGCCGTCGGCCTTGATGACCACGGGCAGGCCGAACGTTCCCCTTCGGATGATGTCGAGGGCGTCGGCCGGGCTCCCGCACGTGACATGGCGCGCGGTGGGAACGCCGTGGGCGGCCATCAGCCGCTTCGCGAAGGCTTTGCTCGACTCGATGGCGGCCGCTCCCCGGGTCGGACCGCAGGCGCGGTGTCCGGCGGCGGTCAGGGCATCGACCACCCCGGCGGTCAGCGGCGCTTCCGGGCCGACCACGGTCAGGTCAATCGCTTCGCGCGCGACCAGGGCCAGCACCTCGGCGGGCCGGGCCGCGTCAAGGGGCAGGCAGGGCACCTCGCGGGCGATGCCGGCGTTGCCCGGCGCGCAGAGGAGGGCGTCGACGCCCGGTTCCTGTCGGAGCTTCCAGCACAGGGCGTGCTCCCGCGCCCCGGCGCCGATGACAAGCACGCGCATGGGTGGTTTCCTGTGTCGAACCGGGCTATTTTGGCGGTCCGGCGGCCGCAAGCTGTGTTAGCCTAACATATTCGGACCACGGTGCCGTTTCAGCGCATTCGTGGAGTGGTGCGGTTTTTCGAGCCACGGAGGGGGGTGTTGTACACGTGGCTGAAGTCAGAGTCCAGGACGGCGAGTCCATCGAGAGCGCGCTCCGCCGGTTCAAGCGGAAGGTCCAGCAGGAAGACATCATCAAGGACATCAAGAAGCACTCGTTCTACCTGAAGCCGGGTGACAAGCGCCGGGCCAAGCAGGCGCTGGCGCGGAAGCGGAGCCGGAAGAAGCTCCGTCGCGAAACGGAATAAGCCCCACCGGCCGGCGGCCCCTGACGGGCCGCCGGTCTGGTGTCGCAATCTCGGCGGCAGACGAGAAGTCTGATGGAGTTTCAGGACCGTAACCTGCGGTGCGCTGACTGCGGCTCGGATTTCGTGTGGACGTCCGGCGAACAGGCGTTTTTCGCCGACAAGCAGTTCACGAACGAGCCGAAGCGCTGCAAAGCGTGCAAGGCGAGGCGGGTTCAGCGGCGGACGGCCAATCCGGCGTCGGGGCACGACCGGACCGAGACCCGGGCCACCTGTTCGGCGTGCGGGCGGGAGACCACCGTCCCGTTCCGGCCGAGCCAGGGCCGCCCGGTGTACTGCCGCGACTGCTTCCAGCAGCGCAAGCCGCGCGGGACGCACGACGCCTGAGGCCAGGCGCCGGACGGCGTTGACCGTGTCGGAAACCTGCGCTACGATGCAGGCCCGAATACGGCGCGTTTTTTCGTTTCCCTCCGCGCGGGAGGGTATTCCCGGAGTTGGGTGAGAGGATCCAGCGATGCAGATCGACGAACGGAAAGTCGGAGAGGTGGTCATCCTCGACCTGAAGGGCAAGCTGACCCTGGGCGACGGCGATGAACTGCTGCGCACCAAGATCAACGGCCTGGTGCAGGCCGGCCAGAAGCGCATTGTCCTGAACCTCGGCGAGGTGCCCTACATCGACAGCGCGGGCCTCGGCGAAGTCGTGCGCTCCTACACCACGGTCAAGAAGCACGAAGGCGTGCTCAAACTGCTGAGCCTCACCAAGCGGATCCAGGATCTGCTGGCGATCACGAAGCTGCTGACCGTGTTCGATACGTACGAAACCGAGACCGATGCGGTCGTGAGTTTCGGCGCCTGATCGGCCGGGCGTCCGCGCTCCATGGCGCGACCCAACTCGCCTGAGCACCCGGTGCCCGGCGCTTCCCCCGAGGGCGGCGCCGGGAGCCGGTCAACGGCCCTCCTCCTCTTCCACTCGCTCCGCCCCGAGCAGTGGACCAAGAATCTTATTGTCTTCGCCGGGCTGATTTTCGGCCTGGAGCTCTTCGATCGGACGGCCGTTGTCCGGTCCCTGCTCGCCTTCGCCATCTTCTGCGCCCTCTCCGGTGTCGTCTACATCATCAACGACATCATGGACCGCGAGGCCGACCGGCGGCATCCGCTGAAGGCGCGGCGCCCGATCGCCTCCGGCGCGCTGTCGCCCGTCCTGGCGGGCGGCGCGGCGGCGGTATTGGCGGTGGCGGCGCTCGCGGCCGCGTTCTCGCTCGGGGTTCCCCTGGGCGTGGTGGCGCTCGCCTACGTGCTGCTGCAGTCGGCCTACTCCGGGCCGCTCAAGCACATCGTCATCCTGGATGTGCTGGCGATTGCCATCGGGTTCGTGCTGCGAGCGGCGGCCGGGGCCGTCGCGATCGGCGTCCCGATCAGCCACTGGCTGCTGGTGGTGACCATCCTGCTGGCGCTCTTCCTGGCGCTCAGCAAGCGGCGCCACGAACTGGTGCTGCTCGCCGACGGCGCGACCGAACACCGGCCGATCCTGGGCGAGTACAGCCCGTACCTGCTCGATCAGATGATTTCCGTCGTGACCGCGTCCACGCTGGTCGCGTACATTTTTTACTGCATCAGTCCCGAAACGATCCAGAAGTTCGGGACCGACATGCTTGGGCTGACCATCCCCTTCCCGCTCTACGGCATCTTCCGGTACCTCTACCTCGTGCACCGGCGCGAGGGAGGCGGGAGCCCGTCGCAGATGCTGCTCAACGACCGCCCGCTGCTGGTGTGCGTGGCGCTCTGGGTGCTCGCGGTGGTGGTGATTGTCTACCTCAGGCCGTTTGGAGTCTGATATGCCGCCCGAGTTCTCCATCCGATCCGATTCGGTGGACGTCGACGAGATCATGACGCAGATCCGCGCGCGGATCCGCGAGAAGCGCGGGGTTGACTACACCGAGGAGGAGCTGCGCCAGCTGGCCGCGGTCAAGCTCGAGAAGTTCCTCGACCCCACGCGGGTGCGGTCGGACCTGATTTCGCACTACCGGCGGCTGCGTGAACCCGGAGGCGCCGGCGGACACGCCGCCCGAGAACTATGCCTTCGACGATCACCTGGTCTACGGATCCGCGCGGGGCGCGAGCGGCGCGATCATCACGCGCGTCCGCCGGCTGCTCAACCCGGTGCTGAAGCTGTTCTTCAACCCGAATCCGATCATCCAGGTCCTGAACCGGCAGAGCGCCATCAACGCGTACAACCGGGAGGAGTTCGATCGGACCGCGGCGCTGAACTACGAGTTGATCCACAACCTCGTGCTGGAGGTGACCCGCCTCGGCATCGAGGTGAAGAACCTGAAGATGCGCATGGAATCGCTGTCGGGCCGGCTCGACTTCAGCGACCGACGGGCGCGGGCGCTCGAGAGCGTCGTGCAGTACCGGCCGGGCAGCGGGCCAACAGCCGAGCCCGCCGAGGCTGCAGCCGCGCCGGGCCGGCCGGCCAGGCGGGACGGCGACGCGGCCAGGCGGGACGGTGACGCGGCCAGGCGGGACCGTGACGCGGCCAGGCGCGAAGGCGACGCGGTCAGAGCGGGAGGGCGACGCGGTCAGACGGGAGGGCGACGCGGCCGCTCCCGGCGGACCGATCAAAGGCGAGGCGCAGCGCGCGCGGCGGCGCCGGAGGCGGCGGGGCCGGAGCGGAGCGGCCGGTCAGCCGGATCCGGTCGGCGGCGAGGGCGGCGGCGAACCCGGCTCGCAGGCTGACGCGGCGGTCAGCGGCGCAGACGCGCCCGGAGCGGGCGGCGGCGCCGGTGACAGCCTGCCCTTCGACAGCAGAGAGCCCGGCCCGGCGGGCCAGCCGGCGCCAGGCCCTGGCGACTTGACGGACCAGTGAAGCTCGCAGTCGTTGTCCAGCGCTACGGCCTCGACATCAACGGCGGGGCCGAACTCCACGCCCGTTACGTGGCCGAGCAGCTGGCGCGCCGGGCCGAGGTGGACGTCCTGACCACGTGCGCCCGCGACTACATCACCTGGCGGAACGAGCTGCCCGCCGGCGAGTCGCAGGTGAACGGCCTGCGCGTGCGGCGCTTCCCCGTGAGACGGGAGCGCGATCCCCGGCGGTTCGGCCGGCGCTCGCACCACGTCTTCGGGTCGGCGCACTCGCTGGCCGACGAACTCGCGTGGCTCGACAGCGAAGGCCCGGCCTCGACGGCGCTTGTCGACTTCATCCGCCGCCACGAGAGGGGCTACGACTACTTCATCTTCTTCAGCTTCCGGTATTACCACGCGTACCACGGCATCCGCGCCGCCGCGCCCCGGGCGCTCCTCGTGCCGACGGCCGAGCGGGACGGGGCCGTCGGCCTGTCGCTGTTCGCGCCGATCTTCCGCGGCGTGCGGGCGCTCATGTACAACTCCTTCGAGGAGCGGGCGATGATCCAGGCCGCCGCGGGCAACGACGCCGTGCCGAACGTCGTCGTGGGCGTCGGGTCCGAGGTGCCGGCCCGCACGGATCCCGAACGGTTCCGCCGGAAGTACGGCATCACGTCGCCCTTCATCGTCTACGTCGGCCGCATCGACGAGAACAAGGGCTGCAAGGAACTCTTCTCCCACTTCGATCGATACACGCGGGCCGTCCGGGGCGACCTCTCCCTCGTCCTCATGGGGAACGCGGTCCTGCCCGTCCCCGATCATCCGCGCATCCGGCATCTCGGTTTCGTCGGAGACGACGACAAGTTCGACGGGATCGCCGCTGCGGAGGCGCTCGTCATGCCGTCGTACTTCGAGAGCCTGTCGATGGTGGCGCTCGAGGCGTGGGCGCTCGGCAGGCCCGTGCTGGCCAACGGCCGCTGCGACGTGCTGCAGGGCCAGTGCCTGAGGAGCAATGCCGGGCTGTTCTACGAGAGCGACGTGGAGTTCATCGAGACGCTGGCGCTCATCCAGTCGAACCGCCGGCTGGCGTCGGCCCTGGGCCGGAACGGCCGCGAGTACTTCCAGCGCCATTACACGTGGCCGGTCATCGTGGGCAAGTACCTGGACATGTTCGAACGGCTTCGCGCGGAGGATCAGAGCGGCGCGGCGCGCGCGCCGATGGAGCCGCTGCCCGGGTGGTTCGCGCGCCGGCGGGCCGTCTGCCGGGCGGGCGACGAGGTCGTGCGGGAGCTGCCCGCCGGGCCGGCGCGGCGCTCGGGGAGGCGGCGGTGAGCGCCGGCGCCTCGCGCCCGGCGGTCCACCAGGTGCTGGCCACCCTGGGCTACGGCGACGCTATCGGCCACGAGGTGCTGGGCATCCAGCGGGTCCTCCGCGACGCGGGCTACGTCGTCCGACATCTTCGTCGAGACCGCCGATCCGCGCCTCGAGGATCTCACGCGCGACTTCCGGGATCTTGTCGAGGCGTCCCACCGCGACAACATCCTGATTCATCATTTCTCCATCGGGTCCAAGGCCTCGCGCGTCGCGTACGCGCTGCCGGACCGGATGGTGCTCGTCTATCACAACATCACCCCGCCCGAGTACTTCGTCGACGTGCACCGGCAGCTTGTGCGCCTCTGCTACCACGGGCGGCGCGAACTGGCGGCGTATGTCGACAGGTGCGACCTGGCCCTGGGCGACTCCGAGTTCAACCGCCGCGAACTCGAAGCGCTGGGATTCCCGGCGACCGACGTGCTGCCCGTCGTGCCGGGGTTCGCGCACCTCGACGGGCCGCCCAACGGCGTGGTGGCCGGCCAGTTCGACGACGAGTGGACCAACGTGCTCTTCGTGGGCCGGGTGATCCCGAACAAGCGGATCGAGAACGTCGTCCGGGCCTTCGCCGCCTACCAGTCCCGGTACAACCACCGGTCCCGGCTGTTGATTGTGGGCTCCTACGGCGGCTTCGAGCGTTACCTCGCGATGCTGCAACAGCTGGTGGCGCGCCTGGGGGTCGGCGACGTCCACTTCACGGGCCACGTGTCGAACGAGGAACTGACGGCGTACTACGACGTCGCGGACGTGTTCCTGTGCGCGAGCGAGCACGAGGGCTTCTGCGTGCCGCTTGTCGAGGCCTTCTACAAGCGGATCCCCGTGCTTGCGCTCGCGCGGACGGCGGTGCCCGCGACCATGGACGGCGCCGGCGTGCTGTACGGGGAGCCGGATCCGGCTGGCGTCGCCGCGCTCATCGACGCCGTCGTCGGCGACGAGGGTCTGCAGGAGCGCATCCTGGCCGGGCAGGACGCGGCCCTCGAGCGCCTGCGCAACCGCGACTTCGGCGGGACGCTCCTCGCGCTCGTCGACCGGGTGATCGCCGCGCCTCGCCGGCCCGACCACCGCGTGGCGTGGGACTTCTGGCAGCAGTTCGACACGATCGACCGGCTCGAGGCGCAGCGGCTCTTCCGCCCGTCGCTGTACAAGGCCCTGCCGACGGCCGCCCGGGCCAGCGGCATCGACGGGTAGCGCCGGGGTCGCGAGATGGTCGTCAACCAGTGGGTCCCGTCGGCGCATCGGGGAGACGCAATCGGCGACAGCGCCCGGGCGGTGCGCGGCCTGCTGCGCGCGCAGGGCCACGAGTCCGACCTCTTCGCCCTCACCATCGACGAGGACATGCGCGGCGAGGCCAGGCCCTTCGGCGATCCGGCGGCCTCGGCCGGCGACGTCACCATCCTGCACTTCGCGATCCCGTCGCCGATGACCGAGGCGTTCGCCAGGCTGCCGCGCGGCCGGGTGCTGCAGTACCACAACATCACCCCCGCGCGCTTCTACGCCCCGTACGACGCGAACATCTTCCGGCTGGCCACGCTCGGCAGGCGCGAGCTCGCCTCGCTCTCCGGCCGCACCGACCTGGCGCTCGGGGATTCCGAGTTCAACCGGCGGGAACTCGCGGACCTGGGATTCGCCGAGACGGCGGTCTTCCCCGTCGCCGTCGACACCGGCCGCATCGTCGACGCGCCGCCGACGCCGGCGCTCGAGAAGTGGCTTGGCGACGGCCTCACGAACTTCCTGTTCGTCGGCCGCATGGTGCCGAACAAGAAGGTCGAGGACATCGTCCGCCTGGCCGAGCACTACAAGCGGTACGTCGACGCCCACTACCGGTTCATCTTCGTGGGGCGGGACGACGGGGTGCCGCGCTACACCAGCATGCTGCGGGCGCTCATCGCGCAGCTCGGGTGGCTGCCCGACCGCTTCCTGTTCACCGGCGCGGTCCCGGACCGGGAGCTGGCCGCCTACTACCGGTACTCGAGCGTCTACATCTCGATGAGCGAGCACGAGGGCTTCTGCGTGCCGCTGGTCGAGGCGATGGCCGCCGACCTGCCGGTGCTCGCGTACAGCTGCACCGCGATTCCCGACACGCTCGGGGGCGCGGGGGTGCAGTTCGCGCCCAAGGACTTCGAACACGCCGCCGAGCTGCTCGGGATGCTCGCGTTCGACGACGGCCTCCGGGCGTCGGTCGTCGCGGGCCAGCGCCGGCGGCTCGCGCATTTTTCGGCCGCCCGGATCGACACCGAGCTGCGGCGGCTCCTGGAACGGTTCCCATGAAGATCGCGTTTGTCATCCAGCGCTACGGGTCCGAGATCCTCGGCGGGTCCGAGTACCACTGCCGCCTGATCGCCGAGCGGCTGGCCGAGCGCCACGACGTCGAGGTGCTGACCACCTGCGCCCGCGACTACATCACCTGGAACAACGAGTACCCCGAGGGAACGGACCGGGTCAGGGGCGTGACGGTGCGCCGGTTCGCGAACGCGCACCCGCGGGACATCGAGGCCTTCAACCGGTACTCCGACTGGATCTTCAACCACCCGCACTCGCGGGAGGACGAGCGGCAGTGGCTCGAGCAGCAGGGGCCGTGGTGCCCGGCGCTCGTCGACCACCTCGAGCGGAACCACCGGTCGTTTGACGCCCTGATCTTCTTCACCTATCTCTACGCGCCGACCGTGCTCGGGCTGTCGGTGGCGCCGCAGAAGAGCATCCTGGTGCCGACGGCGCACGACGAGCCGGCGATCCGCCTCGGCATCTACCGCGAGATGTTCGCGCTGCCGGCGGCGATGGCCTACAACACCGAGGTCGAGCGCCGGTTCCTGACGGCCGAGTTCCCGATCCGGGCGGTGGCCGAAGAGACGGTCGGGTGCGGCGTCGACCTGCCCCAGCAGGGCCACGAGCGAAGCGGGCCCGAGGAGGACCCGCAGGCGGATGGCGACGCGCCGGCGCCGCCACGCGGAGCGCCCGGGCGCTGGCCGGCCCAGTCCCGGGGCGCCGCGTTCAGGGGGCGTCACAAGATCCACGACCCCTTCGCGCTGTACGGCGGCCGCATCGAAAAGGGCAAGGGCTGCGAAGAGCTCGTCGAGTACTTCAGCACGTACCACGAGGGCGGCGGGCACCTGACGCTCGCCCTGATGGGCGTCAAGCTGATGCCGCTGCCCGAGGAGCCCTACATCCGGTTCGCCGGCCTGCTCTCCGAGCGCGAACGCCTGCAGGCCCTCGAGGCCGCGACGGTGGTCATCGTGCCGTCGCCGTTCGAGAGCCTCTCGCTGCTCGCCCTCGAGGCGTTTGCCGTCGGCACGCCCGTCCTCGCGAACGCGCGCTCGGAGGTGCTCGTCGACCATTGCCTGCGAAGCAACGCCGGCCTGTTCTATGCCGACCGCGACGAGTTCGTCGAGTGCCTGAGGCTGCTCGCCGTGGACGACCGGCTCCGGGCGCAGATGGGCCGCAACGGCCGCGCGTACGTCCGCGAGCACTACCGCTGGGACCTCATCATGGGGAAGTACGAGAAGCTGATGGGGGCGGTGCAGGCAGAAGTAGCCAGTGAGTCAGAAGCCAGAGTCATGAGCTAGTCAGAGCCAGTAGCCAGTTGTCAGCTAGCGAGTTCGAGCCAGCTGCGAACCGTGCAGGTCGTCCTGACTCCTGACTCCTGACTTCTGACTACTGACTCCTTCCTCACTGCCCCGAGTCGTCGCCCGCTTCGTTGCCGTTCCTCTTCCGACGCGGCGCAATGTCGTACCGCTTGATCATCTCGTTCAGGGTCGTCGGCTTGATGCGGAGCAGCTCCGCCGCGCGCTTCTGCACGCCGCCCGCGCTTTCCAGCGTCGACTCGATCAGCCGCTTTTCGAAGTTCGTGACGACGTCCTTGAGCGAGAGGCCGTCGGGCGGCACCGTGATGTGCGGGATCTGGAAGGTGGGCGTCCGCCGCACCTGGTCGGGGATCATGGCGGCGCCGATCCGCGATCCCTGCGTGAGCACGGCGCCGCGCTCGATGACGTTCTCGAGCTCCCGGACGTTGCCCGGCCACTCGTACTCCATGAGCATGTCGAGCGCGTCGGGCGCGAGCTCCAGGCCCGGCTTGCCGTTCTCCTCGCCGTACTTCTGCAGGAAGTGCTGCACCAGCAGCGGGATGTCGTCTTTCCGCTCGCGCAGCGGCGGCAGCTGGATCGTGATCACGTGCAGGCGATAGAACAGGTCCTCGCGGAAGAGGCCGTCCTGCATCATCTTCTGCAGGTCGATGTTGGTCGCGGCGATGATGCGCACGTCGACCTTGATCGTCTCGACGCCGCCCAGGCGCATGAACTCGCGCTCCTGGATGACGCGCAGCAGCTTCGGCTGC
Organism: uncultured Acidobacteriota bacterium; assembly: GCA_963834645.1. Lineage (GTDB taxonomy): Bacteria > Acidobacteriota > Vicinamibacteria > Vicinamibacterales > JAKQTR01 > JAKQTR01. The sequence continues at coordinate 28,014 of CAWICP010000022.1, forward strand.
GTCTCCAGCGGCACGTTGCCGATCTCGTCGAAGAAGATGCTGCCGCGATCGGCGATCTCGAAGAGCCCCTTCTTCGGGTAGACCGCGCCGGTGAACGCGCCCTTCACGTGGCCGAACAGGTTCGACTCGAGCAGGTCCGGCGGCAGGTTGCCGGAGTTCACCGTCACGAAGGCCCGCTCGGATCGCGCCGAGTGCGTGTGGATGGCGCGCGCGATGAGCTCCTTGCCCGTGCCGCTCTCCCCCTCGATGAGAATCGTCGACCGGCTGGGCGCCGCCTGGATGATCAGGTCGAAGACCCGGCGCATCGGCGGGCTCTTGCCGATGATGTTGTCGAAGCGGTGGTAGCGCTCCTGCAGGTTCTGGCGGAGCGAGCGGTTCTCGGTGACGAGCCGGCTGCGCTCCACGGCGTTCCGCAGGACGAGCAGGACCTCGTCGTTCTTGAACGGCTTCGTGATGTAGTCGAGGGCGCCGCGCTTCATCGCGTCGACGGCCGTGTCGACCGACGCGTACGCGGTGACCATCACGACGGCCAGGTCGTCGTCGATCCGCTTCAACTCGTCGAGCACGGCCAGGCCGTCCATGCCCGGCATCATCACGTCGACGATGGCGGCGTCGAAGGGCATGGCGCGGGCCAGTTCCAGGCCCTCTGCGCCGTTCGGCGCGAGCCGCACGTCGTAGCCCTCGGGCGTCAGGAGCGCCTCGAGGATCTCCCGCATGATCTCTTCGTCGTCGATGACGAGGATGGTGCCGGGGCGCGCCATGGCCTATCCGCGCACCTGCGCGCCGCCGGCGGCCGCCCGCTGGGCGGCGGGCATGAGCGGCAGGGCCAGCGTGAACCGTGTGCCCTCCCCGGGGCGGCTGTCGCAGCTGATGCGCCCGTCGTGCTCGCCGACAATGCCGTAGGTGATCGAGAGGCCGAGCCCCGTGCCCTGGCCGAGGGCCTTGGTGGTGAAGAACGGGTCGTAGATGCGCGAGAGGTGCTCGGCCGGAATGCCGGCGCCGGTGTCGCCCACTTCGACCATGGCCCACTCGCCCTCGGCCCGCGTCGTGACCGACAGCCAGCCGCCCCGCGGCATCGCGTCCCGCGCGTTGATGAACAGGTTGAGGAACACCTGCTGCAGCTTGTGCTCCATGCCGAAGACCATCGGCGGCGCCGGGGCGAGATCGCGCCGCACCTGGATGTTGACGGCCCTGAACTGGTGCTCGAGCAGCGACAGCACGTCGTTGATGACGGTGTTCAGGTCCACCGGGGCCCGCTCGTTCGCGGCCTGCCCGCCCCGCGCGAGGGTCAGCAGCCCGTTGACGATCTTCGCCGCCCGGAACGTCTGGCGCTCGATCTTCTCGAGCAGCTTGGTCTGCGGATCGTCGGGGTCGGCGCGGTCGAGCAGCATCTGCGTGTAGCTCGAGATGCCGGTCAGCGGCGTGTTCACCTCGTGGGCCACGCCGGCGGCGAGCAGCCCGATCGACGCCATCTTGTCGGAAATCTGCAACTGCTCCTCGAGGCGGGCGCGGCTGGTCACGTCCTCGAAGACGAGGATGGACCCCTCGACGCCGAGGTCGACGCCGTCGCCCTGCAGCGGCACGACGACCACGTTGACCAGCCGCCCGGTGTCCGCGCGCCCGCGCGCGAGCGTCAGCGGCATGCGGTAGAGCGCCGCGCCGGACGGGCTCCCCAGCCGGGCCGCCTCGATGGCGTCCGAGCAGCGACGGGCCGAGCAGGTCGGCGAGGCCGCGCCCGACCGCGTCCCGCCGCGGAATGCCGCTGAGGCGCTCGAGCGCGCGGTTCCAGCGGATCACCCGGTCGTCGGCGTCGACGACGGTCAGGCCGTTGTCGAGCGACTCGAGGATGTTCTCGTTCGACTGGCGCATGCGCTCGACCTGATCGGCCTGGGCCTTGAGCTGCTGGTAGAGGCGCCCGTTCTCGATGGCGGTGGCCACCTGGGCGGCCACGGCCACCAGCAGCGCCATGTCCTCGCTGCTCAGCGGCTCGCCACGCTCCTTGCGCCCGAGGGCCAGCACGGCGATGCCCGTCTGCTTGGACACGCAGGGAATCAGGTAGTGCACGCCCTGGACGCGCCAGAACTCGATCTCGTCGCTGCCGGCGCGGCGCAGGGCGGCCGGGTCGTCGAGCGCCACGTGGTGCCCCGCCCGCACGCGCGCGCCGACGCCGGAGTCGAGGTGCAGCAGCGGCGGTTCGCCGACGAACCCGTCGGCGCGGATGGCGCGGAACGCATTGGCCGACTCGTCGGCCACCATCAGCGCGATGCGGTCGATGACGAGCGTCTCCGTGATGCGGGTGACCAGGCGGTCGGCGAGCCGGGGCAGATCGAGGTCGGTGCTGAGGTCGCGCGCGAACCCCACCAGCGCGCGGCGGTAGTCGTAGCGGTCGCGGTAGAACGCCCGGTCGAGCGCGTTCTGCACGGCGTCCTTGATGGGCCGGGCCACCAGCACGACCACCATCGTCGCGAGCACGGCGATGATGGTGTTCCCGGTGCCGCCGACGAAGATCCAGCCCACCGCGCGGAGCAGCACCGCATACAGGGCCACGATCCCGGCCGCCGCCGCGACGTAGACCAGGCCGCGCTTGACGATGACCTCGACGTCCATGAGGCGGTAGCGCACGATCGCCGAGGCGAACGCCAGCGGAATGAGCCCGAGCGGCACCGCCAGCAGATCCATCCTGGCCGTCGGCTCGACGCCCAGGGCGAACGGCACGGCGTAGCCGAGCGCGAACGGCGCGCCGCCGAGCAGCGTGCCCCAGACAATCCACCGCAGCTGGCGGCGAGCGGTGACCGACCTCGCGTGCGCGAGGGCATGCGCGAGGACCGCCAGCCCCCCGAGCAGGCAGGCGCCCAGGTACAGCGGCTCGAGCCGGTCGAGCGCGGCGACGACCGCGAGCAGGCGGGAGTTGCCGTCCAGCCGCGCGACGGCCATCACGCGCGCGCTGCCCATCACCAGCGCGGGCAGGTAGATGAGCGGCAGGAGGCGGGCGCCGAGCGGCGTGCGGACCCACTGGCCTGCCCGCTCCGGGAACACCAGCGTGAAGTGCAGGAGCATCGGCGCCAGGGCGAGCAGCGCCACCATGTCGGCCCAGTAGAACAGCCAGTCGAGCCGGTCGAACCGTCCCGAAAACGAGAACGTGAACACGCCGAAGAACGCCACCGTCAGCCAGAACAGGTGGAGCGACGACTGGTCGCCCGGCCTGCGCAGGCGGACCCAGGCGCCGACCATCAGCGTGAAGATCCCGACCGACGCCAGGATGAAATAGAGGAAGCTGTTGCCCTGGGGAATGGGCGCCAGCCGGACCTGCACGATTTCGCGCGAGCCCAGCCTCAGCAGCGTGTAGGTCAGCGGCGTGGCACGGCCTGCGGCGTGCGCCGTGGCGACCACATCCGCCGGGCTCTCCACGGGCCGGCCGTCGATGGCGAGCAGCACATCGCCGAGCCGCACGCCGGCTCTGGCGGCGGGCGCACGGTCGGCCAGTTCCGCGGCGGTGATCCCGTCCGGACGCGAGACCCACAGCACGCCGTCCTCGACTTCGTGCCATGTCGCCCGGATGTAGATATTGGCGAGACCGAGGCCGAGCAGCACCAGTACCACCGCGAGGGCCGCGAACCAGCCAGCCGCGCTGGGCTGGCCTGCCCCCGCGCTGGTGCGTCTCGCTGATTCTGCGGACCGGAACTGGTTGTCGGACATCGGGTTAGCGCACTACGCCTTACCGGAAAGCCACAGCAATCGACATACCAGGTAAGCGGGGGCCGACTCAACTGTCAAATAGCTGTGCCACAAGCACTTACGACGTGACGTCATTCCCGAATGAAGACAGAATCCATCCAGACGAATGACCCATCCAACAAAACGGATCACTCGCGGCGTTTCGACGTTCTGAGCTAGAAACGGACGCGCACGCCGCCGACCACCCTCTTCGGCGGGCGGATGACGAGCAGTTCGTCGTAAATGGATCGCTCTCCGACGGCATCGCGGAACAGGTTGCAGACGGCCACCAGCACTTCCCAGTCCGCCGACGTGAAGTCCATGAACGGCAGCGCCTGGTTGACCTGGATGTCGAAGCGCGCGGCGAAGCCCGGCTCCTGCTCATCGGGCATCTGGCGCGCGAATCCGGAATTCAGCTTGTAGAGCACGTACACATGGGTGGACGTCGGTGCGATGGCCGTTTCAAACGACGTCGTCACGTCGTGCACCCGGGTCGGCTCGGCGCGGCTCGCGCCGCCGAACCAGGCGGAACCAGCCCCGTCAGGCCCGCTCACCCACTGAGCGGTCGTCACCGAGTAGTCGACCGACCCGCGCACGAGGCCGAAGAGCGGCCGGCTGACTTTCACGCCCCACCCGCGGGCGCCGAAATCGCCCAGGCTGGCCAGGTAGTAGTGGCCGAGGCTCGCGGCCGGGTGCTCGCGCGACGGCGCGGCGAAGATCGCGCCAGCCTGGTCGTCCACGCTCTGGTAGAAGGTCCGCACGCCGACGACGTAGGCGGCGATGTCGCGCTCCACGCCGAACTCGACGTGGTCGGTGGTCTGCGCGTGCAGGCCGTCGCGCTCCGACCACGGCGAGAAGGACCGCTGCGCCGGCAGCCAGAGCCCGTCCGGCGTGTTGTCCATCACGTTGACGAACTCCTCGGATCCGGGCGCGAAGCTGTTGCGGACGGCGACGGCGCGCAGCCGGAGCCCGTTGACCGGGCTCACCGTCATCGACACGCGCGGGCTGACGAGCCCCTCGGTGGCCACGTAGTCCTGCCACATGTAGGACAGCCCGTAGCCGACGGCGAGGTACTTCGACACGATCCACTCGTCGAAGCCGTAGACGCGGCCCACCGAGCGCGAACCGCCGCTGATCGCGGACAAGGCGAACAGGTCGGTCGAATTCACCCGCTGCGCGCCGTAGACCAGCCCGCCGACGTACCGGTGGCTCGAACTCGGCCGCGCGGTCAGCGTGCCGTCGACGAACCACGAGCCGACCTGCCCGGGCGTCATGGCGGCGCTCACCGCCCAGTCGCCGAGCGGGCCGGCCGTCGAGCCGAGCGACACGAGCGCGATGCTCGACGAGGTCAGCGTCGTGGGCGCGTCCAGGGCGAACGGCGCGCCGAACGTGCTCGTCGTGAGCAGGTTGACCTGCCCGGTCAGCGGGAAGTCGGTGAACAGCGAGGCGGCGGCGCGCATCGACGATCCGAAGGCGCGCCCGAACATCGAGCCGGACGCCTCTTCGGGCGTGGGCTCCGCGTCGGCCGTCACGATGCCCGTCTCGACGCCCTTCAGCACGCCCCGCTTGAGATGGCGCAGCCGCCAGGCGGTCTCGCCGTAGTCGTAGTCGCCGCCGGGATCGGAGGAGGCGTCGGCGGCGGTCCGGACGCCGTCGAGCGGGATCACGCCGGCGGCCAGCAGCGTCCTCCCGTCGGCGGTGACCGCGGGCGAGGCCAGCGCCTTCAGCGCCACCGACATGATGGACGGGCCTGCCTCCGGGCGGACCTCCACCATGCGGCGGACCGACGGCGCGAATCCGTCAAGGTGCACGCGCACCGTGTAAGGGCCGGCGGGAAGCGCGTCGAACAGGAACCGCCCGTCCCGCCCGGTGACGACGAAGGCCACCGTCGAGCCCAGCGCCGACACCATCGCGCCGACCAGCGGCCGGCCGTCGGTGGCGAGCACGAGCCCGCGGATCGAGCCGAGCCCGGCGCGGGCCACGGTCGACTCCGCGGCCCTCTCGGCCTGAGCCGACGCGGGCCGGACCGGAACGACGAGGCATACGAGTGCAGCCGCGACCACGAGCGTGGATAGGCGTCTCATAGCGTTTCTCGTCAACCCGTCACGGCCCGCGCGGCTGGACGGCCTCGCGGAATCAGGCCGTGACGACGAACTTCACGTCGTGCGTGATGGTCTTGCCCGAGAGCTTGTCGGTGACCTTGATCTCGAGCCGCCACTCGCCTTCCGGGAAACTCCCGAGGGGCAGCGACTGCCCCGCCACCAGCTGGTGCCCCACGGCCGGATCGAACTGCGGCGGGAGCGTCTTGGCGCTGAACACCTGCGGGTTGGTCTTGTTGAAGAACTTCTCGCCGCTGGCCTCGGACGCCACCTTCTGGTAGAAGCTGTAGTCCACCGAGATATCAGGCTTCTTGTCCGCGCCGAGCACGGGGTTGTAGATGAGGAAGACGATCGAAATCTCGTCCTTCTTCGAGAACGTGTTCGTCATCGACGGGGTGATCTGCGTCGCCCCGAGCGTGTAAGGCTGCTCGATCTGCTCGCGCGGCGTGAGCGGCGCGGCCAGCGGCTCCACCTTGTCGGCCACGATGATCGTGCTGGTCGTCAACTGGTCGGACCAGTAGTCCGGCACCGTGATGGTCTGCTTCAGCACGCCGGCCTTCACCTGCGTCTTCTCACGGTCCTTCGCGTCGACGGGCAGGCGCTCCATCACCGTGACGTACACGTCGTACTCACCGGCCGGCACCGCGAACGCGCGGCTGATCTTGTAGGGCTCGGTCGCCGAGGCCGGCGGCGTCAGCGTGATGAACGACGCGTCCTGGTAGACGTACTCGGGATGCAGGTTCTTCGACTTGTCGTCCTTGGCCTTCTTGGCATCGGCGGGGGGCGCGGCGGGGATCAGCGCCTTGTTCACCACGCGCGTGAACAGGGTGACGGCCTTGCCGGCAGGCGCCTGCGCCTGATCGAAGGTGACCGTGAACGGCACGTACGTCTTGCCTTCCTGCGCCTTCAAGGCATCGTTGCGGAACGTCATCTTGATGTCGCCCACGGTCTCGCCGGCCATGGCGGCATTCGTGGCGCTGACAACAGACTGGATGTCGAACTGCTGGGCCTTCTCGACCTTCTTGTCGACTTTCTGGCCCTGCTGCTGGGCCAGGACGGGCACGAACGCCACCGCGGACAGTATGAAAAGGGCCACGACTGACTGCGCCAGTCCCCACCGGCGGATATTCATGATGATGCTACTCCCATTATGCCTGCCACCATGGTAAGACACTGGTCGATCATAGGCTCCAAACCCCCACGGTGTCAAAGGTTAGCGTCAATCGGCTGTGGTAAGATTCCGGGTTGGATTCGGCACCGGTTCACTGCCCCCCTGATTGAGGTTCGAACATGAAGATCGCGGCAGTACACGCGCGGGAAATCCTGGACTCCCGGGGCAATCCGACAGTGGAAGTTGATGTCTCTCTCGCCGACGGCGCCTTCGGGCGCGCGGCGGTCCCCTCGGGCGCCTCCACCGGCGAGCGCGAGGCCCTCGAATTGCGCGACGGCGATGCGCAGCGCTACCTCGGCAAAGGCGTCTTGAAGGCGGTCGGCCACGTGAACGGTGAACTGGCCCGGGCCCTGATCGGCGGCGACTTCGACCAGCGCAGCCTCGACGCCGCGATGATCACGCTGGACGGGACTCCCACCAAGAGCCGGTTCGGCGCCAACGCCATCCTGGGCGTCTCGATGGCGTTCGCCAAGGCGACCGCCTCCAGCCGGCGCATCCCGCTCTACCGCCACTACCGCGACCTGTTCGGGCAGCCGGACGCCGGCGACTGGCTGATTCCGGTGCCGACGATGAACATCCTCAACGGCGGCGCCCACGCGGACTCGACGGTGGATTTCCAGGAGTTCATGGTCTATCCCATCGGGCTTCCGACGTTCCGGGAGGCCCTTCGGGCCGGCGCCGAGGTGTTCCACGCCCTCCGCGCCATCCTCAAGAAGCGCCGCCTGTCGACCGGCGTCGGCGACGAGGGCGGCTTCGCGCCCAACCTCCCGTCAAACGACCAGGCCGTCGAGTTGGTCATCGAGGCCATCGAAAAGGCCGGCTACAAGCCGGGACGCGACATCTGCGTCGGCCTCGACGTGGCCGCCAGCGAGCTCTGGGACGATGGCGCCCCGAGGTCGACGCCGTGGGATGCCCCGACAACGGAGCCGGGCCGCTACCTGTTCAAGAAGTCCGGCGGCGCCGGGCGGACCTCGGCCGCGATGATCGCGCTCTACGCCGAGTGGCTCTCGAAGTACCCCATCATCTCCATCGAGGACGGCCTCGCCGAAGGCGACTGGAACGGCTGGCAGGCGCTGACCAAGGAGCTGGGCGCGCGCGTCCAGATTGTCGGCGACGACATCTTCGTCACCAACCCGGAGATCTTCAAGCAGGGGATCGAGCGCGGCATCGGCAACTCGATCCTGATCAAGCTGAACCAGATCGGCACCGTCTCCGAAACGCTCGACGCCATCGCCATGGCTCATCGGGCCGGCTATACGACCGTCATCTCGCACCGCTCCGGCGAGACGGAGGACTCGACCATCGCCGACCTCGCGGTGGCGACCAGCGCGGGCCAGATCAAGACCGGCTCGGCCAGCCGCACGGATCGCGTCGTGAAGTACAACCAGTTGCTGCGCATCGAAGAGGAACTGGGCCCGGCCGCGAAGTATGCCGGCCGCTCGGCGTTGAAGCAGTTGCAGTAGCTCGGGACCGGGCGGACGGGCTCGGGCACGGAGACGTGAACGTGACGACAGGGCGCCGCTGCTCGAGGTGCGCGGGCTGACGACCGAGTTCGGCGCCGGGCGGGAAGGCGCGCGCCCTCCCGTCCGCGCGGTCGATGGCGTCAGCTTCGACATCGCGCGCGGGGAGATCCTGGCCCTGGCCGGTGAGTCCGGTTCCGGCAAGTCCGTCACGGCGCTCTCGATTGTCCGGCTGGTGCCTCCGCCGGGCCGAATCACCGCGGGACAGTGTCCGCCTGGAGGGGCTGGACCTCCTCGCCCTGGACGAGCGCGAGCTCCAGCGCGTCCGCGGCGCGCGCATCGGGTTCGTCTTCCAGGAGCCGATGGCGGCGCTCAACCCGTCGTTCACCGTCGGCGACCAGGTCGCCGAAGTGCTCCAGGTTCATGGCATCGCGACAGGGGCCGCCGCGCGGGCGCGTGCCGTCGAACTGCTCGACGCGGTGCGCATCCCGGAGCCGGCGCACCGCGCCCGCGATTTCCCCCACCAGCTCTCCGGCGGCATGCGCCAGCGCGTGCTCATCGCTGCCGCGGTCGCGTGCCGGCCGGCGCTGGTCATCGCCGACGAGCCGACCACCGCGCTCGACGCAACGGTCCAGGCGGAGATTCTGGACCTGCTGACGTCCATGCGGCGCGAATTCGGTCTCTCACTGCTGCTCATCACGCACGACCCGGCCATCGTCGCGCGTGTGGCGGACCGCGTGGCCGTCATGTACGCGGGCCGGATCGTCGAGACCGGGCCGGCCCGTGGCGTCCTGGCCTCGCCGCTCCATCCGTATACGCGGGGCCTGCTCGCGTCGCTGCCCGGACCGGTCCCGGGAGCGCGCCTCGAGGCGATTCCGGGCGCGGCGCCCGACCTCGCCGCCCTCCCTCCGGGGTGCGCGTTCGCGCCGCGATGCCCCGAGCGGTTCTCCGCCTGCGACGCGTCGCGCCCTGCCGCGGTCACCGTGTCGCCGGGCCACGAGGCCCGGTGCTTCCTCCACGGCGGAGCGGCGTGATGGCCTTCATCGAAGTGTCGGGACTCGTGAAGACATTCGAGCGCCGGCAGGCGCTCTGGGGCCGTCCGTCCCGCATCCGCGCCGTCGACGGCGTGAGCTTCACGATCGACGAGGGAGAGACGTTCGGACTTGTCGGCGAATCAGGGTGCGGCAAGACGACCACGGCGCGCTGCCTGCTGCGGCTTGTCGAGCCGACGGCCGGATCGTTCACGTTCCGCGGCGAAGAGGTGTTCGGTCTGCCCGCCGCACGCCTCCGGCGGCTGCGCCGCGACATGCAGATGATCTTTCAGGACCCCGGATCGTCGCTGAACCCCCGCATGACGGCCGGCGCCATCGTCGAAGAAGGCCTGGTCATTCACGCCCTGGGATCGCCGGCCGAGCGGCGCGCGCGGGTGCGGGAGCTGCTCGATCTGGTGGGACTCGACACCGGCGCCGCGAGCCGCTATCCCCGCGAGTTCAGCGGCGGCCAGCGCCAGCGCATCGGCATCGCGCGCGCGCTGGCGCTCCGGCCCGCGTTCCTCGTCGCCGACGAGCCGGTTTCCGCCCTGGACGTCTCAATCCAGGCCCAGGTGATCAACCTGCTGATGGACCTGCAGCAGCGCCTCGGGCTGACGCTGCTGCTGGTGGCGCACGATCTCCGGCTCGTCCGGCACGTCTGTGCGCGCGTGGCGGTCATGTACCAGGGGCGCATCGTCGAGATGGGGCGGGCCGAGGCGGTGCTGAACGCGCCGGCCCATCCCTACACGCGCGCGCTCGTCGAGGCGGCCGGACTCACTTCAATTCAGCCGTGATCGTCGCGCCCTGCATCCGTGGCGACGTGGCCGAGCTCCGCACGACGCGCCGGAGATCGCGCGCGACCCACAGCGTCGACTTTCCGCCGTCGTCGGAGGCGACCTCGGCCTTGATGCAGTCGAAGGTCCCGGCAGGCACGGTCACTCGCTCGGTGCCGGCGACCTGAAGCCGGCTGACCCTGACTTTCTGGCTCTCCACGTCGAAGTTGAGAAACGACGCCGTGTAGCCGTCGGCGAGCGGCAGCCTGGCAATCACGTCGTTCGCGCCCGCCCCGTCGGCGAAGAGCGGCCCGCCGAGGGCGACGTCAATCGGCTGGGCCTTCCCGCCCATCGACATCTGGCCGACGGCCCGGCCGTCTTTCACCTCGAAGCTGATCGACACCTGCCCCTGCGTGATCGACCGCTTCCGGAGGCGCAGGCTGCCCTTCTCGATCGTGGACGTGTCGACGGCGTCGCCCATCGGCGTCGCGGCGCGCTCGGTGACCATCCAGGCCCCGCCTTCCTCGGCCACCGTCACGGTCATCGCGAGGTCCATGGCCTGGCCGGCCATGGCGATCTTCATGGTGTACGACCAGGAGCCCGCGACAAGGTCGGAGGCGGGCGTCGGCGTCTCGACCGACGCGGCCTCGGCCTTCTTCTGCAGGACCACCGTCTTCGGATCAACGGTGATCTCCTTCAGGCGCGCCGCAACTTCTTGTGTCGCGCCTTCCTGAAAGCGCCCCTTGACGTGAGCGGCGAGGAAGCGCTCGGTCGCGGCAAACGCCGCCATCCTGTTCACGGGGCGCGCGAACCCGTGCCCCTCGTCGGGCGCCACGATGTACTCCACCGGGAACCCGCGGTCGCGCAGGGCGACCACGATCTGGTCCGACTCCGCCTGGTTCACCCTCGGGTCGTTGGCGCCCTGGATGACAAGCAGCGGCGTCGTGATCTTCGCGGCCGAGTTCAGCGGCGACTGCCGCTGGAGCTGCGCCTTGCCGGCCGGCGTGTTCGGGTCGCCCATGCGCTCGTAGAAGACCTTGCGCCCGGCCTCCCAGTACGCCGGGATGGAGTCGAGCAGCGTGATGAGGTTCGACGGGCCGACCAGCGACACCCCGGCGGCGTAGACATCCGGCGTGAATGCCACGCCGGCCAGCGTCGCGTATCCGCCGTACGATCCGCCGAAGATCCCGATCCGCTTCGGGTCGGCGATGCCCCGGGCCACCAGGTACTTGACGCCCCAGGTGAGGTCGTCCTGCATCTTGTCGCCCCACTGCCGGTTGCCGGCATCGAGGAAACGGCGGCCGTAGCCGGTCGATCCGCGGAAGTTCGGCTGCAGCACGGCGTAGCCGCGGTTCGCGAGGAACTGGGCGTACGGGTCGTATCCCCAGACGTCCCGCGCCCACGGACCGCCGTGGGGCAGGATGATGGCGGGAAGCCCCTTCGGGGCCACACCCTTCGGCAGGGTCAGGTACGCCGGGATCTCCAGGCCATCCGACGAGGGATAGCGCACCGGCGTCATCGGCGCGAGCGTGGCGCGCGGCAGCTTCTCGAAGACCCGGTATTGAAGGGTGAGCGTCCGCGCCGCCCGGTCGTAGACGTACGCCTCGCCCGGCTCGATGTCGCTTCCGGCGGACACGATCCAGCGCTGCTCGTCGGAGGTCGGCGAGCGGAAGGTCAGCTCGCGGCCGGGCAACCGCTTCGACACGAACGCGAAGTCGGCCTCGAACACGGGATCCTTGAAGTAGATCCGCTGCCGGTCATCCACGTACACGGTGGCCAGCAACTCGTCGGTCTTCTCCGAGAAGACGGCGTTGTCGATGTCGACGCGCTTCAGCGGGTCCGACTCCACGACGGACTCGGCGCCGGTCGCGACGTCGAGGAGCGTCAGGCGCATCAGGTCGACGCCATCGCCCTTGTTCGAGACCATGTAGACGCGCGTGCCGTCCTTGTGGAACTGCAGGGGCGAGCAGGTCTCGAACACGTTGCACGAGTAGATTTTCGTGAACGACGATTCGTCGATCCGCAGGACTTCGGTGTCGCCGTTCTCGGCCGACCGCGTCGCGAGGCGCAGCCTGTCCGGGTGTCGAACGCCCAGCCGGTCAGCCGCTCGGTGTTCTTGCGGAGCAGCTGCCGCTCTCCCGTCGAGATGCGGACCTTGTAGAGGTCGTGCCAGGCGGGCTCGCGGTCGTTCAGGCCCACGTAGATCGCGTCGGGCTCGCTCTTCGGCACGGCGTAGATGAACGCGCGCACGTTCTTCGCCGCGGTCAGGTTCCTGGCTGTCGGGACCTCGGCGCCGGCCGCCGGCGCGGCCGCCGGGTCCACGGCGTACACGTTGTAGTTCTCGTCGCCGCCCTGGTCCTGGACAAACAGGACGGCGCGGCTGTCCCGGCTCCAGAAGAACGATCCGATGGGCCGCTTGGCATCCGCGGTGATCGGGCGCGCCTGGTCGAAGGGCTCGGCGGAGGCCTTCACCCAGACGTTGCGCGTCCCCTTGAGCGGCTTGAGGAAGGCGATGAATCGGCCGTCGGGCGAAAGCTGGGCGCCGGAGATCTCCGGGTCGCCGAAATACAGCTCCCGGTCGACAATCGGCGGCTGGCCGGCGGCGGGAGCCGGCTGGGCGTTCACGATCGACGCCGCGGCGAGGCACAGCCCCGCCGCAAGCGCAAAGGCGCGTCTGACCATTCGGGTGCTCCTGTCAAGCCGCGCGACGCTCGTCGATTTCGATCTTGCCGTCGCGGATGTGGATGATGCGGTGCGCATGCTGCGCGATGTCAGCCTCGTGGGTGACGAGGATGATCGTGTTGCCCGCCGAGTGGAGGCGGTCGAACAGCGCCATGATCTCGATGCCGGTCTTCGAATCGAGGTTCCCCGTCGGCTCGTCGGCCAGGAGAATGGACGGGTTGTTGACCAGCGCCCTCGCGATGGCCACGCGCTGGCGCTGGCCGCCCGAGAGCTGGTTGGGCCGGTGCGTCATGCGGTCGCCGAGTTCGACCTTGTCGAGCGCGGCCCTGGCCCGCTCCTGGCGATCCTTCGAGGGGACGCCCGCGTACACCAGCGGCAGTTCGACGTTGTGCAGCGCGGTCGCGCGCGGCAGGAGGTTGAAGGTCTGGAAGACGAACCCGATTTCCTCGTTCCGGATCCGCGCCAGCTCATCGTCGTTCATCTGGCCGACCTGCTTGCCGTTCAGCAGGTAGCTGCCCTTGCTCGGCGTGTCGAGGCACCCGATGAGGTTCATCAGGGTGGACTTGCCCGACCCGGAAGGCCCCATGATGGCCACGTATTCACCGCGCTCGATGGCCACGTCGACACCGCGGAGCGCGTGGATCTCCTCGGACCCCATGATGTAGGTTTTCCAGAGGTCGTTCGTCTCAATCAGTGACATACGTGATCGTCCGCCCGGGAACCGGGACCCGCCCCGGGCCCGCGAACCCTCAATCAGTCAAAGACGGCAAAACCGCCGGGCCGGTTCCGGCCGCGCTCGAAGGCCCGAGTGTAGCACGGGCCCGAAGGTCTACGGCCGGAACACGAATTCGACGAGTTTCGTGGCGCCGTTCCCGAACACCTGGATGGTGTCCTGGGCCACGGCGAGGGGAGGGTCCGACTTCATCCTCAGGACCACGAGGGCGTGGACGCCCTGAGGGACGTTTTCGAACACGAACGGGGCCACCGGGTCGTCCAGGAACGCCTCCCGGCCGTTGCTGGCGTAGTAGAGGCGGACGGTGTACCCGGCCGGGTCGAGCGTGTAACTGTTGTCCTCGGCGGCGAGCCGCTTGACGGTCACCATCAGGCGGCCGCCCGGGTTTGGCGGGGCCGGCGGGTAGACGATGTCGTCGGGCGTGTCGAAGAGGCCGTCCGGGCCGGCGCTGCGCACCTGTCCGGTGGCGGCCCCGCGGTACGGCCGCCCGAAGGCGTCGCGCAGGGCGTCGTCGCCCCGATCCCCGGTGTTGATGTACGGGCCCTTCCATCCCATGCCGACGTTGCGGAACGTCGCCGTCGTGAACAGCGGCGTGCCCGGTGAGGGCGTGACGAGCTCCTCGAACGACGCCGGCCAGCGCCCCATGTCGCCGAAGAACCCGAAGGTGCCCGCGACCTCGGCCCGGCCGAGCATCGCCTCGTTCAGCAGCCTCGCCTCCGCGCGCGTCGCGTCCACCTTCTCGTCCACGAGCTGCTGCAGCACCATCGGGGTGATGACGGCCGCGAGGATGGCCAGCACCGAGAGAATGACGGCCACCTCGATCAGCGTGAATCCGGCCGGGCGACGGGGTGCGCGTGTCATCGGCCGAGCGCCCTGGCCAGGTTGAACAGCGGCAGGTAGAACGCCACGGCGATCAGGACGAACACGCCGGCAAGCGCCATGAGCGCGGCCGGCCCGAACACGGTGATGGCGCGGGTCACGGCCCGGTCCACCTCGCGGTCGTAGTACTGCCGCACCTGCTGCAGCGACTTCGACATCTGCCCCGTCTTCTCTCCGAGCGCCACCATCTGGATGACCAGGGGCGAGAACTCGCCGACCGCGCCGAGGGCGCGCGACAGCGGGTCGCCGGCGAGCACGCGCGAGACGGCGGTGCGGAAGCGCCGGGCGATGTACGCGTTGCCGATGACGCGCTCGATGACGGCGAGCGACGGCGCCACCTCGACGCCGGACTCGTGGAGGCTGCCGAAGAAGTGCGCGAAGCGCGAGAGCGCGAGCTTGCGCGAGACGTCGCCCACGACGGGCAGCCTCAGCAGCCACCTGTCCCGCCACTCGGGCCCGCCCGGCGCCTGCACGCGCAGCCGGTACAGCACGAAGGCGACGGCCAGCGCCGCGAGGATCACCAGGCCGTTCGCCGCGACGAAGGTCCCCGCCGCCTGCACGACGCGCGTCGGCAGCGGCAGCTCGAGGTTGGCGTTCACGCTCTGGTAGACCCTGGCGAACCTCGGGATCGTGAAGCCGACCAGCACGGTGAGCAGCACGGTCAGGAGGCCCACGATGAGCAGCGGGTACGCCGCGGCCTCGCGCACGCGCGCCCGCGTGGCTTCCTGCCATTCGAGCTGCTGCACGAGGTCGTCGAGCGCCTTGTCCACGCGGCCGGTCGCCTCACCCGCCCGGACGATGCTGACGTAGAGATCGCCGAACGCCTTCGGATGGCGCTCCAGGGCCGACGACAGGCTCAGGCCGCGCTCCACCCCGCGCCGGACGTCGGCGATGATCGCCTTGAGGGGCGCCTTGACGGCCTGCGCCTCGATGTCGGCGAGCCCTTCGACCAGGTTCACGCCGGCGCCGATGACCGCCGCCAGCTGCGAGCGTGAAGAAGATGACGTCGCGGCGCGTGACGCGGTCGCAGCACGCGCACGGCGGCCAGGTCGACCGCGCGGTCGGCCGGGCCGGCCTCCACGAGGTACTCCTGCCCTGCGGCGCAACTGGTCCGCGAGGGCGTCCTCGCTCGCGGCGACGGCGGTGCCCTGCCGGCGCTGCCCGTCCGGCCCGACGGCGACGTACGCGAACTCAGGCATGCGCCGGCCCGCTCATTCATACGACACCCGGATCACTTCGTCCAGCGTGGTCTGCCCCAGCACGGCCTTCGACAGCGCGTCGTCGCGGATCGACTTGAAGCCGCCCCGCACGGCCGTGTCCCTGATGCGGCGCGAGTCGGCGCGATCGCCGATGAGATCGTGCATCGCGGCGTCGATCGTGAGGATCTCGAAGACCCCCGTCCGTCCCCGGTAGCCCGTCTCCCCGCACGCCTCGCACCCGGTGCCCTTGACGAACGCGACGGTGTCGGCCGGCGACAGGCCGGCTTTCGCCAGCGTGGCGGCCGGGTACGACGCCGCGGCCCTGCACCGGGGGCAGACCAGGCGCACGAGCCGCTGGGCGATCACGCCGGCCATGGTCGAGGCCAGCAGGTACGGTTCGACGCCCATGTCCATGAGGCGCGGCACCGCGCCGGCCGCGTCCTGCGTGTGCAGCGTGGAGAACACCAGCGCGCCGGAGAGCGCGGCCCGCACGGCCAGCTGGGCGGTCTCGGGGTCGCGAATCTCGCCGATCATGATGACGTCGGGGTCCTGGCGCAGCAGGGAGCGGATCGCCGTCGCGAAGGTGAGCCCGGCGCGCGGGCGGATCTGGGTCTGCCGGATCGAGGGGAACTCGTACTCGACCGGGTCCTCGACCGTCATGATGTTCCGGGCGCGGCCGCCCAGGACGTTGAGCGCCGAGTACAGCGTCGTGGTCTTGCCGGCGCCGGTGGGCCCGGTCACCAGGATGATCCCCCGCGAACGGCCGAGCAGGTCCTGGAACGAGCGCGAGGCCCGCGGCGGTTCAGCCCGAGGTCGGCGAGGCCCGCGGACGAGCTTGTCCTGCTCGAGGATGCGGATGGCGATCTTCTCGCCGAACACCGTCGGGAACGACGACACCCGGAAGTCGACCGGGCGCCCGCCGACCGGCGTCGTGATGCGGCCCTCCTGCGGCAGCCGCTGCTCGGCGATGTCGAGGCCGGCCATGACCTTGAGCCGGCTGACGATGGGCGGCTGCAGGTCGCGCGGCAGCGTGTCGACCTGGCGCAGCACGCCGTCGACGCGGTGCCGCACGTGGACGACGAGCTCTTCGGGCTCCAGGTGCAGGTCGGTCGCGCCCGCGCGGACCGCGTCTTCGACGAGCGCGTCCACCAGGCGCACGATCGGCGAGGTCTCGCCGGCCTCGTCGTCGAACGGGCGGTCGAGCGACGCGAGGCCCTCCGCGACCAGCGCGCGCAGATGATGGCTCGTGCCGGGCCCGTAGGCCCGGTCGAGCAGGCGCTCGATGGCCCGGGCCGGCGCGCAGACCAGGTCGATGGGCGTCGGCACGATGCGCTGGAGTTCGTCGATGGTGACGACGTCGAACGGGTTGGCCTGGGCGACCAGCGTCCGGCCGGCCGGGCCGGCCGCGACGGCCACGCACCGTGCCGCGGCGCGCGAGATCTTCCGGGATGAGCGCGGCGGCCTGCGCGGTCAGGCCGGCGGCGCCTTGCGAGGCGTCACGAGAGACGCGCCGACGCGCCGCCCGTCAGCCCGCGCGCAGGGCCCGGCGCCTGCGTCGGTTGCGTCGGGTGACGGCACGTCCCGATCGCCCGCGCCTCAGGCTCCGGCCGCCTGGGCCCGCTCCTTGATCTTGTCCACCTCGATGCGGTGCTTCTTCACGAGGTGCCACATGCTGCGCTCGGTGATGCCCAGCATCCGGGCGCCCTGGGCCTGCACGCCGCCCGAGCGCGAGAGCGCCTCGATGACGAAGGCGCGCTCGAGCTGCGTCCATCTTCTCGTCGAGCGACAGGGTGCCCGGGCCGTCCCACTGCGCGCTGGCGACGCCGGCGACGAGCCCGACCCCCGCCGGCCGGATGGGCGGCGGCAGGCTCGCGAGCGTCACGACGTCGCCGTCGGTGACGACGGCCGCGCGCTCGATGGCGTTCTTCAGCTCGCGGATGTTGCCGGGCCAGTCGTACGCCATCAGCGCCGCCATCGCGTCCGAGGAGGCGCGCTTGATCGACCGGCCGAGGCGCTTGTTGGCCTCGGCCAGGAAGTGGTCGACCAGCGCCGGGATCTCCTCGCGCCGCTCGCGCAGCGAGGGCACGTTGAGCGTGATCACGTTGAGGCGGAAGTACAGGTCGTCGCGGAAGGAGCCGTCGCGCACGCTGCGCAGCAGGTCCTTGTTCGTGGAGGCGATGATGCGGACGTCGACGCGCACGGTCGTCGTGCCGCCGACGCGCTCGACCTCGCGGCTCTGCAGGACGCGGAGGATCTTGGCCTGGGTGGCCAGCGTCATGTCGCCGATCTCGTCGAGCAGCAGGGTGCCGCCGTCGGCGAGCTCGAACTTGCCGGGCTTGCGCTGCTGCGCGCCGGTGAAGGCGCCGCGCTCGTAGCCGAACAGCTCCGACTCGAGCAGCGTCTCGGGAATCGCCGCGCAGTTCAGGCGCACGAAGGGCCGGTGCTTGCGCGCCGACCGCTCGTGGATCGACTCGGCCACCAGTTCCTTGCCCACGCCGCTCTCGCCGAGGATGAGCACGGTGGAGTCGGTCGGCGCCGCGCGCTCGATGAGGTGCGTCACTTCGCTCATCGCCCGGCTGCCGGCGTTCGCCCACTCGTGGCCGGGCGCGTTGGCCAGCTCCTCCCGCAGGCGCTCGATCTCGAAGTAGAGCTTGCGCTTGTCGAGGGCCCGGCGGATGACGATCTCCATCTCCTCCAGGCGGAACGGCTTGGTGAAGTAGTCGTACGCGCCGCGGCGGATGGCGTCGATCGCGTTGTCGCGCGTGCCGTGGGCCGTCATCATGATGATCGGCACGCGGGGATCGATCTTGAGGATCTCCTCGACCGCGTCGAGGCCGCTCATGCCGGGCAGGCGGATGTCGAGCAGGACCAGGTCCGGCGCGTCGGACTTCAGCACCTGGAGCCCTTCCTCGGCGGTCTTCCGCAGCGTGACGGCGTAGCCCTGCCGCCGCAGCGCCTCGTTCAGGAAGAACTGCATCTGCTCGTCGTCGTCGATCACGAGGACATGGAACATAGGCGTACAGTCAAACTGCATCACGTCGTTGCCGTCAACGCGGCCCGCGGCGGCCGGCCGCCTCAGCGCGGGACCGCTTCGGGGACGTCGCGTGGACGCTCACGCGAAGGCGCCCGCCCGATGGCGCCAGGAACACCACGGCGTCGCGTTCGATGCCCGCGACCGTGTAGTCTCCGACGCTGTCTCCGATGCCGACAATCCGCCCGTTCACGATGGCGAGCCGGCGGCTGGCCGAGTAGAGGATCGAGCGAACCGACGGTGGCTCCGGCGCCCGCGCCGTGACGACGGGGCGCGCGACGGCGCGGGTTTCGTCGCCGAACAGGAACGGATCGCGCCGCCACGAAGGCGCCGACGCCAGGTCGACCGCGGGCGGCGCGGGGATGGTCAGCGGGTCCGGCGAGTCCGGGCCGGGCCGGGCCGCGGCTGCCGATCCGGCGAGCGGTTGCTCGGCGGCCTGGCGGGGCTCGGCCGGCGCGCCCGGGCGGAGGACGAAGTACCAGACGTTGTAGAGCACGGCCGCCGCAAGAGCCGCCAGCGCGAGCGTGAGGTGGCCGGGGCGGATCGTCATCGCATGGCCCCCGATTCGGCGGCGGGAGGCGCCAGCCGCGGCCCGGTCTGACCTGGAGCGGCGGGCCCTGCGGCGGCCGGCAGCGCGGGCGTGCCGGCGTCGGTCGGGTCCCCGCGCTGCAGCACGCGGACGAGCAGTTCGGTCCTCATCAGCGGCAGGCCGCGGGTCAGTGCGGCCGATCGCACCTCGACAAGCGTCGGCAGGTCGCGCAGCTGCCACAGGAGGTTGCCCGCCGCCTCGAACGTCGATTCGAACGTCACGCGCAGCGGCGTGTAGCTCACCGCGTGCGGGAACAGCGCCAGGCGCGGGTCGGCGCCGTCGACGCCGGCCCGGTGAATGCGCGCGCCCGGATCTGCCGGGCCGCCGTGCGACGCCTGCGACGTGCGATCGCCGGTCTCGATGACAAACGAGCGGAGCGTGCCGGCCGGGGCGTTCGCCAGCACGGCGTGCGCGAGCGCCGAGGCGACATCCGCCACCTTGTCGTCCGCCGACACGCGCGCCTCGAACTCGCGCTGCGCGCGTTCGAGGTCGGCCGGCGGCGCCAGTTGTCCGCGCTCGGACGCCTGCTGCATCGTGCGCGCGCGCTCCTCCAGCGCGGCCGCCTCCGTGCGCGCCCGAAGGTAGGCGTCGAAGCGCGGCTGGACGAACCAGAACCAGCCCGCCGTGAAGACCACGACGAACGTGAGGAACGGGAGCAGCCGCTCCAGCGCGTCCCCGAGCGCGCCCATGCGATGTGTCACCTGGGCACCTCGTAGCGCAGGGTGAACTCGACGAGACTGGCTGGCTGTCGGCCGGGCGCGACGCCCCCCGTCACGCCGGACGGCGGGAGCGCTGTGCCGGCCTGGCCCGCGAGCGCCGCGTCGGCCAGCCGCCGGACGTCCTCCGCCCTTCTGCCGGCCTCGAGGTTGCCCGACTGCCGCCGCAGGGGGATGCGATAGAGGCGGCCGTCGCGCGCCACTTCGATGTACGCCGGGCCGGAGGGCGCGGCGCGCGGGGTCTCGACGGCCTGGACAGGCGGCGCAGGCTCGGCGGGCGGGGTCTCCGCCACGGTTTCGCCGGGAACGCCGGCCGGGTCGGAGCTTCGCGCGCGAAGCGAGGGAGGCGACGCCGGACGGCCGAGCAGCGGCGAGGCCTCGAGCGCTTTCAGGAAACGGTTGAACGCGTCGTGCGCGGCGCCGGCGTCGGTCCCTTCGGCCTGGCCTTCGATGACGAGGCGCCAGGAGGCCGCCGAGGGGTCCACGCGCAACGAGAAGATCGCGACCTCGGCTGGCGCCGCCTGGCTGAGCGCTTCCATGACCCTGGCGAGACGCGGGCCCTGCGACGTGAAGGCGGCCAGCGCGGCCTCCCGGGCGGCGGCGACCGCCCCGCGGTGCCGGTCTTCGTTCCGTCGCTGCAGTTCCGGTTCGAGCACGCCGATGGTCCGCCTCAGGCGTTCCTGCCGCGCCGTCACGCCCGACGAGAGATAACCCAGGACGCCCCAGCCCGCCGCCGTGACGAGGACACCGGCCGCCGCGCCTGCGGCGATGCGCCGCACGAGCGCAGACGGGAGGGCGCCGGACCGTGGGTCCCGGCTGCGCAACCCGGGCTGCGGCGTGTCGTCTACCGCGAGCGCCAGCGCGGTCCGCCACGCGCCGAGCCGGGAGCGGAGGCTGTCGGATGGCTCGGGCAGTCTCGACAGATCGAGGTCGTCGCCGACGTCGAGCGTCTCCACGTCGAGCGCCAGTTCGTTCACGAGCGGACCGGTCAGGGACCGGAGGTCGGCGAGGTCGCCGCACACGAACACGCGGCTGACGTCCGTGTTCTGGCTCTGGCGCAGGTAGACGAGCGAGCGCCGGAGCTCGGCCGCGATCCGCGTGGCGAAGGCCGCCCGGCCCGCAGGATCCCGCCCCTCGGCCGGACAATCGGTCTGGTCGCCCCACGGCAACTCGCGCGCGAACAGCACGACGCCGCCGTGAACCACCGTGATGGCGGTCGACTGCGCGTTCACCGAGAGCACGGCAACCACGGCGTCCGGGAGCTGCGCCCTGCGCTGGCTGGCGAGCAGGGCATGCGCGAGGGCCGGTGTCGTGACCGACTCGACGCGGACGCCGGCATCGAGGAGCGGCTGGATCCGGGCGCGCAGTTCGTCGGCGGCGACGGCGGCATATCCGGTCTGGCGCCGCCCGCCGCGGAGCGCCCCGGCGACGACCGCGTCGGCCAGCGGCGGCGCGGGCAGGCCTCCGGGAGCGGTTCGCGCTTCCCTGCGGGCCACCGCCTCCAGGTCGGCAGGCGCGGCCGGCGGCAGCAGGAACGCCTGGTGGGTACTGCGGAGGCCCCACACGGCGACCGACGCGCGGCGACCGATCCCCTTCAGGGCCTGGCGCAACTCGGCGGTGAGCGCATCGGGGTCGCCGCCCGAGTACGGGATCTCGCGGAATGCCGTCACGCGAGGCGGCTCGGGCGCGCCGCCGCCGAACAGGCGTGCGCGCGATGCCACCTCCACGATCCGGCAGGCGTGCGGAAGCAGTTCAATCCCGGTTCGTGCCATACGTCACTAACCCCGGGGCTCGCTTCGGTTGATGAGGTTCGCCCCGGCTCACGCAGGCTCAAGCCTGCGGGCTCCATCACCGGCGTTCGGCGGCCGATACTGACGCCGCGAGAACGGGTGATGCAACCGCCTCTAGGTTTGTCGGCAGAAACCGAGGCCGGCCATAGACTTACGCGCGTCGAGTTCCGTGCAGTGATGGGCAGTCGCCGGCAACCTCACTGGACTCGGATCCCGATGTCGTCGCCGCCGGGCCTGACGGCCGTGAGGATGGAGGCCGCGAAGGGCGTTTCGATGATGCCGTTCGAGCCCGCCGAGAGCACCCACACCGCCATCTTCGCCTCGCCGCTGGCCGTCGCCGCGCCGGGCGACAGGTCGACGAGCGCGGCGTTGACGCTGTAGCGGTTGCCCCAGGGGTCGGCCATGAGCTGTGACGAAAAGTAGGGCCCGTTCCAGCCGAACGGCGAGGTGGCCGAGCGGAGCGCATAGCCGGGGGCATTGGTGACCAGTTGGTCGGCCAGGGTGCCTGCCACGCCCGTCGTCCAGAGCGACACGACGTCCTCGGAGGGCACGTTGCCCTGGCTGACGAGCACCTGCAGGCGGTCGGCGGGCGTCCCGGCGCCCCCGTTCCGTGAGGCTCTCCAGACCGGGAAGAAGCCGGTGTCCCGGTAGAACTGGTACATCCCGCTGGCGATGGTCTGGCAGTCGTTGCGGGCGCGCGCGACGCGGGCTTCGTTGATCGAGTTCGCGATGGACGGCGTCAGGACAAGCGCCAGCGTCACGATGACGGCGAGCACCACCGTGAGTTCGATGAGCGTGAAGCCCCTCGCACTCCGGCCGGCGGTTCGGCCATCGCACCCGGCTCGAGTCACTAGCGCGTGCCCCCCTGGATCACGAACGTGAAGTCGTCGCCCTCGCGGCAGGTGCCGAACTGGGTCGTCCCCAGGCAGCCGCCGAAGTAGGTCTCGTACAGTTTGTTGGGCCCGGCCGAGAGGCAGAAGGTGTCGCGGTTCCAGCTCGTGCCGTTGCGCCCTTCGCCCGCGGAGTTGGCGTCGGCCGCGGTCGACAGGAACGCGGTGTTGACCATGTAGGCATTGCCCCAGGGATCGGGGCCGATGGGTGCCGAGAGGTACGCGCCTCGCCAGCCGGTGCCCATGCTGCGGGCCGGCCGGCACCGTCAGCGGGAAGAGCATGTTGGACACGGGGTACGGCACGGGAAGATCGTTCCGCACCATGTGCTGCTCCATGCTGCCGTCCTGGGCGGTGATGGTCGTGTCCCAGTTCAGCGGGCCGGCGGCGTTCCCGCCGGCGAGCGTGTAGTTGGTGGATGCCGACGAGGTCGGGCTGATGGCGCCAGCCGTGGTGCCGTCGCTCCACAGCAGATCGACGCGGTTGTCCACCGTGCAGGCGTCGGTGCCGACCAGCCTGAAGCACGGAGGGACATCGCGCATCACGCGCGCGACGGAGATCCCGATCGCCTCGCAGTCCTCCTTCACCTTGACCCACTGGGCGTCGCGGACATAGTCCATGATCGACGGCGCGAGCACGCCGGTGAGCAGCATGAGGACGAGCAGCATGATCGTGACTTCGACCAGCGAGAGGCCCGCACGATTCCTGAGCTTGCGCATCGCTTCCTTCCTCCAGTGCTCTCTACCGGCAGCAACCGCCGTGCCCTCTGCGGCGGCGGGCGTGGCTGGGTGCCGATGCTCAAAAACGCCTTTATTTATGACACTACGCCCGGGCGATCTCCAGCCCAAACCTGGCGAAGTCGGCTCTAATCCTACAGTTCCTGTAGCATCCTGGACGCCCCTGCCGGCCTCCCCGCTGGTGCGCCGGCCTGCTCCTGGCACGCGCCTGAAGCTGGTAACACTATCTGTATCAATCAGTTAAACAGCCTACAAAGCGGCGTGCACCGACGCATCCTACAATTACCGTGGCTCAGATAAACGCCAACCCTACAGAAATTGTCGTCTCTGGCGGTCCGCCTCTCCTCGCCGCTTCGAACCGCTCCGGGCGGCGCGGCGTGAGATGTTGCTGATTCAGCGCGTGTCGCCGGAGATGATGAACACCAGGTCGTCGCCCCGGCGCGACACGCCGTGGCTGGCGTTGCCGCCGAAAGGGGTCTCGTACTGGCCGTTCGGGCCGGCCGAGATGCAGAACGTGTCGTGCGACCAGCCGCCGCTTCGCTGCCCTTCGCCGGTGCCGGATTCCGCATCGCGGGCGACGGCCAGGAACACGGTGTTCACCAGGTAGCGGTGTCCCCACGGGTCGGGACCGACAGGCGACGACAGGTAGGCGCCACGCCAGCCGAGGCCGGCGCCCGGGCCGGCGAAGCTGTCGCTTCCCAGTGTCGGCCGGAGCGGAGTAGCCGGGCCCGCTGCCGTTGTCGACGAACTGGTGCTGCATCGAGTCGCCGCGGGCGCTGTCGGTGTGCCAGTTCAGCGGGCCCGCCGTCGTGCCGCCCCCGTCGAAGCCGGCCGCGGCCTCGCCGCCGACATCGGCCGCGGTCACGTCGGGGCCGTCGCTGTAGAGCAGGTCCACGCGGTTGGCCTTCGTGCAGCCGCCTGAGGCGTCGAACTTGAGGCACGGCCCGATGTCCCGCGTCAGGCGCACGACGCTCACGCCGATGGCCTCGCAGTCCTCCTTGGCCTTCACCCACTGCGCGTCGCGGATGAAGTCCATCATCGACGGCGCCAGCACGCCGGTGAGGGTCATGAGCACGAGCAGCATGATCGTCACTTCGATGAGTGACAGGCCGCGGGCGTCGTCGAGCGTCCGGGTCCCAGTGCGGCTGACTGCGCGCTCATGGCCCGTTCTCGCGAAGTGACGACGATCGCATCACGCAGGTCATGAGCGCGGTCCTATCGCGTGCCGCCGGAGATGACGTAGATGAAGTCGTCGCCGCGGCGGGACACGCCGTGCGTGGCGTTGCCGCCGAAGGCGGTCTCGTACTGGCCGTTGGGCCCCGGCGAAATGCAGAAGGTGTCGTTCGACCAGCCCGTCGGCGTCGGCACGACGACCGTTCTTCAGGCTCGACGTTCCGGCGTCGGTCGCCATCGCGAGGAACACCGTGTTCACCAGGTAGCGGTGCCCCCAGGGGTCGGGGCCGATGGGCGGCGACAGGTAGGCGCCGCGCCAGCCGAGGCCGAACGACGGCCCCGGCGCCTGGTCGTTGCCGAGGTCTCCCGGCGACGGGTAGTTCGGCCCGCCGCCGTTGTCGACAAGCTGGTGCTCCATCGAGTCGCCGCGCGAGTCGTCCTTGTGCCAGTTGAGTTCCGTGGCCGTGGCCGCGCCGCCGTAGAAGTCGGCCGTCGCGTCGCCGGACATGTCGGCCGGCGTGACGTCGGGGCCGTCGCTGTAGAGGACGTCCACCCGGTTGGTCTTCGTGCAGGGCCCGGTCCCGTTGAACTTGAGGCACGGGCCGACGTCGCGGGCGAGGCGCGCCACGCTGACGCCGATGGCCTCGCAGTCCTCCTTGACCTTCACCCACTGGGCGTCCCGGACGAAGTCCATGATGGACGGCGCCAGCACGCCTGTCAGGAGCATCAGCACGAACAGCATGATGGTCACTTCGACCAGCGACAGGCCCCGTCGGGAAGTCAGCCTCGTCCTCATCTCAACCTCTTCCGTTCCGGGTTGGCATCCGCCGGTCGATCGCGGGTCCTCGAGCCACGACATGGAGATCCGCCTGCCACGGGTTGAGCAAGGGGTGTGCCCTGCACGGAAATGCGGGGCGGATCACGCGAATGCGTTGATTGGCCGAAGGATGCGGGCGTTTTCCCGCGCCGCCCGGCGAAGGCGCCGGAACGTGCCCGGATCTGCACAACCTGTGGGAGTGGGGTTTCGGGCCCTACAAATCAGGAGGGGAGGGCGGAGGGGATCGAGGCCGGTCCTACTGGAGCTTCGTGCGCAGGGTCTGCACGCGCGCCCTCACCTCGACGGTGAGCGCCGCGCTCTCGGATCCGGCGTGCGCCAGGAACTGCTCGAAGTGCTCGATCGCGCGCTGCCACTCTCCGCGCTCCTCGTAGAGCAGCGCGAGGTTGTAGTGCGCCTGCGGGTAGCGGCCGTTCATCGTCAGCACCCGCTGCAGCGCCTCGCGGGCTTCTTCGGCGCGGCCGGCCGCCTTGAGCGCCAGGGCGAGGTTGGTGAGCGCCTCGACGTTCCTCGCATCCTGCGCCACGATCCCGCGGAACTCGGCGATGGCGGCGTCGGTCTTGCCCGACCGCAGGAGCGCGACGCCCAGGTTGTTGTGGGCCTTGTCGTAGCGGGGATCGATGAAGGTCGCCCGCTGGAACTCCTTGATCGCCTCGTCGTAGAGGCCCTTGCCCTGGTAGAGCACGCCGAGGTTGTTGTGGGCCTCGGCGTTGAGTTCGTCAGCCGCCAGCACCGCGCGGTAGTGGATGAGGGCGTTCTCGAAGTCGCCCGTGCGCTGGTAGTAGAGCGCCAGCTTGAAGTGATCCGTCTCGCCCGCTGGCGCGCGCGGCGGAACGGCTGCGCGCGGGCGCGGGCGCGGTGCTCGGCACGACCGCGGGCCCGGGCGGCGTTCCTGGCGGCCGGTCCGCGCCGCGTTCGCCGCGCTCGACGGGGCGCTCGGCGGCCGTCGGCAGCCGGAGGTGCCGGCTGCGGCGCGGGAGCGGCAGCCTGGGGCTCGGCGGGCGGGAGTGCCGCCTGTGACGGCGGCTTCGGGACCGGCAATGGCGCTGCCTGGGATCGCTCGGCGGTGACCGGCCTGAAGAGTCTCGAGAACGGCCCCGCGGGCAGCAGATCGTTCATCGCGGCGACCTGCCACAGCAGCAGCGCCGTCACGCCGACCAGCACGAGGGCCAGGCCCAGGCGCTTGCCCGTGCTGGCGTGTTCATCGGGCTGCGGCCGGCCGAACGCCTGCGCGAGCGGCGCGGGGACGTTGTGTCCGGCTGCGCCACGACGCGGCGCGTCGCCGCCGCCAGGCGGCGTCGGCTTGTGGTGCCGCAGCGCGTCGAGCATCCGGCTCACGCGTCACCTGTACGAGAGCGAGGCCGGCTGCGGCCGGCTGGCCGCCTGGACCCGGGCGCCGCGCCGGAGCCACGCGAACCGCGACCGCTCGGTCGGCCTGAGGTCGAGCGTCTCGGCGGCCCGCTCCACCAGGTCGTGCGTCACCCGGTTCACGCGGGCCGAGAACGCGCCGAGCAGCGCCCGGTCGCACACCAGGTTGATCAGGCGCGGGATGCCGCCGGTGAACTGGTGCACCACGTGGAGCGCCTTCGGCGTGAACGACACGGCGCTCAATCCCCCGGCCACCTGGATGCGATGCGCGATGTAGGCGGCCGCCTCGTCGCGGGTGAGCGGCTTCAGCTCGTAGCGGATCGACACGCGCTGGTCGAGCTGCCGCAGCTCCGGCGACCGCAGGAGTGCCCTGCAGGTTCAGCTGCCCGACCATGACAATCTGCAGCAGCTTCTCCTTGTCGGTTTCGAGGTTCGACAGGATGCGGAGCTGCTCCAGCACCTGCAGCGGCAGGTTCTGCGCCTCGTCGATGATGAGCACGGCGCTCGCGTGCAGCGGCAGCAGGCCCAGCAGGAAGTCGTAGAGCGTGTCGATGAGTTCCTGCTTGCTCACGCCGTTGAGGCGGCCGGCCCGCATCTCTTCGCGCGAGACGACGCCGAAGTCCTGGAGGATGAGCTTCAGCAGGTCCTCCTCCGAGAGGAACGGGTTCAGCACGAGGGCCGAGAACGTCCGGCGGTCGATCTGCTCGAGGAGGGCCCGGCACAGGGTGGTCTTGCCGGTCCCGATGTCGCCGGTCACGACGACGAAGCCTTCCCGCCGCCGGATCGCGTACTGGAGCAGCTCGAACGCGTTGGCGTGCGACTCGCTCCGGTACAGGTATTTCGGATCCGGGGTCAGGCTGAAGGGTTTCTCGGAAAACCCGTAGTAGTCCTCATACATGGTCGGCCCCTCGGGTGCGCGAACCGGCGCCGGCGGCGTTCACTTGCGAACCGGCTTTCGCTGCGCTTCGTACAGCCGCTGCTCGTCGGCCGACGCGCTGGCGGCAATCTCGTCGCGTGTCATCACGGTCGGCGTGAGCAGGATGACCAGGTCCGTCTTGCGCTTGGTCCGCTCCTCGCGCCTGAACAGCCCGCCCACCAGGGGCACGTCGCCCAGGATCGGCACCTTGCTCTTGTCGACCGATGTGCGGTCCTGCATCAGACCGGCAATCACGATCGTCTCGCCCTCGTGCACACGCACCAGCGTGTCGGTCTCGCGGACGCTGACAATCGGCACCTGGTCGCCCAGCCGCGAGGTGGCGGTCCCGGTGCGCTCCGTGATGCTGGGCATGATGCTCATGTTGATGAGGCCGTCGGCCGCGATCTGCGGCGTCACGCTCAGCGTGACGCCCTCGTTGATCGTCTGCGGCGTCACCACCGTCTGGAGGACCTGGCCGCTCGACGCGTCGACCTGCGACGTGGTGACGAAGTACACGTCCTGCGTCCCCACGCGCATCACGGCGGGCTCGTTGTTCATCGCCATGACCCAGGGGCTGGCCATCACGTTGACGTTGCCCTGGCTCGCGAAGGCCTCGAGCAGGCCCTTGAAGTCCTTGATGTCGACGCCGATCGTGAAGGCCCCGGACCCGCGCGTCGGCGCCAGCCGCTGGGTGAGCGTCACGGCGTTGCCGGCGTTCTTGAGGATGAGCGTCCAGTCGAGGCCGGCCGAGAAGTCCTCGCGCAGCTCCACCTCGAGGATCTTGGCGACGATCCGCACCTGGCGGAGCGCCCGGGTCTCGTAGGCCTCGACGTACACCGCGATCTTGTCGAGATGGCTCGGGTAGTCGGTCACCTGGATGCAGGCCCGCCTTGCGGTCGATGTTCAGGCGCCCGGCCTCGGAGAGCAGCGTTTCCACGCCGGCCTGGAGTTCCTCGAACACGTCGCCCGAGTCGGTGCCGGTCACCGACGCCTGGCTCCCGCCGATGCCCCCGGTCCCGCCGTTGTAGCCGCCGCCGAAGCCGGCCGCGCTCACGCCGCCGGCCGTGCCGTAGCCGAACCCGCCCTGGCCGTACATGCCCGTCATCCCGGTGCCGCGCGTCCCGGAGCGGCGCGTCGCGACGTAGTTGATGTTGAACAGGCGCGTCTGCACCTGCTCGCGGCGCACGCGCACGACGTTGTCCTGGAAGGTGGACGTGAACCCGTGCGGCTCGAGGACGAGCCCCAGCGCCTGCCGCAGGGTGACGTTCTTCAGTTCGCCGGCGAAGGTCCCCTCGACATCGGGATCGAGCACCACGCTCAGGTCCGTGTCCCGCACGAGGAGCAGCAGGAGCTCGCGGATGGAAATCGGCTCCGCGAAGCTGAGCGAGAACGTCTGGTTCATCGCCTCCGACCGCCGGCCGTCCTCGATCTGGCTGACGGCAAGCGGGGACAGGCCTGGCTGCTGCGGAACCTGGCCGCTCGGCGTCGCCGGCATCGCCATCGTCAACACCACGGCGGCGATGAGTCCGCTTGTCGCCGTCCAGTTGCGCGTCTTGGGTTTCATGTCGCACCCCGGGCCTTCGGCACGGACGGTTGTCCAGCGAGGCCACTCGTTCTCTCGTCCGCTTTTCGGTGTATCTCGTTTGAAACGTTAGGGCTGCGGCGATTTCTGCCCGCTTTTGCACGACCGGCGCGGAAGCGCCAGCCAGGCCGCAAGCGGGAGCAGCGGCAGCAGGATCAGATTGACGACGTACATCCACGTCCGCCGGCGCTCGGTGAGCGGGATCCTGCGGTTCTGCCGCTCGCTCGACGGCGACCACGCGGGCCTCCTCGACGCCGGTGAGCCAGGCCATCATGCGCACCGCGAGGTCGCGGTTCGCGGTCCAGGTGATGAGCCCGTTCGCGAGGAAGTCCGAGTCGCCGGTGACGACGATGCGGGGCTCGGGGAGGGCCGCGTCGCGAGAGCCGCGCGGGATGCTCGTGGCGACCGCGAGGGCGAAGGGCCCGCGGCGGTCACGGCCCTCGCGGAATTCGGTGGCCTGACTGACGAGATCCGACGCGCTCGAAGGCCGTGTCGGCCGTCGACGCGAGAGGTGTGGGGTCGCCGATCTCGGTTGGCGTGATGCCGAGCGGCACGGCGCGGCCGAAGATCGTCCGCTGGTCGAACCCCCGGGTGACGGGGTGGTCGTGGTACACGAACGAGATCGGGTTCTCGGGCCCGGCCCCGACTGCCCGTCCCGCGCCGCTGGTTTCGATGATCACGCCCTGTCCCGCCGTGATGCCGAACCTCGCCATGAAGGACGCGATGCCGGGATCGACCGGCGGGTCGAGCGCCAGCAGGAGCCTGCCGCCGCGCGCGAGGTACGCGTCGAGTCGCGTGAGGGCGTCGGCGGCGAGCCCGTTCGGCGCGCCGGCGATGACCAGGGCCGAACAGTCGGCGGGGATCTCACCCTCCAGCAGGCTGACTGGCGCGACCTGATAGTTCGAGGCCGTCAGCACGGACACCAGCCCGGACAGCCCCTGGGAGCCCGAGTCGGAGAGGCCGTGCCCGCCCTCCCCCGCCGCGAAGCACACCCGGGGAGCCACGGCGCTCGAGACCTGCAGGATGGCCGACGCCAATGCGGGCTCGGTCACCGCGTCGATCCGGCGGAAACGCGGACCCGCTTCCACGACGACGCTGCCCGCGCGCGTGACGCCGTAGCGGCGCGCCTCGCCCGGCGAGGCGTCAATGTCGACCGTCTCCACGCGCACGCGCGGACTCTGCGCGGCAACGGCCCCGAGCAGGTCGCGCGACGCCGGGTCTCCCGGCCTGCCCATCTGCTTCAGCACGACGTCGACGCCGAGGCCCTGGACGATGCGCGACGGTCTCGGGGGCGAGCGTGTTGCGGCCCGCCTCGGTCCAGTCGAAGGTCACCCCCCGCAGTCCCACGAGCGCGTTCACGAGGACGAGGGCCGCGACCAGCAGCAGCGTCGACAGCGCGGTATTCAGGGCGAAGACGCCACGAGGATCGCCGAACCACTCCCGGACGCCCCTCCAGTTGGCCGCCACGCCGACGGCGAGCGCGAGGATCCCGCCGCCGAGCAGCACGCTCACGGGCGCGGTCCATCGCGCGGCGAGTGCGGCCCACAGGACGGCCGCCACGACCATGAGGGCGCCGGGCAGGAACGCGAACTTCCTCATGACCGCTTGTACCGCAGCGCTTCGACGGAACGCTGCGCCAGGAACAGCCCCAGG
This sequence comes from uncultured Acidobacteriota bacterium, assembly GCA_963834645.1. Taxonomy (GTDB): domain Bacteria; phylum Acidobacteriota; class Vicinamibacteria; order Vicinamibacterales; family JAKQTR01; genus JAKQTR01. The sequence continues at coordinate 59,033 of CAWICP010000022.1, forward strand.
GCGATCCACGAGGCGAAGTAGACGATGTCGGCGGCGGCGACCACGCCGCGCGTCGAGTTCAGGTGCCGCGCGTAGAAGGACAGCGAGCCCAGCAGCCTCGCCCAGATCGATCCGCCCGCGGCGCCGCCCGTGTCGATGAACTGCAGGGTGACGATGAGGCCGTAGGTGCCGATGGCGGAGACGAGCATGTTCTCGCAGAGCGACGAGACAAACAGCCCCAGGGCGATCTGGGCCCCGCCGAGCAGCAGCAGGCCCAGCAGCCCGCTCGCGATGACGCCGGCCTCCCAGTTGCCGCCGGCGCCCATGAACGCGAACATCGGCACGAGCGGGAGCAGCATCAGCGCCAGGAACGCCATCGCGCCGAGGAACTTCCCGCTCACGATCTCGATGCCCCTCACCGGCGACGTCATCAGCAGTTCAATCGTCCCCTTCCTCCGCTCATCCGTCACGAGCCCCATCGTCAGCAGCGGGATCGCCAGCATGAGCAGGAAGGCCTCGTTCTGGAAGAACTGCGCCAGCACGACCGTCGGGACGTCCAGTTGGAGATCGGATCGGCCGAACTTCTGGATCTGCGCGTCGGCGAGCGCCGCCTGCCGGACGTAGTGCACGAGCATGTTCGAGAAGAAGAGGCCCGAGACGAACGTGAACACCGTCGATCACGGCGTACGCGATGGGCGACACGAAGTAGGACTCGATCTCGCGGCGCGCGATGACCAGGGCGTGGCGCATCAGGCGCCTCCCTCGCGTTCATCGCGCGTCAGGGCGAGGAAGACCTCCTCGAGCGAGAGCGCATCGCCCGACAGGCCGAGCAGCGGCCATCCGCGGCCCGTGACGAGCGCGGCGGCCTCCGCGCGCACGTCGACACCGGCCGCACTGTCGATCCGCGCCGTGATGACACCGGCCGCACCGATGGCCGCGTGGACATCGAGCACGCCTGGCAGCGCGGCCAGCGCCTCGCGCACGCGCTCGGGCGTCACCGTGAGTCCGCCCGCTGCCCGCGCCGATCTCGAGCCGCACCGATGCGCCCGCCCGCAGGCGCCCGGCGAGGTTCGCCGGCGTGTCCACCGCCATCACCTTCCCGCGGTTGATGATGACGACGCGGTCGGCGACGTCGCTGACTTCGGGGAGGATGTGCGTCGAGAGGATGATCGTGTGCCGGCCCTTGAGATCGAGGATGAGCTGCCGCACGTCACTGCGCTGCTGCGGGTCGAGGCTCGACGTCGGTTCGTCGAGCACCAGCACCGGCGGCTCGTGCACGATGGCCTGCGCGAGGCCGACGCGCTGGCGGTAGCCCTTCGAGAGCGTGCTGATGCGCGTGTCGGCCACGTCGCCGATGCGCGCCCGTTCGATCGCCAGGGCGACGGCGGCCTTCGTCCTGGCGGCCGGCACGTCTTTCAGGGCCGCCACGAACGCCAGGTAGCGGCGCACGGTCATCTCCGGGTAGAGCGGCGGCTGCTCGGGCAGGTAGCCGATCTTCTGCTTCGCCTGGATGGGATGGTCGTAGAGGTCGAACCCGGCGACGCTGACCCGCCCCTTCGACGGCGGCAGGAACCCCGTCACCATCCTCATCGTCGTCGTCTTGCCCGCGCCGTTCGGGCCGAGGAGGCCCAGCACTTCGCCCTCGCGGACGTCGATCGCACAGGTCGTCGACCGCGGTGAAGGCGCCGTACTTCTTCGTCAGGTGCGAGAGACGGATCACGACTACGGAGTATCGGCGGGAAGGGACTGGGAACTAGGGGCTAGGCGCTAGGCGCTAGGCGCGGGACTAGACCTGGTCAGTCGTAGCCGGGGGGCTTCAGCCCCCCGGACATAATCGCCAGTATGTCGACGTTCGTCGACTTACTGGTCTGACAGAGCCACACGTGGAGGGTCATGCGAGGCCGCACGTGCAGCGCCGGTCTCCGTGGCTATCGAGCGCGTCGACGTCGAATGACCTGACGTGTCTTGAGTCCTCGTCGAGCTACCGTGATACGACGAGCTCGGTGCGCGATGTCCGCATGCGACGGAACACGCGCGCGGAGATCCCGCACCAGTTCGTCGAGGTCGGCTCTGGTGGGAGTTCTTCGCCGCTGCCGGCAGACGCTCCGCGCTCGGCTGAAGCCAGCGGATGCCAGCTCCCTGACGTCGTCCAGCCGGCAGTGCGTACGCCTGCTGATCGACAGGTCCCGACCGGCTACAGGCGTCTCGAGACGCTTGAAGCGGCGCGCAGGCCGAGTCCTTCGAGGTAGCCCGTCTCCGCCATGTGTCGCCAACGTGTCCGACACGCTCGAGGCCGCTGACGATCTCGATGCGCGGACAGTCGTCGACGTCTTCGTGGAGCACGTCCAGCGCTCGACGCTTCGGCTCCGCGGCACGGCGTGATGTGATGTCCTCTGGAGCGCTGATCATGGTTGCGCGATGTCGCGCGCGATCCGATCGCCCGGGATCCGGCTGTCCCTGGACCATCGCGGCGGGCGAACCGGCGTGTCTGGCGATGCGCACGGCGCGCGGACGCCGGTCAGCGGCGACCGGCGGCTGGCCCAGTAGTCGCGGAGAGGCCCGTCAACGCTGGGCAGCGACTCCCGGTCCTTCGACGCCGGTTGGCCGCGGCCATGCCGGCGATGATGTCGTCCGGGTGACACACCGGGAAGCCCTCGACGTCGATGCGGCGCTCCCAGGCGTCGGACGAAGCGCTGCGATCCCGTCGGGCGCGAACACCAGGTCGAGGTCGAATCGGGCCGTTCTTCAGCTGGACGAAGTCCTTGCCCCGGAGGATCTCCGCCGCCTGGGCCTCGGTGAGATCGAACCCGAGTTCGCGGATCGCAGCGACGAGCGCGGCGCCGTTCTCGGGGCTTCGCTCGACGAACAGGTCCGCGTCCTGCGTCGTGTCGGGAAACCCCAGCAGGATGGCGCCCGACTTGCCGATGAAGAGATACCGCACACGCGTGACGCGCGAAGGCGTCGCGGATCTCCTCGGCCTGGCGATACTCAAACGCGGCCATAGCCGAGCCAGCCGGGAAGCGCCGATTCGCACCAGGCGCGGTAGTCGGCCATCCGGTCGAATGCCCGGAACGGCTCGTCGTCAAGGACGGGTCGATAGGTCTTGATGAACGCGTACCGCATGCGGATGCGCAGCGGCCGCCTGGCGGCGGCATCGAATTCCTCGACCAGTCGCGCATTCCCGCGCCTGCGCGACGGCGTCCATCGCGGGCATGATACCGCTGCCGCCGGACTACGCGCCGGGGAACGCGCCGCCGGAGCCGGAGGGGAACGCCGGGGGCGGCGGAAGTACGGGCGCCGCCTTCTTCTTGAAGAAGAACGCGCCGAGCAGCCCGCCGAGGCTCGAGAAGACGGCGCCCAGGATGAGCATCATGAAGAACGCCATGATGGTGCCGACCACGGAGACGGCGCCGACGCCCATGCTGTCGACCATCTGCCGGACGTTGTCGGGCAGGTCGGGCTGCGTCTCGGCCAGGCGCTCGAAAATCTGCCGCTGGAACGGGCCGGTGAGGATGTTCATCGGCACCGAGACGACCATGTTGACCACGGCGCCGAAGAGGCCCGCCAGGAGGCCGACCAGCGCGCCATCGCCCATCGTGATGGGCTCGGGCGTGCCCGACTGGAGCACGTAGGCGGCCAGGAGGCCGCCGGTGACCAGCCAGGCGCAGCAGCAGCAGTTGCCGAGGGACACGCCAGGAAGGGCCGAGAGCACGCCCATCACCAGCGCCGCCCATCAGGGCCGGCTTCAGCATCGCGTTCCCGTTCATGCTCGCCCCCTCGGCGTGCTCGCCCGATCAGAAGCCAGAAGCAAGAAGTCCAGAAGTCAGAAGGAACGCCGCGTTCAGCTGAACGTCCGCCTTCTGGCTTCTGACAATCGTCAGTCGGCCCTTCTGATTCTGACCTGCTTCTGACAAGCGCGCTAGTCGTAATACTCCGCCCCCAGATGCGTGATGAGGTCCTCGCCCATCAGGTAGCGGAGCGTGTTCTTCAGCTTCATCGACTGGATGAACAGGTCGTGCTCGGGATACAGGTTCTTCGCGTGCATCGGGCTCTTGAAGAAGAACGAGAGCCACTCCTGGATGCCGCCCCACCCGGCCCGCTTCGCGAGGTCGAGGAAGATCACCAGGTCGAGCACGATCGGCGCCGCCAGGATGCTGTCGCGGCACAGGAAGTTGATCTTCAGCTGCATCGGGTAGCCGAGCCAGCCGACGATGTCGATGTTGTCCCAGCCTTCCTTGTTGTCGCCGCGCGGCGGGTAGTAGTTGATGCGCACGACGTGGCAGATGTCCTTGTAGAGCTGGGGGTAGAGGTCGGGCTGCAGGATGTAGTCGAGCACCGACTTCTTGCTCTCTTCCTTCGTCTTGAACGACTCGGGATCGTCGAGCACCTCGCCGTCGCGGTTGCCGAGGATGTTGGTCGAGTACCAGCCCTGCACGCCGAGCAGCCGGGCCTTGAGGCCGGGCGCGATGACCGTCTTGATGAGCGTCTGGCCCGTCTTGAAGTCCTTGCCCGTGATCGGCACGTGGTTCGCGATGCGCGAGATCCATCATCGCCGGCACGTCCACCGACAGGTTCGGCGCCCCGTTCGCGTAGGGCACGCCTTCCATCAGCGCGGCGTAGGTGTAGATCATCGACGAGGGGATGGACGGGTCGTTCTCCTCGAGGCCCTTCTCGAACGCCTCGAGCGTCTGGTGCGCCGGCGACTCGGTGAGGAAGATCTCCGTGCTGCCGCACCAGATCATGACCAGGCGGCTGAGGTTGTGGTCCTTCTTGAAGGCGCGGATGTCTTCGCGCAACTGCTCGGCCAGGTCGCGCTTGTTCTTGCCCTTCTTCACGTTCGGGCCGTCGAGGCGCTTCACGTACTGGCGGTCGAAGACGGCTTTCCAGGGCTTGATGGCTTCGAGCTCCGGCCGGATCTGCTCGAGCAGGTCCTTCTCGAGCACGCCCGCGTGCTTCGCCGACTCGTAGCAGTTGTCCTCGAAGATGTCCCAGCCGCCGAACACGATGTCGTTGAGGTCGGCGAGGGGGACGAAGTCCTTGACCAGGGGCGAGCGCCCGTCGGTCCGCTTGCCCAGGCGGATCGTGCCCATCTGGGTGACAGAGCCGATGGGGCTGGCGATGCCCTTGCGCACGGCGAGGACGCCGGCGATAAACGTGGTGGCGACGGCCCCGAGGCCGACGCACATCACGCCGAGTTTGCCTGTCGCGGGTGCGATTTCAATGGGTTTTTTCACGGGACGAAACTATATCACGGGGGTTCGACTCAGGCGCTAGGGACTAGGCGCTAGGGGCTAGGGCTGGCGGGCCGGAACCCCTCCACGAACGTCATGCCCTCGCGCTCCGCCAGGATGCGCGCGGGCCGGAAGCCGGCGCCCTCGAGCGCCTGCAGGAGCGTCGACGCCTCGGTGCCGGGCCCGGCGTGCGAGGGACTGAACCCGAGGCGGCCGGCAAGGCCGGGAGACACGCTGCGGACAATCAGGACGCGGCCGCCCGGCCGCACCACGCGCCGCACTTCCGCCAGCCGGTCCGGTGCGCTCGGCCGCGTTTCCGCGGAGCAGGGCGTTCCCGTCCACGATGCCGACGTCGAAGGCGGCTTCCTCCAGCGGCCAGAGCGGTCCCTGGGCGACCGTGACCTCGACCAGGACGCCCTCGGCCGCGGCAGCCGCTTCGAGAGGCCCCGCCGCCTCCGCGCTGTCCACGACCGCGCAGGCCCGGCCGGAAAGGCCGGCCTTCCCGGCGAGCTTCGCGAACAGCTTCGGGTTCCCCGCGCCGGCCTGAAGGACCCGCTCCCCGAGACGGACGCCGACCATGTCCATGGCGAGGTCGATGGGGCCTCGCGACCGCCTGAATCGGAACAAGCCTGCCATCGGAGTGCCTCTGTCTCTGTTAGAAGCAGAAGCCAGAGTGCCAGCTGGCGTCCGTCAGAAGCCCGAAGACGCCCGATCGCTCGCTCGCCGAATCCCGAGCTCCCGTAGTCCCTAGCCCCTAGCCCCTAGCCCCTAGCCCCTAGCCCGTCTGGACGACGCCCCAGTCCCCTGCAGGTATCACCGGGTGTCTCTACCGCGTACACCAGTGCCCCCGGCCTGGCGCCGGCGCTGCGCCCGAGGGCCGAATGCCGCCGAAAGTGACGATATCGGACAGCCTGCCCTTCGGCAAGGAGTTTGCGTTACAGTCTGGCGTGATGGACGCTCGTGGTGTGCGGACAGCGTGTCTGACCTCCCGTGGCCTCTCGGGCGTCGCGATTGCCGCGCTTGTCCTCATCACCTCCGCCGTCCTGGTGGGGCAGCAGGATCAGCAGCCCCGCTTCAGGACCGGCGTCGAAGTGGTGAGCGTCTCGGCGACGGTGACGGATGCGGACGGGCGGTTCGTCCGCAACCTCACCCGCGACGACTTCGTGGTCTACGAGGACGGGGTCGCGCAGCCCGTCCTCTACTTCAGCAACGAACGCGTGCCCGTGAGCCTCGGCCTCGCCCTCGACACGTCCGGGTCCATGGCCGGCGAGAAGATGCGCGCCGCGCAGGGTGCGCTCAGCCGGTTTCTGGTCGACCTGCTCGGCCCCGAGGATGAAGTCTTCGTCTACCGCTTCAGCGACGAGGCGGTGCTCGTCCAGGGATGGACCACCGACCGGAAACAGCTGCCGCGGCTGCTGGGCAACATCCAGCCGAGCGGCGAGACGGTCCTCTACGACACGGTCGCCGAGTCGATCCCGCTGGCGCAGGGCGGCCACCATCGCAAGAAGGCGCTGGTGGTCATCTCCGACGGGAACGACACGGGCAGCATGATGTCCGTGACCGAAGTCCAGCGGCGGATCAGGGAATCCGAGATTCTCGTCTACGCCGTGGGGATCGACGCGAACGCCCCGATGCGCCGAGCCGCACCTTCGCCGGTCCGACCTCGCTTCCCTCCCATCCAGCTTCGCCTCCCCTGGCCCGGTGGCGGGCGCGTGCCCGGCGGGCGCGTGCCTCCCCGCCCGCCGCTGCCGCCGGCGCCCCCAGGGCCCGGGCTGCCGCCAATCGGCGGAGGCTCCGGCGGAGGGTCCTGGTACAACGAAGAACCGGTGAACGAGTCGGCCCTGCGCGCGATGACCGACGACAGCGGGGGCCGCACCGAAATCGTCCGCTCCGCGCGCGACCTCACCCCGGCCACCACCAGCATCGCCGACGAACTGAGCCGCCAGTACTACCTCGCCTATCAGTCGTCCGCCCCGAGAGACGGCAAGTGGCACGACATCCGCGTCGAGGTGCGCACGGGCACCTATCACGTGAGGGCGAGGAAGGGGTTTGTGGCGGGCATTTGATACTATCCCCCGGTGCCCGTCACTCCTCATCGCCATCGGCCTCTCCATCCTCGGCAGCATCGGCGGGTTGCTGCTGGCGTCGACGCTCCTGCTCTTCAAGGACTCCGTCCGGGTGAAGCTCGTGCCGTGGCTGGTCAGCTACGCGGTGGGCACCCTGCTCGGCGTCGCGCTGCTCGACCTGCTGCCCGAATCGCTCGAGTCTCTCGAGCCGACGACGGCATTCGGCACGCTGCTCGTCTCGATCCTGGCCTTCTTCACCTTCGAGAAGTTCCTGATCTGGCGCCACTGCCATCACGACCACTGCGATCTGCACCAATCGGCCGCGCCGCTCATCCTGGTCGGCGACGCGTTCCACAACTTCATCGACGGCGCGGTGATCGCCGCCGCCACGTACATCTCGGTCCCGCTGGGGGCGACGACCGCGCTCGCGGTGGCCGCCCACGAGATTCCCCAGGAAGTGGGCGACTTCGCCATCCTCCTCGGCGCTGGCTACAGCAGGGTCAAGGCCCTGTGGCTCAACGTGCTGTCGGGCGTGTCGGCGGTGGCGGGCGTCCTGGTGGCGGGCCTGATGGTCGACCGGGTCCCGCTCCTGCTGCCCTACTTCCTGCCGGTGGCCGCCGCAAGCTTCCTCTACGTGGCGATGTCCGACCTCATCCCCAGCCTCCACCGCGGCCCGTTCGAGAAAGGCGCGCTGCGCCAGGTGCTCGTCGTCCTCGCGGGCATTCTCACTGTCGTCCTGCTCTGATCGCGAGACGCGGTCACCGCTCCAGCCAATCTCTCCAGCACCTCGGGCGGCCGGGCTTTCCGGCGGACACACCGGCGTCCTCGCCAAGGGTCAGGCGTGCGTGCGCACGGCCTCGCATCGCCGAGATCGCGCCCGATTCCTTCGACTCTTCGCTGGCACGGCCTTTGATACTCCGGCTGGCAGGGGCATGACCATGACGGCGAAGGTGGCGGCAGCGACGGTTATCCTGGCGGCGGCACTGGCGGTGCCGGCCGGGGCGCAGGTTCTGGACAATCGCACAGACGACGAGGTGTTCAAGGACGTCTCGACCACGGTGCTGGCCTATCCGCAGTTCACGATCTTCGACGATGTGAGCGCGGTGGTCGCGGATGGCGTCGTGACGCTCAAGGGCAAGGTCACGATGCCGTTCAAGAAGCTCGATATCGGGAAGCGCGTCGCGAAGGTGCCGGGCGTGACACGCGTCGAGAACCGTATCGGCGTGCTCCCCGTCTCGCAGTACGACGACGAACTGCGCTACGCGGTGGCGCGGGCGATCTACGGCAGTGCGGCGTTCTGGCACTACGCGTCGATGGTGAACCCTCCCATTCACATCATCGTCGAAGGCGGGCGCGTGACGCTGACGGGCGTGGTCGCCAGCCACGTGGAGCGCGTGATGGCGCGATCCCTCGCCGCGTCGTTCACCGCCCTGTCGGTGACGAGCGACCTCAAGACGGACCAGGAGATGCGGGAACTCCTCGATCGGAAGGGCGTCGGCTGATCGTCCATCCGGTGTAACGCTGCGCGGGGCCGCCCGGTCTAACCCGGGTGAATCGCGTTTCGTCACTCGCTGGCGGCCGGGCGGAGACGCGCGGCCTGGCGGGTGCTGGAGGCCCGCATGTTACTGAACCGGAAGATTTTCGTCGCGTCGATGGCCGCTGCCGCCCTGCTGTCGCCTGCCGCGACGTCGCCCTCTCCCAGACAGCGCACGCCAGGCGCCGCCCGCGTCGCAGCAGGGGCCGCGGCTGAACCTCACCGAGGACCAGCGGAACGAAATCAGGGGGCTGCGTGAAGCCCAGCGCAAGGAGGCCCAGGCCCTTCGCGGGAAGATGCGCGCCGCGCGTCAGCAGCTGCAGCAGGCCATGCGGGCCGATGCGCCCGACGAGGCGGCCATCCGGTCCGCCGCCGAGGCACTGGGCGCGCTGCAGGCCGACCAGGCCGTGCAGCAAGGCCGCGCCAGAAGCCAGTTCATGCAGGTGCTCACGCCGGAGCAGCAGGCGCAGATGAAGCAGGCGCGCGCCAGAACCGCCAAGCGTGCGCAGCGCGCCATGCGCCCTACGCGGCGCGCTTTCCTTTTCTGACGACCCACAGGATGAGGGCGGCGAACACCACCAGCGCGAGCAGGCCGCTCACGGCAAACAGCACCAGCGTCGAGTAGAGAATCGACGTCTTCTCGATGCGCGCCTCGATCTCGAGCGGCTTGCCGGCCTGCCGATCCGTGAGCGGCTGTTCCCATACGAGAATGTTGCCGCGCCTCAAGTTGCCCGCGCCGGCGTTGTGGTACCGGATGCGGCTCGGCAGGTGCAGGCGCACGGCAATCAGTTCGCCGCCCTTCCAGCCGACATCGCCCACGGGCTTCCCGGCGGCCGCGTTCAACTGCTGGCGGTACACCACGAGATCGTCATGGCGGTCGAGTTGGTACGTCGCCCAGTCGAACGGGGCCACCGAACCGAGCTTCGTGACATCGTCCACCGACATCCTGATCTGCACGAACTGCCGTCCAAACCGACGCCAGCGGCTCACGCGCGTCACGCGGGTCGCCTCGGTCGTGAACAGGCTCCGGATCTTCGCCCGATCGACGTTCGCCGTCGGCCGGATATCCAGGTCCAGACCGCGCAGGTTGACCAGGGCCGGCACCGACGCGTTCAGGTAGATCGTGGCGCTGCCGTCGACCGACAGGTAGATGTCTTCGTCGTACTGGTACTGCTTGACGAGCCCGCCGCCGCCGCACGCCGAGACGGCCATGCGGCGGCGACAGGCAGCCGCCGTCGCCACGACAGGCTGCAGGAAAACGCCCCCGAAGCTCATAACCCGTCAATAATAGCGGAATGCGTGCGGGCTGGAGACCCGGCGGGAGCCGTGCTCTCTCCCGAGTCCCGAGCCCCGAGTCCCGAATCCCGAGTGACTGCCATGCCCACCCTCTTCCTGATCGACGGCTCGTCGCAGATGTACCGGGCGTACCACGCGATCCGCGGCCTGACCGGCCCCGACGGGCGCTCGACCAACGCCGTCTACGGTTTCGTCGCGATGCTGCGCAAGCTGCTGGCCGACCACAAGCCCGACGCCATCGCGGCCGCCTTCGACCTGGCCGGCCGCACGTTCCGCGACGACCTCGCCGAAGACTACAAAGCCAACAGGGCGCCGATGCCTCCCGACCTGGTCGAGCAGGTGCCGCTCATCCACGAGGCCTGCGCCGCCCTCGGCGTGCCGGTGCTGACAGCCGAGGGGTTCGAGGCGGACGATGTCATCGGGACGCTGGCGCTGAAGGCGGCGGCCGAGGGCTACGACGTGGCCATCGTCACGGGCGACAAGGACTTTTTCCAGCTCGTCGGCGGGCGGATTCGCGTGTTCAACCCCCGCGACGAAGGCACCTGGTACGACCCGGCCGGCGTCGTCGAGAAGTTCGGCGTGGCGCCGGAGAAGGTGGTCGACGTGCTCGCGCTCATCGGCGACGCGGTCGACAACGTCAAGGGCGTGCCCGGCATCGGCGACAAGGGCGCGCGCGACCTCATCGCGCAGTTCGGCTCGCTCGACGCGCTGCTCGAGGGCGCGGCCGGCGTCCAGCAGAAGCGCTACCGCGAGGCGCTGCTCGCCAACGCGGATGCCGCCCGGGCGAGCCGGGTGCTGGTCACGATTCGCACTGACGTGCCGGTCGATCGCGCGCTCGACTCGCTCCACTACACCGGCCCCGACCGGCCGGCCTGCTACGCCCTGTTCTCGCAACTGGGCTTCCGCACCTTCACCAGCGACTTCGCGCCGGCGGCGGGCGCAGCAGCCGCCGCCGGTCATGCTGCTGCCGGTGACGCTCCTGCCGCTGCCGGGGCCGCTGCCCCCGCCGCCACCCACTACGCCATCGTCGAGACGGTCGACGGCCTGGCAGAGGCGGTGAACGAGGCCCGAGCCGCCGGCCGCGTCGGCCTTCGCGTCATCGGCGACGACACCGGCCCGATGCGGGCCGGGCTGGTGGGCATCGCGTTCGCCTGGGGCGAGGGCCACGCCCGCTACGCGCCGCTGGGGCACCGCGCGCTCGACGAGGTGGCCAATCTCGAGACCCGGGCGGCGATCCGCGCGATCGCGCCGCTTCTCGAGGACCCGCGCGTGGAGAAGGTCGGCCATGACGTGAAGTACGACGCCATCGTGCTCGCGCGCCACGGCGTGACCGTGGCCGGGCCCGGGATTCGACACGATGCTGGCCAGCTACCTGATCGATTCCACGCGGGCGCCGCACGCCCTCGAGACGCTCTGCATCGAGCACTTCGACGGCAAGCCGCTCACCGAGGACGCCGTCTACGGCAAGGGCGCGAAGGCCATGGCGCCGGCGGACCTGCCCGCCACGGCGACCCTCGCGTTCGCCGCGGAGCGCGCCGATCTTCCGCTCCGGCTCGCGCAGGTGCTTCGCGGCAGGCTCGACGCCGAGGGGTTGGCCCCGCTCTACGAGCGGCTCGAGTGGCCCCTGGTTCGGGTCCTGGTGGCGCTCGAGCAGGTGGGCGTCCTGGTCGACACCGCCGCGCTCGGGTCGCTGTCGAAGACGCTGGACATGGAGATGCAGGCCCGCAGTTCGAGGATCTTCGAGCTGGCCGGCGAGACGTTCAACATCAGCTCGCCGAAGCAGCTCGGCGAGGTGCTCTTCGAGAAGCTCAAGCTGCCGGTGCTGAAGAAGACCGGCACGACGCGGGCCGCGTCGACCTCCGTCGAGGTGCTCGAGGAACTCGCGCTCGCGCACGAACTGCCCCGCCTCATCCTCGAGTGGCGGAGCATGCAGAAGCTGAAGGGCACCTACATCGATGCGCTGCCGCAGCTGGTGAATCCCGCCACCGGCCGCGTGCACACCAGCTTCAACCAGGCCGTCGCCGCGACGGGGCGGCTCAGCAGCAGCGATCCGAACCTGCAGAACATCCCCGTCCGCACGCCCCTCGGGCGCGAGATCCGGCGGGCCTTCGTCGCCGAGCCCGGCTGCGTGCTGATTTCCGCCGACTACTCCCAGATCGAGCTGCGGGTGCTGGCGCACCTCTCGGGCGACGAGGCGCTCATCGACGCCTTCAGGCGCGGCGAAGACATCCACGACCGCACGGCGCTGGCCATCTTCGGCACCGAGAGCGGGCTCGACCGGAAGGAGATGCGCGACCGGGCGAAGATGGTCAACTACGCGCTGCTCTACGGCAAGACCGCGTTCACGCTGTCGAAGGACATCGGCGTGACGCAGCAGGCGGCGCAGGCGTTCATCGACGCGTACTTCGCCGGCTTCCCCGCCGTGCGGCAGTTCATCGACCGGACGCTGGCGGACGGCCGGGAGACCGGCGTCGTGAAGACGCTCGACGGGCGGCGCCGGCCGGTGCCGGAGCTGACGAGCAAGAACGGCCAGGTGCGGAGCGCGATCGAGCGCGTGGCCGTGAACATGCCCATCCAGGGCACCGCCGCCGACATCCTGAAGCGCGCCATGATTGACGTCCACGACGCGCTCGAGGCCCGGCCGCGCCGCGAAGGCGCCCACCGCGCCCGCATGATCCTGACCGTGCACGACGAACTGCTCTTCGAGGTGCCCCGGGAGGAGGCCGACGAGGTGGCCGCGCTGGTGAAGCGCCACATGGAGGGCGCCGCCGAACTCGCGGTGCCGCTCACCGTCGATGTCGGCATCGGGGAGAACTGGAAGGACGCGAAGGGGTAGGGACAAGGCAGGCAGCCGCGCCGAAGCCGCGGGAGAAGTTGACAGGCCGGACTCGGCGAAGGCGGGCGTGCAAATTATGCGATGTAATCGATAATTTGCGCATGTGAATCCCGCGGTATCTCGAGCGGCGCCTGAGCCACCGGATCGCAGAAGTTCACCTTGATGCGCGGCGTCGCGGACTCGCTCGCTGGCCGGGCCGACATCATCGATCTCGAAACGCTCTCATGGGCTGAAGTGCGGGCAGCCGGCCTACTGGAGAGACTCGAGAGCGCCGTGGTTCGCGGCGGGTTCCCGGAACTGCAGGCCAACCAGGATCATCGACGCGGCGGCGTTCTACAACTCGCTACCTGGCGACCTACCTCGAACGGGACATTCGCGCGCTCACGCACGTCGGCAGCCTGCGGGACTTCGAACGGTTCCTGCGGGCCTGCGCCCTGCGCTCGGCCAACCTGCTGAACAAGGCGGACCTCGCGCGCGACATCGGCATCGCGCCCTCCACCGCCAACCACTGGCTGTCCATGCTGGAAGCGTCCGGGCAGATCACGCTGCTCGAGCCCTGGTTCTCGAACAAGACGACGTCGCTCGTCAAGAGCCCGAAGCTCTACCTGAACGACACCGGATTGCTCTGCGCGCTGCTGAACATCCGCACCGAGGAGGCGCTGCTCCAGTCGCCGTCGGCCGGGGCGGTCTGGGAGACCTTCGTCTGCGCTCAGTTGCGCCATCGGGAGCGGCGCGAGGGGCGCGCGGGCAGTCTGTTCTTCTGGCGCGATCGCACGCGAGAGGTGGACTTCGTCACCGACGTGGCCGGCCGGTTGCAGCTCTTCGAAGCGAAGTGGACCGAGCTGCCGAACGAAGGTGATTGTGCCAACCTGAGGGCCGTGCGCGAACTCGTGGGACCGCGTCGCGTCTCGCGCGCGGCGGTCGTGTGCCGGGCGGGCCAACGTATCCGCTCGCGGGCGGCTTCGAGGCCCTGAACCTGAACGACGTGGGGTGAACGCCAGTCGCGCGCGCGGAACGCTCAGGCGCCGTTGCCACATGGAAGGCGACGGGCGCCAGTCAGCGACTGGCGGGCGACTGCAACGAGTCCAGAACTGCCTAGGCGAACGAACGTGACCTCGATGCCGTGGAGCTGCCACGGGCCCGACCTGGGGCAGGTAGCCCGAGAAGCCCCGGTCCATCGCGTAGAGGATGACCTGCTTCTCCAGGTTCTTCAGCTTCTGCAGCACGACGTAGAGGAAGTTGCCGGATCCGCAGGCGGGATCGAGCACCTGCACGTGCTGAAGGCGGTGCAGGTAATCCTGGAGCTTCGCGTCGGCCTTCGCGGCGTCCGCCTTCTTGTGCCCCGGCGCGAGCAGCGCGTCCACCTCCGCCCGCACACCATCCCACTCGCGCAGGAGCGGCGCCATCACCACCGGATCGACGATGGTCTCGATGTCGTCGCGGCTGGTGTAGTGGGCGCCGAGCTGCGATCGGCGGGCCGGGTCGAGGGCGCGCTCGAAGAGCGTGCCGAAGATCGACGGGTCGATCGCGCTCCAGTCGAGGCCGGTCACCAGGTGAATGCGGTCGAGATCCTCGCCGGTGAGGGGTCACGACTTCCGCGTCGGCGAAGAGGTGGCCGTTGAAATGGCGCACCGTCTCGACGCCGAACTCGCCGCCGTGAGCCATCGCCTTGAAGAGGCCGGAGACGAGGCGGCCGAACACCGCCGGGTCGCCGTGGGCCTTGGCGACGAGCCGCGTGAACAGGTGATCCGGCAGCAGCCCCACGTCCTCGGCGAAGAGGCAGAAGACCACGCGATCGAGAAAGCGGGCCACCTGCTGCGCGTCGACCCCTCGCTCGCGCAACGACGTCGCGATCTGCGTGATGCGCTCCGCCGCGTCCTCGGTGATCCGCTGCGTCGTCTTCTCGGGCTTCAGCCGGTCGGGATCGAAAAACACCGCGCGCAGCACGGCGAGGTTGCGCTCGTCCACGAGGTCGTCCACCGTGAACTCGATCCGGCGCGCGGGCGTGTTCGTGAAGTTCGTCCGGACGACGAAGCGCTCCATGTCTGAAACGACCAGGAGCGGCGGATTGTCGAGCGCGTCCTTGTACTGCAGCAACTGCTGGTACGCCGACGTCAGGTTGGCGGCCCGGACCCGGCCGCGGCCTGTGAAGAGCCTGACATCATGGCCAGCGTGACCTCTTGTCGATTTGTCGGTAACCGTGTAAGATTGGCACGTGATCGTCTCGTTCGCGGACGATACGACGCGGGACGTCTACGACGGCGGCGGACACGCGTGCGGCCCGGCGAATCCCGAAGGCGCTGTGGCAGGTCGCCCGGCGCAAAGCTGGACGCCCTCGCGGCCGCAGCCGCCTGAAAGACCTGCGGATCCGCCGGGCAACCGCTGGAACGGCTGCACGGGGACTCGAGTCCGGCCGCTGGAGCATCCGCGTGAACGACCAGTTCAGGGTGACGTTCCGGTTCGAGGACGGTCAGCGCCAGCGGCGTGTGCTGCGAGGACTATCACTAGGAGGAGTCACGTCCCATGCGCGTCTCCCGACGAACCGGCCGCCGACCCACCCCGGGCGAGATGCTCATCGACGAGTTCCTGAGCGCCGATGGGCCTCGACGCAGGTGCGAGGCGCGCACGGCCGGATGCGGATGCCGCTCACGCGGCTCAATGCAGATCGTCGAATGGCAAGCGTGGCGTCAGCGCAGACACGGCGTGGTGCCTGGCCGACCTGCTCGGCACCAACCCCGCAGTTCTGCGATGAACGCTGCAGGTCAACTGGGACCTCTGGCACGCTCGCCGCGCGCGAACGCGGAGTGTCGCCTGACCTGACGCCAGCGCCCCTAGTAGTTCCCCCGATGGGCCTGCCGCTGATTGTGCCCCGCGAGGCCCACACGCTCTCGCGGCGCGACGTCGATCCCGACGCCCTCAAGGTCCTCTACCGCCTGAAAGACGCGGGCTTCAAGGCCTACATCGTCGGCGGCGGCGTCAGGGACCTGCTGCTCGGGAGGCGGCCGAAGGACTTCGACATCGGCACCGACGCGCATCCGTACCAGATCAAGAAGCTCTTCCGGAACTGCTTCATCATCGGGCGGCGGTTCCGCCTGGCGCACATCCGGTTCGGCACGAAGGTGATCGAGGTCGCCACCTTCAGGCGGCAGGTCACCGAGGAAGAGCAGGCGGAGGCCGAGGCGCGCGCGGCGGCGGAAGCCGGGGCCGGCGCCGAGGGCGGCGGCGAAGCGGGCCACGGCCCGCACGACCACCTCGTGCACCGCGACAACACGTTCGGCACGCCCGAGGAAGACGCCTTCAGGCGCGATTTCACGCTGAACGCCCTCTTCTACGACATCGCGACGTTCTCCATCATCGACTACGTCGGCGGCCTCGAAGACCTGCGCGCGCGGCGTCGTGCGGTCAATCGGGGATCCCGTCGTCCGCTTCCGCGAGGACCCCGTCCGGATGCAGCGGGCGGTGTCGTTCGCCGCGCGTCTCGGCTTCACGATCGACCAGCCCGTGGTCGACGCGATCGCGAGCGAGCGCCAGCGGATCGCGCTGGCCGCGCCCGCGCGGCTGGCGGAGGAGTACTACAAGATTCTCCGATCGGGCGCCTCCGAGCGCACGTTCCGGGAACTGCACCGCCTCGGCCTGCTCGAGCCCCTGAGCGAGGTCCTGCACGCCCACGCGCACGAGACGCTGTGGGCGTCGCTGGCCAGGCTCGACGCGTACCGGCTGCGCGTCGGAGGCGCCGCCGGCCGCGCTGACCAACGGCATGCTCCTTGGCAGCCTGATCGTGCCGCTCGGCTTTTCACAGGCCGGGTGGCCGGCGTGGATGGAAGACGAAGGCCGGCCCGGCCTCAACCTGGGGATCCTGCCCCTCGCGCGGCGGGACGTCGAGCGGGTCCACCAGGTGCTGATGCTGCAGCGCCGCCTGCGCGAGCCGAGCCGGTCGCCCCACGCCCGGCGGATGCTGATGCAGCGCTCGGCGTTTGGCGACGCGCTGACGTGGCTCGAGATCCACGGGGATGCGCCCGACAAACTGGCCTACTGGCGCGAGCACGGGGCGCCCGCCGAGGCCGACCCGGGCGATCCTCCGGCGCGGCGGCGCCGCCGCCGGGGCCGGCGGCGGCCCGGCTTCCCTTCCCGCAAGGCCCCGGAGTAGAATCTGAGCCTCTCGCCTCTCGCCTCGCCCCCCGGCGTCGCTCCAGAGACGAGACGGCTTGTCGGCCCGACATGCTGGCTACCGCGACAACTCAAGGACACGGTTCGTAACCTGCGTACGGCGGCGGGATCAGACCGCGAGAGAGGCGTGCCATGCGTGTACCTGACTTTCTGACCATCCGCGACTTCACCTCCGACGAACTTCGGCACCTGCTCGCCCTCGCGCGCGAGATGAAGGCCGATCCGGCCAGGTTCAGCGACGCGCTGAAGGGCAAGACGCTCGCGATGATCTTCGAGAAGCCGTCGCTGCGCACCCGGGTGTCGTTCGACGTCGGCATCCACCAGCTGGGCGGGTTCTCGGTGTACCTGTCGCCTGCCGAGATCAACCTCGGCAAGCGCGAGTCGGTCTACGACGTCGCCAGGAACCTCGAGCGCATGGTGCAGGGCATCATGATCCGCACCTTCGCCCACGACATCGTCGAGCGCATGGCCGAGTGGGCGAGCATCCCGGTGATCAACGGCCTGACCGACTACAGCCATCCCTGCCAGGCCATGGCCGACTTCCTGACGATCCTCGAGCACAAGGGCCGGCTCGAGGGCCTGAAGCTGGCCTACGTCGGCGACAGCAACAACGTGTCGAACTCGCTGATGTTCGCCGCCGCGCGCTTCGGCGCGCACATCGTCATCGGGTCGCCCGCCGGGCTACCAGCCGAAGGCCGAGGTGGCGCAGTGGACGCGCGACGAGGGCGCGAAGACCGGGTCGACGCTGCTCATCACGGCCGATCCGGCCGAGGCGGTGGCCGGCGCCGACGTGGTCTACACCGACACGTGGGCGAGCATGGGCCAGGAGGCCGAGGCGCACGCCCGCAAGGCGGTGTTCCGCCCGTACCAGGTGAACGCGGCGCTGGTCGCGCACGCCAAGCCCGACGCGCTGTTCATGCACTGCCTGCCCGCGCACCGCGGCGAGGAGGTCACCGACGAGGTCATCGACTCGCCGAACTCGGTGGTGTTCGACGAGGCCGAGAACCGGCTGCACGCCCAGAAGGCCATCATGCTGGAGATGATGCGGTAGGTGGAGCGTGGCCAGGACAGCGCTCATCGCCATCGGCGGCAACTCGCTCATCCGTGCCGGTGAGAAGGGCACGATTGCCGAGCAGTTCGCCAACACGCGGCGGACGGCCGGGGGCATCGTCCAGATCATCCGCGCCGGATTCCACGTCGTGGTGACCCACGGGAACGGCCCGCAGGTGGGCGCGGCGCTGCTGCGGTCGGAGCGGGCGGCGGACCAGGTGTACACGCACCCGCTCGACGTCTGCGACGCGACGACACAGGGCGAGATCGGCTACCTGCTCCAGCAGTCGCTGCAGGCGGAGCTGGCCGAGGCGGGACTGACGCACGCCCGTGGCGACGGTGGTGACGCAGGTGGTGGTGTCGCCCGACGACCCGGCCATGTCGAAGCCGACCAAGCCCATCGGTCCGTTCTACTCCGAGCGCGAGGCGCGGGCGAAGCAGCAGCAGTTCGGCTGGGCCATCGTCGAGGACGCGGCGCGCGGGTACCGCCGCGTCGTGCCGTCGCCCGAGCCGCTCGAGATCGTCGAAGAAGGCGTCATCCGCCGGCTGATCGACACCGGCGTGCTCGTCATCGCGGTCGGCGGCGGCGGCATTCCGGTCGTCCGCGCGGGCGCGGGCCCTGCGCGGCGTGGAGGCGGTCATCGACAAGGACCGCGCGTCGGCGCTGCTGGCGGCGCGCCTGGGCACCGACTACTTCATCATCTCGACCGACGCCGACCGGGTCTACCTGAACTACAAGAAGCCCGATCAGCGGCCCCTGGGCCGCGTGACGGCGGCCGAGATGGAGGCGCACTACCGGGACGGGCAGTTCCCGCCCGGCAACATGGGGCCGAAGATCGAGTCGGCGCTGCGGTTCCTCGCGGAACGGCGGGCGCGAGGTGATCATCACCTCCTACGAGCGGCTGCTCGACGCCGTGCGCGGGGAGGCGGGGACGCACATTGTGGCGTAGAGACTGGTCAGCATTCAGTAGTCAGTAGTCAGTAGCCAGTAGACAGGAGCCGTGCAGCGCTGACGGTCCCGCCTACTGACTACTGACTTCTGACTACTGGCTTCTGACGCGAGGCTGGTGCTCATGAAACTGCCCCACGTCATCGAATCCCAGCAGTTCACGGTGCCGCTCCTGATGGAGCTGTTCGAGCGCACGCGCCAGATGGAGAAGGTCGTGGCGCGCGGCGGCACGCGGGACTACTCGAGCAAGGTGATGGCCTCGCTCTTCTACGAGCCGTCCACGCGCACGCGCTTCTCGTTCGAGGCCGCCATGTACCGCCTCGGCGGCCGCGTGCTGTCCACCGAGCACGCGCGGGTGTTCTCGTCGGAGATCGAGGGCGAGCAGCTCGAGGACACCATCCGCATCATCTCCAGTTACTCGGACGTGATCGTGCTGCGCCACACCGAGGAGGGCGGCGCACGGCGGGCGGCGCGCGTCTCGCGCGTGCCGGTGATCAACGCCGGCGACGGCGGCGGCGGCCAGCACCCGACGCAGGCGCTGCTCGATCTCTACACCATCCACCGCGAGCGCCACACGCTCGACGGCCTGACCATCGCGATTGTCGGCGAGCTCGACGGCGGCCGCACCGCCCGGTCGCTCGCCTACCTGCTGAGCAAGTTCGAGCGGGTGAAGATCTACTTCGTCAGCCCGCCCGAGGTGCAGATGCGCCAGGACATCCTGGACCACCTCGACGAGCACGACGTCTGGTACGACCTCGCGAACGACGTCGCGCCGCTGGCCGGCGAGGTGGACGTCATCTACCAGACCCGCATCCGCCCCGACCGGGTCGAGCGACCGCGCGGCGCTCGATCGCTACACGATCGACGGGCGGCTGCTGCGCCGGATGAAGCCGGACGCGATGATCCTGCACCCGCTGCCCCGCACGGTCGAGATCGACAAGGCCGTCGACGACGACCCCCGGGCGCTGTACTTCAAGCAGGCCGCCAACGGGCTCTTCATCCGCATGGCGCTGCTGACCCTGCTGTGGGAGAGGGAGTAGGAGGGCGTCATGCTCGGACCGCGCGATCAGAGGCCGGAGGATCATTAGCGGGCCCCTGTCCGGCTGGCGGCGCATTCTCGTTCCTGAAGCCCCCGGTTCAATTTTCGGACAGGTGAACGTATGAACACGACAGCATCGCAGTCACAGGCATTCATCGCGCTGGAGGAGCAGTACGGCGCCCACAACTACCACCCGCTCGACGTGGTGATCGAGCGCGGCGAGGGGGTGTGGGTGTACGACGTCGACGGCAGGAAGTACCTGGACTGCCTCGCCGCCTACTCGGCGGTGAACCAGGGCCACTGCCATCCCCGCATCATGCAGGCGGTCATCGAGCAGGTGAAGCGGGTCACGCTCACCTCGCGCGCCTTCCGCAACGATCAGCTGCCGCTGCTCTACAAGCTCCTGCACGACCTCACCGGCTACGACATGTCGCTGCCGATGAACTCGGGCGCCGAGGCGGTCGAGACGGCCGTGAAGGCCGCGCGCAAGTGGGGCTACACGGTGAAGGGCATCCCGAAGGACAAGGCCGAGATCATCGTCTGCGCCGACAACTTCCACGGCCGCACGACGACGATCATCAGCTTCTCCACCGACGAGCAGTACCGCGACGGGTTCGGCCCGCTCACGCCGGGCTTCCCCGTCATCCCCTTCGGCGACGCCGCGGCGCTCGAAGCCGCCATCACGCCGAACACGGCGGCGTTCCTCGTCGAGCCCATCCAGGGCGAGGCCGGCATCATCATCCCGCCGGACGGGTTCCTGAAGAAGGCCGAGGCGCTCTGCCGGGCGAACAACGTGCTCTTCATCTGCGACGAGATCCAGGCCGGCCTCGGGCGCACCGGCAGGCTGTTCGCGCACCAGTGGGAGGGCGTCCGCCCCGACATGGTCATCATCGCCAAGGCGCTCTCGGGCGGCTACTACCCCATCTCGGCGGTGCTCGCCGACAAGGCCGTGCTGGGCGTCTTCAAGCCGGGCGACCACGGCAGCACCTTCGGCGGCAACCCGCTCGCCTGCGCCGTGGCGCGCGCGGCGCTGCAGGTGCTCGTCGACGAGAAGCTCGTCGAGCGGTCGGCGGAGCTGGGCGAGTACTTCCTGGCGAAGCTGCAGGCCATCACGAGCCCCGTGATCAGGGAGGTCCGCGGCCGCGGCCTCTGGATCGGCGTCGAGCTCACCGTGGCCGCCCGGCCGTACTGCGAGCGCCTGATGCAGGAAGGCATGCTCTGCAAGGAGACGCACGACCACGTCATCCGCCTCGCGCCGCCGCTCGTCATCACGCGCGAGGAGATCGACTGGGCCGTCGAGCGGCTGAAGAAGGTCCTGTCGTAGCGTGACAGCGTGGCCTGAGCCGCGACTCGCCGAGTCCCGACTGCGCCGAGCGCCGAGTCCCGAGTCCCTGATCTGAGGTGATATGAAACCCATCCGCACCGTCATCATGGGAGCCGCCGGCCGCGACTTCCACAACTTCAACGTCGTCTACCGCGACAATCCCCGCTACGACGTCGTCGCGTTCACCGCGACGCAGATCCCGAACATCGACGGCCGCAAGTACCCCGCGTCGCTCGCGGGCAAGCTCTACCCGAAGGGCATCCCGATCCTCGCCGAGGAGCGACCTCGAGCAGATCATCCGCGACCACAAGGTCGACGAGGTCGTCTTCGCCTACAGCGACGTGCCCTACAACTACGTGCATGGACCGCGCGTCCATCGTCAACGCCGCCGGCGCCGACTTCAAGCTCCTCGGGCGCCGCGACGACGATGCTGAAGAGCAAGAAGCCGGTCATCGCCGTCTGCGCCGTCCGCACGGGCTCCGGCAAGAGCCAGACCACGCGCCGGATCGCCGCGGATCCTCCGCGAGCGCGGGCCTGAAGGTGGCCGCCATGCGCCACCCGATGCCCTACGGCAACCTCGAGAAGCAGCGCGTGCAGCGGTTCGGCTCGATCGCCGATCTCAAGAAGCACGACTGCACGATCGAGGAGATCGAGGAGTACGAGCCGCACATCGTCAGCGGCACGATCGTCTACGCCGGCGTCGACTACGGCGACATCCTGGCCCAGGCCCAGGAGGAGGCGGACGTCATCCTGTGGGACGGCGGCAACAACGACACGCCGTTCTACAAGCCCGACCTCCACATCGTGGTCGCCGACCCGCTGCGCGTCGGGCAACGAGCTGACCGTACTACCCCGGCGAGACGAACCTGCGCCTGGCCGACGTCGTCATCATCAACAAGGTGGACACCGCCGACATCGACGCCATCAACGCGCTCCGCGCCAACATCCGGCGCGTGAACACGCAGGGCCGTCATCATCGAGGCCGCGTCGCCGATCACCGTCGACCAATCCCGAGCACATCACCGGCAAGCGGGTGCTCGTCGTCGAGGACGGCCCGACGCTGACGCACGGCGAGATGAAGTTCGGCGCCGGCGTCGTCGCCGCCGGCAAGTTCAGCGCGGCGGAGACTGGTCGATCCGCGGCCCTACACCGTCGGGACGATCACCGAGACGTTCAGGAAGTACCCCGACATCGGCGTGCTGCTGCCGGCCATGGGCTACGGCGACAAGCAGGTGAAGGACCTCGAGACGACCATCAACCGGACGCCGTGCGACACGGTGATCATCGGCACGCCGATCGACCTGAACCGGCTCATCAAGATCAAGAAGCCGACCGTGCGGGTGAGCTACGAGCTGCAGGAGATCGGGAAGCCGGACCTGATGGATGTGCTGGGGCCGTTCCTGAAGAAGAGCCAGAAGCCAGAAGCAAGAAGTAAGAAGACAGCAGGACAGCGAGCGTCATGCGGGGCCGGCGGATGTGACATCCGCCGGCCCGACGTCGAGCCGTTCACTGGCTCTGTGTAAATACATAATTGTGTATTATACACATATGACCGCCGACGTGAGCGCCACCGATCTCGCCAGAAACCTGGGTGATGTCCTGGCCAAGGTCCGGTACCGCGGCCAGACCTTTCTCGTCCGCAAGAACGGAAAGGTGATTGCCCGCATCGAGCCGGCCACCGACGAGGACGGTCCCTCAGCCAAAGTGGCCTTCGCTGCGTGGGTCCGGGCGGCCGCTCCCGACCCGGGGTTTGCCGACGACCTCGAGCGCGTCGTCCGCGCCGACGTGCCAGGGAAGAACCCGTGGGACTCGTAATCGACACCAGCGCGCTCGTCACGCTCGAGCGGGCCGGCAGCCGCTGGGAACACCTGGCGTCCGCCTTCGAGGCAGAACCTCTCGCCATGCCGGCGATCGTGTACGCCGAGGTCCTGGTCGGAGTGTTTCTTGCCGATTCGGCAGAACGCGCCGCCCGCCGCCGGGCCCGGCTCGACGCGCTGGCCGATCTTGTTCCGATCGTGGAGTTCGATCGCGAGGTCGCCGCCGTCTGGGCCGACGTGTTCGCGACGCTCTCGCGGGCGGGGACGATGATCCCGGCCAACGACCTGGTGGTCGCAGCCACGGCCCTGCACCTGGACTTCGGCGTGTGCGTAGGCCCGGCTGATGAACGGCACTTCCGCTCCGTTCCCGGACTTCGTGTCGAAACGCTGCCGGGCTAGCAGGATTACTTCTTCCGTCCTTCGCAGCGGATGGGTCGCCAGGCGGCAAGGCCGCGAGGAGCCCCCGCAGGATCTTCTCCGGCACCGCGAACACGGTGCCGTGCCTCGCGCCAGGAGGCATCTGGAGCTCGGCCCCGAGGCTGGCCCAGGTCTTCAGGTCGCGGGACCTCACACCCTCGTACCGCTTTCTCGTGTAGGCGTCGAAGAGCACGAACATGTCCTGGCCCGCCCTGAAGGCCGTCGGGCCTTCGACCCAGTTCTCCTTCGAAATCGGCTCCGGGGCGAGCACGTACGGCCCGAGGGCGTGGTCCGCCACGGCCAGCCTGATGTCCTTGCGGGCTTCCGGCCGGAGTGTCTCGTCTTTCAGGAACATCAGGTACTGGCTCCCGTCCCGGAGGATCGTGGCGTCGATCACGTTGAAGCCGGGATCGAAGAACAGCTCCGCGCGGCTGTAGTCCTTGAAGTCACGCGTCAATGTCCGGTAGATCCGGTGATTGAGGGCCATGCCCTCTTTGTTCACGCTGCCGGAGTCGTCGGTGGCCGGAAACCGGCCCGGGATCGTCGTCGCCCAGAAGATGAGGTACTGCGCGGTCTCGTCGTCGTAGACGATCTCGGGCGCCCACGCGTTGACGGCCTTGCGCTCGTGCACCATGACGGGCAGGAACGCCGCCTCGCTCCACGTGATCAGGTCTTTCGAGTGGGCGATGCCGATGCCCTGCTCGTACCATCCCGTGGTCCACACGGCGTGGTACACGCCGTCCGGGCCGAGCAGGATGCAGGGATCCCGCATCAGCTTGCCGCCGACGGTCGGGGCGAGGATCGGGCCGCCTGCGGCGAGCGGCGTCCATGTCAGGCCGTCGCGGCTGTAGGCGAGGTGCAGGCCGTCCTGGCCGTTGTCGAGGAAGTAGCTGAACAGCCAGGGCCCGCGTGCGCCGGGCGCCGCCAGCGTGAGGACGACGGCTGCCGCGAGCAGGGCTGCCAGCACCAGCGGGAAGACACGGAGGCCAGGTTCCGGAGTGAGTCGACCCATGGGTTGTCAGACGCTGGCGACTCGGTTCCAGAACGTGATGTCAGGCGGCCCGGCGAAGAGATCGCCGCCCTGCGCCTGGAACGCCTTGATGTGGGGCGTCTGCATGTGCGGGCCGAGATAGCTCTCTCGATCGGGCCACAGCTCGTAGAGCAGGATGCGCGACGGGTCCGCCGCGTCCCGGATCATGGTGATGCCGGAGCACGCCGGTTCTTCCTTCCGCACCGTGGCGATGAGCGACGTCATCACCTGCAACGCGAGGCTCTCCTTGCCCGGCTGGAGCTTGAACGCAATCAACACGACGATCGGATCCGCACCCATGACACCTCCCCATGATGCCGCTCGCGCCAGCCGCGGCGGCGATGGCGATCAGTACCGGCAGAGCCCCGGATTGGACTTGACGACGTAGGACTTGTAGTTCGACGCCTTGGGATCGGCGCAGCCCTCCAGGTTCAGCAGCTCGATCTTCCTGAAGTCGGTCGGGCCCGTCTCCGCCTGGATGGCGATGTAGCCGCCCGTCAGGGGCGTGCCGTCGACTTTGACCTTCGGATCGAACGGGCTGACATTCCCGCCCCCGATCTGGGGCTTGCTGTATTCGAGCACCGTCTGCCCGTCCACGATGTGCCGGACGAGTTCGTCGCCGTGCACCTCGACCTCGACACGCACCCACTGATCCCCGTCGTACGTCTTCGACGTCGAATTGACGCAGTGCGGCGTGAACAGCTCGCCCTTCATGACCACGTGCGTGCCGGGCGTGCACAGGTTGGCCGTCGTCCTCGGCTTCCCGTCGCCGAGGCCCCCGAGCAACTGCACCTCGATCGAGATCGGGAAGTCCTGGTCCTTCATCATCGTCCGCGGGTCCGGCGCATGAAGCATGAGGCCGTTGTTGCGCATGGCCCACCCCGGCCCGCCGCGCATCTGCTCACCCACGAAGCGATACTCGGCCGCGATCCGGTAGTACGAGAAGGGCTCCTTGTAGAACAGGTGGCCGAATTCGTTGCCGAACGCCGTCCACTTGTCGTACCGGACCGCGAGGACGCCGTTCTCGACCCGGAACGTGTCGTTCAGGTTGACGCCGAGATCGTGCTTCGCGAACTTGGGCGTCCAGTCCGCCGAGATCGCGGCCGTTGAAGAGCTGGATCCACTCCTGCTTCGCCGGGTCGTTCGCCCGGCCCGCCGCCCCGCTCCTGGCCCGCCGGAGCGCCCTGCCACGCCAGCGGCGGCGCGAAACCCGCGGCAAGCGCGATCGCCGCCGTGGCGATCGCGGCCGGCAGCCAGCGGCTGCGGATGCTTCCACTCATGCGAACTCCCTCCCCGCCACCTGCGATCTCCAGCCGTCAGAGAGCCGCCGTCTCGTCGTCGTGGAACTCCACGATCCCGGTCTCCAGAGAATACTCCGCGCCCACGATTCGTACGCCGCTGCCTGCGACGAGGTCCTCGAGAACCTCGGATCCGTGCCGCAGATGGTCCACCGACGCTCGGACGTTCGCCTTGACGGCTTCGCGGACGAGCGCGGCCGGATCGTCCTTCAGGTCCGTTGCGAGCAGGGCTTCCACCGACGGGCGGATCCGGCTGACGATCGAGCGGAGATTGCGGGAGGGGATGCCGCCCGGCTGGCTCAGTTCCTCAAGCGTGGCGGCAATCGCACCACATTGGGAGTGGCCGAGCACGACCACCAGGCGGGTCTCGTAGCGCGTGGCCGCGAATTCGACGCTCCCGACCTGAGACGGCGCGACGATGTTGCCGGCGACCCGGATGACGAAGAGGTCGCCAAGCCCCTGGTCGAACACGATTTCAGCCGGCACGCGGGAATCGGAACAGCCGAGCACGATGGCGAACGGCCGCTGGCCTGCCAGCAGGTCCGCCCGGCGTGTATGCGTGGCCAGGACCTCCATGCTGCGGAGGCCTGCCGCGAACCGGCGGTTTCCCTCGCGAAGCCGCTCGAGCGCATCCGCTGCTGACAATCACTCCTGCCGGCATCCCGCTCCTCGCGCCTGCTTCTCGTCTTCCAACGCGCCCGTCAGGTTATCGTCCCGCCGTCGTTTTGTCGATCGACGGCCGACGGACTCACCCTTTCGCCAGAACTGCGGCAGCGAACAGCACCTGCAGGGCCGCGGCCACGGCGTTCGGAAGCCAGATGCCGCGGCGCCCGAACCTGACGCCGTAGAGGAACCAGAACAGGTAGACCAGCAGAAAGCCCAGGACGAACCAGATCGAGACCGAGGAGGGCGCGGACGTCCGCCACTCGTGCAGCACCTGGTAGCCGATGGACCCGCACGCCACGACCCCGACCAGCACACCGAGATTGTCCCAGGCGCGGTCCGAAATCGTCCGAAGTCCAGCGGCCAGTATCGTCCTCCACCCGGCGCAGCCCGCATTGTCGTGTTCACGGGATTCTATCGTGCCCGGCACGGGTTTCCGAGGCGGATCGCCGTATGATGACCCGGTGATTCGCCGCAAGAAGACGATCGTCGCCGTCGTGGCCATCGCGCTGGGAGCCGTGGTGATCTTCCTGCCGGTGATCCCGGGGCAGACGGAAACGTCGTTGAACCGCGTCGTGCAGCGGCCTCCCTACCGTGCGTCGGCCCGGGCCGCCGAGTTGCATCGCACGCTCGTCATCGCCGATCTTCACGCCGACACGCTGCTGTGGGACCGCGACCTGCTGACACGCGGGCGCCTCGGCCACGTCGACGTCCCGCGCCTCGTCGAGGGCAACACGGCCGTGCAGGCGTTCACCGTCGTCACGAAGGTCCCGCGCGGCATGAACATCGACCGCAACGACGGGGATTCCGACGCGGTGCTGCCGCTGGTGATCGCCCAGCGGTGGCCGCCGCGCACGTGGTGGAGCCTGAAGGAGCGGGCGCTGCACCAGGCCCGCCGCCTGGACGGGGCGGCGGCGCGGTCCGGCGGTGCGCTCTCGGTGATCCGGTCGGCCCGGGATCTCCAGAACTACCTGGAACGCCGCAGGACGAATCCCGGCACGACCGCGGGGTTTCTCGGCATCGAAGGCGCCCAGGCGCTGGAAGCCGGGGCGGAGGACCTCGACGTCATGTTCGACGCCGGATTCCGGATGATGTCGATGACGCACTTCTTCGACACCTTCGCCGGGGGCTCGGCCAGCGGCGAAGCGAAGACGGGGCTCACCGGCGCGGGCCTGGCCGTCCTGCGCCGCATGGAAGCCCGCGGCATGATCGTCGACCTGGCGCACGCGTCGCCCGCGCTCGTCGACGACATCCTGGCGGCGGCGACGCGGCCCGTGGTGGTGTCGCATACGGGCGTGACGGCCACATGCGACAACAACAGGAACCTGACCGACGCGCAGTTGCGGCGCATCGCGGCGAACGGCGGGGTCGTCGGCATCGGCTACTTCGAGGCCGCCGTCTGCGAGATCGAGCGCCGCGTCGATTGCACGCGCCATCAGGCACACCGCGGATGTGGCGGGAATCGAACACGTCGCGCTGGGATCGGACTTCGACGGCGCCACCGTCACGCCGTTCGACGCGTCGGGCCTCGTGCAGATCACGGAGGCGCTGCTCGCGGAAGGGTTCAGCGAACAGGAGATCCGGCAGATCATGGGCGGCAACGTCGTGAGCCTGCTGCTTCGCCTGCTGCCCCGGTGACCGGATGGCCCGGGCTGAGCCCCGGGCTGTGCCCTTCTTCTCTCGAACTCCTGCATGAACGACACGAGGGCGTCGATGCCGGCCTCCGGGAACGCGTTGTAGATGGACGCGCGCAGGCCGCCCACGGACCGGTGACCCTTCAGCCCGTCGAGGCCGGCCGCCTTCGCCTCCTTGGCGAATGCCGCCTCCAGCTCCTCGCTCGGCAGCCGGAACGTGACGTTCATCAGCGACCGGCATGCCTTCGCGGAGTGCCCCTTGTAGAAGCCGGTCCGATCGATCTCGGCGTACAGCTTCGCCGCTTTGCGCTGATTGATCGCGTGGATCCCCTCCAGCCCGCCGGTGCCCAGCAGCCACTTCATCACGAGGCCCATGATGTAGATGGCGAACACGGGCGGCGTGTTGTACATCGACGTGTTCTCCGCGTGGATCGCGTAGTTCAGCATCGTCGGCAGCTTCGGATCCTCGACGCGCTTCTTCAGCCACTCGTCCTTGACGATCACGATGGCGACGCCGGCCGGGCCGATGTTCTTCTGGGCGCCGGCGTAGATGAGCGCGTGCTTCTTCACGTCGACGGGTCGGCTGAACATGTCCGACGAGGTGTCGCACACCAGCGGCACGTTGCCGGTCTCGGGCACGTACTTGAACTCGACGCCGTGAATGGTCTCGTTCGACGTGAACGACACGTACGCGGCGTTCGGGTCGAGCGTGAGGTCGCCCTGGGCCGGAATCGACTTGAAGTTGTCCGCCTCGCCGGTCCAGGCGATCTTCACGCCGCCGACCTTCTTGGCTTCCTTGACGGCCTTCTGCGACCACGCGCCCGACACGACGTAGTCGGCCGAGCCGTCGCGGGGCAGGAAGTTGAGCGGCACCATCGAGAACTGCAGGCTCGCGCCGCCGGGCAGGAAGAGCACCTTGTAGTCGTCGGGGACGCCGGCGAGGGTGCGGATGTCCTGTTCGGTCTGCTGGAGCACGCCCTCGAAGAACTTGCCGCGGTGGCTCATCTCGAGAATCGACATGCCGACGCCGGGCATGCTGACCAGGTCGCGCTGCGCTTCTTCGAGGACGGGCAGCGGGAGCACGGCCGGGCCGGCCGCGAAGTTGAAGACGCGTGGTGTTGCCATGATGACTGCCTCCTCGATCCGTGACCCGGGCATGCCCCGCTAGGCCACGGCGACGACATGCACGTCCATGACGTGCGGGTTCCCGGTCTTGATCGCCGCCACGACGCTCGCCGACGGCTCGCCGATGATGCTGATGCGCGCGACGGCCGCCTCGGCGTCCGCGAAGATGATGTTCTCCGTCTCCTCGACGTTGATGCCCGCCTCGCGCAGGCACTCGAACGCGTGCGCGAGCACCCCTGGACGGTCCTGGTGCCGTATCACCAGGACGTGCGTGGCCGGCGTCTTCCTGCTCAGGTTCACCACGTTCGGCACGCGCCCGGTGCGCACGTAGGTCTGGATGATCCGCACCGTCTCGTCCGCGATCGCCTGCTGCGCCTGCTCGGTGGAGGCGCCGATGTGGTGCGTGCCGTACACGCCGGGCAGCCCGACGAGCGCGTCCGCGAATTCGCCGGACGGCATGGCCGGCTCCTTGCTGTAGACATCGACGGCCACGCGGAGGCCCTTCTCCCGCACCGCCGTCTCCAGGGCCTTGTAGTCCACGATCTCGGCGCGGGCGGTGTTCACGAAGCAGGCGCCTGGCTTCATGCGATCGAAGACGGCGGCCCCGACCAGCCCGCGTGTCCTGTCGTTCAGCGCGAGGTGCACGCTCAGGATGTCGCAGTTCGCCGCGACGGCCTTGGGCGACTCGTACACCGACACCGTCGATTCCTCCGCGTCCGCCGACGACGGGCGGAGCCGCACCAGTTGCGGGAGGTCGGCGGGCAGGCCGTCGCGGCCGATCTGGACGCCGATCTCGCTCCAGATGGCGAGGTGCATCCCGAACGCCTGCGCCCGGCGCGCCACCTCCTGGCCGATGCTGCCGAAGCCGAGGATGCCGAGCGTGCGGCCGTGCAGGCCCTGAGCCTTCGAGAACTCCTTCTTGTTCCACCTCCCCGCCCTCAGCTCGGCCACGTTGTCGGGGATGCGCCGGTCGAGGGACAGGATGAGCCCGAGCGTGAGTTCCGCCACCGCCACGGCGTTCTTGCCGGGGCAATTGGAGACGTAGATGCCGCGGCGCGAGGCGCTCTTGACGTCGATGGTGTCGTAGCCCGCCCCGGCGCGCACGACCAGAGACAGCTGTCCGGCTTCCAGGATCGCGTCGCTGACCTTGGTGGACCGGACCACGAGGATGTCGGCCTGCGTGCTCGACAGCGCGTCCGCCAGGGCCGCGTCCTTGAGTTCGGGCTGGTACGTCACGCCCAGCCCCAGGGCCCGGAGCGCGTCCAGGCCCTCCTGCTCGAACTTGTCGGCGACCAGCACGTTCATGATCAGGTGCCTAAATGGTGTGAATGAGCAGCGCGTCCCTGAGCTTCGGCTCGAACCAGGTCGACTTCGGCGGCATGATCTCGCCCGCGTCGGCGATGCCCATCAGATCGGCGACGCTGACCGGGTACATCGAGAAGGCCACCGCGGCCCTCCCGCTCGTGACGAGCTTCTCGAGTTCGGCCGTCCCGCGGATCCCGCCGACGAAGTCGATCCGCTTGTCCGTCCGGACGTCGGCGATCTTCAGAACGGGATCGAGCAGGCGGTCCTGCAGGATGCTCACGTCGAGGCGGCTGATCACGTCGTTTCCGGCCTTCGCGCCGATATCGAGCGTGTACCAGGCTCCGCCGAGGAACATCGCGCAGTCGCCCTTCCTCGCGGGCGTCGCCGGCCCTCCCTCGCGAACGGCGAACACCGCCTTCACCGCGTCCATGAACGCCTCGGGCGTCAGGCCCGCCAGGTCCTTCACCGTCCGGTTGTACGGCAGCACCTGCGTCTGGTTGTCGGGGAACGCCACCGCCAGGAACCAGTCTGCCTCCACGACGCCGTCCCTGCCTGCGTCCCGCGCCAGCGACGTGCGCACCCTCGCCGCACTCGCCGCACGATGGTGCCCGTCGGCGATGTAGAGGGCCGGCAGCGCGCCAAAGGCGTCGACGACGGCCTTCAGATCCTCGCCCGTCACCTTCCAGACGGTGTGTGCGACGCCGTCCGGCGCGACATAGTCGTAGAGCGGCGGCGTCTTCGCCACCCTCGCCGCCACCGCGTCCACCGCCGCCGAGGCGTGGTAGGTCAGGAACACCGGGCCGGTCTGCGCCCGGAGCTCGGTGATGTGGCGCGTGCGATCGTCTTCCTTGTCGCGCCTGGTCTTCTCGTGCTTCTTCACGAGTCCCGTGTCGTACTCGTCCACGGAGTAACAGGCCGCGAGCCCCGTCTGTTCGTGCGTGCCCATGCGCAGCGTGTAGAAGTACAGCGCGGGCTCCGATTCCTCGACCATGTGCGCGCGGATGGTGG
Organism: uncultured Acidobacteriota bacterium; assembly: GCA_963834645.1. Classification (GTDB taxonomy): domain Bacteria; phylum Acidobacteriota; class Vicinamibacteria; order Vicinamibacterales; family JAKQTR01; genus JAKQTR01. Next base: position 90,801 of record CAWICP010000022.1, read on the forward strand.
AGAAGCGCTCGGCCGCCGTGCGGTACACGACGTCCGCGTAGGGGCTGGTGTCCGGCGGCAGGTCGATCTCCGAGCGGGACACGTGGAGGAAGCTCAACGGGTTGTCGGCGGCCAGCGCCCGGGCTTCGTCGACGTTGACGACGTCGTAGGGCACGGCCGCGATCCGGGCGGCAAGGGACGGATCGGGCCTCAACGCGCGGAAGGGTCGGATCTTCGCCATGTTGTGCTCGCGTTCTGCAACGCCGCGTCCCCAATCTGGTCGCAACGCCGCGCGGAATGAATGACACGCGCCCCGGCCGATGGTGAGCGGTCCGCAACCGTCCGCTCGTCGAACCGGGGCAACACGAGGGGGCCGCCAGCCTCGGACAGGCCGCCAGCGCGCGTACTTCAGCAAGAAGGGCGGGGCTTGTCAAGCGCGGCCTCGCAGGCTCGCCGTGTCAGAAGCAAGAAGCCAGAAGGAACGCCGTCTCAGACGCCAGGCCGAGGACTGTTCGCTGGCGTCTGAGGCTGGCTTCTGGCTTCTGCTTCTGACTTCTGGCTACTGCTACTGCTTCTGACCGGACTCGCAGCGTAAGCTGCCCCATTCCACCGGGCAGCGTCAGCGTCGAGCCGTGGTAGACCCGCTGCGTCGCCTTCTGGAAATCCCCGGCCTTCGCCTTCGGGATGTCCATGAACCGCTGGGGATTGCGATCAACCAGCGGGAACCAGGAACTCTGGACCTGCACGATCAGCCGGTGGCCGGGCCGGAACACGTGATACACGTCCGGCAGGTCGAACCTGATTTCGGTGGGTTCGCCCGGCACAAGCGGCACCGGCGCCTCGAAGCCCCGGCGGAACTTGGCCCGGAACGGCTCGCCGCGCACCAGTTGCTGATAGCCGCCCATCCTCACGACGTTCGACGGCGGCCGCGCGGCCGGCTGGCCAGGCGCGGCGGCAGGCGGTTCCGGCTGCGGGTAGTCCCCGGGATACCCGTCGATGAGCTTCACCACGAAGTCGCTGTCGGTTCCCGTGGACGACACGGTCAGCGACACGGAGATGGGGCCGGCAACCGCCAGGTCTTCCTCGAGCGGGCCGGTGGAGTACACGAGCACGTCCGGACGCGTGGCCGCGAACCGCTGGTCCTCGGTCATGTAGTCCGACGTCATGCCGGACGCCACGTAGCCGACGTACGGCACGGGCCTCGCCGGGTCGCTGACGTACTCGTCGAAGGTCCGGGCGCCCGGCGGTGACGCCGCGCCCTCGGCGATGCGCCCGCCGGCCCGCAGCGAGAGCGTCAGCGGGCGGACGGCGGGGGGCGGCCAGGCCGCGTGCCCGCGGAACTCGTTGATGCCGGTGGCGAACATCGTGGCCCTGGAGAATCCGGCCGGCAGCGGCGCGTCCTTCAGGTGGTGCATGAAGAACGCGAACTGGATCTCGTCGCGGAACACCTCGCCCGTCTTCACCGCGAACGTCGCGTTGCCCAGCCGGTCGCCGGGGCCTCGTCCCCACCCGCCGTGCGACCACGGCCCCATCACCAGCCTGTTGTCGGTCGCGGGGCTGAGCCGCTCGATCGACCGGAACACGTGCAGCGGCCCCATCGGGTCCTCGGCGTCGAACCAGCCGCCGACGTTGAGGATGGCCGGCGTGATGTTCTTCATGTGCTTCCAGATCGATCGGACCTGCCAGAACTCGTCGTAGTTCGGGTGGTCGACGATCTCCTGCCAGTAGCCCGCGCGCCCGCCGAAGAGCTTCTCGTTGACCTCGGCGAGCGGGGGCAGCGACGAGGAAGAACTCGTAGGCGTCCGGCGTCCCCGGATCGAAGCGCGGCTCCTGCGCCGGCAGCTGGGGCCCTCCTGCGCGCGGCCTGAAGCTCGAGTAGAAGCCGAAGTTGGCGCCCAGCATGAACGCGCCGTTGTGGTACACATCGTCGCCCAGGTAGTAGTCGGCGGTGGGCGCCTGCGGCGACGCGGCCCGAAGCGCCGGGTGCGCGTCGATGATGCTGGCCGCCACGTGAAAGCCCGGCTGCGACACGCCGACGAGCCCGACGCGGCCGTTGTGGTTCGGCACGTTGGCGAGCAGCCAGGCGATCGTGTCGTACATGTCGCTGCTCTCGTCCACGTCCTGCGGGCCGCGCTTGACGGGCACGTGGGGCCGGACCTGCTTGAACTCGCCTTCCGACATGTACCGGCCGCGGGCGTCCTGGTAGACGAAGATGAAGCCCGACTCCTGAAACGGCGCCGACGGGCCGAGCGAGCTGCGGTAGGCGTCGATGCCGTACGGGCCGACGCTGTACGGCGTGCGCGTGACGAGGAAGGGATAGCGCGCCGAACCGTCCTTGGGCACGTACACCGACGTGAACAGCCTGGCGCCGTCGCGCATCGGAACCCGGAACTCGTACTTCGTGTAGCGCTCGCGGACGCGATCGGCTCCCGGCGGCGCCTGCTGCGCGCCGATGGGCCACGCGGCGAGCAGGGCGAGGACGAGGACGAGTCGTGGCGCTCGCGGCATGGGCGCGCTCCGGTACTAGCGCGCTCAGGGCCGCCGGGGCGGCAGCAGCGCGACGGCCTTGTCGCGCTCGGCCGTGAACGCCGCCATGAGCGAGGCCGGGATGGGGTCGCCCGGCGGCATCCGCCTGTGCTCGGTGATCGGGTTGACGAAGGTGCCGTTCTTCTTGAGGCGATAGTCGAGGTGCGGGCCGGTCGAGAGCCCGGACGACCCGACGCGGCCGACAAGCTCGCCCTGTCCCACGCGCTGGCCGACACGGACCGCCACCGACGAGAGGTGGAGGTACAGGCTCTCGTAGCCGCTCGAGTGGCGGACGGCGACGAGGCGGCCCGCCTCGCCCGACCAGCCGGCCCGCGTCACGACGCCGTTCGACACCGCCACCACGGGCGCGCCGACCGGCGCGGCGTAGTCGACGCCGAGGTGCGCGCGCTGGACGTTGAGGACCGGGTGCCGGCGGCTGTACGAGAACCGCGAGGTGATGCGCGGCTCGAACTTGAGCGGCGACTTCAGGAAGAAGCGCTTCAGCGACCGCCCGTTCGCGTCGTAGTAGCCGGCCTTGCCGTCCGGCAGCACGAAGCGGAACGCCTCGAGGCGCCGCCCGTCGTTGCTGAATTCCGCCGCCAGGATGCTGCCGTAGGCCACGGTGCCGTTCTCGCGGGTGATCTTCCGGAACGCGACCCGGAACGCGTCTCCTGGCTGGAGCTCGCTGTTGAAATCGATCTCACCCGAGAACACCGCGGCGAGCTCGACCGAGAGGTCGGCCGTCTCGCCGGCCTCTTCCATGGCCTCGAACAGCGAAGGCGTCTCCCTGTCGATGTGGCCCGTCGTGACGGCGGTGGCTTCCTCCCGCTCGTAGGCCACGACGCTCGCCGCGAGCTCGTCCGGCGTGGACGGCGATGCCGGTTCGACGCGAAGGTAGTGATCCGGCGTCGACCTCGTAGTGGAAGGCCCTGAGGAACCCGTCGAGCGTCCGCGTGAGCGTGAACGGCCGGTCCGCGCGGAGCTTCCGCGGGTCCATGCTCGCGGCGACGACCTCGACGGCGTGCGCGGCGCGGTCCTCCGGCAGGTAGGCGCGGAAGAGCTCGGCGAGCGTGCTGTTTCTCGGAACGGTGCCCGTGATGACTTCGGTGTCCGGGGGAAGAAGGCGGTCGGCCTGCACAGCCGTGCCGGCAGGAGGCTCCTCCTCACGCGCGCACGAGCCCGCCAGCAGGATCCCGGCGATCACGGCGCACGATGCGGCCAAGGCTGCGGCACGGCTCATGGGCATGCGTCCTCGGAACCGGGTGAGCTGCTGATCGTAGCACGGGCCCCGGGCTGCGCTACACGCGTCCATGCCGCTCGGACCAGCGGCGGAGGGCCTGCTGCCGTTCGGCGGCCTCGGGCTGCGCATCGAGCCGGTCGACAGGCCACGGCAGGCGCCAGGTCCAGTTGCGCTCGTCGATGAGCCCGGGCGTGTTGATGCGGTCCGGCCAGCCGAACACGTCCTGGATCGGGAGCGTGAGCAGGTCGGAGCCCGAGGCGAACAGGGCTTCGACCAGCGCGTCGCGCACGGCGGGCGGCAGCGCGTCGCCGGCGCCGGCGGGCGGCGGCTGGCCCCGCCACGCCGTGGCGGCCACCGTCAGCGCCGCCTGCCGCTCGGCGTCATCGGCGCCCTGCCACCAGACCGCGAGCGTCTCGGTGTCGTGCGTGCCCGTGGTCGCCACCGAGCGCCGCGGGTACTCGGCGGGGTTGATGAGCGGCTGGCCGGGCTCGTTCCAGTAGCGCTCCCAGCGCAGGACCCTGTAGCCGGGCAGGCCCATGGCGCCGAGCGTCGCTCTCACGAAGTCCGGAATGGTGCCGAGATCCTCGGCGATGACGCCGGCGCCGGCCCTCACGACGGCCTTCAGCACGGCCTCGCCCTGGGCGATCTGCGCCGCCTCGTCCGGAGGATCGAAGTGCGGCGCCCGGCCATCGCGCGGGAAGATCCACGACCTGAACAGGCCCACCACGTGATCGACGCGGAACAGATCGAACAGGTCCGACGCCCGGCGGGCCCTCGCGCCGAACCACGCGTAGCCCTCGCCGCGCATCACGTCCCAGCGGTAGGCGGGCAGTTGCCAGTTCTGGCCGTCCTCGCTGAACGCGTCCGGCGGCGCGCCAACGGACCCGTCGAACGAGAAGAGGTGCTGGTTGGCCCACACATCGGCGCTGTCGGCGGCCACGCCGAACGGGAAGTCGCCCGCGACGCGCAGGCCGGGCGACTCGCGCCGCGCGTGCAGCCACTGTTCGTGCGCGATCCACTGGAGGTACTGCCGGAACAGGATCTCCTGCGCCGACTCGCGCCGGAACGCGGCGATCGCCGCCCGCCCGCGATCCCGGAACTCCGCCGGCCACTCGGTCCACGGACGGCCGCCGGTGACATGCAGCGCCGCCCGGTAGAGCGCGTAGTCGTCGAGCCACCAGGACTGCGCGCCGATGAAGGCGCGCAGCTCCTCCGCCCGCCCGGAACCGGCCGCCCATTCGTGCCGACGAACCGCCGGAAGGCGGATCGCAACGCCCGGTCCTTGAGGGTCCTGACGCTCCAGTAGTCCACCGCGCGGCTCGCCCGCGCGTGGTCGAGGAGGCCGCGCGCGGCGGTGTCGAGCGCGTCTTCGCCGCCGAGTTCGTGGAAGTCGGGGACGTCCGGCACCGAGATGAAGATCGGATCGAGGGCCATCGCGCTGACGGCCGAGTACGGGCGACGCCTGGCCGGGCGCCATCTCGTTCAGCGGCAGCACCTGGAGGACGCCCAGGCCCGCGCCCCGCATCCAGCGCGCGAGGACGGGCAGATCGGCAAACTCGCCGATGCCCCAGCTCCGCGTCGACGGCATCGAGAACAGCGGCAGGAGCAGTCCGGCCGCGCGCACGCTCTCGGCCCGGGGCGTCACGCTCACGCGGCGGCCTCGACGCGAGCGAGCACGCGCGAGACGGCGCGGTCGAACACCTCGGGTGCGGGGCAGGAGGCTGAGCGACGAGGAACGCCTCGCGCGGGAAGTCGAAGAAGTAGCCGGGATGCACGAGGACGCGGTCGTGCTCGAGCAGCTGCAGCACCAGCGACTCCTCCGACTGCATGGCCGGCACCTGGAGGACGGCGTACCAGCCGCCCTCGGCGGGCAGGACGTCCACCGAGGGGCAGCGCGCGGCGGCCAGGAGGAGCGCCCGGTAGTTCCGCGTGACCCGGTCGCGGATGGCCGTCCGGACGACGGCGCCATCGGCCAGCAGCGCCGGCAGCGCCGTCCTGCACCGGCGTCGCGACCGACAGATAGGTGTCGCAGATCATCTCGAGCCGTTCGAGCGCCGGGCGCACGAGTTCGTCGGGGCCGGCGGCCACCATCCACCCCAGCTTCAGCTGCGGCAGGCCCAGGCCCTTCGACAGTCCGCCCAGGCTGAACGTCAGCGCCTGCCGCTGCGCCAGCACGGACGAGGTCCGCGGACAGATCGGCGTCGAGCACGTACTCGGCGAACACTTCGTCGCCGATGAGCGCCAGGTCGTGGGCGCGGCAGTGGACCGCGAGGGCGTCCAGTTCGGCGCGCTTGAGGTACGAGCCGGTCGGGTTGTTCGGGTTCACGACGACGACGGCGCGCGTGCGGTCGGTCGTCGCGCGCCGCAGGCCGTCGATGTCGATCGACCAGGCCCCGTGGTACGTCGAGGCGGTACGTGCGCGGGCGCACCGAGTCGAGCGCGGCCAGATACTCGAACAGCGGGTAGCTCGGCGCCGGCACGAGCACCTCGTCTCCCGGGTCGCAGAGCAGCTTGAAGAGCATCGAGTACGCGTCGCTCGTGCTGGCGGTCAGCACGACGCGATCGCGGGACACGCGCATGCCGCGGCGGCGAAAGTCGCCCACCACCGCGTCGCGCGCGGACGGCAGTCCGAAGGGCTCGGGGCGTAGTGCAGGCCTGACGGGTGCGCCAGCGCGTCGAGCAGCCGGCCGGGATACTCGATGCCCACGCGCGTCGGGTTCGACTCGGTCAGATCGTCGAACTCGAGGCCGGCCGCCCGCAGCCTGGCGATGGCCGCCGACAGGCGGTTGGGCGTGAGATCGGAGGCGATGCGGCTTGAAAACACAGATAGCGATTCAGGATACAATGTCGGCCCGTTCCTGACGAGGGCCGATTCTGTCACAACCGGACCGCCATCAGCACATGCCGGAGGTCGCGATGAAGTCTCTCACGCTGCCCGCCCTGTTCGTCATCATGCTCCTCGCCCCCGCGCCGCTTCTGGCTCAGCAGCCCGGCGCCCTCGAGACCGGCTATCAGCTGCCGCCCAAGGCCATCGTCGACATCCTCGATGCTCCCCCGCCGCCGACGGCCGTCATCAGCCCGACCCGGAACGTGATGGCCCTGCTCGAGCGGGCGAGCATGCCGAGCCATCGCCGACCTGGCCGAGCCGATGCTCAGGCTCGCCGGCGCGCGCATCAACCCGAAGACGAACGGGCCGCACAGCCCGGCGTCGATTCTCGGCATCACGTTCAAGCGGATCGCGGACGGCGTCGAGACGAAGGTCGTGCTGCCGCCCGGCGTGCGGATCAGCTCCCCGGGCTTCTCGCCCGACGGAAAGTGGCTGTCGTTCATGGTGAACCGCGCCAACGGCATCGAGCTCTGGATGGCGGACACGGCGTCGGCCAGGCCAGGGCCGTCGACGGCGGCGACCATCAACGCGCTCGGCGGCTGCAACTGGCTCGAGGACAGCTCGGCCATGCTCTGCCAGTTCGTCGTGACCGGCCGCGGGCCGGCGCCCGCGCCTCCGGCCGTGCCGACGGGCCCGCGCATCCAGGAGAACATCGGCAAGGCCGCTCCGGCGCCCACCTTCCAGGACCTGCTGACGAGCGCCCACGACGAGGCGCTGTTCGAGCACTACTTCACGTCCCAGCTGGCCACCGTGACCCCGGCGGGCGCGAGGGCCCCGATCGGCAAGCCGGCGATCTTCGGCGACGGCGTCGATGTCGCCCGACGGGCAGTTCGTGCTCGTGTCGCGCATCAAGCGGCCGTTCTCGCGGCTCGTCACCGCAGGCGGGTTCCCGAAGGACGTCGAAATCTGGAACCGCAAGGGCGACCTCGTCCGGACGATCGGCGAGCAGCCGCTCGCCGAGGGCATGCCGATTGGCGGCGTCGTCACCGGACCGCGATCGCACCGCTGGAACCCGACTGAGCCGGCGACGCTGCTCTGGGTCGAGGCGCTCGACGACGGCGATCCGAGGAACCAGGTCCCGGCCCGCGACAAGGTGATGTCGCTCGCAGGCCACCGTTCGCGGGCGAACCGGCCGAGTTCGCGAAGACGGCGTTCCGGTTCACGAACGTCTCGTGGACCGAGAAGGGCGTCGCGCTGCTCACCGAGTCGGACCGCGCGACCCGCGTGACGCGCACGTGGCTCATCGACGCGCCCGGCGCGGCGCCGCGCAAGCTCTGGGAGCGCAAGCAGCAGGACCGGTACGCCGATCCCGGCGTCGCCGATGATGCGCCCGGGCAGGCAGGACGCCATCCTGCAGGCCGGCGACACCATCTACCTCACCGGGTCGGGCGCGTCGCCGCAGGGCGACCGGCCGTTCCTCGATCGCCTCAACCTGAAGACGCTCGCCACGGAGCGCGTGTTCCAGACCGACGACAAGAGCTACGAGACGGTCGCGGCGCTCTTCTCCGACGATGCGAAGCGCCTGCTGACGCGGTGGGAGACGAAGACCGACTTCCCGAACTACTACGTGCGCGACCTCGCCGCCGGGACCGCAGACCGCCCTGACCCAGTTCAAGGACCCGGCGCCGCAGCTCACCGGCATCCAGAAGCAGTTCGTGACCTACGACCGCAAGGACGGCGTGAAGCTGTCGGCCACGGTCTACCTGCCGCCCGGACTACAAGCCGGGCACGCGCCTGCCGTTCGTGCTCTGGGCCTACCCGGCCGAGTTCACCGACGCGGCCACGGCGAGCCAGGTGTCGGGCTCGCCGAACCGCTTCACCACCATCTCGGGCGCGCTCGCACCTGCTCTTCCTGACCCAGGGCTACGGCGTGATGGACAACCCGACGATGCCGATCGTCGGGCCGGGCGAGACGGCCAACGACACGTACGTCGAGCAGTTGGTGGCGAGCGCCGAGGCGGCGATCGACAAGATCGTCGACATGGGCGTGGCCGATCGCGACCGGATTGGCGTCGCCGGGCACAGCTACGGGGCGTTCATGACGGCCAACCTGCTGGCGCACGCCGACCTGTTCCGCGCCGGCATGGCGCGCAGCGGGGCCTACAACCGCACGCTCACGCCGTTCGGCTTCCAGAACGAGCAGCGCACGTTCTGGGAGGTGCCGGAGATCTACGCGAGGATGTCGCCGTTCTTCCACGCGCACAAGATCAAGGAGCCGATCCTGCTCATCCACGGCGAGGCCGACAACAACTCGGGCACGTTCCCGATCCAGTCGGAGCGCTTCTACATGGCGCTCAAGGGCCACGGGAAGACCGTGCGCTACGTGACGCTGCCGCTCGAGTCGCACGGCTACGCGTCGCGCGAGTCGAACATGCACGTGCTCTACGAGATGGCTGAACTGGTTCGACACGTACGTGAAGAACGCGAAGCCGCGGTAGAAGGGGCAAGGGGCAAGGGGCAAGGGAAAGCTATGCCGGGATCAGGCTGAAGCGCCCGAGGCCCGCCGGGCGGTAGACGCGAAAGTCCCGCTGGTCGATCGTGAACACGTGGCGGATGCGCTCGCGCTCCGCCACGCGCACCAGCGCCGCGTCGGCCAGATCCATGGGCAGGTCCCGGTACTTCGCCATCAGCGCGGTGATCCTCGGCACGTCGTCCTCGTCGAGCGGCAGCAGAGCGATCGCCCCCGATTCCAGCATCTCCAGCAGCGCGGCCTGCGCCGGCCACGAGTCCCTCAGCAGGAACATCGCTTCGGTCACCGCCGGCCAGACGGTCATCAGCGGGTCGCGGATCGCCTTCAACGCCTCGACGCATCGGGCGTGGTGCGCGTCGCCCCGGTCGACGAGGGCCACCAGGGGCCCGGCGTCAACGAGCACGCCGAGCACGATGGATCTCCCGGACGATGGCGGCGGCCTTCCGGCCGGTGTCCTCGGACCTGTTGCCCGGGCCGAGGTCGACGCGCCCGACAAGATGGCTCATCCGATCGTATGGGGTCACGACAGCCTCCCTGATCCCCTCGGCGTTCGCGATGTACAGCTCGACGGCCTCCCGGACCACGTCAGAGACGCGCCGGTGGCTCTGCACCGCCAGCCGTGTCAGCTTGTTCACCATGTCCTGGTCCAGTCGCACGCTGAATGGCACGGCGTCCTCCTGTAGTACTGCACTGGTACTACAAGACGCCGCCGTTGTCCACATCGCCGCCGCTCTTCCGGATGCAGGCGCCGTGCCGGGCGGGATTCCCCTGTGTTGACGGCCTGGCCTCGATTGGCGCGTGGCAGAAATGGCAGCGCCCATTCGCGCGGGAGTACGCAGATCCTGCTATGCGTCCTTCCGGGCGGACGATCGATCCAGCAGGCTGATCACCATGCCGATGGCGACCACGGCGACCGCGCCGACGACGTTGTGCCAGAGGAAGGCGATCGAGGAGTAGCGGGCGACCAGCGCCACGGCCGCCATGCCGGCGAGGAGGCCCCAGAACGCCCCGCGGCTGGTGGCGCGCTTCGCGCCGATGGCGAGCACGAACACGCCGAGCAGCGATCCGTAGAAGAACGACCCGAACCGGTTGACCACGTCGATGAGCGGCCCGAGGTTCGCGGCGAAGATGGCGACGACGCACGCGACGAGGCCCCAGAAGCCGGTGACGAGCTTCGACACCGTCAGGTAGTGCGCGTCGGACGCGCCGCGTCCGCCAGAGGCGCCGGTAGAAGTCGATGACGGTCGCCGTCGAGAGCGAGTTCAGCTCGGCCGCGATGCTCGACATCGCCGCGGCGAAGATGGCGGCGATGATCAGCCCGACCAGGCCGATCGGGCATGCGTTCGGTGACGAAGGTGGGAAACACGTAGTTCACGTCGCCGAACGCGCGGTCGCCCGTCACGTCGCGCACCAGCGCGGTGGCGCGTTCCCGGACCGCCGCCACCCGGCCGTCGGCCTCGCGGAACGCGGCCTCGGCGGCGCCGATCGCGCCGGCGCCGCCCGACCGGCGCGCCGCCGCCAGCGCCGAGGCGGCGTCCCGCCGCGCCTCGAACGCCGCGGTGAACTCCTGCTCCATCGCGAGGTATTCTCCGGCGCGCGCGCTCGCCCGCACCTCCGCGTCGTGCTGCCGGTTGAAGAGCACGGGCGGCTGATGGAACAGGTAGAAGACGAAGATCAGCACGCCGATCATCGGGATGAGGAACTGCAGCGGGATCTTGAAGTAGGCGCTCATCATCAGCGACTGGCGCCCCTCGTCGACGGACTTCGCGGTCAGGTAGCGCTGCACCTGGCTCTGGTCGCAGCCGAAGTACGACAGCATCAGGAACAGGCCGCCGATGAGGCCCGACCAGAACGTGTACGTCTTGTTCGGGTCCCACGTGAAGTCGAGGGCCTGCATGCGGCCCGTCGCCCCGGCGATGTGCAGGGCCTCCCCCACCGACACGTGGTCGGGCAGCTGGAACAGCAGCACCGCGACCGCCGCGCCGACGCCCGCGATGATCACGACCATCTGCTTCACGTCGGTCCACGTGACCGCCTGCACGCCGCCGACCATCGTGTAGAGCACCGTCGGCAGGCCGATGCCGAGAATCGTGAGCGTCAGGTTCCAGCCGAGCACGATGGACAGGATGACGGCCGGCGCCGCGATGATGACGCCGCACGACAGCGCGCGCGACAGCAGGAACAGGAGGCTCGCCAGCGTCCGCGTCCTCGAGTCGAAGCGCCGCTCCAGGTACTCGTAGGCCGTGAACACCCGCGCCCGGTAGAAGAACGGCACGAGCGTCACCGAGAGGATGACCATCGCGATCGGGCAGCCCGAGGTAGAGCTGGACGACGCCCAGGCCCTCGGCGTAGCCGCGCCCGGTGGTGCCGACCAGCGTGATGGCCGACAGCTGCGTGGCCATCACCGACAGGCCGACGGCCCACCACGGCAGCGACCGGTTCGCGAGGAAGTAGCCCTCGACCTCGCTGGTGGCCTTCGACCGCCGCAGGCCGTCCCAGACGATCCAGACGAGGTAGGCGACGACGACGGCCCAGTCGAGAAGGTGCATGGCGCCAGGGAGCAGGGGCTAGGGACTAGGCGCTAGGCGCTAGTCGGGTTCACGATCACGACCCGAAGTACCGCTGGAAGAGCCAGATGCCGACGACGACGATCACTTCGACCACAATCACGCCGGCGTAGAGACGGGTGTTGTCCCGCTCCTCGCCCGGCGTCGCCGGCGGTCACGCGCGTCTCGCTCATAGTGCCGCGCTCCTGCGTTTCAGCTCGGCGGCCGCCGACTCCAGGCGCGACGCGGCGACCGGTCCATCCACCCGCGGTCCTCGTCCAGCGCCGACCGGGACGACGCCAAGCGCCCGCGCCGTCTCCGCGGGCGCCGGGCCGCCATGCGTCGCTCGGACCTCGACGAAGTGCCGCGGGCTGAGCGATGCCTGCAGCGCCGGTTCGTCGCACTGGATCGGCCCGCCGGGCAGGCCGGCCGTCGCCTCCGCCACCGCGCCGCTCAGCGAGGCCGACGGATCGTTCGTCCGCGCCTCGACCACGCGCCTGGCGACGCCGTGCGCCGCGCCGAACGACAGCCCGTGGTCGCGGACCAGCGTGTCGGCCAGTTCGGTGATGGTGATCCACCCCTCCCCGGCCCGGCGCTCCAGGCGGGCCGCGTCGAATTCCGCGCTGGCCATCGCCGCCGACACGAGGTCGATCGCCCGGGTCGCGTCGCGGAACATCCGCTCCACGAGCGGCTGCAGGTCGTCTTCGGTGTCGACGATGTCGCCGAACGGGGTGTTGTGCACCGCCAGCACGACGCCCATCGCCTCGCCCAGGGCGCGGCTGCCGATCGCGCGCGCGTGCTCGAGCGCCACCGGGTTCCGCTTCTGCGGCATGATGCTGCTGCCCTGCACGAACCCGTCGCCAAGCCGCAGGTACGCGAACTCGGCGGTGCACCACAGCAGCATGTCCTGGACGAACCGCCCCAGCCCGGCGAGCAGCACGGCGGCCGCCGTCACGTTCTCCAGCAGGTAGTCGACCGTGGCGATGCTGCCGTAGGTGTTGCCCGTCGGCCCGCTGAATCCGAGCAGCCGGCTCGTCAGGCCGCGGTCGATCGGGAACCCCGTGCCGGTGATCGCGCACGCCCCGAGGGGACTGCGGTTGGTGACGTCGAAGGCGGCGCGCAGGCGGGCCGCGTCGCGCTCGAGTTGCTCGATGACCGCGAGCAGGTAGTGCGCGACGGTGGACGGCTGCGCCGGCTGCGTGTGCGTGTGGAGCGGCAGGATGGTCTCGCGGTGCTTCCCGGCAAGCGCGACGAGGCTCTCCCGCAGGCCGACGCTCGCGCCCAGCACGGCCAGCACGCCCCAGCCGCTGCCGCATCCGGTACATCGTCATGTCGATGTCGTTGCGGCTGCGGGCGGTGTGCAGGCGGCCGGCGACGGTGTCACCGCAGCGTTCGACGAGGAGGCGGTCGACGTAGAAGAAGAGGTCCTCGCAGCTCCCGTCGAACGCCGCCCGGCGGATGTCGTCCGGATCGATGGCGTCCAGGCCGTCGCGCAGCGCGCGGGCGTCCTCCGGGGACACGATGCCCTGCTCCGCGAGCATCACCAGGTGCGCGCGATGGATCGCCAGCAGCGGATCGAGGAACAGCGCCTTGGCGTCCTCGAAGTTCTCGCGAAGGACGCAGCGGACGTATTCGGGATCGAAGGGCATAGGCTCTGACTGGTACTCCGCCGCCTACGGCATCACGAACTCGTGCTGCGCCTCGCGCACGGTGAGCACCGGGCAGGGCGACTTGCGCACGACCTTCTCGGCGACGCTTCCGAGCAGCATGTGGGCGATCGGGCCGCGGCCGTGCGTGCCCATGACGATGAGATCGACGTCGTGCGCCTTCGCGTAGCGGATGATCTCGAGGAACGGGTTGCCGGCCAGGAGCGCCGTCTCGGCGCGCAGCTCTGTCCGCTCCCCGTCGGTGAGCAGCGCGCCGAGGCGCTGGCGCGACTCCTTCTCGATCTCGTCGCGCAGCTGGGGCATCGACGCCACGTAGACCTCGGCGGCCCAGGCGTGCGCCAGCAGGTCCTCCATCACGTGCACGACGTGGAGCGACGCGCCGAACGCCTCGGCCATCGCCTTGCCGTAGCGGAGGGCCGACTCGGACGCGTCGCTGAAGTCGGTGGGAACGAGGACGGTCTTGAGGGTGAGCATGGGCACCTCCTCGGGGCTCGGGGCCCGGGACTCGGGATTCGGGGCTGGGATCCCAGAACCCGCCTATCCGGAGTCTAGCCGCATTATCGCCTATCTGGAGGGATCTGGCTGACCGGTCGGGTGCAGGCGCGGAGTGTCGTTGCGCCCTCGATTTCGCGTCAGACACGCTGCCATCGCGGCGTGACTCGAGCCCGAGTCCCGAGCTCCCGAGCGCCCGAGTCCCTGGCCCCTAGAGATTCAGCCAGTACCGAGAACTTCACCAGGAACACGTTGCTCGCGGGGATGCCGAAGAGGCCGCCGACGTCCTGGCGGAACCGGAAGCGGCCGGTCCCGCTGGCGTCCTCCCTGCCCTGCTGCCACACGACGTAGAGCGCCGACCCGGGCTTGAACTCCCAGCGCAGGACGTTCGTGCTGCGGAAGGACTGGTAGTTGAAATCCGGGTTGCCGGCGTAGGCGCGCGGCATCGAACTGGCTGGCGAACGGCGTGGCGCGGGGGCGGACCAGTTCCTTGAAGTCGCCGTAGGCGCCGGCCGACACGAAGGGCTCGGCGTAGATCTGCACGCTCAGCGTCGGCGTGATGGTGTAGTTGACGCGCACCGGCAGGCCGACGGTCGTCTGCCTGATGCGGCCGAAGACGTAGCGGGTCGTCGAGGGGCCCTCGACGTTGTCCACCCACTGGGTGTCCTCGTTCATCTTCTCGAACCCGACGCCGAGGCTCAGCGCCAGGAACGACGTCGGCCGCCACTCGACCTGCGGGTCGGCGCGCCACGCGGTCGATCCGGTCTCGTCGCGGAAGTAGAAGCCCATCCAGCCGCCGTTGACCGCCTTGCGGCCGTCCGACTCGACGTAGTACCAGACGTTCGCGCCGCGCTTCGACAGCATCGCCGGGCCGCCGCGCGTCGAGCGGTCGTCGATGCCGGCGCCCTCGAGGTTGAAGCCGGCGCCGGCCGACCAGTTCGACAGGAGCGTGACGTGCGCGTTGACGTTCGCGCCGGTGAACCGCGTGTCGCCGCCGAAGTTCCAGCCGGCCCACTGGTTCAGGTTGAGGCGGACGCTGCGGTAGAGCTTCGTCGGCGTGTCCCAGCGGAACTGGACCCAGCTCGACTGCTGGATGGCGTCGGCGCGGCGCAGGTAGCCGACGTCGTTCACGTCGAACCCGGGCGTCTTGTAGGTGCCCGACGAAGCTGAACCGGACCTTCTGGCCGCCGATCTTCTGGAACCCGACCATGCCCGCGTGGCCGCTCATCGACGTGCTGGCCGGGTCGTAGTCGAGGTGCCCGGCGTCCGGGCGCTGGAAGTAGTGCACCGGGCTCTGCTGCAGCGCGTCGATGGCCTCCGCGCTGCCCTGCACGGCGCTGCCCGACCAGTACCCGGTCACCGAGTAACGCGGGTCCTTCAGACGCCAGTCCCAGTTCACGCCGCCCGTGGTGGCCGTGGACGGCAGGAAACTCGACATCCGGCGTGATGCGCCGCGCGGTGTTCGTGAGCATGAACCCGAGCGACGACTGGTTGCGCCCATTCAC
The DNA here is from genome assembly GCA_963834645.1 of uncultured Acidobacteriota bacterium. Lineage (GTDB taxonomy): Bacteria > Acidobacteriota > Vicinamibacteria > Vicinamibacterales > JAKQTR01 > JAKQTR01. The sequence continues at coordinate 106,113 of CAWICP010000022.1, forward strand.
GCTTGGCCTGGACGACGCGCGTAGTTGGTGAGCGGCTCCACGGTTTCCGCCGCGCCGCGCGCGCCGAACGACAGGCTCGCCTGTTCCTCGGCGGTGACGGCGTTGAGCGCGCCGATCGAGAACGCGCCGGCCCGCCCGGTCAGCTTGGCCGCGCCGATGATCGTCGTCTGCAGGGGCACCGACGCGAAGCTGCCCTCGGGCACATCGGGCGACCCGTGCGGCTGGCGGCCGATCCGCCGCGAGTAGAAGAGGCCCGTGCAGGCGCCGTCGTTGCAGTCGAGGTCGAAGCGCAGGTTGCCGGAGCTCTCGACGAAGAACGGCCGCCGCTCGTGGTAGAACGTCTCGAACGCCGTCAGGTTGACCACGGCCGGGTCGGCCTCGACCTGGCCGAAGTCCGGGTTGATGGTCGCCGTCATGGTCAGCCCCGGCGTCAGGGCGTACTTGATGTCGGCGCCGACCGAACCGCCCGGGTCCGGCGACTTGTCGAAGCGGGTTCCCGGCTTCCGTGGGCTGCGTGCCGACCTGGGCCACGCTGTAGGGCACGACTTCGAGGCGCTTCCGGCCTCCGGAGAGCTGCAGGCCGCCCAGTTCGCCGAACTGCGACACGAAACCGGTGCGGCTCTTCGCGATGAGCGGCCACGACGAGGTCTCGTTGAGCCGGCCAATCTCGCGGATCACGCCGAAGCCGAACGTGTCGCGCTTGCCCGGTCTCGAACCGCAGCTGCGAGAACGGAATCCGGAACTCCGCCTTCCATCCCTCGGCGTCGCGCGACACGGCGACGTCCCACACCGCGTCCCAGCTCTGGTCGCTGTTGCCGTCGGCGAACCAGTAGCGGTCCTGCTTCACGCCGGCCGGGTTCACGGCGAACTCGTACGCCGTGCGCCGGTCGTGATACGAGTCGATGACCACTCTGATCCAGTCCGACGGCGACGGAGAATCACGCCGGGTCCGGATGCCCGACGATCCGGTCCGGCTCGCTGTCGAAGGCGCGCACGGCCACGTAGAGGTACGACGTGTCGTAGGCGACCCGCACCTCGCTGCCGAACGACGGCGGCGCGCCCTCGCGCGGGTCGCGCTGGACGAACTCGGTGACGGGCACCGCGCGCGTCCAGACCGCTTCGCCGAACTCCCCGTCGAGGCGCACCGCCGTGGCGCCCGCCACTTCGGCGGCCTCGACGCGCGGCGGCGCGGCGGCCCTCGAGCCCGTCCCGTTCCGCCCGCCCGTGCCCGCGTGCGTCGGCGCCGCGCCCGCGAGCAGCCCGCATGCCATCGCCACCATCCACCTCGTCTTCACGGCGCGCGCCTCCAGCGCGAGTAGACGGGACGGCCGTGCCATTGGTTTGCCTGAGCCGGCGCCCTTCTGGCGCGGGAACATCCCGGGCGCCTTCCGTCTAAGCGGGATCGCCGGCCGCGACAGTGCCGCTTGCCCGGGCGAGCCGCGAAGGGGACAATGGTCGAACAGGCATGACGACACCTCAGCCGCCCCGGCCGCGCACCCCGAACGTCCCATCGACACGCCGTGGCACACGCTCTCGGGCAGCGACGCGGTCGCGGCTGCTCGGGCACGAGCGCCGACGCGGGCCTCGTCGGCCGAGGCGGCGCGGGATCGCCTCGCGGAGCACGGGCCCAACGAACTCGCAGAACGCGGCCAGAAGAGCGTCTGGCGGATGCTGTGGGAGCAGCTGTCCGCCACGCTCGTCGTCGTCCTGATCGTCGCCGCGGTCGTGTCGGCCGCCCTCGGCGACTTCACCGACGCCGATCGCCATCCTCGCCATCGTCGTCCTCAACACGATCCTGGGCCTCGTGCACGAGCACCGCGCCGAGCGGGCGATGGCGCATGCTCAAGCGCCTCGCGGTGCCGATCGTGCGCGTGCGGCGCGACGGGAGCGTCGTCGAGCTGCCGGCCCGCGATCTCGTGCCGGGCGACATCGTGCTGCTCGAGGCGGGCAACCTGGTGCCCGCCGACTGCCGGCTCGTCGAGTGCGCGAACCTGCGCATCGCAGGAGGCCTCGCTGACCGGCGAATCGGAGCCGGTCGACAAGATCGTCCAGGCCGCTGCGCCGATGCCGACCTGCCGCTCGGCGACCGCCGCAACATGGTCTACATGGGCACGATCGTCACCTACGGGCGCGGGCCAGGCCGTCGTCGCCGCGACGGGCATGCGACACGGAGCTCGGCCGCATCGCCGACCTGCATCCAGACCGTCGAGCGCGAGGCGACGCCGCTGCAGAAGCGCCTCGATCGGCTCGGCCACGCGCTTGCCGCGATCGCGCTCGTGCTCGTCGGCCGTCATCTTCGCCGTGGGCCTGCTGCGCGGCGAAGACCTGACGACGATGTTCCTCACGGCGGTCGAGCATGGCCGTGGCCGCCGTGCCGGAGGGCCTGCCGGCCGTCGTGACGATCGCGCTGGCCCTGGGCGCCCAGCGGATGCTGAAGCGGAACGCGCTCATCCGCAAGCTGCCCGCGGTCGAGACGCTGGGCTCGGTCACGGTCATCTGCTCGGACAAGACCGGCACGCTGACCGAGAACCGGATGACGGTGACCGTGCTCGACGTCGCGGGCCAGCGGCTCGACATCGCGGAGGCGCTGCACAGGGCCGAGCCCGCCGTGGACCTCGAGCCCGGCCTGGCGACGGTGCCGGACGATCAGCCCGGCGCTGACGCATCCTGCTCGCCGGCAGCGCGCTGTGCAACGACGCCGTCCTCGTCGGCGCAGGCCGATCAGCCGGGCCACTTCCACACCATCGGCGATCCGACCGAGGGCGCGCTGGTCGTGGCCGCCGCCCGGTTCACCTGCGCAAGCCCGACCTGGAGCTGCTCTTCCCGCGCGTGGCCGAGGCGCCGTTCGATTCCGATCGCAAGCGGATGACGACGGTCCACGAGATGCCGCCGACGCCGCTGCCGGTGGCCCGCGGGCTCGAGCCGCTCTGGGGCCAGGGCCCGCTGCTGGCGTCGCACCGCTACGTGTCGTTCACGAAAGGCGCGGTCGAGCCGCTCCTGCAGATCACGGCCGGCGTGTGGACGGACGGCCGCCCGGAGCCGCTCAGCCGCGGAGTGGCGCGCGCGGATCATGCAGGCCCACGACGCGCTGGCCCAGAACGGCATGCGCGTGCTCGGCCTCGCGTTCCGCATCGTCGACGCGCCGCCGTCGGACGACGCCATCGAGCTCGAGCAGGACCTCGTCTTCGTCGGCCTCGTCGGCATGATCGACCCGCCGCGGCCGCGAGGTGAAGGCCGCGGTCGAGACCTGCCGGCAGGCGGGCATCCGGCCCGTCATGATCACCGGCGATCATCCGCTGACCGCGCGGCACGTGGCGCGGCAGCTGGGCATCGGCGGCGAGGACGGCGCGCGTCGTGACCGGGCAGGACATGACGCGACTGCTCGGACGAGGAACTGCGAGCGCGCGGTCGAGCGACTCGGCGGTGTTCGCGCGCGTGTCGCCCGAGCACAAGCTGCGCATCGTCCAGGCGCCTGCAGACGAACGGCGGCGATCGTCGCGATGACCGGCGACGGCGTGAACGACGCGCCCGGCGCTGAAGAAGGCCGACATCGGCGTGGCGATGGGCATCACCGGGCACGGACGTGTCGAAGGAAGCCGCCGACATGGTGCTGCGCGACGACAACTTCGCCACCATCGTCGCGGCGGTGGAAGAAGGCCGCGTCATCTACGACAACATCCGCAAGTTCATCAAGTACCTGCTGCAGCAGCAACTCGGGCGAGCTGTGGGCTGATGCTCATCGCGCCGTTCCTCGGGCATGCCGCTGCCGCTGCTGCCGCTGCAGATCCTCTGGATCAACCTCGTGACCGACGGCCTGCCCGGCCCTGGCGCTGAGCGTGGAGCCGCCCGAGCGGCACGCGATGCAGCGGCCGCCGGTCCCGCCGAGGGAGAGCATCCTCGGGACGCGGGCTGCTGCAGCAGGTGATCTGGGGCGGGCTCGTGCTCGGCCTGACGCCGCTCGCCATGGGCTACTACTACTACCAGATCGGCCACGAGGGCTGGCGGACGATGGTGTTCACGACGCTGACGCTGTCGCAGCTCGCGCTGGTCCTGTCGATCCGATCCGAGCGCGATTCCTTCTTCACCATCGGGCCGCTCACCAACGTGCCGCTGCTCGTGATCGTCGCCGTCACGTTCCTGCTGCAGATGATGGTGACGTACGTGCCGTTCTGGCAGCGCCTGCTGAAGACAGCGCCCGCTCACGGGCGAGGAAGTCGTCGTCAGCCTCGTGCTAGCGTCCGTGCCGTTCTGGGCCGAAGAAATCCGGAAGTGGTTCGTCAGGCGCCGTTCGCACGCCGGGCGGGTGTAGCGGCGCCGGCTCGGCGTCGCCCTGGCGCGGCAATCTGGCTGAGATGCTCCGAGATCCGCTCGGCCACGAGCGACGCCGGCGCGTCGGCCGTGTAGACGCACGCGTGATGGCAGCCGATCGGCGTCGAGTGCACGGATTCGTGCGGGTAGAAGAGCTTCAGCTGCGGCCAGCGATTCGTCGACGTCGGCGTTGGCGACGATCCGCACGCGGCTGCCGTGCTGATCCTGGTGAACGATGTGATGGTCGAGCGCGGACTGGCGAGGCTGCATGGCGAACCTCCCCGGGGACCGGCGCACCGGTCCGGCTGGCTGATCACAACGTAGGAGCGGCCCCGCGGCTTGTCAAGGGCGCCGGCATCGCGGGGCTCATTTCGCGCCGTTGACCAGCGGGTATCCGGCATCGACCCACGCCTGGATGCCGCCCTTGAGCGCCTTCACGCCTTTCACGCCGAGCCGGTCGAGATCCAGCGCCGCACGGGCGCTCGTGTGCTCGGCCAGTCAAGCGCAGTAGGCGACGATCGGCTTCTTCGCGCCCTTCAGCGCCGCCAGCCTTCTGCGTGCAGGTCTCCGAGCGGCACGTTGACGGCGCCGGGAAGGTGGCCGTCGGCGAAGGATCGGGCGTCGCGGACGTCGACGATCAGCACCTGGCCCGCGTCGACGGCCTTCTTCAGGTCGGCCACGGACATCCGCGGCACGGCCGCTTCGTCGGCGACCTGCGCGGCAGCCGGCCAGCCGGCGCACAGGACGAACACCGCCACGACGAACGTACGCCAGTTCATCGCGATCGCACTCCTGGATCAGGGAACGGCCCGGCGGCGCGCGGCCCTCGCGCGACCGTCCGGTCCGGCCATGATACCGTATCGGGGATGCGCACCGAATATCACCACTGGTACTCCGGCCGGACGAGCCGCGAGATGGGCCTGGTCGTGTACGGCCACTGGGGCCCGCCGATGCTCGTCTTCCCCACGAGCGGCGGCGACGAGTGGGAGATGGACCGGCAGGGCATGATCGGGGCCCTGGCGGATTTCATCGACGCCGGGCGCGTGAAGGTGTTCACCGTCAACGCCAACAGCGGCGACGCGTTCTACAACAAGGGCGCGCATCCGTTCCACCGCAGCTACATGCAGGCGCAGTACGACGCGTACGTGCGGTACGAGGTGGTGCCGTTCATCCGCCGGCATTGCCAGTCCGACGACATCGCGATCGCGACGATGGGCGCGTCGCTCGGCGCGTACCACGCGGCCAATTCCCTGTTCAAGCACCCCGACGTGTTCAGGCGCTGCTACGCCCTGTCGGGCGTGTACGACATGAAGCGCTTCATGGACGGGCTCTACGACGACAACTTCTACTTCAACAACCCCGTCGACTACATGTCGCAGACTGGACGACCCGCACGCCAGGGGGCTGCTCGCCGGCTGCGACATCCACCTCGCGACCGGCCACGGGCCCTGGGAGGACAAGGGCCCGACCTACCGGATGGCCGGCGTCCTCGCGGGCAAGGGCATTCCGCACTCCCTCGACGACTGGGGCCCGCTCGGCGGCCACGACTGGCCGTACTGGAAGCACCAGATGCGCGAGTACCTCTCACGCTGGTAGAGCGAGGCCGGGATTCGGGACTCGCACGGGTTCGGGATTCGCGAGCAACGCTCCGTCAGATGCGGCCGTGAGCCCGACCCTGATGGCGACCTGTAGGTGAGCGGCAGCATGGCTTCGTCGATCGGCAGCGGGCGCGCCAGCGCCTCGCCGCGAAGGCGCGCCAGCTTGTAGAGGTGGAACCGCAGCGGCGCCATGAAGGTGTAGCTCGAGGTGAGGTGAATCAGGCGGTCGCCCCACTCGTCGGCCACCGGCTCGGTCAGGGTCTTCTTCCGCTCCTCGTACCACTCCCGGTTCACGTCGCCGCGCTCGAACTGCTTCTCGAGGGTGACGAGCAGCCGCGCGCGGTTGACGATCTCGGGGTGATGGTTGACGCCGAACACGCGCGGCATGACGCCCGCCTCGTCGCGCGCCACCTCCATCATCGTCAGGGCGTCGCCCGGGGGCCCGCCTTTGCCCAGGGCCTCGTGCGAGATGGCGGTCACCCCGGCTGGCAGCGGCCCCCGCGGGACGAGGTCGTACAGGCGGTTGTCGAGGGCGAACAGGCGGCGGCCGTCGGGCAGCGCCTCGGCGAAGCGCGAGAACCACGGGTGCGCCAGGGCTTCGTCGGTCAGGATGTTCTCGACGACGCCGGTGCTCTTGCCGCCTTTCTCCGGCCCCCGCAGCACGGCGTCCGCGACGCCGAGCCAGCGGCACATCACGCCGAAGGTGTGACAGACGGCGAGCAGCGCCGCGGTGTCCGAGGCGCGGATGGCGTCGAACAGGGCGAACAGCCCGGGCTCCCACGACGGGTCCTCGTCGATGCCCTGCGAGCCCTCGGTACGCCCGTCGTTCATGCGCGGGTCGAGGTGGCCCGGGCCGCCGGTGCCGACATACAGCACGTGCCGCCCGCCCGGCGCCTCCGGAATCACCTGCTCGCCCCGGCGAAGGTCGTAGGAGATCGCCCGGAAGCCGATGCCGGCCTTCTTCAGCGGGCCGCTGATGTCGCACAGCGCGTTCTGCATCGCCTGCAGGATGGCGTCGTGGCCCAGGTTCGGCCAGCCGTGGTGCATGTCCAGCACGGCGATGTCGACAAGATGCGGTTCGGCAGGAGGCACCTCATCCCGCCGCTGCACACGAGCGGTCTGGAACACGGGCGGCGCGGCCGGGCAGTCCGACAGGCAGGCTTCGGGCCCGAACCGCTGGCGATGGCGACAGTCGAAACAGGCACGCGGGCGGACCCTGAACGCCGGCACCTGGCCGCCGCCGGACGTGACGTTGGCGAGGCCTGTCGCGCTCAACCGCGTCAGGAAACCCGCCAGCTTGCCGAGGAAGAGGTACGGCGCCATGTCGACGAGCATGTCCTTCATCACCGCGTCGCCGCCGCCCTGGAACCACGGGAACACTTCGCGCCGCACGGCGATCTTCTCCTGGACGATCCACGTGCCCGCCGGCGCGGCCAGCGCCTCCTGCAGCGCGCCGTCCCACGCGGACTCGCTCGTTTCCCATCCCAGCGTGACGCCGGCGCCGCCGTATTCGTCGTTCGGCTTCATGACGAGGCCGTCGCGGTTCCGCCGGATCCACGGGACCAGGTCGAACGTGTCCGCGCCTTTCGACGTCCTGGTCTCGCCGACGACGCGTGTCCAGGGCACGTGGCGCGCGATCATCCGATGCTCCTGCTCGCTGAAGAGCCCGGCGTGCCGCGGATCGGTCAGCACGGCGAAGAACGCCTTCTTGTGGGGGATCTTGCAGCGGAACGAGTTGGCCATGCACACGGCCTTCGCCTCGCACGCGCGCACGAGGGCGTCGCACTCGGCCGGGTGGCTCGTGATGTCGTTGATGAGCACGCGCCGGTAGAGCAGGTCGATCTTCGTGCCCAGGCCGCGCAGCTCGCGCCCGTCGAACTCGAGGTCCTCCGGCGTGCAGACGATCGTCGGCACGCCGAGGCTGGTGAAGCGCTCCTGCAGGATCTCGAACTCGCTCCAGGTCGGCACGTTGCGCCAGTCCACGATGCCGATGGTCGGCGGCTGCGCGCGGCCGCCCCAGTCGCGGTAGCTCGTCATGAGCGCGTCGAGCATGGTCGCCGTGAGCGAATAGGCCTGCACGTCGAACGCGGCCTTGAAGCGCTGCCATGACCGGCAGTTGCTCGAACACGCCCGCCAGGCGCTCCGTGTAGCCGAAGCCCGCCGGCGACTCGGCGTTGTACTCCGCCGCCTGCAGCGAGTCGGGCAGCAGGAACGTGTCGACGCGCGACGACGTGCTCGCCCGCGCGTAGCCCGGATCGATGTCGATCAGCCGCCGTTCGTCGGGGCGCAGGCCCAGTTCGTCCAGGAGCGCGGGCCCGGCCATCGCCGCCGCGACGACGCGCTCGCCGAGCACGGCGATCGTCTCGGCGAACTCCCGGATCCGCCGCTCGTCGTCGTCGGTCAGGAACAGCGGCCGCAGGAACGGGCAGTGCACGCGGTCGCCGAACGTCAGCCGTTCGGCCCGCATGCGGGCGGACAGCTGCCCGAACGCGGAGGCGGTCAGGTCCTCCGGCCGAAGCGCGCCGTGCCAGGCGTCGATCGGGTTCACTTCAGATCCACCATCGACGGCCACTTCGGCCAGCTGTTCGACGGCGCGCCGTTCACGGCGCGATCGATCACGAGGCGCGCCATCTTCTCGACGACGATGTCGAAGTAGAACTGGGTGATGCGGTCGCGCTCGAAGTCGGGGGCCGGGTTCAGGAAGTCGATCGCGTACGGCACGCCGTCCTTGATGGCGAACTCCACCGTGTTCATCTCGTAGCCGAGCGCCTCGTTGATGATGCGGGCGTCGCGCACGACCCGCTCGCCGAGCTCGGGCGCCAGGTAGTCGTGGATCACGAGGTACTTGCGGTCCTTCGGGTCGTAGGCCACCGGCATGATGTCCGACTTGCCGAAGGTGAAGCAGCGCACGTAGTGGTCGAAGTCGATGAACTCCTGCAGCGTCATGCAGTAGGGCGAGGTCCCGTCGTAGGCCGCCCACAGCTCTTCCTTGTTGTGGATCTTGTAGACGTGCTTCCAGCCGCCGCCCGAGAAGGGCTTCAGGATCGCGGGCAGGCCGATGTACTCGAGGATCGCGTCCCAGTCGAGCGGATAGTCCAGGTTCCGCAGCGACTCCTGCTGGATGTCGACGTCCCACGGATAGCCCTTCTGGGGCAGGAGCACCGTCTTCGGCACGGTCACGCCCAGCTTCTGGACGACGGAGTAGTTGAAGAACTTGTCGTCGGCCGTCCACCAGAACGGGTTGTTGATCACGTACGTGCCGTTCAGCATCGCGTGCTTCAGGAACGCGCGGTAGTAGTCCACCTCGTGGGAGATGCGGTCGACGATCACCGCGTACCGGGACGCCTCGCCCATGTAGGTGCCGCCGAGCTTCACGAACTCGCCGACCACGCCCTGGCCCGCGCCGAGCTCGTTCACCTTCTCGATGAACGCCGGCGGAAACGCGTACTCACGGCCGCACATCAGTCCCACTCGTTTCATGGCTTCCCCTCCCGCCTGTCGCATGTCTCCCGCGTCGAGGCTGAAGCCTCGACCTCCATCCCGAATCCCGAATCCCGAATCCCGTCCCGCCGAGCCCCGAGTCCCGAGTCCGCTATCCCCTCGTCTCCGCCACCAGGTGCTGCACGACCGCCTTCAGGTCCTGCGTCTCCTGGTACACGCGCAACTGGCGGTCGGCGCTCGTGCCGTCGCGCAGGATGTCCAGGATCCCCGCCACGTGCCGCCGGCTGCCCAGTTCGTCCACCACATCGTCGACGAACGCGACCAGCTCCAGCGCCAGGTCGCGCATCGGCACCTCGGCCCGCTTGCCCCAGTCGATCAGGTGGCCGTCGAGGCCGTACCGCGCGGCGCGCCACTTGTTCTCCTGGATGAGCATGTGGCGGTACTCCCGGAATCCGAGGTTCTGCGCCCGGAGCCGATAGAGCTTGAACACGATCGCCTGGATGAGCGCGGCGATGGCCACCGTCTCGGCCGGCCGCGTCGGCACGTCGCACACCCGGAACTCCAGCGTGCCGAACTGCGGGTGCGGCCGCACGTCCCACCAGATCTTCTTGCCGTTGTCGATGCAGCGCGTGTCGACGAGCAACTGCACGTAGTCCTCGAACTCGCCCCACGAGTCGAAGTGCTCGGGCAGCCCCGTGCGGGGAAACCGGCGGAAGACCGTCGTCCGGTACGACTTCAGGCCCGTGTCCCGGCCCATCCAGAACGGCGAACTGGTCGAGAGCGCGAGCAGGTGCGGCAGGAAGTACCGCGCCATGTTCATGATCTCGATGGTGGACTGGCGGTCCGGCATGCCGACGTGCACGTGGAGGCCGAAGATGAGCAGCGAGCGCGCCAGCATCTGCAGTTCCTCGACGATGTGGTCGTAGCGCTCGCCGGGGGAGATGACCTGGTCGATCCAGTGCGAGAACGGATGCGTCCCGGCCGCGGCGATCGCGAGGCCCCTGGACTCGGCCGCCGAGGTGAGCTCGCGCCGGATGTGGTAGACCTGCGCCTCGAGCTCGTCCGCGTTCCGGCAGATCGTCGTGCCGACCTCGACGATCGACTGGTGCAGTTCCCGCTTGATCTGGTCGCCGAGCACCGTCGCGCCGGGCTCCACCAGCTCGCTGACGTGCGAGCGCAGTTCCCAGGTGTGCGGGTCGACGATCTGGAATTCCTCTTCGACGCCGAGGGTGAAACGGTGCGGCATCAGGCACTCCTGGTGCTGGCGCGGTTCATGCGGTCAGGGACTTCACATGATACCCGACACCGGACCTCAGCCCAGCGTCCCGACCGCCTGTTCGACCGCCTCGAGGATCTCGCCGGACTGCACGAGCGCCTTCATGGCGTTGTGGTCGTTGAACAGCGGCCGGTCGATGTCCAGGTGCGCCACGTGCCGGCGGATGGCCGCCCGCGCGGCCTGCGACCCTCGGCCGATCGTGAAGGTCCGGAAGTCGAGGGCCTGGGCGGCGGCCATGAACTCGATGCCGAGCACGCCGTACGCGTTGTCGAGGATCTGGCCGTTCTTGAGGGCGGTGTTCATCCCCATCGAGACGAAATCCTCCTGGTCGGCCGCCGCCGGGATCGACTGGATCGACGCCGGCGCCGACAGCATCCGCTGCTCGACAATCAGGTGGTCCGCCGTGTACTGGCTGAGCATGAGGCCCGAGTAGAACCCCGGCTCGTGGGCCAGGAAGTCGGGCAGCCCCTGGGACAGCGCGGGGTTGGTCAGCCGGTTCAGCCGCCGTTCGGAGAGCACGCACACCATCGTGATGGCCGCGCCCGCCATGTCCATCGGCAGCGCCACGGGCGACCCCTGGAAGTTCGCGCCGGTCAGCGTGAGCCGCTGCTCGGGGACGAAGATCGGGTTGTCGCCGACGCCGTTCAGCTCGATCTCCACCTGCGAGCGGGCGTACGCGATGGCGTCGCGGGCCGCGCCGACCACCTGCGGCGTCGATCGCATCGAGTAGGCGTCCTGCACCTTCGTCTTCATCTTGCCGGTGGCCAGGTCCGACCCCTCCAGCACCTTCATGATGTTGCGGGCCGAGGTGATCGCCCCGGAGAAGCCGCGCAGTTCGTGCAGCGTCGTGTTGTACGGCTTCAGGTTGCCGAGCAGCGCCTCGATCGACATGGCGGCGACGATGTCCGACTGCCTGATCCACCGTTCCATGTCGTGGATGTGGAGGGCGGACATGGCGGTCAGCAGGTTCGAGCCGTTGATGGCGGCCAGCCCGTCGCGCGCCTGGAGGCCGGGAGGCTCGATGCCGGCCCGCCTGAGCGCCTCGGCGCCGGGCAGCCGCTCGCCCTGGAAGAACGCCTCGCCCTCGCCCAGGAACAGGAGCGCCAGCTGGGCCATGGGCGCCAGGTCGCCGCAGGCCCCGACGGACCCTTTCTGGCAGACCACCGGGGTCACGCCCTTGTTGAGCATGTCGATGAACGTGAGCGTGATCTCCGGGCGGCAGCCCGAGTTCCCGTGCGCATGCACGTTGACGCGGCCCGCCATGGCGCCGCGCACGTGCTCGATCGGCGCCGGCGCGCCGATGCCCGCCGCGTGGTTGTAGACGAGATACCGCTGGAACTCCCGCACCTGATCGTCGCTCAGCAGGTGCTCCGAGAACTCGCCGATGCCCGTGTTGGTGCCGTACATGATCTCGCGCGCCGCGAGTTTCTCCTCCACCATCGCGCGGCATACCTTGATGCGCTCGAGGGCCTCGGGCGCGAGTTCGACCTTCTCTCCAAACCGGGCGATGCGGACCACGGACTCGATGGTCAGATGGCTTCCGTCCAGGACGATGGGCATCAAGAACTCCTCGGATTTCTCCGGACCGGGGGCGTCACGGTATTCTACTGGCCCTGACCATGCCGATGTACATCCCCTTCCCCGCCGGGACCCCGGCCCGCCAGGAGTGGCTGCGCGGGGGCCTGACATCGCCTCCCCGGGCCGAGTGATGCGCCCGGCGGTCGCGGCGGTGCTCTTCGCGTGCCTGCTGCTGACGCTCGCCGCGACCTCGTCGCCGCGCGTCGTGGGCGACGGGTCGGAATACGTCCACCTCGCGGCCCGGCTCGCGTCGGGCCACCTGCCCGGGGCCGGCGAATCGCGGCACTTCATCTTCTACTCCGCGCTCGCGGCGCCGGTGGTGGCGCTCGGGCGCCCGCTCGGCCTCGATGCCGCGGCGGCGTTCACCATCCTGAACGGCCTCCTCCTCCTGGCCGCCTTCTACGTCGCCGCGTCGCGGCTGCACTGGACCTTCTGCGCCATCGTCTTTGCCGGCCCGATTCTGTGGTGGCTCGACAAGCCGCATACCGAGCCCTTCACCTTCGCGCTGTATGCCGTCGCGTTCTCGCTGTTCGCGTCGGCGCCGTGGTGGAGCCTGGTCGCGGTCGGAGCCGCGGCCACGCAGAACCCCGGCAATGCCGCGCTCATCGGCATCCTCGCGGTGGCGGCCGCGGCCGGGAAGGCCTCCCTGCTGAAGGACCGCCGGTTCTGGCTGGGGTTGGCAGCCGGCACCGTGCTGGCGGCGCTCCATCCGGCGTACTACCTCGTGAGGCTCGGGACGCCGACACGGCTCGCCTCGGCCGGTGACCTGCGCTGGGTGACGTGGCAGGAATACACGGCGGTCCTTGTCGATCCCAACATCGGCTTGCTCCCGCAGGTACCGGTTTACGGTGCGGCCGTGCTGGTCGGCCTGATCCTCCTGGCGTGGCTCGCGCCGCGCCGCCTGGCGGGCCCTGCCGTCATCGCGGCAGCCGCGTCCGCCGCGTGGCTGGCCTTCGTCGCCGCGACGGCCACCAACGTGAATCACGGCGGCACGCCCGGCCTGAGCCGCTACGCCACGTGGTTTGTCCCGCTGGCCATCCCGCTGTTCCAGGAACTTGACCGCGTGCTCGGCCGCCGCATCACCTGGATGACGCTGCCGGCCGTGGCCTCTGCGGCACTCGGCATCTGGGCCTTCCACCCTGCGCGGCCGGAGGCGGCCGACCGCCCGACGCGCCTCGCATCGTTCCTGTGGACCCGGCATCCGTCTGTCGACAACCCGCTGCCGGAGATTTTCGCGGAACGTCTTCGGGGCCTCGACGAGAACTGGCTGCCGGCCGCCACGCCCGGTTGCGAGAAGGTGCTGCTGCCCGGGCGAGGCCCGCGCAGCGGCGTCTGGCCCATCCCCTGCGCGCCGGTCACTCCGCCCGCCCGGTGCCAGCAGCCAGGCGCCACCTGCTACGCGAACCGCACGAGGACGGGGTACGAGTTCGTCGTCCCGCGCGTGTCCGCGCCCCAGGTCTTCAGGCTGGATCGCCAGCGCACGTGGCCCGCCTCGGCCGAACCCCTCGTCGCCGACGCCCTGGCGTCGCTCGCGTGGTGGAACATGCGCGCGCGGCAAGCCGGCGACCCGGATGCCGTCATCCAGTCGTCGCGCCACGTCGGCCACGTCGTCGTGTGGCAGGCGGAGAACCGGTTCTTCGTGTTCGCGTTCGACGTCCGGCCCGGCGCCGAGCTGGTGGCCCTGGTCACGCGCGAGATGAGCGGGTCGTTCACCGTCGAGAGCGGGCCGATCGAGGGGACCCGCATCCGCATCAGGCCCGGACTCGCCAGGCAGGCCATCAGGCTGCCGTCACCTCAGCCCTGGGTGATGCTCGTCGCCGAGGCGCGGTAGGCGGGCGCGGGGACGGCGACGTGGGCGGCCTGCCCGTGGTCGAACCAGGAGTTATATTGACTGTCCGATGAGACATCCCGATCCCGACCCATCAGCAACGACTGCAGAACCACGTTCAAGGTCGGGTTCGCGGTGGGCTGTTCGATGGGTGCTGCTGCTTGCCTGGATGTTGGCGATCAGCTTCCTACCGGACCCTCGGCCGCTCTCGGCTCCGGACTGGTCGGTCAGGATCGTGCAGGCCTCGATCGGCCTCTCGGAACCGGCCGCCCGCGCGGTCAGCACGATCGTCCTGCGCGGAATCGGCTTCGCGCTGATTGGCGTGCTGCTGTCGCTGCTCGTTCGGCACTGGCGGCTGCGATGGGCTGCGCCGACGGTGATGCTGGCTTCCCCCCTGCTGGCTGTGGCGAGCCAATGGATCAACTTCGGCTACTTCCCGATCCGGGGGCAGGTCCAGTTGAGCGTGGCGACCGCGGTCATCGGGGCGTTGATGGGACTGGCGCTGCGCCGCAGCACGCTTGCGCTGGGCGCGCTGGTCGTCTTCGCGATGGGGATCTTCGTCTGGGGATCGTCGAGCAACGTCTGCGATGATCTCGATGCAGCCGCCCGGTTCACCGGGAATCATGTGCTGGCTTCCGCCGGGGACATTCCGGCTGGAGACGAGGGATTCGACGTGTTACTGCGCTCGGCGTTTGCCTTCGCCGAGGACAATTCACACGGGACCGATGCGGTCTTCCCCAACAGGGCGGCGATCCTGGCCCTGAGCGTCATCCTCGGTGAGGAGCGTGTGGCTGAGGTCGCCCGCCGCCCAATCGACCTGGGACGGATCGAGGAGATTCGCGGACTGCGGAATCGAATCACCCTGCGGGGCCGGAACGATCTGGCCCGGCATTTCTGGGTCAGCGCCGGATTGGTGATCGTCGCCGACGAAGGCCGCGCGATGACGATCGGGATCGGCAAGGAACTTGATGGATTCGACCCCCGGCGGGTCCGGGTTCTCGTTCGTCGACATGATGGCCAACCGCGCGGGCATCATGTTCGCCGGTGCCGCCACCGGCAATGCGACGGCGGCTCGCGGAATGCAGGTGCGAATCAGCCGGGGCATGGTCAGCGACGACCTGCTGCCGGACGTTCGAGGGACTGCCGGAGGGAATTCCTGATGCGCGATTCCGAACGGAATTCGGCGGCCTGAGGGGAGAAGGGACCCGGCGAGTCAACGACGAGATCACGCGTCGCCTCGCCACGGCTCGGGGGCTGCGATCGACGTCGGATGTCCCCTACTGACGGGTGGATCTGATCAGCAGGATCAGACGGGATTTCACGTGACCGCTGACCAGCGCGCTGCCCCTTGACCGGCATGATTGCCCTGAGATAGCGTCTCCCGCACATGAACCATCGACTCCAGGCCGTCACGTACGGGACCGTGCTGACGCTCGCCGCCGGCTTTGTGCTCTGGATCGGCCAGAGCGTGCTGCTGCCGATCGCTTTCAGCATCCTGGCGGTCTACGTGATCGTCGGCACGAGCAGTCTGGTGTCGCGCGTGCCGTGGCTTGGCAGCCGGCTGCCGAGAGCCGTCCACTACGCGGCGGGGTTCCTGCTCGTCTGCGCGGCCCTCGCCGCCACCTTCTGGCTGGTCGCGGCCGACCTGGGCCGGGCGGTGGAGCTCGCCCCCCGTTACCAGGAGTCGCTGCTGGCCACGGTCCAGAGCCTGTCCGCCCTCCTGGGCATCGAGGCCGAGCCCACCTGGGCGACGGTGCGTCAGTATCTCCTGGCTCAGGGGAGCCCCCAGAGGCTGCTCGGCTACTCGGCGGTGATACTCACGTCGGTTCCCTCCCTGTTGATCGTGAGCGTGCTCTACGTGGTCTTCCTGCTCATCGAGCTGGACACGGTTCCGCGCAAGCTCGCCAATCTCTCGGAAGACCCGGCGGCGGTCGCGCAGGTCCAGAAGATCATCGGCAGCGTCAACGAGCGGATCGGGACGTACCTGGCGCTCAAGACGTTTCTCTGCGTGTTGACCGGCGTACTGAGCTGGCTGGCGATGGCGTGGGCCGGACTCGAGCTGGCCTCGTTCTTTGCGGTCCTGATCGCGCTGGTGAACTACATCCCGTACCTCGGGTCCTTCCTGGGGGTCGTCCTGCCGGTCAGCTTCGGGCTCCTCCAGTTCGGCTTCTCAAGCGAGTTGCTGTTCCTCCTCGTCGTCCTCGCGGCCGTCCAGTTCACCATCGGCAGCGTGCTGGACCCCTGGCTGATGGCCAACTCGCTCAACCTGAGTCCGTTCGCGATCCTCGCGAGCCTGGCCGCCTGGAGCGCGCTGTGGGGCATCGCAGGCGCCTTTCTGGCGGTGCCCCTCACCGCCTGCATCGTGATGGTGATGGCGGAGTCGAAGGGGACGCGGCCGCTGGCCGTGCTGCTCTCGAAAACAGGCGACGTCGGCGGCAAGTGACTATCGGGGCGGCCGCGCCTCCACCCGGAATGACGGGGCGTCGTAGCCCTCGGGCCGGTGCGCCTTCGGAATCGTCGTCGGGTTGCCGTCCCGAAGCGCGGCGTAGCCGGGCGACAGGATCTCGACGCCCGCCTCGTTGAACGCGTCCTGGATGCTGGCGTGGAGCCACGAGTAGATGTCCAGCATCCGTTCCGGCCGGTCGGTGTGCACGTTGATCTCGTAGCTCACGTACGAGTCGTCGAGCGACGTCTGGAGCACGAACGGCTTCGGGTCCGTGCGCACAAGTTCGGTGCGGCGCGCCGCTGTCAGCAGCAGTTCGTGCACCTGCCTCCATGGCGCGTCGTAGCCGATGGTCACCGAGGTGTGCAGGATCGTGCCGTGCGCGGCGGCCAGTTTCGTGTAGTTGACGATGGCCCCGGCCAGCACGACGCCGTTCGGGATGACGACGACCTCGTTCTTGTCCGTCCGCACGTGCGTCGCGAGCAGCGACTTCAGTACGACGTCGCCGAGCGCGTCGCCAATCCTGACCCGGTCGCCGACCTTGAAGGCGCCCGTATAGGTCAGGATCGTCCCCGCCACGGCGTTCGTCACGGTGCCGGTCGACGAGAACGACACCAGCACGCCCAGCAGCAGGCCGATGCCCTGGAACGCCGGCGATCCCGATCCCGGAATGTACGGGAAGGCCGCCACGACGGCCAGCGCGACGACCAGCACCCGGACCAGGCTGTAGGTTGAATCGGACCATTCCGGCTCGAAGCCGCGGATCCGGATCGCTCCGTGCTTGATGCCGTCGAAGACCAGCCGGATCAGGCGCAGCATCCCCGCCGCCGCGAGCCCGATGACGGCCAGGAAGAACAGGTTCGGCACGATCGCCAGGACGCCGTTCCAGAGGTATGCCAGTGGCGCCGCCAGCCAGATCAGCGTCATCCGGGCATACGGCCTCGTCCACGGCAGCGCGTTGAGCACCGCCTGGAGCCACGCCACGGCCAGCGCCACGAACACCGCCGCCCGGACGAACCTGACGCCTCCGGCGAGGATCGCGTGCCATCGCTCGGGCGACAGGAGTTCGACGCGCTGGATCCTGAGGCTCCCGATCCGCCGGTCGCGCCGCTCCGCCAGTCGATTCAGCACACGCCGGCTCACCCGGACGATGACGGTGGCCAGCAGCAGGAAGACCAGCGTGGCCACCGCGGATATGACGGCGCCGACAGCGAGCGCGCGCGCGCTGAATTCCTCGCGCGTCTCCTCGATGGCGCGCCGGATGATGATGAGCAACTGGTCCGCGATCTCCACGCGAGGCTGGCCAATCAGCCCCGCGTCGCTGTCGGTCACCGTCCCGACGACTTCACCGCGCAGCATGAAGTCGCTCGAGGTCTCGCGGTGCTCGACCGTCAGGTCTCGCGGCCGGATCGACTGGTCGTTCGCGATGCGATCGAGGCGCCGCGCGACGCTCTCCGCGCGTTCCGCGGCCATGATGCCGCCGACGGCGCCGTAGATCCGGAACACCTCCCGTCCCCGCACCATGACGGGGACGCCGACCGGTCCTCGGCTCGGCCTGCCCGGCGGGTGCCTGCGCAGGAGGAGATGGCGTCGCCGTCGCGGGCGGAGACGGCGGCTGAGCCTGCCGGGCGTTCACGCCGGCCGTGATGCCCGCGAGGAGGGCACCGGCGGCGAGCAGAGGGAACAGGCGACTGCGGTAGATGCGCGAGGTCACGGCGCTTCCTCCAGGCCGGGCCACATTGTCGCACGGTGCCGGGCCATCGAAACCGGAACGTGGCGTTCAGGCGCCGAGGCTGAGGTCGCGGAAGGCGCAGGTAATGGCGCGGCTCAGTCGGTCGTGATCGTGCGCTTCGCGGGGTCGAACCGCGCACGGCGGCCCGTCTCGTAGGACATCGTGGCCATGATGCTGGCCACGGCATGCTGGTAGCCCGCGTCGAGCGACGCGTTCGGTGTCTTGCCGTCGCGCATGCACCGGTACCAGTTCACCCAGTGGTCGGTCTGCTCGATGGGCTCGACCTTGTTCTCGCCGCGAATCGAGCCGTCGCGGTTGATGCCGCCATCGGCGCTGTACACGGCGTTCGACCAGTCGAGCCGGAGCATGCCCTTGTCGCCGCTGAACCGGGTGACGTTGCCGGCGCTGTTCCCGAAGTTCGTCGAGTAGCTGATCATCAGGCCGTCGGGATAGTGCCAGAGCGCCTGCACCTGGTCCGGCGCGGTGAAGCGGTGCTCGTCTTTCCACGTGTAGACGCCGCCCAGGCACACGCACGATCTCGGGAATGCCGAGGCCGGCGACGAAGTGCACGAGATCGAGGAAGTGCACGCCCCACTGCGGAACCGGGCCCTGCGAGAACTCCCAGTAGCCGTACCAGCCCGAATACAGGATCGGGTCGAACGCCTTCCTCGTGCGGCCCTTGGTGAAGGCCTTCCAGTCGAGATCGGCCGCTCGCACATCGGGCTTCAGATACTGGTACCAGTACGGCTTGTCGCTGTTGCGCACCTGCTCGATCCGGGTGATCTTCCCGAGCTTGCCCGACTTCAGCAGCTCGCGGCATCCCATCGCCATGGGCGTGCTGCGCAGTTGCGTGCCGGCCTGGATGACGACGCCGGACGCTTTCGCGGCCTTGTACGCGCGGTTCAGCTCGCCGATCTCGTTGGCCATCGGCTTCTCGACGTAGACGTGCTTGCCTGCCTTGACGGCGGCTTCGAGGTGCGCGGCGTGCCAGTGGTCGGGCGACGCGATGAACACCGCGTCGACCTCTTTGAGGTCCAGCAATTCGTCACAGGTCCGGCACTGCTTCGCGTCGGTGCCGAACCATTCCTTCGCCTTGCCCGCCGCCGCCTCTCGCGCCACGCGCCAGGGGTCGTACACCGCGATGACTTCCAGGTTCTCGGCCTGGGCGTGCTCGTGGACGCTGGCCATCTCGGTGCCGATGCCGCGGTCGCCGCAGCCGATGATGCCGATGCGGATGCGATCGTTGGCCCCGATGCTGCGGCGCTCGGTGGCCGCGTCGAGACCGCGCGGCGCGGCCAGGGACACGGCCCCCGCCGCCGCCACGGTCTTCAGGAACTCCCGGCGTGTGTGTTCGGACATCGTCATCGTCTGACCCTGTTCCAGGCGCCCTGCGGGCGGGGGGCACCGCACCCGAGTGCGCTCGACGGATTGTACCGCAGGCTGGCAAGAAGCTGCCCGCGTACCCCGCGGGGCCTCGCGAGGTCCTCCGTTATGGCTTGACAGCGGTTTAGAATTTCGGCGAATATCACAACCGTAGTATGCGAGTGGCGCGTCAGCTCCAGCCGACCCTCGCCAGGCACCTCGCCCGCGGCAAGAGCATTCTGCTCCTGGACCGCGTCAGACGGGCAAGACAACGCTCCTCGGCCAACTCGATCCCGACCTCGCCGTGTCGCTCGCCTCGCCGTCGGTCAGGCAGCGCTACGAGCGGGATCCGTCGACGCTGGCGGACGAGATTGCCGCCCTGCATACACCGGCGGGTCGCCGGACACCCCCGCTCGTGACGATAGACGAGGTGCAGAAGGTTCCTGCGCTGATGGACGCGGGGCAGGATCTCATCGACCGCCGGCAGGCGCGGTTCGTCTTCACCGGCTCGTCGGCGCGGCGGCTCCGCCGCGGGCGCGAACTGAACCTGCTTCCCGGCCGCGTCGTGGTCCTCCGCCTGAATCCGCTGACGCTCGAGGAGCGGCTCCCGCGCAGCCTCGATGACGCGCTGTTGGATGGCGCGCTGCCGGCGGTGTGCACGACAAAGGACGCCGCGGACCGGGAGGCCGACTTGCGCTGGTACGTCGAGACCTACCTCGAGGAGGAGGTGCGTCAGGAGGCGCTGGTCCGGAACGTCGGGGCGTACGGCCGCTTCGTGGAGATGGCGGCGCGCGAGGCCGGGCGCGTGGCCAACTACACGCGGGTTTCCCAAGACGTCGGGGTCTCTTCCGTGACGATTCAGGCGTACGGCAGATCCTGTGCGACTGCCTGGTCGCCGAGCGCGTCGATCCGGTGACCCGCAGCGCGTCGCGAAAGAAATTGACGAAGGCCAGCCGCTATCTCCTGTTCGACACGGGTGTCGCACGGGTTGCGGCGCGCGAGGGGCGCCGGCTCCCGCGCTCGCGCATGGGCGAGCTGTTCGAACAGTTCGTCGGCATCGAGATCGTCCGGTTCTGCCGCCTTCACGCGCCGGACGCCCGACTCAGGTTCTGGCGCGACCCCGATGGTCCCGAGGTCGACTGGGTGCTCGAACACCCCGGCGGGCTCTTCCCGATCGAGGTCAAGTTCGCGGATCGCCCCACGCCGCGCGACGCCAGGCACCTCCACGTCTTTCTCGAGGAGTACGGCGGGCGACGCGGGTTGATCGTCTGCTCGGCGCCGCGCCCGCTCCAGCTGACCAACTCGGTCACCGCGATTCCGTGGCGTGACCTTCCGGCGGCCCTGGCCTCCGAGCTCGCCAGATGAAGCCGGTGCAGAGAACCGCCGTCGAGCGCGGGTTCATCGGCTTCGCGCGCGACGGAGTCGCGCGCGTGCGGGAGTGGCAAGGGAGATGTCATTCCCGCGGGGCGTCGACCCGCACGCAGATCGAACGCCCCCGGGAAGACCGGTGTCGGTGCGTCAGTCTCTGTCTTCCAAAGGCCGCAGGAACTTCTGGAACGTCCAGTGAGCGACGCGGCTGCCCTGTCTCCGCCCTTCCTCGTCGCCGGAACGGAAGTGGATACCCTGCAGGATCCGGACCACGACCATCTCCTGGGCGGCGTCCGACAGGCGATCGTACAGACGCGGATTGGTCAGCAGCCCGGCGGTCGGGCTCGTCACCGAGAACGCCAACTCGTCTGTCTCGAGGAACAGCTGCAGGGTCGTGACGAGCGCGCCGCTGAGGCAGTTCGCGCCAGACGAGTATCGGGGTAGGGAGGCGTCGCGAGAAACGGCGTCCACGTGGGATCGCCCACGGTGTTCGGGTTGCCATCGTTGTCCCCTTCATGGATCGCCGTGGACGGGCGCCAGAAATTGAAGTGGTACTTCGAGTCGTAGATGGTGATCTGCGCATCGGCGGCGGCCAGGCTCGCCAGCGCGAGGAGCCTCGCCTGGTCGCCGATGTCCGGCACACGGGCGATGGCGATGTTCCGCAGGGCCGCGAACCATGTCGAAGGCGGGCTCGCCCAGAAGCGGGCGAGATCCGTCTGCTCCACTGTCCGGGCGCTGCCCGAGAGTGAGCCGTAGGCCCTGACCTCGTCGTATTCCCGGCGGTACTGTTCACTCGTCATCGGAGGCTGGCGCTAGGGGCCGGAATTGCGACGGCCGGTCCAGCACGAAGGGCGTCGTGTAGGCCATGAACGTGAAGGCCCCTTGCGCGACTCCCGGTTCGGACGCCATTGGCCTGGCTTGGTTCCGCCGACGAAGGGATCTGAATCGGCGACCCGAACGCCGGCCGATACAGGGGCAGCAAGGCCTGGGCGGCTTCGTTGCCGGCCAGCAGACCGGGGTTGCCCGCATACGTCACGGCGGGGTTGGCGACTCCGACCAGAGCGGGTGGGCGTCCGCCCCATAGAGGGCAGTCAGCAGGCCGAAGGTCGCCGCAGCGGCCGCCGCTTCCGGCGAGCCCATCCCTCGCATGGCCGGGTTCGCCATAGTGATAGCTCTGGAATCGCCCTTCGAATCGCCTGGACGGCGTCGTGCACGGCGGCTTGAACGAGCGCGATATCGAGCAGTCCCGTCGGCCTCGGACGGTGCGGTCGCCGGCGTCGGGCCTCCGATCACGCAACGCTAAGGTGATACGCATTCCACGCGGTGACGCCCTGGGCGTGGGCTGGCGGTGCCCAGCCGAGAGAAACACACGCCGGCAGCACGACGACACGCAAGGACTTGGTCACGGCTTTCATCCCCCACCTTCCTTTTTGGGCGGCGCGGCGCCGCGAGCACTCCTCAGACCGGGTGCTGCCAAAGGCGTCTGCTCGGCGCTCGCCGTTGATACTCCTGTAAACGCTGCGCAGCGGCAGTTGGGACAACGCCCGCGATCGGTGAGGTCAGCGACTGAGCAGCGGGGCGCCGGGACATCGCGGGTATAATCAGCGTATCCACATGTCCGAAGGCCGCGGCCCGGCCAATGCACCGGCGGGCCCGGACGGCCCGAACCCCGACCGTCTCGACACGACGTTCGAGCTGCTGGATCGTGCGCGCAGCGGGGACGTCGGCGCGCTGGACCGCCTGTTCGCGCGCCATCTCAAGCCGCTCCAGCGCTGGATCAGCGGACGGTTGCCGAGGTGGGCCCGGGACATGGCCGACACGGACGACCTGGTGCAGGACACCCTGCTGCAGCACGTTCAAGCGGATCGAGCGCTTCGAACCGCGCCGGGTGGGCGCACTCCAGGCGTACCTGCGCCAGGCCGTGCTCAACCGTGTCCGGGACGAACTGCGGCGCAAAGGACGGCGGCCCGACTGACCGATCTGGACGGCGTCGCGTATCGGCGGGGACAACTCGCCGCTCGAACAGGCGATCGGGCGAGAGGCCGTCGAGAACTACGAGCGCGCACTCCAGCGGCTGAGGCCGGAGGAGCGCGAGGCGATCATCGCTAGAGTCGAGCTGGGCTACTCCTACGAAGCACCTCGCCGAAGCCTTGGCCAAGCCGTCTGTTGACGCAGCTCGGAAGGCGGCGACAGCGGGCCCTGTTGCGGCTCGCAGAAGAGATGAAGGTTGGCAGGAGCTGACTCCCGCATCGTCGAATTGGCGGGCGCTATCCTCGATGGCGGCCCGATCGACTGGTTATTGGTTGAATCCGGAGCCGACAGCATCGACCGCTCCCTGATCCATCAGCTCAAGCTCCTGGCCCGTGTGGCCGATCTGCACCGCCGGCCGCCGGTTCCCGAACCTGGCGAACACTGGGGCCACCTCCGCGTGCTCGAGCGCATCGGCGGCGGCGCGCAAGGGGTGGTATATCGTGCCTGGGACACGCGGCTCGACCGCGAGGTGGCGCTGAAGCTCCTGCCGGCCGCTGTTGACGGCGCGGCGGGCCGCACCACCGCGACCATCGAAGAGGGGCGTCTGCTGGCCCGCGTACGCCACCCGAACGTGGTCACGATCTACGGCGCCGAGCGGATCGCCGATCACGTCGGCCTCTGGATGGAGCTGATCGAAGGGAAGACGCTCGAGGAGTTGCTCGACGGCGGCAAGGCGTTCACCCCTTCCGAGGTCCGCCGCATCGGCGTCGAACTGTGCCACGCGCATGGCGGCGGTCCACGGCGCCGGACCTTCTGCACGGCGACATCAAGGCGCACAACGTGATGCTGGCGGAGGCAGGGCGCGTCGTGCTGATGGACTTCGGCACCGGTCGCGAACTCGACGACCAGTCGACCGGATCGGTGGCCGGGACGCCGCTCTACCTGGCGCCGGAAATCTTTCTCGGGGGCATCTGCCAGCGTCAGGAGCGATATCTACAGCGCCGGCGTGCTGCTCTACCGCCTGCTCACCGGCAAGTACCCCGTGGCGGGCCGCACCCTGCACGATCTCCGGCTGGCCCACGAACGCGGTCAGGGGACGGCCCTCAAGCTGGCGCGCCCGGACCTGCCCCGGCGTCTGTGCCACGTCGTCGAGCGCGCCCTCGACGGAGAGCCCGGGCGTCGCTACGAGAGCGCGCAGGCGATGGCCAGCGACCTGGCATCGCTCGGACCGCGCGCCGGCGCGGCGCGTGGCCGTATGCCGCAGCCGGCGCCGCTGCCTCGATACTGCTGGTGGCGTGGCTCGTGCCGGGCGTTCGCGATCACCCGCGGGTCGGCGCGAACGCCGCGAGTGACCGGCCCGGTGTCGCGGCCGCCGGCGCCACCGACGCGACGGCGCGTCCGGTCGTGCCGGTCATCGCCGTCCTGCCGTTCGCGAATCTCAGCGCCGAGGCCGGCAGCGGCTACTTCACCGACGGGCTCACCGACGAGATCATCCGCAACCTCGGAACGATCGACGGGCTGGAGGTGCGCTCGCGCACATCGTCGTTCTCCTTCAAGGACACGCCGCGCGATCTTCCGCGACGTCGGCAGCCGCCTGGGCGCGACACACGTCGTCGAAGGCTCGGTCCTGCGCGACGGCAGGCGCCTCCGGATCAATGCGCAACTCGTCCGGGTCGACGGCGACGTGCCACTCTGGTCTGAGCGGTTCGATCGCAAGCTCGAGGACGTGTTCGCCGTGCAGGACGACATCTCCCTGGCCATCGTCAACAAGCTGGGGCTGTCAATTGGCCAGAGGCAGCGCCGGTACGACACCGAGATCGAGCAGGTGACCGACCGCTATCTGAGGGCGCGTGGTCTGCTCGAGACGCGTCAGATTGGAGAGGAAGCTCGGGAAGCCGCCAGGCTGCTCGAGGACGTCGTCGCCCGCGATCCGGCGTTTGCCCACGCCCACGCGGGACTGGCGACCGCTTATGCCTATATGTCGAATAATCCCTATTTCGGGAGGAGTTCGACGCGGCCCGCTCGCGTGTGCGCGCGGCGGCGCTCAGGGCGTTGCAGCTCGATCCGCTGCTGGCCGAAGCGCACGCAGCGATGGGCTGGATGCACGCGCGCGAGTTCGACTGGGCGAACGCCGTGCGGTCGTTCGAGCGGGCGCTCGAGCTCAATCGCGCGCTCACGCCGATCTCGATCAACTACGTCGTACTCGACGCTTCGCGCGCTGGGGAAGCTGGACTACGCCGAACGACTGCTGCGTGAGGCGCTGAGGCACGACCCGCTGTCATGGCCCGCTGAACGCGAGTTGGCCAGCGTCCTCCTGCAGGCGGGCCGCTACCAGCAGGCCATTGACATCACGCAGCGCTTCCGCGCGGCGGACCAGACCACCGTCGATATCTACGTCGACCGGGATCTCGCCCGGGCGTTGACGTTCACGGGCCGATACGAGGAGGCCATCGCCGTGCTCACCAGTGCGCGATTCGCCGGGCCTGGCCAGGAGCACTGGCGCGCGCTCCCGTATGTCAGGACTGGTCGCCGCGACGCCGTCGAGCAGCTCGCAATCGCGCACAAGGGTTATCCCTTCCGGCTGGCGTTCATCTACGCGGCGCTCGACGACCGGCAACCGCGCCCTCGAGGCACTCGAGCAGATGTTCGTGGGCGAGCCGCAGCCGGCTGGCGTTGGCGATGATGCAGCCGGAACTGGCGATGCTTCGCGACGACGCCCGCTGGATCGCGCTGCGGCGCAAGCTCAAGGTGCCACCGGACACTACCAGACCAGCCGCGCCCCTAGCCGGACGATTCTCGGAGGCACGATCGCGAGCGGCTGCAGGAACGCACTCCCGGACGACCAGTTGATGTTCTGTTCGGGATTGGCGTTCAACAGGTTGAAGACGTCGACGAAGCAGGCTACGCGACGGCCTCCCGGCAGGCGAACCCCCTTCTCGATTCGCACGTCGAGCAGCGTCACGTTGTCCGTGCGCCGCGTTCCCATCGGCTCGGCGAGCACGCGCACCATGCCGTACTCGAGACGCGTCACGAAGGTGCGGCCGAACGGCTGTCCCGACTGATGGCGCAGCAGGGGCGACACGCGCAGGCCCCACGGCCCCTCGATGGTGCCGTGCACCTTGAGCGTCCACGTTCTGAAGTCGTACCGGCCGTCGGACCCGGCATTGATCAGGTCGTTCGGAGTCACCGGGTACGGGTTCTGCCGGACCACCTGATCGAAGTAGACGTTGGCCTGGTCGCCGTTCCAGAGGTGCGCGAATCCGGCGATGAGCGACCAGCGATCGCGGTGGCGCCGGTGGGCCTCGACCTCCCACGTCCAATGGCGGCTCGAGGCGTCTGCGACATTGCGGACGACATTCACGGGCCCCAGCGCCGCGACGGCAGCGGGGAGATCTCCGTCCCGGAATCGGCGAGCCGTCGTCGGCGGTTCCCACCGTCCCATCGGGACCCGGATCCGCGATGCTGACCGGCACCGAGAAGGCGCTGAAGGGCCGGTTCGCGCTCACGCGCATGTGATGCTGCGACGCTCCGCGCCACACGACTCCAGTGCGCAGCCCAATGCCCGCCGGCAACTCGCGCTCGATCCAGGCGGCCGCTTCCGTCACGACGGGTAGCTCGAGCGCCGGGTCCAGCGATTCGATGGCAGTACCGCCTCGGCGACCGAGGAGCCGGCCTGCTTCGCCCGCCTCCCAGACCCCACTCCCGTTGGCGTCGGCCCACTCATAGCGCCGCCACCATTGGTTGGCGTTCGGGTTGGCGTTGAAGCCGACGACGTTGCCCGGAGCCATTGGCGTACCGGCCGTAGCTCACCTTGGCGACGGTCCCCCCGCCGCCCCCGAGATCGAACGCCGCGCCAACCCGTGGCACGAGGACATTCCCGGCGATCACGTCATCGACCGCGGCGAAGGTCTGCGGCGTCGGGTTGAAGCGCCCAGCGGGGTGGGCCTGCCCGGGAAGGAAGACCCGGTAGCGATCCAGACGCGCGCCGAGGTTGACCGTGAGTCGTCGGTGGACCCGCCAGGAGTCGTTGAGGCATAGGCCGAATAGGTCCATAGCCCGCTCTCCGACCGCGACGGCGTTTCGAACAGATACACCTCCGCAGGCTCGCCGGCCCGCAGGACGTGCAGGACATCGTCGGCATAGCTCTGTCGCCAGATCTCGGTCTCGTTCGTCAGGAAGACCTCGCCGCCGATGGCTCCGGTCGCGGTGCTCACCGTTCGGCCTGCCACTGGCGATGCGCAGAGAAGCACGGTGCCGACGACGGGTATCCACGCGAGCGAACCTGGCCCGGTGAACCGCGTCCTTCCGAAACCCGGCGACGCGGGCGTGCGGGGGCACATGACTGGACGGTCGAAGTCATGACTTGTACACGACCGCAGAGCCGTAACCCGAACCGTGAGCAGCATCTCGCCGATGGGTGCCCACGAGCGCCGGGAGGATCACGACCGCGAAGGGCAACACCCTCGCGTGCTAGGATTTGGTGAGAACTCAAGGAGAATACCGATGCGGAGATTCGTGTTCGTGGCCCTGGGCGTCCTCGCCGTCGTGCTTCCGGGCGCCGCCCAGGAGAAGCCCGCGGCCACCCGCCATCCTCTCGAGGGACCCGGCTGGCGGCTCACCGGCATGCCGGGCAAGGACGCGGCGGCCCTCGCCGCTCTGCCGCGCCCGGTCCGCGTGCGCTTCGAGCGCGGGAGGGTCACGGGTTCCTCCGGCTGCAACAACGTCATGGGCGGCTACACGCTCGACGGCAACCGCCTGACGCTCGGCCCCCTCGCGGGGTCCATGATGGCCTGCCCTGAACCGGGCATGTCGATTGAGAATGCGTTCAAGGCCGCGTTCGCCGGGACCCTCCGCTACTCGATTAAGGGCGATCGGCTGAGCCTGACGTCGGAAGCTGGCGCCACGCTGTCATTCGAGAAAGAGCCCGCGCCGAGGCTGGAAGGCGTCACCTGGGACGCCACCGGTTTCAACAACGGCCGTCAGGCGGTGGTGAGCCTCGTGACGGGCACGCGCATCGCCTTCGCCTTCGCGGACGGCGCGATCGCCGGCAGCTCCGGCTGCAACGACTTCCGGGCGCCGTACACCGCCGAGCCCGGCCGCATCACTATCGGGCCCGTGTCCACCTCGTCCCGGACGTGCGGCGAGGACGTCATGAAACAGGAGCGCGAGTTCCAGGCCGCCCTGAAGTCGGCGGTGAAGTGGGCGGTCGAGGGTGGCGAACTCGACATGCATCGGGGCGACGAGCAGCGGGCCCTCACCGCCAGGGCGGCCGCCAGGTAGCGCCGAGGTCTACTTCCCCTCAGGCGCGAGATCGCGGTACAGAACCCGCCTGAAGATCGGCCCCTGGATGAAGGCGCTGTTCCACTCGGGGTCCATCGCCGCAAGAGACGCGTCGTTCATCACCTCTTCTTCCGTGAACCCGTCGGCGATGAGCTGCCTGATCCGCCAGCGATAGCCTTCGAGCATGTCGACGGTCTTCTCGACCGATGCGCGGTTCCCCACGGCGCCATGGGACGGCACGACGATGGTGTGATCGTCGATGAGGGCAAGTATCTTCCGGAGCGCCGCAAGGGTGCCGTTGAGCGTGCCGCCGCCTTCACGGTCGATGATGGGGTAGATCCCTCCGAAGTAGACGTCCCCGGTATAGAGGATGTTGGCGTTCTCCAGGTAGACGAACAGATCCGCACCGCTGTGGGCGTTCTCGACGGTCTTGAGGATGATCGTTTCGTTCTGCAGTTTCAGCCGCTTCTCGCCCTTGATGCCGACTGTCGGCTGCGACGCTTCTTCGGGGTAGAAGGGCATGCAGTTGGGCGGCGGCATGTCCGGCATGCAGTGCTGGTCAACCAGGTAGGCGCCGACCCTCCAGTGCGCGAGGATGTTCTGCGTGCCTTCCCACAGCCTGAACTTGTCGTTGAGCCCGACGTGGTCGTAGTGCCAGTGCGTGTTGATGATGGTGTCAACCGGCCGCGTTCCGATGACCCCGTGAATGGTGGTGCTGAACGGGTAGTACATCTTGTAGGGGGGATCGAGGACTCCCGGCATCGTCGGCAGCGTGTCCACGAGGACCACGCGATCGCCATCGACCACCAGCAGGTGGTTCATGTTGAAACCAGGATTCGTGAAGCGGACGTTGTAGACGCCGCCAGCGAGCGGTTGCACGCTGAACGGGGATTGCGCGGCCGCCGGGGGCGGGCACGCCAAGCCGGCCACCAACAGGAGTGCGCAAACTGCCACGCTGCTCTTCCTCATAGATGTCCCCCTTCAAAGGCCCGGTATTCCAGATTGCCGCCCCCGCCGACCATCGCGGCGCGCGGGCGAGATCCCCACACTCGGGTAAACGAGATTCGCGGGGAAAACCTGTCATGGCTGGCTGCCACGCACGGAGGGAGCGACGAAAGGGGGAAAACGGGGCCTGACGCTCCCCCGACACTGGTCCGATAGTAGAATCGGCCAGTCAGCGCGAGGCCCGACGGACGGGAGGCTCAATGCCGGCACCCGCGGCGCCCGACGTGACTCAACTGCTGGCCGCCTGGCGGGAAGGCGACCAGGAGGCCTTTGCGCGCCTCGTCCCGCTCGTCTACCGCGAACTCCACAATCTCGCCCACGCCCGCATGCGGGGTCAGGCCCCGGGACGCACCCTCCAGACGACCGCCCTGGTCCACGAAGCCTACCTGCGTCTCGTCGACGAGCGGCGCGTCCCCTGGCAGAACCGGGCGCACTTCTTTGCCGTGTGCGCCAAGGCCATGCGGTGCATCCTCGTGGACGCGGCCCGGGCCCGCAACACGCAGAAGCGCGGCGGCCAGGCCGCGCGGGTGCCGTTCGACGAGGCGCGGGTGTGGGCGGCCGAGCCTCCGAAGCGCGTGCTCGCCCTGGACGAGGCGTTGACCGAGCTCTCGAAGGAGGACCCCCGCAAGGCCCAGGTCGTCGAGTTGCGCTACTTCGGGGGACTGACCGTGGAAGAGACGGCGGAGGCTCTGGGTGTGTCGCCCGAGACGGTGGCACGCGACTGGAAGCTGGCGAAGTTGTGGCTCGTGCGGGCCCTCAGACACGCCGGGCACCGCGTGCGCGGGGAAGGATGACACCCGAACAACGTGCAGTGGTGGAGGCGATGTGCCTCGAGGCTCTCGGGAAAGAGGGCCAGGATCGAGCGGCCTTCCTGGATGAGGTGTGCCGCGACGATTCCGCCCTCCGCCGGGACGTCGAATCGTTGCTGGCCGGGCGCTCCGACGCGGCCTCGTTTCTTGAAGTCCCGGCGTGGCACGAGAGTGCGGCGCCTTTGGCGAACGGGACGCGGCTCGGCCCCTACGAGATCCTCTCGCCGATCGGCGCCGGCGGCATGGGCCAGGTCTACAGGGCCCGTGACACGCGCCTCGATCGCACCGTCGCCATCAAGGTCCTCCCGCCCGCGCTCGGCGTCGACCCGGAGCGCAGGGCGCGCTTCCAGCGGGAAGCGAAGGCCATCGCCGGCCTGACCCACCCTCGCATCTGCACGCTGTACGACGTGGGGGAGCATCCCTCTCACGATTCGGGCCCCGCCACGCTCTACCTGGTGATGGAGCACCTGACGGGCGAGACCCTCGCCGCGCGGCTGGCGCATGGCCGACTCCCCATGCAGCAGGCGCTCGCCGTCGCGACGGACATCGCGGACGCGCTTTCCGCGGCGCATCGTCAGGGCGTGGTACATCGCGATCTGAAACCCGGGAACGTGATGCTCACGAAGTCGGGAGCGAAACTCCTCGATTTCGGCCTCGCCAAGCTGAAAGGGTATGACGAGCACCTGGCTGCCGGGCCGTTCCCTCAAGCGGCGGATCCACCGTTGACGGCCGCGGGCAGAATCATCGGCACGCCCCATTACATGGCGCCGGAGCAGTTGGAGGGCAAGCCCGCCGACGCCCGCACCGACCTCTGGGCGTTCGGTACTCTCCTCTACGAGATGGTCACCGGCACACGCGCGTTTGAGGGCACGAGCACCGACAGCCTGATGGACGCGATCCTCGAACGCGACCCGCCTGCGCTGTCCACGCTTGCCCCCGCGGCGCCGCCGGCGCTCGAGCGGCTGGTGCAGCAGTGCATGGCGAAGACTCCGGACGAGAGGCCGGACACGGCGCACGATGTGGCGAACGAGCTGCGCAGGATCGCGCAGTCTGGCGTGACGAGCCCCCGGGATGCTGTTGGACCTCGTTCCCCGCGGTCCGGACGGATTGCGGGGAGGGTGGCGTCCTGGGCGCTGCTCGTCGTCGCGGGAGGTCTCGCGGCCATGTGGCTCCGGCCCGCCAGCAGGCCCGCGGCGCCGGTCGTACGCTCGGTGCTCCAAGTGGCGCCAGCGGACGAGGTGAACTCCGGCGGCGTCTCTCCGGCGTTTCAGCCGACGCCCGGCGGCTCACGGACCGCGCTGGCTTGGTCACCGGACGGCGCGTCGCTCGTCTTCGTCGGCCGGCGTGCCGGCGTTCAGCACCTCTATGTCCGGCAGCTTGACGCTGCCGAGGCGCGCCCGCTCTTGAACACCGAGAACGCCCTGGCTCCGGCCGTATCACCGGACGGCCAATACGTGGCGTTCTGGGCGGGTGGCGCGATCCGCAAGGTGCCGATCGCCGGAGGTCCTGTCACGGAGGTCGTCCCGGGCGTCACAGGACCACCGAACGGCCTCGTCTGGGACGCGAGGGGGAACCTGTTCTTCGGCAGGAATGACGGCCGCATCTGGATAGCGCCGGCGAAGGGCGCCCCCTCCAGGGTCACGACCGTGGTGGAGGGCGAGCTGGGCCAGACCCTTCCGTCCACGCTGCCCGGCGGCCGGGCGCTGCTCTACACCGGGTGGAAGGGGTGGTCGCCGTGGAGCGGCGAGGATGTGGTCGCCATCACCCTGGCGACCGGTGAGCGAAAGCGCCTGCTCGCCGGGGCAGCCGACGCCCGCTACCTGCCGACCGGGCACCTGGTCTTCCTGCGGCGGGGGGTCCTCTACAAGGTGCCCTTCGATGCCGACCGCCTGCAGCTTCTCGGGCCGGAATCTCCGGTGCTGGACGGCGTCGCGCAGGCTCTCATCGGCGGTCCCATCGACGACGCCACACGTGCCGGGCACTTTGCGGTGTCACCGACCGGGACGCTGGCGTGGATAGCGGCTCCGCCGCCGCCGTACGAACAGGGACAACTGGTGGTGGTGGATCTGAAGGGGCGGCCGAGTGCTCTCTCGGCAGCAACCTGGTCGTACGGTCTGGGCCTGCGCGTGTCCCCGGACGGGCGCCAGCTGGCTGTGCCAGCCCGCATTCGTACGGAGACCGGTCTCTGGATCTACGACCTCTCGCGCGGAGCTCCTCTACCGTTGCCGGTCAAAGGAGAGGTCGGCTGGCCGGTATGGGCGCCCGGCGGGCACCAGCTGGTGTTCGCGTGGATACGGGATGGCAAGTGGTCGCTGACGGTGCAAGCGACAGATGGTGCAACGCCGCCTCAGGATCTGGGGCTGTTTGCCTCGCCCTCGTCTTTCACGCCGGACGGGCGGCTCGCGGCAGTGGTTTACAGGACGGGACCCGGGTGGGGGGATGGGCCCGACATCGCCCTCGTGACCATTCAGGACGGACAGGCGCATGAGGAACCGCTGCTCCGCACGTCCTACGCGGAACGATGGCCCGAGTTCTCGCCGCACGGTGACTGGCTGGCGTTCGGATCGAACCTGTCCGGGCGGGATGAGGTCTACCTGGAACCGTACCCGGGCCCGGGAGACGCCGTTCCGGTATCGCTGGACGGCGGCAGCAGCCCGGCATGGAATCCGAACGGCCGCGAACTCTTCTTCTTGAGCACGCCGGATTCTTCAGGCATGCGTCGCATGATGACCGTGAGCTTCACGCCCGGTTCGCCGCCGCGCGTGGGACGGCCGGCAGAGCTCTTTCGGTTCGACCCCAACGAGTTGGCCATCGCCTGCGACTTTTCCGTCAGGTGTTACGACGTGGCACCAGACGGGCGCGGATTCTACGCGGTCAAGCGTGTGATGCCTCCGCGCCCGCCCCCGGTCACGCACATCAACCTGGTGCAGAACTGGTTCGAAGAGCTCAAGCTGAATCACGCTCCGACGAGGTAGGGACTACTGGGCGGGGACCACAACGGGCGACCCGGACAATAGGCGGCAGGAGCGGTCCGTCGGGACGCGCCGGCGAGATGACCTTGCGTCCCACGCAGGCGTCGACGGCGCGAAGCGACGGGTCTTGTCGCTCGTGAAGCCCTGCGCCGCAGTCAGTATCGCCAGCTCGTCGTGTCCGCTCCCGCCGGCGCGGTCTTCAGCAGCCGATCGAGGATCTTCGGCGCGAACATCTGGTGGTAGCGCAGCCGTGACGTGGCGTTCGGCCTCGTGTGGTCGCCGTTCCAGCAGTGCTCGGCGCGATCGCCGTAGTCGACCTCGCCTTCGAACGCGGGCTTCGCGGTCTTGAGGAACTCCTCCACGAGGTAGACCGCGTTGTTCAGGTAGTAGTTGTCCATGTCGCCGACGTAGATGTGGAGCTTCCCGCGCAGCTTCGGCCCGAGCGTCGCCCAGTCGCGCCGCAGGATGTACGACAGGTCGTAGTGATCGCGCCAGTAGCCGGCCACGTCGCGGTCGATGACGCCCGTGCGCTTGTCCCAGATCGGCTTCGGATAGCCGTTGGCGCCGACCGGCGAGTAGACCGCCTGCCAGATGTCCCACTGGCCGCCGGACCGGCCGTTGGTGCCGAGCACCAGCTCCAGCGTGTTCATGTCGCGGATGGTCGTGTCGACGTGGCCCAGGTAGTTGCGGTGGCCGGGCCGGGCCACCTTCCTCCAGGGGCCTTCACGGTCGTAGGCGTTCGCGTCCTCGTAGAGGTTCACGGTCGTGTAGGCGCGGAAGTCGATCGGGTCGGGGCAGGCGATGTAGGCGCCGTTGAACTCGTCGGGGTAGAAGACCTGTGCGCCCATGGCCTCCCAGCCGCCCGTCGATCCCCCGTACATGAACCGCGCCCATCCCTGGCCGATGCCCGCGGAAGCGCTTCTCGATGTACGGGATGAGCTCCTTGACGATCGCGTCGCCGTAGGGGCCGAGGTTCGCCGAGTTCACGGCGTACGAGTCGTCGTAGTACGGGTTCGCGTGCTGGATCTCGATGATCAGGAACCGCGGGAAGCCCGGGCCGGTCCAGTCCTTGTAGAACTGGTAGGCGTGCTCCTGTTCGGTCCGGTTGTAGCCCGGCCAGTTGAAGCGGTCGCTGTGCACGGGCTTCAGGTCCGGGTCGGGGGGCGTCTCGCGGAAGCCGTCGAAGTCGTACGGAAAGTGCCCGTGGTTGATGACGAGCGGATACCGCGCCTGCGGGTGCGTGTCCCAGCCTTCCGGCAGCAGCACGTGCGCGCCGAGGAACATGGGCCGGCCCCAGAACTTCGTCAGGAGATCGCTCTGGATGCGGACGTGCTTGATGTACTTCGTGTCCGGCGGATCGGGGATCGGCGGAATCACCTGGTCGAGGACGAGACGGACGGTGCCGCCCCGCTTCGGGTCGATCGTCAGCTTGCTGCGGCGCGCTGTAGAGATTGCCCGGCGCCCGGTTCCACTGCTGGCCCTCGCCCCGGTCCATCGGGAGTTTCACCGTGTGGCCGTCGGCGCGGCGGAAGGTCTCGTAGCGGTGCAGCAGCGCCTGCACGGTGTAGGTGCCTGGCGGGATCTGGTCGAGACTGGCCACGGGGTAGCCGAGGACCGCGGCGTCGAAGACCGCGGCCTTCCCGGGCGCCAGCCCGTCAACGTCCACGCCGAACACCTGCTGCGTCTTCACGTCGTCGCTGATCTGGAAGCGCGGCTCGCCCGACGGATCGGTCGACAGCATCAGCAGCACGCGCCCGTCGACGGGCTGAGACCGGCCGATGCGGGCACGGAACTCGACGCGCAACGGTCCGGCCTGGGCCGCGACGCCCGTCTGCCAGGCAGCCCATCCCACCGCCGCCGCGAGCCCGAGCGACACACACGAGAACCGCAGAAGCCTCCGCACCGCTGCCTGCATGGTGGATACCTCTCAGAACAGGCCGGCTCCCGGCCGCGATGTCGCCTACGACCCGGATGGTACCGGCGCTGGTGTGGCCCGCGAGGTCGGCCGGGTAGAAGTAGACATCGCGCAGGTTGCCCGTCGCGTACCGCTCGGCCTGGTCGTTGAAGTGCTTCGACGCCGGATCGCCGCTCGCGCCGCCCGCTGATACCGCGCGCGCCCGCACGCGATCGCCGAACTCGACCGCCGCGACGAAACTGTTGCCGCTGGTGCCGTAGAGCCGCTTCGTGCCCGGGTACGCCCGGGCGCCGAAGGAGGCCAGCGACCCCCACCGCGCCGAGGTGAATCCCACCGGCGTGCTCGGCCCGGCGTCGGTGAACGGCTGCACGATGTCGCCGGTCAGCCGCTGGAAGCGGTTGATCTCGCCCCATGGCGTCTTCCACGTACCGAAATCCGATTGCAGTTGATCCGACGCCGCCGCCAGCGCCTCCAACTGCTGCGCGGCCGTCGCCCGGGTCTCCATGTATTCGTAGACCGACACGTCCGCGCGCCTCGCGTCGGCGGCCGTGCGCTGCCAGAGTTCCTCTCCCCAGAACACGGCGAGCGAGGTCGGCACCGAGGCCACGCCCCACCGGAAGTCCCAGGCCCGCAGGAGCGCGATCTGATCGGCGAGCTTCGCCTTGAGCGGCGCGCCGGCAGGCAGCGCGTCCCACGCCTTCACCAGCGCCGGCACCATCCGCTCGAACTGCGGCAGGGCACTGTCGTACCCGGCGGCGATGACCGAGTCAATCGTGAAGTCTCTTCCGCGCGGACAGCACCCGGACGGCGTGGATGCCCCGCGGGTTCTCGCTGCCCGCGTCGACGTAGGCCGCAAATCGCTCCCGCTTCGGACTGTGCGGCCCCGACGCCGAGTACGGCCAGTTGTTCGTGTTCTGGATCCAGCCGTTGGCGGGGTTCAGCACGATGGGCGATTCGTCCACCGACAGCAGCCCGTTCCACTCCGTCGCCGGGTCGCTGCCGTCGACGGGCCGGGTCCAGTCGAACCGGGGGTCGCGCTTCGGGATGAAGTTCGCGTGGAAGTACGCGATGTTGCCGTCGGCATCCGCGTAGATCGTGTTGTTCGACGAGTTGGTGTGCAGGTCCATCGTCTCGCGGAACGCCTTCAGGCTCGTCGCCTTCGTCCGGGAGTACGACTGGATGAGCGCTTTCAGCGGCTCCTGCATCAGCCGCACCGCGACCCACTTGCCGCCGGTCTCGCGCACGACGGGGCCGTGGTGCGTCCGGTAGACGGTGAACGTCCTGCTCGCCGTGCCGCCGGCCGTCTTGTAAGGCACCGCGATCGTCCGGGTCGCGACGGGGCGCTCCTCGGCGCCGTACTTGTAGTAGTAGCCGTCGCCCTTCCGGACGATGGTCTCGAGGTACTCGTCGATGTTGTCGACGCTGCTCGACGTGTGCATCCAGCCCGCCCGCTCGTTGAACCCCTGGTAGACGAAGAACTGGCCCCATGTGACCGCGCCGTAGGCGTTCAGGCCCTCACCGCTCGTCATCTGCAGCTCGGAACGGAAGAAGAACGAGGTGTGGGGGTTGATCCAGAGAATCGCCCGCTTCGACGCGGTGATCGACGGCGCGAACGCGAACCCGTTCGACCCGGATGGTTCCGCCTCCGGCGCCTCGACGCCGGATGGCGCGCGCGGCGGGCGCGGGCGCCTTCCCGTAGAAGGCCTCGAGCGGTCCGAGCGCCACCTTCTCGATGTCGCCGCCGATGCTGCCCTCGCTGAAGCTGAGCGCCATCCACGGCTCGAACCGCGTGATGACCCGCGGCCTCACCGTCGGGTGCGTCGACAGGTAGTAGTTGAGGCCGTCCGCCCACGCGTCCATCAGCGCCCGCAGCCAGGCCGGGCTCGCGGCGTACTGCGCCTGCAGGTCGGCCGGGTCGATGAAGATCTTCATGCGCAGGTCACGGTAGATCGCGGCCTCGCCCTCGGCCTCCGCCAGCCGGCCCAGCGCGTTCAGGTAGTTCGTCTCGATGCGGTTGAAGTCGTCCTCCGCCTGCGCGTAGATCATCCCGAACACCGCGTCGGCGTCGGTCTTGCCCTGGACGTGGGCGATGCCCCAGTCGTCCCGCACGATCGTGACGTTCTCCGCCTGGCGCCGCCACGCGGCGGCTTCCTGGCCGGGCGCGGCCTGCGCCACCAGGCCGGCGCAGGCCAGCGCCAGCACGAGCATCAGCTTCTTCATGGATACCTCGACTACTCCGCCGCGCCGCCGCTATTCGGGTAGATCACGGCGCGAAGGCCCTCCGCGGCGCGCGGCTTCCCGCAACCGTTCGTCGAGGCACGACGAACGCCCTCGCCGTGCGACTGTTCCTCGCACCACACCAGCGCGGCGCCCAGCTGCAGCGCGTCGGCCGCCCAGGGGGTGCGCGGCGACGAGCCGGCCAGCCCTTCGCCGGACTTCGTCGGTCGGCGCGACGGCGTCGGCGTCCTCGACCAGCGCCCGCAGGCGGGCGAGCGCCCCGTGAGCAGCGGGCCCGGCAAGGCCGCTTCCCGATGGCGGCGGTAGATGGCCGAGAGGCATCTCGACCGGCGTGCCCCACGAGACGTGACCTCGCGGTCGGCGGTGAGGGCCTCGGTGAGCACGAACGACGATCCGGATCAGGCTCGGGCAGCAGCACCGGGATGATGGCGGACGTATCCCAGAACATCAGCCGCGTCTCGCCGCGCTCCGCGAGCAGGGCCGTCAGCACGTCGGCGCCCACGGCGTCGCCTGCGGGCGGCGTCTGCAGCACGCGGCGGACGCGGCCCTTGCCGGGCCTGAGCGTGCCGGCGCGCGCCAGCCTGTCGCGGCGCGTGGCCCGGCGTTCGGCGACCTCGAGGCCCGTCAGCCGGGCCACCGGGACGCCGCGATCGGTGATGACGACCTCGTTGCCGGCCTTCGCGCGCCTGACGAACTCGCTCAGCCGCGCCTTGACGTCGGCGATGCTCGCGGCGGTTCTCATGTGACCATTCTGGTCATATCGAAGTGACCTGTCAAGCGCGTCGCGGGCGCGATACCTCGACTACTCCGCCGCGCCGACCGCCGTGCGCACGAAGTCCTCTTCGGGCCTCGCGCCCAGAATCTCCACGCGCTCGTTCACCATCGTCTTCGGCACGCCGCTGACCTGGTACTTGCGGACGAGGTCAGGGGATTCGCTGGCCTCGACGATGACCGAGGTGACCTTGGGGCTTTCGACCGCCATGCGATTCGCCAGGCTGACCGCCCGGGGACAGTGTGGTCACGTCGGTGTGACGAACACCTGGAGCGCGAGCGGCGCGGCAAGGCCGGCCAGCAACTCGCGGCTGACGGGCTGGAGGCCCGAATCGCCGCTCGAGACGAGCTGGATCGCGTCGAGGAGCGACATGAACTCGTAGCCCGACGGAATCCCGAGGAAGCGGATCCCGTAGTCCTCGGCGCCGACGACGGCGATGGCCGGCACGCGGTCGATGCCGTAGGTGGCGGCGAGATCGCTCTCGAGGAGGAAGTTGTGCTCCTCGACGACGATCTGTTCGCTCAACTCGGCGACCTCGCCGAGAATCTGCTTCGTGGGTTCGCACGTGTCGCAGTTGAGCGTCTGCGTGAAGAACACCAGGCGCACGGGGTTGGGGAGGCTCGCGAGCATCTCGCGCACGCGGGCCGCGTCGGACGGCGAGAGGATCGGCATGCGGAGATTATGACAGCTTCTTTCGGCGGTAGCCTCCAGGGACGCGCGGCAACGGCCAGGCGGATTCTACACGAGGCGCACCGGCCCGGCCGCAGCCCTACCGGTCGGCAGAGGGCCCGCTCTCGGGCGCCAGCGGCGCGAACACGAAGCGCAGGCCGCGCACGTAGGACTCCATCTGCATGCCGGCGTGCCGCTCGCCGTCGATGATGCGGAACTCGTAGGCGAGACCGGGGGTTTTGCGCGAGGCGATGCGCTGGTTGAACCGCAGGATCCCGCCAAGGAACCCGGGCGCCTCGTTGCCGCCCCCGCTCACGAACAGGCGCGCCTGCAGCTTCCGGGCGCTTTTCGCGAACGCGTCCTCATAGGCGAACAGCCAGTCGTTGCCGACGCTCACCGCCGGCGTGGCGGCGATGTACGCGTGAAACAGATCCGGTCTCGTATACATCGAGTAGAGCGTGAACAGCCCGCCCAGCGACGCGCCGGCGAGCACGCGATGCGAAGGGTCGGCCCGGTACTCGCGTTCCACGAACGGGATGATCTCCGTCTCGATCGTCCGGAGGAAGTCGGCGGCGTGTCCCGATGCGTCGCTCCCGCCGCCGCCGAACGGCGCCGGCGAGAGTTCCCACCTGCGCAGCGCGTCGTAATTGAGGTTCTCTCCGGCGTAGCCGAGCCCGACGATGATGAACTCGGGAACGACCTTGTCGTACACGAGCCCACCGCGGATCGCGTCCATTTTCTGGAAGTCCCAATACGCGTCCGTGACGAACACGACCGGGTAGCGCCTCGTCGTCTCTCTGGCATAGCTGGCCGGCAGGCCGATGTGAAGCTGGTAGTGCCGCCCCGCCGACGTGGCCGGCAGCACCCGCAGTTGGGAGTTCCCGATGGTGTGCGGCGGGAACGCAGGCTTGGCCGCCTGCGCGGCGGCCGGATTGGCGGGCAGCACGAGCGCCAGCAGCGCGATCGCGACAATCGACGGTGTCTTCATGGCGTTCCCCTGGGCGATGCTGCCGTGATGGTCTTCTGTCTTCTTCAGAGCTTGAACAGATCGTCGAACGCGCTTCTGGCGGTGGTCTGCTTGGCCGAGCCCGTCTCACGCTCGACGGTGGAGCGCGCGGCGAAAAGATGGCAGGTGGTGAAGGCGTCTTTCGGCGTCACCCGCGCGGTGATGGGCTGCATGCACTCGTAGCGGGCGCCCGGATCGAACGACTCGCACTGCGCGCAGCAGTGCAGCGACGCGCCGCACTTGGCGCACGCGGTGTTGACGAGAATCACCGTGTTCACCAGGCTCCCGCATCGATGGCACCGCACGACCGACCGGAAGCCCGGCATGTTCGGCGTGCGCGGGCCTTCGGGGCGATCCGCCCGGCTCCTCGGCGGTCCCGCCGGCGTGTCGCGATCGCCGGCCGGCGGACGCGGCGCGCGATCGCGGTCATCGTCCTGGTAGCCCCGCTGGCGGTATTTCCTGTCGCTCATGGGTGGTGCTCCGCGTCGGCACGCGTCGACCGGGTTGCAGGGGCTGGTACGGGCCGCGCGCATCGGGCGGGAGGTGCTGGCTCAGCCGCGCGGCGGCCACACTCTATCACAAGGAGCCCGGTCGCGCTGTCGCTCGTCCGCGCCGGCACATCACGCCTTTTGACCCGCACATCTCGATTTCGCGCGCAAACTTGTAGTAATCTTGTCGGGTTCGGCACACAACACAATTCAGGCGCCCATGTCTCAGACCTTCCATCCGAGCGCGAACGGGATTGCCCGCATCATGCTCTTCGGCCTGATCGTCCTGGCCGCGGCCAGCGGGTACCTGGTCTACCAGACCAGCAAGTCGCCGTACGTGACCAGGGCGTTCGAGGCCCGGAAACAGCCGATCCAGTTCAGCCACGAGCGCCATGTGGCGGGCAACGGGCTGGACTGCCGCTACTGCCACACCTCGGTTGAATCGGCGGCGGTGGCGGGGATTCCCCCGACCAAGACCTGCATGAACTGCCACTCGCAGATCCACGTCGAGCAGCCCGTATCTCGAGCCGGTCCGGTCGAGCTACGCCAACGACGTCTCGATCGAGTGGGTCAAGGTGCACGACCTGCCGGATTTCGTCTATTTCGACCACAGCATCCACGTGAACAAGGGCGTCGGCTGCACGACCTGCCACGGCCGCGTCGACCAGATGCCGCTGATGTGGACCGTGCACTCGCTCCAGATGGAGTGGTGCCTCGACTGCCACCGCGCCCCCGAGAAGTACCTCCGGCCGCGCGAGGCGGTGTTCACGGTTGATTACCAGCCGCCGGCCGACCAGCTCGCGCTCGGCGGCCAGCTGGCGAAGGACTACCAGGTCAGGCGGTTGACCAGTTGTTCGACGTGCCATCGATAGGGCCGGATCCACGCATGAGCGGACATCGCGATCTCGACCTCGCTTCGATTCGGGCCAGCCTGGCCGGCGCATCCGGCCCGGAGTACTGGCGCAGCCTCGAGGAGCTGGCCAACACCGACGCCTTCCAGGACTACCTCCACCGGGAGTTCCCCGAGCAGGCATCCGAGTTCACGGACCCGGTCGGGCGGCGGCAGTTCCTGAGGCTGATGGGCGCGTCGCTGGCGCTCGCCGGCGTGACGGCCTGCACCAGGCAGCCGGCCGAAGTGATCGTCCCCTACGTGCGCGCCCCCGAGGAGATCGTTCCCGGCAGGCCGCTCTTCTTCGCGACGGCCGTCACGCTCGGCGGGTACGCGACGGGTGTGCTGGTGGAGAGCCACGAGGGGCGTCCGACGAAGATCGAGGGCAACCCCGGGCATCCGGCCAGTCTCGGCGCGACGGACCTCTTCGCCCAGGCCCAGATCCTGGCCCTCTACGACCCGGACCGGTCGCAGACCCTGAAACAGCAGGGCGATATCCGCACCTGGAGCGCGTTCCTCGGCGCCCTTCGCGGCGTGGTCGAGGCCAAGCGCGGCACGCAGGGTGCCGGGCTGCGGATCCTCACCGCCACGGTGACCTCGCCCACGCTGGCGCGTCAGATGGCGGAGTTCCTGGCCGCCTTCCCGGCGGCGAAGTGGCATCAGTTCGAGGCCGCCGGCCGCGACAACGTTCGGGCTGGCGCGCAGCTGGCCTTCGGCGCCGTTGTCGACACCCGCTACGCGTTCGACAAGGCGCGCGTGGTGGTCTCGCTCGACGCGGATTTCCTGGGGACCATGCCCGGCTCGGTGCGGTACATCCGCGACTTCGCGGCCGCCCGGCGCGTCCGCGGCGAGACGAAGGAGATGAGCCGGCTGTACGCCGTCGAGAGCGCGGCGGGCAACACCGGCGCGAAGGCCGACCACCGGGTGGCCGCTGCGCCCGTCTGAGGTCGAACTCGCGGCGCGCTCCCTCGCATCCGCCCTCGGCGTGCCCGGCGCGCGCGCCGGCGGCGGCGCCCGCGTCCGCGCAGAAGATGCTGGAGGCGGCGGCCCGCGATCTGCTCGCGAACCAGGGCGCCTCGATCGTGGTGGCCGGCGACGAACAGCCCGCCGTCGGTTCATGCGATCTGCCACGCCATCAACGGCGCCCTCGGCAACATCGGCGTCACGGTGCTCCACACCGAGCCGGTGGCCGCGGCGCCCGTGAGCCAGCTGCAGTCGCTCGGCGAGCTCGTCAGCGACATCAACGGCGGCAAGGTGGACGCCCTGCTGGTGCTCGGCGGCAACCCGGTGTACGACGCCCCGGCCGACCTCCGCTTCGGTGACGCGCTCGAGAAGGTGGCGTTCACGGCCCGCCTCGGGCTCTACGAGGACGAGACCTCGGCGCGGTGTCAGTGGCACGTTCCCGAGGCCCACGCCCTCGAGGCCTGGAGCGACGCGCGCGCCTGGGACGGCACGGCCACGATCATCCAGCCGCTCATCGCGCCGCTCTACGGCGGCAAGTCCGCGCACGACATGCTGATCGGCCTGTCGCAGACGCCGGGCCGCGCGGCGTACGACGTGGTCCGGGAGACCTGGGTGCAGGCCGCGGCCGGCGCGGGCGCGCTCGACGCCGAGTCCTTCTGGCGGACGTCGGTGCACGATGGCGTGGTGGCCGGCAGCGCGTTCCCGCCGAAGGCGGTCGCGGCGGGCGACGTGTTCGCCGCCATCGGCGCGCCGGGGCCTGCCGCATCGGGCCTCGAGCTTGTCCTGCGGGCCGACCCCACGGTCCACGACGGGAGCTTCGCGAACCTGGGCTGGCTGCAGGAGCTGCCCAAGCCGTTCACCAAGCTGACCTGGGACAACACGGTCCAGCTCAGCCCGGCCACGGCCTCCCGCCTCGGCGTCCGCAACGAGGATGTCGTCGAGGTCGCCGCCGGCGGGCGGACGCTCGAGGGGCCGGCGTGGATCGTGCCGGGCCAGGCCGACGACACGGTCGCGGTGCATCTGGGCTACGGCCGCAGGCGCGCCGGGCGCGTGGGAAACGGCGTCGGGTTCGACGCCTACGCGCTGCGCACGTCCACGGCCATGTGGGCGGCGACGGGCGTCAGCGTGAAGGCGACGGGCGCCCGGGCACGGCTGGCGAGCACGCAGCTCCATCACGACATGGACGGCCGCGCGATCATCCGCGCGGGCACGCTCGAGCAGTACCGCACGCATCCGCACTTCGTCCAGGAGATGGCCCACGAGCCGCCGAAGACGCTCACCATGTATCCCCCTCACAAGTACGAGGGATACGCCTGGGGCATGGCCATCGACCTGAACGCGTGCGTCGGGTGCAATGCGTGCGTGGTGGCGTGCCAGTCCGAGAACAACATCCCGGTGGTCGGCAAGGACCAGGTGGCCAAGGGGCGCGAGATGCACTGGCTCCGGGTGGACACCTACTACAAGGGGCCTGCCGAGGCGCCGGAGGCCTACCATCAGCCGGTCATGTGCCAGCACTGCGAGAACGCGCCCTGCGAGGTGGTGTGCCCGGTGGCGGCGACGGTCCACAGCGACGAAGGCCTGAACGACATGGTCTACAACCGCTGCGTGGGCACGCGCTACTGCTCGAACAACTGCCCGTACAAGGTCCGCCGCTTCAACTTCCTGCTGTACCAGGACTGGGACACCCCCAGCCTGAAGCTGGGGCGCAACCCGGACGTGACGGTGCGCAGCCGCGGCGTCATGGAGAAGTGCACCTACTGCGTGCAGCGCATCACGCGGGCGAAGATCGACGAGCGAAAAGGAAGACCGCCTCGTGGCCGACGGCGAGATCGTCACGGCGTGCCAGCAGGTCTGCCCCGCCGAGGCGATCGTCTTCGGCGACATCAACGATCCCGCCAGCCGCGTGTCGAAGCTCCGCGCCGAGGCGCTCAACTACTCGCTGCTCGGCGAGCTGAACACCCGGCCGCGCACGACGTACCTGGCGGCGCTGAAGAATGTGAATCCCGCGCTCGGCGCGTCGCAGCGGCGAGCACGGGGATGGGGAATAGAAGCAAGAAGTCAGAAGTCAGAAGCAGACTGACGATCGTCAGAAGGTCTCGACTGGCTACTGACTACTGGCTACTGGCTTCTGACTTCTGGCTTCTGACAGGGATCGCGAATGTCCGAACCGAGCGTGAGCGCACCGATCAGCGGCGAACAGCAGTCGGCGTACATCGCCCCCGGGCACTCGTTCGCCACGATCACCGACAAGATCAGCTCCATCGTCCTCACGCAGAAGACGTCGAAGGGCTGGCTCGCCGGCCTGGCGATCGCGTCGATGCTGGCGCTCCTGCTGCCGGTGTCGATGGGCCACCTGTTCACGACGGGCATCGGGATCTGGGGCAACAACGCCCCGGTGGG
This sequence comes from uncultured Acidobacteriota bacterium, assembly GCA_963834645.1. Taxonomy (GTDB): domain Bacteria; phylum Acidobacteriota; class Vicinamibacteria; order Vicinamibacterales; family JAKQTR01; genus JAKQTR01. Next base: position 150,424 of record CAWICP010000022.1, read on the forward strand.
CTGGGCCTTCGACATCACCAACTTCGTGTGGTGGATCGGCATCGGCCACGCCGGCACGCTGATCTCGGCCATCCTGCTCCTGCTCCGCCAGCAGTGGCGCACCTCGATCAACCGCTTCGCCGAGGCCATGACGCTGTTCGCCGTGGCCTGCGCGGGCATGTTCCCGCTCATCCACGTCGGGCGGCCGTGGCTCGCCTACTGGCTCATGCCCATCCCCAACACGATGGGCATGTGGCCGCAGTTCCGCAGCCCGCTCATCTGGGACGTGTTCGCGGTGTCGACCTACGCCACCGTGTCGCTGCTGTTCTGGTACGTGGGCCTCATCCCCGACCTGGCCACGCTGCGCGACCGGACCACGTCGAAGATCGGCCGCGTGATCTACGGCATCTTCGCCCTCGGCTGGCGCGGCTCCGCCATGCACTGGCACCGCTACGAGACGGCGTACCTGCTGCTCGCCGGCCTGGCGACGCCGCTGGTGGTCTCGGTCCACACCGTGGTGAGCTTCGACTTCGCGGTCTCGGTCCTGCCCGGGCTGGCACACGACGGTGTTCCCGCCGTACTTCGTCGCCGGGGCCATCTATTCGGGCTTCGCGATGGTGCTCACGCTGGCCATCCCCATCCGGGCCGCCTACGGCCTGCAGGACTTCATCACGATGAAGCACCTGAACGTGATGGCGAAGGTCATGCTGGCCACCGGCCTCATCGTGGCCTACGGCTACTCGATCGAAGCGTTCATGGCGTGGTACAGCGGCAACCATTACGAGCGGTTCATGCTGCTCAACCGCATGACCGGCCCGTACTGGTGGTCCTACTGGGGCCTGATCCTCACAAACGTCCTCATCCCGCAGCTCCTGTGGTTCGAGCGGTTCCGGACCAACGTCGTCGTGCTGTGGATGCTGTCGATTGTCATCAACGTCGGCATGTGGCTCGAGCGCTTCGTGATCATCGTCACCAGCCTCCACCGCGACTTCCTGCCCTCGTCGTGGGGCATGTACTCGCCGACGATCTGGGACTGGACGACGTATCTCGGCACGATCGGGCTGTTCCTGACGCTGCTCTTCCTGTTCATCCGCTTCCTGCCGATGATCGCCATCTTCGAGATGCGCACCATGGTGCCGGCGGCGAAGGTGCGAGCAGAGGACAGGGACTGGGACTGGGGCTAGGGGCTAGGGGCTCGGGTGAGGACGCGGCTGTCAGGCTCGACGTAGCGGTGGCAAGGCCGGAGGCGTGACCGACGAGCGCCCAGCGCCTAGTCCCTAGCCCCTGATGGTTGCGACAGGGTGTTCTATGGAGCAACAAGCACTCTACGGCCTGGTGGCCGAGTTCGAGAGTCCGACGGACCTGGTCCGCGCGGCCAATGCGGCGCGCGAGGCCGGCTACCGGAAGATGGACGCGTATTCGCCCATCCCCATCGAGGAACTCCACCGCGCACTCGGCATGCCCGACACGAAGCTGCCGTGGATCGTGCTCGGCGGCGGCCTGACCGGCGCCCTGGCGGGCTACGGCCTCCAGTTCTGGGCGTCCACCATCGCCTACCCGCTCAACATCGGCGGCCGGCCGCTGCACAGCTGGCCGTCGTTCATCGTGCCGGCCTTCGAGACGACGATCCTGTTCGCGGCCGGCGCGGCCGTGCTCGGCATGATTCTGCTGAACGGGCTGCCGATGCCCTACCACCCGATCTTCAACGCGAAGCGGTTCGCCATGGCCAGCCGCGACCGCTTCTTCCTGTGCATCGAGTCGCAGGACCCGAGGTTCGACGAGGATTCGACGCGGCGGTTCCTCGAGAGCCTCGCGCCGCGAGAGGTGAGCGACGTTGAACGCTAAGACCCGCGGACGCCTCGGCGCGTGCTGCCTCGCCGCCGGCCTGCTCGCGGCCGGGTGCCGGCAGGACATGCACGACCAGCCGAAGTTCAAGCCGCTCGCGAAGAACGACTTCTTCGCGGACCGGCGCTCCGCGCGCCCCCTGGTGGACGGCACGATCGCCCGCGGCCACCTGCGCGAGGACGCGGCGCTGTACACCGGCAAGGCCGACGGCAAGCCCGTCGACACGTTTCCCGTTCGCCGTGTCGCCGGCGGTCATGGCCCGCGGACAGGAGCGCTTCGACATCTTCTGCTCGCCCTGCCACGGCCGGACCGGCGACGGCGACGGCATGATCGTGCGGCGCGGCTACCGCAAACCGCCGACGTTCCACCAGGACCGGCTGCGGCAGGCGGCGCCGGGCTACATCTTCGACGTCATCACGAACGGTTTCGGGGCGATGCCCGACTACGCCCAGCAGATCCCGGTGCGGGACCGGTGGGCGATCGTGGCCTACATCAAGGCGCTGCAGCGCAGCCAGCACGCGACGATCGACGGACGTGCCGGCCGCCGCGCGCGCCGCCCTCGAGTCCGCCGACACACGCTGACGAACCGACGGGACAGGGCCAGGGAACACATGCACGACGCGACCTACACACCACCCGCCAGCCTGGACGCGCTTCGTCAGCGATCGCTCGGCATCGGCGTCATCGGCCTGCTCGCGGCCGCCGCGGGGGCGTTCCTGAGCCCCGGCCAGTTCTTCCACTCGTACCTGCTGGCCTATCTGTTCTGGCTCGGCGGCGGCCCTCGGCGGGCTGGCGCTGACGATGCTGCAGCACCTGTCGGGCGGCGGCTGGGGCGTCGTGCTGCGGCGCATCTTCGAGGCGGCGGCGCGCACGCTGCCCTGGATGGCGCTCTTCTTCGTGCCCCTGCTCTTCGGCCTCCGCGATCTCTACCCGTGGGCCGACTCGGCCGCCGTGGCCGGCGACGCGCTCCTCAAGGAGAAGGCGCTCTACCTGAACGTGCCCTTCTTCCTGGCCCGCGCCGCCTTCTGCTTCGCCGTCTGGATCGGCCTCGCACTCGCGCTGACGCGGTGGTCCGCCGAGCAGGACCGCACCGGCGACCCCGCGCTCGCGGTCCGCATGCGCAACACGAGCGCCATCGGCATGGTCCTCTATTTCGCCACGATGACGATCGCCGTCCATCGACTGGGCCATGTCCCTCGAACCGCACTGGTTCTCGACGATGTACGGGTTCCTGTTCATCATCGGCCAGGCGCTGATGGGGCTCGCCATCGCCATCGTGACGGCCAGGCGGCTCTCGGCCGAGGCGCCGATGTCGGGCGTCTACAACGCCGGCCACTTCCACGACTTCGGCAAGCTGCTGTTCGCCTTCACGATGGTGTGGGCGTACCTGTCGTTCTCGCAGTTCCTGATCATCTGGTCGGCGAACCTGCCCGAAGAGATTCCCTGGTACCTGCACCGCCTGGACCATGGATGGGAGCTCATCGGCGATCGGCGCTCGTGATCTTCCACTTCGCGGTGCCGTTCGTCGTGCTGCTGTCGCGCCGCTCGAAGCGCAACGCCGCGCTGCTGGCGCGGCATGGCGCTGTGGTTGATCGCCGCGCGGTTCGCTCGACCTGTTCTTCATGATCGGCCCCGAGGCGTATCCGGACGGGCTGAGGTTCCACTGGCTGGATCTGGCGGCCGTTATCGGCCTGGGCGGCATCTGGGTGGCGCTCTTCGCCGCGAACCTGAAGAGCCGTCCGCTGCTGCCGCTGCGGGACGAGGGGCTCGAGAACGCGCTGCACGCGCAGCATCACTAGGGGCTCGGGGCTCGGGACTCGGGACTCGGGGCTCAGAGGATCGGCGAGAGACGGGATTCGAGGCCTGAGCCTGAGGCTCGAAGCTGCAGCCTCGACGAGCAGGATGTGACATGGCGCACAAGCACGAACACGAAGCGGACAACGGCCAGTCCGAGAGCAAGGCCTACGAGACGCGGGACGTCAAGCTCCGGCCCCTGGTGGTCTTCATCGCGGGCCTGACGGTGGTCGGCATCGTCGTCTACCTCGTGGTGTTCCTCATGCTCCGCCTGTTCAGCGGGCAGGCCGCGAGGGAAGACGCCCGGGTGGCGCCGTCGTCCGCGTCGCGGCCGGCGCCCGGCCCCGGCGAGGAGCGCCTGCCGCCGGAGCCGCGCATCCAGGCGAACGCGGCGGCCGACATGGACGCGCTCCGCCGGCAGGAAGACGCCAGTGCTGACGACCTACGGCTGGGTGGACCGGCAGGCCGGCATCGTACACATCCCGATCGACGTGGCGATGACCCAGATACTCGAGGAAGGGCTGCCCGTCCGTCAGCCCGGCAGCGCCCCCGCCGCGGCGGGCACGCCGGCGCTCCCGAAGACGCCGCAAGGCGAGGCGAAGAAGGTTCCGCAATGAAGACGTGGGCAGCCGGCCTGGCGCTCTCGCTGACGCTGGCCTCGAACGCATGGGCGCAGCCGCCCCGGTTCACCGGCGCGGACGTCGGCGGCCCGCCGGCCGGGACCTCGTCGGAGCTCGTGCCCGACGTGCTCGAGAAGGTCGGCATCGATCAGAAGCTGAATGCCCAGGTGCCGCTCGACGCGGTGTTCCGCGACGAGGACGGCCGGGAGGTCCGGCTCGGCGACTACTTCGGGAAGCGGCCCGTCGTGCTGTCGCTGGTCTACTACGAGTGCCCGATGCTGTGCACGCAGGTGCTCAACGGCGCGGTGGCGGCGTTCAAGGTGCTGAACTTCAACGTCGGCGACGAGTACGACGTGGTCACCCTCAGCTTCGACCCGAGGGAAACGCCGGCGATGGCGTCGGCGAAGAAGGAGACGTACCTCGACAAGTACGGACGCCCCGAGGGCGCGAAGGGCTGGCACTTCCTGACGGGCGATCAGGCGGCCATCGACGCGCTGACCTCCTCGGTCGGGTTCCGGTACACGTTCGACCAGGGGTCGCAGCAGTACGTGCACGCCAGCGCCCTCATGGTGCTGACGCCCGACGGCCGCGTGTCGAAGTACTTCTACGGGATCGACTATCCGCCGAAGGACCTGCGGCTCGGCCTCATCGAGGCGTCGGGCGGGAAGATCGGCACCCCGGTGGACCAGGTGCTGCTCTACTGCTTTCACTACGATCCGCACTCCGGGAAGTACAGCATGGTGGTGATGAACGTGCTCCGGCTGGCGGGGGTCGTCACGGTGGCCCTGATTGGCGGGTTCATCGCGACGATGTGGGGCCTCGACCGCCGGAAATCGAAGCGCGCCGCGGCAGCCGCACCGCCCGCGCCGCAAGCGTAGCGTATGCCTCAGACCCAGATTCTGCCGACGCAGGCCTCCACCATGGCGCCCCAGGTGGACGCCCTCTACTTCTTCCTGGTCGCGCTGACGGCGTTCTTCACGCTGCTCATCTCGGGCCTGGTGGTGTACTTCGCGATCAAGTACCGCCGCCGGTCGACGGACGAGACCGGCGTGCCCATCCACGGGAACCTGAAGCTCGAGATCGACGTGGACGGTCATCCCGTTCGTCATCGTCCTCTTCATCTTCGGGTGGAGCGCGAAGCTGTTCTTCACGATGGCCCGCCCGCCCGCCGACACGCTCGACGTCTACGTGGTCGGCAAGCAGTGGATGTGGAAGTTCCAGCACCCGGACGGCCACGCCGAGGTGAACGAGCTGCACGTCCCGGTGGGCACGTCGGTGAAGCTGACGATGACGTCGCAGGACGTCATCCACGACGTGTACATCCCGGACTTCCGCGTGAAGGCGGACGTGCTGCCCGGGCGCTACACGCACCTGTGGTTCAAGGCCACCAAGCCCGGGCGCTACCGCCTCTTCTGCGCCGAGTACTGCGGGACGAACCACTCGGGGATGGTCGGCTGGGTCGTGGTGCATGGAGCGCGCCGAGTACCAGCAGTGGCTGGCCGGCGGCGCCGGGCAGGGCACGATGGCCCAGACGGGCGAGAAGCTCTTCAAGGACCTCGCCTGCGTCACCTGCCACAAGGAGGACACGACCGGGCCGCGGCCCGACGCTCATCGGCCTCTACGGCAAGGCGGTCACGCTCGACGACGGGCGACACGGTCGAGGCCGACGAGGCGTACCTCCGCGAGTCGATCGTGAACCCGCGCGCCAGGATGGTGACGGGGTTCCAGCCGATCATGCCGACGTTCCAGGGCCTGGTCAGCGAGGAAGGGCTGCTGCAGCTCATCGAGTACATCAAGTCGCTGAAGGCCGCGCCGTCGAACGCGACGGCGCGCCGGCCGCGGCGGCGCCGCGCCGGGGAAGAAGTAGGACGATGGACACCGCCGCGACGCCACACTCCAACTACCTGACGGACGGCTACGGCCTCAAGTCGTGGCTGCTGACGAGGGACCACAAGCGGATCGGGCTGCTGTACCTGATCAGCGTGTCCGCGTTCTTCGTGCTGGGCGCCGTGTTCGCCGGCCTCATCCGCCTCGAGCTGATGACGCCCGCCGGCGACCTGGTCGAGTCGGACATCTACAACAAGATCTTCACGATGCACGGCGTGATCATGGTGTTCTTCTTCCTGATCCCCGCCATTCCCGCCGTGCTCGGCAACTTCCTCGTGCCGCTGATGATCGGGGCGAAGGACCTGGCGTTCCCGCGCCTCAACCTGCTGAGCTGGTACGTCTACACCCTCGGCGGCATCTTCACGCTGTGGGCGCTCGTCAACGGCGGCGTGGACACGGGCTGGACGTTCTACACGCCCGTACAGCAGCGCGTTCTCCAACTCGAACGTCGCGCTGGTCGGTCGTCGGGATCTTCATCAACGGCTTCTCGTCGATCCTGACGGGCCTGAACTTCATCGTCACCATCCACAAGATGCGCGCGCCGGGGATGACCTGGTTCCGGCTGCCGCTCTTCATCTGGGCGCACTACGCGACGGCGCTCATCATGGTGCTCGGCACGCCGGTCATCGCGATCACCCTCGTGATGGTGGCGGCCGAGCGCCTGCTGCACCTCGGCATCTTCGACCCGAAGCTGGGCGGCGACCCGGTGCTCTTCCAGCACCTGTTCTGGTTCTACTCGCACCCGGCCGTCTACATCATGATCCTGCCGGCGATGGGCGTGATGTCGCGAGCTGGTGGCGGCCTTCTCGCGCAAGCGGATCTTCGGCTACGAGTTCGTGGCCTTCTCGAGCCTCGCCATCGCCGTGGTCGGCTTCCTCGTGTGGGGCCACCACATGTTCGTCAGCAGCCAGTCGGTGTACGCCGCGATGGCGTTCTCGCTGCTGAGCTTCCTCGTCGCGATCCCGTCGGCCATCAAGGTGTTCAACTGGACCGCCACGCTCTACAAGGGCTCGATCTCCTTCGACTCGCCGATGCTCTACGTGTTCGGCTTCATCGGCCTGTTCCTCATCGGCGGCCTGACGGGCCTGTTCCTGGCCGCGCTGGCCGTCGACGTCCACGTGCACGACACCTACTTCGTGGTCGCGCACTTCCACTACATCATGGTGGGCGGCACGATCATGATGTACCTGGGCGGCCTCCACTACTGGTGGCCGAAGATCTTCGGGAAGCTGTACCACGAGGGCCTGGCGCGGGTGTCGGCCGTCGTGATCTTCATCGGCTTCAACCTGACGTTCTTCCCGCAGTTCATCGTGGGCTACCTCGGGATGCCGCGCCGCTACCACGCGTACCCGCCGGAGTTCCAGCTGCTGGAACATCCTGTCGAGCGCCGGCGCCGTGATCCTCGCCATCGGCTACGCGATGCCGACGTTCTACCTGCTCTACTCGCTGGTGAAGGGCAAGCCGGCGCCCGCCAACCCGTGGGGCGCCAAGGGGCTCGAGTGGGAGACGTCCTCGCCGCCGCCGACGCAGAATTTCGACGAGCACGCCGGCGGTGACCGAGCCGGCCTACAACTACGCGAAGTGAGGACCTCCTGATGGCAGGCGCGCACGCGACGCAGCACCCGAAGCTGCAGCACCACTTCGACAACCTCGAGCAGCAGTTCGAGGCGTCGGCGCTCGGCATGTGGCTGTTCCTGGTCACCGAGATCCTGTTCTTCGGCGGGCTCTTCCTCGCCTACACTGATCTACCGGCTGCATGTATCCCCAGGCCTTCGCCGAGGCCAGCCACGACCTGGACGTCGTGCTCGGCGGCGTCAACACCGCCGTCCTGATCGGCAGCTCGCTGACGATGGCGATGGCGGTGTGGGCCGCGCAGCTCGGCAAGCGCAGCGACGCAGATGCTGTTCCTGGCCTGACCATCGGTGCTCGGGCCTGGTCGTTCCTCGGCATCAAGGCCGTCGAGTACAGCCACAAGTTCGAGCACGACCTCGTGCCCGGGCGCGAACTTCCGCTTCGAGTCGGCGCACGACCCGCGGCCACGCGCAGCTGTTCTTCTCGCTCTACTTCGTGATGACCGGCCTCCACGCCGCTGCACATGGTCATCGGCATCGGCCTCATGGCGGTGCTGTTCGTGATGGCGTTCAAGGGCCGGTTCACCAGGGCGTACCACACGCCGGTCGAGGTCAGCGGCCTCTACTGGCACTTCGTCGACATCGTCTGGATCTTCCTGTTCCCGCTGCTCTACCTGATCGACCGGCACGGGCCGGTGGTGCACTAGGGGCTGGGGGCTCGGGACTCGGGACTCGGGATTCGGCGAACGGGCTACGCGCGGCGGCGTCCGAGGGACGTTCGCGCAGCGAGCGATCGAACGGAAGCGGTGAGCGTGTCCCTCGAAGCGGGACCGCAGCGCGGAACGTCCCGCGGGCGCCGCTCAGCGGCAGGGACAGAGCGAGGCAGCAGGCATGACGCACGACATGACGGCAGCGGCGGGGAACGGCGGGGAGATGCAGGGCGCGACGCACCTGGTGCCGATCCGGGTCTATCTCACGATCTTCTCGCATCCTCATGATCCTGACGGCCGTCACCGTCGGCGCGTCGTTCCTCGATCTCGGCCCGTTCAACACGCGTGGTCGCCATCGTCATCGCCGTGACGAAGATGATGCTGGTCGTCCTGTACTTCATGCACGTCCGCTACAGCTCGCGCCTGACCTGGGCCGTCGTGGGCGGCGGGTTCTTCTGGCTCGCCCTCCTCCTGCTCCTCACCCTGGGCGACTACCTGACGCGCGGCCCGGGCTGGCTCCGGTACGGCTGAGTCGATCCGGGACTCGGGCCTTCGGGATCGGGGTTCGAGCTCGACCCCGCGTATGCAACGGGACAGATTCCGGTTGTGTTCGGGCACCTGTCCCCGTTATAAGAGACAGCGGCCGTCGGCCGCGCGCCGCTCCCGTCGACCTGCCTTCCTCTACACGCCCGACGCCAGGAGGAGCGGTGCCATGGCCGACACCCTGCTCTTTCTCACCGAGTTGATGGGCATGCAGGTCTTCGACCTGAAGGGCCGCCGCATCGGCCGGGTCAGGGACGCCGGCCTCGTCCCGCGCGTCGACAAGGTCCGGATCGACCAGTTCCTGGTCGGCGGCGAGTGGAACTGGTGGACCGTCCGCCACGACCAGGTGGGCTCGATCTCCCTCGACGGCATCTCCCTGCGCGACGAGCAACTGGTCCCCTACCACGACGACGTCTGGATGCTGCGGATGGTGCGGGACCTGCTCGACCAGCAGATCATCGACGCCAAGGGCCGCAAGGTCGTCCGGGTCAACGACGTCACCTTCGAGCTGAAGCGGGCGAACGCCCACGACGAGCTCACGGGTGCTCGAGGTGGACGTCGGCATGCGCAGCATCTTCCGGCGGCTGTGCCAGGGCGTCGTGCCGCCGCGCGCTGGTCCGCCGCGTGATGGCGGCGGATTCCGCCCAACTCCATCCGCTGGGAGTTCTGCAACATCATCGAGCCGGATCCGCAGCGGCGCCTGCGCCTGAAGATCGACATGAAGGCGCTCGAGTACATGCATCCCGCCGACCTCGCCGACATCGTCGAGGAACTGAGCCACGAGGACCGCGAGGCCGTCTTCGAGTCGCTCGACAGCGAGGTGGCGGCCGACACGCTGTCGGAGGTCGACGACACCAAGACCCAGGCGACCATCCTGGAGTCGCTCGACGCCGACCGGGCGGCCGACATCGTCGAGGAGATGTCGCCCGACGAGGCGGCCGACGTGCTGGCCGAGATGGAAGAGATCGTCGTCGGAGGCCATCCTCGAGGAGATGGAGGCCCAGGAGAAGACCGACGTCGAGGAACTGCTCGAGTTCGACGAGGACTCGGCCGGCGGCCTGATGAACAGCGAGTACATCGCCGTGCCGGACACGGCCACGGTGGCCGACGCGATGCGGGTCATCCGCGAGAACGAGGAGCAGGTCGATACGCTCACCACCGTGTTCCTCGTCGACGACGCCGGCCGTCTCACCGGCGCGCTGCCCGTCGGCGCGCCTGTTCCTCGTGGACCCGACCGCGCTCGTCAAGCCGCTGGCCGGCGAGGACGAGGTGGTGGCCGTCCCCGTGACGGAGCGCCGCAAGCGCGTCGACGGAGCAGGTCGACAAGTACAACCTGCATGACCCTGCCCGTCGTCGACGAGGCGGGCGTGCTCGTCGGCGTGATCACGGCCGACGACGTCATCTCCATGCTGAGACAGGACTAGCCCGTGCGCCTCGTCGAACGCCTGCCCCGCCCGCTCGTCATCTTCTTCACGGTCATCGGGCCGGGCTTCATCACGGCGATGGTCGACAACGACGCGGGCGGCATCTACACCTACTCGCAGGCCGGCGCCCGCTTCGGCTACATGCTCCTGTGGACGCTGCCGCCCATCACGCTGCTGCTCGTCGTCACGCAGGAGATGAACGCCCGCATGGGCGCCGTCACCGGCAAGGGCCTGTCGGATCTCATCCGCGAGGAGTTCGGGCTCCGGACGACGTTCGCGCTCATGACGCTGCTCGTCGTCGCGAACCTGACGAACGTCATGGCCAACTTCGCCGGCGTCGCGAGCGCGCTCGAGCTGTTCCACGTCAGCCGCTACGTCTCCGTGCCGCTCGCGGCCGCCGCCGTCTGGCTGCTGGTCGTGAAGGGCACCTACCACAGCGTCGAGAAGATCTTCCTGCTCGCCTGCGTCACCTACATCGCCTACATCGTCGCCGCCGTCCTCATCAGCCCGGACTGGGAGGCCTCGGCGCTGGCCAGCGTGCGGCCGGTGCTGTCTGGTGGGACCCGCTGTACCTGACGCTGGTGGTCGGGCCTGGTCGGCACGTCGGTCGCGCCGTGGATGCAGTTCTACCTGCAGGCGGCCGTCGTCGAGAAGGGCATCACCGTCAAGGACTACGCCGAGTCGCGCATCGAGGTGATCGTCGGCTGCATCGTGATGATGGTGGTGGCCTTCTTCATCATCGTCGCGTGCGCGGCGGCCATCTGGGCACGAGGGCCCGCGCGACATCGCGAGCGCCGCCGACGCCGCCCTGGCCCTGCGGCCCTTCGGGGAGTACGCCTACCTGCTCTTCTGCGCCGGCCTGCTCAACGCGTCGCTGTTCGCCGCCAGCATCCTGCCGCTGTCGACGGCCTACTCGGTGTGCGAGGGGCTGGGGTTCGAGTCGGGCGTGAACAAGCGCTTCCGCGAGGCGCCGGTGTTCTACTGGCTGTACACCGGGCTGATCGTGATCGGCGCCGGCGATGGTGCTCATCCCGGGGTTCCCGCTGGTCAGGATGATCCTGTTCTCCCAGGTCGTCAACGGCGTCCTGCTGCCGGTCGTGCTCATCTTCATGCTCCGCCTGGTCAACAACAGCAACCTGATGCACGAGTGGACCAACCCGCGCTTCTACAACGTGGTGACGTGGATCGCCGTGTTCACGCTGATCGCGATGACCGTGGTGCTGGTCGGCACCAGCGTGCGCGGACATGTTCTTCAGCGCGACGTCGAGTCAGAAGCCAGAAGCGGAACTGAGGAGTCAGAAGCAAGAAGCCAGAAGGGACGACGCCGTATGCAGCGTGACAGGCCTTCTGGCTTCTGACAATCGTCAGTGAGCCTTCTGGCTACTGGCTACTTCTTCCTAGAAGGGCCTCCCCATCTGCGGCCCGCCGAACCGGCTCAGATTGTTCGCCGCCGCGGCCCCGGGCCCGCCTCGGCCGGCCGCCTGCCCCGCCGCCGCGAACAGCTCGTCCTTGGTCCAGCCGGCCTTCACCGCCGCGAGAAACAGCTGCTGGGTGGCCGCCGCGCGATCCTTGTGAGGCCCCACCGACACGAGCACGTTGTTCTTGCCGACCACGTCCTTGAGCGCGTTCAACTGACGCACGCAGCCGTCGACGTCCGCCGCGTCGCACGAGACGACGGCGAGGGCGTTGTTCTTCTTGAACTTCTCGAGCAGCGCCGCGTCCGCCGCCGGCAGGCCGGTCACCATGATCGGCTTCTTCGCCGCGTCGAGCACGTCGGAGAGCAGGCCGGCGGGCGGGCGGATGAGATTGACGGCAATCCCGTTCGCCTCCATCGCGGCCAGGGCGGCCTTGCCGGCCGGCGTCAGCGTGGTGCCGAACCAGGCGCCGTCGGGGCCCGCGACGTCGACGCGGCCGAAGTTGAGGGCCGCGGCGGCCGCCTCGAGCGTCGCCGTGCTGCCCTGGAAGATCCCTGCGCTGCTGACGCCTGTGGAGATGCGGCCGCCGCCGCCGCCGCGCATCGCCGCGGCCATCGTGATGCCGCCCGCCTGCGGCGCGCCGGAAGACGGCTCTGAGGCGCTGGGCCATCAGCGCCATCAGCTCGTCATGGGTCGACGCCCGCACGTGCTGCCAGCTCTGCGCGGTCGCGCCCGAGATGTCGGGCGGCGTGAAGCGCTGGGACTGGTACTGCACCAGGCGGTCGGGAATCAGCAGGTTGACCGAGGTCTCGTCGGCCAGGCTCAGCATGCCCTGCATCACGAACTGCCCGGTCCAGCCCAGGATGTCGGCCTCCATCTTCGCCGGGTCGTCGCCGGCGTCGTGGTAGTCGGGGTGGCCTCCGCGGCCGCTGGTCATCAGCCCGAGGGCCTCGATCCCGCGCTCCATGAACGCCGAGTAGTCGCTCCCGCCCGGCCCGGCCTGGCTCGCGTCGACCCGCTTCGCGACGTCAGGGTCCTGGTCCTTCATGATGACGGCGAAGATCGACGGGAAGTTCAGCGCGCCTGGCGCCCCGATGCGGTCGCCAAGGCCCACCATGTCCATGTTGAAGTACGCCGCTGTCCTGTCCATCGACACGCCATCTGTCGGGTGGTCCGAGTAGTACTGCGATCCGATGAGGCCCTGCTCCTCGCCGGTCCAGAGCGCGAAGATGAGCGTGCGCTTCGGCTTGACGCCGTTCGCGGCGAGCAGGCGCGCGATCTCCATCGTCACCGCCGAGCCCGACGCGTTGTCGTCGGCCCCGTTGAAGATCACGCCGTTGCTCATGCCGGTGTGGTCGAGATGGCCGCCGGCAATGACGTACTGGGCTTTCAGGGCGGGGTCGGTCCCCTCGATTTTCGCGATGACGTTGCGCCCCACGTTGTTCTTGTACTGTTCACCGTAGCGCGTGGCCGTGTCGTAGCCCTTGAGGGCGGCCGTCACGCCGGTGGCCGACGAGCGCGGCTTCTTGCCCTTGATGTCGGCGCGCATGCCGGCGAACCGCGCGGCGAATCCCCGCGGCGTCTCCTGCGGGTCGCGCCACATGATCCAGCGGAACACGTCGTCGCCCACGTTCGACACGTAGACGAACGGGCGCGTGAACGCCGCCGGATCCATCGCCTCGCCGCGCGCGCCCATCCCTCCCATGGCGAACATCCCGCCGGCAGGCGCCGGGTCGGGGTTGTAGAGCATCACGGCGGCGGCGCCCTTCGCGTAGGCGGTCATCACCTTGGCCTTGTCGGTGGTTTCCTCGGCCCACTCGTCCTTGGCGCCTGCCGGCCGCGGGGCCTCAGGCGCGGGTGCCGGCGCGAACTGGACCCGGGGCGTCGGGGCCGTCGTCGGTGAGCCCTTCAGCGCCAGCACGATCTTGCCCTTCACATCCACGCCGGCATACTCGTCGAGGCCCTTCGCCGGCGCCGAAATGCCGTACCCGACGAACACGACGTCGCCGGTGACCTTCGCGCCGGGCGTGGACGCCGTATCCACGGAGAAGCTGCCTTCGCGGTGGTAGAACGGCCGGCCGTTGACGACGAGCGTCGGGACGCCGGTCGCCCAGACGTAGGCCGACCGGGCGCCGGAGATGGGCACCTTCTGGAAGTAGGTGCCGTTCTCGCCGGCCGGCTCGAGGCCCCATTCCTTGAATTTCGCGGCGGCCCAGTCGGCCGCCTTCTCGTAGCCTGGCGTGAGCGTGCGGCGGCCCTGGCTGGCGTCCGAGGAGAGGTGCGTGATGTACCCCTTGATGACGGCGCCGTCCACCTTGATCTTCGTGGGCTCGGCGAACACGGGCAGGGCGAGAACGATCGCGAGGCTGCAGGCCAGCGCAAGTCGCGAGAGGCGGTGACGACGCATGCGGAATCCCTTTCAGCGGGGGCTGGTTCGGGCGCGGGAGACACGTGTCCCCATTCCCTCCTACGACACGCGGGGCCGGAGCGTTTCTCGGGCGGGGTCGCCCGGCGGAAATCAGGCCGGACTCAGCTCGAGGGCGACGAATGCGGCGTCGAGCTCGCCGACCAGCTCGCCCGCGCAGCGCAGCGTGGCCCTGACGGACACGCGGGCCATCTTCTTGCGCCGGTACGTGGTGACGAACCTGTCCCACGCGGCTGGTTCGGCCAGGAAGGACGTGGCCGTGAAGGCGCTCGCGATCGGCCGCAGGTGGCGCATGGTGTGGCGCTGGATGACAATCGTCGCGTTCGGATGCTCGTCGCGCAGGCGGACGAAGAGCAGGCCCCAGGCGCTCAGAATGGCCACCGCGGCGGCGCTGCCGCCGAACACGGTGTCGCGGTGGTTGATGTTGGGCTCGAGCGGCGCGCCGAGCGTGACGCCGTCCTGGTCCGCCGCCACGACCTCGATCGCCATCGCGGTCGACAGCGGGATCCGGTCCTGAAGGAACTGCTGAAGGGTGTTGCGATTCAACAACGTCCGGACTCCGTGAGATCAGTCGACAATGAACAGTGTGGCTCCGCCCGCCGTGCGCGACCGGTGCGGCTCTTCGTTGTCCGCCACCTGGTAGCTCTGGCCCGGCAGCAGGGTGAAGGTCCGGCCGTCCTTCAGCTCGGTCACGAGTTCGCCGGACAGCACGTAGAGCACGTGGCCGCGGCTGCACCAGTGATCGGCCAGGTAGCCGGCCGAGTACTCCACGACGCGCACCCGGATGTTGCCCGTCTCGATCGTTCGCCAGCAGGCGACGCCCGTGTCGCCGGGGTGCTCGGTCTTCGGCACCGCACTCCAGTCTGTCACACCGAATGGCACCTGTTCGATCTTCATGGCCGACCTGTCCATCGTGTCAGGGGCTAGGGACTAGGCGCTCGGCGCCAGTCGACGAACGCCTCGACCCCGTGCCCCTCGCTCAGCGCGACATGCCGCCTGACTAGCGCCCTAGCCCCTAGCCCCTAGTCAATCCGGTAATGCGCCCCCGCGCTGGTGCGCGCCTCGATGGCCGCGAGCAGCACCACCAGGGCGGTCTGCACGCCGTTGCGCAGCCCGATCAGCGCGTCGCCGAGTTCCGCCTGCGCGTAGAACCGCCCGATCTCGAGGTGCAGCTCGCGCAGGATCTGGTGGGCGCGATCGAGCCGCTTCCGGCTGCGCACCAGCCCGACGTAGTTCCACATCGTCTGGCGGATGGTGAGCCAGTCCTGCGCCACCAGGGCCGGGTCGACCGGCTCCGTTTCATACTTCCACGGATCGATCGCAGGCAGATAGTAGTTCCCGTCCCGGGCGATGGCGGCCGCGGCGTCCTGCCCCGAGCGGGTCCCCCAGACGAGGCGTCCAGTCCTCGTCCAGTCCCCAGTCCCGAGTCCCGAGCCCCGCCTAGTCGATCCTGTAATGCGCCCCCGCGCTGGTGCGCGCCTCGATGGCCGCGAGCAGCACCACCAGGGCGGTCTGCACGCCGTTGCGCAGCCCGATCAGCGCGTCGCTGAGCTCCGCCTGCGCGTAGAACCGCCCGATCTCGAGGTGCAGCTCGCGCAGGATCTGGTGGGCGCGATCGAGCCGCTTCCGGCTGCGCACCAGCCCGACGTAGTTCCACATCGTCTGGCGGATGGTGAGCCAGTCCTGCGCCACCAGGGCCGGGTCGACCGGCTCCGTTTCGTATTTCCACGGATCGATCGCAGGCAGATAGTAGTTCCCGTCCCTGGCGATGGCGGCCGCGGCGTCCTGCCCCGAGCGGGTCCCCCAGACGAGGCATTCGAGCAGTGACGTGCTCGCGAGGCGGTTGGCGCCGTGAAGGCCGGTGCACGACACCTCGCCGACGGCCCTCAGCCGGTGGAGGCTCGTCCGGCCCCACGCGTCCACGGCCACGCCGCCGCAGCTGTAGTGCGCCGCGGGCACGACCGGGACCGGCTCCGCCGTGATGTCGAGACCCGCCTCGAGGCACCGTTCGTGGATGCGCGGGAACCTCGACCGGACCCAGTCCGCGCTCTTGTGGCTGATGTCGAGGTACGCGCACGGGTCGCCTGTCTCGTGCATCATCTGGTGGATCCCGCGCGCCACGACGTCGCGCGGCGCCAGCGACCCGTCCGGATGGTAGTCGGACATGAACTCCCGGCCCCGCCCGTCCACCAGCCGCGCGCCCTCGCCCCGCATCGACTCGGAGATGAGGAACCGCTCGTCGCCGACAAAGAGCGTCGTCGGGTGGAACTGCACGAACTGCATGTTGATGCACCGCGCGCCGGCCCGGTAGGCCATGGCCACGCCGTCGCCGCAGGCGCCGGCCGGGTTCGACGTGTGCAGGAAGATGCGCCCGAGGCCGCCCGTCGCCAGGATCGTCTCGCGGGCCATGATCGTGCCGACCTGCCGGGTGGCCTGGTTGAAGACGTACGCCCCGACGCAGGTCTGCGGGGCGTACACGTCGAGGGGGTTCCGCGAATGGTGCGAGAGCGTGAGCAGATCGACGGCCGTCTGCCCCGTGAGCAGCTCGATGCCCGGTTCGCGGCCGACGGCCGCCAGCATGGCGGTCTCAATCGATCGACCGGTGGCATCGGCATGATGCACGATGCGCGCGGTCGAGTGGGCGGCCTCCGCGGTGAGGTCGAGCGCCCCGGTCCCGTCGTCGGCGTGGTCGAACTCGACGCGGGCATCGCGGATGAGCACCTCGTCGACGAGCCTCGGGCCTTCGCGCGCGAGCAGGTCGGCCGCGGCCGGGTCGCAGAGCCCGTCGCCGGCGGCGATGATGTCGGCGGTCAGCCGGGCCGGCGAGTCCACCTTGCCGCGATAGATGATGCCGCCCTGCGCGTAGAGCGTGTTGCTCTCCTCGGGCCGCGCCTGCTTGGTGAGCATCAGCACCCGGGCCCCTCCGCGCGCGGCCGCCAACGCCGCCGCGCAGCCGGCCAGGCCGCTGCCGATCACGAGGACGTCGGTCTCCCTGCTGGTCATGGCTCACTCGCTCCGTCGGGCGCCGCGATGTCGAGGGCGATGTCGACGGCCGGCGCCGAGTGCGTCAGGGCGCCGACCGAGATCGTGTCGGCGCCCGCCTCGGCATAGGCGCGGATGGAGCCGAGCGTGATGCCGCCCGAGGCCTCGATCCAGCAGTCGCGGCCGCGCGGGTGGGCGCGCGCCAGCCTGACGGCCTCGGCGACCTGGAGCGGCGTCATGTTGTCGAGCAGCACCGCGTCGACACCCAGTTCGAGCACCCGCGGCAGGTCCGCCAGCGCGTCGACTTCGATCTGCACGGGCATCGCGTCGCCGTTCGCCTGCCGCGCGGCCATCACCGCCGCCGCGGCCCCTCCGGCGATGGCCCGGTGGTTGTCCTTGATGAGGATGGCGTCGTACGAGACCCATGCGGTGATTGCGCCCGCCGCCGACGTGCACGGCGTACTTCTCGAACACGCGCAGGCCCGGCGTCGTCTTCCGCGTGTCCGAGACGCAGGCGCCGGTCCCGGCGATCGCGTCCACGTAGGCACGCGTCAGCGTCGCGATGCCCGACAGGCGCTGCACCAGGTTCAGCGCCACGCGCTCCCCCGTCAGGATCGGCCCGGCAGGGCCCTCGATGACCGCCAGCACGGCTCCCGCCGCCACCCGGTCGCCATCCGACGCGCGATCGGTGAAGGCAATCTCCGGATCGATCGTCAGGAACACGCTCCTCGCGAGCGGCAGCCCGGCCACCACGCACGCCTGCCGCGCGACCATGGCGGCGCTCGCGCGCGCCGACTTCGGCACGACCCGGTCGCTCGTGACGTCGCCGCGTCCGACGTCCTCGGCGAGGAACCGGCGGATCTCGCGCTCGACGTGGGCCGCGTCGAGCCGCGCGTGGCGGCGCACGTTGAAGGGGTCCTGGGCCATGGCGTGTCTTTCCGCGCTAGCGGCGGCTCAGCTCGAGCATGCGATCGAGCGGCACCTTCGCCCGCACACGCAGCGCCTCGGGAAGCGTCACGACCGGCTGCCGGTCCCGCATGCAGCGATACACCTTCTCCAGCGTGTTCAGCCGCATGTAGGGGCACTCGTTGCACGCGCAGCCGTTGTCGGGCGGCGCCGGGATGAACGTCTTGCCCGGGCTCGCCTTCTTCATCTGGTGCAGGATCCCCGACTCGGTGGCGACAATGAAGCTGCGCGCCGGGCTCTCTCTCGTGAAGTTCAGCAGGGCCGTGGTCGAGCCGATGTAATCAGCGAGCTGCAGGACGCGCTCCTCGCATTCAGGGTGCGCGACCACCAGCGCGTCGGGGTGCTCGACCTTCAGCCGCACGATCTGCCGCTCCGAGAAGATCACGTGCACCGAGCACGACCCCGGCCAGAGCACCATGTCGCGGCCGGTCCGCTTGATGATGTACCGGCCGAGCTGCTGATCGGGCGCGAAGATGATCGGCGTGCCCTCCGGCACGCTGGAGACGATGCGCTCGGCGTTGCTGGAGGTGCAGATGATGTCACTGAGCGCCTTCACGGCCGCGCTGCAGTTGATGTAGCTGATCACCGTGTGGCCCGGATGCGCCCGGATGAACCGCTCGAACTCGGGGGCGGGACAGCTGTCGGACAGGGAGCAGCCGGCCTCGAGATCCGGCAGCAGCACCAGCCGGCCGGGATTGAGGATGGCCGCGGTCTCGGCCATGAAGTGCACGCCGCAGAACACGATGACGTCGGCCGTCGTCTTCTCGGCCGCCTGGGCGAGGGCGAGGCTGTCGCCGATGACATCCGCGATGTCCTGGATGTCCGGCTCCTGGTAGTAGTGGGCCAGGATCACCGCGTTCAGCTGCCGCTTCATCCGCTCGATCTCGGCAAACAGGTCGAGCGCCGGGCTGACGGGGACTGTCGCCATAGACGCGATCGTACGACAAGTTCCCGAAAGTGTCACCGTTCCGCTCGTCAGCAGATGAGGGTCAGCGCCCCTGGCAGGACGTCGATCTCGAACCTGGTTCCCCGGCACATCAGGTCGCCGTCGGCGGAGAACGGCACCTCGCGGGCGCAGTCGATCACCGCGCGCGGCGTGCGGTAGACCGACAGCGTGCCGCGGGGAACCGGGCGCCCGCGCGTGAAACAGAGGAAGGCCCACAGGAGCCTCGGCCGCGGCATGTGCGCGACAACCGCGATGTCCAGGAGGCCGTCGGACGCATCGGCGTCGATCGGCAGGACGAGCCCGCCGCCGAGGATCTTCGTGTTGGCGGCGAAGATCGCAGACACGGCCCCCTCCGCGTGCAGCAGTTCGCCTGACGCGCCCCTCACGCTCGCCACTTCCGCGATCCCGTGCGGTGCCAGCAGGTGCGCCAGGCCGACGACGCGGTAGGACCAGTCGCCGAAATAGCGCATCACGCCGCGCGCGCGGGATCCGGGCCTGGTGAGCCGGGCCACCGTGATGGCGCTCTCGGATCCGACGCCAATGAGGCCCACGGTGCAGTAGACGCGATCGTTGACGCGGACAAGGTCGAGACGGCGCGTGCGGCCGTCCAGGATCCGGCGCGTCGCCCCGTCCGGCGACAGGGGAATGCCGCACCCCCGCGCGAAGTCGTTGCCGGTGCCCATCGGGACGACGCCAAGCGGCGTCGGCGCTCCGGCCAGTCCGCACACGGCCCGGTGGATGGTGCCGTCGCCTCCGGCCACCACGATCGCATCGTGAGCCATCGACGAGGCCCGCACCGTCCTCTCGACGTCCTCGGCTGACGGCGGCACGACGAGATCGACCCGGTAGCGCGACCCGAGCCCGCGCGACACGGCGTCGATCGTGCCGCGATCGTGCCCGTGCCGGGCCGCGGGGTTCACGACGAGGGCGACGCGGGCGCCATCCTGGAGCACAGCGGGCGGTCGCGGCGAGGTCTCGCTCATCGTGCGGCCTCGAGCCCGATGGCGCGCGGGAACGCCTGCGCCGGCCCCTGCTCGACGCCTGCGAGACTTCCGACAAGCGCCGCGGCATCCGACAGGTGATGCAGCAGCAGGTCGGCCGACCGGATCGCGGCATGGAGCATCGCGTCGTCGAGCGGTCGCGGCGACAGCGCGGCTTCCCGCGCGGCCTCGACGCGGACGGCCGCGAGCGCGACGGCCAGCATGGCGACCTGCGTGCGAAGGCCCTCGCCGAGGTAGGCGCTCCAGGCCGCGAACGCCCGCGCGGCGAGGTATCGCCGAACGGGCCTGGCGTGCGCGGCCCATCGGGGCAGCACCCAGGCGAGGTCGGCCTCGGCGAGGCCGGCAGGCACATCGGGCCGTCGCAGCTCCGCGGGCACCAGCGCCGCAGCCGCCGAATGCAGCCGCAGGGCCTCGCGAAGCGGCATGCTCCATCGAGCCGGCGGCTCTCCGGCGGCCTCGGCAGCGGCGGCGGCCCTCGCGGCGTGGTCCTCGAGCGAGGTCCTTCCGGCCGTCCATCCGCGGATCGCCTCGGCCGCCCGGGCGGTGGCGGCGAGCGCGGCCTCCGCGCTCAGGCCGTCGGAATCCAGCGCGCCAATGACGCAGCGCTCCCAGACCCGGCACGTCCCCGCGTCCATCGCCACGCCGGGGCGTAGAAACGGCGGGATCGTCTGCCGCGCGTCGAATCCCTCGTGCTCGCGACGGTCGGCGATGCCGGCGGCGTCGCGCACGATGGCCAGTCGCTCCGGCGCCGGTGTGAAGAGCATCCACGCCGCCGTCGGACAGAAGTGCGAGAGCGTGACCCGGACCGCGTCCGCTTCGAGCAGCGCGACGCGCGGGAAGTGGCGGCAGGAGGCCGGCAGTCCGCCGTGCCCCAGTTGCGTCTGAACCGAGCAGCGGTTGCCGCCGGCCCTGTCGAAGGCCGGGCAGGCTCCGCCAGGCAGGGGCACGAGCACCGCGGCCGCCCCGTCCGGCAGCGGCCCCGCCGTGCTCAGGGCCGTGCCTGGCAGACGGGCGCGCGCCCGGATGGCGTCCGCGGCTGCCGGCTCCACCGGGATGGGCCAGCCGGCCGTGCAGCAGGCCCCGGAATGGCGGCATGCGAAGCCCGCATGGAGGTTGAGGGCGAGGACGGGCACGCCGGACATTGTGCCACTACTGAGACCTGACCCCGTTGACTGACCCCATTGACGGCGGCGGCCAAGCGAGGAAGAATGGCCCCGTCCCTGCGGAGGTAGCCCATGACCGGACGCACTCGTTCCCTTCTTCTCGCGCTTCTCGTTATTCCCTCTGTCATCGCGCTGGGATGCGGCGGCGGCCAGCAGGCCCCGGCCGAACAGGCGAAGCCCGCGGAACCGGCGGTGGCGGCGGCGGACGTGGCCAAGCACATGCACGAGCACCTGGCCCGCGTGACCACCATGCAGGAAGCCGTGATCCGCGGCGACATGGAGGCGGCCGTCGAACCCGCGCGGTGGATCGCCGATCATCAGCCGACGGCGGGGTTGCCGGCCGGCCAGGAAGCCGTGCTGGCCGACATGAAGAAACAGGCGGCCGTCGTCGCCGAGGCCACGGACCCGAAGCACGCCGCCACGGCCACGGCCATGGTGGTCTCGTACTGCGGCACCTGCCACGCGGCCGCCAAGGTCACGCGCGGCCATTCCCGAGCCGGCGAAGCCGCTGGCGGAGCAGTCCGGTCGCCGCTCACATGATGGAACACCAGTGGGCGACGGACCTGCTCTACCAGGGCCTCGTGATGCCGTCCGAGGAGCGGTGGCAGAAGGGTCTCGCCGCCATGCAGGGCACGCCGCTCTCCGAGAAGGACCTGCCGAAGGACGCGAAGCTGACGAAGGAAATCGTCGCGCTCGAGAAGAAGGTCCACGAGATGGCCGAGAAGGCCAAGACGGCGACGGACCTCGGCACGAAGGTGGCCTTCTACGGCGAGTACATCGGCGGGTGCGCCGGCTGCCATGAGCTCCATGGCAAGGTCTGGGGGCCGGGGCTGCCGAAGACGCAGTGAAGATCGCGACCTGGAACGTCAACGGCGTCCGCGCGCGCGAGGCGCAGATCCTGGAGTGGATCGGCCGCGAGCAGCCTGACGTCGTCTGCCTGCAGGAGCTGAAGGCGACGCGCGAGCAGATCCCCGCTTCGCTGGCGGGACTCGCCGATTACTGGTCCTACTGGCACGGGGAGCGCGCGTACTCGGGCGTCGCGCTCCTCGTCCGCAAGTCCTGCAGCCCGGACCAGCCCGTCTTCACCCATCCCGAGTTCGACCACGAGACGCGCATCGTGTCGGCTGTCGTGGGCGGCGTGAGCGTGTCGTCCATCTACGTGCCGAACGGCGGCAAGGACTTCGCCGCGAAGATCCGCTTCCTCGAGGCGCTCATCGCGCACGCCCGCGCCCTGGCGGGCGAGGGCCGGCCGGTGGTGTTCTGCGGCGACCTGAACGTCGCCCACCGCGAGATCGACGTGCATCCGAAGGAACGCAAGGACACGGTGATCGGCCAGTTGCCCGAGGAACGGGCCCTGTTCGACCGCCTGCTGGCCGAGGGGCTGGTGGACGTCGGACGCGCCCTCGATCCGGACAACGATCAGCTGTTCACGTGGTGGCCGCCCTGGCGCGCCATGCGCCAGCGCAACATCGGGTGGCGGATCGACTACGTGCTGGCCAGTTCGGCCGCTGGCGGCGAAGGCCGTCGCGTGCGCCGCCTACCGGGAGGTCGGCACAAGCGACCACGGCCCCGTTGTCGCGGATATCGAAATCTGAAGCGGCGCCCGCCGCCTAGCGCTTCTTCGTGACCTTCTTCGGCTTCGGCCCCTTCAGCCACTCGGCGGCGGCCTGCGACAGCCACACGCAGTCGAAGATGCAGTTGGCCACATCGTCCGGGCCGATGTCGCCGACATTCTGCGCCACCACCGCCCAGATCGTGCGGCTGTCGATGGCCAGCCGGCCGTGGCCCGGGATCTCGTAGTTCATCTCGGCGATGCGGCGCAGCGCGCGGTGAAGCGCCGCCTGCCCTTTCGGGAGCGGCGTGATGGGCGCGACGACGCGGAGCGAGAGGTCTTCGCGCTGGCCGGTGACGGCCACGACGCCGATGAGCCCCTTGCCCGACGGGTCCTGCATCCAGCGCCAGCCGTCGCTGTCGATCGCCGACGGGATGCCGGCCTGGGCCAGCGCCTGATCGATGTCGTGCTGGACCTGGACGCGAAGCGTGGGCGTGCGGGGCTTCGCGCTCGTGCGGCTCTTCTTCGCTGCGGGTGTTGTCGCCATGGTCGGCTCCTCGTGTCGATGGCTGTGGCCTGAAACGCGCTGAGAATATCACGGTTGCCGGCCGGGCCGCGGCCGTGGCGAGCGCGCGGGTCATCCAGATGACCGTGCCGACGGCCGCGACAAGCAGCACCAGGAAGATCGCGATCGGCCCCCACTGGGGCGCCACCCAGTTGACCGTCTGGAAGCCGGCCAGTTCGAGCGAGATCCGCCTGATCGTGTCGCGCGTGAGCAGCATCATCGCGATGCCCGGCCAGCAGTGTGACGGCGCTGATGGTCACCATCACGCCGGGGCGCTTGCCCGTCGCCGCCAGCACCGTGTGGCCGGCGCCGGTCAGCGTGAGGAGGATGCCGGCGAGCAGTTCGCCCGTGGCCCGCATGTCGCGGCCCATGAACTGGAGCAGCACGTCGCGCGGCAGCGCCGCGAGCCACCAGAGGCCCGCGAAGATGTTGACCACGGTCGCCGCCGTGCAGATGAACGCG
This sequence comes from uncultured Acidobacteriota bacterium, assembly GCA_963834645.1. GTDB lineage: Bacteria > Acidobacteriota > Vicinamibacteria > Vicinamibacterales > JAKQTR01 > JAKQTR01. The sequence goes on from CAWICP010000022.1 coordinate 174,274, forward strand.
CCGTAGCGCACGGCCCACAGGCCGAAGGCCTCGTCGTGTTTCCGCCGCACGACACCCAGGACCGCGATCGCGAGGCCGCTCGACGGCCATCGCGCCCAGCACCATGTGCAGGTGGCGCGGGAGCAGCGACCGGTCGAGCAGGTTCAGCTGGACGCCGGAGCCGTCGGCCGCGTAGCAGGGCGACCATCTCGGCCGGCTTCAGCATCAGCGTCATGTTGTTGCCGTAGATGAGGGCGATGGTGCCGGCAAGCGCCGCCACGAGCCAGGCGAGGATGGTGGCCGCGGCCCCGAGGCTCGACTCGCGCATGGCCAGCAGGTAGGCCGCGTAGTAGGTCAGGATGAGCAGGCCGATCACGCTCAGCCACCACCAGCCCATCACGACGGCCGAGGCGAAGAAGAGGCGGCCGTAGAGCACCTGGAGGAACAGCAGCGTCGCCACGCCAAGCGTGACGGTGACCGAGATGAGCACGGGCATCGCCTTCACGATGATGTGGGCCAGCCGGGCTTCGTGAGGCCGGTCGGGCCGGCGCCCGCGGACGCGCGCAATCGCCCCGATGATGGACCCGCCGAGGACGAGGTTCATCGGGATGAGGTGCAGGAAGAACGTCAGGAGGAGCAGCGCCCACAGGAGCCAGGCCGGCGCCGGCAGCGCGAGCGGATCGGGCTGGGGAATGGCGGGGATCACCGGGCACCTCCCTTCGGCGTCTGCCCGGGCAGCGAGGCGAGGTGCTCGGCCAGCGCCTTGCGCTGCTCGTCGGTGCCCTCGAATGCCGGCATCATCTCGTTGATCCCGGGCAGGCGCCCGATCATCTCGTAGAACTCCGCCGGCGTGCGTCCCCTGGGATCGAACGGCGCGACGCCGTCCGAGCCGTGGCAGGCCGCGCAGTTGGTGTCGTAATAGGCCTTGCCGATGTCGTCGGCAGGCGCCGGCGGACCGAGCGCCGACGGATCGGCGCCGCCGACAAGCGCCAGGTACGCCGCCAGCAACTGGAGTTCCTCATCCGTGCCGGCAAACGGCGGCATGCGGCGGTTGCGCCACGTCTTGCACGTGGACGGGCAGGACGTTCCACGCCGCGGCATGGCCGGCGGCATCCACCGGAGACGCGAGCCGCCCGATGACGCCAGCCAGGGCCTCCGGGCTCTTGCCGCGCGACGAGCGGCCTGATGGCCAGGTAGCCGTCGATCGTGTGGCACGCCGAGCAGAGCACCCGGAACAATTCGCGCCCCTGGTGCTCGGCCCGCGCGGCGTAGGCATCCGGCGCGAGGAGATGATCGGGAACGGGACGGACCCAGGCGGAGGCCTTCATGACCCCGCTCGCGTTGACGGCGTCCAGCGTGAACCTGTCGGCGCCGAAGCGCTCGACAAACGCCGCGGGCGGCGCGGGCACGCCGTCCGGAGCGGGCAGGCGGAGCGCGTTGACGAACATGTACTGGCCGATGACCCACGGCTTCCGCAGGTCCTCCCTGACCCACTCGCTGCCGCCCATCGCGACGAGGCCCAGCACCAGGAGCAGCGCCGCGAACGGCCTGCCGAACGACCTGCTTCGGGCCGCCGCGAGCAGGATGGTCAGCAGCGTGAGCGCCACGGCGGCGACCATCACCCACCACGCGGCGCGCTGGGCGACGGGATAGCCCGTGGCGATGCCCGTGCTGAAGACCGCCGTGAGCAGGGCGGCGAGGCTGCCGTCCCTGGCGCCGAACATCTCGGCCACGGGAACGCCCGCCCCGGCTGCCGCGCCGAGATACCAGACGAGCGAGAGCGGGATGGCCACCGCCATCGGCAGCACCCAGCGCCACGCGGCATCCCGCGCGATGCGGGCCTTCAGGGCGGCATCCGGAAGCCACGACGCGGTCCAGATGGCGAACAGGCCCGCGAGCCCCACGGCGACGAAGGTGCGCGCGACGAGGGCCGGCCAGTAGGTTTCGTTGAAGAAGCCGTCCCAGAACCCGCGCGTCAGCGTCCACTCGCCCGGCGTGAGCATGTAGGTGAGGATGCCGTTGATGACGACCAGGCTCAGCCAGGCGGCGAACGACGTAGATCCACCCGACGGCCATGTGCGTCCGCGCCGACAGGCGATCCCAGCCGTAGTAGTAGACCATCGCGGCCGCGATCTCGACGAAGAAGAACGTCCATTCGATCGCCCATCCCCAGACGAAGGTGTTGATGAGCGACGAGGTGGCCTGGGGATGCACGAGGCCGATGGTGAACCAGATCCCGACGCCCGTGATCGCGCCGAAGACCAGCGTGAGCAGGATGAAGAAGCGGCTGAGCCGCTTCGCGTAGTCGAGCAGCGGGCCGTCTTCGTTCCGCCGGGCCTTGCGCTCGATCAGCACGAGGTAGAGGCCGCCGCCCACGGCGAAGTGCGAGACGAAGACGTGCAGGATGGCGATGACGGCGATGAGCAGGCCGCTCGCGGGGATGTCCCAGACCGGGTAGTTCATTCGTCGGACCTCAGTAGGTGAACTCGCGGATGTCGTAGGTGGCGAACTGCGGCGGGGCGGCGGCGAAGCGGAGGCCCGCCCGGATGCGGGCCTGCTGCTGGCCGGCGCTCCTCGCCGCGTCAGCGGCCTGATGCCGCGCGTCGGCGGCCATGACCGGGTAGGACGTGGACGGCACCTCGACGAGGTCGCTGAAGTACAGCAGGTCGCCCTCCCCGAGCTCCATGGCGTTGAGCGCGTCGACGGTGTCGCGCTCGTGACCTTCGGCGAAGCGTTCGCCGCCGAGGCCGGTCATCACGATGACGCCGACCTGGACGCCGGCCGCCTTGATGGCGCGAACCGTCTCGATGGCGTCCGCGGCGGTTCCGGGCTTGCGCACGAACGCCAGCAGCGGATCGTGGCCCGATTCGAGGCCGACGTACACGCGGCGAAGGCCCAGGTGGCTCAGCAGCCGGTAGTCGGCCGACGTCTTGCGGCCGCCGGTGAAGCCGTCCACGAACGCGAAGACGCCGCGGCGCGCGGCATCCAGCTCATCGAGCAGGATCTCGAAGATGGGCAGCAGGCGCGCCATCGGCACCGCCAGCGCGTTGGCCGCGCCGAGGAAGATGCCCCTGGAACGCAGCGACGCCGACGCGCCGAGGTAGCCGAGCACGCCGGCGACGTGCTGGCGGAACTCCTCCGGCGTCTTGACGCGATAGCCTTCGTGGTAGAGGTCGCAGAACGTGCAGGTGTTGAACGAGCAGCCTTCGGTGGCCTGCACGACGAGCGAGAGGTACTGGTCGGGCGGCAGGATGCCGACGCGGCCGAACACGAGGTGGAACCGATCCGCGTCGGCGCGCGGCCGCGGCGCCGTCGAACCGCGACGCCAGGGCCAGCAGCGCGCGCGACTCCTGCGCGACGACCTGATCGACGGCGCTCGTCCACTGCCACGAGGCGCTGCCCATCCGCTCGAGCGTGGCCCGCGCGACATCGGCCGCCGAGTCGACAACGCGCCCGGCAGCGTCGGCGGCGAGCAGCACGCGTTCCCGCTCCTCGCCCACCCGGCGCTTCTCGATCACCTGCCCGCTCAGCCCGCGCCGCCACGTCACGCCGTCGTCGTACACGCTGTAGAGCCGCCCGCCGCGGTCCCACGACACGACACGGGTGCCGTCCACGCTCACCGCGATCGAATGCGGCTTCAGGCTGATGATGAAGGGCGTCGATCCGGAGAGGGCGTGGAGGACCATGGCTCAGGCGCTAGGGGCTAGGGGCTGGGCTAGGGCTAGCTCGCAGCATCGGGAGTATACCTGCTTCTGCCCCTCGCACACTCAGGACCGAAGGGACCTCGACAGGGCCGTTCGCGGGTGGCAGACTGAAGGGACTCCGATTCTGCAGCAGCACATGGCCAAGACCCGATATCGCACGGTGTTTCTCGACGCCGGCGGCGTGATGATCACGCCGAACTTCCCCCGCCTGGCGGAGGCGCTGGCGCGGCGCGGCATCAACGCGTCTGTGGAGGCCCTCGTCCGCGCCGAGCCCTACGTGAAGCAGGAACTCGATCACGCCCCGACGATTCACGCGACCGACGATCGGCGCCGCGGGTACGTCTACTTCGATCGGATCCTCGAGCGGGTGGGCATCCCGCCGAATGACGCCACGGACGAGGCGATCGAGGAACTGGTGTCGTTCAACGACCGGGAGGGCGCGTGGGACGTGGTCGCGCCCGGCTCGGTCGGCGCGCTGGCGCGGCTGCGCGCGGCGGCCTGCCGCCTGGTGGTGGTGTCGAATTCCAACGGGCGCGTGCGGCGCATCCTCCGCCGTACCGGCATCGAGCCCCATGTCGATCTCGTCCTCGATTCGCAGGAGGAGGGCGTCGAGAAGCCCGATCCGCGCATCTTCGAGATCGCCCTCGAGCGCTCGAACGCCGATCGGGCCGCCACGATTCACTGCGGCGACATCTATCACATCGACGTCGCCGGCGCCCGGGCGGCGGGCCTGCCCGCCGTGCTGCTCGACGCCGCCGGCCTCTACGGCGATGCCGACTGCCCGCGCGTGGCGTCGCTGCCCGAGTTCGCCGACCGCCTCCTGGCGGGCGCGTTCGACTGAGACAGCGATGGCGGGTCGTTTCACCGCGTTCCCGCTCACGCAGGCCGGCAAACGCATCTTCGGGGTGCTGGTCGGCGGAAGCGCGGGGCCCCACTTCGTCACCCCACGCGGAATTCGGCCCCTTCGAAGCGTTTTGCGGACATCGCCGATCGGCCTGGTTCGAGGGAACGCTTCTGAAACGGCTCGCCATCGATACAACGAGGCGCACATCATGAGCGTGAAAGCTCCGCCGTCGTGCTCGCTCTCTTCGTGCTGCAACTGGCCGCCGTCGTCGTGCCCGCGCCAGGCCGCGCCGCGCCAGCCAGCGTGCTGCTGAAGCCCGCGCGCGTGTTCGACGCCATCTCGCAGGCGCCGCACGAGGGCTGGGTCGTGCTCGTGACCGGCAACGCCATCGCGGCCGTCGGGCCGGCCGCTGACGTGAAGGCGCCCGCCGGGACGACGGTCATCGATCTGCCCGGCACGACGCTGCATGCCCGGCCTCATCGACGCGCACTCCCACATCTACCTGCACCCGTACAACGAGGCCACCTGGAACGACCAGGTGATGAAGGAGACGCTCGCCTACCGCACCATCGCCGCGGTCATCTACTGCAAGGACACGCTGCTGGCCGGCTTCACCTCGCTGCGCGATCTCGGCACGGAGGGCGCCGAGTACGCCGACGTCTCGGTGCAGAAGGCCATCAACGAGGGCCGCATCCCCGGTCCCCGCCTGCAGGTCGCGACAAAGGCCATCGTGGCGTCAGCCAGCTACGGCCCCGGGCCCACGAGGCTTCGCGACGAACTTCGAACTGCCGCGGGGCGCGGAGGAAGTCAGCGGCGTCGACCAGATGCTGTGGGCGGTGCGCGATCAGATCGGCCACGGCGCCGACTGGGTCAAGCTCTACGCCGACTATCGGCGGGGACCGAACGGCTCGAACGTGCCGACGTTGAACCTGGCCGAGATGCAGGCGGCGGTCGAAGAGGCCAGGAGCGCCGGCCGGCCGGTCGCCGTTCATGCGTCTCATCCCGAAGGCATGCGCCGCGCCGTCGTCGCGGGCGCCCAGACCATCGAGCACGGCTACGGCGGCACCGACGAGACCTTCGCCCTGATGGCGGACAAGGGCGTCGCGCTGTTTCCCACGCTCGCGGCCCAGGAAGCGTCGGCCATCTACAACCAGGGATACAAGCCCGGCGTCTCGAAGCCGACGCCTTCGCTCGAGCAGGGCCGCCGGGCGTTCCAGTCGGCCCTGAAGCACAACGTCATCGTCGGCCTCGGCAGCGACGTGGGCGTCTTCGCACACGGCACCAACGCGCGCGAGCTGGAGCTGATGGTCGAGTACGGCATGACGCCCGTCCAGGCACTGATGGCCGCGACGATCGTGAATGCGAAGGTGATGGGCTGGGGCGACAGGCTCGGCCTCGTGAAGACCGGCTACCTCGCGGATCTCGTCGCCGTGACCGGCGATCCGACGCAGCGACATCACCGCCGCGCGCAAGCGTGCTGTTCGTGATGAAGGACGGGGTGGTCTACAGGCAGTAGTAGGAAGTAGCCAGTAGTCAGTAGAGAAGACACCGTCCACGGTGTCGAGCTGCAGGCCTGATGGCGGACGACCGTGGAACAGGCGTTCCTACTGGCTACTGGCTACTGACTACTGTCTACTTGATGATCGTCCTCGCCCAGTCCCACCCCTCCAGCCCGCGCGCGTTGACGGCTTTCACCGACACGATCATGCCCGGTGCGGCGCCTGGAATCGTCGCCGCAGGCTTGACGACGCGCAGCGTGTTCTTGCAGCGGCGCGTCCGGCGGGCCCCACGCCACGATGTAGCCGGTCACGCTCTTCTCGGGACTCGCGGCCCACGTCACGCTCACCGGCCCGCCGGCCGGCCCGGACGCCTTCAGGTCTCTCACCGGGGACGGGCTCGACGCCAGCAGCATGATGCTCGCCACGGTCACCTTGCTGGTCTCGGCCACCAGTTCGTGGTTCACCGTCTCGAGCAGGTCGGTGGGCTGGTGGTAGTGCGGGTTCCCCAGCACGGGGTACGAACCGATGCCTCCGACAATGTCGCCGTACGCCTCGACGTAGGCCGCCGCGTCGGTGGACTTGAAGTACCGGGCGTCGTAGGTGACCAGTTTCGTCAGGAACGAGGCCGCGTGCTGCACGTCGCGGATTCCCGCGTTCGAGTACCGGATGGTGTTGTCGAGGCGATGGTCGTTGGCCCACCCGATCATGTCGTTGTTCAGCGCACCGACGATGCGCGTCCCGCTCGCCTGCGCGCGCCGCACGAACTCGCGGCTGCCGAGCAGCCCCGACTCCTCGCCGGTGAACGACGCGAAGACGATGGTGGCCGGCATCGGCCGCTTCGCCAGCACGCGCGCGGCCTCCAGCAGCGCCGCCGTCGCCGAACTGTCGTCATCGGCTCCCGGCCCCGACGCGTTCGAGTCGTAGTGGCTGCTGACGACGTAGACGATCTCCGGGTTCTCGGTGCCCTCGAAGCGTGGCGATGACGTTGGCCGTCTTTCCGCCGAGCGCGCCGCGCGGCTCGAACCACTGCTGCTCGGGCTCGTAGCCGAACGAGCGGTACGTCTCGAACAGGTACTCGCCCGCCAGCCTGTTGCCGGGCCTGGTGATGTGCTTCGAGTCGAAGTCGAAGAGCGCCTTCTCGTAGTTGTAGATCCGCGAGGTGGACACGTCGGCGAGGGCGCGCTTCACGCCGGCCGCAATCGGGCGGAACATCCGCTCGCCCTTCGCTCGAAGGGCCTTTTCGGCGGCGAGGCTGGCGTCGATGCGGGCCAGCACCTCGGCCGCCGTGACGCGCGCGTCGAGCGACACGAGGTAGATGCCGCGCTCGGGCGACACGGTGTCGCCGTCACGCTCGGCCGTCACCAGGATCTGCCGGCCGTCCGCGCTGGGGACCCAGGCGTACTCGGGCGCGATCGTGCGCACCGTGTTGTTGTGGAACAGCCGCGTGCGGCGCAGGGTCGTCAGGTCGTAGAGCGACGATCGCAGGTGGCGCCCCTCGCCCGTCGCCGCCAGCAGCAGATTCGCCGTGACGAAGCGCGGAGAGACGTCGTGCTGGATCTCGCGCGTGACGCGGGTCTCGTTGGACCCGTCGGCATTGATGACGAAGATCTCCCAGTCGTCTTTCGGCATCGCCTGGAACGCGATGCGGGAGCCGTCCGGCGAGACGGCGATCGCGCCGACGCGCTCGCGGGTCTTCTTGACGGCCGCCGCGGGCCCGCCGGGCGGGCCCGCCATGACGCTGGTCTCGTCCGCGTTCCGGCTGAGATAGGCCAGCGTCGAGCCGTCGGCGGAAAACGCCGGCGACGTGCCCGACACCGTGGTGGTCAGGCCCGTCTTGAGGTCGACGACCGCGAAGGCGCCCGACTGTCCGACGGCGCCGCGCCCGCGTCCCCGCCCGCCGCCCCGCCCGCCGCCGCGCTGCCCTCGCCCGCCGCCGCCGCGGCCGGCTTCGCGAACGGGTTCACGCCGGTCGGCCCGTAGAGCAGGTAGGCGCCCTTCGGATCGACGACGATACCGGTCTTGTAGCCGGGCTCCTTCGTCACCGCCACCGGGTGGTCGCAGTCGACGGCGATGCCGTAGATGTCGCTCCGCGACGGGTCGTCCTCCCGTGCGCCGGTCACGTAGACGATGCGTCCGTCCGCGCTCGGGACGACGGCCGACTTGAGCAGGCCGTCGGTCGGGCACACGCGTTCCTGTCCGGTCGCGAGGCTCCGGGTGACGATGTCAACGTGCTGGATTGCAGCCAGTTCAGCTGCTGCTGCGCGGCGAACCGGGCCGGCGTCTGCGCCGCCTTCTCGAGGTCGGCCTGGGCCCGGGTCAGGTCCTCCGATGCCTGGAACTTCAGATAGACGACGCGGTCGCCCTGCGGCAGGAACGCCAGGCTGTGTCCTTTGACCTCAGCCATCACGCGCATGCCGGCCGCCGGCTCGACGATGCGCGTGAGCCGGGCGGCCCCGGAGCCCGTCTCGTACGCGACGAACCGGCCGTCCGGGCTGAAGCGAGGATTGGCTCCGTCGGCGGTGATCTCGCGCGTCTGGAAGAGCTCGCCGGTCTGCAGGGCGACAGGTTCCAGCCACTGCTCGCCGCCCGGGGCCGCGATGAGCGCCCGGTAGGCGGTGAGGGCCGCGACGTAATCGCCGCGGTCCCACGCCAGCGTGGCCGTGTCGAAGTCCGGCTTCTGCGCCTGCTGGCCGCTCACCGTGGTGAGCAGCGCGGCCACCAGGCCTCCGGCCCATGCGATGCGCTTCATCCCCATCCTTCGCCGTCCTCTCACCCGCCGGTCCGCTGCGCCACCCGCGCCCACGTGTCTTTCAGGGTCACGGTTCGGTTGAACACCGGATGCCCGGGCGCCGACGCGCGATCCGCGCAGAAGTACCCGACGCGCTCGAACTGGAACCGATCGCCCGCCTTCGCGTCGGCCAGCGCCGGCTCGACCGCGCACGTCAGCACCTCGAGCGACGCCGGGTTGAGCGACGTCCGCCAGTCGCCGCCGTCGGCGTCGTCGCCGGGCGTCATGCTGGTGAACAGCCGGTCGTACAGCCGCACCTCGGCGGTCGCGGCATGCGCGGCGGACACCCAGTGAATCGTCGCTTTCGGCTTCCGGCCGTCGGGCGAGTTGCCGTCGCGGGTGGCCGGATCGTACGTGCAGCGCAATGCGACGATCTCGCCCGCCTCGTTCTTGTCCACGCCGCTGCACGTCAGGAAGTACGTCCCGCGAAGCCGGACTTCCCGTCCCGGGGCCAGGCGGAAGTACTTCTTCGCCGGCTCCTCCATGAAGTCCTCGCGCTCGATGAAGAGCTCGCGCGAGAACGGAAGCGCACGCGAGCCGTCCTCCGGGCGATCGGGGTGCACGGGAAGCGAGATGGTCTCGACCTGGCCCTCCGGGTAGTTCTCGATGACGACCTTCAGCGGGCGGAGCACGGCCATCGCCCTGGGCGCGCGCCTGTTCAGGTCGTCGCGGACCGCGTCTTCGAGCAGGGCGACGTCCACCAGGTTTTCGCGCTTCGCCACGCCGATGCGCGCGGCGAACTCGCGGATGGCCTCCGGCGTGCAGCCGCGGCGCCGCAGCCCGCTGATGGTCGGCATCCGCGGATCGTCCCAGCCGTCGACAACGCCCTCCTGCACGAGCGTGAGCAGCCGCCGCTTGCTCATCACCGTGTAGGTGAGGTTCAGCCGCGCGAACTCGATCTGCCGCGGCACGCTCGGCACGGTGCAGTTGGCGACGCACCAGTCGTAGAGCGGCCGGTGGTCCTCGAACTCGAGCGTGCAGAGCGAGTGGGTGATGCCCTCGATCGCGTCCGACAGCGCGTGCGCGAAGTCGTACATCGGGTAGATGCACCAGGCGTCGCCCGTGCGGTGGTGCGCCACGCGCCGGATGCGGTAGAGCGCCGGGTCGCGCATGTTGATGTTGGGCGACGCCATGTCGATCTTCGCCCGCAGCGTGTAGGCGCCGTCCTCGAACTCGCCCGCGCGCATCCGCCTGAACAGATCCAGGCTCTCGGCGACGGGTCGGTTCCTGTACGGGCTCTCGCGCCCGGGTTCGGTCAGCGTGCCCCGGTGCTCCCGCACCTCGTCGGGCGTCAGGTTGTCGACGTAGGCCAGGCCCTTCTGCACGAGTTCCTCGGCCCAGAGATACAGCTGCTCGAAGTAATCCGACGCGTAGAACTCGCGTCCTTCCCAGTCGAACCCGAGCCAGTGCACGTCCTCGCGGATGGCGTCGACATACTCGACGTCCTCCTTCGCGGGGTTCGTGTCGTCGAACCTCAGGTTGCACCTGCCGCCGAACTCGAGCGCGACGCCGAAGCTCAGGCAGATCGCCTTCGCGTGGCCGATGTGCAGGTACCCGTTCGGCTCGGGCGGAAAGCGCGTGTGCACGCGCCCGCCGTGTTTGCCGGTCTTCAGGTCGTCGGTGACGATGGTCCGGATGAAATCGAGGGGCTTGCCTGGTTCGGGCGCGGCGCCGGCGCCGGGCCCCGTCTCGGTGCCCGGTCATCGTGCTCGGAGGGTGCTGCGGCTCTGACCTGCGGCACGTGACCGCGATCGCGCGGGCCACTTCTATCCGCATGAACGCCGGTTCAGGCGGCCGCGGCACGATTTCCGGCCCGAAAGAATTGAGTCGAGGCCCCGCCCGCGTTACTCTGGATAGACACGCTTTCCAAGAGGAACCACCATGAACGTCACGCGCAGAGAAGCTCTGTCCACCCTCGGTGTGAGCGCCCTGGCCCTGGCTGCCGGCGGCCGCGACCTTGCCGCCGCCGCCCCGGGCCTGCCCCAGGCCGCCTCCGGGCCCTACACCCTCGCTCCTCTCCCCTACGCCTTCGATGCGCTCGAGCCGCACATCGACACGCTGACGATGCAGATCCATCACGGCAAGCATCACCAGGCGTACGTCACCAACCTGAACGCGGCGCTGGCCGGCGCGGGCGATGCCGGCAAGGCGCCGCTCGACGACCTGCTGAAGAACCTGGCCGCGCTGCCCGAGTCGGTGCGCACGGCGATCCGCAACAACGGCGGCGGCCACGTGAACCACACGCAGTTCTGGACGTTGATGGCCCCGGCGGCCGGCGGTCCCCCGACTGGAGCCATCGCCGACGCCATCACCGGCGCATTCGGCAGCGTCGACGCCTTCAAAGACCAGTTCTCGAAGGCCGCGATGGGGCGCTTCGGCAGCGGCTGGGCCTGGCTGAGCGACGACAGGGGCAAGCTCGTCATCCACAGCACGGCCAACCAGGACACGCCGTCGATGGAGGGCAAGCGGGCCATCTTCGGCCTCGACGTCTGGGAGCACGCCTATTACCTCAAGCACCAGAACCGCCGGGCCGATTACGTCGGTGCGTTCTGGAACGTCATCAACTGGGCCGAGATCAACAAGCGCATGAAGGGCTGACGTGTTCCTTCGCGACCTGGTCGTGATCCTGACGGCGGCCGTGGCCGTCGTCCTGGTGTTCCGCCGTCTCCAACTGCCCGCCATCGCCGGCTTCATCGTCGCCGGGGCGCTGCTGGGGCCGTCGGGGCTGGGCTGGGTCGGCGACGCCGAGAACATCGGGCACCTGGCCGAGATCGGCGTCGCGCTCCTGCTGTTCACCGTCGGCCTGGAGTTCCCGCTCAAAGAGATGCGCCGCCTGCGGCGGGTGCTGACCATCGGCGGCGGGCTGCAGGTGGGGTTGACGACCGCCGCAACCGCGGCGATCGCGGCCGCGTGGGGCGCCAGCGCACCGAAGGCGGTGTTCCTCGGCTTCCTCATCGCGCTCTCGAGCACGGCGATCGTGCTCAAGGGTCTGACCGAGCGCGGCGAGGTCGACGCCCCCCACGGCAAGCTCATCGTCGGCATGCTGCTCTTCCAGGACCTGTGCGTCGTGCCGATGATCCTGCTCGTGCCGGCGCTGGCCGGGCGCGGGGGCGACGTCGTTGAACTCGGTCGCGTGCTCGTCATGGCCGTGGTGGTGGTGGCCGCGGCCCTCGCGCTCGCGCGCTGGGTCGTGCCGCGCGCGCTGCATTTCGTGGCGGCCTCGCGCGGGCGCGACCTGTTCGTGCTGGCCGTCGTCCTGGTCGGAGCGGGGATCACCTGGATGGCGTCGCTCGCCGGGTTCTCGCTGGCGCTCGGCGCGTTCCTCGCCGGCATGGTGCTCGCCGACTCGGAATACGGCCACCAGGCCCTGTCGGATTCGCTGGCGCTGCGCGACCTGTTCACGAGCCTGTTCTTCGTCTCGATCGGCATGCTGCTCGACCTCCGGACCGGCTTCGACCAGCCCGCCATGGTCGCGGCTGTCGTGGTGGCGGTGCTGCTCGGCAAGGCGGCGATCGCGGCGTTCGCGGGCCTGGTCCTGCGTTTTCCCGTGCGCATCGCCCTGCTCGCGGGATTCGGCGTCGCCCAGATCGGGGAGTTCTCGTTCGTGCTGGGCCGGCAGGGCGCGGACCTCGGCCTGCTCACCGCAGGAGAGCTCCGCGTGTTCTTCGCGGCCAGCGTCGTCACGATGTTCATCGCGCCGCTGGCGCTGCGGTTCGGGCCCGGCCTCGCCGCAGGCGCGTCCCGCCTCGGAGGCCTCCATCGCCTCGATGCCGCGACGTCAGGCGCGCTGGCCATGCCGGCCGGCCAGCCCGATCCGCAGGTGGTGATTCTCGGGTACGGCGTGGGCGGCGAGCTGCTGGCCGAGGTGCTCAACGAGGCGGGGATGCCGTTTGCGGCCCTCGATCTCAACGCGCAGCGGGTGCGCCAGGCGAGGCAGCAGGGAACGCCGTTGTACTACGGCGATGTGACGAGCCGCGAGATCCTCGAGCGCGCGGGCGTGGCGAACGCCAGGCAGGTGGTGGTGGTGGTGAACGACCCGCGGGCCACGCTGCACGCTGTCCGGGTGGCCCGCGAGGTCGGTCCGAAGGCGGTCATCATCGCCCGGGCCCGGTATGTCGGCGAAACGCCGGCGCTGCTCGCGGCCGGCGCCGACGAGGTGGTGGCCCAGGAACTCGAGGCCTCGTTCACGATCATCGAACGCGTGACGCGGGAAGCGCGGCTGCCGAGGCCGGACCGCGCCGGCGTCGCCCGGCCGGCTCGACGCCGGCGAGATCGGAGCGCCGCCTGCCGGCGGCGCGCAACTCCCGGCCGGGCTCGAGGTCGAGAGCGCCGTGGTGCCCGAGGGCGCCTGGATTGCCGGCCGCAGCCTGGCCGACGCGGACCTCCGGCGCCGCACCGGCGCCACCCTGGTGGCGTTCACGAGAGAGAGCGACACCGCCGTGCATCCCTCGCCCGACGACGTGCTGCAGACGGGCGACGTCCTGACGCTTGTCGGGAAGGCGGAGCAGATTGCCGCCGCGTGCGAGTTGCTTCGAGACGGGCCGGACGCCCGGTCCTGAGCCGCCGGAGCGTGTCCTGAGGCTGCTCCGTCAGGGTCGAAGGAGCGGCGCCGGCTACGCCAGCGAGGCCAGCAGCCGGTCGATCTCGTCTTCGGTGTTGTAGAAAGACGGGCTCACGCGGCACAGCCCTCCCCTGAGCGAGATGCCGATGCCCCGCTCGCCCAGGCGTGCGTGGATGGCGCGGTTGGCGTCCTCGGACGCGGCCGTGAACGTGACGATGGCCGACCGTTCACCGTCGTGCGCGGCCGGCGTGACGATCGTCAGGCCTCGCGCCCGCAGCCCGCTGATGAGGCGCGAGGTCAGCTCCAGCACGCGCGCGTGGATCGCGGCCACGCCGAGGTCCAGAATCATCTCGAGCCCGGCCGTCCAGGCGTGGAAGAGCGAATAGGCGAGAGAGCCCGTCTCGTACCGCTGGGCGCTCGGCAGCCATCGAAGCTCGTGCAGGTTGTCCTCGGCCGCGAACATCCCGGGGAGAACGGGCTGGATGCGGTCCCACGCGCTCTTCCGAACGTAGACGTAGCCGGTGCCGTGCAGCCCGAGCAACCACTTGAATCCGGCGCCCGCCAGCACGTCGATTCCGTCATCGTCGACGTGCAGGGGCGCGACGCCAGCCGCCTGCACGCCGTCCACGACGAAGAGCGCACCGCGATCGTGGGCGATGCGGCTGAGGCGGCGAAGATCCGATCTGAACCCCGACAGATGATTGACTGCGGACGCCGCGACGATGCGCGTCCGTTCGTCCACCCGCTCCGCGACCCGGGCCGGATCGAGGCGCCGGTCGTCCCCGAGCGGGACCACGCGCACGTCGACCCCGCGCGCGCGCAAGGCCAGCCATGGGAACGTGTTGTTCCAGTGTTCGCCGGACGGCACGACCACGTTGTCGCCGGGAGCCCACCCGTAGCCGGCGGCGGCGAGCCCCAGGCCCACGCCGGTGCTCGTCACCAGCGCGTACTCGTCGGGCGAGCCGCCGAGCAGGCGCGAGAGGAGCGGCCTCACGGGGTGCCGTGCCGGCGGTCGCTTGTCGGGAGCGCCGGCGGCCTGGTCCAGGTACTCGTCCAGCCTGCGGCGGACGGGAAGGCTCAGCGGCGACTCCGCGGCGTTGTTGAGAAAGACCATCCGGTCGGTCACGGGAAACTGACGGCGGATTGCGGCGACATCCATCGGCGGACTCCTGACATGTGGCGGGTCCGTGTGCGTATTCTAGCGCACCGGTGTCCTGTATCCAGCCGTCCGGGGATCCGCGCTAGAATCTCCGCGAAGACCACGAGGATTCAGGACCCCGACCGATGACCAAGAAGACCGCCACCGGACCACTGCCCCTCTTTCCCCGCGGCGACGAGCCGGTGCCTCTCTCCTTCCATCGGGGCGCCAGGGAGCCGTACGGCATCCGCTGGTTCGGCAGCACGGCGCTCATCGGGCACCTGCGGCACCTCGGCGCCGAGCGACTCGCGTCGGGCCAGATGGACACGCGCGACTGGATGCGCCCCCAGCCGCCGGCCGACCTGCTCCGCGAAGTGGCGCGCGTGCTGGAGGCGCCGGGCAGCGGTGACACGCTCACCGAGCGGCTCGGCCGCGACGTCTGGATCGACTTCGTCGCCGACACCGGCGACGACAGCGACGTCAGCTCGGCGGTGGCCGGCATGGTGGCCGGCGAGTACGCCCTGCAGGACGGGTCCGGCCGCGTGCTGCCGCGGGGCGATCTGCTCATCTTCGGCGGCGACACCGCGTACCCGCTCAGCTCGGCGCCCGAGATCGCGCGCCGCCTCATGCAACCGTGGAACCGCGTGCTGCGCCGCAAGGGCGTGCCCGACCGGGCGAGGGTCATGCTGGGCATCCCCGGGAACCACGACTGGTACGACGGCCTCGACGGGTTCGCGCGCATGTTCCGGCTGAACCCGCTGCGCGAGCGCGCCGAGCTCTCGGACGACGCCGATATGCGGGAGCTGCTTCGCCAGACCGAGAGCGAGGACCCGCAGGAGTCCAGCCGGGCCATCGGGCGGGTGTACCAGCAGCTGCACCTGGACGAGCTGGTCGGATCGCTGGGGCTGGCGGAGCAGGCGATGTCGGAGGCGCTCGCCGTCCTCACCGGCCGCAAGGTGAAGAAGATGGCGCGGCTCTGGCTGATCGGCTACCGGGCGGTGCAGGAGGCGTCGTACTGGCTGCTGCCCCTCGCGCCGAACCTGGATCTGTGGGGCGTGGATCGGCAGCTGCGCACGCTCGACTTCCGCCAGCGCCTGTTCTTCAACGACCGCCGGACAAGCAACGCCGCCGCGCGCCGCATGGTGGTCTCGCCCGATCCGGCCATCGCGATGGGCGAGCCGAACAGGCCCGGCGAGGAGATCGTCTCGGCGTGCGGACTCAATCTCAAGGAGGATCCGACCTGCTACGTGACGGGCGACAGCCACCACTACGAGCGGCGGGCCGTCGGGCCGTCGATGCAGGTGATCGCCGGCGGCGGCGGGGCGTTCGTCCACGGCACGCGGGTGCACCCGTACCGCCGCGGCAAGGCGCCGGCCTGCGCGTTTCCGGACGCGCAGACCAGCCGCCGCCTCGCCGCCAGCGTGCCGCTGCAACTGGTGCTCGGCACGGCGGGCCTGCTGCCGCACGCGGTGTGCGCCGGCCTGGCGGCCGTCCAGCTCTGGGCGTTTCGCGGCGGGCCGTGGACGGGTTGGTCCGTCACCGCGCTGGTCGCCGCGGCCGCGTCGTTCTTCATGTTCCAGGCGGTCGTCGAGCGGCGCCAACGCGCGAAGCGCAGCCTGGCGGTCGCGCTGGCGCACGGGCCCGCGCTCGCCCTCGCCCCGATCGGCGTCGCGTGGCTGCTCGCGCGCTTCGTGCCCGCCGTGGCCTTCAGCTCCGTCATCGTCGCCGTCATGGCGCTGGTCGGGCCGCTCATCATCGGGTACTTCCTCCTCACGCTCATCGTCACGGGCCTCGAGCACCACCAGGCTTACGCGGTGCTCGGGCACCCGGGGTTCAAGCATTTCGTCCGCTTCTGCGTGCATCAGGACGGCCACGTGGAGGCGTGGACCATCGGCAAGGTCGACACCCTCGGCAAAGGGCCGCCGCGCCTGATTGACCACTTCACGTGGTAGCGGGTATTCTTGGCACTTCCGTTCAGTGTGGTGCGCAGACCGTGCCGGCCGTGTCCAGGCTGGCGCGAGGGAGGCCTCCAGTGTCCGCAACCGTCCGTCAGATGCTCGCCGGAAGGGGCCCCATCATCTCGGTGGGCCCGGCCACGACCGTCTTCGAGTCCCTGCAGCGCATGGCCGAACACAACGTCGGCGCGGTCCTCGTGATGGAGGGCGGCCGCCTGGTCGGCATCTTCTCCGAGCGCGACTACGCGCGGAAGGTCGTGCTCCGCGGGCTGAATTCGAAGAACACGCCGGTCGGCGACCTGATGACCGGCAAGCTCATCACGGTGGACCAGACCTGGACGGCGGATCAGTGCATGGCGGTGATGACCGAGCACCACATCCGGCATCTGCCGGTGCTCGAAGGCGATCAGGTGCTCGGCGTGGTGTCCATCGGCGACGCGGTGAAGGCGGTCGTCGACGAGCAGCACTTCGTCATCGGGCAGCTCACCAACTACATCAGCCGGGGCTGATCGCGGGGTCGGGCCTGGCGAGGGCCGACGCCGTCAGCAGCACCAGCGCGATCCAGAGCAGGTCGGCGGCGAGCAGGTGCGCGAGCTGTATCCAGACCGGCGCCAGCAGCCAGACGTTCACGAACCCCAGCACGACCTGGCCCGCGGCGAGTATGGCCACCGCGCGCCTGGCGCGGCGTCCGCGGCGGTCTGACGCCGCTACGGGTATCGCCGCGGTGCCGAAGACCAGCATCGCCGCGACCGCCACGCCGAGGGCCGGGTGCAGGATGCGCAGGCGCAGCAGCAGGCTGCTCGCCGGCGAGAGGTCCGCCTTGAGCCCGTCCATGAACGACCGCGCCGGATAGAGCGTGTCGCCGAGCGCGGCGACGGCCCCCGTCTTGCCCACGCCGATCATCAGCACCAGCAGGAGGACGATCACCCCGAACGTGCGGGTCCGGCCCGAGATGGCGATCGGCGCGCCGCCTGACAGGAAGTGGGCGGTGAGCGTCAGGAAGAGCAGCAGCACCATCGTGTTCGCCAGGTGCAGCGGCATCACCATCGCGCGGGCCAGGCTCTCGTCCTGCGCCACGAGCCTGAACAGCACGAGGCCCGCGCCAAGCAGCGCTTCTACGACGATGAAGACGGCCGACGCCGCGGCGGCCCGCCTGGCGGGATGGCCGGCCGCCACGGTCCGCCAGATCCAGGCGGCCAGCGCGAACACCAGCACCAGGGCCAGGCCGCTCGTGAGGCGATGCGAGAACTCGACGAGCATCGCCGTGTCGGGCGCCCGCGGCACGACTTCCCCGTTGCACAGCGGCCAGTGGGCGCCGCAGCCGGCCCCGGACCCGGTGGCGCGCACATAGGCGCCCCACAGGATGACGGCAACGTTCCACGCGAGGACGAACCAGGCGAAGCGGGAGAGTTTGGGGTTCACGGGGAGATTCTACGTCAGGCGCTGGGGGCTGGGGGCTAGCGGGAGGTCGGGTCAGCTCGGGACAGGAGTACGCTCACACCGTCACGTCGTCGACGATGCCGACGATGACCGAGCGGACGGGCGCATCCTTGGAGCCGACGATCTGGCGGGCGCCGGTGCCCTCGTCGAGCACCAGCACACGTTCGCCGGCGCCGGCGCCGACGGTGTCGATGGCGACGAGGTAGTCGGCGAGCGGCGCGCCCGCGGCGTCGGTCCGCTCGACGACGAGCAGTTTCTTCGCGTCGTAGAAGGGGTGGTTGATCGTCGACGTAATCGTGCCCACCACGCGGCCGAGGATCATGTGCCATCTCCCGGAGCCGTGTGGTGCGTGTCGACGATGCCGACGATGGTGTGGTCCACGGGGACGAACCAGGGATCGAGCGCCAGGGCCGCCTCGCGGCCGCCCTCGTAGTACACGAGTTCGCCCGGCCCGGCCATCCGCGTCGAGTCGGCCGCCACCAGCGTGCCGCCCTTCGGCGCGCCGTGCTTGTCGAGCGGCTGGACCAGGAGCATCGGCACGCCCTCGAGGCCTTCGTACACCACGCACGGCACGACGGTTCCGACGACGCGCCCGAGCAGCATCAGACCGTCTCCCCGCCCAGGTCGAGCACGTCCTGCGATCCGAACCACGTGCTCGTTTCAATCTGCCTGACGAGCCCCTCGTGGGGCGACGAGATGATCCGGTGGCGCAGCTGGCCGCCGGACTGGTCGACATGGCGGGTCACGATCTCGATGGCGGCCTCGATGTCGGGCAGCGAACCCTGGTACACGCTGAGGCCCCGGCCCGAGAGGCCCGCGTCGGCGAGGCGGATCTCGATGAGATCCACCGGCGTGCCCTTCAGCGCCGCCTCGGCGGCGCGCACGCTGGCCGCCACCGTGTCGGTCTCGATGATGGCGAGGGCGCCCGAGTTGCCCGGCTTCCGCCGCCCGAGGATGGCTTCGTAGACCCTCGGGTGCACGTCGGCCAGGAACAGCGAATCCAGGACGGCGGGGCCGCCGTGGGCCAGGCCCTCGCTGAGCGACTCGTCGACCGACGCCGTCGTGCCGCCAACAAGCGTCAGGAACCGGCCCCGCGTGATGGTGCCGCACTTCACGAACGCGATGGGCGCTTTCTTCAGCATCGCGTCGGTGGCGGACATCCCGATCGGGATCTCGCTGAACTCGACCACGGCAATCGCGGGGTGTGTCTTCATCACGTGATCCTGAAATGGTCGACCAGCACGCAGCGCCGCCACCGTGAGAACGACCGCGGCCCGGTCAGCCCCTCGCCCGTCGGGCTGGCGATCGTGAACGAGCAGAACCCTTCGCCGTCGAGGCCGAGGCCGGCCTGCGACCGCCCGTTCTTCACGAAGATGCTGCAGTCGCACTCCTTCGCCATCCGGCTGAGCCGATCGATGTGCGTCGAGTGCATCACGGCGGTATGGCGGTTGCCGCGCTCGGCCGCGATCGCCAGCGAGATCGCGCGGTCGGCGTCGGGCACGCGGCAGATCGGCAGGATCGGCATCATCTGCTCGCTCCAGATGAGCGGGTGCCGCTCGTCCACCTCGACGATGCCGAGGCGCGTCGAGGCGGGCACGTTCATCCCCAGCCTGCCGAGGATGACCGACGCGTCTCTGCCGATGAGATCGTGGTTCATCGCGGCGGCCCCGCGCGGCCCCGGGTGCGCGGCGAACACGAGGTTCTCGAGGGCCGGCAGCCGGCTCCGGTCGATGAGCGCCGCGCCCTGCGCCTGCATCGCGCGGATGAGGGCGTCGGCGACGCCGGCGACCACGATCACCTCTTTCTCGTCGACGCAGATGATGTTGTTGTCGGTGGAGGCGCCGAGATAGATGTGCCGCGCGGCCTGCTCGATGTGCGCCGTGTCGTCGACGACCGCCGGCGGGTTGCCCGGCCCGGCGCAGATGGCGCGCTTGCCGCTCGCCATCGCCGCCTTGACGACCGCGCCGCCGCCCGTGACGACGAGCAGCCGGACGAGCGGGTGCGCCATCACCTGCTGCGCCGTCTCGATGGACGGGTCCGACAGGCACGTGACGACGTCCGGCGGCCCGCCGGCGCCCGTGATCGCCCTGTTCAGGAGCGCCACCGTCTCCATCGAGCAGCGCTTCGCCAGCGGGTGCACGCAGAAGACCACGCTGTTGCCGGCGGCGAGCATGCCGATGGCGTTGCAGATAATCGTCGACGTCGGGTTGGTCGACGGCGTGATGGCGCCGATGACGCCGAACGGCGCCGGCTCGATGAGCGAGAGGCCGTGATCGCCGGTGACGGCGCTCGGGAACAGGTCCTCGAGGCCCGGCGTCTTTTCCGTGACGAGGCGGTTCTTCACCACCTTGTCTTCGTACCGCCCGAGGCCGGTCTCCTCGTGCGCCGACCTCGCCAGCGCCTCGGCATTCGCCGTCATCGTCTCGCGAATGGCCGCGAGGATGGCCGCGCGCTGTTTCAGGGGAAGCGCCGCGAACGCCGGCTGCGCGGCCTTCGCCGCGCGGGCGGCCTCGTCGACGGTCGCGAAGATGCCCAGGCCCCCGGTCGCCTGTCGCTGAGCGTCGGCCGAAGGGCGAAGGCACACCAGGCTCTGAGATCCCGGCTGCGATGTGCCGCGCGATCGCCTCGACGTCCTGGTCGGAAAGGCGGGTCATGCGCTATTTCTTGTACTTGGTCTCGCGGCCGACTTCCCACGTGTCGACAATCGCCATGATCACGGCGTCCACGGGCCTGTTGTTGGTGGCCTGCGTCTGCCGCGCCGAACTGCCCGACGCGACCAGCACCAGCTCGCCGGGCCCGGCTCCGACGGCGTCGGCCGCCACGACGAAGCCGCCGGTTTCCTGCCCCTCGGCATCGACGTGCCGGACGAGCATGAACCTCAGCCCGTCGAGCGTCTGCTCTTTCCGCGTCGCGACGACGGTCCCGACCACTTTTCCGAGCGTCATGGCTCTTCCCTCAGGGGCGTACCCCGGGGCTGAAGCCCCGCGGCGCGTTTCCATCTGCGCCAGGGAGGCAGGCAACGGGTCACCCGAGCCGATGGAAACGGCGCGGCAGGACCCGCAGCCGGTCGCCGGCCGGCCTACAGCTGTCCCTTGGCTTCTTCCGCGCGGCCGAGCGGCATGACCGTGTCGACGTTGGCGTGCGGCCGGGCGATCACGTGCACGGTGACCACCTCGCCGACGCGGCCGGCGGCCATCTGCCCGGCGTCCACGGCGGCTTTCACCGCCGCCACGTCGCCGCGCACGATGACGGTGACGTAGCCGCCGCCGGTCTTCTCGTACGACACCAGTTCGACTTTCGCCGCCTTCACCGCCGCGTCGGCCGCCTCGACGACGGCGGGAAACGACCGGCACTCGATCATGCCCAGGGCTTCAGTCATATGCATGCTCCGTTGCTTCGATTGCTCCGCAGGTCAGTAGTAAGTAGCCAGTAGACAGTAGCCAGTAGAAATGCCCGTCGCGCTGACAGAGCTGCCGTGTTCTTCCTACTGGCTACTGACTACTGACTACTGGCTACTATTTCCTCCCCGTCACACTCTCAATCGCCTGCTCCGCCGCCCGGTACGCCACGTCGATGTCGCGCTCCTCGCCGCCGAGGTACACGCGCCCGAAACTGCCGAACGCGCGGACTTCCAGGATGTTGATGTTCGCCGCTTTCTCGGCCTCGTTCGCCGCGAGCGCCGCGTAGCCCGCCGGCGCGCATTCCATGACGTAGAGCGACTGGCCCGGCAGGATCATGTCGCCGTGGCGCGTCCGGTTGATGAGCTGCGTGTGATAGGGCGAGATGTTCCGGATGACCTGGCTCGAGGAGATCTCCGGCTTGATGCGCTCCTCTTCCCTCAGCCCGAGCATGTCGAGAATCGCCCGGCCGGCGGCCCGCACGTCGGCCTGCGACTCCGAGTGGACCTCGAGCATGCCGTAGAGGCGCTCGATGATGAGCATCCCGGGCTTCACGTTCGTGGCCTTGAGCGCCACGTCGGTGACGCGCATGATGTCCATGCCCGGCGCGATCTCGACAAACAGCGACGCTTCCCCGGGCGTCGGCAGGAACCCCTGGGCGACGGTCCCGAGAAACGACGCATACTGCGGCTGCAGGCTGTCGAGGAACACGTAACAGCGGAGTTCGGCCATCGCGCTACCCCTTCTGCGGCGCCCGCGCCTTCGCTTCTTCGACGATCTTCACGCTCGCGCTCGCGCCAATCCGTGTCGCTCCCGCCGCGATCATCCTCACCGCATCGTCGTACGTGCGGATGCCGCCCGAGGCTTTCACGCCCAGCTTCTTCGGCGCCACCGTCTTCGCCATGAGCGCGATGTCCTCGGCCGTGGCGCCGCCGCTCGCGAAGCCGGTGGAGGTCTTCACGTAGTCGGCGCCGGCTTTCATGCTCAGCTCGCAGGCGCGGACCTTCTCGTCGTCGGTGAGCAGCGCCGTCTCGAAGATCACCTTGCAGAGCGCCCGGCCGTCCCTGCTGGCCTCGACCACCGCCCGGATGTCGCGCAGCACCAGCGCCTCGTCCTTGCTCTTGAGGGCGCCGATGTTGATCACCATGTCGATTTCGCTCGGCGCCGTCGCGGATGGCCTTGCGCGCCTCGAGCGCCTTGATCTCCGGCGATTGCGCGCCCAGCGGGAATCCGACGACGCAGCAGAGCTTGACCGCCGAGCCCCGCAGAAGCGCCCGGCACTGCGCCACGTTGGTCGGGTTCACGCACACCGAGTAGAAGTTGTGGCGCTTCGCCTCGTCGCAGAGCTTCTCGATGTCGGCGGCGGTCGCTTCGGGCCGGAGCAGCGTGTGGTCGATCATCCGGGCGAGCGCGTCTGCCGGGATCGGCGGCGGCCCGGGCGCGGCCGCCGGCTGGCGGTCCTGGAGAAGCTGCCGCACGCGATCGGCGATGCGCTGAAGGTCTTCGCCAGAAAGATCCACGGTGCCTCCGGTGCCGCCCGCCATCAGCGCTCTGCGCTCGATGTCGCGGATCATCTCCACCCGCCGCTGGTGCCGCTTCGCCGAGCAGGCGGTCGTCAGAAACACGTCGACGATGGCCTTCGCCTGGTCCGCCGTGACCTGGCCCGACCCGAGCGTCAGGACGTTGGCCCCGTTGTGCTCGCGGCTGTTTCTCGCGAGCGCCTCGTTATAACACGCCGCCGCCAGCACGTTCGGCACCTTGTTGGCGGCCATCGCCGAGCCGATGCCGGCGCCGTCCACGACGATCCCGAAATCGCAGTCGCCGGAGCCCGCCAGGCGCGCCACCGATTCGGCGAACACCGGGTAGTCGACGGCCTCCGTGCTGTTCGTGCCGCAGTCCCGTATCTGGTGCCCCTGGCCCTGGAGGTACACCACGAGTTGTTGTTTCAGGTCGAACCCGCCGTGGTCGGCGCCCAGGGCGATGCGGAGCGGCTGCGCCATGCCGTCAGAGGGTATCAGACTCGGGACGGCAACGATAGCGCGAGGGCGTGCTGCGAGCGCGAACGCCGCTACTTCGTCCCAGCCGGCGCAGGGATCGCGCGGACGACGACGTCCTGGAGCATCAGGCCGATCTGCAGGTCGCGAGACTTGCCGCTGCCCTCGCGGGCATACGTCACACGGTAGGTCGACCGCAGGTCCGTGTACACCCGGTCGAGCGCGGGGCCGACGGCGATCGCGCTCGCAATCTCGTGCAGGGCGCCGGCCGTCTTCGCGGTCCCTTCCTTCAGCACCTGCGTCCGCTCCCGCTCGCCTTCGCCCACCGAGCCGACCTGGCCCAGTCGCTCGAGCCGCCCGAGCTCGCTCCTCCCCGCCGCGGAGGTGAGAGGCGGCAGCGCGAGGGCCGACCGGCTCGCGACCGCCACCACGTGCAGCGAGACCGACTCGGCGATGAGCCGCTTCACGATCGCGCCGCCGGTCGTGGTGCTGGAGTCAGCCGAGGCAATTGACACCGCAACGATCACCGGACGCCGCGCCTCGGCGGCACGCAGGTCGCGGCAGGCGAGGTCGATGGCGTCGAGCAGCCGCGGCGCGCTGTTCTGCCGGGCGCTGATGCGATCGATCGCGCCCCTGAGCTGCGTGCCATCGGCGGTGAACGGCACGAGCCGGTTCGCCCGCTCGCCGAATTCGTAGATGGCCACCTGGTTTCCCGGCGCGGCCTTCGCCAGGAAGGCCGCGATGGCGTTCCGGTACTGCTCGACCGCGCTGTCGACGAAGCTGCTCGTGTCCACGAGCAGCGCGATGTGAGACGGCCCCGTGAATCGCCCGACGCGCACGACGGCGCGATCCTGGCCGTCCTCGCGCACGGCAAAGTGCAGCTCGACCAGGCCCGTGACAGGCGATCCGGACGTGTCGAAGACCGACACGTACACGTCCCGCTCGCCGGCCTGCCCCGCGGCGGGGGCCGGCGCGCCAGCCAGCGACCAGGACGGCAAGAGCCGTCCGGGCGGTCACCTGAACAGCGCGAAGTAGATGACGTAGAACCACGAGAAGATGCCGTGGATGATCGCCCACAGGATCGACTTGTTGACGCTCCACGAGATCGTGATCGCGAGCGCCGTCCCGAACCCGATGCCGGCCGTCGCGGCCGTTGATCCATGCGCCATGGGGAAGACTATACACCCGGGGCTCCGGGACTTGGCCGGGATTCGGGACTGTCGGCGGCTTCGGCGGGACAGGCGGGGCTGGCGGGGCTCAGGGTGTACGATACGCAACATGCCACGCCTACCGCTCTTACTCGCGGCCGCGCTGCTGCTCGCCGTCACCCCGGCCAGTCTCTCCGCCCAGACCACCGAGCCGCGGCTCAATCCACCCGCCCGCCCAACATCGTCATCATCTTCGCCGACGACCTGGGCTACGGCGATCTGGGCGTCTACGGCCATCCGCTGATCAGGACGCCGCGGCTCGACCGGCTCGCCGCCGAAGGCCTGAAGCTGACGTCGTTCTACGCCTCGGCGCCCGTCTGCTCCGCGTCGCGCTACAGCCTGCTGACCGGGCGCTACGCCATCCGCGCCGGCATCAACGGCGCCCTGATGCCCGAGAGCACGAACGGGCTCGGCGCAGACGAAACGACCATCGCGGACATCCTGAAGTCGGCCGGCTACCGCACGGGCATGGTCGGCAAGTGGCATCTGGGGAACAGGCCGGGCTTCTTCCCTACCGAACACGGCTTCGACTCGTACTTCGGCCTGCTCTACAGCAACGACATGGTCCGGCCGTGGGTGCAGACGGACGTGCCCTTGCGGCTGTACCGCGGGACGCAGGGAACTCCCGGGCGAGGTCGACAACGCAACCCTCACCGAGCGCTACACCGAGGAGGCCGTCGCCTTCATCGGGGAGAACAAGAGCCGGCCGTTCTTCCTCTACCTGGCCCACTCGATGCCCCACGTGCCGCTCGGCGTGTCGCCGAAGTTCGCGGGCCGGTCGGCGAACGGCCGCTACGGCGATGTCGTCGAGGCCATCGACTGGAGCACCGGCCGGGTGCTCGACGCGCTGCGGGACGCGGGCGTCGAGCGCGACACGCTCGTCATCTTCACCAGCGACAACGGGCCGTGGATGGACATGCCGCCCCGGATGCTCGTCGATCCGCGGATCGTCCGCACCGACGCGGGCAGCGCGGGGCCTCTGCGCGGCAGCAAGGGCACCACCTGGGAGGGCGGCGTCCGGGTTCCGTTCCTGGCGCGCTGGCCCGGGCACATTCAGGCCGGAGCGGTCGGCACGGACCTGGCGACGACCATGGACATCCTGCCCACGCTCGCCGGCATCGTCGGCGCGCCGCTGCCCGCGGGACGGGCGATTGACGGCAGTCGACATCCGGGCGTTTCTCGAAGGCCGGGCCCCGTCACCGGTCGAGTGGTACGTCTACAACTACGGCGGAAGGGTCGAAGGCGTCCGCGACCGGCGGTGGAAGCTGCACCTGACGTTCCCGGAGAAGGGCGAGCCGGTGGCGGCGCTCTACGACCTGTCACTCGATCCGTCGGAGCGCTGGGACGTGGCCGCCGAACACCCGGACATCGTAGCGCGCCTGCGCGAGCGCATGCGGCAGTTCGCCGCCGAGGTTGCCGCGCAGAGAAGGTGACTGCCGAAAAGGTGGACACTTTCCGTCTCGCGGAGATCGGAAAGTGTCAGACCTTCGTGGGGAGGCTCGGACGCCGAGGGAATGTATCTCGGCACCCGCCGGCAGTAGTCCTCGTACTCCGCCCCGAAGCGCTCGCGCAGTTCGGGCTCCTCGAGCAGAACGACCAGGTGAATGGCGGGGAACGTCAGCGCGTACAGCAGCCAGACGCCGCTGTAGTTCGCGAAGGCCACGTACACGAAGCTCAGCAGGAGGAACTCCAGGTAGCGCGGGTTCCTGACGCGGCCGTAGATGCCGTCGGTGATGAGCCGTCCCTTGTCCGAGCTCGATATCTCGGGCACGCCCACGAGGATCCGCTGCGTGAGGTGCCGCCGCCGCGCGCGCGCGATGCGGACGCCCAGCACCGCCGCCGGGACGGCCAGCAGCATGAGCCAGGGCCGGAAGCCGAGGTCGGAACCGACCAGCGCCGCGCGGAACTCCCACAGCAACACGCAGCCGGAGACGAGCACCGAGTAGATGATGCTGAACGACGCCACCGTCCCGAGGCGGCGCCAGAACCGCGTGAACGGGTGAATGACGTACCACGCCGAAATCGCCGGGATGAGCGTCACCACCAGCATCACCGCGATGACGTAGCGCGCCTGGTCCATCGGTTCTCTGCTCATCCACGCGGGCTTCAGCCCGCGTGCTCCACTCCCGGCGCATCGCCGCAGCAGCCGGGCGCCGGTCTACCGCCACACCACGCACACGGGCGTGCCCGCCACGACGATGCGGCCCGTGGCCGCGAGCGTGCCAGCCGCCTGGTCGACGTCGAATTCCACGATGGTGTCGCCGCCCTGATTGGCGGCGTAGAGCCGCGCGCCTGTGGGGTCGAGGCCGATGAAGCGCGGCGTGGCGCCCTTGGTCGGCTCCCAGGCGACGGGCGACAGCAGGCCCGTGGACGGGTCGACGCGGAAGATCCCGATGCTGTCGTGGCCCCTGTTCGAGACGTAGACATGTCGCCCGGAGGGCGCCACGTCGATGGCGGCCCCGGTGCTGTCGCCGGTGAAGGTCGCCGGAATCGACGGCAGGATCTGAATCGGTTCGAGCGCGCCTGATCCGGAGAAACGGCAGGTCGCGACTGTCGAGTCGAGTTCGTTGATCACGTAGGCGTACGGCAGCGTCGGATTGAAGCCGATGTGGCGCGGGCCGGCACCCGATCGCACCTTCAACGACGGCGGGGATCCAGGGACGAGCACGCCTCTGGCCGTGTCCAGCGTGAAGACGAACAGGCGATCGAGGCCCTTGTCCGGCACGACAACGATGCGGCCGCTCGGGTCGAACGGGCAATGATGGGGATGCGGCACGGACTGCTCGGTCCGGTGCGGGCCGGGTTCGCCTGTGAGGGTGACCAGGTCCGTCCTGCCGCCCAGCGAACCGTCCGGGCGAACCGGCAGCACCACGACCGATCCGGAGCCGTAGTTGGCGACGACCAGGAAGCGGCCTGTGGCGTCGAGGGCAAGGTGGACCGGGTTGTCGCCTCCGCAGGACTGCCGGTTGAGCAGCGTCAGCTCGCCGGTCGTGTCGTTGATGGAGAACGAGGACACCTGGTTGGCTTCCGAATGCACCGCGTAGAGCACCGGGCGCTTCGGGTCGATGGCGAGATAGGACGGGTTCACCTCGCGGCCGAGCACCTGGACGCGCGCCCAGCGGCCCGACACGGGATCGATGCGGTAAGCCAGCAGCCCCTCACCGCGCGCCTTTCGTTTCGCGGAGTTGAAGGTCCCCACGTAGGCGAACCGCGGGCTCTGTGGCGCCTCCTGGCCGTCGCCGGCCGCCTGTCTGCCGGCGACGCCCGGCGGCCGCGAGCCGTCCGCCCGCGGCGGCGGCAATCGCGGCGGCGGACAGGCCCATGAATTGCCGGCGGCTCGGGGCCGTCGAGACGCGCGGCGCGCGTGGCGTGGTCATGGTGGGCACAGAGTACAACAGGCGGAGTAGCCGTAGCCAGTAGGGGCAGTCGCCAGAGCAGGCGACGCAGTGGGGCGTGCGGCCGACGAATGGAGGCACTACTGGCGACTGAGCGATTCGGGATTCGGAAGTGATTCTGGCAGTATGGAGAGACGGTGCTGACACGAATCGGATTGCCTCTCCTCCTGGTTCTGGCGCTCAGCGCGGGCTCCGTTCCGGCGCAGACGCCCGCGCAGGAGACCGCGCCTGCGCCTCCGCCCTTCGAGGAGTGGCTCGCGGCCGTCCGCGTCGAGGCGCTGGCGCGAGGCATCAGCCAGCCCACGATCGATGCCGCCCTCGGGTCTCTCGAGCGGCTGCCGGTGGTCGTCGAGCGTGACCGCACCCAGGCCGAGCGGACGCTCACGCTCGATCAGTACGTCAGGCGCCGCCTGACGGCGCGGGTGGTGCGCAGCGCGCGCGAGATGGCCGTGAAGCACCGCGCGGAGCTCCAGCGGGCCGCCGACGGGCACGGCGTGCCCCGCGCGTTCATCGTCGCGATCTGGGGCCTGGAATCGAACTTCGGCAGGTTCCAGGGCGTGCGGCCCACGGTGGCCACGCTTGCCACTCTCGCCTACGACGGCCGCCGGCAGGCGCTGTTCCGGGAGGAACTGTTCGCGGCCCTGCGCATCCTCGACAGCGGCGACGTGCAGGTGGACGCGCTCAGGGGCTCCTGGGCTGGCGCCATGGGCCAGGCGCAGTTTCTCCCCTCGAGTTACCTGGAATGGGCGGTGGACGGGGATGGCGACGGCCGCAGAGACATCTGGACGTCGCTCCCGGACATCTTCGCGTCGATTGCGAACTACCTGAAGGAGCACGGCTGGACGAAGGGCGAGCGCTGGGGCCGCGAAGTCCGCATCGGGGACAAGACGGCGGCCCGGGTGGCCGCGGCCGTGCCCATGCGCCTGACGGGCGCCTGCCAGGCCGCGCGCGACATGACCGAGGCGCGCCCGCTCTCGACGTGGCGCGAGCTGGGCGTCACGCAGAAGGACGGCTCCGCGCTGCCCCGGGCCGACATCAGCGCGTCCCTGGTGCGCGTCGACACGCGCCGCTTTCTGGTCTACGGCAACTACGAGGCGCTGCTCGCCTACAACTGCGCCCACACCTACGCGCTGAGCGTCGCCCTCCTCGCCGATCGCATCGGCACACGCTGAGGGGCCGGCACCCGCCTTCGCCGTGGTCCGGCTCGCCCGTTCCTCCCACGGCTTCGGCGCGGCAGGCCATGCCCCATGTCCCATGCCCCTTGCTCCTTGCCCCTTTTCCTGTAGACTGTGCCGCTGAAGGAGCGCGCTTCCCATGACCACTATCGACTGGTTTGTCGTCTTCCTCTATTTCGCCCTCCTCGTCGGCATGGTGCTCTGGCTGGTCAGGCGGAACAAGGACACGGCCGACGACTACTTCCTCGCCAGCCGCAACCTGGGCTGGCTGATTGTCGGCGCGTCGATCTTCGCGTCGAACATCGGCTCGGAGCACCTGGTCGGCCTGGCCGGATCCGGGGCGACCAGCGGCGTGGCCATGGCGCACTACGAGCTGCACGCCTGGTGCCTGCTCGTGCTCGGGTGGCTGTTCGTGCCCTTCTACAGCCGGTCGAAGGTGTTCACGATGCCGGAGTTCCTCGAGCGGCGCTTCTCGCCGGCCGCGCGATGGATGCTCTCGATCATCTCGCTCGTGGCGTATGTCATCACCAAGATCGCCGTGGGCATCTTCGCCGGCGGCATCGTGTTCGGCACGCTGCTGCCCGAGATGCAGTTCACCCTCGGCGGCATCGTCTTCAACGCCTTCTGGATCGGGTCCGTCGCGGTCGTCGTGCTGACCGGGCTCTACACCGTCGTCGGCGGCATGCGCGCCGTCGCGTACACCGAGGCCGTCCAGACGTTCATCCTGGTCGTCGGCTCCGTGCTGCTGACCGTACTTCGGGCTGCAGAAGCTCGGCGGGTGGAGCGAGCTGCGCGCGGCGCTCGACCCGGACATGTTCAACCTCTGGAAGCCGCTCATCCCCGCCGGCGTCGAGGGCACATGGGCGCCGGTGAAGGAACCGGGCCGGATGGCCTGGTACTTCAACAGCAACTACCCGTGGCTGGGCATGCTGATCTGCGCGCCGATCATCGGCCTCTGGTACTGGTGCACCGACCAGTACATCGTGCAGCGGGCCCTGGGCGCGCCGAACGAGCGCGAGGCGCGGCGCGGCACGATCTTCGCCGCCTACCTGAAGCTCCTGCCCGTCTTCATCTTCATCATCCCCGGCATGATCGCCCTGGCGCTGGCCAAGACGGGCCTCGGCGGCGCCGGCATGACGGCCATGGTCGGCCCCGACGGCACCGCCGTCCGCGACGTGGCCCAGGCGGCGTTTCCGCTCATGGTGAAGGAGATCCTGCCCGCCGGCGTGCGCGGCCTGGTCGTGGCGGGCCTGCTCGCGGCGCTGATGAGCTCGCTGGCCGGCGTGTTCAACGCCTGCTCGACGCTCTTCACGATGGACCTGTACCAGAAGTTCAGGCCGAAGGCGACGCAGCACCAGCTGGTGTGGATCGGGCGCGTCGCGACGACGGTGATGGTGCTGATCGGCCTGTTCTGGATCCCCGTCATCCAGGGCGCGAAGGGCCTCTACGACTACCTCCAGGGCGTGCAGGGCTACCTCGCGCCGCCCATCTTCACGGTGTTCTTCCTCGGCGTCTTCAACAAGCGCCTCAACGCCAAGGGGTGCCTGTCGGCGCTGGTCGTCGGCTTCGTCCTCGGAGCGTTCCGGCTGGCCGTCGACACGCCGGTGGCCCTCGGGATGGCGGGTTACGAGCAGGGCTACGCGACGGGCTCGTTCCTCTGGATCGTCAACAACATCTACTTCCAGTACTACAGCGTGCTCATCTTCCTGGTCTGCGTCGTGGTGATGATCGCCGTCAGCTACGCGACGGCGGCGCCGGAGCAAGCGCGCCTCACCGGGCTGACCTACGCCACCGTCACCGACGAGCACCGCGCGGAGTCGCGCAGCAGCTGGGGCCGCGCCGACGTCATCCACTCGTGCCTCGTGCTGGTGCTCATCGTGATCGCGTATGTCTACTTCAGCGGGTGATCGGGAGCTCAGGGCCAGTAGTCAGTAGTCAGAAGCCAGGAGCCAGAGCCGACGCAGGCTAGCGCCGGCGTGACGTGCGCGCAAGCCAGCTTCCTACTGGCTCCGCTTCGCTACGCGACCTCGCGCCCGACTCGCCGAGCGCCCTAGCCCCTAGTGCCTACTGCCCCCGTCCCCCCCGGCCCGTCGCCGCGGCGGCCGGCGGCCGTTTCGCGCCCACCTGCGGCGTCTCGCGCGCCAGTTCGATGAGGTCCACGCTCTCCGACGCCTGTCCGAGCAGGTGCTTCGCGAAGTAGTCGGCCCGCAGCCAGAAGAAGTAGTCGCCCATCGTCGTGTAGCCGTGGCGCTGGCCCGGCATGATGAACATGTCGAACCGCTTGTTGGCCTTGATGAGCGCGTCGGCCACCCGGTACGTGTTGGCCGGGTGGACGTTGTTGTCCATGTCGCCGGTCACGAGCAGCAGGTGCCCCTTCAGGTTCTTCGCGATCTCCGAGTTGCGGTCGATCGTGTACTCGAACTTCACCTTGCCGTCCTTGTCGGTGACTTCCTTCACCCCGTGGTGCTTCTCGCTCCACCACCGGTTGTAGACGTTGTTCTCGTGGTTGCCCGACGAGGAGACGGCCACCTTGAAGAAGTCCGGGTAGACGAGCATCGCGGCCGTGGACATGAAGCCGCCGCCCGAGTGGCCGTAGATGCCGACCAGGTTCATGTCGATCCACGGGTGCTTGCGCGCCAGCTGCTCGATGGCGGCCTTCTTGTCCGCGAGCCCGTAGTCGCGCAGGTTGCCGTACCCGTAGTTGTGGTACCACTTCGACCGCTGCGGGTGGCCGCCGCGGTTGCCGATTTCGATGACGATGAAGCCCATCTGGGCGAGCGTCATGCTCTGGCTGCGGGGCGAGAAGGTCTTGGTGACGCTCTCGGTCTGCGGGCCCGGATAGACGTAGGCGATGATCGGGTACCGCTTCTCCGGATCGAAGTCGAAGGGCTTGTACATCACGCCGAACAGGTCCGTCACCCCGTCGTCGGCCTTCACCTTGAACGGCTCGGGGAACTTGAAGCCCGCGTCGGTGAGCGCCGTGACGTCGGTCTGCTCGAGGTCGGCGAGCTTCAGGCCCGTCGCGTCGAACAGTTCGGACTTCGGCGCGGTGTCCACCTGGGAGTAGGTGTTGATGAAGTACTTGCCGTTGTCCGAGAGCGTCGACGAGTGGGACGCGTCGCCCGGGTCGAGCAGCTTCAGGCCGGTGCCGTCGAGGTTCACGCGGTAGAGGTGCGTGAAGTACGGGTCCTCGCCCGGCCTCGCGGCCGTTGGCGGTGAAGTACATGACGCGGAGCTTCTCGTCGACCCAGGCGATCGGCCCGGTGACGAACTCGCCCGTCGTGATCTGGTTCTTCAGCGTGCCGTCGGCGCCGAACAGGTAGTAGTGGCCCCAGCCGTCGCGCTCGGACCAGTGGATGAACTCCTGGCCGTTGCCGAGCGTCCAGAGCGGCTGCGTCTCGATGTAGGTGTTGAGCCGCTCCTCGATGATCGGCTTCACCTCGCCGGTCTCGGTGTTGGCCACGCACACGTCGACGCGGTGCAGGTCGCGGCTGAGGCGCCAGAAGAAGAGCTTGTCCGACGTGTCGCTGAGCCACCTGCGGCTCGGTCTTCTCCTTGTCGCGGTCCCGCGCGAGCGACCGGGAGGTGGCCACCTGGAGGGTCTGGTCCTTGAAGGCGTCGGCCTTCATCGTGATGCGCTTCTTGGTGTCGCGGTCGAAGACCAGCAGTTCCTCCTGATCGACGTTCTCCTCGCCCGGCATGGCGTAGCGGTAGGTCTCGAGTTTCGGCCGGGGCGACGCGAGCGAGTTGATGACCCAGAGATCGGCCACCTTGCGCTGGTCGGCTCGCGTTGCCGAGAACTTCTTCGAGTCCTTCGCCCATTGCGCGCCGATGGCCGGCACCCTCGGGCCGTCCTTGTGCTTCGTGTCGTTCTTCTGGTCCTTCTTGAGCGTCGTCTTCGCCTCGTCGGTCAGCCGCCGGGCGAAGCTGTAGTGCTCCTCGCCGTCGGTGGTCAGCTGCACTTCCTGGATCTTCGGATCGCCGAAGTCCTTGAGCGCGAGCTTGTAGTTCGCCTCGTCCATCATGAAGAGGTTGTGGCCGCGGGCGAAGATGACCGTCTTGTCGTCGGGCGACACCTGGGCCCATCCGGGCTTCTTGGGATCGGGCGTGTGGTCGGGCAGGAGCGCCAGTTTGCCGGTGGCGAGGTCGTACTCGAAGTAGAGGGTCTTGGTGGTCTTCGGCGGCTCGGCATCGGCTTCTCCGGCCGCGCCGGTCTTCTTCTCGTCCTTCTTGACGTCGTCTTCTTCGTCTGGTCGGTCTCCTGCTCTTCGTCTTCTTCTCTTCTGTCTTCTTCTGCTTCTGTCTTCTTGACCTCGTCCTTCTTCGTCTCCTCCGTCTTCTTCTCTTCTGTCTTCTGGCTTCTGTCTTCTGCTTCTGACTTCTGTCTTCTTTCTTCTTCTCCCCGACGATCTTCGCGTCCTTCGGCACCTCGAGCTCGAAGCGGATCGCCGTGTCGTTCTTCACCCACTTCATCGTCGCCGGGGTGATGGGCAGGTGCTGCGAGTCGTAGGGGATGCGCGTGATGTTCGTGAGCATCGCGGCCATCTTCGCGTTGTCCCACAGGGGCGCCTTCGTGCGCTTGAGCGGGTCCACCAGCATGAACTTCCGGCCCTGCGCCGTTTCGAACGCGTACCAGAAGCGGTCGCTCGTCTCCGCCCAGCGGGGCGCGACGCTCGTGTCGAAGACCAGCTTGCCGACTTTCGTGGCCATCCAGCGCGACGCGAGGTCGTAGTTGGGCTTCGGCAGCGGCCGGTCGCCGGCGCTGAGGCCGATCGTGAGCAGGACGATGACGAGAAAGGCCGTGGCAGGCGGGACCTGGCGTCTGAACATCTCCGATCCTCCAATGGGTGGTCGCCGGCGGGCGGGGCGCGGAAGCGACGTGGCGCCGATTGTATGCCGGATTGCACGCCCGTGGCGACGCGCGCGGGCACGCAACCCGTGATAACCTCCGCTGGTTCCCCGGTCAGACCACGCGGCGGTCCGGCCGGGCGTGTGGGCAGGAGATCTCAGGGTATGGATCTCGGTCCGCTCGAACGCAGCCTGGCGGGAACGACACTGGCGCCGTACATCGTCAAGGCGATGGCGATGATCGACCGCCCGCGCAAGGCCGGCAGCAACATGTTCCGCCACCAGATGAGCACGATGGCGATCCTGCTCGACTACAAGATCGTCGACCCGGTCCTCTTGAAGGCGTCCGTCATCCACGACCTGTTCGAGGAACTCGGCGACGAGCCCTGGGTGACGCGCGAGGCCATCGCGTCAATCGACGCCGACGGCCCGGCGGTCTACGACCTGGTCATGGAGGTGACGATCCGGAAGGTGAACGGCGTGGACGAGCCGAAGGCCGAGTACCTCCGCCGCATCATGCAGACGGGCAGCGACCGGGCGAAGAAGCTGAAACTGGCGGATCGGATCAGCAACCTCGTCACGCTCGGCTTCGTCAACGACCGGGCGTTCGTCGAGCGCTACACCGCCCAGACCCGCGACTGCATCCTGCCGTACTCGGAAGCGGTGGCCCCCGACATGCACCGGGAGCTCAAGGACCTCGTCGACAACCGCACCGCCCAGCTCGCGCGGCTGCGGTAGGCAGGCCTGCGCCAGGGCCGCTTCCCACGCGCGGGCCCACGGGCCTCACTCGTGCGTGTGGGCCGCGGGCATGCCGAAGCGCTTGACGGTCTCCCCTTCGAAGTCCACCTCGATGAGCACGGCCTGTTCGTCGCCGACGACCGAGCCGGAGTGGCCGGGCTCGAGGTAGACCACCGCGGGCGCCACCCAGTCCCGGCGGCAGCCGTCCGGGAAGTGGGCCTCGAGGTGGCCGCGCGCCAGGAAGCCGACATGCGCGTGCATGCAGAGCTCCGACGTGACGGCTTTCTTCAGGTGGGTCTGCCACGTGAAACCCGGCTCGTAGATGGTCCGCCGCACGCGGGCCTCGCCGATGCGGACGACGTCGCAGACGATGCCGCCGACGGTCTTGCGCTCGGCGCCTTCGATGGGTGCGGTCAGGGGATCGTGCTCGCTCATGCTCGCCTCGCTCCTTGATGCCGGGTTGTCCGGCTGATTGTAGCGCCAACACGCGCCAGATCGTCCCCCGGGCGGGTCTGACCATCAGAACGCGTACGTCCGGCGGACGATGGTCATGATCGCCGTCCTGGACGGGCATGAGCGACGCGGGACGCGGCGTGATGGCCGTGCCCGGCAGTGTCGGGCAGCCCGAGCGCGCGTTCGACCACTCGCCACCGTCAGCGGTCCGCGATCCCTTGAGCGTCATCGTGATCGTCGCCCCGGACGGCCGGCGCGTTGAAGTACTCCAGCGTCCACGCGGTGTCGTCGGGCGCCCGTGCGCGTGAACGCGCCGCTCACCTGTTTCCCGTCCACCGAGACGTCGAGGGCGGGTACGCCGTTGACCCAGACCGAGAGCATGTCGCCCTCGCGCGCCGGCGTCGCGCGGAAGGTGACGTGCCGGCCGCCCTGCGGTGGGAAGGGCGCTGACGAGGGCGCCTGCGGCGCCGGCAGGTCCGACGGCGGGCGCATCGGCGTCAGGAATCCCGGGCACGCCGTCGATCGACGACCACGGCTGCACGAGCGCGGGCGGGCGGCCCTGCCGTCGGCGCCGCCCCGAGGAACTGGCCGAACCAGGCGTCGGCCCGCTTCACGCGCACGGCCCAGCTGCGCCGTTCGCGCATCGGCGTCCAGCACGTAGAGCACGTTCACCGGCCTGGGATGCCGGTCCGAGTAGCGCGTCTCGCTCACGGCCATGGCCAGGCATGACAGCGAGACGACCAGGGCGGCAGCCGGCCGGCCACCATCGCCGGCGCTCCACGATGAATTCGATCGGAACCGACCAGCGCGCCGAGCGCGAGCGCGGTCAGCACGGCCATCGCGGCGCCGCTCTCGGGCGCCAGCCCCATCGTGCACGAAGAACGCGTCCACGAGCGGCCAGAGTGATGAGGATGGCCGGCACGGAACACAGCAGGGCGATCACCGCCCGCCCGGCGCGGGGCGGCGCGTCCGGCCGGCGCCCGACGATGACGGCGCATGCGCGGCGAGCAGGCGCCGAGGAGCGGCCACACCACCACGTAAGCTGGCGCCGGCCACGAACCACGCGGAGCGCGCACGCTGCCGGGCCGCAGACGACCAGCGCGCCGAGCGCGATAGACAGCGCGGCGAACCTCTTGCGCAGCAGGACGTAGAGCGCCAGCCAGACGGCGACGATGAATGCCGACCATCGCCGCGGCGTACGGCGCCGCTCATCAGCACGTTGCCCTCCTGGCAGCCACTGCTCGTGCAGCCGGCCGGCCAGGCGGCCGAAGCGCCAGCCGAAATAGCCGGACGCCCCCGTGAACGCCGCGTAGATGAATACGGCCAGGATGATGCCGCCGATGCTCGCCTCCCGCCGCCGCCGTGCCCTCACGATGACCACGACCAACAGCACCAGCGCCGCCACCGCCAGCGGCACGGCCCACAGCGTCGGATAGTGCGGCGCGAGTCCGGCCAGTGGCAGCGAGAAGTACACCGCGTCGCGCGCCTGCGAGCGCTGCCGAGGTCCATCGACGCGAACCGGCGCGTCAGCCGCAGCGCGGCCTCGCCGTGGTGCTGCAGGCTGCCGCGGTCGAGCGCGGCCGCGTTGTCGCCGGGCGTGTGGTAACGCTCCCAGCCCGCCGACGAACGCGAAGTTCAGGCCCGCCGTCTTCGAGCCGCTTGAACTCGGTGAAGTCGGTGTCGTTCGGCAGGCGCTTGTAGACCTCGTAGGTCAGCTGACGAACCCGCCGGCTTCGGCACGAGCGATGCCCACTCGGCCACGACGGCGCCGTTGCCTGCGCTCGTCTCGAACATCCACGACGGCCCGCTCGTGCCGCGGGCCTCGAAGTTCACGCCATCCGGACGTCCTTCGCCCACGGGTGCTGCTCGACGAACGCTCTGGCGCCGAGCAGGCCGAGTTCCTCGGCGTCGGTGAGCAGCAGGATGACGTCGTTGCGCAGGGCGCGGGCCCGTCTTGAGCGCCCGCACGGCCTCGAGAATCGCGGCCACGCCCGACGCCGCGTCGGCGGCGCCCGGCGCCGCCGGCACGGAGTCGTAGTGCGAAGCCAGCAGCACGGCGCCCGTGCTGTCGGTGCCGCTGATGCGCGCCAGGATGTTCTCGACGCGCGCCATGCGCAGCGTCGTCGTGCCGCGGCGCACGACGGCCGACTGGACTTCGGCCTTCAGGCCAAGCTGTTCGATGGCGCCCGCCAGGTAGTCGCGCACGCGGGCATGATCAGCCGAACCCACCGGGTGCGGGCGCTGCGCGATCTGCTCCACGTGCGCCATCGCCCGCTCCGCGGAGAACGCCGACGGCGGGGCGCTCGCGGGCACAGGCGACGGCGGCCCGCCGAGCAGGACACTCGCCAGCGAGAGCCCGACGACGAACACCGCCGAGATCAGCGCGGGCCACCCGGGTCGGGTTGCTTTCATCGAAACTCCTCGCCTCGCAGCTCTACGTCGAGGCTAAAGCCTCGACCTCCATCCCGAATCCCGAGTCCCGAGTCCCGAGCTCCCGAGCCGTTACTGCACCCCCAACCTCGCCGCCTCCGCCTTCACGGCCGCCATCTCCTTCATCAGGTCGTCGAACCGGACGAACGCGTCGCGGCCGACCTTCTGATCGGCCTGGCCGATCATGCGGGCGATGTTCGACAGCTGGTCGGCCAGCATCGGCTGCGGGTACACGACGCTGGCCGTGACCACGCGGTCGACGAGCGCCTGGAGGGCCTTCGCGTTCGCGGCGCCTGGCTGCAGGGCCTGTCGGGCGGCGACGAGTGTCGAGCCGAGCGCGCGTGCCTCGGCGATCGCGTCGCGCACCTTCAGGGCGAGATCCAGCTGCTCCTGCAGGTCGGCTTGCGTCACGCCCGCCGCGGCCACGCGCGGGTCGATGCGCACCTCGAGGGGCCGCGACTGGCTCCATTCGCCCGCCGACAGGCGCACCTGGTACGGGCCGGGCACGACAAGCGGCCCCGCCGCTCCCGCCGCGGCCTCGTGTCGCAGGTCCCACACGAAGCGGCTGTGCCACTCGCGCTTCATCAGGGGCGCGCCGCCGCCTCCCCGCCGGCCCGTCATGGCTGGAGCGGGCGATGCCGCCTGGCCCGCGCCGGCCTGTGCCGGGATGGTGCGCACGATGACGCCCTTGGCGTCGAGAATCTCGATCTTCAGCTCGCCTGCCGGCTCGCCGGCCAGGTAGTAATCGAGGATGGCGCCCGGCGGCGGGTACTGCGGCTGGTCGGGCGATCCTCCCATCGGCGAGTACCGCATCCGGTACGCCTCGCGCGGCTGGAAGAGGTACGCCTCCGACCGCATCACCAGTTCGTGGCGCGACGCCAGCTGGTGCAGCAGCGTGACGTTGTCCATGATCCAGAACGCCCTGCCCATGGTCGCGAGCACCAGGTCCTTGCGGTGCACGCGGATGTCGGTCACCGGCGTCGCCGGCAGGTTCTGCTGGAACGACTGCCAGTGGCGGCCGTTGTCGAACGACACGAACATCCCGAACTCGGTGCCGGCATAGAGCAGGCCCTCCTGCGACGGGTCTTCCCGCACGACCCGCGTCGGATGGTCGGCGGGAATGCCGTTGCGGCCGTCGGTCAGGCGCGTCCACGTGGCGCCGTAGTCGGTCGTGGCGTAGATGTACGGCTGCAGGTCGTGCTCGCGCAGGTAGCGGTAGACACTGATGTAGGCCGAGCCCTTGCGGTGCGGCGAGTCCTCGATCGTCTGCACGCGCCCGCCGGGAGGCAGGTCGGGCGGCGTGACCTTCTTCCAGGTCTTCCCCGCGTCACGCGAGACGTGCACCGGGCCGTCGTTCGCGCCGACCCACAGCACGCCCTTCTCGAGGCGCGACTCCGCCATCGCGTAGATGCTGCTGTAGACCTCCTCGCCCGTGACGTCGCGCGTGATCGGCGTTCCCGGCGTCACCTGCTTGTCGGGCTCGTAGGCCGTCAGGTCGTGGCTGATGATCTCCCAGTTGACGCCTTCGTCGGTCGACCGGTGCAGCACGTGCGACGCCTGGTAGACGGTCTTCGGATCGTGCGGCGAGAGGTAGACGACCGTCTGCCTCGGGAAGCGGTACTTGATGTCCTTCGGGTTGTGGCCGTACCGGTTCTGCGGGTAGACCCAGTAGTGCTGCTCCTGGCCGGTCGCCACGACGTAGCGGCCCACCTCGCCCTTGCACGCGCCCCAGACAACCGAGCCGTCGGGCCGCGGCCAGACCTGGCCCGTCTCGCATCCCGCCACCTGGCCCCAGATCTGCAGCGGCGAGTCGAGGCCCCACGCGACGGGCGGCAGGCTCGGCACCACCACCGTGCTGTTGTCCTGCTGCGGCCCGTAGAGCCGGTACGGGAACTGGTCGTCGACCGCCACCATGTAGAACTCGCCGGTGGGCTGGTTCAGGATCGACGACCACGTCCGCCCGCCGTCGCGCGTGACGTTGGCGCCGCCGTCGTTGCACTGGATCGCGGTCTCCGGGTTGTCGGGATTGAACCAGATGCCGTGGTTGTCGCCGTGGGGCGTGGGAATCCCCGCGAACGTCTTCCCGCCGTCGGTCGACTTCCAGAGGCCCAGCTCGTTCACCCAGACCTCGTTCTCGTCCCTGGGGTTCACATCGACGTAGTGGAAGTAGAACGGCCGCGCGCGCAGGCGCATGCTGTTGTTCACCATCGCCCACGTCGCGCCGCTATCGTCCGATCGGTACAGGCCGCCTTCGGGGCCCGGCGCCTCGACCATGGCGTAGACGGTGCTCGGCTTGCTCCGCGCGACGTCGAGGTCGATCTTGCCGATGAGCCGCTGCGGCAGCCCGGCCGAGAGCTGCGCCCATGTCACGCCGCCGTCGGTGGACTTGTAGATGCCGCCCTCGCTGGCCGGCCCGCCGCTGATGATGTCCCACCCCTTGCGGAAGCCGCGGTACATCGCGGCGTAGACTTC
Organism: uncultured Acidobacteriota bacterium; assembly: GCA_963834645.1. Lineage (GTDB taxonomy): Bacteria > Acidobacteriota > Vicinamibacteria > Vicinamibacterales > JAKQTR01 > JAKQTR01. The sequence continues at coordinate 214,293 of CAWICP010000022.1, forward strand.
GTCGGGGTTCGCGGGGTTGATGGCCACCACGCGCGCGCCGGTCTCGCGGTTCACGAAGAGCGTGCGGGTCCAGGTCTTCCCGCCGTCGGTGGTCTTGTAGATGCCGCGCATCTCGGTCGGGCCGAAGGGCGATCCCCCGACGGCCACCCACACGATGTCGGGGTTCGAGGGATGGATCGCCACCGCCCCGATCTGGCCGCCGTCCCGCAGGCCCACCAGCGACCAGGTCCGGCCGGCGTCGACCGACTTGTAGACCCCGCGGCCGATGATGACGTTGCTGCGGATGGCCGCGCTGCCGGTCCCCACCCACACGATGTCGGGATGGGATTCGGACACGGCGATGGCGCCGATCGATCCGGTCTCGATCTGGCCGTCGCCGACGGGCGTCCACAGCGCGCCGCAGTCGGTCGTCTTCCAGACGCCGCCGCCGGTGGCGCCCTGGTAGAACGTGCACGGCTGCTGGCGCACGCCCGAGATCGCGGTCACCCGGCCGCCGCGGTGCGGCCCGACCGACCGGTAGCGCAGCCCCTGATACATCACCGGGTTCACGATGACGTTCGGATCGGCGGCGGGGCCCTGGGCCGGCGCGGCGGCCAGGCGGCCGCCGACGGCGCCCGCGACGGCGAAAAGCGCGACAATGAGAGCCGCGACGGCAAGGCGCCGGGCGCGCGGGCGGGACAATCGGCTGGTGGTCATCGCATCTCCTGGCGCGGGGCCGCCTGTTTTCCGGCGCAGTATACCAGCCCGCCCCCCGCGCACCGCCGGGAGCGCCGGGAGCGCCGATGAGCCGGTTCGGCCGCCGCCTGCGCATCTCAAGGTAAGGGCGGCACTGCCGCTGCCCATGGAGCACGTGTCATGAAACCCTCACCAGTCGCCACCAGCACTCCTGCCGCCGCGACCGCCGGCCATACCCGCCTGCACCGGAGCGTCCTCGCCGCCGCGGAGAAGCGGGCGCTGGTCTGGATGGCGGAACGCATGCCGGCGTGGGTCAACTCGGATCACCTGTCCGTGCTCGGCCTCGTCTCGATGGCCGGCGTGGGGGTGTCGTTCTGGCTCACGGGCTCGCGCCCGGCCGCGGGAGTGTCGCTGGTGGTGGTGTGTCTCGCGTTGAACTGGTTCGGCGACAGCCTGGACGGCACGCTCGCGCGCGTCAGGAACCAGCAGAGGCCCCGCTACGGCTTCTATGTCGACCATGTCATCGACATGGCCGGCACCGCCATGATGCTGGCCGGACTGGCGTTCTCGGGCCACATGGATCCGCTCATCGCCGCCGTCACGCTCGCGGCATGGCTGCTCGTCATGGGCGAGTCGTTCCTCGGCACCTGGGCCCGCAGCGTCTTCCGGATGTCGTTTCTCGGGTTCGGGCCCACGGAGCTGCGCATCCTGATCGCGGTCGGCGCCCTCATGCTCCTCGGCGGCGGGATGGTCCGCCCCTTCGGCCTCGGGCCCTACCGCCTCTTCGACGTCGGCGGCATCTTCGCCTCCGCCGGCCTGACGGTGGTGTTCATCGTCAACGCGGTCCGGAACACGGCCGCCCTCTATCGTGAGGAGACGCGCTGGTGACCAGGGACGACGCCGGCCCCGCATCGCAGGCTGCGCGAGTCGCCGCGTTCGCCGTTGTCGGCATCGCCGGCTTCGGCGTCCAGACAGCCGTTCTGTGGCTGCTCGTCGGGCGACTCGGAATGGCGGTCGTGCCGGCGACGCTCGTGGCGACCGAGGCCGCCGTCCTGCACAATTTCTTCTGGCATCTCCGGTGGACGTGGGCGGACAGGCCGGCAGGCATGCGGGCGACGGGCGGGCGGCTGGTCAGGTTCAACCTGTCAAACGGCGGGTTCTCGCTCGTCGGCGGCGCCGCCATCATGGCGCTGCTCGTCGATGCGCTCGGCGTGCACTACCTGCTGGCCAATCTCGCGGCGGTGCTGGTGGTGTCGGTGGTCAACTTCCTCGCGAGCGACCGCTTCGTGTTCACGGTGCCCGGCCGGCCTGACGCCGCCGCCCCTCGTCAGACGACGTACAAGACCACCGCGATGTAGTGGCAGACGCTGCCCGCCAGGACGAACACGTGCCAGATGGCGTGGCTGTAGCGCAGCCGCGTCCAGGCGTAGAACACGACGCCGCCCGTGTAGGCCAGCCCTCCGGCCACCAGCCACGCGATGCCGCCCGGCGGCACGTGCGTCAGCAGCGGCTTCACCGCGATCACCACGGTCCATCCCATGGCGAGGTAGAGCACCGTCGAAATGACGGGCCACCGCGTGCCGTACACCGCCTTGGCCGCCACGCCGGCCACCGCCAGGCTCCAGACGATGCCGAGCAGGGTCCAGCCCCAGGGGCCTCGAAGCGAAACAAGGGCAAAGGGCGTGTAGGTGCCGGCGATGAGGAGGAAGATCGCCGAGTGGTCGAGCACCCTGAAGACATCGCGGGCCCGCGTGGCCGAGAGCGCGTGATAGAGCGTGGATGCCGCGTAGAGCAGGACGAGGGTGGAGGCGTAGATCGCGCTCGACGTGATGCGCCAGGGATCGCGGGTGGCGGCCGCCAGGATGACGAGGACGACCAGGCCCGCCACCGCCGCCAGCAGGCCGATGCCGTGGGTGACGCTGTGGGCCACCTCCTCGCCAAGCGTCCAGGCGCGCGACTGGCTCATCGCCCTACCAGTGTAACTCCCGGAACTCGCGCCGGTCAGTCTAATCGTAGATAATAGATAGTTGGCTGCCATGTCCCAGGAACCGACGGAGTTTTCCGTCGCACTCCAGCCGCGCGCACGATTCGACGCCATCGACGTGCGCAGCCGCATTCTCGCCGACTACGGCGACGTGCTCGCGGAGTTTCCTCGCGCCTACTACGCCTCCCTGCACACCACCGCCGGGTATCTCGAACAGGGGCTGGCGACGCGTCTGGCCAGGCAGGGCGCGAACGGCGTCGACCTCTACATGGACGCGTTCCGGCTGGTCTTCCCGGAGGACGCGGGATACGAGCACGACAAGCTGGAGCTGCGGACGGAACTCTCCGACGATCAGCGGGCCGTGGAGCCGCGCAACGCCGATTCGCACCTGGCGTTTATCGCCTCCGGGCTCCGCGCGTGCGTGCAATACCGGGCCGCCAACGAGCCGGTGTGGTTCGTCGACCTCGACGGGGTGAACGCCGGGCAGCCTCGCCGCCGCCAGACGACCGTGCTGGCGTACACGCACGAGGTGCCGGTCTGGAAGACCCGCGTCACGATCCCGGTTTCCGGCCACCCGATGGATTCGGTCAACCTCCGCGATCCGAGAGTCGGGTTCTACGAACTGCTCGATGAGGCCATCGCGCGCTACGGCGTGACCAAGGGCCGGCTGCGGATCGAACTGAATCCCGACGAACGCCAGGCCGGCCTGACGGTGAACGAGTACGAAACCCTGCTCATGCGCCACGACCTGATGCACGTGCTTCACAACCCCCTGAAGTACGTGGCCGAGAAGGGACGCCACGCGTGGGCCGACCCCCGGTCCATCCCCGCCAAGACCCTCGATTACGCCAAGTACGACATGGTCCGCGCCCTGAACAAGCTGGTGGACGCCCTGGGGCTGAACGAAAGCGTCATCGAGCGGGTCATGGCCAAGGCCATGGCCGTCCCGGCCGAGCGGTTCCTGCGCTTCAAGCGGGCCGTCAACCTGCTGGTCTCCGACACGCAGACGCCCGGTCAGGGCGCGATTGTCCAGGGAACCTACCAGAGTCCCATCCTGGTTCAGTGGGATCGCGCCTCGAACCAGGCCAGGTCGGTCGACATTACGCTGTCGAGGCTGACATAAGACTAGATTTGCGATAATTAGTCTTATCTGACCTACTCTTTAAAATATTTATATCAATTGTTGTGGTAACGTTATCCGTCCTCGGCCATAGGCCGCCGGGGCGAGGGAGGATGACCGTGGACCACCAGGTTCCGCTGCGCGACTTTCTGGAGATTCCTTACGACCGGCTCGAGGAGATGAACCTCGCCGCCAAACAGCAGCGGCTCGACCGCGTGTCATCGGACCAGATCCGCGAGGAGCGGATGCGGTACCTCACCGACGAGAAGCGCATCAAGGCCGTCACGGTGTGCTTCACGGACCTCGAGGGCCGCTTCCACATGCTCGACTACGACAAGAAGTTCCTGTTGAAGTCGGCCGACAACCTGACGTTCGACGGGTCGTCGATCCGCGGGTTCTCGCAGCAGGCGGAGTCGGACCTGCGGCTCGTGGTCGACTGGCCGGCGTTCTACTGGCTGCCGGCGGACATTTTCGGGCCCGGGAAGGTGCTCGCGTTCGGCGAGGTGAAGGAGCGCGATGGCTCGCAGTACACCGCCGACATGCGCAGCCGGCTGAAGGGGCTGGCCGACCGCCTGTTCGCGAAGGACGGCACGATCGCCCACGCCTCGAACGAGATCGAGGGGTTCCTCTTCAAGGGCCGCGATGTGGAGCGCCAGTACCACCTGACCGGGTCGTTCGAGTTCATTTCGACGGGCGGCTATTACCACTCCCTGCCGGGCGACGCCCTGCGGCGGTTCATCGACAACTCGGCCGAGGCGCAGCGCGCGCTGGGGTTCGGCAACGAGAAGGACCATCCGGAGGTGGCGCCGTCGCAGTTCGAGATGAACTACACCTACACCGAGGCGTGCATCGCCGCCGACCAGGTGCAGCTCTACAAGCTCATCTGCCGCCAGGTGGCCCAGCAGCTCGACATGACGGCGTCGTTTCTGCCGAAGCCGGTCACCGGCGTCAACGGCAGCGGCATGCACACGAACCTGTCGCTCACGAGAGACGGCAGGAACCTGTTCCACGGGGCGGAGGGCGAGGACGGCCTCTCGGACGTCGGCTGGAACTTCATCGATCGCATCCTGGCCAACGCGAACGACATCTGCCTGATCCTCAACTCGAGCGTGAACTCGTACCGCCGCCTCGACCCGCACTTCGAGGCGCCGAACCAGATCAAGGCGTCGGCCATCAACCGCGGCGCGATGGTGCGCATCCCCCTGGGCAACGAGAAGTCCGCGCGCGTGGAGGTGCGCTCGATCGCGCCCGACGCGAACCCGTACCTCGCGCTCTACGCGCTGCTGCGCACCGGCCTCGAGGGGCCGCTGCCCGCGGACGCCGACACCGAGATCCGCCGGTCGCGCACCCGGTTCCTGCCCGACAACATCTACGACGCCATCCGGCACTTCAAAGCGAGCGACTACGTCACCGAGCTCCTCGGCGCCGACGTCCAGACGAAGTTCGCCGAGGTCAAGCAGCTCCAGGCCGACCGCTGCCCGAAGGCGCTCGGCTCGGTCATCAAGACCTCGGAGGTCCAGTTCCACCACGAGGTGACGAACCAGTATCTGTGGAGCAGGTTCTAAGGGAAGAAGCAGAGAGTCAGAAGGGCCACTATCGATTGTCAGAAGCCAGAAGCACCCGGGTCGTCCAGACGCCGGGGCTAGCGCAGCGCTTCAACGAGGCGCTGCACCTCTGCACGCTGCGACGCGTGCGCCGGCAGGCGCTGCAGCAGCGTCTCGGCTTCCTTGAGCGCGTCGGCGCGACGGCCCTGCCGGGCGAGCGCGCGAGCCAGGGTGAAGCGCGCCTGGTGCAGGTCCGGATCGATCCGGAGCGCCTCTCCGAGATACTCCGCCGCCTTCGCGACGTCGCCAGCGTCGAGCGCCAACGCGCCGAGGTTGGCTTCGACCACGGGGTTCCCGGGCTCCAGACGCCTCGCCTCCATCAACGCGGCGGCGGCCTCACTGGCGCGGCCCGTCGATGCAAAGCACAGGGCCAGGCCGAGGTGGACATCCGCCGTCGGCATCGACGCGGCCAGCGCCGCGCGGAAGTGCGTTTCGGCCGCGCGAAGGTCGCCGCGCTCAAGGAGCGAGTATCCCAGCCGCATCCGCGCCTGGCCGTTGCGCGGGTCCTCCGAGACGATGGTCTCCAAGCGTCGCCCGCAAGGCGTCGCCTTCGAGCTCCCCGGCGGCCACCCGCGCCATCCGGGCGGCCAGCTCGCGCCGGTCCTTCGGGTCGGGGCGGCCGCCCGATGCGGCCGCCGGGCTCGACGCCACGTAGCCCAGCGCGCCGAGGCGCCTCCGTGATTCGGCGTCCATCGTCGAGGCCGGGTCCGCCGCATGCGGCGGCTCGGGACCCGAGTAGTTCGCGACCCGCGCCTCCAGGTCGCGGGCGCGGGCCGCCTCCCGCTCGATGGCGTTTCGCTGCTCACCCGCATCCGACGCCACGTCGTAGAGTTCGGGTGACGGCGCGGCGATGTACTTCCACGGTCCGGACCTGACGCTGCGAAGCGAGCTCCACCCGAAATCGTAGAGCGGCGCGAACGTCTCCGCGTACAGCTCGCGGGACTCGAGCGCGCCGCCCCTCACGAGCGGCAGCAGGCTGACGCCGTCGACGTCCCGCGGCGGAAGCCCGACGCGCGTCCAGCACGGTCGGAAACACGTCCACGAGCGAGACGTCCGCGTCTCGTCCCACTGGCAGCGCGCTGATTCCGGGCCCCGCCATGATGAGCGGCACGCGGAGCGTCGTGTCGTACAGGAAGACGCTGTGGGCGATCTCGCCATGTTCGCCGAAGGCCTCGCCGTGATCCCCCGCCACGATGACGAGCGCCGACGCCGACCGCGCTCGCCCAGTCCGGCCAGGAGCCGGCCGATCTCGCCATCCGCTCTCGCCACCTCATCGTCGTATCGGACGGATGCGGGCGCTGATCGGCCCGCAGGCCCGCGCGCCGGATCGGGCTCGTACGGGCGCGTGCGGTTCGAACAGGTGCACCCACAGGAAGCATCCGGCCGGTCACCGAGGCCACGCGCCCACGCCAGCGCTTCGTCGACGACCTCGGCGCCCGGGCCGTTCGTTCAGCGAGCCGGCCGTCCGCGACCGCGGGGCATGCGGTCGCCGTAGCGGTCGAACCCGCGGTCGAGGCCGAAGCGGCGGTCCAACGGAAACGCCGCGACAAACGCGCCCGTCGCCCAGCCCTGTTCGCGGAGCACGGTCGCGAGGGTGGCGGGCCCGTCGCTCATGCGCATGCCGTTGTGACGGGAGCCGTGGCCGGGGGGATAGAGACCCGTGAGGAGGCTCGCGTGCGACGGCAGGGTGATGGGCGCCGGGGCGAACGCGTGCGTGAAGCGGACGCCGCGCGCGGCGAGCGCATCCATGGCGGGCGTGCGGGCCGCGGCCCAGCCATACGCGCCGACCCGATCGGCGCGAAGCGTATCGACGGTGATGAGCACGACGGTGCGGATGGCGGGAGGGGCAGGGGCGGGCGCGGAAGGGTGCTTGCCCGCAATGGTCCACAGCGCGGCCGCCGCGATGCCCGCCGCGGCGAGGGCGGCGGCGACGACGATCGGGCGCAGGCGGTTCCACCGTGCCATGCCGTTATCCTACACGCGCCTCGAATACGTACATGAAAGCGGGGGCCCGGAATCCGCTCCGGGCCCCCGCCTTCTGACTCAGCGCCTGAGCGCCCAGTCCCCAGCCCCTAGAAGGTGAACCTGAACCCGATCTGGCCGACGCGCTGCTCGGGCTGACCGGAGTCGCCCGAATACGCCGTCGGCTTCATGAACACCGTAGTTCGGCGCGGTGGTTCGCCGCGGTGCCCGTGTAGAACCGCGAGCTCGAGGCGGCGCCGACACCGAAGTTCGGGTTGATCGCGTTGAACATGTTGAAGATCTCGCCGATCGCCTCGATGTTCATGCCGTGCGCCGAGCTTGAAGGACTTCGAGACACGCGCAGGTTGAACTGCGACAGCGCGGCGCCGCGGCCGCAGTTGATCGTCTCGCACGCGCCCGATCTCCTCGAACTGGCCGTTGCCCGGCGTCGTCGATCCCGGTGAACGGAACGCGGTCGGGTAGATGTCGTTGTTCGATCGCCGTCGGCGTTGACGTCGTACCCGGTCCAGATGTGGAGCGGCAGCGCCGAGCGGTAGCGGAAGATCGGCGACACGTAGATGCCCCACGGCAGCTGGATGACGGCGCTGATCGTGACTCTTGTGGCGCGCGTCGGTCCGCGCCGACGGTCCCCACTGCACGTCATTCAGCGGGTCGGTGGCGTCCTGCACCAGGTTCGTCGTCAACTCGTCGAGGCCGAGGCCGCCGAGGCCGCGGGCGTTCGACCACTGGTACCAGCCGTTGAGCTGCCAGTTGTTGTCCATGCGGCGCCGCATGCCGATGTTGAAGCCGTCGAACTTGCTCGCCCCGATGCTCATGTTCATCGTCGGGTTGGCCGGGCTGAAGCCGAGCGACGCGTAGCGGCGCGCGCCGGCCGGCGTGATGCGTGTTGAGCGGCCAGCGGACGCCGAGGTCCTTGCCTTCGACGTGCACGTAGTCGACGTCGATGACCGTCGACGGCGTCGAGCTCGTGCGACCAGCCGATCGAGAACTGGCTGCGTGAACGGCTGCTGGACCCGGGGCACGGCCACGTTGCTGCTGAAGAACGGCCCGGCCGGGTTCACCTGGTTCTGCGACGAGATGTTGCTGATCGGCTGGCCGTAGGCGAAGAAGCTGCCGTCGGGGTTCTTGATCCCGGCGGTGTTGGTCACCGTGAAGATCACGCCCGACCCGCCCTGCGCGCTCAGGCCCGGGAACAGGATGTTGGCGTTCGTGTAGCCGAAGTCGTAGTAGATGCCCCAGCCGGCCCGGATGCAGGTCCCTGCCGTTGCCGAACACGTCCCACGCGACGCCGATGCGCGGCTGGATGTTGTTGTAGTCCTCCCTGCTCGACGGCCCCCACTCCTGGAAGCCGACCACGCCGTTGAAGAGGCCCGGACTGGCCCGCGGCCTGCAGCTTGTCGAAGTTCGTGACGCCGCGACTGATCGATGGCGAAGCCCGGTGACGAGGTCGTACCGGAGGCCCGCGTTGAGCGTCAGGCGGTCGTCAGGCGCCAGTCGTCCTGGAAGTACATGCCGAACTGCTTCATCGGCAGGTTCGCCGCGGCGCCGTCCTTGTTCCGGGTGACGCCGCTGATCGGCCCGTTGATGTTGTTGTCGAGGTGCGTGTACGCGTAGTCGCGTGCTGCCCGAGTTGAACGTCACGTAGAGCTTCGGCTCGTTGATGTAGTTCACGCCGGCCTTGAAGTCGTGGCCGAGGCCGCCCATGCCGCTCACGCTCCACGAGAAGTCGTCGCGGAACTGCCACTTGTGCTGGATCGGTCGTCTGCGGCGTGTTCGACGTTGTAGCCGATGACGACGCCGTTCGCGAACGTCTGCTGCGGGTCGCCGGTGCGCGCCAGGATGTAGTTGGCGAAGTCGGCGTACTGGAAGATGAACTCGTTCAGCTTCGATCCGCCGAGCACCCAGTTGTGGTTGACGTTGATCGAGTTGAACGTGTTCGTGCTGTCGCCCCAGTTCTCGGGCACCGCGCGCGTGCCGACGCCGTACACCTGCGAGTTGGTGTTCCGACCGTAGCGCACCGTCAGGAACTGCGACGGGTTGATGTTCACCGACCCCTTCACCGTGAAGAGGTTCTCGCGGTACGGCGTCAGGTACGTGCCGTCCTTGTCCGGGAACAGCCCAGCGTGTTCACCGTCGCGTACGTGTCCTGCTGCGTGCGCTCGAACGCGGCGAAGAAGTGCGCCCGGTTCTGGACGATCGGCCCGCCGAAGGACCCGCCGTACTGGTACCGGCGGTAGTCCTGCTTGTCGACGCTTGGCCAGCTCCTGCGTCTTGCGTCAGGGCGTTCATCGACGTGTCGCGGAACGCGGTGAAGAAGCTGCCCTTGAAGTTGTTCGTGCCGCTCTTGGTGACGATGTTCATCACGCCGCCGTTGCTGCGGCCGTACTCGGCCTTGTAGCGCTGCGTGACGAAGTTGAACTCCTGGATCGCCTCGAGCGGGAACAGCTGCAGCAGCCCGCCGACGGTGTCGTCGTTGTTGTCGCCGCCGTCAATCTGGTAGTTCACGTTGCGGCCGTTGCCGCCGGCGATCTGCGGCGAGTGCTGCGTGCTCTTGGTCGGGTCGGAGTGGAAGCCCATCGCCGACGCCGGCCACCGTCATCGCCAGGTTCGCGAACTGACGGCCGTTGAGCGGCAGCGCCTCGATCTTGTTCACGTCGACGACGCCGCCGACCGAAGACGAGGTGGTTTCGAGCAGCGGCGTGTCGCCGCGACACCGTGACGGTCTCCGACATCGAGGCGACCTTGAGCTGAACGTCGAGGTTCAGCGTCTGCGCCACGTTGAGCACCAGGTCCTTGCGCTCCAGCGTGGCGAACCCGGCGATTTCCATCGTGAGGTCGATGGTGCCGACGGGCAACCCGGTGAGGCGGTACAGCCCTTCACCGTCGGTCACCACCGTCCGGCTGAAGCCGGTGTCGGCCTGCGTGGCCGTGACCGTGACTCCCGGAAGCGCCCCTCCCTGCTGGTCGGTGACGCGGCCGGTGATGTTCCCGCGTGGTCTGCTGCGCGGCAGCAGGCACGGCGAGGATTCCGCAGAGCACGACGACGAGCGAAGCGATCAGACACCTACGCATGCAGTTGCCTCCTGCCTTGGGGGACCTCCGAGACTCCGCACGACGCGACGGTGTACGGGTGTGACGGGTGTGACGGGTAGAACCTTCGCCGCCGTGCAATCGTTGTGCCCGGCGACGATGACCCGCGGATCACAGGAACCCGGCCGAATTCGCCTGAGCGACGGTGAATTCAGTCGGACATCCAATCGCCGGTAGCGGACGATTCAAAAATATGCAGCGCGGCGGCGGGATCGCTAGTCCTTACGTGTCAGCGAGGCCAGAAGTTCCGCGGCGGCCTGGCGTTCGCGACTTGAACGGGGCGCCCCGGCGAGCACCGCGCGATAGGCCGTCGCCGCGGCATCGAGGTTCCCGGCGGTCTGGTGGGCGATCCCGAGATTCAGGCGGGCTTCCCAGAGCGTCGCGTCGGAGGCAGCCGCGCGCTCCAGAAAGGGAATGGCGTCGCGCGCCCGGCCTGTCTCGACCAGCAGGACGCCCAGGCCGTTCAGGGCGTTGGCCGCGCCGGGATCGGCGTTCAGCGCCGAGCGGTACGCCGCCTCCGCGCCGGTCCGGTCGCCCGACGCGCGCTTCGCGTTGCCGAGGTTGGCGAGGTACTCGGCGCTGGACGAATCGGCAGCCACCGCGAGCTCGAACGCCTGCCTCGCTTCGCCGACGCGATTCTCATCGACCAGCAGCAGGCCCAGCCCGTTGTGCGCGGCGGCGTTCTTCGAGTCGAGCGCGATCGCGGCCCGCTCGGCGCGCGCCGCTTCGTCGCGAAGCCCGGCGCGCTGGGCCGCCACGGCGAGATCGTGAAAGAGCATGCTGTCGTCAGGCCACGTCCGCACGGCGCTTCGGTAGATCGCCAGGGCCTGGCGGTGCCGGCCCTGCTCCGAAAGCGCGCGCGCGTACGTGGCCGCGATCACCTGCGCCTCGGGGTTCGCGGCGTGCAGGGCGGCGAGCTTCGCGAGCGGCGTCACGCGCGGAACCGGCGTTGAGCAGATCGAGCGCGTCCTCGAACGCGACCCAGGTGGCGATCTGCGCGGCCGGATTGACGCCGCCGCCGCCGGCGGACGTCGACCGGCGGCGCCGCCAGCCGACATAGCCGAGCGCCCGAAGCCGCTCCTGCGCCTCGGCATTCGCCGGTGCGGATGCGGGCGCCGCCTCGGCGCGCCTGATGGCGGCAATCCTCGACACGGCAGCCTGCACGACCTCCGGTTTTCGGCCGGCGGCGTTCTCGCGTTCGGCTGGATCGTTGGCGATGTCGTAGAGCTCTTCTCCGCCGCCTTCCGGCGCGATGACCTTCCACCGGTCCTCGACCAGCGCGGTGAGCGCGGACCATCCCAGCGTCCGTGGATACAGCGTCTCCGCGTAGACCTCGTGGCCGGCGCCAGGGCCCGAGAGCAGATCGCGGCCCTGCATCCCTCCGGGAACGGCGAGCCCCGCCAGGCGCAGCACGGTGGGCGCCACATCGACGATGCTCACCGGCCGGCGATGCTCGGCCTCGGGCACGCCCGGTCCGGCGATGACGAGCGGAATCCGCAGCGCGCCGTCGTAGAGCAGCATCCCGTGCGTGCGCTCTCCGTGCTCGCCGAGGCTCTCGCCGTGGTCGCCGAGGATGACGACGAGCGCGGGGCGGCCGGCACCCGTTTCGGAGACGGCGCGAAGCAGGCGGCCGATCTCCGCGTCCGCGTAGGCGACTTCCCCACCGTAGGCATCACCGCCGGCGCGCGCCAGGGCGTCGGGGGGCGGCGTGTACGGCGCGTGCGGATCGTAGAAGTGCGCCCACAGGAAGAACGGCCGGCGGGCTGATGCGCCCGCCTGCTGGCGCGCCCGAAGCCAGGCGATCGGCGCGATCCGCGACGGCGGGCGCCGGGCGCTCGGCTTCGAGCCTGAGCGGGGCCCCGGGCGCTCGCGCGATCTGATCGTCGTACGTGTCGAACCCGGTCGCGAGGCCGAACTGGCGGTCGAGCACGAACGCGCCGATGAAGGCCGCCGTGTCGCGGCCGGCGTCGTTGAACAGCGACGCCAGCGTGGGCGCGAGTCGTCGAAGCGGTGCACGCCGTTGAGGCGGACCCCGGTGGCCGGAGGAATCGCCCCGGTCATCAGGCTGACGTGCGCGGGAAGCGTGAGCGGCACGGTGGTCCGGGCCGCCAGGAAGCGCGCGCCGCGCGCGCCAATGGCGTTGATGGCGGGAGTGAGCGCGCCTCCCACCCGATCGGCGCGCAGCGTGTCGACCGTGATCAGGACCACGTCTGGCGGCGCGGCGGCCGGCGCGGCCTCTTTCGCCGGGCCCGCACACGCAGCAGCCAGGAGCACGCTGATCACCAGCAGCCCGCGTCCGGGGACGACGACGCGCGATACCCTGGATCCCATCATCAGTGCGGCAAGCCGAACACGAAGTACGTGAGGCACAGGAGCGCGAGCACGACGCTGCCCCAGTTCAACTCGCGCGCGCGGCCGGCCACGACCTTGCCAATCGGGTACAGCACCAGGCCGGCCGTCAGCCCGTTCGCGATGTTGTAGGTGAACACCATCAGCGCGATGCACGCGAAGGCCGGCAGCGCCTCGGTCAGGTCGTCGAACTCGATCTTGCGCATCGATCCGACCATCAGCATGCCGACCGCGATGAGGGCGGGCCCGTACGCGTAGCGCGACTGCTGCAGCGGCCCCACGAGCGGCAGGAAGAAGAGCGCCGCCAGGAACAGGAGCGCCGTGACGATGGCGGCCAGGCCCGTGCGCGCGCCCTCGCGGATGCCGGTGGCCGATTCGATGTAGGCGCCGCTCGTGGACGTGCCGACCAGCGACGCGAAGATGCACGACATCGCGTCGACCAGCATCGGCTTCTCGACCTGCGGGAAGTTGCCGTCCTTGTCGAGCATGTTGCCGGCCGCGCCGACGCCGACCAGCGTCCCGAGCGTGTCGAGGAACGACATCAGGACGAGCGTCAGCAGCACCGGCAGGAAGCTCACCGTCAGCACGCCCGGCACGTCGAGGCGCAGCGCGATCGGCGCGAGGGAATACGCGCCGGTGAAGGGCATGGCCAGCACCGCCTCGGGCGCCGGCGCGAACCCCAGGCCGTACCCCGCCACGGCCGTCGCGCCCATCCCGATCAGGATCGCGCCGGGCACGCGCCGGATCATCAGGACGACGATGGCCACGAAGCCCGCGATGGCGAGCAGCACGCGCGGGTCGCCGAACGCGCCGATCTTCACCGGCACGTCGGGCGCCCGGAGCAGGTCCTGTCCCGGCGCGAGAAGCGCGGCCGCCGGCAGACCGGCCGCGCCGCTGGTGACGATCCCGGTCTCGTACAGCCCGATGAACGCCAGGAACAGCCCGATGCCCGCCGCGAAGCTGTACTTCAGGCTCGGCGAAATGGCGTTCGCGAGCTTCGACCGCACCTGGAAGACGGTGAGCAGCAGGAAGACGACGCCCGCGACGAACACCGAGCCGAGCCGCTGCTCCCACGTGGCGCCGAGGGCGATGAGGCCGAAGGCGATGAAGGCGTTCTCGCCCATGTAGGGCGCCACCGCGATGGGCCGGTTCGCGTAGAGGCCCATCAGGAGCGACCCGAACGCCGCCGTGAGGATGGTGGCCACCGTGCTCGGCCCGACCGGGATGCCGGCCGCGGCCAGGATCGCCGGGTTCACCACGATGATGTAGGCCATCGTCACGAACGTCGTGATCCCGCCGAGCACCTCGCGGCGCACGGTCGACCCGCGCTGCGCGATGTGGAACAGGTCGGCCGCCATCGCCGTAGACTATACAAGATCGGGTTACCCGCCTCACTCCAGGAGCCGACATGAAGCTGTTCGCCAGACTGGCCTTGGCCGCCCTCGTCACGACCGGCACGGCCGCCCCCGCTGCCGCCCAGATCGACGCCCGCATGTTCCGTTACCCGGACGTGTCGGCCGCCCAGATCGCCTTCGTGTACGCCGGCGACATCTGGACCGTGCCGAAGGCCGGAGGCGTGGCCACCCGGCTCAGTTCCCCCGCCGGCGAAGAGATGTTCCCGCGCTTCTCGCCCGACGGGAAGACCATCGCCTACAGCGCCAACTACGACGGCAACCTCGACGTGTACGCCGTCGCCGCCACGGGCGGCATGCCGGTGCGGCTCACGCACCACCCGATGGGCGACCGGCTGATTGACTGGCATCCCGACGGCAGGCGCGTGCTGTTCGCCTCGGGCCGCGAGAGCGGGCGCCAGCGCTACAACCAGTTCTACCTGGTGCCGGCGACCGGCGGGCTGCCCGAGAAACTCGCGGTGCCGTACGGCGAGTTCGGCGCGTTCGCGGCCGACGGCCGCCGCTTCGCCTACATGCCGCAGTCGCAGGACTTCCGCACGTGGAAGCGGTACCGCGGCGGCTGGGCCTCCGACATCTGGCTGTTCGACCTCCAGACCATGGCGGCGTCGAACCTGACGAAGGACGCCGCCAACGACGGCCAGGCCATGTGGTTCGGCGACACGATTTACTTCCTCTCCGACCGCGGTCCGGCCGAGCGGGCGAACATCTGGGCGCTCGATGCGAAGACCGGCGCCGCGCGGCAGGTGACCGACGTTCACCGACGTCGATGTGACGTTCCCGGCCGCCGGGCCGTCCGACATCGTGTTCCAGGCCGGCGGCCGGCTGTACCTGCTGAACGTCCCCTCGGAGAAACTCGCCGAGGTGCCCGTCAAGGTGGTCACCGACGAGATCACGCTCAAGCCGCGCGCCGAGAAGGTCGCGCCGCTCATCGAGACCGCCGGCATCTCGCCCACCGGCAAGCGCGGCGTCTTCGCGGCCAGGGGCGACTGTTCACCGTGCCGGCCGAGCACGGCCCGGTGATGAACCTCACGCGGTCGTCGGGCGTCGCGGAGCGGTATCCCTCCTGGTCGCCCGACGGCAGCCTGGTGGCGTACTGGAGCGACCGCACCGGCGAGTATCAGCTGACCGTCCGGCCGGCGGACGGCACGGGAGCGGAGCGCACGCTGACGAAGCTCGGCCCGGGCTTCCGCTACCGGCCGCAGTGGTCGCCCGACAGCGAAGCGCCTCGCGTTCGTCGACGAGCAGGCGCGCATCCACCTGCTCGGCGCCGAGGGCGGCGTTCCCGCGGAAATCGATCGCAGCCGCGCCTGGATGGGCCACGACGCGCTCGAAGAGCTCCGCTTCGCGTGGTCGGCCGACTCGCGCTGGATCGCCTGGTCGCGCCCGTCCTCCACCGGCAGCCAGGCGATCTTCCTCTACGACACGGCGGCCTCGAAGCTGACACAGGCCACGAGCGGGTACTTCAGCGACCTGCAGCCGGCCTTCGATCCTGAGGGCAAGTACCTCTACTACCTCTCGAACCGCGCGTTCACCCCGACGTACGGCGACTTCGACAACGGCTGGACGTACGCGAATTCGACGCAGATCGTCGCCGTGCCGCTGCGCGCCGATGTCGCCGTCGCCGCTCGCGGCCCGCAACGACGTCGAGCCGCCGAAGGACGCCGCCGCGGAGCCTGCCTCGAAGGACGCAGCGAAGCCGGAGGCCAAGGCGGCATCGGCCGCGGTGAAGTCCGGCCAGGCCGGCGGCGCCGAGGCCGCGAAAGACGAGGCGAAGAAGGACGAGCCGCCGAAGCCGGTCGAGATCGCGCTCGACGGGTTCGAGGCGCGCGCCATCATCCTCCCGCTCAAGGCCGGGAACTACACGGACCTGTTCGCCGTGAAGGGCAAGGTGGTCGTGCGCCGCCTGCCGCGCGCCGGGTCGGCCGACGAGAAGCGGCCGATTCGTCTACTTCGATCTCGCCGAGCGCGAGGAGAAGACGGTCCTCGACGACGCGAGCGGCGTGGCGCTGTCGGCGGACGGCAACAAGGTGCTCGCCGCGCTCGCCAAGACCTTCGCCATCGTCGACCTGAAGCCCGGCCAGAAGCTCGAGAAGCCGATGCGCGTGGCCGAGATGGAGACGGTGGTCGATCCGCGCGCCGAATGGCGGCAGATGTTCACCGACGCGTACCGGTTCGAGCGCGACTACTTCTACGACCCCAACATGCACGGCGTGGACTGGGAAGCCACCCGCGCCAGGTACGCGAAGCTGCTCGAAGGCGCCGTCACGCGCTGGGACGTGAATGTCGTCCTCGGCGAGTTCATCGCCGAGCTGAACGCGTCGCACACGTACAACGGCGGCGGCGACGAGCAGACGTCGCCGACGCGCGGCACGGGCATGCTCGGCGCCGACTGGGAGCTCGCGAACGGCGCCTACCGGATCAAGCACATCGTGCGCGGCGGGCCCTGGGACGCGGACGTGCGCGCGCCGCTCGCCGAGCCCGGCCTGAACGTCAAGGAAGGCGACTACGTCCTCGCCGTCAACGGCACGCCCCTCGACCCGGCGAAGGACCCCTGGGCGGCGTTCCAGGGCCTCGCGGACGCGACGGTCACGCTGACCGTCAACGCGAAGCCGTCGCTCGACGGCGCGCGGCAGGTGGTGGTCAAGACGCTCGCCGACGAGACCGAGCTGCGCTTCCGCGAGTGGATCGAGCAGCGCCGCAAGCGTGTCGACGAGGCGACCGGCGGGCGCATCGGCTACATCTACGTGCAGAGCACGGGCGTCGACGCGCAGAACGAGCTCGTGCGGCAGTTCATGGCGCAGTGGCGCAAGGACGGCCTGATCATCGACGAGCGGTTCAACAGCGGCGGGCAGATTCCCGACCGGTTCATCGAACTGCTGAACCGGCCGATGCTCGCCTACTGGGCCGTGCGCTTCGGCGAGGACTGGCAGTGGCCGCCCGTGGCGCATCGCGGGCCGAAGGTGATGCTCATCAACGGCTGGAGCGGGTCGGGCGGCGACGCGTTCCCGTTCTACTTCCGCGAGGCGAAGCTCGGGCCGCTCGTCGGCCAGCGCACGTGGGGCGGCCTGATCGGCATCAGCGGCTCGCCGTCGCTCGTGGACGGCGGCGGGCTGACCGTGCCGACGTTCCGGATGTACGACGTCCGGGGCCAGTGGTTCGCCGAAGGGCCACGGCGTCGAGCCCGACATCAAGGTCGAGGAGGACCCGGCGCAACTGGCGAAGGGCACCGACACGCAGCTGGAGCGGGCGATCGCCGAGGCGTTGCGGCTGGTGAAGGAGAAGCCGCCGGCGCCGCCCGCGCGGCCGGCGTACGAGAAGCGCGTCCCCGGGAAGTAGCTCCTGGCGGCCGGCGTTCTCAGTGGAGCCCCGGGTCTTTAGACCCGGGGTTCGTCACCCCTGGCGGATCTTCGCGATCTTGCTGTCGCGCTCGGAGTTGAGGCGTTCCCGGTCGCGCCGGTAGTGCTCTTCGAGCAGCGCCAGCGCGTCCTGATCGGCCGCGCGCCGCAGCGCCGACTGGTGCAGCACTTCGACTTCCGCGGCTTTCGCCTCGTAGAAGTTGCGCACCTCGGCGATCGCCGCGCGCTGTTCGTCGGTCAGCGGCCGGCTTTCGGCGCCCGACTCGGCGTCCTGTTTCCGGAGCCGCTCCATCGCCAGTTCGTAGGCGCTCTTGGGGGCGTCGTCTTCGCTCATAGACCGATGATACCCCCTCTCCCGGTCGTTGCGGCTTGCCTCGCGTGCGGCCCGGGTGGCTGTCCTGAGCGACGCGCCGGCCGCGGGTCGGTCAGCCCCGGGTCACGCGCGCACCAGGTCCCGGTACTTTCCGCAGCAACTCGTAGAGCACCACGCCGCCGGCCGTCGCCACGTTGATCGAGCCTTTCGTGCCGAGCGTCGGGATTCGCACGTGCACGTCGCATCGCTCGAGCAGCGCCGGCGCGATGCCGTCGACCTCGTGGCCGAACACCACGCACACCGGGAACCGCGGCCGCCAGTCGAACAGATCGACCGCGTGGAGCGTCGTCTCGACGGCCGCGATCTCGCAGCCGCGGGCCCGCAGGCCGTCGACGGCGTCGGCGGCCTCGGCGGCCCGCGACCACGGCACGCTCCGCTCCGCGCCCAGGGCCGTCTTCGCGATGCGCGGATCCTCAGGCGTCGGCGTGATGCCAGAGACGACGATCGCGCTGGCCCGCACGGCGTCCGCGGTCCGGAAGAACGCGCCGACGTTGTACAGGCTGCGCACGTTGTCGAGCAGGATCGTCACGGGCAGGCGGTCGATGCGGGCGTAGGCTTCACCGAGCGCGGTGGCCCGGTAGGCGGCGTCCTCGGTCATGGCGCGTTCCACTCTATACCGGTTGCGTTAGAGTGGGATGAGAGGCGGTTGGGAGGTTTCATGGCACATCCGGCAACGCCCGTGACGCCGGCCATCAGGGTGCTCCGAGGCGCCGGCGTGCCGTTCACCGAACACCTGTATCGCTACGAGGAGCACGGCGGCACCAGGGTCTCGGCCCGCGAGCTCGGCGTCGACGAGCACGCCGTCGTCAAGACGCTCGTGATGGAAGACGACACACGGGCGCCGCTGCTCGTCCTCATGCACGGCGACCTCGAGGTGTCGACGAAGCAGCTCGCGCGGGCGATCGGGCGGAAGCACGTGGAGCCGTGCAAGCCGGACGTGGCGAACCGGCACTCGGGGTATCTGGTGGGCGGCACCTCGCCGTTCGGCACGCGGAAGGCCATGCCCGTGTACGTCGAGCGCACGATTCTCGAACTGCCGCGCATCTACATCAACGGCGGCGCGCGCGGGTTTCTGGTGGGCATCGCCCCGGACGATCTCGTCCGCGTGCTGAACCCGACGCCGGTGGAGGTCGGAATCTGCCTGAACGCCAGGGGCTGAGAGACCCGGCCTCCGTATGGAACAGGTGCTGGGGTCTAGGTCCGACGATTCAGCTCGACGTCGGTGGCGATGGATGCCGCATGCGGAGCCTGTCAGACCCGGGTGGCGCGTATGACGGGAGGTCATGCATGTTCGACAAGTGGCGCAAGACCGTGATGGTGAAAGCGGAGGACGCCCTGAAGGGGCGCGCGGAGGGGATGCCCGTCGCGTCGAAACACCTCGTGCTGGGCACGCCGATGGTGCCGCCGTTTCCCGCGGGGCTCGAGACCGCGGTATTCGGCCTCGGGTGTTTCTGGGGGGCCGAGCGGAAGTTCTGGCAGGCGCAGGGCGTCTACTCGACGGCCGTGGGTTATGCGGGCGGATTCACCCCGAACCCGACGTACGAAGAGGTCTGCTCCGGCCTCACGGGCCATACCGAAGTCGTGCTGGTGGTCTTCGATCCAGGCGTCGTGTCGTTCGATCGGCTGCTGAAGGTCTTCTGGGAAAACCATGATCCGACGCAGGGCATGAGGCAGGGCGGGGACACCGGCACGCAGTACCGCTCGGCGATCTACGGCCGTTCCGAGGCGCAGTTGGCCGCCGCGCGTGCGAGCCGCGACGCCTACCAGGCCCGGCTGACGGCGGCCGGCTACGGGCCGATCACGACGGAGATCGCTCCGGCCGGCGAGTTCTACTACGCCGAGGACTACCACCAGCAGTACCTCGCGAAGAACCCGAACGGCTACTGCGGGCTGGGCGGGACGGGGGTGGCGTGTCAGGTTGGCTTGAGCACCTGACACACGCCAGTAGCCAGTAGCCAGTAGCCAGTAGCCAGTAGCCAGTAGCCGGTAGCTCAGTAGCCAGTAGCCAGTAGCAGGTGGGACACCGGGCGGTGTTCGTGCATTTCTACTGAATGCTGACTACTGGCTACTGACTACGGACCTCTTCTTGCTTCTCCTCCTCGGCTCCCTGTTGAAACCGCTCCTTCCACAAGTGGACGATGGAGAGCCAGGGGTGCCGCAGCAGCATCCTCGGGCCAGCGAAGCGCATCACCTCGCGCATGGCTTCGCGTTCGGCCGGCTTGTAGCAGTGGATAGGGCACGCCTTGCAGGTGGGCTTGTCGGCGCCGTACGGGCACGCGTCGAGGCGGGCGTGCGAGTAGCGCTGCAGCGCCGCGCACGTCTCGCACAGCGGCATCGGCGCCTGCGTGGTGCTCGGCGCAGTAGATGCGGACCATCGCGGCGACGGTCTTCTTCTCCGTCGCGATGGCCCTCGGAACGCTCACCCTTCTACTGTATCTGCTTCGCCGGCAAGTCGCGGCGGCCGTCGCCGCCCCCGGGGCTGCCTTGTCACGTGCGAGCCCCGGGTCTTGAGACCCGGGGTTCTGGGTCCTACGGCTTGAGCGCCGATCGGTCGATCGGCGCGATGCGCGCCCGCGAGCAGCAGCGTGGCCACGAGCCCGAGCGGGCCGAGGATGCCGGCCACCACGAACATCGGCGAGTAGCCCATCGCGTCGACGACGCGGCCGGTGCCCCAGTTGTACATCACGCTGGCAATCGCCGCCGAGGTCCCGCCGAGGCCGAACACCGAGGCCACCGCCGACTTCGGAAAGAAGTCGCTCGGCAGCGTCTGGACGTTGTTGATCCAGACCTGGAACCCGAACAGCACGAGGCCCATCAGCAGGAGCGCGGTGTACGGGCTCTCGGCGCGCATCGCCAGGATGCCGGCCGGCGTGAGGAGCGCCCCGAAGGCCATCACGGTCTTGCGCGCGCGATCGACGCTCCAGCCGCGCTGGATGAGGTACCCCGACGCCCATCCGCCGCCGAGCGCCCCGACGCCGGCGCACAGGAACGGCAGCCACGCCGACCACCCGATCTGCTGCAGGCTGAATCCGCGGGCCTCCTGGAAGTAGCTCGGCAGCCAGAAGATGTAGAGCCACCAGATCGGGTCCGTGATGAACCGGCCGACGACGACCGCCCAGGTCTGGCGGTAGGTCAGCAGGCGGCCCCAGCCCGGCCGCCAGTCGATGTCTCCCGCGCCGCCGCCGCCGCGATCGGACAGGATGTGCGCGCGTTCGGCCTCGGTGATCCACGGGTGCTTCTCGGGCACCCTGAACATCAGGAGCCAGAGCGCGAGCCACCCGAACCCCAGCAACCCGGTGACGATGAACGTGAAGCGCCAGCCGTAGGCGATCGCCAGCCACGCGATGATGGGCGGCGAGACGGCGCTGCCGACCGCCGCGCCCGTGTTGAAGATGCCCATCCCGAGGGCGCGCTCCTTCACGGGGAACCACTCGCCCACCACCTTCGCCGCGCCCGGCCAGTTGCCCGCCTCGCCGAACCCGAGCACGCCGCGGAACAGCTTGAACATCCCCGGCGTTCTCGCGAAGGCGTGCGCCACCGCGGCGGCGGACCAGACGACGATCGAGAAGACGAACCCGAGGCGCGTGCCGATCCGGTCGTAGAGGCGCCCCGACACCATCTGGCTGATGCCGTACATCAGCAGGAAGCTGTTCTGGATCGCGGCGTAGTCGGCGTTCGAGAGCCCGAGGTCGGTGCTGATGGCGGTCTTCAGCACCGACACGGTCTGCCGGTCGATGTAGTTGATGACGGTCGCCAGGAAGATCAGGCTGACCATCAGCCAGCGCAGGTGCGGGATCTTCATTGCATCGGTCCCCTGAAGCTCGGTCCTATCGCATGATACATGCCGCCGTTGATTTCGATCGTCTCGCCCGACAGGTAGGCCGCGTCCCCGCCCGCCAGGAACGTGATGACGCGGGCCACGTCGTCGGGCGTCGCCCGCCCGGCCGAGCGGGATGCGTCTTGACCGTCGCGGCGAACGCCTCGGGCGCCGTGAAGGTCTTGTGGAACGGCGTGCCGCCGATGAGGCCGGGCGACACGGCGTTCACGCGGATGCCGTGCGGCGCGAGTTCCTTGGCGTAGGCCTTGGTGAGCGCGAGGACGGCGGCCTTCGCGGCGGCGTACACCGAGGCGCCCGGGCCCGCCGCCGTTGTGCGCGGCAAGCGACGTGAGATTGACGATGGCGCCGGAGCCTTGCGCGATCATGCCCGGCGCGACCGCCTGGCAGCACAGGAACGTCGTCAGCACGTTGACGTTCATGACGTCGTGGAAGAACGCCTCGGGCATGTCCGGGAGGCTGTGGCGGCCGAGCAGCCCGCCGGCGTTGTTGACGAGGATGTCGATGCGGCCGAAGCGCGCCAGCGCGCCCCCGACGACGCGCGTCACCTCGGCGCTCCTGGTGAGGTCCGCGCCGAAGGCCTCGGCCCTGCGTCCGAGCGACGCGATCTCGCGCACGACCTCGCCGGCCGCGGCCTGGTCCGCGTAGTAGTGGACGGCCACGTCCGCGCCGGCGCGCGCCAGCTCGAGGGCCGTGGCGCGCCCGATGCCCACCTCGGCGCCGGTCACCAGCGCCACCTGTCCGTTCAGCTGACTCATGAGCTCTTCTCTCCTATCCGACTTTCGGCACCGCGAACAGCGGCGCCGTGACCAGCGCGGCGGCGCCGCGCAGCCGCGGGTACTCCGGGAGCGGGATCGTGGTGATCTCGATGCCCGAGGCGGCCGGCGCGAGCACGCGGGTTCCGAGGGCCTGCCGCAGCGTCGCTTCGATCAGGTCCCAGGCCGCGATGATCTCGCCGCTGATGAAGATGCGCGCCGGGTCGACCGCGTTGACCACGGACGCCAGCCCGAGACCGAGGTAATGGGCCGTCGACTGCAGCGCCGCGACGGCCTTGGTGTCTCCGCCGCGCGCGCGGGAGACGAGGTCGTCGACCGAGAAGGACGCGATCTCGGGCGGGATCGGCTTGCGCGGCGAGAGCTCGCGCCCGAAGTACCGCGACAGCGTGGCGAGGTTGGAGACGTACGCCTCCCAGCACCCCGTGGCGCCGCACGCGCACGGCGGCCCGTCGCCGGCGAGCGGCACGTGGCCGAACTCGCCCGCCACGTTGTGCCGGCCGCGAAGCACCTCGCCGTTGACGACGAGGCCCACGCCGAGGCCGTCCGAGACGGAGAGGAAGACGAAGTCGGTGCTGCGGCCGGCCTCGCGCCGGACGCCCCACGCCTGGGCGATGGCGCACGCGCGCCCGGAGTTCTCGATGTGCACGGGGAGGCCCGTCTCGTTCGCGAGCAGGTCGCGCAGCGGGAAGTCGCGCCAGCCCAGCCGCGGGGCGAACGAGATGCTGGCGCCGTCGCGGTCCACCATGCCCGGCACGACCAGGCCGATGCCCTCGCACTGCCCGAGGTCCTTGTGATCCTCGAGGATGCGCCGCAGCCGCGCGGCCAGCGTCTTGATGAAGCGGCCCGGGTCGGCCTGCGTGGGAAAGCTGGAGACGCCGATGACCGGCTCGCTGAGCAGGTCGGTGACCATGTAGGAGGTGCGGGTGGGCCGCACGTCGACGGCGATCACGCAGCGTTTGCGGGAGTCGATGTAGAGGAACTTCGGTTTCCGCCCGCGGGGCGTTTCGCCCGTGGCGCCCTCGAAGAGGATGCCCTCGGCGATCAGGTCGTTGACGAGGAGGCTGATCGCGCCGCGCCGGGAGCCCATGAGGCGCGCGAGGTCGGCGCGGGAGACGGGCTGCCAGGCGCGGACGAGGTTGAGGAGGATCTGGCGGTTGATGGCCCGCGGCGTGTCGCGCCTGGCCACGCGGACCGCCTCGTGGTGGAGGCGCTTCACCATCGGCCTGCTTGTCTCTCTGAGCACCGAACCCTGATCGACTGGCATACGTTTGTCTGCTCGGCGGACAATATGCACCCCCACCGGCGCCCCAGTCAAGACGATTTCACGCGCAGATCAGCGCGACGCGCGCCTCTCCGGCGGGGCTTGACACGCCTTGACGGCGGGTATATTGTCTCGCCGCGAGACAAATATGCCCGACCGGCATCCCGTCCGCCCGGGTCTTCATTCGAGGGGTGTGCTGTGACCAAGAAGACGATGTTCCTCATCTCGTGCGTCGCCGTCCTGATGGCCCTCGCCGCTGGCGCCCTCCGCCAGCGCCCAGGTCACCTCCGCCACGATTGTCGGCACCATCACCGACTCGAGCGGCGGCGCCCTGCCCGGCGTCACCGTCACGGCCCGGAACGTCGACACGGGCTTCAACCGCACCGTGCCCACCGACGAGGTCGGCGCCTACCGGCTCGAGTTCCTGCCGATCGGCAAGCTACGTCGTCGAGGTCATGCTCTCCGGCTTCAAGACCGTCACGCGCAGCGGCATCGTCCTGAACGTCAACGACACCGTGAAGCGTCGACGTCTCGCTCGAGGTCGGCGGCCTCTCCGAGACGATCACCGTCGAGGGCGAGACGCCCGTGGTCAACACCGCCACGGCCGACATCTCCAAGACGGTCGAGGCCGAAGCAGATCGAGAGCCTGCCGCTCGTCGACCGCAACGTCTACTCGCTGCTCGACCTCACGCCCGGCGTGCAGTCGAACAACAACGGCGTGGCGTCGGCCTCGGCGGGCACCAGCAACCTCACCCTCGGCTTCCCCGAGCAGCGCACGCTCATCAACGGCGGCGCCGACGGCGGCACCGGGTCGGTGAACTACTACCTGGACGGCGGCATCAACATGACGGCGCTGCGCAACACGGGCAACATCCTGCCCAACCCGGACGCCATCCAGGAGTTCAAGGTCCAGACCAACAGCTACAACGTCGAGTACGGCCGGTTCTCGAGCGGCATCATCAACGTCATCACGAAGTCCGGCACCAACGCGTTCAGGGGGTCGGCGTTCGAGTACACGCGCGACGGCGACCTGAACGCCAAGGACTGGGGCTCGACGCAGGCGCGCCCGCCGCTCGAGCGCAACCAGTTCGGCGGCACCCTCGGCGGCCCGATCGCGAAGGACCGGACGTTCTTCTTCGCCACGCTACTCGGGGCTGCGCCAGACGACGCAGACGTTCCTGAACAACGCGATCGCGCCGACCGCGCTCGAGCGCACCGGCGACTTCAGCCAGTCGCGGACGATCCCGACCGACCCGGCGACCGGACAGCCGTTCGCTGCAACGGCGTCATCGGCGTCATCTGCCCGGGCCGGCTCGATCCGGTGGCGATGAAGATCGTCAACGACTACATCCCGCTGGCCAACGTCTCGGGCAACATCTGGCAGGGCTACGTCGAGAGCCCGTTCAACACCGACGAGTTCCTCGTCAAGCTCGACCACCAGCTGAACGACGCGCACCGGCTGTCGGGCAGCTACTTCTTCACCAAGGGCGAGAGCGTGACCCAGGCCGGCACCGGCAACCTGCCGTGGGCGCTCTAGTCGTTCAACTGGACGCAGCACAACCTCAACGTGAGCGACACCTGGGCGATCAGCACCAACAAGATCAACCAGGCTGTGGTTCTCGTTCAACCGCAACTACGGCGGCCGCCTGAACCTGCCGGAGACGTCGCTGGCCGACCTCGGTTCGTCGGCCATCATCATGGGCGCGCCGTCGCTGCCGCAGATCACCGTGAGCGGCTACTTCACGCTCACCAACGCGATCGGCGGGCCGACGGCCGGCGGCGACTTCTACTCGATCCGCGACGTGTTCAGCTGGACGAAGGCGCGGCACGCCATCAAGATGGGCGGCGAGCTCTCGTACAACAAGACCATCCAGGACATGCTGCTCAACAACTACGGCGTGTTCACCTTCAACAACAGCGTGACGAAGAACGCCCTGGCCGACTTCATGATCGGCATCCCGAGCGCCGTCACGCAGGACGCGCCGGTGACGGCGCTCTGGAACAGCTGGTACGGCGCGGCCTTCGTCCAGGACGACTTCCGCCTCGGCCACGAACCTGACGCTGAACCTCGGCCTGCGCTGGGACGTGCAGACGCCCGGCACCGACCCGCAGAACCGCTTCACGACCTACGTGCCGGGCCAGCAGTCCACCGCGCGCCCCGACGCGCCGGCGGGCCAGCTCTTCTACGGCGACCCCGGCATCGAGCGCGGCGTCATCCCGATCAGCTGGACGCACGTCTCGCCGCGCGTCGGCATCGTGTGGGATCCGTTCGGCGACGGCAAGACGTCGATCCGCGCGGCGGCCGGCGTGTTCTACGGCAGCATCTCGGGCAATGAGTGGAACACGATGACGAACTTCCAGCCGTGGTCCACGCGCCTGACGTTCGTGAACACGGGCAAGGGCGTCAACTCGGCCGGCGTCGCCGCAGGGCGCGACGCTCGCCAACCCCTACACCAACTACCCGGGCGGCACCCCGTTCCCCTACAAGGGCACCTACGCGGTCGGCGGCGGCATCTTCGGCGTGGACCAGGACTTCAACTGGCCGCGCACCTACCAGACCAACGTCGGCATCCAGCGCCAGGTGTTCTCGCGGATGGCGGTCGGCGCGGCCTACATCGGCACGTTCAACCGGAACCTGCCGTTCGGCCGCGACGTGAACTACCCGGTGGCGAACGTCGACGGCCACCAACAACGGCGCGAACATCCTGTCGCGCCGGCCGAACCCGGCGTTCGGCGCGGTGACGTTGATGGACTCGGATCAGTACTCGGACTACAACGGCCTGCAGCTGACGTTCCAGATGCGCCAGTGGCACAACATCAGCTTCAACGGCTTCTACACCTACAGCCAGACCATGAGCAGCGCGCAGGTCATGAACAACACGACGCAGGGCCTGGCGCAGAACTACAGCAAGCTCGAGCGACGAGTACGGCCGGGCCGACACCGACCAGCGCCACGTGTTCAGCCTGAACATGAACTGGGAGCTCGACTACTACAAGGGCGACAACGGCTTCTGGAGCGCGCTGCTGAACGGCTGGGCGATCTCGCCCATCATCAAGATCCGCAGCGGCCTGCCGTTCACCGTCACCAACGGCAACGTCGATGCCAACCTCGACGGGCAGACCAACGACCGCGCGCAGCAGATCGGCGACCCGTCACATCGACAACCCGACGCCGCAGCAGTGGTTCAACACGACGGCCTTCGTCCAGAACAAGATCGTCACGGGCAGCCCGATCGACGGCAACACGCCGCGCAACTCGCTCGAGGGCCCCGGCTTCCGCGTGGTCGACCTGGCGATCTCGCGCGACTTCCGGCTGCCCAAGGGCAGGCTGACCTTCCGCGCCGAGGCCACCAACGCGTTCAACGTCGTGAACTACGGCCAGCCCGGCGCCAGCGTGCCGTCCGGAACGACCTCCACGACATTCGGCGTCATCCGCAGCGCCAGGGCGATGCGGCAGGTGCAGCTCGGCGTGCGTTGGACCTTCTAATTGGACCGGGTTCCGAACCTGCGTGCGGCGGCCCGGTCGGGCCGCTGGAACGGGTTCTGAACCCGCTGGTCCGGCCAAGGCACGAGATGATCATCAGAGGCCACGAAGCCGCGATTGAGCCCGCCGAGCCCGGCGTCATACGCCAGGTGCTCGGCCACGATCCGCACCTGATGATGGTGCGGGTCACCTTCGAACGGGGCGCGGTGGGCTACGTGCACGCCCACCCGCACCGCCAGGTCACCTACGTCGAGAGCGGGCGCTTCGCCTTCGAGCTCGACGGCGTCGTCACCGAGATGGCCGCGGGCGACTGCTGGTTCGTGCCGCCCGACGCGCGCCACGGGGCCACCGCGATCGAGGGCGGGTCGCTCATCGACGTGTTCACGCCCGCGCGGCTGGATTTTCTGCCGGCTGCGGAGCGATAGACGGCAGACCGGGACTCGGGACTTCCGCCTTCGCCACGCGGCCTGCCGGCCGGCTTCGGCGGGACAGCGGGACTCGGCTCGGGATGGAGGTCGAGGCTTCAGCCTCGACGTACAGCGGAGGCCGATGCGCATGTCGACGAACGACTCGCGCGCCTGGCCGCGGCTGCCGTCCGGCCGCGGTCGGCTGCCGCGTGTCTGTCGCTCGCCGTGCCGGCCCCGGCGCCCGCGCAGGAGTCCATTCCCTCGTTCGAGCAGTTGCTGGCGCAGCCGGTGGCGCTCAAGCCCGAACTCGCGGGGGTGCACCCCGGGTGTTCGTCACCGCGACGGAGATCGAGGCGCTCCGCGTCCGCGCGCGAACGACCCACAAGGACGAGTGGGCGCGCGCCTCGCGACGCTCATCGCCGTCGGCCAGGCGCCTCCGCCGCCGCCCGGCCCGCAGGAGCGCCGGTCCCAGAACGTGGTGGGGCTCGCCATCGCGGGCGTGAGCCTGGCGTACGCGGTGGAGCAGGACCCGAAGTACCTGCGCGCCGCGAAGGCGTGGACGCTCGCGGCCATCGACTACGAGCCCTGGGGCTATACCTTCAACAAGCCGAACACCGACCTCGCGGCGGGGCACCTGCTCTACGCGATCGGCTGGGCGTACGATCTGCTGTACCACGAGTGGACCGCCGACGAGCGTCGGCGCATCAGGCAGTCGCTCGAACGCCACGCCGGCCTCGTGTACGACGCGTTCGCGCCGAAGCCGAAGCGGCGGCACAGCTTCACGCAGAACCACAACTTCATTCCCACCGCCGGCCTCGCCGTCACCGCGCTCGCGCTCATGGGCGAATCGCCCGACGCGCCGAAATGGGCCGCCCTGGCCCGCGCGCACCATCACCGGGCGGGGCAGCTGCTCAGCCCCGACGGCTACTACTACGAAGGGTTCGAGTACTGGATCTTCTCGACGCCCTGGCTGGTGCACTTCCTCGACGCGTGGGAGCACTCCACGGGCGAGAGCCTCTGGGACCGCGGTCAGTTCAGGAACTGGAAGTACATGGTCGCGCACTCGATCCTGCCGGACGGGCAGACCGTGGCCGACTTCGGCGACATCTGGCAGGGCCCGCTGACCAGGGCGAAGCAGGGCGAGGATTACGCGCGCGAGTACCCGACCGGCGCGCTCAAGAGCAATTTCAACCTGCTCTACCGCGTCGCCGCGCGCTTCCAGGACCGGGAGGCGCAGGCCGTCGCGGCCCGCCTCGCCGCGCTTCGGCCACACCAACCAGGAAGAGTGGTGGACGCTGCTGTGGCGCGACCCGTCACTGCCGGCCGCGCCGATGGGCGACATCCCGCTCTCGCATCACTTCGACGACTCCGGCGTGTTCTTCCACCGCACCTCGTGGAACGCCGAGGCCACGGCCTCCGCGCTCAAGGCCGGGCCCCCGGAGGGCCATCGCGCGACGCGACTGCTGGCGACCGTCCCTGAATGGCAGCTGAGCAGCGGTCACGCCCATCCCGACGCCGGCAGCTTCATCATCTGGGCCGGCGGGCGATATCTCACCGGCGACACGGGGTACGCGGGCCAGCCGCAGGCCCGGCATCACAATACGATCACGGTGGGCGGCATCGGGCAGGGAGACGAGGGCGCCCACGACGTGTGGCGGAACATGAGCCAGACCGCGCTCGACACCATCCGGATCACCCGCGCGACGGCTGATGCCACGGGCGTGCGCGTCGAAGCCGACGTCGCCGGCGCCTATCCGCCGGCGGCCGGGCTGGCGCGGTTCCATCGCGTCTTCACCTTCGACGGCAAGGCGGCATTCACGGTCGAAGACACGATCGAAACGAAGGCGCCGAAGACCGTCGAGTGGTTCCTGCACGCCGATGCGCCGATCACGGCGGCGAACGGCGCCTTCCTGCTCGGCTCGGCGCCGGCCGCGCTGCGCGTGCGCCTCGACACGCCGGCCGGGTCGAAGACGGCGACAGGGCCGACGTTCCTGATCGCGCCCGGCCAGCCGGGCTCGATTACCTCCGGCAAACAGGAGCAGCGGGGCTACGAGATTCGCGTGGACGTGCCGGCGGCGTCGGCCGTCGCCATCAAGGCCTCGCTGACGGTCGAGTCGAAGTAGGACGGCTGCTCCGCCGTACAGCCATCGGGCCCCACGCCAGTGTGCGCGCGGGGCCCGACTGACGTACCGCTCGCCGTTCAGACTGTTTCAGGGAAGCTGATGTCGCCCTGGCCGCGGGGCTCGGGCTGCGCCTCCGGGCGCGGTCCCGGGTGCGGCCGCATTCCGCGGCCTCGGCCGCGGCCGTCCTTCATCCGGTTCTCCATCTCCGAGCGGAGTTCCTTCGCCTTCTTCGCCTGCTCCGGCGTCAGGAGGGCGAACACCTCGCCGCGGATCTTCGCCTGCAGCACCGCCGCGTCGGCTTCGATCGCGCCGACCTCCGTCGCCTTCGCCCGGATCGCGTTCTCGTCGATGGCGTCGGCCGCGATGGCCTCGTGCAGCGCCTTCCTGGCGGCCTGCATCCGGTCGCCGATGGCCTTCTGCTCGTCACGGTGCGACTCCATGATGGCCCGCACCTGCTCGCGCTGGGCGTCGGTCAGATCGAGTTCACGCATCGGAAGCGCCGAACATCCCTCCGCGTCCGCCCGGTCCGCCGCGCATGCCGGGCCCTCCGGGGCCCATCATGCCCTGTCCCATCATGCCCGCGCCTCGCCGGCCGCCCTGGGCCGCCGGGTCCTGCTGCGCCCCGCCCTGACCGTTGCGGGCGGCAAGCTGCACGGTCGTCGCGAAACCAATCGCGGCGGTGATGACCGACACGCCCGCGAGTACGAGAATTGCTCTGACATTGACGCGCTTGTTGTTCTGCATTGGGGCCGCTCCTTCTGTGTGTGAGGCGGTTTCACAACCCGTTCTCGCGGCGGAGTCGACCGCCTCGCGCAGGTTGTGAAATCGTTCCTGCTGTCTGATTAGACGGGAAGGAGGTGATAGCGTCACAACAGAGTTGTGAAACGTGTGTGACACCGTCCCTATTGGACCGACGTGCCGAACAGCCGTCCGACCAGCGCCGTGGAGACCATGGCCACGGCGCCCCAGAAAGCGACCCTGGCCGCGCCGGCCGCCAGCGGGGCGCCTCCCAACCGGGCGGCCGTCCCGCCGAGCACCGCCAGCAGCACCAGGGAGCTGAGCCCGACAGCCATGCTGAGAGAGGCCGGCGGCCAGAACGCGACAAGCACAAGCGGCAGGGCTGCGCCGACGGCAAAGGCGGCCGCCGAGGCAAGGGCTGCCTGGATCGGCCTTGCGCGCGTCGCCTCGCTCAGGCCGAGTTCGTCTCGCGCGTGGGCGCCGAGCGCATCGTGAGCGGTGAGCTCGTCCGCCACCTGCGCCGCGAGTTCCGGCGAGAGCCCTCGAGAGATGTAGATCCGCTGGAGTTCCGCGTGTTCGGACTCGGGAGCCGTCGCGAGCTCCTGACGCTCCCGGGCGAGGTCGGCACCCTCAGTGTCGGCCTGTGAGCTGACCGAGACGTACTCGCCGGCCGCCATCGAGAGGGCGCCGGCCACGAGGCCTGCGAGCGCCGCGACGAGCACGGCGCCGGGAGCCGGATTGGCCGCGGCGACGCCGACAACCAGGCTGCTCGTGGAGATCAGGCCGTCGTTCGCCCCCAGGACGGCGGCCCGCAGCCAGCCGATGTGCTCGGTGCGGTGAAACTCGCGGTGCGCCATCTGGTAACACCATCCTGGGGGCAGGAGCCACAGGATAGCACCCCCATACCGCTCACGCCTGCCGTCGCATGCCGACGGCCACGAGGAGCCAGGCGACCGCCAGGAACGCGAAGGCCACGAAGGGCGGGATGAGGCTCTCGGACAGGCCCATCAGCATCACGTTGATGGTCTTCGGGCCGAACGGCTCGGTGGCCCCCGCGAACTTCAGCGCGGTCGCTGTGCCGACCGACGAGCTGCAGATGGCCGCGAAGATCGCCGCCAGCGAGAGCGGCCGCATCAGCACCAGCTTCTGCTCCGTCGGGCGGATGGCGTAGGCGACGGCGGTGCCGAACACGCCGAGGCCGGCGACCAGGATGACGAACCCCATCAAATAGATGCCGATCATGGGCCACCTCCCTGATGTCTAATGTGTAGAACGCCCGGCGCCCCGGAGCGTGACGCGCGTCACACCGGGGCGGGTTGCGCGTTATCACGGTCATGGAGCGGGATATCGAGCTGGCGCTCGTCGGCCGGCTCCGCGACGGCGAGCCGCCGCGTTCGACGCCCTCTACGAGGCCTACCGCGCGCGGGTCTTCTCGTTTCTCGCGCGGCTGAGCGCGCAGCCGCGAGGTGGCCGAGGACCTGGCCGAGGAAACCTGGCTGCGCCTGGTCGAAACCGCTCCCCGCCTTCGGCCCGATACGCGCGTCGGCCCGTGGCTCTTCACCGTGGCGCGCAATCTCTACTACAGCTACTGCCGCTCGCGCGCCATCAGCGACGCGGCGTCCGACCAGTTGATCAGCCTCTGGCCAGGCGGCAGCCCGCGGCCGTCGCCGTTCGAGGAAGCCGCGGCGCGCGAACTCGAGGGCCGTGTCGAGCGGGCGCTGGCCCTGCTGCCCGCGAGCCACCGCGAAGCGCTGCTGCTCGTGGGCGTCGAAGGCATGACGCCGGCCGAGGCGGCCGGCGTCTGCGGCCTCACCTCCGAGGCGTTCAGGCAGCGGCTGTCGCGCGCCCGCGCGGCGCTCGACGCGGGAGCTCGGGCACGTCCGGCAATCACCTGTCCCGCCGAAGGCGCCGATGAAGACGGCGGCCGCCGGACCGGCGCGACCGCACACGGGTGCCGCCATGAACGAGCCCACCCCTCACGACGACAGCGCGGCGCGCGGGCCTGGCGGCTGCTCGGTCTGCACGAACCCTCCGCTCGACGCGCGACGCTCGCGCTGCGCGAGCGCTGCCGCGCAGCGCTTGTCGAGGCTCGTCGGCACGAGGCCGTCCACGGCGAGCCCGGCTGGCGGTTCGCCCTCGGAGTCGCGCTCGGCGCCCGCCGTGATTGGCGTGCTGTGCGCCGTGTATCTGTTCGAGGTGACTGAGCCGCGCTCTGCAGCTCTATCGATTCTGAGTCCCGGCGTCGCCGGCGGCCGATGGGCCGCAGGTCCCTCCGAGCAGCGCGGGCGGCCGTCCTGCCGGTCTATAATCTCACGACAGGGAGGGCCCTCGCCGTGGTGGTAGTCGACACCGACCGCCTCGTGCTCCGCCGGCTCACCGTGGATGACGCCCCGTTCATCCTGCGGCTCCTCAACGAACCCTCGTTTCTCCAGCACATCGGCGACCGCGGCGTGCGCAACCTCGCCGACGCGACGCAGTACCTCCTCTCCGGGCCGCTGGCCAGCTACGATCGCCACGGCTTCGGGCTGTTCCTCGTCGAGCTCAAGGAGGACGGCAGGCCCATCGGCATCTGCGGCCTGCTCAAGCGCGACGCCCTCGACGATGTGGATGTCGGGTTCGCGTTCGTGCCGGAGTCGTGGTCGAAGGGGTACGCCTACGAATCCGTCGTGGGGACGCTCGCCTACGCGCGCGACACGCATCACCTGGCGCGCGTCGTGGCCATCACGTCGCCCGACAACGCCGCGTCGATCAACCTGCTCGTGAAGCTCGGCTTCTACTTCGATCGCATGGTGCTGATGCCAGGCGACAAGGAGGAAGTGAAGCTGTTTGCCCGGCGGCTCGGGAAGGCCGGGGCCTGACGCCGTGGCGTCCCGATCCCTCTCGCTCTCCGCCTTCGTCGTGGCGCTCGCAGCCCTGCTCTGGCTGTCGCCGGGCGCGCCGCGCACGCCCGCGGCTCAGGACGACCCCGCCGCGCTTGTCCGCGCGTACTGGACTGAGCGCGACAATGACGCGCGGGCAGCGCTCGCTCGACGCATCGCGTCGCACCCCGACTACCGGCCCTCGCGGCTGCGCGACTGGCTGCACGGCGGCGTGCCCTTCGAGGAGATGGCTCCGGGGACCGCGACCATGACCGTGGAGTCGGAGCCGGGCACGTCCCGCCAGGTCACGCTCATCCTCCCCGACGGATACCGGCGCGATCGGGCATGGCCGCTCGTCTACGCCCTGCACCCGTCGGGCGAGCCCGCGGACAGGTGGGCCGAACAGGTCAGGCGCATGCTGGGCAGGCGGGCGCGCGAGTTCGTCATCGCCTCGCCCGAGTACCGGCAGAACTACATCGCCGCCAAGCCGCCATTCGTGGCCGAGCACGCCGTCGTCCTCGACGCCGTCGCGCGTCGCGTGCACGTCGATGCGAACCGCGTGTACGCCTTCGGGTACTCGAGGGGCGGGTTCGCGGCCTGGTACGCCGGCGTTGTTCTTCGCCGATCGTTTCGCCGGCGTGATCGCGCTGGCCGCCGGGTTCGACGTCGCGCCAGGCCCCGACGGCTTCTGGGCGCATCTCGCGGGCAACGTCGCGCACGTGCCCGTCCTGAACGCGTGGGGCGAGAAGGATCCGCTCGTCATCCGCGACCTCGCCGAGAAGCCCGCCGGCACGTTCGCCGAGTCGAACCGCTGGTTCACCCAGGCGCTGCGCGGGATGGACCTCCCGATCACCAACATCGAGGTCGTCGGCGGCCTGCACAATCAGCTCGCGCCCCCGGGCGAGGCCATCATCGACATCCTCAACCGGCGCCGGGTCGTGGATCCGCCGCGTGTCGGCCACGTCTTCCGCCACCTGCACCAGGCGTCCAGTTACTGGCTCGAGGGCCTCTCGTGGGTCGGTGATGCGTGGAGCGACCCCTGGCCGACGCCGGCCGCGGCCCAGCCTGGCGAGTCGGAGGCCGCAGCGCTGGCGCGGACGCTCGAGCCGCTGCTCGGGCCGTCTCACCGGCGTTCGCGACGGGCAGACCATCCGCGTCACCAGCCGGCACATCGGCGACGTCGTCATCTGGCTCGGCGAGCGTTCAGTGAACTGGGATCAGCCCGTCACCGTGGAACGCGACGGCAAGGTCGTGTTCTCCGGGAAAGCTCGCGCCGGATGCCGGTCTCGCGCTCGCGCGGGCGAAGGCGACGATGGATTTCGAGCGGCTGGTGTTCGCGGGCATTCGCGTGGACGCGTCCGGGGCCGCGTCCGTCGTCACCGCGGCCACGATGCCCGAGCCTGCGTGGAGGCGGTGAGCATCGCCGCTGGTCGGGCGGCTACGTCTTCCCGTCTTTCGCAGCCAGCGCGGCGAGCCCCGCATCGATCACCGCGACAATCCGATCCGCGTCGTAGACGCAGCCCGCCCACGTGCCGCCGCTCGCCTGTTGAAGCGCGGCCCACAGGCGGGTGTCGGCCGGGAGCGCCGGGTGGGCGCGCAGCCCGGGGTGTGAGGCCCGCCGCTCGAGCACGCGAGCCGCCTCGTCCGGCGAGAGATCGCCATCCGCGAGTCCGACGAGATTGACCTGCCCGCTCCCCGCCCGCCGGTCGATCACGATCTCGATCACATCGCCGTCCACGATCTTCCCGATGGGCCCGCCCGCCAGCGCCTCGGGCCCGACGTGCCCGACGCACGCGCCCGTCGACACCCCCGAGAAGCGGGCGTCGGTCACGATCGCGACGCGCTTGCCCCACGGGATGTACTTCAGCGCCGACGTCAGCTGGTAGGTCTCCTCCATCCCCGTGCCGAGCGGGCCGGCCCCGGCGAGCACGATGACATCGCCCGGCGCAACGGCCCGCACGCCCGGCCCCTGCCCCTTGATGGCGGCAATCGCATCCGCTTCCGATGTGAACACGCGCGCCGGGCCGCGATGCCGGTACACATCGTCGTCTCCGACAACGGACGGATCGATGGCGGTGGCCTTCACCACGGAGCCTTCGGGCGCGATGTTGCCGGCCGGGAAGATCATGGTGCGCGCAAGCCCGGCGCGGCGCGCGGCGTCGGGGCCCATGATGACGCGCCCGGGATCGACGCCGGCGGCCTCGCGCAGGCGGTCGCGCGCCTGCTGCCGCCGTTCGCTCGATTCCCACCAGTCCAGCACCTCGCCCAGGGTGGCGCCGGCCACGGTGAGCACGTCCAGGTTGAGCAGCCCCATCCCGCGCAGGTGCAGCATCACCTCCGGCACGCCGCCGGCCATGAACACCTGCACGGTGGGGTGGTCGAGCGGCCCGTTCGGCAGCGCGTCGACGAGCCGCGGCGTGGCGCGATTGACGCGCTCCCAGTCCTCGACCGTCGGCGGCCGCAGCCCCGCGGCGTGCGCGATGGCGGGCACGTGCAGCAGGAGGTTGGTCGAGCCGCCGAACGCCGCGTGCAGCAGCATCGCGTTCTCGATCGCGCGCGGCGTCAGGATGGCGGAGAGCGCGGTGCCGTGCGCCGCCAGCCGCACCAGCGCGCGGGCCGACTGCCGGGCCGTGTCCAGCCAGACAGGCTCGCCCGACGGGCTGAGCGCGCTGTGCGGCAGCGCGATCCCGAGCGCCTCGGCCACCACCTGCGCGGTGGCGGCCGTCCCGAGAAACTGGCATCCGCCGCCCGGCGATCCGCACGCGCGGCAGCCCAGTTCGGCCGCCTCGTCTGCGCTGATGAGGCCGTGCGCGAACCGCGCGCCGATGGTCTGGACTTTGCCCGCGTCCTCGGCGCCCGTCGCCGGCAGCGTCACCCCGCCGGGCACGATGATGCCGGGCAGGTGGCCGCACCCGGCCAGCGCGAGCATCATGGCAGGCAGGCCCTTGTCGCAGGTCGCGATGCCCATCACGCCGGCCCGCCCCGGCAGCGATCGGATCAGGCGCCGCAAGGTGACGGCCGCGTCGTTGCGGTACGGCAGGCTGTCGAACATCCCCGCCGTGCCCTGCGTGCGGCCGTCGCACGGGTCGCTGCAATACGCGGCGAACGGCACGACGCCCTGCGCGCGCAGCGCCTCCGCCGCCTCGCGGACGAGCAGGCCGATCTCCCAGTGGCCGGTGTGATACCCGAGCGCGACGGGACGGCCGTCGGCTTCGCGCAGCCCGCCCTGGGTGCTGAGGATGAGATACTGCGGCCGGCCGGTCTCGGCCGGGTCCCAGCCCATCCCCGCGTTCTGGGTCAGGCCGAAGAGATGGCCGCTCGGCTCCGTGAGCAGCATCTCCGGCGTGACGGGCAGGCGCCCGGCGGGCCCCTGCGCCGCGAGGCGCGTCGCCGCGAGCCGGCCGCCGCCGCCGAGCAGGGCGTTCAGATCATCCTGAGACATCCCGTTGCGACCATTCCCCGTCAATCAGCCGCCACATCCGGCCCGTCGGATTGCGGTCGGCGAGTTCGGCAGGCAGCCGGTGCGGCCGCACGTTGTCGTAGCAGTGCAGTGCCGCGAACCGCAGCAGCGACGCGGGAATCCCCACCGCCGTGAACCCCGGGTGCCCGGTGGCGGGAAACGGGCCGCCGTGGTTCATCGCCGGCGTCACCGCCACGCCCGTCGGCATCTTGTCGTTGAGCAGCCGGCCCACCTTCTGCCGCAGCACGGGCTCCACCCGCCCGTACAGCTCATCGTCGCCGCCCGCGACGTCGCTGTAGATCGAGCCGGTGAGGTTGCCCTCGAGGCTGCCGGCAATCGCCACCATCTCGTCCGCGGTGTCGGCAACGACGACGAGATTGACGGTGCCGAAGGCCTCCGTCTGCAGCGCGTGCGGATTGGCGAGGAACGCCGCGCCCGACGCCCGCAGCAGCGTGTTCGCGAACGCGCAGCGCGGCCCCTCGATCTCGCGGCCGCCGGCGACAATCGAGGCGCCGTGGGCGACAAGCTCGGCGATGCCTTCACTGATGCGCACCGGGCCCTTCGGTCCGAGCAATGTGCCCGGAATGCCGCCGCCGAACAGGCCCGCCACCTCGTCGAGAAACGCCTCCGCCTGCGCGCCGCGCACCAGCACGGTGATGCCCGGGCGCGTGCAGAACTGCCCCGCGCCAAGTGCGCACGAATCGAAGAGCTCGCGAGCCATCTCATGCCCGCGCGCCGCGAGCGCGCCGGGAAGCACGAACACGGGGTTCGTGCTCGCCATTTCGAGGTAGATCGGCCGGCCGGCCCGGTCCGCGGCTTCCTTCAGCCGCAGTCCGGCCTCCTTGCTTCCCGTGAACCCGGTGGCCCCGACCGCGGGGTGCGACACGAGCCGCAACCCGACGTCGGGCGGCGTCCGGTAGATGAGCTGCACGATCCCGCGAGGCATGCCCGACTCGCGCGCGGCGTCGGCGGCGAGCCCGGCGAACACGCGGCTGGTGCCGGGGTGTCCGGTGTTGGCCTTGGCGATCACGGGGTTGCCGGCCGCGACGGCCGCGACGAAGTCGCCGCCCGCGATCGAGTTGAACGCGAAGGGGAAGTTGTTGGGGCCGAAGACGACCACGCCGCCTCCCAGCGGGCCGTACTTCGACCTGATGTTCGCCGCGGTGTCGATCGTGGCGCGGCACCACGAACGATCTCTCGCAGCCGCGGCCGCCTGGCGCATCTGGCCGACGGTCCGCGGCAGTTCGACCTGGCCCAGGCGCGGGCTCGCGGGCAGCCCCGTTTCGCGCGCGGCGACATCCACCAGCGCGTCCCGCGCCGCCTCGATCCTCGCGGCGTAGCGCTCGAGGAAGCAGGCGAGGTCCTCGGGCGCGACGGCGCGGAGTTCCGCCGCTGCCTCCGCCGCCGCGCCAACAGCCCGCTCGACTTCGAGCGCCGATGAGATCGGGTACGCCTCGGCCGACTCGGTCTTCGTGGCGGGATCGACCGCCCGGAAGGTGCCGGCGGGATGCTCGGACTGGCGCCATTCGCCATCGACGAGGACAGGTTCCAGCGACATGCGCGTGGCCTCAGGGACGCGACGTGTCGTTTTCGAGCGTGAGCGGCCCGACCCTCACTCGCACCGCATCGCCGGGCGCCAGCGTGAACTCGTCCG
This sequence comes from uncultured Acidobacteriota bacterium, assembly GCA_963834645.1. Lineage (GTDB taxonomy): Bacteria > Acidobacteriota > Vicinamibacteria > Vicinamibacterales > JAKQTR01 > JAKQTR01. Next base: position 252,835 of record CAWICP010000022.1, read on the forward strand.
GCGGCACGATGCCCGTGCCGGTCATCAGGAAGACCCCGCGCGGGAAGTCGAGGGCTCTCCCGAGGTACGCGACCAGTTCTGCGAACGACCGCTTCATCCTCGACGTCCGCGTGCCGCCCTCGAAGACGGCGCGGCCCGCGCGGACGATGACGACTTCGATGTCGATGTCGCCGAGACTCTCCGGCCCGGCGAGCAGGATGCCCGGCCCGATCGCGCACGACCCGTCGTAGACCTTGGCCTGCGGCAGATAGAGCGGGTTCTCGCCTTCGATGTCGCGCGACGACACGTCGTTGCCCGCCGTGAATCCCACGATCTCGCCGAGCGCATTGACGACGAGCGTCAACTCCGGCTCGGGCACGTTCCAGCCGCTGTCATCCCGCACGCGGATCGGCATGCGATGGCCGACCACCCGCCACCCGGCTGCCTTGAAGAACAGCTCCGGGCGATCCGCCTCGTACACCCTCGAGTAGACGTCCCTGACCGACGACTCGGCCTCGCGCGCCTCGCGGCTTCTCAGGTAGGTGACGCCGGCCGCCCACACTTCCTGGTCCGCTTCGACGGGCGGCAGAAGCGCGTCGCCAGCCGTTTCTCCCGGCGGCAGTCCGCGAAGGTACGCGGCGGCGTCTGCCCGGGGCGTCCGCAGCAGGTCGGCCAGGCTGAACCCCGGCGGCAGGAACCGGCCGTCGAGCGCCCACCTCGCGCCCGCCGGATCGGGGTGCTTCGTCAGGTACATCACGCGCAGGCTACTACAGAAACGCGCCGCCGGCGTTCGCCGTAGTATCGTGTGCCATCTTGGACGCCGATCATCAACGCCCGACGCGGGCCCGCTACTGGGTCGTCGTCTTCGCCGTCACGCTGGCCATCATCCAGTACATCGACCGCGTGAGCATCTCGAAGGCGATGCCCTTCATCCAGCGCGACCTCCACTTCTCGGACGTGCAGGCCGGGTACGTGTTCGGTGCGTTCACGCTGGCCTACGCGCTGTTCGAGATTCCTGCCGGATGGCTCGGCGACAGGTTCGGACCGCGATCGGTGCTCCTGCGCGTCGTCATGTGGTGGTCGTTCTTCACGGCCGCCACCGCGCGGGCCAACTCCATCAGCTCGATGGTCGTCGTCCGCTTCCTGTTCGGCGCGGGCGAGGCCGGCTGCTTTCCGAACATTGCCAAGGCGTTCACGGCGTGGCTGCCGCCCGGCGAGCGCGTGCGCGCGCAGGGGGTGCTCTGGCTGGCCGCGCGGTGGGGCGGCGCCGTCACGCCGCTGCTGGTGGTGGCGGTGCTCGGCCTGGTGTCGTCGTGGCGGCGGGCGTTCGAGCTGTTCGGCCTGCTCGGGTTCGTGTGGGCGTTCTTCTTCTACCGCTGGTTTCGCGACAACCCGCTCGAACACCCGTCGGTCAACGATGCCGAGAAGCGCCTGCTCACGGGCGTCGAGAACCTCTCGTCGCGTCACGGCCGGGTGCCGTGGCGTGTCTTTGCCCGATCGCGCTCGGCCTGGCTGCTGTGGATTCAGTACGCGTGCCTGAGCTACGTCTGGTACTTCTACGTCACCTGGTTTCCCACGTATCTCGAGCGGACGCACGGCGCGACGATGGGCCCCGTGATGCTGGCCGTGCTGGCCGGCCTCCCGCTGTTCGGCGGCGGCATCGGATCGCTCATCTCGGGTTTCTGTGCCGGCGCGCTCGCCAGGCGGGTGGGCGGCGTCGGCCGCGCGCGCAGGGCGCTCGGCGCCTTCGGCTTCGTGGCGGCCGCCGTGTGCCTGCTCGCCGCCACCTCCGACGGGCGCAGCCCGCTCGCGCTGGCTGTTCTTCTCGGGCTTGCCGGGCTGTTCAACGACTTCGCCCTTCCCTGCGCGTGGGGCGCGTGCATGGACGTGGGCGGCCGGTTCGCGGGGACGTTTTCGGGCGCGATGAACATGATGGGCAATCTCGGAGGGTTCGTCGCGCCGATTGCCACGGGCTACATCCTCCAGAGCACCGGGAGCTGGAGCCTCGTGTTCATCGTGTCGTCGGCCGCGTACCTGCTGGGCGCCGTGTCGTGGCTGCTGCTCGATCCCGTCACACCGCTCGAGCCGCGCTCGTGACGACGGAGGCCGTCGCGAGCGCGAGGCTGGCCTGCGCGTTTGGCCCGGTCGGCTATCATGGCGTCAGACTCGGGCCGGGGTGGCGAAACTGGCAGACGCACGGGACTTAAAATCCCGGGACTCCCCAAGGGTCGTGCGGGTTCGATCCCCGCCCCCGGCAAGCACTTAGCGGGAATTGCCCGCTGCCTCAGGAAGCCCGGTCCCGCCCGATTGTGCCGGTTTTGTGGCTATGTCCAGATTCAACGCCGCGTCCGCGAGATCCGACTCCGACAGAATGTCGTAGGAGTCGTGGCCTGACAGACTGAACCTAGCAGCAGGTGTTGGCGTCCGCGTCAGGTTTCGCGGCAACGCGGTACCCCGACATCGCCATCATCGGCTATGCGGGTCGTGCGGCGTAGAGGCTCAGGCATACACGACGAGGGCCACCGCGAGGGCGGCGATCGGAGCGCAGCCGGCGATCTAGAAGGAGAACGCTACAGCCACACCCTTCGTGCGCGGCGTGATCACGGGCGCAAGCGCGAGGTGCGCGCTCGGAGAGGCTGTTCCTGCGCGGTACACGATCTGGCGCCGGCCCGGAATCGCAGCGTCTACGCCAGCACCGATGCCCGCGCCAATCCCCCCATAGATGAGTGAGCCAAGGACGGCGCCCCCGGCGTCCAGCTCACAGCCCTCGTTGGCGCAAATCGCGGCGACCACGCCCCAACTGGCGCCGAGACCGACCACGAGGCCGATGAGCGTACCGTTCTTCAGCGAGTCGTGGCGCCGGTTCTCGACGACCCGCACCTGGTCGGCCGGGAGCGTCGTTGCGCCGCGCGCGTCAAGTCCGAGCGTATCGGGGGCGAGCGACGTGATCCGGCCCTTGATCTCGCGCCCCTGTGCGTCAGTCACCCAGATGGTGTCGCCGGGCTTGAGCCGCGTGTTGAGTTGATCGAACGACTTCACGGGCTCCTGCGCGGCGGAGGCCACGGGCAAGAGGACGATGAGCAGCACGGCGAAAGGTGCCCACGTGACGAACTGACGGGCGGCGGAGGACGTTCGCATGATGACCCTCCCAGAGAGCGGCGGGCGGCCGCTCGTGTCCTGTCAACGAATGCGTCAAACGCACGCTCAGCGGCTCAGTGCTGAATGGGCGCAGGCGAGCGGGTGTGGGAGATCGACGCCAATGCACGCCCGTAGACGAAGTCGTCAAGAGGGCATTAGCACGATTGCGAAATCATGTGTCAGAAGCGCAACACCCCGCCGCAGCCGAGGGACGGCGCACCGCGCAGAGGGCGTAGTCCCGATTCGCGGCTAGGCCGACGAGCCGAACGGCGGGATTCCGACGCGCTTGCCGCCAGTACTGATAGCGGTCTTGGATAGCATTCCCGCCCCGACGAAGTCGCGTGCTGGTGAGGAAGATGGCCCGAGCAGCGTAGCAACGACTCGGGCCCGAGACGGACTACTTAGCGCTGGCAGCCTGGAGCTTCTCGACGGCGTCTATGAGCTCGCCGTCGCTCACCATGTCGTACCGGCGGAACATGCTGGCGGTCTTGTGTCCACTGAGCTTCATGGCGACGTGTTCAGAGACTTCGGCCCGCACGAAGTTCCGCACGGCAGTTCGCCGGAGATCGTGCGGGATGCGCCCGGGACACCCCGCGAGTCGGCAGGCCGGCGCGCAGCCACCTGCCTGAACCTCAGCCAACACAGCCACAGCCAACACAGTCAACAGCCAACACAGTCCGTTGCCGCCGTTGCCGGGAGGGCGTATATTGCGCCTCATCGCGGGATAGCGGGTGCAACACTGACGTTCTATGCGGAATTGAGCTGGCCTCTTGGCTCCATCCTCCTAAAGGAAGTTGGGCGAACGAACACGGAGACACTGGACACGAGGAGGTCATGATGACCGATGCGCCGTTCAATAGGGGATGCCTCGCCGGCGTGTTGTTGATGATCGGCGCTCTGGCAGTGGGCTGGTTCATCCAGTCGCCCGACGCGGCCCACGCGAGCGCGCTTCGAACGGCGGCTGTAGTCGTTCAGGCGGTCATCGGGTTCGGTGGTGCGGCGTGGCTCTATGCCCGGGAGCGCGCACGGGTCACACGAACGTCGTAACCGACGTGTTCGTCGACACGAGTTCTCCGAAGCCTCGACGAATGCTGAAGACTGGTGCTCACCTACCTCCAGATACTCGACTGTGAACCCAGCTTGCTGAACCAGTAGTGCGCAGGTCTCCGGGTTGTGCCCGGGAGGGTCAAGGGAAGGCCAACTTCACCCAACTCCAGCCAATCCGTGACGAAAGAAGAAGGCCGAAAACGAAGGCTTTCGGCCCGTTTCGCGAAGGCGTGCTCGTACTTGAAATCCCGGGACTCCCCAAGGGTCGTGCGGGTTCGATCCCCGCCCCCGGCAATACCATTTCCCGCCAAGACAGTTGTTCTCCAGCCGCACGACTCAGTCGTTGCGTGTCTTCCCAGATCACCGCATTCCCGGCAGATGGACATGCCTGGTCCCGCCTGGGCCTGGGAATTGAGGATTCGGCCCTGAGACCGCCGGCCCCTGGGCCACGGTTGGCCGCTGGAAGTCCCACGGCCCAGGTCGTCATCGCCTTAAACGTCATTGACTTTGAGTGCATAATAATATACCTTAATGGCTTTAACAATCATTAAAATGGACTTTAAACATGAGAACCAGTAGAGCAGAATAGCCCTTCCTATCCCCGTCAGGCGCGCGGTGCGGAAGCTGGGGCGCGATATCCGCGACGCGCGGCGGCGGCGACGGATTCCGCTCGCCATCGTGGCCGACCGCGCCTCGATCAGCCGGACCACGCTCATCAAGCTCGAGAAGGGCGACACCGGGGTCGCCATGGGTATCTACGCGACCGTGCTCTTCGTACTGGGCCTGGCCGAGCGGATCGCCGATCTCGCGGACGCGAAAAGCGACCCGGTCGGCCTCCAGCTCGAAGAAGAACACTTGCCGCAGCGCATCCGCAGCGCCGGCCGGCGCAAACCCGAGGCAGGTGCCTGATGGACCGGGAAGCACTCGTCTACATCGATCTGGACGGCACGCCGCATCTGGTCGGACGTCTCTGGGCCCGCCTGCGCAAGGACAAGGAGAGTGCCACCTTCGAGTACGCTCCGCAGTGGCTTCAGCATCCGGCCCGGTTCTCCCTCGAACCGGCGCTGACGCTCGGCGCTGGCTCCTTCCATACTCCGGCCGGCATTGCGATGTTCGGCGCGATCGGCGACTCCGCCCCCGACCGCTGGGGCCGCGCGCTCATGCGGCGCATGAGCCGCAGGCAGGCGGAACGCGAGGGACACGCGGTCCGCACGCTCTTGGAAATCGACTACCTGTTGATGGTCGACGACGAGGCCCGCCAAGGCGCGCTCCGCTTTGCCGAACGAGCGGACGGCCCTTTCCTCCGCGAACACGAAGCGCAGCGCATCCCTCCCCTCGTCGAGCTGCCGCGCCTGCTCTCGGCCTCCGAACGCGTGGTCGACGAGCAAGACACCGACGAGGACCTGCGGTTGCTGTTTGCGCCGGGGTCGTCGCTCGGCGGCGCCCGCCCGAAGGCCTCCGTGCGTCTCAGACGGGAGTCTCGCCATCGCGAAGTTCCCGCGGAAAGACGACGACATCGACATCGTGCGCTGGGAGTCCGTCGCCCTCACGCTCGCCGCGAAAGCAGGCATCGCGGTTCCGGCCGCCACCCTCGAGGACGTGGCCGGAAGACCCGTGCTCATCGTCACACGCTTCGACCGCAACGGCGCCCGTCGCATCCCGTTTCTCTCCGCCATGAGCATGTTGGGTGCGAGAGACAACGAGACGCGCAGCTACCTCGAAATCGTGGACGCGCTCCGCCAGCACGGCGCCGCCGCGCGCGAGGATATGCAAGCGCTGTGGCGGCGCATCGTGTTCAGCGTCCTCATCTCGAACACCGACGACCACCTGCGCAACCACGCGTTTCTCTACGAGGGACCGAACGGCTGGCGCCTCTCTCCCGCCTACGATCTCAACCCCGTTCCCACCGACATCACGCCGCGCGTCCTGACAACGGCCATCACCGAAGACGACACCGCCGCGTCGCTCGACCTTGTGTTCGAGGTAGCGGGGTATTTCGAGGTCACCGACGAGCGAGCCCGCACGATTGCGAAAGAGGTTGCGGCTTCCGCCTCCGGTTGGCGCGCCGAGGCTGCGCGGCAGGGCATCACCCGCCCGCACATCGAGCGCATGGCCTCGGCCTTCGAGCACAAGGACATGGAGCGTGCGCGCAGCCTGTAGCTGAACAGTGCCTGCCAGCCGCGGTGCGTCCGCTGCGGAAAAGCGGTGTATCCCCTACGGTTCGAGGGCGCGTTGAAACAGCGATGCCGACGCCACCGACGGTGCGTGCCCCTCCAAGCCAGTTCGCCGGACCGCTCGGCTGGAACCCCGAGCATCCGGAGACGCAGTTCTTCTTCATCAACCACACTCTGAAGCAACCGCAACAACGACCTGATCTACGTCTTCTGCCGCGCAAACTTCGAGCAGCAGGTCAACGGCCCGCGCGTCAACGCGGTCTTCACCGTGCGCCCGGACGGCTCGGCGTTAACGCGCCACGAGGTCTTCATCGGCGGGCACCCGGACTGGGGATGGGGCCCGGAGATCATCGGCTCGCGCGACGGCCGTCAGGCGGTGTGCGACACGGCGCGCCGTGTGGTGGTGCGATCGCTCGGCGGGCAGGGTGTGTTCGAGGAGCCCGAGGGGGACATCTCGCCGAGCCCCGATGGCAGCTGGTTCGTGAACGGCCGTCGCGAAGGCGAGTACGACTACTATACGTTCCTCGACATGCGGACGGGCCGGGTGATTATGTCCCCGCCCGTGTTCCTTGCGACGTGGAACAGTGGTCCCCTGCGACTCGACCCGGCCCCCGCCTGGAACCGGACGAGCGGCGCCATTGTCGTGCCTGGCATCGCCCCCGACGGCACGAGGCAGATGTTCCTGGTCGAGTTGACGCCCTAGCTGAGTCCTTCGATCGTTGGCGACTCCGGCGTGCGGCCGCAGGCGCGAGCCCGCGGCCGTGCACCAGCCGCCGTCAGAGGACGCCCACCCTCAGAACGAGAACTTGAAGCCCAGCTCGATCACGCGCGGCGAACTGATCGTGCTCGTGATCGTCCCGAACGTGTTCGGTACCGAGATGTCGCGCGCCGGCGGCCCGAAGCTCGGGTGGTTGAAGCACGTTGAATGCCTCGACCCGGATCTCCGCGAACGTCGGGCCCCCGGTGTTGAAGCGCTTCGACAGCACCGCGTCGACGTTGGTGTAGCTTGGGGCGCGCGCCACGCCGACCGAGCAGTTGCCGAACGTGCCGAGCGGCGCCATCGAGAACGCGTTGATGTCGAGCCACTTCGTCAGCGACTGATCGCTTGGCTTCCAGTCGCCCACGCAGTTCGGCCGCTCGCTGCCGCGCTCGCCCTGGAGCGATCGCGCGCGCGCCGTCGATCACCGTGACCGGCAGGCCGGATCGCGCCTGGAAGATCCCGCCGAGGCGCCAGCCCCCGAGGATGGCGTCGACGACGGCGTTCCAGTTCTCGCCGATCGCACGGCCCCTGCCGAACGGCAGCTCCCAGGCCGCCCGACACGATGACGTTGTGCCGCACGTCGTGGAAGGCCGGGCCCCAGTCCGCCTCCGGATCGTAGGTGTTCTGCCAGTACGCGCCTTCGGTGGCGCCCGTCACGCCCTGCGGGCCCGTGCCGCCGAACACGCCGTAGAAGCCACGGTTGTTCGTGCGCCCCTTCGCGAGCGTGTACGACACCAGGAACTCCAGGCCGTGCAGCATGCGCTGGCGCACGCTCGCCTGCATCGAGTTGTAGCGGCTGCCGCCCCGCGCGGCCGTCGTCGCGATGGTCGTGACGAGCGGCTGCGCGGCGTACAGCGGCCGGCGCGTCGCCTTCGGCGCCCACGTGGCCGGATCGCCGACGCCCGGCGAGCGCCTGGTTGCCTTCCATCGGGCACGACCAGGTGGTCCGCCTTGTGGCCGACGTAGCCGATCTGCGCGGACATCGACGCCGTCAGCTGCCGCTCGACGAACACGTTCCACTGCTGCGTGAACTGCGGCCGCAGGTTCGGGTCGTACGCGCGCACGTTGCCCGACGGCTTCGTGCCCGGCACGAGGTCGGCGAACCCGCTCGCCGCGCTGCCGGCGCCGGTCGTGATGTCGTAGCTCACGGCCGACTCGTACATGAAGGGCGGGTTCATCGGCAGGCGCAGGTTGGCGCCCGTCCCCTCCATGAACTGCGAGATCCCGTACCCGCCGCGGGCGACCCACTGGTCCGCGAACTTCCACGCGGCGCCCAGCCGCGGCTCCCAGCCGTTGTAGGTACGGCTTGTAGAGCGCGCGATCCTGGATGCTGCCGTCCTTCGCAAAGATCTGCTGGCCGGTGGCGAGGTCGAAGTTCGACTGCTTGTTGTCCTTCTCCACGAGCGGCGAGGTGTACGCCCAGCGCAGACCGAGGTTCAGCGTCAGGCTGTCGGTCACCTTGACGTCGTCCTGCGCGAAGAGGCCGATGCGGTCCTGCAGGTGGGTCCACGGCTTCGTCGGGTCGCCGCCGCCCCGGCCCTTGCTCGACGACAGGTCGAGCAGGAAGTCGGAGAAGGCATAGCCCGTGAACGCGCCGTTGTAGTTGATGAAGCCCAGCAGGCCGTTGTTGCCCGCGTAGAAGCGCCGCTGGTCGTAGTGCAGCCACTGTCCGCCGAACTTCAGGCCGTGGCGGCCCTTCATCCACGTGAGCTTCTCGTTGATCTGGAACGTCTTCGCCAGCGTGTCCGAATCCGGCGCGATGGCGCCGGGCGCCGAGAGGCCGCTGCCCCACCCGATGCTCGAGAGGCCCGGGATGGGCTGGCCGCCGGCGATGCCGTACGTCGGCGTTCGCGTTGCCGATGCCGGCCCAGTCGTCCGTCTGCGAGATGACCGTCGTGTGGCTGAACCCGACGAGCAGCTCGTTGACCATGGTGGGCCCGAAGATCCGGTTCCACGCGCCGCCGATGTTCCAGAACGGCTGGTCGTTGAGCGTCGTCAGCACCAGCGGGTACGGGTTCTGGGCGCGCGAGTCCTGGTACGTCGCCGCCGAGTAGCGGACGAAGAGCTTGTCGTTGTTCGAGAGGTTCCAGTCGACGCGGGCGTCGCCCTGGTTCGCGCGGATCTTGAAGATCGACGGCCCGACGTAGTTGCCCGAGATGCCGCCGGGCACGTCGCGGTTCGGCAGCGGGTAGTTGGCCGTGTTGCCCAGGATGGCCTTCGCCACGGCGCTGATCCGGATCCGCCGGGATCTGGTTGCCTGGGAACGGCAGGCCCGTCCGCGGGTCCTTGATCGTCACCGACACGCTCGACAGGTCGCCCCTGCGCCACGCCTCCGGCGCCACCGACATCGTGCCGGATCCCGGCGCGTCCTGCTGCGAGCGCTGGAAGTCGCCGAAGAAGAACAGGCGCTGCTGGACGATCGGGCCGCCCAGCGTGGCCCCGTAGATGTGCTGCTTCCGCTCGGGCTTCGGCGCGCCGGACCGGTTGTTCTCCCACGAGTTCGCGTCGAAGTCGCTGTTCCGGTAGAACTCGAACACGCTGCCGCGGAACCGGTTCGTGCCCGACTTGATGACGCTCGACGACCACGGCGCCGCCGACGTTGCCCGTGTCGGCCGAGTAGTTGTTCGTCTCGACGCTGATCTCCGCGATCGCGTCCGGGTTCGGCTGGTAGGCGATGCGGTTGTCGATCGTCTCGTTGACGTCGAAGCCGTCCACCGTGAAGTTGTTCGTCTGCTCGCGGTTGCCGTTGACGAACGGCCGGTTCGAGTTGATGGCGCCGATGTTCGTGAAGCCGCGCGGGTTGTAGGTCATCGTGCCCGGCAGCAGCAGCGTCAATTGCGCCGTGTTGCGGCCGTTGAGCGGCAGCGTTTGCACCGTGCTGCCCGAGATCACCTCGCCCACCGTCGTCGTCTCGGTCTGCAGGATGGGCGAGACGCCCTCCACCTGCACCGTCTCCTGCACCTGTCCTACCGTCATCTTGAAGTCCAGGCGCGCGACCTGCTTCGCCTCCACCGCCATCGGCTGGGTCGTCGACCGTGCGGAACCCGGCGAGCTCGGCCGTGACGATGTAGGTGCCGACCGGGACGGAGGTGATGGTGTAGTTGCCGACGCCGTTGGTGATCGCCACGTAGGGCACGCTCGTGCCCTGGTTGACGGCGGTCACCGTGACGCCGGGCAGGGCGCCGCCCGTCTGGTCGGTGACGAGGCCCGTGATCGAGGCCGCGCCCGTCTGGGCGCGCGGCGAACGGCGGCAGCAGGGCGAGCGCGAGCAGGCAGCAGGCAAGTACGCGCCAAGGTCGGGCAGACAGCATGGGATCCTCCCTCGAGAGTGCCGGCCGGCGTGGCCGACCGGATGTTCAGCACGCCGCAGCGCAGGGGCGGGACTGCTCGTTGAACGCGCGACGCCGCGTCGGTTCTATTCGGGCGAGGGGGTGGCCTGACGCTGCTGTTTTTACACCAGCGCGAGGGCGAAGTCAAAGACGAACGGCGTTGTGATGCGGCAGCGCACGGGCATGGGGCGATGCCGGCGAGCGGGCGCGGGCGCGCTCAGGCTCCACTTGATTACGAACGGCGATACTGGCTATATACTCCCGAACCTTCGATCGGGCCTTCCGTCAATGGCGGAGCGTCCGGAGTGCGTGTTGTTGCCTGTCCCCCTCGGGAGCGAAGCATGAAGACCAGTGATTCGCCGACGCTGCCCCTGCCGCCCGCGTCGGTCTCCAGGCGCCGATTCCTGACCACCGCGGCGACCGGCGCCGCCGGACTGGTCATCCTGCCGAGCGGCGTCCTGTCGGGCCAGGACGCCCCGAGCAACAAGCTGAACGTCGCGCTCATCGGCACCTGGGGCCGGGGCGAAGCGCACTTCGACGCCCTGGCGAAGGAGAACGTGGTCGCGCTCTGCGACGTGGACGAAACGCACCTGGCCTTCGCGGCGCAAGCGGTTCCCCAAGGCGCAGCACGTACGTCGACTGGCGCAAGTGCCTCGACCAGAAGGGCCTCGACGCGGTGGTCTGCTGCACGGCCGATCACACCCACGCGTTCGTCGCCAAGTGGGCCATGAACCGCGGGCTGCACGTCTTCTGCGAGAAGCCGCTGGGCAATCAGCGTCGAGGAGGTGCGCCTGGTGCGGGCGACCTACCTCAAGAACAAGCACAAGCTGGCGACGCAGTGCGGCACGCAGCGCCACGCCTTCGAGAACTTCAACCGCGTGCGCGAACTGGTGCGCGACGGGGCGATCGGGGAGCTGTCGCACGTGTACTGCTGGGGCAACCGCCAGCTCCGCCGCGCAGGCTACCCGCCGGCCCAGGGCGAGCCGCCGAAGACGCTGCACTACGACCTGTGGATCGGGCCGTCGCCCTTCCACCCGTACAACCCCGACTACTTCTCCGGGCAGTCCGGCCTGAACTGCCTGCAGTGGAACATGTACTGGGACTTCGGCGCGGGGCAGCTCACCGACATGGGCAGCCACACGATGGACCTCGCCTGGAACGCGATCGACGCCGGGCTGCCCACGTCGGTGGACGCGACGGGCGAGCCGTTCAACCCCGAGGTCTCCCCCGTCGAGATGACGGCCACCTTCGAGCACCCGGCCAACGCGTGGCGGCCGGCCATCGGCGTCTCGTGGTATCAGGGCGGCGCGATGCCGCGCCCGCCGCGCGCGTACATCGACCTGACCAAGATCGACCACGGCGCGATGTTCAAGGGCAGCCTCGGGTACCTCATCGCCGACTTCGAGACCCGCCTGCTGGTGCCGTTCGGCGACAAGGCCGACTTCACGTACTACAAGCCGCGCGCGGCGGACCAGATCATCCCGCCGCTGGGGCATTTCCAGAAGGAGTGGATCAACGCGTGCAAGGGCACGCTCCAGACCTCCTGCGACTTCGACTACAGCGGCACCATGATCGAGCAGATGCTGCTGGCGCTCGTGGCGTACCGCGTCGGCACAGAAGATCGAGTACGACGGCGCCTCCGGCCGCGTGACGAACGTGCCCGAGGCCAACGCCCTGCTGCGCCGGACGTACCGGCCGGGCTGGACCCTCAACGGGTAGCGGCGCCGCGCCCCGTTTACCGCTTCGGCCGGCCGATGGCGTCGAGCTCCTGGCGCGCGCCCAGGTGATCCGGGCTCGCGGCGAGCGCCGATTCGAACGCCGCGCGGGCGGCGGCCTCGTCGTTCAGGCCGAGGCGGCCAAGGCCCACGACGTAGTGCGCGTCTGCCACGCGCCGGCGATCCGGGCGCTGCTCGCCGAACGACGAGAAGAAGTCGATCTCTTTCGGGGCGTCGCGGAGGGCGGCGGTGCCGCGCTCGAGGACGTCGCCGAGCGCCGCCTCGGCACGCGGCGCCTCGCCAACCCGCCGCAGCGCCAGCGCCTGGTAGTACTGCTGCACCGAGCGATCCACCGACGCGTCGTTGCCGCCCCGCCGCGACTGGGGCAGCGCGGCCGAGGCCGCCGCCTGCCACGCTTCCTGCGCGGCAGCGCGGTGGCCGAGCGCCTGCTGCGCCTCGCCAGTCCAGTAGCGGACCTCCGCCGTGCGCCCGCCCGTGCCCTCGCGGCGCTCGGCCCGCAGCGACTCCGGGAAGTCGAGCGCCTGCTGGAACGCGGCGAGCGCCTCGCGGTAGCGGCGGCCCGCGAGGAGCTGGCGGCCGCGCGCCAGCTGCGCGTTGGTCCACGCGTCGCCTGCGCTGAAGCGCGCGCCTCCCTCCCAGATGTTGAACACGCGATTGGCGAGCAGCGCCAACGCCTCGTCGGGCCTGCCCGCCGACGTCAGCAGGCCGGCGTAGCTCACCGTGGCATCGTCGCGCGCCACGACCGCCGGCCGGTGAGCCTTGATCATGTCCAGCCGCTTCTCCACCGGCGCGCCCGAGGATTCGTACAGCTGATCCAGCTCGAAGACGTTCACCGGCGTCGCTCGGCCCGTCTGCACCGCACGCTCCAACAGGGCGATGGCCCGCTCGACGTCCGCCCGCGTACCGCGCCGCGCGTGCGCGAGCGCGAGGTTGCGCAGCGCGACGGTGAGGCCCGGGTCGATCTGCACGGCCTGCTCCCACAGCGCGGCGGCCCGTTCAGGCTGGTGGTCGAACAGCAGCGTGCCCAGCAGATACGGGGCGCGCGCGTCCCGGGCGTCGGCCGCCATCGCCCGCTCCAGCACGGGGATGGCTTCGGCCTGGAAGGGGAACGCGTAGTCGAGCGACACGCGGCGCGCCGCCGCGCGTGACGCCGCCGCCTGGCCGGAATCGCCCGCGCGCGCCGCGATGTCGGCCCGGTAGTAGTGCACCAGCGGATCGACGGCCGCCGGGTCGCGCGCGACCGCCGCGAGCCGGTCCAGCACCGCGGCCGCTTCCTGGGTCAGCCCGGCCGCGGCGTAGTCGACCGCCGCCTCGAGGCCTGCGTGCGGATGGTCGCGCAGCGTCGCGTCGAGTTGCGCGGCCGCGGTGTTGTCGCCCGCGTACGCCCGCTCAGCAAGCGCCGTCACGTCGAGCGGATCGGGAACCGCCGCCGGTGCGGTGGCGAACACGGGGGCTGGCGCTCCGGATCGCCGGGCGACCGCGGTCAGCAGATTGCGGGCGCGCGGGTTCAGCCCGTTGTGCGCGAGCGAGCGTTCGAGGTGATCGCGGGCCGACGCGAAGTCGCCGCGCCGCGAGGCGATCTGCGCGAGTTCGAAGTACGCCGGCGCTTTCCACTCGCCGTTCCACGTGGCCTTGTAGAAGGCGTCGTAGGCTTCGCCCTCGCGGCCCTGGGCCTTCAGCGCCAGGCCGAGGTAGTAGTACGGCTCGCCGTCCTTCGGCGACGTGTGCGGGAACTCGAGCCGCGCGATCGCGGCGCGCAGGTGCGCCTCGGCCTCCGCGAACTGCATGCGCTTCAGCTTCACGACGCCGAAGGCGGTATTCACCCGCGCGTCGCCGGGGTCGCGCCGCAGCGCCTCCTGCCAGAACGGGTCGGGCTCGAGCGTCGGGCTGTGAAACTGGTCGGCGCGCTGGCCGGCCAGCAGCAACTCCTCGACCGTCCCGAACGCCGAGGGCGCCGGCGGCGGGTCCACCGGGGCAGGCATCGGGTCGCCGCGCTTCGGCTGCGGGGCGTACGCCACCAGCTCGCGGCCGTCCTCGGCGAGCGCGACGCGGACATCGCGCGGGTCGGTGCCCGGCGGCAGGGCGACGTCCCTGACAAACGGCGCCCCGGGCCCGATGGCGATGCGCTCGCTGAGCAGCGCCTGGCCCTTCACGGTCAGCGTGGCCGTGGCGTTCGCGTGCGGTGCGGTCGTGCAGAAGCCGACACGCGCCCGGGCGCCGTCGGCTGTGACGTCGAGGTTCGCGGCAGCCTGGAGGTTCGCCTGCTTCACGCCGCCGATGTCGCGGAAGGGATACCAGTAGATCGTCACGACGCGCGAGTCGTAGGGCTGCAGCCACGAGTAGTCGGGCTGGTTGTCCGAGTACGCGCCGACCATCAGCTCGATGTACGGCCCGTCCTCGTCGGTGAGGATGCGGTCCCACATGCGGCCGCGCGGGCCGTTGCCCCACGTCCAGAACTTCTTGCCCGGCACCACGTGATGGTCCGCGATGCTCATCGTGCCCGCCCGGGCGCCGTGGTCGTACCCGGCGAAGAAGTCGTCCCAGTAGTTCCAGGCGAACATCGAGTTCGCTTCGATGTGGTTCTTGTACCAGCTGACGTCCTGGCCCTTCCAGTCAACCCCGCCGTAGGGCGTCGTCGCCAGGGGCCATGTCGTGAACTCGCGCTTGTGGTGATGGGTGACGTACTCCGTGCTCGGCGGGAAGATGATCTGGTAGTCGTCGTTCGCGTTGACCGCCACGTTGGCGAACGCCAGCATCGACTGCACGAGGGGCGTCCGGTTGAGGATGCGCACGGCCACCTCGAGGTACGACACGCCGGGCCGCAGCGTGTAGCCCACCGCCCAGCGCATGCGGTGGCGCAGCTCCAGCTCGCCGACCCACACCGTCCGGCTGCCGTCGGCGCCGTGCTCGACGCGGTACTGCACCGGGAGGAACGTCGACGCGCGGTGGTGATGCGGGATGTTCCACTCGACGCCGCCGGAGATCCACGCGCCGACGAGGCCGATGAGCGCCGGCTTGATCACGTGCTGCCGGTAGAAGAAGTTGTAGCCGTTGGTCTTGTCGACGCCCGAGAAGATCCGCCCGCCGATCTCCGGCGCGATGCCGACCTTCAGGTACTCGTTCTCGAGGTAGACGAGCCGGTAGGTCTTGTTCACCTTCCGGTTGGTGAGGTTGTCGTAGAGCGGGTACGGATACGTCCGGCCTTCGGCGCCCTGCGACGCGCGCCCGAAGTAGAACATCGGGTTCGGGTCGGGCGGCCCGGCTTCGTAGGTCGGAATGACCTCGTCGACCTCGCGCACCGTCACCGGTTGGGCGGTTGCCGTGGCCGCGAGGAGGACACACAGAGCCGCGACGCCGAAGCACTTCGACTCGTAACTGCGGCCACGATGCTGTTCAGGCGTTCGTGGCCGGGGCGCTCGCTCAGCACTTCGTCCGAGGGCACAAATACGTCGCCGTATTTGTGCATCGAAGGACGAAGGCGGGCAGCGACAGACGAGCGCGCATGGCGGACTCCAGCGGGAAGGCGTGGTCCTGGCGGCCACGCGCGCCGGATCATACCCCTCCAGGCTGCGCATCGACGAACATGCGTATCGGGCCGACGTCGAGGACCGGCGTCAGGCCGCTCGCTGTCGGCTCACTCCAGTCCCAGCAATCATCCTTCCGACACGGCGTATGCTGGACCGTCGCGCTCCGGGGCTTCGCTGTCCGTTCGCGGCCCTGATTCGGGAGGTACGGCACATGTCTCTGCGTGTCTTCTCGCTGGACACCCTCTGTCGGGTTGTCGTGATCGCGCTCGTCCTGCCGGCCGGTTCATGGGCACAGACCCCGCTGTGGCAGGGCAAGGGGAGGATCGTCGTCAGCGCCGACGGCAATGAGCACGATCACGACGACTGGGCCGCGACGCCGTTGTCGCTCGCCCTGCTCGCGGCCCGCGGGCTGCAGGACAACGTTCCCCTCTATATCTACGCCGACCACGTCTGGGGGAGCAACCACGAGCATCCTGGCGTCAACGGCGTGACGCCCTACGAGCAGATGAGGGAGAGCGCGTTGACGGGCGGCCGGATGTTCGGGTTCGGCCGCACCCGCTTCGTCGCGGCGGTCGACGATCCGGAGATCGCGTATGAGGCGCTGAAGGACGAGATCAACCGTTCCTCGGCGGAAGATCCGCTGTTCATCGTCGCCGCCGGGCCGGTGCACGTCATCGGAGAGGCCATCTCGAGGGCACGCAGAGGCCAACTGCGGTTCGTGTCGGTCATCACGATGCTGAAGTGCTGGAATGACGACCATGCGGACAAGCCCTACCCGTGGGAACGGCATTCGGGCTGGACCATGCCGGAGATTCGACAGCAGTTCCCATGGGAACAGGGAGATGGCCCGCGCATCATCTCTATCCAGAACCAGAACCCGCGCTTGATGCGGAACTGGCGGGAGTACGCGTGGCTCAAGACGGCCCTTGAACGCGATGACCCGTACTACGCGAAGGGAAGCTGGCTGTGGTTGTTCAACCGGCTCTGCATGAGCATCAAGCCCGTGTCGGGAGTCGAGAATTACTACGCGATCGATGCCTCCGATGCAGGCAAGGTGGCGTTTCTCCTGACCGGGACCGAGGACACCAGCCCCCAGTTGTGCTACGAGATCA